>NZ_AP025464.1:0-1200000 GCF_024347335.1 Vibrio celticus
CAATAGGTTATAATGGCTTACCTGAGAAAGTCGTGACCGATAAGAGTAGTGCCAACGCGTTAGCGCTACATAATATCAACGTCCAACTTTGGTTGACTGGTAGGATACTCAACCTGATTGAAGTGCTTCAGGTTAAGTATCTGAACAATATTGTTGAGCAGAGCCACCGCAGAGTAAGGGAAAATGAACCAAGCACTGGGTTGGAAATCTGACGAAGGCGCAAAAGCGACTTTAGCGGGAATAGAGCTGTGGTCGATGATTAAAATGGGCAACTCGACAATCCTGATGGTTTATCCGTTTGGGATGAATTTTACGCGCTTGCAGACTAGTTGCATCTGGAAATCAGTACGCTTGTACATCAGCATAACTTTGCGACAAAACCCGATATTATTGGTTTTCAGGGGCAAAGGTATTGAATAGCTGGCCTCTTAAAGGCTTTAAAGCCTTGGAGCCAACATTCACTTCAAGTAATGGTGAAACGGTCAGGAGCTTGCTTTAGCAGGAACGGTATCGCATGTTTGTCTGGCTTTATGGTTAAAAAGATATCGAAGAGGGACGATTGGTTCCATTATTAGAGCCTGAAAACTCTCGAATATAGACAGGGAGATAAATGCCGTGTTCTATAAATCCTCTTCAGTGGCAAAACGTATTTCGGCGTTTATAGACTTTATTCAGCCTAAATTGGAGTTGTGATATAGAGCCTACAGAACTTTTATGTGCATTTATGACAAAAATCATTTGTTCTTTTGCTGTAAATGTTCGCTATACAACTTGCTAGTATGACCTCAGTTTAATTCAAAGGGCATATTATGACTAGTTCACTTTTCCAACCGATTCAACTGGGAAACCTTACCTCAACAACCGCATTGTGATGCCACCAATGACTCGCTCGCGTGCAAGTCAGCCGGGTGATGTCGCCAACGACATGATGGCGACCTATTATGCTCAGCGAGCTACGGCAGGCCTGATCATTTCAGAAGGCACACAAATTTCGCCGATGGGCAAAGGCTATGCTTGACTCCGGGCATATATGCACCAGAGCAGGTCGCTGGTTGGAAAAGGTCACCGATGCAGTACATGCCAAAGGTCTTGCCATCTTTTTAACTTTGTCGGCCGCGTGACTCACCCTGATAATATTGGTGGTCAGCAGTTTTCTTCTTCTGCCATTAAAGCAGAAAATGTCAAAGTCTTTATTGATAACGGCACTGATGAGCCAGCTTTGTGGATGTTGTCCAGCCGCGTGAAATGACGGTTTATGATATTCAGCAAGTGATTGAGCAATATCGTCAAGCGGCATTTAACGCGATAGAGGCGGGCTTTGATGGTATCGAGTTGCATGCCGCCAATGGTTATTTGATCAACCAATTTATTGATTCAGAAGCGAACGACCGCACCGATGAATATGGTGGCAACCTACAAAACCGTCTGCGTTTTCTTGATGAAGTGGTCGCTGCTATGGTTGATGCTATCGGTGCTGAACGTGTCGCTGTTCGTTTAGCACCATTGACCACACTCAATGGAACAATCGATGCTAACCCTATTGAAACCTATACTGCGGCAGCGGCGTTACTCAATACTCATGATCGTTTATTTGCATATTGCCGAAGTGGATTGGGACGATGCGCCAGATACACCGATCTCTTTAAACTGGCTCTTCGAGAAGCTTACCAAGGTGTGTTGATTTACGCTGGTCGTTATAACGCTGAAAAAGCGCCTCAGGCTATTGATGACGGGTTAGCCGACATGATTGGTTTTGGTCGCCCATTTGTGGCTAACCCAGATCCGCCAAACCGCCTTCAAAATGGTTATCCACTCGCTACGCATAATGCAGAGACGCTGTTTGGTGGCAATGAAAATGGCTTAACCGATTACCCAACTTATCAACTTAAGGGTTAGTTTATGTTATTTCAAGAATTCAGTAATACGCTGTTAAAAAAAAAATCGTATCGCGATGGCACCTATGACTCGTTCACGCACCACTCAGCCGGGTGACGTGCCTAATGAAATGATGGCAACGTATTACAAACAGCGTGCTAATGCCGGTTTGATAGTCACAGAAGGTACGCCGATCTCAGCAGTGGGCCGTGGTTATTCAATGACACCGGGTATCTACACGCAAGACCATATTGAAGGTTGGAAGAAGGTGACCCACGCGATTCATGAAGAGGGGGGTAAAGTTTTTATTCAGCTTTGGCACGTTGGTCGTCGTAGCCATTCTATTATTTCTGGAGAGCAACCTTTAGCACCATCAGCGCTGAAAGTGCCTGATCAAGTGTTTGGTCCATTACCAGAAGGTGGTTTTGGCATGGTCGAAACAGAACAACCAAGAACTATGAGTCAGCAAGATATCGATGATACCATTGCAGATTTCGTGCTAGCGGCAAAAAATGCTATTGATGCGGGCTTTGACGGTGTAGAAGTGCACGCCGCCCATGGTTACTTACTGGATACTTTCATGCGTTTGGAAAGCAACCAACGTGATGACCAATATGGTGGTAGCCAAGAAAACCGTATGCGCTTTATGCTTGAAGTGCTGCAAGCGCTAGTCAATGAAATTGGCGGTGACAAAGTCGCGGTTCGCGTATCACCTCATGTGACCGAGGGCTTTGCGGAAGATGATACAGAGATTGTTGAACTGACCTTAAAGGCACTTGAAAAAATGATGCCGATGAATCTGGCTTATGTGCATTTCTCTGAAAATATTTCTCGTTCTGTTGAAGTTCCTGAAGTGTTCCGTAAGCAAGTACGAGAGGTATACTCAAACCCTATCATGGTGGCTGGCAAGCTAACAAAAGAAAGCGCACAAGTTCTACTTGAGAAAAAGTACGCAGATTTGGTTGCATTTGGTACGCCTTATGTCACCAATCCTGATTTAGTAGAACGTTTTAAAAATGATTGGCCGTTAACAGAATTTGATGCTGATGCACGCCTGAATCTCTATGGAGGAAGCGAGAAGGGTTATATCGATTACTCTGTATATCTAGCGTAATAAATCATACCCAAAGGCTTCAGCAACCTTTGGGTAAAACGTCAAAGACCAAAATCCTCAGAGCCGTACAAGTGCTTTTAGAGGTTCCCGAAAGTGGACAACACTATTTGGTATTTCTGATTTTCACTTTGCCGGATCCAAGTATTTCTAAATGATGTTTAGATCGAATTATCATGGTGTTCTCTGACTTTACAATACTTTCATGTCAGACATTCCAAAGTATCGAGGAAAAGCAATTGCTTTTCCTCGATCAGAATATGCACGATATATTCGTCAACATGGAATGATTGATTTTCAAAACATCCAAGGGGCTTTGTTGCGTAATTCGATGGGACTAAACGATGAGCTTACGATCTGATCAATTACATCAGTTAATCATCGAAGCCTTATGCCTAAACCTTGTTACAAAACATCTAACTGAAAGCAGTACAACAAGGCCTTAATCAACCGTGGCTCACTCACATTCTGGATTGATGAAAAGGCCATAAAAGACTGGAAGCAAACAAAACAAGCTGAGCTTTCAGGTGATGGCATTAAGTCGTTAGCGATACATCCAAGATGGGTACATAGCGATACATCCAAGATGGGTACAATCCGATATGGGCGGTGAACAAGCTAGATTGACAACGGCGAAAAGTATCTGCGGAGTCATACTGGTTATCTATAATCCCAAACCAGAGCATTCTGGATCTTTTTTGTTTATGACGGAACTCAATTGCCAGGGTAAGACAGTGATTAAAATAGTTTTACGAGTAAATGCGTTGATTCAGTCACTCCATGGATTGTTTACATATCTCCTTGAGCCAGTTTTCGTTATAACGCTTGAGTCCGTTTGCTGAGAAAAATTTGGTGAAGCGTGTCATCCCGCCACGTTGGGTAACTTCTGATGTGATGGTGCAACCTTGTGTATTGGGGGTGAGTAGCCAAGCATGATAAACATCGGCACTACCAATTCTGCCTTTCCAGGCAATAAACTCATTTTCTTTATATTGAACAACAGTGCATTTATAGGTTCGAGTTTTTGTTTTAAAAACAAAAACAGACCCTTTGTGAAGTGTAAGCCCATCACCATTAAGTATTTGTACTGAGGTGTTGCTGAATTTCCAGCTAGGCCAACAAGCCGCATGAGTTAGACTATGCCAGACGGTTTCAACATTACTTAATAGAGAGGCTTCACTTTTTATATGCAGTTGCGCATTGTCTGGATGGTAATAGCTTGGCCAAGGAATTGGGGGGATTTCATGCATCACGATTGCTCAATTAGCGTTGACTAACTGAGTATAGTACTTTTTACAGGAAGCAGAAGTATTGTGTCCACGATTCACGAACTTTGCGACAGAACCTGGGATAACGCTAATGTCTCAGATATGACCTTCATGTTTTACGAGGTTGGTGCTTTTAACCAAATCAGATTCCTCTTGAACAAAATGGCTGATCTTAAAGATTGATTCAACTAAAGTTGTCGTAACTATTCTGTCCCATATTCAACAGAGAATGTAGGTAAAAGGTCCAAGGACGCATTTCTCAATTGAAGTAAGTTTTAATGGTTGAATGAATTTGGCCACTAAAATAAAGGTTTTGCAATACTTTATCGGCTAATCCGTTAACTGCTAATTTAGCGAAAGTTGTAGCTCATTTTTGTCCGTGCGACCTGAGGTCGTATGAAGCGTTGTTCACCGCTTTATGAGTGAACCATCTGTATCACCAGATGAACCTACGAGCCTGAATAAAGCAGCGGCTCGGACAATGTAACGAAACTTGGCCGTTGGGCTGAGTGGGAAAAGAATCGTGAGAGGACGTTCCTCCTGAAAACCACAATTCGGGTAAGTGCTAGGTAGTCAGTATGATGAACGTATGTGAATCCATTCAAGGTGCGTTATATGATGAAGCAGCGGAAGTGGTTAATACGCCTGGCCAAAGGCAATGAGAGTTGGAAAGAGGTTGGACAGTACTTTTCGTGGTCGCCGTACTCCGCACTATAGTGGGCATCTAAGCTGACATTTTACGTAACATACGGAACAGGGTAAGCCTGTATCACTCCCTTTGGGAAAGCCTTTGTGGCCGATAGTGATGCAGGTATAGGAGGTCGGAAAAAGCGAAAGCTACATTGTAATGATGCAGATACAGACTTATGTCTGATCACGAAAGTGAGCCCACTTCCGACTGGTCTCCCATTGCGAGAGAATTTGAAGAACTTTATTCAAGGAGAAAAGCAAATGGTGATCCTCGAAAGAGATTAGTGCATCTTCTGACGGCGCTAAATGGCAGTCCATCGACTGGAAATCCGTTGAAGCGCACGTATTGAAGCTTCAAATGCGTATCGCAAAAGCAACGAGAGAAAAGAAATACGGTAAGGTGAAGTCCTTACAGTGGCTCTTGACTCATTCTCGCTCAGCCAAGCTTCTTGCGGTTAAGCGAGTCTCTCAGAATAAAGGCAGTAAAACGTCTGGAATAGACGGTGTCACCTGGAACACAGATGTACGCCGTATGAAAGCAGTCAATCAACTGAGCCGCAAGGCTTACTCTGCAAAACCACTCAAACGTATCTACATCCCCAAAAAGAACGGTAAGCTCAGGCCATTGGGTATTCCATGCATGATTGATAGAGCGCAACAAGTCCTCCACCTTCTAGCATTAGAACCAGTGTCCGAAACGCTCGCCGACCTCAATAGCTATGGGTTTAGGCCAAATCGCAGTACGGCTGACGCCGTCAGTCAGTGTTTCAAATGTTTGGCTCTAAAGCGATCAGCGAAATGGATTCTTGAGGGAGATATTAAGGCTTGCTTCGACAAAATCGGGCATCAATGGCTTATCGACAATATCACGGTTGATAAACGTATGTTAGAGCAATGGTTAAAGTCTGGCTATGTGGATAAGGGTCTGTTCTATGATACCGATGAGGGCACACCTCAAGGTGGGATAATATCTCCAACCTTGATGCTAATGACTCGTGGGAATAGAGCAACGAATAAAATCTACAGCTCTGAAAATGGGTGCTAGGGCCAACTTTATTGGTTATGCGGATGATTTCGTGGTCACCTGCTCTTCAAAGGAAGTGCTAGTGAACGATATCAAACCGTTGATTGCTGACTTTCTGGCAGAAAGAGGGTTAACCCTCCGAAGAGAAAACGAAGGTCACTCATATTGATGATGGCTTTGACTTTCTGGGTTTCAATCACAGGAAGTACAAAGGGAAATTGCTCATTAAACCGAGCAAATCTAACACGCTGTTATTTCTTAGAAATCTACGTGAACTTATTAAAAAGCACGCAACCATCCCTGTTAACGATCTTATCAAGTTGATAAATCCGAAACTTAGAGGGTGGGCGAATTACTATCGCCACTGTGTTGCTAAACAAGTATTCGGGTATGTCGGCCACAACTATTCCAAGCGTTATGGCACTGGGCAGTTAGACGTCATCCAACCAAGTCCAAAGACTGGGTTGTTCATAAGTATTTTCTCAATCGTAAAGGCCAGTGGCAATTTCACGGTTGGCAGAAAATCATGGACATGGACTGTCACTTCAATCTGTTCCAAATAGCTAAAGTGCCCATCGAGCGACACGTAAAATCAGGAATGCAGCGACCCCTTTGACCCTCAATACCAAGAATATTTGGTGAAGAGAAAATCTAAAAGGCTAGCTCGTAACTCTTGGAAAGAGCCTGTCCCGACTGCGTTATAAGTTGCTGGGTATCAATGATGCCTTAGTGGAGGCTTGAGCCGTATGCAGTGAAAGTTGCACGTACGGTTCTTAGAGGGGCGGCACTTGGTAACAAGTGTCGTCTACTCGACAGAGGCTTCTCAGCGGCGCTCATTCTTAGCTCATTCTTAGCTGTGATCACCGCTAGCATTGCAGCTTTTCGACTAATTGTGACTCGTAACATGCTTGAACAAACAAAAAAGCAGTACATCTTAATAAAAAGTAGTTTCTTTTATTCTGCCTTTAGCAGTAAAACAACGTGTTTTCGACGAGCGTCATTTGTAAAAATGATACGATTTTTGTCAGTGTCGATCCCCCAGAGGAGCTTACCATCAGAACTGTCTAAAACAGACACCAAAGACCATAGGCTTAAAGATATGGGTGTTGTTAGCGTATTCGGTGGAATGGGCATTGGGTAATTAATGGATGAATGCACGTGATCTTGCGTGAGACTAAGAGTAGTGAGCTCAGATTCAAAGCATTGTTTTATATGCAACCGTGCCTTTTTAACATCGTTGGCAACATTGAGTTTTTTCAGTGTTGATGCTAAGTCGTATGTACTAAATGGGTAGAAATAGTCATCGGCCAATGAGCATAATTGCTCGGTAAAGTTGGAACCATCCCAATGTGGCTGTGTTTGTCTAAAGGCACATTGCCACTGACCACGCGACAAAGATAAGTGGGACCGACATATATCAACACGTACTGAGCCTGAAACTTGACTTAGCAAGCCGGTTAGTTTGCTAAGGTCTCTAAGTTTGAGGCGGGCTACTATACTGTTACATTTTCCTTTTTGAGTATTGTACTTAACATCAATGTCTTGAGTGGCAGACCAGTATGATTTCCGTGAATACAATCTTATGTAATTGAGTGACTCAGTTATTTTAGTTTCTAGAATTAACTCGTAGTCATTCGATGTGATGTCACTGCTTTCCTTAGCCAGTTGCTCAACTAATTTGAGCTCTTTGCATAGTGTCACTGCGTCCACCTGAAACGAGCACTCATCGCCATTAAATATAAAGTCATATTCATAAAGTTTTCGATGGTCGATAACTTGAATGCTGTAACGTAGCCGCCTTATTAGTGATCTTAGGCGTGTATGTTATTGGCTCAAAAAGTGAAATTTGTGATGGGTGGGCTTCTTCGTAGGCTGCAATATAGATTTCATTTTCATTTGGCAGTCCAAGCCATACAGGCTCTTTGACGCCGACCTTGTTTAGTATTGAAACCAGTCCTTTGGCGGGCAGTTCTAAATAGCGGTTTTCTTGAAAAGTGGATTGTACGATTGTCCATCGATAAGTTGCATAGATACTTGAATTAACAGATAAGTGGGTGCTAATTTCAAGGATTTGTTTTCGAACATCGATACGTACACCAAAATAGACGTGGGTAGAATCACTCCCAATAATGGCACTGACCATGAACTCTAACAATTTAATTCTAGCGTTGGCTTCTAATACGAGGCTGTTGCGGAATTCCATCAGCACTCCTTATTCTGTATGAAAATGAGGAAGTCAAAATAATCAATAAGTTGCTTAATAATAAGCTCAAGATGGAGCCATAACGGCCACCTAAGCCGATAAGGGCGTATTGCAGCAGATAGGTTTCCACTGGCTTCAACGTCAAAAATTTTCGCGTCAAATTTTTGTATTAATTGTCCCCATTGACCCCATGATGTTGAGTGAGAATTTCCCATCAATTTAATGGTAATTGGTAGCAGATTGAGTGATTGGTAAACGCTCAAAGCGTTGTGTAACTCTCGATATTGGGTAATGTTTTGTTTTTGGCTCAGTAATCGATGAAATTTTTTGTATCGGTTTTGCATTCTTTTAATACTGTTGAGGGGCTTGGTGTGCCATGTGTCTAGGTGCAATAACAATGCCAGCCAAGCACTGGCTTCATTGGCCTGTGGTATAAATATGGCTGGAGTACATTGAGTGGATTGTAACCATGTAACCAACGCATTGTTGCAGTCTTTATCGTCAGCGTGATGGTGCAGCTTTACAAGCTCAGTCGTGTAAACAGAAAATGGTAGATTACTACCAATAGGGGTGGCGTTGTCGCTGAACGTTGGCGAAATATCGTAATTAGTGCTCACATCGCAATGGTGTTTGACCCAGTGACCGAGCGAGTCTAGATGAACAATACCAGTTAGGCTTCTGTCGTTTTCCGATTGAAATAGCTGCTTTTGACGCTCGAAACCATAATTTGAGTCTGAGGTCCAATAGCGAAGTGCAGCTTTGGTTGTGGTACGTGGTTTTGCGTTGATTACGATTGAAATCCAGTCTAATAGATGAAGGTAGCAGCTAAGGGTTGTGGCAGGTGAAGCGTGACCGAGTTGGCTGCTGACCCAACTGAGTATAGGAAAGTACGGTGATAATACCTGTCCACACATTTTAAAGGACTGTTTGACTCGTGCTCGTTGTTCAGCAGAGAAGAGAGCGTGTTGATTAAAGTAAAATTGCGGCTCAACGGGTGGTTGAAAGGCTATCATCGACAGTAAATAGACCCAGTTGTTGGCAGCACAGTGTCGCAGTGAATGAGTGACCAAGCTCTTCGAGTTCATCTTTTAGAAACGCGATAAAGTCACTTTCCTGATTTGCATACAGATACGTATCAAAAGGGTGTTGTCTTCGTCTGGGGTCGATTTTAAAATGATTCGACGCCCGTTTATTAAGGTGCTGATGCTTTTAAGCACATGACTTGGAATAAGCGCTAATGGGATTTTTCGAAGCGCGTTTTGAGATTTGCGCCTTTTATCAGCAGTGATATAAAGCAATCCTGTATTGAAATCGATGTCCGTTAATCGCAATGAAAGTGCTTCATCTTCTCTCAGACCTGCGTAGTAACAAAGCTGCATGAACACGATAATCGGAAGAGGGCTATGAGCGTGAGGTGGGTAATAGCGAAGACATAATGCATCAAACATTGCGGGTGGAATATAATGTGCTCGTGTTAGACCTTTACGATGAGAGAGTTCTAAAGCGTCCACCTCTATTTTAGGGAAATAATCGAAATGGCGACAGTACATTAGGAATCGAATTACGGTACATTGGTCATCGCTGTTATTAAGTGCGTCGAGACCATATTGGCATCGGGCTTCAAACTCATGCAGTGGCAAATTTAGCACTCCATCGCTAAATCCAGCTATTTCAATAAAACGACGAATAGCCGAGTGATAGGTGTGTAGTGAACCCACCGCGAGTATGGGTTTCCAGGGGGAGCCATGTAGAAAAAGGCTCGTTATCCAGTGAACGGGCAGTGCAAGTGCCCAATGGTGTTTTTCATTTTGTAGCTTCATTAAAGAATATTTACAGTGCCTATATGCGGCACTTCTTCTATCTTGCCCTAAGGATTGAGTCTGAAATTGCTTAAGTGCTTTTCTAAGTCGTCGATGGGACTTTTTAATTACGGAGTTGTCTTCACGGGTGAGAGCGTCATCCCAAATGATTTTATCTGTATTTGGGAATGTAGGCGATGGAATACTAGGCTCAGGATTTTCGACCACTCTTCCTGTAAATGCTCTCAAAAAGGTATGTGGCTTTACGGAATGATGCTTTGACCAAAGATGGTGTATTCCTGCACATTGGTCTAATAGGGACAAATTCTGGACCATCGCCTCAATGGATAGTGCCTCAATGAGTGTTGCAATGTGACGCGGACATTGAGATTGAGCGAACCTTTTCCAGGCTGTTATATTCTCTTTAAGACACTTTTTTCGCCGTGAAGAACCTAGTTGTTTCATGGCCAATTGTACGCGCCTTAAAGCGGGAATAGCCTCTTCCACCACATAGATCCGCCGAGTAGAGTTGGGGAGTAACGCACTGACGACAGGGTAGGCACCTATAATAGTTTGCCATGCTTCATCAGGCAGCGTAATGAGTGCCTCTAACTCTTTCATCGTACTCAGTTCACATCGATAGGCCACGGTCAATATCGCATGACCTATGCTGGCACTCGATATTGATAAAGCGTGAATTAGTGGCGTTGGATGTTGGGTGGAAATTGAGAAGATTCTCTTTAAAGCCTCAATAAGCCCTATGGATGGGGTGGTGTCATTTATCAGCGGCTTTTCATCTCGAAGAGGCATAGAAACAGTGGCTCTTAATAAACCGGGTGCTGCTGTTGATGACAATCACACAAAGTATCGAGTACGTGGGCGGTGGCACGTAGTTCATGCGCAGTTTCCGCTAGCATAGCCAGCGGCTTTGCGACTTTTTTAAGAAGGTTTTTGGGTAACTTTACATTTTTGGAAAATAGGCGTGATTCCATTTTATGCGCGCGATGAGTGACAATGATGAGTGCGTCTCTGACCTCTACAGGTTCAGCCTTAGTTAGCGCAGCGTTAATTTTGACAATCCACTCGTTTAGGCTCTCTGTCATGCGTATCTCTCACAGCTGTATTGCCGCATTTGGTCAGTGACTATGACATCCCACTTTTCTACGGATTGCCAAAACCCAGTGGTCCTTGAATTTGCATTGCAATGCTTGACTCTTTTTTGCATACGCCGCTGTATTTCTATCGAAGTGCTTATTGAGCACAATGAAAATTCGGCTAAAGGATTCTGCCCACGTTTATAGTGATTCATTTTTTGATTGAGTTCACTTTGCTCGAATTCACTGTGGGGTTGTAGCGCCGTTTGGATAATTTGATGTGCACATAAGTGGCGAAGGCTGCCTGGGTCAATAGGCGCGAGGTATTTCGCTTAAACGACTAATAATTTGAGGAGACACCGCTTGCCACAGGTCATCAATCAGTACAGACAAACAGGGTTCCTGAGAAGGGCGATAATGAGGGCAGAGAGTTTGAGAAAAATCCTGATAGTCTTGCAGTAGCTCTGATAACTCTTCAGATAGTACGAGTAGCCTTCTTTCTTCATTATGGTGTACTCGTTTATCTTGCACTACCATGATGCCCGCAGTCCACGCGCAGTCTTTATCGAGGGGATAGGGGGCGTTAACGGGTCGCAGTGCAAATTCAACCGCAGTGCGGATATGCAAGTACAATCCAATTCGTTGTGAGTATTCTTCGCCAGAAATTGGTCTGTCCCGTTTTTTTATTGGCGAGAGCAATACTTCAAATAAGTCCCAAAAAAGCGAATCTCTGAGAGTAATCGCGCTGCCGCACTGCTGATGAAATGTGTCACCAAGAGTTGAGCCAGTGTCTGTTTGTGAAGACCAGTCAAGCTCATTGGGTACGCCAACAAGCGTTATAAAATTAAACCAATGCCGGTTAAGCAAAGATGAAAACGCGGATGTTTCAACATTCACATAGTGCATGAGCACGCTGCCATTTTGATTCAAGTAGTCGCTCCACACTGAAGGTAAAGATTGTGCGCAAAAGTGCTGAAAGGCGTGGAATAGAGCCGTTGGGGTTACTTTAAATGGAAAGACTGCTTTGCTTTCTTTTAGTAACGTTGAGAGCCATTGTTTTTGTTCATTAGTAGACTTCGCCAACGCTGATTCGATCGGGGTGTTGTGGCGCTTGCTGGGCGGCAACGCTCGCAATATAAGATTCAACAGTGTCCCTAATGGCCAAGGGAGTTTGAGCTCAACGTAAGTTTGGGTCGAGTAGTACTGTTTGGCTCCCGGTGGAGCTTGCTTACCCTTGAACAAGTTGCGAGTAGATAATCGAAGTGAGGATGCACAGTCTCCTTTTTTATCAAGGATATAGGTAATACAGGAGTTTTCTGGGGAGTTGCCGAGTTTATTGGCTTGATTGAATAATATGGGTACGCAATTAGTATTCCCTAAAAACAAGCGTAAGAAAAAAGAAACCAATGAACACGATCTTCAGTAAGCCGATTGAGTTGATTGCTAAAAGTTCAGGGCAGTGATGAGTTAGCCAGCATTGCAATTCGCTCGGTGTTAGTGCTGCCATACTCATTGGCAGTTTTTGGTTGTTTCGAGCAATGGCGTTCTCAACTCCAACTCGATGAAATTGATATTGTCTCTTTGCTTGATCGTGGGTTAATGAAGGTGAGCCTTTGAATGTGGGATTGTCTAATTCATAAAAAGCACTTTTTTCATTGCCATCTGTATCCACGGGTGTACAAACAGTGATTGATTGACCCAGCGCTGTCGTCATGATGTCTTTATATTCATTGTCACTTTGGTATGGATGGTATGGCTTTCGCTTTCGAGTTGGATGAGGTGGAGTTATAAAGTAGTGACTGAACCGACGCAACTCTGGGTATGAGAGGCATAAGTTCGATAGCTCAATTTGAGAGTGCCCTTTAATGTCGTTTACTGTGAAGGGCTGCTTTTGAGATAATGTTCGCCTTGCATTATCAAAGTCCAACAATTGCTCATAAGTAAGATTTTCAACGCAGAGTTGCAATCGTGCTAGCAGCCAAAGCCAAGTACTCTTCTGCTCTTTATCTGGCATGGAGTAGATAAAAAGCAGTGTGCTGTAGAGTGGGTAGTCGGTGAGGTGCGTATTTAATTCAGACCTTTCGCATTGCATGAAATTGTTTCGATATCTTGATTGTGAATAGACATGCTATAGGTTAGTTCATCAATGCACTCTTTCAATCGAGATACTTGATTCCGCTGCAGTTGGTTAGGGGTGTTTGCAAGTTGAACATGAATGTCCAACCAGTGATGAATGATGCTGTGATACGAATCGACAAAACGAACGTTCTCTGGAGTAGGGCACAATTGCCATAAATGATTGAGGCTCACCCGTCTATGTTCAATGGTCAGAGTGCTTAACAATTCGGGAGATAGGAAACGTAGATAGGCACCGGATTGAATTAGATGGGCTGGAAATACGTCGAATTGTTGCAGAAACCACATATTAATCTCCCGATCATTCGATAGCGTCATTTGAAGGGATTTGTCGCGTTGCGTTTTCCCACGTGAAGGTCTTGGATTCGGTATGCTCTTTCGAGGAAGTTTCTAGTGATGTGGTTAATTGTTTTCGATGCCGATGCAACGAACTTCGCTCACAATTTATAAGTTGTGCCCATTGTTTTTGGCTTAAGAGGGGAGAGTAGCCACTGTTGATTTGCTCTTTCCATTTTTGTTCGAGTCCATAGAGATCTTTATTATTTATGGAAGGCAGGTGTTTCAGGATGAGCCGTGTATAGATATGTTGGTCAACTTCAGCGATGCTCTTGACTGCTTCAACGGTGATCGAGGCTATTTTCGTTTCTGGATAATGAGAACGAAGCCAGAGGATTTCATCGAGGTACTCGACAGGGTAGAGTTTTCTTTTGTATTTAACGACTTTAATTGGACTGATGCAGGCGAGAAGGGGGTCTAAAGCGTGTGGATGTGCAGTAAGGTGATTCAAGTAACGAGCGATTTCGTCATTTGGGTAAATAGCAGCTTGGATTTTGAGTTTTCAACTGAGACTGTTGTTACCATAAATGGGCCTACTTAACAGTATTATGTAACATCTATGCTATCAGACTTATTTATGAGATATAAGAGGTGTTGGTTAAATTGTGACCATGAGCGAAGAAATGTACTGTTAGTATAAAAAAACAGCGAAATTTATGCTCTGAAACGCCCCCAGGATGTGGTAAAAATGACACAATGAACCTCAGGTTTATGTTCAATTCTTTCAATTTTTGTTATTTTATTTATTGTCCCAATTTCGCCCCAAATAAAGATGACGCCATGTTAAGTGATTGAAATATAAAGGCTTGAATTCTAGGTTCGTGAGATGTTCGAAACTTGGTACAAGATGGCTTCACTAATCCAATCTGGCCTAGATTTGACGCCAATTATCACGCATCACTTCAAGGTTGATGACTTCCAAGCAGGCTTCGACGCTATGCGTAGCGGGCTTTCTGGCAAAGTTATCCTTGATTGGGAATAAGTGAAAATCTAAAAAGGTTTGACGTTTTATTAATGGTGGCTTTACTGGGTACGACCACAGTGAAATGGCAGATATAGCCCCATTTAACCCTCAAAAAAGCCCCAATTTAGCCCCAAAACTCGATGGAATCGCCCCATTAAATTTTTGGGGCTTTTATGTGTTTTATTATTTAATTTCAGATGTTTATAAGATTTTCTTGAACGTATCCGCTTTCAATGAAGTGGGCTGCCTAAATTTCATCTTCACAGGTAACTGCCCGCTCTGTTAACTCACTAATTCGATGGTATGCCCCACACCGACGCTAAAATTAGCTATGTCGTAGTAGATTTAGAGCTGCCATCATGTCCGCTATAACAGTTATTGGTATATATCTCGGGAAGTCGGTTTTCCATCTCATTGGTCATGACCATTCTGGCCGCGAAATTTACCGACACAAATTGAGCCGAGTTTAGCTCGTTCAATTCATCTCCCAACAAGAAACGACAACCATAGCAATGGAAGCCTGTTGTGGTGCACATTGGCTAGCTCGAAGATGCCAAGAATATGGTCATAATGTTAAGCTGATACCAGCACAGTATGTAAAGCCATTCGTTAAGAGCCACAAGAATGACTTCATTGATGCTGACGCTGCTACGAGACCTAATATGAGATTTGTTTCTGCTAAGAGTGAACAAGCTCAAATTAGTACGGTTATTTGGAGAATCAGAACGGGATATATTCGCGAAAGAACCTCATGCATGAATAGAATTGGTTCCATCTTGCTAGAGTTTGGCATCAGCTTTCCTCGTGACCATGCCAATATGAAAAAGTTGTTCCAGTGGCTAGAAGATAAAGATGCAGTAATCCCACCTCTGCTCATTCTAGAACTTCGCGATCAACTGGATTATTACAACCAATCAAATGAAAAAATTACAGCTCAAGACCAAAAGTTAATCGAACTTAATAAAGAAAACGAGCTGTATGCTTTGCTTCAAACAATACCAGTTGTAGGCCCGATGACAGCTTCGTGTTGTTTGTCTTCTGTAGGTGATCCAAAAGACTTTGCCAATGGGCGAAAATTTGCTGCATGTATAGGGTTAGTGCCGTTTCAATGTATCCGCCACATGAACCCACGGGGCGACTTGTCAGTGTTTGAAGTTCCAAGGTAGGAGTGCGTCGATATCAGGCTCAGCTTTCGCTAATTCTTTCATGCACTTGACCATGTTGTCGTAGAGGATAAGGCCGTTGGCTTTCGCGGTCTCGATGATGCTGTAAAGCATCGCGCTCGCATCAGCACCGTTTGTTGTGTTGGAGAATAGTCAATTTTTCCTACCAATGACCACTGCCCGAGCGTGTATTTTATCGCTTTGGCTAATGGGCTAGAGCCTATCACCTTCTGGGTTGTCTCCATTGGTACAGCTCATCCAGTATCCGCTTGGCATACGCTTGACGCTCTGCTTTTCGTTCTTCGACAGGCACTCCTTTTAAGCGTGATTCTATCCCGTAGAGTTTTTGGATTTTAGCTAGCGCTTTATCGACCTTGCCCGATTTACCTTTCCCTTGAAGCTTCTTCGCGTCCATGAACTTGCGACGAGCATGCGCTAAGCCCCCCCCCCCCACACATTGGTAACTTGATGAAGTCCATCATAAGCCGCGTAGCCATCGGTTTGTAGATAACCGCTGTAGTCACCTAAAAAGTCCACGGGACACGCCCTCGCGCAACTGTTTTGATAGTCGTACAAGGCGATATTTTTCACATTTGGCAGTGCCGCTTCGGACGAGTCAACTCCTGAGCAGTAGAGCCACATATAACACTTCTTCTCTTCTTTGAGCACATTGAGCGGCGTTTCATCCGCTTGAACCACCACCAGCTGAAGTAGGTGCTCTTTCAAAGCGACATACAGTGGGGCGAACTTCTCGCTGGCTTGGATGACCCACCTTGCCATCGTGGTGCGTGATAACTCGATACCGGACTGGGTAAACAGCGATTCTTGGCGATAAAGCGGCATCGCGTATTGGTATTTACCAAGAATGATGTTGGCCAGCAAGCTTTCTGTAGCGAAGCTTTTAGGGATGAGACTCTGAGGGGATGGCTCCACCTAGATGTAATTAAAAGTCAGAGTAGAGGTTATGTGTATTGGTGACAAATAGTTAACTGAGGATACCGAGAAAAATATAGCCAGCTCTTGGTGAAAGAGCTGGCCTTATCGTTATTCGTTGAGTGCCAGATTGTCGCTTTCAGGCTGCCAACTTTGAGTCCGCAAAGAATGCGAATACAAATTGTAGGTGATGGTGGTTTTGTTGCCATCTTGGTTGATACTGAATGTGATTTCGGTGTCGCTCCAAGAGATATCTTCAAGCAGGAGAACTGCATTTTGCGATAGGTCGTGAAGTACCATGGTGTTTAGCATGGTCGCATTGGAGCGAACCAGGGTATACGCGAGATTCGATGTTGCTGGGTTATCTGGCGCTTCACCAATCAAGACATCACACGGCGAACTGAATACCATCTTCTGGCTAAATGGCGTTTGTCCTTCAATGGCGTAGCGATGGGAGTGCGCTGAAACCGAACTCAACTGATGTGTATTGGTCATTCGGTTGAGTGCGCCTGGCAACGGGTTAGCGCAAACCTCAAAGCTGTCCGTTTCGGTATGTTCACCGCGAATATGGTAGGTCAAATCCAACTGTTGCTGATGCGGATTGGCTATCAGGTTTGCTTCTACATACGCTTCGCCAACACAGAACAAGATACGCCTGAACATGACGTTCTGATATGACTGGCTATCCCACTGCTCGATGGTGTGGCTATCGACTTCTGCTGCTGGTTGATTCCAATCGGCAAGCGTATCTATGACTTTGCAAATTGGAGAGTCAGAGAAGTGAAGTAACGTTGGATCGATTGGCGATTGGTTCTGCTGATTCACAACAAGGGTGTTGTGCGTGGCGGTATTCTTGTAATAGCCATAGTGCAGCTCTGCGCCATACCCGGTGGTACCGATATCGGGCAGTATCTCTTTGCCATTACGAACAATGATCAAGCCTAATCGATCGTAGTGATCGTGTTCGCCACCATAAGGACTATGCTTAACAAGCAGAGAATGGTCATTGCTTTGGTCGTAATGAATCGTCACGCCCGCCTGAGCGGTGTGGATAGATTGACATTGCAGTGGCGCAGCCTTTGGAAGTTCATCCACACCGTAAAGTAGAGCATCGATGTTATCTCTTGAGATATTTTGATAGATGCTAGTAAGAACACTCGCAAACTCATCACAAGGGTACTGCGCGTAGGCAAACTCAAACAGGTGTGAGTGAGCAATGCGCCTTGGCCGGCAATACAGTCATTGAGACGCGGGAAGTCGCCCGTATTAAGTACCAAGTTTAGTGGAAACTTGAGCATCTTAACAAAGTTAGAGTTGGAGCTCACGGAATGAGGCGTTGAGTAGGCGATTTTTTCAAAGTTTAACAGCGCTTGTAAGGCGTAGTAGTGATAGTGAATTGAGCCCTCAAACCACATTCCCTCTTCTGAGCAGCCGTGGTTAAGTTGATAGTGGATACCGTAGTTAGTATTCAGAGCAAAATCGATGTAGCGGCTCTCTTCGAGGATCAACCCAATCACACCAATGGTGGCGTTGATTTTCATTTCATGGTTGTGTAGCTGGTCAGTTCGGTATTCCATCAAAAACTCAGCCCCTTCACGAAGTAGGCGCTGCTCGATGTATGACTGCTCGTCTAGTGACAGTTGCTCATGAATGAAGTCATAACCGCGAGCAAGATCCAAGTGGCAGTTTGCCTCACATAAAGTCTGTGCATTCGCTTTGCCAGGACCGTTGTAGGGGATGCCACCATGAACTTCGTAGTCCGGATAGTATTTAGCGGATTGAAGCAAGATGTCTTTAACCTTATCGAAGAAACGTTGTTCTCCAGTCAGTTTCCAAAGCAAGCCAAGATCGTAGCACGCTTTTGCATTCAGGCCATTTAGCCATCGCCACCAGGCGCCATCATATGGTTCACCCGTGAACGCTTTACCGTCAACTGAGCAGCAGTGCGAGAGTGGCTTTTCACGATCCCACGTTAGGCGAACGCCATGCTCAGGGCAAAAGTAATACAGGTTCCAGGTCGCACGACCGTCGGGCGGAACCAAGGTATCGTTATTGAGCACAACATGATTGTCTTCTATGAGTTGGGCGATAGTTTGCTCAGAAGCGCGCTGTTTGATGGATTGAATTTGTTGTTCGCTAAACTGGATCATTGAGCATCCCCTGTGAGTCTGGATTGAGGAAAATTAAAGTAGCGCTCTGCATTGTAATAACAGATGTTTTCTATGGTGTCTTTCAGTAGCGCTTCACTATTTGGAAGCTCTCCATTTTCGACCCAAGCGGCGAGTTGATTACAAAGTACACGGCGGAAATATTCGTGGCGACTCATCGAAAATACGTTGCGAGAGTCGGTCAACATACCTATGAACCGGCCTAGCGCACCTAAGTTCTTTAATGTGGTGAGCTGGGCTTCCATGCCGTCTTTGTGGTCGTTAAACCACCATGCGGCGCCAAATTGGATTTTTCCAGCGGCGGAGTCACTGTCTTGAAAAGCACCGGCAATGCAACTGAGTAGTGCATTGTGATTCGGATTGATGCTGTAAAGCACCGTTTTTGGTAGCTGGTTGGTTAAATCTAATTGACTGAGAAGCTGGGTTAGATTTTCGGCAATAAGGCGATCATTCATCACGCTAAATCCGGTGCCACCGCCAAGCTCCTGTTTTCTGCGTTCGTTAACGTTAATCAATACACCAATGTGGAGTTGCATTGCCCAGCCACGGCTATGGTAGTGCTGACCTAACTGGTTGAACAGAAAAGAGCTAAGTTGTTTGCTTTCGATATCTTTAAGCACTTTCCTGTTAGCAGCTTTTCAAATAGTTGATGAGCGGAATTATGCGAGCAAGGTGCAAAATGCACTTGAGTGAATCCAAGATCGGATAGTCGGCAGCCAGCGTTATGGAATGCTTCGATTCGCTTTGAAATCGCGTTGAGAAAGTCATTGATGGATGCAATATGCAAAGAGGTCATCGTGTTTAATGTATCAATCATCATGCGAAAAGCACTTGGCGATCCAAACGCAAATAGATCGTCTGCTCTGAATGTAGGGAGCACCTCAACGTCAAAGTCGGACTCGGCAATCAGTTTGTGATAGTGAAGATCGGAGAGCGGTGAATCTGTAGTGCAAAGCGTAGTGACATGACACTGCTTCAACACACTCTGAGTTGTGAGTCTAGATGTGGCAAGCTCGGCTTCACAGTGTGACCAAATGGCATCGCAATTGTCCGAGTTTAATAATAGTGAGCAGTTGAAGAAACGCTCCAGCTCTAGGTGAGACCACTGATAAAGCGGGTTGCCGAGAAGATAAGGGGCGGTTTGACACCATTTCTCGAACTTTTTCTTGTCGTGCGCATCGCCGGTTATATAGTGTTCTTCAATTCCATTGCTGCGCATCGCTCGCCATAAATAGTGATCACTATGCAGCCAGCATTCAGCGATGTTACTCGCGCGATGGTTTTCCCAAATCTGTTTCGCATCTAGGTGATTGTGATAATCAATTATCGGCATAGCTTTGGCGTAGTCATGGAACAAGCGGCGAGCCAAATCTGAGGTTAAAAGAAAATCGTCGTGAATGTATTGGTTCATGGGTTTCATCTCGAAATACTTTGAAAACTCAACGGTGTTAGCGGTGACGAGTGGATTGCTAAACGCAAAATAGGGGCTGGTGGCCAGCCCCTTGTCATTACGCTAACTTTGAGTCTGTAGGTCCACTACTTTGGTATCCTTGGCGCTTTTTAACAGTAAAGCACCAACAGTGAGTACCACGCCGCCACAGAACAAAAATGCCATAAACTTACCTCTAAAATAAAAATTGCTTCGATGAAAATAAAACGATGGTTCATTATTGCACTTGTAGCGTCGCGATTACCAACGAACTGTGGGTTTTTGTGATGAATGAAACGGTTTTTCATTTTTTATGTTGCGTGTGGTTTTATCTTGTTGGGTTGTTCAGCCCTTATCTTGTCTACGCTTATGTGCTTATTAAGTCAGAGTTGGCTCGCTACTCATCCAATAGTAAACGCACACTGTGCCTTATCTTACTTGGTGATATATACAATAAAGGGTGAGTCATGGGTTAATAAATGAGTTACCTACAACCATATAAGAAACGGTTGATCTTGCCTGTTGCGCATTCTTTGATCGTGGTAACACAAAATCATACAGTTAGAAATAATTGGTTACATAGCTCACATAATAACCTGGTTGGACTTTATAAAAACGTTATTTACTTAATAATGAAACGTAGTTTTAAAATTAGTCTAAAAATAAGTAAAATGTAAAAGGAGTTCAGAATGAATGTCGATATGCTCGTCGTGGGCGTTTACTTTATCTTTATGATAGCGATAGGCGTCATCTTTAAACGTTTCGCAGGTAGTTCTACCAGTGACTACTTTCGCGGGGGCGGTAAAATGCTCTGGTGGATGGTAGGCTCAACTGCCTTTATGACGCAATTTAGTGCTTGGACGTTCACCGGGGCAGCAGGTAAAGCCTTTACCGATGGTTTTCCCATTATGGTCGTATTTATGGCCAACGCATTTGGCTTTTTACTTTCTTGGTTATTCTTTTCATACCGTTTTCGCCAAATGCGAGTCGTAACACCGATTGAAGGCGTTCGTCGTCGTTTTGGTGCTACAAATGAGCAAGTATTTACTTGGGCGACCATGCCAACCAGCATCGTTTATACCGGTATTTGGCTAAATGGTTTGGCACTGTTTGTCAGTGCGGTATTTAAAGTAGATATTGAGACAACAATCGTAGTTACAGGTCTAATCGTCCTGTTTATTTCTGTTATCGGCGGCGCGTGGGGTGTTGTAGCATCCGACTTTGTTCAGATGGTGGTCATTATGGCCGTGACCGTGGTATGTGCTGTTGCCGCTCTAATTAAGATAGGTGGTCCTACGAACCTAATTGAACAGTTCCCTGCGGATTCGATCATGGGTTCAAATATGAACTATCCGCTGTTGTTCGTGGCATGGTTCATCTTCATGTTCGTGAAGCAGCTTCAAAACATCAACAACATGCAGGACTCTTATCGATTCTTAACAGCTAAAGATTCGACCAATGCTCGTAAAGCTGCGCTACTTGCGTTTGTTCTTATGCTGATTGGTCCTGCTATTTGGTTCTTGCCTCCTTGGGTGTCGGCAGTGATCTACCCAGATGCAGCCACAGTACACGCAGCACAGCTAGGTAAAAAAGCAGCGGATGCGGTTTACTTGGTATTCGTTGAGAATGCGATGCCTGTTGGTATGGTTGGCCTACTTATGTCTGCGGTATTTGCCGCGACCATGTCTTCAATGGACTCTGGCCTTAACCGTAACTCCGGTATCTTTGTTCGTAACTTCTATGCACCAATCATTGATAAAAAGGCTGACGACAAGAAACTAATGCGTGTAAGCCAAGTGGTTACTGTGGTGTTTGGTGCTCTGATTATCGCAGTTGCCCTATTCATTAACTCTCTTCGTGGATTGAGCTTGTTCGATGCGATGATGTACGTCAGTACGCTACTGCAGATGCCAATATTGGTCCCATTATTCTTCGGTATCTTCATCAAGAAGACGCCAGATTGGGCGGCATGGGCAACATTGGCTGTCGGTATTATTGTCTCTTACCTTGTTAGTTTCGTGATTACTGCCGATGTTGTAGCAAACTGGCTGAACTTAGACACGCCATTTACGGGCCGTGAAGCGAAAGACCTAAAAGTCTTACTCGGTATCATGGGTCACTTGTTCATCACGGGTGGTTTCTTCTGCCTAACCACTAAGTTCTACAAAGAGCCAGTTGGTGAACGTGAATCTGAACTGACTGAGTTCTGGAGCGATGTTGCTACTCCTGTAGTAGAAGAAGCAGGTCAAGATGAGTTGGATCGTCAACAACGCAACATGCTAGGCAAATTGATTCTTGTATTTGGTGTTCTAGTGACGCTAATGGTACTCATCCCGAATCCATTCTGGGGACGAATGGCCTTTGTCTTCTGTGGAGCGGTCATTGTGACGGTTGGTAGTTTGCTTCTGAAAAGTGCAAAACAAGCCGATAAGCTTACGACTAGTAGCGCCACATAATTCTAATGCCCCCATGAGGAGCTACGCAGTTCACAGTAGCTCCTTTTTTTAACCAGTAACTAAAAGAAGTACATAATAAACGCGGAAGGGAGATCTAAACGTGAAAATGAACGTGAACACACTCGCCATACTTATTCCTCTAACCCTATATAGCGCATCTGGCATTTCAGCTCCAGGTTATAAACAAGGCGCAACGTTACCTACGACATTTCAAAATACTATCTACGCAGTTGATCACGGTGTTATCGTCGACGATGGCATCGATGATTCTGCTGCATTGTAAGCTATTATTGACAATGAGGTTACCGCTTCTACGAGTAAAAATACGGTGATAATACTGCCACAGGGCACTATTAACCTGAGTGATGAAATCCATATTGACAAGTCAGGGTTAGTTATCAAAGGGGCGGGAAGCGATCCAGCCACGGGTACTCAAATAGTCGTTAAGTCTTGGTCACCTTATGGTGTGGATGCCAGTAATGCTCCTGATTTTGATAAGAAATACTGGCCTGGTTTTGGCGTATTTCGTGTCGAAACTCGAGAGAAGCATGTCAAGGAACCCGCTTACGAGGGGAGCGTCAACTTCCACTGGAAACACAGCATTGAGTTTGCACAACCTGCAAAAATGGGTGACAACACCATTGTAATAGAATCAGGAAAAGCCGGTGAGTTTAGCCAGGGCGATCTTATTTATGTCGGTGCCGCCAACGACAAAGCGTTTTTGGATAAAGGGCAAGTGCCAGAATCGAGAAGAAGTGGTAGTCACATAAAAACCGGTCACATGCGCACACAGATTTTTAAAGTGACAGCGGTAAACAGTGGCAACAATTCGGTCACCCTTGATGGCGCTCTAGAGTTTGATATCCCGCTAAACAATGAGAGTGGTTACAACAGCCGTGTCATGCCAGTCAGTGCGGTAGAAAACTTTGGTCTGCAAGACTTCTTTCTAACCATGGACACGAAAGGCAGCCATTGTGAGGGCTACAATCGCAACCAGTTTTCGGCGAGCAACCCTAATGGCGTCTTGTATCGATATGAGAACGTATGTGCACAAGATGCGATTCACGGCATCATTCTCAAGTGGGCGTATAACGGCTGGGTTGATAATGTCCGTATCGACATGATCGGTTCACATCCTATTGTCAGTGAGTTCGCCAAAGCAGTCACCATCTCCAACAACACGATCGACGGCTCGTGGAATAAGGGGGCTGGCGGAAATGGCTATGTTCGTGGCTCTAAGTTATACAACAGCTGGATCCACAATAACGATATTCGTAACATTCGACACCTCGCTCTCCAATGGTCAGCGACTGGAAATATCGTCGAGCACAATACACTGAATGTTGATATGAACTTCCACGGTGGCTGGGAGCGAAATAATTTGGTTCGCTTAAATCATATCGCCGTGCCGTACGAGCATCGCAGTTGGTCTAATGGGGCGCCAGAATCGGGGTCAACGTGGCAACCGATTTGGGTTGGCTCCGGCGACCACGCCAGTAAGTGGTCAGGACCGACAGGGCCTAATAATGTCCTAACCAACAATACACTGGAGAAAGCAAAGAGTTCGGGTGAGAGTATTACTCGATGGGGGCTATTCGATGAACCTGATGTCGAGTACGCGCTCAATTGGGATGGCAGCCAGTACAAACATCTCAATATTAATGAAGAGCCAATAGCGACTTGGAATCAAGCGTTGGCAGAGGGCGTTCATCAGCAGATACCAACTTCTGGTGTCACTGTGGCTGGAGGTTCTTGGCCTCCGGAGGGGGTCGATCCAGAGGAGCCTGTTGATCCAGTCGATCCACCTGTATCTGAAGGGTGTGATGTCATCACCCAATATAGTTGGGGCAGAAAATGGAGTTGGACTTATCCCAAGCAAGCTGTGTAGCGATTGATAGAGATCTCGCAGGAAAGACAGTGCAATTGTGGGACAGTGATGCAAATAATAGTTGTGATTTCAGGGGGACGTTATCCAGCATTGATGGTAGCGGCTCAGTTAACGTGACATCAAACTATGTGAGCAGTAATAGCCTAACAGGTAAGCTGGTTAAAGTGATACCAAATAATAATTGTCAGTATGTTAAATTTAGGTCGTACTAAGTTACATACTTGCCCCGTCCTGATATGGGTTGACACTTCTAACCATACGCTCGATGTAATTCATCGGGCGTTTGGTATTCTAAGGACGTATGTGGCCTCATTTGATTATAGATCTTGATATGATTTTTAAACTGATGCTTCAATTGATATTTTATGTAATTTCATTAAGGAAGTTTTATGATTGTTCGCAAAATTTATGATTGCTATTTCTCTTGCTTGTCCTAGGGTGTAATGGCGGATGATATAGACTTCATTTTATTGGTTGAAACCATAAAGTATGAGGTTACATCATTTCTTCCGTTTGCAAAGAAGCAAGCATCGGATGTAATCTCGTAAAGTCGCACTTCAGGAGAGGCTTAGAAGCGAGTCATCATTGCACTTATCAATTATCGTTTAGGCAATGCCTACATTTGGGCTAATGACCACAATGTCGTCGTTTCATTAACCCAGCGGATTGCCGATGGACACTTATCTCAGTCTGTACCGCAAGGAAGCATTTTAGAATCCGTTAGTCAGATGCAAGCGTCAATCAAGCCATTTTCATTGAGTTCAATGAAAACGGCTATCGGACGATCTGCAATCCAATAGCCATGGTTTTGAAAAACAAGAGCTAGTGGCAGGTTAAGCATGAGTTGTCACGTTTAATAGGGTGGTTTGCACATCACTTCACTGAGCGGGCGATGACAGAGTCTTAGTCTCTTTACTTGAGCTAATAATAGCTCCGCACAACCTAATGCATCACTGGCTGCGGAGTGGGCCTGATAATCGGGCAAATTATAGTGTTGGCGCAGATCATCGAGTTGGAAGCTAGCATGGCCACTATTTTTTCCTAAATAGCTAAATCGCTTCTCAAGCATCAAGGTGTCTATCATGTAACAAGGCAGCTTTTCCAATTGATAGCGCCTTTTGAGATACGACGATAAAAAGCCATACTCAATGCCCGCACTGTGGGCAATGATAGTTTTGCCTGCACAATGTTCGATTAATAGATCGAGTGCTGGCTCGGGCTCCACCCCCTGTTTTTGAACTTGAATGGGCATAATTTCATGAATGATAGCGCTCTCTGGTCGCACAATAACGTCGTAGCGCAGAATCACTTCGCTAACACTGGTTAAATCAATCTCTTCATAGTTTAACTCAACCGTTCCAATAGAGAGGATCCTATCAGTGTCAGGATTTAATCCTGTCGTTTCAAAATCGAGTGCGACAAATTGTTGTTCAGACAACGGGCGCTCTGCATTAGGGAGCGGGTGGGCAAAGTAATGCTCGAGGGCATGAGAAGACCAGCGTTTAGCCTGCATGGATTGGTGCAAAGCTTCAATATTGTCGCCTTTAGAGAATAGCTTTTGTAGGGCTTTGGCCAGCATGTTAGAACCCGCCTACAAATTTGAGTTTAGCGACATCCTGCAGTTCGCTGATTATCTTGAACGCTTCTTTGAGGTGCTTGCGTTCAAAACTGCTGAATTCGTCAGGGCGGATGTGGTTATCCGGAGTATCACCACGAAGCTGTGCGTTGAGCTGGTGCCTAAAACGAACTTGAGTTAGAAAACGGTACGCGCCGATAATGTTGTCGCAACTGTTTTGAGACAAGGTGCCTTGCTCAACTGCATATCGAAATCGCTCTTCAGTCCCTGTTAGCGACCCTCCAGCGGCAAGGCTGTATATTCGAGCAAGATCGATGATGAGATTCAACGCAAATTTTTTGATGTTGAGTGATTTAGTGTTATCACCACTTTTTTCTAGTACCAGGCTATTGAAAATACCAAGTGGCGGTGATGTTTCGATGGCATCGCGTGTTAGTGCCGGGATAAAGCGAGGGTTTGCATGAATGGTCTGGTGTAGGTGGTTTTGAAGCGTATCAACAAGTTCCGCGTTCCCGTACACGCAGCGTATTTCCATGAAGACACTGATGTTGAGCAGTTTATTGTATTCTGGACTAGCTACCCATTTTGTATAGTATTCTTTCCAGCGACCTACACTCTGATTCCATTTTGCTGTGGCTGCCATGTACTTGCCATCACAAAGGGGATAGCCCACTGCGGCTAATCCATTACACACTCGCATTGCAAAGTAAGTGAAGTAGAATCGATCATCCTTGGTTGCATCTTCTGCGAGTACGAGAGCATTGTCTTGATCAGAGAGCATGTGTACTTCGTTTCTTGCATGCGACCCAGCAACCATCCAAGCGTATTCACAAGGTGGTGGACCGAGCACTTCTTCAGTTAGTTGGATTATTCGTCTATTGAACGCATCCATGATCATCGACATCACCTGACCATGAATTTCGGCGCTCACGCCACTTTCGACCAAGGCTTGGAAAATAGTTTCTTTTTCATCTCGTAAACTCGCAAGCGCATTGATCGAGTTGGCGTACTTGATTTTTTCAATGAGGAAGAGCGATTGAGTACGATGGTTATGAACTAGATGTGTAGTCGTTAATAAGCCTTTTACTTCGTTATTGGCGATTACAGGCAGGCATCGAATATTATACTGCAACATGAGTGAAATCGCTTGAATCACTTTGTCTTCGCTATTGATCAAAATGGGGTTACGTGTCATGACTTCATAAATAGGTCGCTGGGTATCTATGCCCTGAGCGACAACATGTTGGGTCATATCACGGTCGGTGACCAAGCCGACAATTTCATGTTCTTTTAGTACCACGGCGCATGAGCTGCGACGCTTACCACACATGGCCTTGGCGACATCCATGATCGAGTCGTCGTAACTTGATACTGTGATATTTTCGCTGGCGACTTCTCCAACCGTACGAAAGAACAAGCTTTTCTCTTCTTTGTTGACGATAGAACGTATGGCGGAGTTCAAACGGGTTTTTGCCGTAGCGGCAAAGTAGTCTTTAAGCTCGGGATGTTGCTTGCACGTCTCTTGAATGTTTGCATGTGGTATAAGATAAAGTAGCGAGTCTTCAATAGCTTCCGCTCGGTAGCCATCTTCTGCTTCATTAAGGGGCTCAAGGAAAGTAAACCCAAACTGATCCTCTTCACCGAGACGGGCTCGGAGTTTATTGATTTGGGTACGCTGCTCTATTGCGCCTTTTCGAATCACATAGAGGTACCGTTTCTCGCACATCGAGTGAAACTCAATACTTTCTCCCTTGGCTAGGTATTTGACTGTGACTGAGCCTGCTAGTGATTCAACCACCTGTTTTGGTAGAAGGTCGAAAGGGTCAAGGTGAATCAAAAAGTCGAAAATGTTATTTGAAGCTGAAGTACCCATGTAAATCCCTTAAATGAAATGGTGTTTCAATAAAGTGCTTGACGGCAAAAAAAGCAGCACGAGTGCTGCTTTTTTAACTGTATTAATGTCAGACAGGGTAATTGTGATAGCCCAAGTGCTCAGAAACATTGCGGCCAGCCGAGTGGAGCTGGGCAATATACTCTTGTTTGCGGTTTTCTTCGAATCGGATAGTAGGAAACGAAACAGAGATAGCCGCAATAGGGTCACCAAATCGGTCGTAAACCGGTACTGCAATGCAACGCAATCCTGGCTCTTGTTCTTCGTTGTCTTCACCAAAATGCTGCTCACGAACAAGGTTCAATTCTTCAAGCAGTTGGTCTGCGTTTTCATGCGTATGCTGCGTGTGTTTTTTAAACTTAACATCAGCCAAGAGAGCTCGTACTTCTTGCTCATCCATATGAGACATCAACACCTTACCAATAGCTGTGCTGTAGAGCGGGTTGCGGCGACCGATGCGTGAGTGCATACGTAGATGATAACTGGAGTCTATCTTGTGTAGGTAGATGATGGAGTCTTCGTCAATGGAGCCCAAGTGGACAGTTTCATTGATTATCTTGGAGATTTTCGCCATCTCAGTATTAGCAAGATTAATGAGGTCGACATGCTCTAAAGCTTTTGAACCTAACTCAAATAATTTTAATGTCAGTGAGTATTTATCGGCTTCCCCTTCCTGCTCAACAAACCCGAGTGTCTTCATGGTTTGTAAAAAGCGATAGGTTGTCGCCTTTGACATCATCAAGCGTTGAGATAGCTCGGATACACCAATCTCTTTTTGGTTAGCCAGTGCTGAGAGGATGTTAAATACTTTTAATACTGACGATACAGCTTCCGGTTGAGTTGATTTTTCCATTTCACGCTCTGAGTCATTTTCGATAGTACCTGATTATACCTGACATGTTCGAGCGAGTCAGTAGTTTCGAAAAGCCATTTCATTAATTTAAAATCAATAATTGAGATGTCAATCACATTAGTTGTAGTTAACTTTAAAAATTAAAACGCAATTTCAAAAATAACTTTAGATCGTATCATTTTTTGTGTAATGTAAGTTTCAACAGAGTGAACACCGGCCTTTTTTTGTTCACCACACATTCATTACAAAGGTACAGATTATGATTCTTGATTCGTTTAGCCTTGAAGGCAAGGTAGCAGTGGTAACTGGTTGTGATACCGGTCTTGGGCAAGGAATGGCTATCGGGCTTGCTAAAGCAGGTTGTGACATTGTTGGCGTGAACATTGTTGAACCGTCAGAGACGATTGCGATGATCGAAGAGACAGGTCGCAAGTTTGTTGATATTCGCGCTAACTTAATGAAGTTAGATGATATTCCAAGCATCGTCGATCGTGCAGTTACGGAGTTAGGTCGAATTGATATCTTGGTAAACAATGCAGGCATCATCCGTCGTAACGACGCCATTGACTTCTCTGAGCAAGATTGGGATGACGTGATGAATATCAACATAAAGTCGGTGTTCTTTATGTCACAAGCGGTAGCGAAACAGTTTATCGCGCAAGGCCAAGGTGGCAAAATCATTAACGTCGCGTCAATGTTGTCATTCCAAGGTGGTATTCGAGTACCATCTTACACCGCTTCAAAGAGTGGAGTGATGGGTGTGACTCGACTAATGGCTAACGAATGGGCAAAAGAAGGCATTAATGTTAATGCTATTGCGCCGGGCTACATGGCAACAAATAACACAGTAGCACTGCGCGCTGATGAGCAGCGTAATGCTGAAATTTTAGAGCGTATTCCAGCTGACCGTTGGGGCACTCCGGAAGATCTAGCGGGGCCATGTGTATTCTTGGCATCGAAAGCATCTGACTATATCAATGGTTACACTATTGCCGTTGACGGTGGTTGGTTGTCTCGCTAACAGGCTTAAGAGAAGGTGATGGATCTATTTTCTGTCGGACAGGTATTAGGTTTTTTGAGTTTTGGTTTAGGAATTTCTACCTTTTACCAAAAAGACGACAGGCAGCTCAAAATTTTAATGTTTGTCTTTAATATCAATCATCTTTTCCACTATTTACTACTAGGTTCAACCGTATCTGCCGCGGCAGCCGGACTGTCGGCAGCAAGAACGTTGGTATCGATACATACACGGTCCAAGCTTGTAGCAGTATTGTTCATTGTTGTTGCAGGTGGTTTTGGGTTTTGGGTTGCTGATGGTATAGGGCAGCTTTGGTCAATTTTTGGCACGATGATCGGGACGTTCTCAATGTTTGTTCTCAGCGGCGTGGCAATGCGTATTGGCTTTTTGCTTGGTGCGACATGTTGGCTAATCAACAATATATTGGTTGGTTCAATAGGTGGTACCTTACTTGAAGCGACACTTATAGTGACGAACCTAGTAACCATTTATCGATTACGCAAATCAAGTGATTTGGTGTCTAGCGAATCACAAACATAATAGGTTTTTACACATGTTCGTATTCAATAAAAATGTGCAGTTAGAAGACTTAGGTGATGGTGTCAGCCGAAAGGTGCTTGCACACAACGACAACATGATGTCGGTTGAAGTCCATTTTGAAAAAGGTGCGGTTGGTGCTATGCATTCGCACCCACATGAGCAGCTTACTTATGTGCTGTCTGGCGCTTTTGAATTCACGATTGGCCAGGAAATGCACATCGTTAAGGCCGGTGACACCATGTATAAGCAGCCAGATATTGAACACGGTTGTGTGTGTGTTGAGGCAGGTACGCTAATCGATACGTTCACACCAATGCGCAAAGATTTTGTTTAAGATTAAACTAATGACGAGCCTTCTCGTCGGGGAACTACTATGAAAATTGCACTAATGATGGAAAACAGCCAAGCACCAAAAAATGCGATGGTTGCTTCTGAACTAAACCTTGTGGCAGGTAATTTAGGCCACGACGTATTCAATGTCGGTATGACAGATGAAAACGACCACCACCTAACTTACATTCACCTAGGTATCATGGCGAGCATCCTACTGAACTCAAAAGCAGTAGACTTTATCGTAACTGGCTGTGGCACAGGCCAAGGTGCGTTGGTGGCAAGCAACCTTCACCCAGGTGTGGTATGTGGTTACTGCTTAGAACCATCAGATGCATTCCTTTTCAACCAAATTAACAATGGTAATGCTATTTCATTGGCGTTTGCGAAAGGCTTTGGTTGGGCTGGAGAGCTGAATGTTCGTTATATCTTCGAAAAAGCATTTACTGGTGCTCGTGGCGAAGGCTACCCTGTAGAACGAGTTGTACCTCAGCAGCAAAACGCAGCAATTCTTAATGATGTTAAGGCTGCTGTTTGCAAGGACGTTGTAGTATCACTAAAAGCGATTGATCAAGATCTAGTCAAGCAAGCTGTTGGTGGCGCTCAGTTCCAAGAATGTTTCTTTGCTAATTGCCAGGTCACTGAAATTGCTGAATACGTTCGCACTTTGATTGATTAATTTGATCTGACTTAAAGTGGCCTCAGAACTCCTTGAAATTTTATATCTGAGGCTGCTTCAAATCAAACGTAGCACCACTTATTGGCTATTTTATTATTTGTTTTGATGTCCATATCGGGATTTGGCCAGCCAGTGTTATCATTGGTTTTTTTATTTTTGATAGTCAACAGACTTATGGTCGTTGTCTCATAGTTTCACTAGCTTTCCTTTCTCATTCTCATTCTCATTCTCATTCTCAAAAGCAAAGATTCACATTGAACGGAAAAGTCTATTCTTAAGGTGGCATCTGAAGTCTATTATTCCAAGCAAACTATGCCGTTGTATCATTGGCATTTGCGAACAAACGGTTAGTGTGTAGGCTTATTTTCATTGAGCTCCCTGTTAGATGCATGGACTTGCTTTGGACGCTTAATGTCTTGACTGTCATCTGCTGCGTAACTGTGTAACTGCGTCGGCGGTTGAGGTAAGTAAATTTGAGCTGGGTGCGGTTTCGTTAAAAATAGCGGTTAGAGCGGATGTTTTTTTCCTTATTATCCCATCATGATTGATTTTTCAAAAAGAAATTAGCCCCATGGCCAAAGCTCGTGGGGCATAGTTTCCATAAGCGGGGGCGAATTAGTTAACGTGCGCAACCGCACCTTTAACCAACTGACCTAGTTCATCCCAGCGACCCTCGTCGATAAGGTTGGCTGGAACCATCCAAGTGCCGCCGCATGCTAATACAGACTTGATGGATAGATAATTATCGACATTCTTTAGGCTTACACCACCTGTTGGCATAAATTTCACTGGGTATACGGCTGTTAGTGCTTTTAGCATACCCACACCGCCAGATGGCTCTGCTGGGAAGAACTTCAACGTACGCAGACCCATTTCCATTGCTTGCTCAACAAGGCTTGGGTTGTTTACTCCAGGCACGATTGGTACGTTTTTATCGATGCAGTATTGAACCGTGCGTGGGTTGAAGCCTGGGCTTACGATAAAATCAACGCCAGCTTCAATCGCTTGGTCCACCTGTTCGTTGGTAAGAACGGTACCCGCGCCAATCAGCATTTCTGGATACGCTTGACGCATTGCAGCGATTGCGTCTGCTGCGCATTCGGTACGGAACGTGATTTCTGCGCAAGGCATGCCGTTGTCTACTAATGCTTTACCTAGAGGAATAGCATCCTCCACTTTGTTAATGGCAATGACGGGAATCACTTTAAGGCTTGCTAGCTGTTCATTTAGAGTTGTCATTTGTTTTGTCCTACTAATCAAGAGTTGGCGTTGCTGTATTAGGAATGATTGCACCGCGGTACTGAATCACAGTTCCGGCGACTTTGTGTCCTATTTCCGCTGATCTAAATGCATCACCACCTGTTAGGCGCTTGGCAAGATAACCGGCGCTAAATGAGTCCCCCGCAGCTGTGGTATCAATAACGGAGTTAACTGGCTTAGGCGCGACATACTCTGCGCGACCTTCGCTAAGTACTAGGCACTCTTTTGCGCCACGCTTGATGGCAATTTCAGAGACGCCTGCTTGCTGAGTGCGTTCAATGCACTCATCTAGACATGTGTCACCGAATAAGTATTGATCATCTTCGAAGGTGAGCAATGCGGTATCCGTGAAACCGAGCATCGCAAGGTACGTGCGCTGAGCGGTATCTCGGTTCGCCCATAATTTTGGTCGATAGTTGTTGTCAAAGAAGACGCTGCCGCCTTTGGCCTTGAACTTCTCTAAGAAGCTAAACAGGGTGTCACGTCCAGTGTCAGTTAAAATAGCCAAGGTGATGCCGCTTAGGTAAACCGCATCGTAATCCATCAATGAATCGACAAGGGATTGGCTCTCTGGCTGATCGAACACGAATTTAGCCGCTGCATCGCCGCGCCAGTAAAAGAAGGTGCGTTCGCCAGTTTCATCGGTCTCGATGTGATAAAGGCCGGGCATTTTGTCGTCTAGACGCAGTACCTGATCGGTATCAATGCCCTCTTCAGACCACGCTTTTAGCATTTCAGCAGAGAAAGGGTCATTACCTAATGCGGTAATGTAGCTCACTGAAATGTTGTAATTTTTCGTCAAACGAGAAAGATACAGCGCGGTGTTTAGTGTATCACCACCGAAACTTTGCTTTAGTAGTTCTTCTTTGCGTTGTAGCTCCACCATGCATTCGCCGATGATCGCTATTTTGTATTGGCTCATAGTCAAATATCCAGCTTGAGAGTGACCCGTTTTATCAGTATTTACTGAGTTAAAAACGTTTGGTAAGTATCTGATTTTAAATTTCTAACTGATTGTTTCTTTGTATGTTTATTGTGTTGATAAACGTTAGAGCGTAGATGTTGACTAAAGGATGTCGTGTTTAGCATGGTTTTACCATCATCCGCGCCTTCAAGAAGTAATTAGAGGTTGCATTTTATTTGAAACAGCGTTCCAGGTAGTTGTAATCTATCAGCGTAACTTGAAGGCGAGGTAGTAATATTTCTACTTTTAACCATTAACTGTGATTTGAGTCGAGTTTCATTGTTGCGGTCATTGAGTTCCGTATGGACGGCGAAACCAATAGGACTAATCGCAGTGAATGAATAATCTGTGATGTATAAGGAGTGATATAGAGCTCATTGATACTGTTATTATTGTAGGTTACTTTGCTTTCTTATTGTTCGCCGCTTTAGTGTTCAAGCTTTTTGCCACAGATAGTTCGAGCTTTATCCGCGGTGGTGGAGCAATGATGTGGTGGATGGCGGGCGCTACTGCTTTCATGACACAGTTTTCCGCGTGGACCTTTACGGGGGCTGCAGCCAAGGCCTATGAGGATGGGCTGACAGTATTGTTCATTTTTTGGGGTAATGCCTTTGGCTTTTTCGTCGCGGCTGGCTATTTTGCTCCCCGTTATCGCAAGATGCGCGTTGAGACGGCTATGGAAGCTATCAAGGTTCGGTTCGGACGAGCATCTGAGCAAGTTTATACCTGGCTCTCTTTTCCTTTGACTATTATGTTTGCGGCGATCTGGTTAAACGGTTTAGCGCTTTTCGCAGCCGCGGTTTTTAACATTGATCTTGTAGTGACGATTGTTGGCGTTGGTCTAATCGTGAATTTTATTGTCACGAGTGGCGGCTCGTGGACTGTGTCTGCGACTAGTGTCATTCAACTCATTTGTTGGTTGCGATTAGGGGCATTTGCGTTGCTCGAAGTTGGTGGGCCAGTGACACCAATAGATGTTACCCAACCTATAGTTATATGGGTGCTAATTTGAGTTATTGGCAAGTGTTTTGGCTTTGGGTTGTGATGATGCTACTTAAGCAAACTATCAACGCGAATAACGCGCTTTCTTGCTATCGATTTTTGGTGACAACGAACGAAAGATGAGCAAAAAAGCAGCCTTGTTCGCTGGTATCCTATTTATTTTTGGTCCTGTCATGTGGATTGTCCCTCCGTGGGTGACTGCGTCGATGGAATGGATCTTATGGCGTTATTTTGTTGGCAGGGACTCATCTCTGTCGGTATGGGAATGTAAAGGCTACCTCGCCGGCCCCCACAACAGATTAATTACGCTTTTCAGCCTGTGTGAATTGTTGGCTTTATTTTTGTCGAATCTTGGTCGTTAAGCTCCCGAACTATTGTTCTCACTGGTTGTACTATTCGTCTGGCACTACGACCCTAAAAGGGAGGTGTGCCCATCACCTTAAAGCCTACTTCATTTGGTGTTCACTAAACTGGGTGCCGACCGTCGCAAAAATCATCCCTGATTACACCAAAAACAGACATGTTTTTTCCAAGGTGATTACCCTATATTTGAGCTATGAACTAAACGTAATTATCACCGAAAGAAGTAGAGGGATAAAAATGGATTCAGATAAAACGTGGGCAAATAACGCTTGGAAAAGTGTGTTTGAGAAAGTTAAATTTACTAGTGAAGACATTTCAGTACAGTTTCCTTCCATGACGTCTGAAGGTAGGTATGAAGATACCCACGCTCCTTGGGCTTGGGTTGTCGGTTTTTGGCCTGGTTTGTTGTGGCTGCTTTATGAGAAAGAGCACTACCAGCCATTCAAAGGCATCGCCATAGCACGCGAGAACACGATGGATGGCCCGCTTGATGAATATGTTAATATCCACCATGATGTTGGCTTTATGTGGCAACTTACTTCAATCAAGCAGTATGAACTATTTGGCAACGAGCGTTCTAAAAATCGTGCACTTAGAGCAGCGAGTCACCTAGCGAGTCGATTTAACATCAATGGACGTTTCTTAACCGCTTGGAATAAAAATGATGTAAGTGCCGCAGACCCGAAAGGTTTGAGTATTATTGACAGTATGATGAACTTACCTCTTCTCTACTGGGCTGCTGACCAACTAGATGCACCGCGATTCAAACTGATTGCCATGGCGCACGCAGATACTGTGCTTAAAGAGTTTATTCGACCAGATGGTTCGGTAAGGCATATGGTTGAGTTTGACTATATTACTGGTGATGTGAAAAGCTACTACGGTGGTCAAGGCTACAATGAGAATTCTGCGTGGAGTAGAGGCGCATCGTGGGCGGTTCATGGCTGTGCATTAAGTTATAAATACACTAGAGAGCCAAGATACCTAGAAGCGGCCATGAGAACCGCTGACTTCTTTATTGACCAGTTACCTGAAGACGCAGTCCCACATTGGGACTTTAGAGCTCCAAGAGATGAGAATACGCCAAGAGATACTTCTGCAGCGGCGTGTGCTGCGAGTGGTATGTTACTCATCTCTGAGCTTGTTGAAGATGAAACAAAGAAAGCACATTACTTTGAAGCCGCCAATAGGATCCTAAAGAGTCTTTATGACAACTACTGTACAGCAGGCGAGGATAATCAGCAGGGAATCTTAACTGGAGGGGCGTTCAACTGTCCGAAAGGTTTGGGTGTTAATTGCTCTCTCATCTATGGTGACTACTACTTTGTAGAAGCTCTATCCAAACTGGTGGCAAAACTCTCGGTTGAGAAAGAAGAAACTATCGCCCAAGAAGCGGCGGTATGATAGTCAGTAATAGATAGTAAATTCTACGTTACGATCTATGAATAAGAACGCCTGATCTGGAATTTCGGGCGTTTTTTTATGCGCCGAGCATAGCACCAACCTAGGAGGTCAAAGCCCTCTACGTGCCTTATCGAGCAGGACACGTTAGCTTATGCAAGGGTGTCTATCGTGAGGTGGAATCTGAAGGAAGTAAATGGCAAAACATAGCTTGACGAACAGATATCTGATAGTAGGTATAGTCAGCTTGGGTAACCTAGCTACAGATAGAATAGCCCGAAGTCGCGAATAGAAGTGCGACTATGTAAATCAGGCTGAGCTATGAGAAAGGGGATATCTTACCTCGGGAGTTCTTAACAATTGTCCCTTAGACTAGGCTAGTAGTGATGTTAGACAAAGATTGATAAGAAATCAGCAGAGTGAATAGTAATTTTTAAGCTAAGTTACCCTCCTAGCAACTGTTTAATTCGACACATCGCTGCTTCTGAAAGTGAACGTTTGTGGTATCCATACCGCACTTTTCAATGCTTATTTGAACCATATAATTTTTGGCAGCCCACGGCGAGATTTCGATGGCTCCCATAATCTTATTAGCAGTGTGACATACTCTAGTGTAATAAGAACCATCACCAGCCACCGCAAGGATACTTCGGCGTATTTGTTTTCGTAAGTTCGGGAGTACCTATCGATTTGTAATCGTTGGTAAAACTAGCTCGGCGGCAATGAACTCATGAGTAATTGTATCTACTGGGATATGAAGCTTTCGCCAAACTCTACGCTTGCCATCCGTGCCGTTTTTTGCCTTTCCATTCGCCTTTGCCATAAACCTTAAGGCCAGTAGTATCAATGGCTATGTGCCGTATCGCTCCTTTCGTTTTAGTCTTCAATGAAACCTCAACTTGTTTGGCTCTACGACTGATACAGGTGTAATGCGGACACCTTAATGGTACATGGGCTAACCTAAATATTGAGTCGATAAATCCTTGCAGCGCTCTCAGTAGCATAGAAAAAACCTTTCACCATGAGTGCCGTCGTGATAGCTAAATCATTGAACTGACGTGGCCACCTGCGCTTATTCTGTTTGTTTTACACTGACTCTCACAATCTAAAAGATCAGAGAGCCATGAGAGGTAGTGGGTGTGGCTGGTTAGGTCGCAGGTTCTGGATTTATTCCACTAAATTACGCAACAAAGCCCTAGCTATTAAATGATGATCCTAGTCAGCACCATTAACGTCATTTTATGTTTGAGTCGAATCGCCAATTACACCGTAAATTGCGACATCTCTTTATTGAGAGCGACTACATTTTGCTTCAACTCTTCGCTAATCCTAGCGACCGAATTCACCTCAGATTCAGTATTATTCGTAAGCTCAAATAAGCCATGTAGATTAGAATTTAACTCTTCCGTAACCGAGGTCTGCTCATTGGCAGCCGTCGAAATCGTAGCATTTACCTCATTCAACAAAATGATTGCTTGATTAACCCGAACCAGGGAATGGTTAGATTCTTCCGTGACTGTTTTAGCATGAACACTCGATGCTCTACTCACTGTCATAGATTCCACAACATTATTCGCGCTAATCTGCAGTTTGTCGATCATCACACGAATCTCTTCGGTGCTAGCCTGGGTCCTGCTGGCAAGTGTTCTTACTTCATCCGCTACAACTGCGAACCCTCGCCCTTGATCACCTGCTCGGGCAGCTTCAATGGCGGCATTAAGAGCCAGCAGGTTCGTTTGTTCAGCTATTTGTTGAATCACCTCAAGTACTGAGCCGATTGCTTCAGTCTCTTGTCGTAACTCATTCATTGCATTGGAGGACAGATGAATATCTTCATTGAGCCTGCTCAGTTCTTGCACAGCATCGCATAGCGAAGCAGATGTTTTTGTTGCTTCCTCTGTTGCCTTATTAGCAGCACTAGCGGCTTGAACCCCATTGTTGGCAATTTCTTGTGCACTCATGATCATTTCATGAATGACATGCGTTAAGAATTCTGTCTTAACCTTTTGCTTTTGTACTAGTTCTAAACTGGATTGGGATGAGTTATCTAGTGCAGTAGACGCGCCTTTAATCACCTGCGCTTCTGTTGAGACAGTCTTGACAATCAGGCGGATTTTTTCTGAAAAGTCATTAAATGACTTAGCACATCGACCCACCTCATCATCAACTTCAACAACCAATTTATGGGTTAAATCTCCCTGACCATGAGCAATGTCTTGCAATGCTTCGTTCATATTATCAAATGGCTTTAAGGCCTTCATGATTGAGAACGCACACGCGGCTAATGAAAGAATAAAAATCCCTAAAGCAATCAGACCTGTTTGATTCATAATTCGAGTGATGGTTGATTCGAATGAGTTAACTTTCTCTTGCGCAGCAAGCTCAATATCATCAATAAAATATCCTGTACCGATTAACCAGTCATAACCGGGTACATTTTGCGTGTAGGCAAGCTTGGGATAGTATGCAGAATTTGAGCTTTTTTGCGCGTCATACTGTACAAATCCGCCACCAGATCGAGCTTGGAGAACCATTTTTTCAAGCGGGTGCAGTTCAGTTGGGGAATCACGAGTGAAACTTAGCTTCTTTGGTTCAGTTCTATTTATTCGACCATTTGCAATCGACCATTGATCATAAGAGTTAAGAAAGAAAAAAGAATTATCATCAAATTTAAAACGGTTCGCTATGTCGATAATCATCATATCGCGCTCTTTTGACGCAGGTAGTTTTAATATATCCTGCATGGATGATAGAGCTAGCGTTACTAGGTGTTTTAATTCACTTTGCTTGTGTTCCAATAGAACAACGCGCTCGCGCTCTATTTGCTCGTTTTTAAAAGACTTCAATTCATTGATTGTGATTGTAAATAAGGCCAATGACACGAGCAATAAAGGTACGATACAAATGAACAATAGTTTGTTCTTAAGAAGTGACATTTGTTTCAACAGCTTAATCCCCACGTACAGTTTAAAATAATTAATCAGGTAATGTATTGACAAAACATTTCAATCAATTGACAAACGATGAACCATAACTATCATGAGTTATACCGAAAAATTATCACGGAATGACTTCTATTGTTTCGTGTACTTATTATTGAAATGATTTATCTCTCTCAATAAAGCTACTTCATACTTGCCCCAGTAACCAAAACTAAAATATCATCAAGAACTTTAGTGGAACCAACATAGATTCCCCATCTGAATCCAATTTCTTCGGTTCTTTTAAATTGTCCAGTACCCACTAACTCACCATCGATATACATTTCGTAATCCAAGCCATTGTCACGAACTTTCATATCAAATGGCTGACCTAAGACATTGTCACGAATTTTAGTGTGCTTGGCGCCGCGTGGATAGAACCACAGGCTTCCGTCACCATGCACTCTCAACATGACCGACCAATGATCTACGTTATTACCTTTAGCTTGGAACAAAGAACAGTAATGCTTTTTAACAGGCTCTGCTGAGCACCCCGCAGCTTTCAATACATTGAAACGTGCAGAAAATTCATGCCAAACACTAGGTTCTGGTAACCAGCGGTCTTGAGGACTAAATGCCTCTACCCGAGCTGCTAGCTTACGCTGATTACTAACATTCTCTTCGTCTTTAAACAGGCGAAAAATTTGTGTGTTACCGTCCTCTTGATACCAACGGCTCCACAGATGAAACTTATCTTGCGTAATCGAAGGGTGGCCTACGGTATGTATACGATACTTATTGCTTTCGCTATTTATTGCTCGATTACCATAAGGTCCGGTCTCCACTTTCTCGTGATCAATTTTAATACGAGAACCTTCAAAACCTGCTGAAGTATGTGTCTGTAGTGGTTTTAAAGCAGCTGTACTTAAGATTTGTGACCAAGTAGGATCTGATCCTTCTTGAACGTAAAAATTATGAAGATCAGTTCCTTGATTATTGCTATCGGAAACTTTGTCACCACTAAAAGCCGATGCAGATATAGTTAATCCTAACATTGAAAAAATATAATATTTTTGTACATTTTTGTTTTCCATAAAATAGATGTAAAATAAATGTTATAAATTATAATAGCAACACATCAATTAATATAAGATAAAGATAACCCTGTCACTATTGATTAAATTAATAAATTTAATCGTAAAAAACACCTTTAATTTTCAAAGTTTCTTTAGTTTTAAAATTAGTAACATACAGCATAAGATAAAAAAAATAACACCTATCTTTGGGTTTTGTAACGTCAAAATTTGCGATTAACACTCCCCAATTCAACGGTGAAGTGTGACACTCGCCAATATCAAGCGACTAATGCCATTTATTGGAAGACAATCTTTGGTTGGTGAAAAATAAAAAACCTTGCGGTCAATAATTTGTCAGCGATAAGGCGTATTCAATATTGCTGTCTATTTAGAGGTGTTAGGTCAGTTACTTTCCTTTATTCACATATAGCTTCTTCATTAATTAATAAGGAAGGGTATTATGTCGGATTAAAGCTTGATAGTAGAAGAAGCAAATTTTGACATGGAAGTTGTCAATTATTTACATTGTAACCTCAATAATATCTAAGACAAAATAAATTGCACAAAAAACTTAGCAATACCAAATTAGGTGTAAAGAGAGATACTTACAATTAAAATTAATTCCAACATTAGGTGAAACATTATATGAGTAAGAATAGGGTTTTACTATCTATACTTTGTGGCTCCATGCTAATTGCTGGTTGCAACAGTGAAGAACAGTCTAATAATGGACCTATAGATCCACCTGTAGGCAATGACAAGCTAACTGGTGTACTGTGGGAACTAGCCCCCCGTGGCGCAAGTTCTCTATCCAAAACATCAGCAGACCTACCCAATATCTATCTGTTTTCTGACGAGAGTTTGAAATACTATCATGATGACGTAGAACTCGGAAACTATCAAATAGAGTACTCTGATTATGACCATGATGAGGATAAAAAAACCATTTCATTTACATACTACGAAGGTGATGCTATTTCCGTCGTATCAGGGACATATTCTGTCGAGAGTAATGTACTTACCATTAATCCTGGAAATCAAGGTGAATTAATCGGCGACGATCGCTCTGATGATGAAGCGGTAACTGATGCTGTAAAGCAGGCTGATAATACCACTGAAAACAAAGTGGGAAAAATCGAAGATCTTTTGACTACGAGCGCCGGTGAGCTTCGATTTGCTGTTCCGTCAGATAAAGTCAGCTCTGGTAAATTCACGTTCGATGCCACTGTGCGTCTTAACACCGATGATGAGGTTGGTGATAATCAAAGCGACTACGCATATGTGGGTCTCTTTAATGGTAGCTTCACTTCGGGTAAAAACTTCGGCGACATCGTTATGGATAATGACCCTGCTGACGGAGGCGAAGGAAGAATTCGCTACCGTGAGGGAAATCCTGGCTTTTCTGATGAGGTGGGTAAATTTGAATTTGGCGTTCCTATGTCCATTGAAACAAACTGGGACGAGAACTACTTCATATTTAAGATCATACAAAACGATGAAGTTATCGCTGACGAAACAGTAGATTACGCTGTAATCGCAGGCCCTGTCGATCGCTTTTCTCTGCGTGTAGGTTCGGTCAGTAAAACCAGTCGTTACGAGTTTTTAGTGGACAATCTCGAGGTGTACTCAAATGATTCGCAAAAAGTGGTCTTTTCTGATGACTTTGAGAGCTATAATAGTGGACAGGATTTAACTGGAGGTAGTGTGGGTGGTTATCACTCTAGTACCATTCAATCATCCGTTACCACGGTGCAGGGAGAAGCCCCCGTTGATATTAGTCAGTTCTATAGTCAAAACGGAACTGATATGACGTGGCAAGAGGTCTTAGACACAGGTAATCTATCACCACTTGGCACGCCAACGTCAACAGGTGTCCAGGGGTCGACTATCACTATAAACCCAGAGACGGTAGAAACTGGTCCTTATGGGAATCGACCAATCAACAGCGAGGCTAATAACTACCGTATACATACGGTTGGTAACTCATCAATTAGCCCAAATAAATTTGATGCATGGAGTCGTTGGTACCAAGAGGACAGCAATACCCAGATTTTCCGCCTGTTTAAAGACGAAGAAAGTGTTAGTGGTTCACGTGAACTAGCAGCTCGCATAGAGGCTTTTAGCCCTGATGGACGCTGGGCCCCAGGTGAGTGGCATGAATTTTCTGCACGGTTTAACGTACTAAAAGCAAAAGGTTGTTCAGCACAACCTGTAAAAGACCATTACTGTTCATTGTTTCAAGCAAAAGGCAACAACGTTGACCATTGGTCAGTTATGTTGAGAGTGCATGGCGATGGAAGCTTGTGGTTCTATCCACGTATCGGTGAAAAGATCAAGATTACTGATAATACTATTGGTAAACCATTTGATATGCGAGTTCGTGATAATGGCTTAGACTATGAAATGTACATTGATGAAGAACTTGTTGGTAGTGGTCAATTTGAGCGTACCGAAGAAGTTGGTTTCCGATGGGGTATTTATGTCGGTGAAACAGAGGTTGTTTACGATATATTGGTTTTGGTTACCGGTGCGAGTATGGAATAGAGCATCACACGGCGAGAAATCACCAATCTTAAGTTAGGTTAGAAAACAACAGCAGGCTTCTAAAAGCTTATACTTTTTGGCCTGCTATGCTAGTGTTGTTTGTATTCTCCTTTAGGGCTGAAGTCCGTGTAATTTGGCTGTATCAATCAAGCTATAACTAATAGCACGCGCTTGAGCACCGGTTCAAAGAGTCAAGTTCTTCGCTCTACTGCGAATAGAGGGATTACATTTTCTACCATGATGTTACTAATGCGTAGCTAACCACTATCGCAGTAAATTACCAGTTTTGACCACTGATTCAACATATAATTGATAGCTTTGCCCGTTAAGCTTTCTGATGGCAATTGGGTAATGCTCTTATCTAAGAATTCCTTCAAATTATCAAACAAGGGAGTGTTTGTGCCGATACTCCACTACTTGCTCTTGCATATACTTACCAGTTTCTTTTAATTCAGTCAGCTTAAGTTCAATGCGGTAAATTGTATTGATGTAACCGAGTGCTGTATCGGTTTTGCTGACTTTAGCTTTTTCCTTTTGGCTGCGCATCGATCTGATTGAGATTGAAGTTCCGCTTCTTTAGTTGCTGCCCTGTGGACGCTCTCGTCGGAGCGCTTTGGCCATTTAATTTTTTGCGCTGCTTATTGATAAATCCATCGAGGTACCTTGATCCGCACCAGAAGTTTTGGACACTGAGTTAAGTGAGTACAATCACTAACGAGGTGAACAATGACAACTAAGAAAACACGAATTAAACATGCTCCTTAATTTAAAGCCGAAGCGCTTAAGTTAGCAGAGAAAGTCGGTGTCGCTGCCGCCGCACGACAGCTTTCACTATATGAATCTCAAATTTATGGGTGGCGTAAAGCCGTCAAAAAAGATGCGAAAATCAGCGATAGAGAAAGAGAACTCGCCACTGAAAATGCCAAGCTCAAGCGATTATTAGCAGAGCAAGCTGAAGAGTTAGATATCGTAAAAAAGGCCGCCACCTACTTCGTATATGGAATCCACGGGTTTTACAAGATAAGAATGTGCAATGGATAAGATGCGGTCGTATATTCGGTTTCTCATTGAAGGAGCGACCTTCTAACCTTTGATGCATGCGCACCTACTGTCATTGCCGCGAAAAAAGCTTTTTATAGCATTGCGAAGTAGTCAGGGTCTCAGTAGGCTGGTCTAACCATTGAACATCATTATTTGTAATCTGTTAATTTATACTGCTAGCAGGATAGTGTCTTTGACTGATATTTTGTTTCATAGCGAAGCATTGCCCAAGCTGTTCTAACAGTTTTGTTTGCCAAAGCGATACAAGCTCTTTTGAAACCGACTCTATTGACTAACTTGATAAGCCACGCCTGTTTCTGGTTTGTAGGTGAGTCAGGCAGTCGATATATGTATGCCATAGCACCAAGGTAAAGCATTGAGCGAAGATCTTTAACTCCGCCAAATTTATCAATACCCATCATCGTCACCTTACCACCTGAACTGTATTGCTTCGGTGTTAACCCGATAAATGCTGATGCTTGTCGACCGTTAGTAAATTGTGTCCCGTCACCCAAATTAGCATAAAGCATGGATGCTGTTACCTCACCAACACCTTCAAGAGCCATGAGCCTTTTACAGGGTTCTATTTGGCGAGTTGTCGCATTCATGGATTTCTGAAGATGGCTTAACTCTTCTTTCAGGTTAAGGTATTGTTGCCAGAGCATTGATAAAGTAGCAATTAAACTTGCAGGTAGAACATCCCTTTCATCAAGCGCTGAAGTCACTAATGCAGCAAGCCCTTTAGTGCCTTTAGCCCTAACGATACCGTATTCGTTAATGATGCTTCGAATGTGCAGCCCCAATGACACGATAGTTTTCGAAAGAAACTGGCGATTTGCTTCAAGAGACATCAAAGTTTGTTGTTCCATCGATTTAGGTTTACTGTATTTTATCCCTATTTGAAGTGCCGCATTGGCGATAGCAAGCGCATCATTGGCGTCCGTTTTATGACCCTCAACATACGCCTTCACTTTTTTCGGATTAATTATACGCACCTCATGGCCGAAGGACTCAGCGTATCTACCCCAGTAGTGACAAGTAGCACAGCCCTCTAGAGCAACAAGGGATGGTTTGGCTTTAGCAAGGAGCTCCTTAAGCTTCTGCCTGCTTATAGCTTTGTTGCTGAGTAACTCTCCCTGGCAGCTTATATTACAAACCTGAAATACATTTTTCGCTAAATCTATGCCGATTACGTTCGTTCTTAGCATGATGACACCTCATTTTACAGTTCCTGCCCATGCTTAAGTTTGGCAGAGTATGAGTGGATTCCATACATCGCGAAAAATCTAAAATAGATTGCTATGAGTTTATGCTCGAACACCTGATGCAATATAGGATTGTCCGTATGGCTAAGGTGTTTGGGGTTTCTCGAAGTGGGTTTTATTATTGGATTGATAATCGCCATAAAGTCACTCAACGCAACGAGCACCGCAAGCAGCTTGATAACAAAGTTCGAGAAGTCTTTGATGATAAAAAGGAACGCGACGGTGCAAGGCGCATTCAAAAAGAACTTGAGGCAAATGGTAATAAGCACGATGTAAAAACCATTGCCGCGAGCATGAAGCGCCAGAGCTTAGTCGCGAAGGCCGCCCGTAAGTTCAAATGTACGACAGACAGTAAGCATAGACTTCCTGTAGCCCCGAATTTGCTTGAGCAAGACTTTAATGCGACAGCACCAAACCAAAAATGGGCTGGAGATATCACTTATCTAGCGACAAGCGAAGGCTGGATGTATTTAGCCGTTGTTATCGACTTGTACTCACGGCAAGTAGTTGGTTGGTCAATGAGTACCAGAATGACCGCAACTCTGGTCTGTGATGCGCTATCAATGGCATTGTTCCGCAGAGGTATGCCAGAAGAAGTGATTATCCATAGTGATAGAGGTAGCCAATATTGTTCAAAAGACTACCGCGACTTAATCGCAGCTCATAATCTAAAGCAAAGTATGAGTAGGAAGGGAAATTGCTGGGACAACGCTTGTGTTGAAAGCTTTTTCCACTCAATGAAAGTAGAAGCCGTCCAATACGAGCCGATAATGACCCGAGAAGAGATGCGTCAAGCACTCTTTGAATACATCGAAGTTGATTATAATCGAACAAGAAGGCACAGTGCTCTTGGGTATCTAAGCCCAGTTAACTTTGAAAAACAATATGTCGCTTAATGCGGTGTCCAGTCTTACTGGAGCAGATCACCTTCTGAATGGGCTGTGACCAAGTTCCATTTCGATGAGTGCACTCAACCCATTATATGACTCTAAAAACCTATGGGATCTTGGTAAAGCTAAACTGTTGGTAGGTTCTAAGCAAGCTTTAACGTTGTTGCGCTAGGTTACAGAAAATAATTGATATAATGAAGAAGGTTTATTTTTTTAAGTATGATAATGGCCTCATAATTCCGATCACTTATAATAAATAAGTTGCAATTACTCGGCAATAATCCGCTTAAACTATTATTGTGTGAAATTTATAATAATACTACTTAAACACTAATACTGTAGAGGTGGCGGTTTTGTTCATGAGTTATCTTTTTACTGTCTTGTACAACTAACCGCAAAATTTGACCTAGTAAAATTCAATTATTTACGTTGAGTGATTATCTAATAATAGGTGATCATATATTAAACTTTTGCATTAAAACCATTTATACCCCGTAATTAGTTTTCCGAAGAGATTCGATGGTAGGTTTTTATCGTTTTATTTATATCGCTTGTTGTCCTAATGAAATAAGAGGTCAAACAAGATTGAATCTTTGTCCAACCCAAATTAATGAGATTATACTATGAAAAAACTGCAATTTACGATTCCTTTGGTATGTGTGTCGTTACTCCTTAGTGGGTGTTCTGACGACGATCAAACACCTAGCAACCCTGGCGATGGTGATGCTACTCAATTGACAGGAGTATATTGGGAACTCGACCATGAAGGAGTGAAAGTGGCAGCAGCTTCTGATACAGATCTTCCAAACGTTTACTACTTCTCTGAAAGTCGCTTGAAGTACTACAATGATGACAAGGTCAGCGGAACTTATGAGATTGAATTCTCTGATTTCGATTATGATGAAGAGACTAAATCTATCACCTTCAACTATTACGATACTGATGTTAAAGAAGTTCAAGGAATTTACAGTTTTGATGATGGCAAGCTCATTATTGACGGTGGAAATGATGGTTTTTACAACGGTTTCGATCAGTCAGACAATAAATTAGTTGAAGATGCAGCGAAAGATGCTGATGACCGTTACGGTGAATCTAAGGTCGCGCGCATTCAAAACATTACTGAGGAACTGAGTGGCACCCTCAATATGGCGCTCAGTGAACCAGCTGCTGAAGGCTCGTTCGACGCCGATATTACTTATCGTTTAAATGAAGATAGCGCTGAGGATGGTGATTCTAAGGCCTACGTCGCTGTTTATACGAATGGTTTTACATCGGCAAACAGCTACGGTGAGTTATTGTTTGAAGCTATTGATGGCGAGCGGGCGCAAATTAAATACCGTAAGCTTTCAAATGCTTTCTCTGATCCGATTTGTGAGTTCACCATGGGAGAAACGCTTCCAATCAAGACTACTTGGGGTAATGATCAGTTTTCATTTACCATCGAGAATGCTGAAGTGATTAGCGATAGCGCGGACATAGAAGGTAATACTTGTACAGCAACCGTTGACTATGCTGTTAGCAATGAACCGGTGAAGTTTCTGAACGTTCGAATTGCGGCTAAAAAGACAGTATCTTCTCACGAAGTGCTTGTAGATAACGTAAAATCGGTGACAGGTGAAACGGTTTTGTTTGATAACGACTTTGAAAGCTTTGAGGATGGTTACGAGCTTGGTGGAGGCCATGGCTTTCGCGGAGAGAGTGCTCAAGCTACTGTCATTACGGTAGCGGGCCAGCAATAATCAGGGTGTTCTATATGTATCTACCTAAAATACGTTAACAGTATCTCATCAAGCCAACAGCGTTAGCTGTTGGCTTTTTTGTGCGCTTCATTTGACGTTTTCATGCTGGGGCTGAGGTTAGGCTGAGATGTGGCCTCATATTGCTTTAGTGACCCGTACCAGCAGTTTTGGACACTGAGTTAAGTGAGTACAATCACTAAAGTGGTGAACCATGACAAGCAAGAAAAGACGTGTTATCCATTTTCTGGATTTAAAGCAGAAACCCTGAAGCTAGCAGAGAAAGTAGGGGTTGCTTCAGAGCGAGACACTCGGCTTACACGAATCTCAGATCTACTGCAGCGTGGGGCGGTCAAGAAAGACACCAGCACTAGTAAGCGGGAAAAATATCTAGCCGCTGAAGTCCTAGCTCAAGAGACAATTGACTGAGCAACCTAAAGTGCTAGATATAGTAAAGGCCGTAATCTACTTCGCGAAAAATCTAAAGTAGATTGCTACGAATTTATGCTCTAAGACCTACTGTGCTTCAGTGTTGTCCGTATGGGTAAACTGTTCGGGGTTTCTCGAAGTGGGCATTACTGGATTAAGTACCGTCACAAAGCTACTCAGTACAAGAAGATATGCGCCAAGCGATCTTCGAATACACAGAGGTTTGTTATAATTGGACTAGAAGGCACTGTGCTCTTGGGTATCTAACCCCAGTTAACTTTGGACAACAATATATCGCTTAGTTAAGCCCGATTTCTGGCTGGAACAGATCACATTTACTCTTAAGTTGAATTCGGCAACTTAAGCCTAATCAGATCGTAACTTCCTGGTTTTGTTCCAAGGAATTACGCAACCAAATCAAAATAAATGTCACCGATATATTAATGAGTGTTTCGATATTCTCTTGGAGATACACCAAACTTAGCCTTAAACTTTTTATAGAAGTCACTGGTGTTTGAAAAACCGACCTCTATTGCTAGATCATTAATGCTAATGTTTTTTATTTTAATAATGTCGCAAAATTTATTAAACCTGATCTCTCTTAATAAATTATTGAATGTTACACCACTTTCTTTTTTTATAAGCTTAGAAAGATTGTAATTCTTCATTTTTAACTGGTCAGAAATTTCGTTTAAGTTAGCACATCTGAGGTTTTTCTCCATATAGGTGATGACCTTGCAAAGAACACCTTGATCATAAGTCACTTTTTCAATTCGCTGGGGTTTTTCAAGCGTCAGATCAAGTACAAGGATACCGAGTAGGAACTTAACACGTGGCTCGGTTAGAGGCTCGTCACCGTCTAACTCTGAAAGCATCTCATTGAGCAACGTCTCAAGCCTATTATTACCTTTGGTTGAAAAAATTAGCGCTGAGGTCGAGGACTTTTTAAACACGACATCAGTAAAAAAGTTAGATAAGCTACAGTTTTCACTTATAAATTCAAAGATATAGCTAAAGAACTTTTTATGGATAATAAAATTAATTAAGATATCTTTATCTCCAGTAGGATATATCTCATGCGTGACTCCTGGGCCTAAGAACAATAAATCCCCTGTTTGTAACTCTACCTCTTCATTTTCTACAACTTGTAGCGAACGCCCGCTCAGTACATAACAGATCTCTACGTAATCGTGGCTATGTTCAGGGTAATGGATAAAACGAGTATGTTTTCTTATGGATATCATCTTACCTTTTGGACAAACTTTATCAAAAGATATGATGTTTCGGTATCTATCCGTAAAAATGCTATTATCGATGCCTGAAACTTCATTGATTATCGCTTGTTCTTCAATAGTGGTAGACCTCATCTTTTCCATGAAATCGTACAGTCCTCTTTCCATAATAAACCCCGCTTAGTCCCTAGTTTACTCGTGTGACACTGCGCAAATATTGCCTTTCTAACGACCAACTTTTGCGATGCGCCGTACTGATATTTAAATATACACACAAAAAAAATAAATAATTGAACCGGCATTTTAAGTGTGAATTCAGTCAACAATGGCACGGTTCGAGGTGTGTTTTTTTTGGTATCGATCACGATGGGGTGATTATCCTTGCCATCGACAAGATCATCTTGTATTCATTCGTTATCCGTACGCTATGGTTTAAGCAACCATATCACGGAGGAGTCGACAACATAGCGCTATACGCGTTGCCAAGACAAGTTGTGACAACGGTCAGGCTATCTAGCAAAAAATGATGTTTTGGAGTGCAAAGCTTTGTATTTATAGGACAGTTTTACCCAATTATAATCAACGATCAGTGACGATTGGAGGTTGTAATGAATTACTTTTTAGCAATTGATATTGGTGCTTCAAGCGGACGACACTTGCTGGGCCATCTAGATGATGGCAAGCTCAAGATTGAAGAAATCCATCGATTTGGAAATCAAATCTTTAATGTAGACGATCAGCTTTGCTGGGATCTTGGTTATCTGTTCTCTGAAATAGTAACCGGCCTAAAGAAGTGTGCAAAATTGGGAAAGAAGCCAACAGCACTTGGTATCGATACATGGGGGGTAGATTTTGTCCTTCTTGATAGTGATGATCGTTTGATTGGTAATGCAGTGTCTTATCGAGACAAGCGAACCAATGGCGTTATGAACGAAATTTGTTCACAAATTGGTGATGAGGAGCTCTATGCCAAAACTGGTATTCAATTTATGGACTTCAATACCATCTGCCAGTTAAAGAAACTCCCAGAAGAGGTTAAGTTACAAGCCAAATCATTCCTCATGATTCCTGACTACTTAAATTACTTACTGACAGGGAAAAAAGTCAACGAATATACTAATGCCACCACAACACAACTTTATAACGTCGAAGCCAATAAATGGGACGAAGATCTGATTGAATTTGTTGGTCTTAAAAAAGATGTATTTCATGAAGCACTTCCTCCGTTATCAAAAGTCGGCAAGTTAACACAAGAGTTAGTAGATGAAGTCGGCTTTGATTGTGAAGTGATTCTACCCCCCACTCACGATACCGGATCTGCTTTTATAGCTAGTATTTTGAACATAGAAGATAACGGTGTCATTCTTAGTTCGGGTACATGGTCACTGTTAGGCAAGGAGTTGCTCGATCCTATAGTCAACGAACAGTCAAGGTCGAAGAACTTCACCAACGAGGGGGGGGTCGACAGGCGCTATAGATTCTTGAAGAATATAATGGGGTTGTGGATTGTCCAAGAAGTGTCGCGAAATTTGGATCATAGATATTCGTACTCTGAACTAGTCAAGCTAGCTCGAGAAGCTAAAGATTTTACTTCAGTAATTGATGTGAACGATCAAAGATTCTTTGTAAACGATAATATGATCGAGGAAATAGTCAATTATTGTAAAGAATCGGGCCAAATACCACCGTCGACAGTAGGAGAAGTCAGTGCGTGCGTCTACCGTAGTTTGGCAAGGTGTTACAAGAAATATATTGATGAAATATCTGAGATAACCGGCCAGGAAATTAGTGTTGTCAATATTATTGGCGGTGGGTGCAAGAATGAGTTCCTCAATGAACTGATAAAAGCAGAAACCGAGCGTGAGGTCATTATTGGCCCGATTGAAGCAACGGGGATAGGTAACATAGTCACCCAGATGATCGCCATGAAAGAAGTTGTTGATTTATCCGCTGCAAAAGAAATCATTAGATTTAGTGATCTATAAATACATCATTAATATCTTTTTGTGATGAAGTGATATATGTATTGGTAAGCTAATATATATTAATGGCATAGTAATTCATAAGTGTGATTGTTATAAAAAATATCAAATTTACTGTGCCGCATGTAAACTGTGATATTAGATTTTTAAATGGCAAATATTGTCATTAGATGTTGCAATAGTTTGTGTTACTTACTATTTAGTCTCTTGATAAGATATAGATGGTTTTATTTGTATCTAAATTCTGCTACGTGAATAAATAATAATAAAATTATCAATTAACGAGAAGCAAAAATAACTGTTATAGGAATATCAATGAATATGTTTAAATTTAGCTTATGTGCGAGTGCTATATTCGGCTCAATGTTATTTGTACCTACTGGAGTAGCCAATGCTGCTATTGCTCTTGAGAGTGAAGTAAAAATCACCGATGGAGCCCTACATTTTGATGGAAGTCGACTTAAAGCTCGACATGCCGATGACAACGGGTCTGATGTCTATGATTATAAGTTTGGACCTCAGATATCAGCTCATGGAGATAGTGTAAAAACATACAAAGACTACGTTTTTATGACTTGGTATAGTGGTGGTAAGCAAAATCGACACGTCATGTTAAGTCGACTTAACACCAAAACCGGTGCCATTAAAACGATTGAGTTCCCACATCAACATACAGGTTTTCTAAACCAACCGCATATCGGTGAGTCACACAACACTATCGCGGTTGAGATAAGTCCTATCGATGGTACGATTCATATGCTTTATGATATGCATGCATATGGCGAAGATAGACCAGCAGATGGATCATTTAGTGAAGATTACTTCCGCTATTCATTCAGTGTGCCTGGGGCTGCTGAGGTTGTGGATAAAGATTTTACGTTGGATAAGTTTGTTAAGGATACTAGCCCGTTAAGTGCCGGTGACAATGACTACAAGCACTTAACGCTTAGTGGTAAAATTGATTATGCCAGCTACGAAGGTCTCACTTATCCAACGTTCTACACAAACGATGATGGAACCTTGCTGGTTTATATGCGTAAAGGCGGTAACAACAACGGTGGGTATGTATTTGCTCATTATGATGCAGAGAAAGGCCATTGGTCTGACTGGAATCAATTTAACGTTTTAGATGCCAAATCCTATGGTAATGCCTATAACTGGGGTCTGTACGGCAGCATGAAGTATGTTAATGGTAAGCTCAGGGTTAGTTTCCAGCAGCGTGCTAAACGGGACGACAAATTTGTTTATCAAAATGGCGTTTACTACGCATACTCTGATAGCCCTAGTGGTGATGGCCAATGGAAAAACCACTCAGGTGAAAGCATGACGTTTCCACTTGTGAACTCAGATGAAATTAAGGTGTTTGAGCCAGGCGACTACATTAGTCATACCGAAAAAGATTCGGTGCATATTGTACAGAATTTTGATTGGACTGTGACAGAGAAGGGCGATGTACACATGATCAGTCGTGTTAAGTCCAGAGATAACAAACGTCCAGATTTCGAGATGGTTCACTTACACTCATATAAACCTGCTGGTGCAAAAGAGTTTATTATTTCTGACGATTTTGTAGGTGCGTCTAATATTTATACTGCTGGTGAAAATATTTATATCATTGGTTTGAATAAAAATGGCAAACCATATGTTGAAAAAGCGAAAGGCGGAACTAACGAATTTGAACGTGTCTATGAGTCTAAATCAGATAAGAAGTTTAGCCACGGTAAGGTACATATTCAAGATGGTAAGTTATATTATTATCTAATGGAACGTGCAAAGGGTAACTCTCGCCCGCTATATCTACAAGTTATTGACTTAGATCTATAATATAAAACAGTATAATAAAAGGGCCAACAAGTTGATTATCCTGTTGGCCCTTTTTATATAAATCAAAGCTAGATGACTGAAAGCGAGCGGTGGTGAGTTATCAGAGTTTGTATTCAGTGAATCGACGATAATTAATATGCTTCGCTACCCAGTCTACATCACTAACGTCATTTGATCTGGTTCTGGTGTCGCCGAGTAGAACCTCTGCGATAGCAAACGCAAAATCGATTGTGTAGCCATAGTCTTGCCCGGTAATAAATTGGCCGTCCATCACAACGGGTTGATTGATGTATGAGCCATCTGAGTAATTTTGGTGGAAGTTCCCACAGCAAACGTAGTGGTGAGAACCCAACAGTGAATTCTTGGCTAGTACTTTTGCACCAGAGGAGCATAGCGCTGCAATATAGGCACTCATGCTGATGTGTCTTTCAATAAAGCGGATAACCTGACTGTCTGTACCTAGTTTATCGGTATTCGGTGGACCACCAACAAGAACAATTGCATCAAAATCACATTGTATTTTGGAGGATAATAGGTCATCGGCAACAATTTTTACCCCATGATAGGAGGTAAGACTAACGGTTTGATCGCAGGACAATATCTTCACCGAAAGCTCCAAGCGACGTAATATGTCAATTACGTTGATTGCCTCACCTTCTTCGAATCCGTCACTGAGTAAAAGTGCAATAATTTTCATACCGCGTTACCTTATATATTAAATGTATTCATCGCTATCAGTATCGATGAGCTTCATGCTATCTACAATAATTATTATTGCCCAATGACTTGTCATATATTGCTTGCACACTTTATCACTACATTAGAATATTTTCGGCATTATATTGAAAATTACTATCACACTATTTAGGTAGTTAGGCAGAAATTGCCCCAGGATTTAACAAAAATAATTCTTATAACTTGTAGGGATAATTGTAACTATAACATTGGAACAAATATTTAAAAATAAACCAAGTGTATACCATTTCCAAACTTGGTTGAAAAATTATAATTCAAGGAATTGAAACATGAAAAAAGCAAATCTAATAGCATTAGCAGTGACCTCTACCCTCATCAGTACCTCTGTTCTTTCAGCAACATTGATGGTCCGTCAAGAACACTTGGCCGATCCTAGTAACCCAATAAATAAAAACGCTACTCTGATTAAACTTGGAGCTAGCTCTGGTAACACGTTCTTTGGCGCTCAGGTTTCTCATAAGGGCGAAACGCTAAGCACGTATCAATTGGGTAGTGGTGAGGTGCAACTTGGCCATCGTTACAACGTTAATGACGATATTAGGCTTGTCCCACAGCTTCAAGTGACATCAGTAACTAGTGGTCTTCTGTACAAACCGCAAATGGGTTTTGTTTATCAGCTTGGTAGCGGTTTCTCTACTGAGTTGAAATATAAGCATGAGTTTCATGTTCGCAGCGACGACAAAGATACTACCCAAAAAAGTCAATACCAATTTAATCTAGATTATCGAATAGACGACGCGCTGCGTTTGGGCTTACAGTATGATTACTTTAAGAGCCTTGACGATGTAAAACAGTATAATAATCATGACTTTAAACAGCACCTAGAGCTAAAAGCGTATTACCGAGTGGCTAAGGGGTGGACGCCATTTGTTACTTTTGCAGGTGTTCCTGTTAGTGCTAGGTCAGAAGACTACCAACTCCGCACAAGGGTAGGCTTCCTCTATAGCTTTTAATATAAAATTGCTTAGCTGATATTATTAAAAAACAGGGCCTCAAAAGAGGGCCTGTTTTTTTTTGGGAGTAAATGCAGTCGTAAAGTACCATAGGTTCAGTGGTTAAATTAACTATAACGATAACGATAACTAACTCATAGACAGGATCTTAAGCTCTAAGCTATTTATTTAGATAGAAAAAAGGCTTCATTTATGATCAGATAATCGTCGCCAAACAAACCACCCATATCAACCGTGAAGCCGATGACGATTATCTCCCTACAAAAACAGTTTAAGCAATTCTTTAATGCTGATAGCCTTCAAAAAATGGCGAAAAGTACAGGACTTATGAAGCGATGTCGGGCTATCTTACCCGACCAGCTAGTAGTAAGCCTAGTGGCCGCTTTGAGCAAAGGAAACTGCTCATCTATTGCCGATTTACTAAGGCAATTCAATGGGATGTGCTTAAGCGCTAAAGATACTGTGGCTTATAAGCCCTACCATAACCAGTTAAGAAAAGAAGAATTTCCGATATTCATGCGCCAATTGGCCATGCGAGCGATAGCTCAGTTTGCTCGCCAGCAGAGTGCCAACCTACCAGATAAACTCGCCACCTTTGATGATGTGCTGCTTCAAGATGGTAGCTCTTTCCACATTCATCGTGACCTTTCGAACGTTTACCCGAGCCGATTTAAACGCAATCCAGCCGCAGTTGAATGCCATATGACAATGTCTTTAAAAAGCTTTTCTCCAGTCGCAATGAGCATCAGCGCTGATACAGCATCAGAAAGAGACTTTTTGCCCGCCCCCAAAACAATGAGTAACAAATTGTTGTTGGCTGACGCAGGGTACCCTGACTTCCAATTCTTTACTGAGCTTGAACTGTATGGTGGTTTCTATATTTTTCGAGGAGCAAAGTCCCTGAATCCTCATGTTATAGAAGCGAGAAACGGTCAGGGCCGGCATTTATCTAAACTAGAAGGAAAGAAGCTCAAAGACATCACTCGAGGTACTAATCGCTCACAGGTACTCGACCTTAAAGTTCGTAGTGGTAAGCAAGAATTTAGAGTGGTAAGATGTTGGTTTGCCGAAGAAAAGCGATTCTGTATTTGGTTAACTAACTTGCCTTCAGGTACCTATACTGCTGATGACATAATGGCGATCTACCGCTGTCGATGGCAGGTGGAGTTGCTTTTTAAAGAATTAAAATCTCACACAAACTGGCAACGATTTGTCACCGCACAAAAGGCCATCGTTGATGGGCTTATCTGGGCCAGTTTACTCTCGCTGATCATCAGGCGCAGTACTGCGCTTCAGATAATGCCATCGGTCTCGCTGTTTAAGGCGGCAAAAAATGTGGATGTGTGGCTGTTGCCCATATTTGAATGTATCAGCCACAAGGCATGGTCAGAAATAGGTAATAAACTGGAATGGGCCTCTAGCTATATATTTAAGAACGCACAAAAGTCCGCCCAGAGGAAGTCAAAGAAAAACATCACGTTAGACGGGATTTATGCTGGTCTTAATGCTTAAGGTTCAGTCTATGATGACTAACTAGCTATGCTTTTGTGTTTACAGAGCAATAGATAGTACTAGTTTTCTGGTTCCATTTATTCTCCTTATTTTCATGTTAATATTGTAATTTAGGCTAATTTAGTCTTATTAAGTGGTTATATTTGCTTGTGTGAAGAGTGTTGAAAAAATAATTTTGTTATAAATGTGATATTGACTACATTTAACAATGAGACCCATCATTGAAATGAGGAATAAAACATGAAAGCAATTATTGCAGTAGTTTCAGTTTGTATGTCATTAAGTGCCTATGCAATGACAGACCAAGATATTTGTGAGGCATATGGTGTTGCGATAGCGTCGAATAGTACTCATGACCAGGTGCATTTCTTTGACGAAATACGTTATAGAATTGAGAATAAATCTTGGAGTCTAAGCTCTGAAGAATGTAATAACCTGAGTATGGAAGCAAAATATGAGTTCGATGTTGATTTGATGATTGAAATGGGGACAGATTAATCTCTGGTTATCGGTGATAAATGAAAAAGCCTCAACCCACCTTATTCTAGATGAGTTGAGACTTTAATTATCGCTTCTATTCAGTGCGCGTAAGCGCTTCTTCCTGCAACCTTTGGATTGGTCCGTTATCTCCGAGGAGGTACATCTTGCGCCATTGCGTTGATCCTTTTGCTTTCTCGGCAACAAACAGTCGTGCATCTGGATGAGCATTGCTAATCATAGCGGACATAGACCAACCAGACTTCGCTCTGCGTAAGAGTTCTGTGCTCTTCTCAAATGTCTGACCACCATCTTCAGAAGTAAAGTAGGCTACGACACCATCACCTTTTTCCTTATACCCTAGTGTAAATGTTACTTTTTCAGGTGATGAAATAAAGAAATCACCACGAGTATCGACGCCCCAGTTTACTGCTGCAGGGTTAACGGGATTTCCACCTATCCACTCTTCACCTGTCCAGCGAATGTGGGACGTCTGTTTTGGACCACCCGTCTTCTTAACGCCTAAGTCGACACCAATGTTTGTCCCAATATGAGGGTTACCATCTTGGTCTAAATGCACTGAACCATTAAAGGTCCACTTGTCTTCGGTGTCAAAAGCGAGTGTTTTCTTATCTGCGAGCTCTTTGGTAACCGGCAGGTCGAACGTTTCACCCTGGACATTACGCCATGTCCCTTCCTTGGTATTAAATACCATATAGTAAGTGTTGTGACGTTCTGTCGTGTGTCCGCGACCATTGTTTGCGTGGGTCTTCCAACACAGGTGATAGTCGTAGGTGATGATTATGTCATCGCCTTGTCCCTTGACGGCCCAAGCATACCAACTGTCTACGGCCTCTACATCATCACGCTCTTTGTGTTTGAGGAATGAGACAGGGTCTTCGAACGTACGGCCATGATCTGTCGATTTTTGGTACACCCAATCACTCTCATGAGCACCATGGCGATAGAACAGGTAGATATCGCCATTATCCATTTTGACCGCTTGGTTGTAGTTGCCAAATGGAGGAATATTGTCAAGCTCTACCCAGTCAGAAATGTCGTGTGGTTTTTTTGAAACGATATGCTTATTTTTTCCATCATGAACATCGCCCAACGGGTTCTCACCATGGCGGGCACCACCACCATGTCCGCCAAAGAAAATGTGGATGAAACCAAGATCGTCAATAATCATCGTCGGCTTACCGTGGTTGTCGATAGCACGGCCAGATGGAGCCCAATAGTTATCTTTACCTAACTCACTAAAGCCGGCTTTTATTGGACCTTGCCACTCCTTTGTCTCGTGGTTGTATGCAACGACATATGGATCTTCTAGGTCGCCTTGGTAGGTAAGATAAGTAATACCATTCTCATAGATCCCTGCTGGCGCTTGGACCACGGCAAGAGGGTTCCCGAATCCATTGTTAGCAAAGTAGTCAACCATCTCACCCTTGTCTTTTTCTGTCTGATCTGCCGTCGCGTTGAATGCGGTTGTGCCTAGAGACAATATCATGGCAGATGCCAATAGGCGTTTCTTAAATCGAGATGGCGTAGTGGTAACAGGTTGTGTATGTGACAAGTTGTCATTAGTAATCGTCATTAATGTTCCTTATATATTTTATTAAATAACAAACTAAAATTAGAAAGCTATGGATTATTAATTTTTTACTCTTTGAATAAAGAAATATAATGATATCGTAAAGTTGGTGGATTACTATTTCCATGCCTATTTTTGGGTTGTTGTAAGGCAAAATTTGCATGTAGGTATCAACTACAATTTATCAGGGGCTTTGTTGCGTAATTCAATGGAACTAAATCAAGAACCTACGATCTGATCAGCTACCTCCACCCTCTCTCGTAGCCCTATGCCTAAGCCTCGTTACAACACAACCAACTGGAAGCAATACAACCAATCACTCATTAACCGTGGCTCTCTGACCTTTTGGATTGATGAAGAAGCAATAAGCGGGTGGGCGCAAAGTAAACAGAATAAGCGCGGGAGGCCGCATCGGTTCAGTGATTTAGCTATCACGACAGCACTCATGGTGAAACGAGTTTTTTCTATGCCATTGAGAGCGCTTCAAGGATTTATCGACTCGATATTTAGGTTAGCCAATGTACCGTTAAGTTGTCCGCATGACACCTGCATCAGTCGTAGAGCCAAGCAAGTTGAGGTTTCATTTAGGACTAAAACGAGAGGAGCTATACAGCACCTAGCTATTGATGCTACTACCTTAAGGTTTATGGCGAAGGTGAATGGAAAGTCAAAAACATGGGACGGATGGCAAGCGTAGAGTCTGGCGAAAGCTTCATATTGCCGTCGATACCAACACTCATGAGATCATTGCCGCCGAGCTAAGTTTATCGAGGGTTACAGATGGAGAAGTACTCCTAACTTACTGAAACAAACACGCCGAAGTATCCTTGAGGTGTCTGGTGATGGCGCTTACGACACGAGAGCGTGTCACGCTGCTATTAAGATTAAGGAGCCATTGCGCTTATTCCCCAAGATAAGGCAGCCTTCTGGGAACGTGGTCACCCTCGAAATCTCGCCGTGGGTTGCCAGAAATTATACGGCTCAAATAAGTATTGGAAAGAGCGGTATGGATACCACAAACGTTCACTCTCAGAAACAGCGATGTATCGAGTTAAACAGTTGCTAGGAGGGCAACTGAGCTTAAGAAATTACAATGCACAGGTGGGTGAAACTTACGCGATGATAAAAGCGTTGAACAAGCTTACTGGGTTAGGTATGCCTGAAACTTGTCGTATTGACTAAGAAATACGCGAAACGGGGTGGCTCTATCTCTAAACTTAATTACGCAACAAAGCCTTTATCAGGCCATATCACTAATCTGATAGAACTTAAAAATATGATGTGTAAAATCTTATATAACTCATTTTTAGAGATTTATTCGGAAGTAACTTTAATTTTAAATATCACTAGTAGTTCCAGTGGCTTGTAATAATTAAGTATGAGGTTGGGGTGGGATGACTATTTTTATATATTTGGTTTTAATATACCATCATAAGTTAAATATTAGTTAAGCTAGACTATTTAGTGTGATTAATTCGTTAGATTTCCTTATTAATGTTGAGTCTAGTTCACCAGTTACCGTCCTTGGTGATTGGTTTTTCTTACTTCATAAATACCTAACTGTCTCATACACTCAAGCCAAGTGATACGATTATTGACCAATTTCTCAGTGGCAATTATTGACTGATTTATTGTAAAGACGATAAATAACATATCGTTTGTTTGGTGGTCTTCTTTCCTGTTAGCGTAGCTTTTGTTTTTAATTGACTTAATTTAAAGGGTATTTTTTATTGGGTACGCTTGGTTGAGTAGCAAAAAATGACACCATTAAGGGCAATTTAACGCATTTTACCAACTGCTGATTCTTGTATGATGAAATCAAACACTAGGAGGTGGTTATGAATTACTTTTTGGCAGTCGATATTGGTGCTTCTAGTGGAAGGCACTTATTAGCGCATATTGAGAATGAACAAATAGTGCTTGAAGAAATATATCGATTTGAAAATAAACTCTCATCAGTCGATGGTCAACTATGTTGGGAGCTGGATAATCTATTTAGTCATATTCTCGAAGGGCTAAAACAATGTGTCACGATCGGCAAGATACCAAAAAGCGTCGGTATTGACACTTGGGGTGTTGACTTCGTTCTTCTGGATAATGAAGAGAATATTATCGGTAATACGGTATCGTATCGAGATAGTCGTACAAAAGGTGTTATGGATGATATTTGTGATCAAGTTGGGCACCAAGAAATCTATAACAAAACTGCCATTCAGTTTATGGGTTTTAATACCTTATATCAGATGAAGTCTGTGGGTTCAAAAGAGAAGCAACAAGCCTGCTCGTTTTTGATGATTCCAGATTATATCAACTATCTGCTAACGGGTGTTAAAGCGAATGAGTATACCAACTCAACAACAACTCAAATGCTAAATATTGATACTGATGATTGGGATAAAGATTTACTTGAAGTATGTGGTATCAGCAAAGATATCTTCACTAAACCCCAATACCCTGGTCATCAGCTTGGAAACCTTAAATCCTCAATACAAGAGGCGATTGGCTTTGATTGCGAAGTAGTATTACCAGCTTCACACGATACAGCTTCTGCTTTTATTGCCAGTGTTTTAGAACTCGAAGACGATGGTGTAATTTTGAGTTCTGGTACTTGGTCATTGTTGGGCACTGAACTTGAGAAACCGATAGTTTCTGATATTTCTCGTCAAAGCAATTTCACTAATGAAGGTGGTTACGACAAACGATTTAGATTTTTGAAAAATATTATGGGTCTTTGGATCGTTCAAGAAGTTTCACGAATATTGGAATACAGGTATTCATATGCAGAATTAGCCAATCAGGCACGAGAAGCCAGTGATTTTACCTCTGTTATCGATGTCAATAATGAACGCTTCTTTGTGAGTGAAAACATGATCGAAGAAATTGTCGATTATTGTAAAGAAACTGGACAAGACATCCCACAAACAACAGGTGAAGTCTGCATGTGTGTTTATCGAAGCCTAGCCAAGTCTTATAACCAGTACATTGAAGAACTTATCAGTATTACCGGAAAAACCGTAGATAAAGTCAATATCATTGGTGGAGGGTGTAAAAATCAGTTTCTCAATGAGTTAATTGAACAGGAAACCAAGAAAGAAGTTATTGTCGGCCCAGTAGAAGCAACTGGTATGGGTAATATTATTGTACAAATGTTATCCATGGGCGAAATTGCTCATTTAAAACAAGCGAAAAATTATATTAGAAACAGCATTTAATTAGGAATTATCATGGAACAGAGTTTAAAAAATAGATACGAACTGAGTAAGTCACTTTACGCTAAATGGGGCATTGATGTAGATGCTGTTCTTGAGAAATTAAAAGGCGTTAAGGTCTCTATTCATTGTTGGCAGGGTGATGATGTTACGGGCTTCGAGGAAGCGGCTCATGAACTGTCTGGTGGTATCTCTGCTACTGGTAGCTACCCGGGTAAAGCAACAAATGCACAAGAGTTACGTGCTGATTTAGACAAAGCACTGAGTCTAATCCCAGGCAAGCACAAGATTAACCTCCACGCTCTTTATGCAGAAACACATGGTGTAGCGGTTGAGCGTGATGAGTTGAAACCAGAACACTTTGCTGGTTGGGTCGAATGGGCGAAAGAGCGTGCTCTAGGCCTAGATTTCAACCCTAGTATGTTCTCTCACCCGAAAGCGAGTGATGGTTTGACACTGTCTCACCCTGATAAAGAGATCCGTGATTTCTGGATTAAGCACTGTATTGCTTCACGTAAAATTGGCGAATATTTCGGTAAGGAATTGGATCAAACGTGTCTGACAAATATCTGGATTCCAGATGGTTATAAAGACACCCCAAGTAACCGTTTTGCGCCGCGTCAGCGCCTAAAAGATTCTCTAGATGAGATTTTTGCTGTTGACGTTGACGAGCAGTTCAACAAGGATTCAGTAGAGTCAAAGGTATTTGGTATTGGTGTTGAATCTTACACGGTTGGTTCGCATGAGTTTTATATGGGTTATGCGGTCGCGAACAATAAGCTTTGTTTGCTAGACAATGGCCACTATCACCCGACCGAGTCGGTTGCGGACAAGATCTCATCTATGCTGCTTTATCAAGATGAGCTTGCTTTGCACGTTACTCGCCCTGTTCGTTGGGACAGTGATCATGTCGTAACGCTAAATGACGAAGTTAAAGAAATCGCGAAAGAGCTAGTTCGTACAGACAGCTTGGACAAAATATACCTGGGTTTAGATTTCTTTGATGCAAGCATCAACCGCGTAGCTGCGTGGGTATTGGGTACTCGCAATATGCAAAAAGCGCTACTTGAAGCGATGCTTATGCCACATGACAAGCTGACTGAGTTGCAAGATAAAGGCGACTTCACACAGCGCTTGGTTCTGATGGAAGAGCTAAAAACCTATCCAATGGGTGATATTTGGAACTATTTCTGTGAATTGAATGATGTACCAGCAAACGAAGATTGGTTTAGAGCGATCGAGGTTTATGAGCAAGACGTTCTGTTTAAGCGAGGCAAATAATGGATAAGTTAGCATTTATACAAGAGTTTAAAAAGACGACCAACGACGCATGGTTGAAAGGGTGGCATGAGCGTAATGGGGGCAATTTGTCCTACCGTTTGACTCAATCCGAAGTAGAGCAAGCTCGTCCATTTTTTGAAGAAACATCGCAATGGCTGGAGATCGGTGTAACGGTTTCCAATCTTGCAAATGAATACTTTATCGTTACCGGTAGTGGTAAGTACTTTCGAAACGTAGAAGTTTGTATTGAAGAAAATGCTGGAATTATCCAAGTTTCAGAAGATGGCACTCAATACCGAACACTTTGGGGTCTTGTTAACGACGCGAAACCGACGAGTGAGTTGCCTGCGCACCTTATGAATCATTCAGTCAAGTTTGACGCGACGGGTGGAGCGCATCGAGTTGTTATGCACTCTCACACGACAAATTTAATCGCGCTTACCTTTGTTTTGCCGCTGGAAGCTGAGACGTTTACTCGTGAACTATGGGAAATGGCGACGGAGTGCCCAGTTGTATTCCCTGCTGGTGTGGGCATTGTCCCATGGATGGTTCCCGGTGGTCGTGCTATTGCTGAGTACACTAGCGAACTGATGAAAACGTACGATGTGGCTATTTGGGCTCATCACGGTACATTCTGTTCTGCGGAAGACCTAAGTCTCGCGTTTGGCTTGATGGATACCGCAGAGAAGGCCGCTGAAATACTAGTAAAAGTTCTCGCGATGGGTGGCAAACGTCAAACTATTCAACCAGCAGAGTTCAAAGAGCTAGAATCTGCATTTAACGTTACGTTGAATGAAAAAGCATTGGCTTGAGGAGGCGTTAGGTGATTAGAAAAGCGTTTAAACTCAAAGTTAACATGGATCAGTTTGAAGAATACAAAAAGCGTCACGACAATATTTTTCCTGAGTTAATTGATGTACTTAAAGCTGCGGGAGCAAACAACTACTCTATCTTCCTAGACGAGGAGACAGGTTGTCTGTTTGGTTATGTTGAGTTAGAATCTACTAATAAATGGAACGATGTTTCAAAAGCTGAAGCTTGCCAGAAGTGGTGGAGTTATATGGAAGATATCATGGAGACGAATCCAGATAGCAGCCCTAAATCCACAGAGTTAACAGAGATGTTTTATCTAGCGTAACTATGATCCGCTAATGCTATGAAACAAATTAGTATCAAGAGGTAAATATGAACAAGCCGAATATTATTGTAATTTTTAGCGATCAGCAGCGTTGGGATACGTTGGGTTGTTACGGTCAGGAACTGCCTGTAACACCAAACCTGGACGAGCTTGCACGAGACGGTGTTATGTTCGAGAACGCATTCACAGTCAACCCTGTATGTGGTCCTACACGTTCGACAATGCAAACTGGATTGTATCCAACCGAAACTGGTTGTTTCCGAAATGACATTATTCTTCCTCAAGGTCAAAAAACCGTGGCTCACTTTCTTTCGGATGAAGGATACAGTGTCGGTTACGTCGGTAAATGGCACTTAGCTTCAAATAACACTGCTCATGAGGGCTTTGTTGTAGCGGCACCGACAGAAAGCTCAGGTGAAACTATCGATAATTGTTTCACAGCAATACCAAACCAGTATCGAGGTGGTTATAAAGACTTTTGGGTTGCTTCCGATATCCTTGAAGGCACATCGCATGGCTATGGCGGACATATGTTTGACATCGATGGCAACAAGGTAAGTTGGGATGAAGATGTATATCGCGCAGATTTTTTGACTGACTTGACGACAGACTACATCGATAATTACCAAGAAGAGAAGCCGTTCTTTTTATTCTTGTCTTATCTAGAGCCACATCATCAGAATGACAAAAATACGTATGAAGGTCCCCATGGCTCTCAAGAGAAATGGAGTAACTTCAAAGTCCCTGGTGATCTAGAACCGTTTGTTGATGGTAATTGGGCAGAAGAATACCCAGATTATTTAGGTTGTTGTAATAATCTCGACCAAAATGTTGGAAAGATTCGCCAAGCGGTAAAAGATAAAGGCTTAGATGATAATACTGTAATCGTTTATCTGAGTGACCACGGCTCTCACTTCAAGACACGCAATGGTGAATACAAGCGTTCATGTCACGACTCTTCGATTCGTATTCCGTTCGTGATTTACGATCCACGTGCGAAAGCAGGTCAGGTGATAGATGACCATGCAAGCATCATTGATGTAGTTCCAACTCTGCTGAAGGCTGCGGGCGTTAAAGTACCTAGCTACATGCAGGGTCAGCCGCTTCAAGATCTGTATATTGACAACGCTAAGAAGAGTAATGCTAGCTTTATTCAGATCAGTGAGTCACAGATTGGCCGTGCTATTCGTACTGATTCATGGACGTATTCGGTATCAGCTCCGGATCAAAGTGGTTTAATCGAGAAAGACAGCGGGGTGTACCAAGAAGAGTTCTTGTACAACCTAGTTGATGATCCTAATCAGTTAGAAAACTTGGTGGCTAATGAAGATCTGAAGCCGGTGAAAGCGGAGCTAAGAAAGCTTTTATTGGAAGAGATCTATCGTATTGAAGGGGTACAACCGGAAATCATCGAAGCGTAACTGTTGGTGCTGAACACACATTTATATGTTCATTGCAAAAGTCCATAGTGGTAACACTGTGGACTTTTTTATTGTCATCTTTCCAGCAACAGTTTCGATCTCAATGCTAATGGGCACCTTGGAGGTGCAGCCTATGATTCGGCTGTGCAATCGGTTTGTGCTCATTCGTAAGCAACTATGAGGAAACCATTATTGGGTGAGGATAGTTCGTTGATACGGTGGGGTAAATGAAGATATGGTTCGGCGGGAGGTTATACCGCAAGAAAAAAGACGTTGAGTATGAACCTCTATTGGAGTTGAACACGAACTAACTGCGCGGAGCTTCTCCTCTGGAGGGGACTAAAAGTCAAATCCGCCTTCTAAGAAGGCGGGTTTTCACCTAGTTGTTATGCACAACAGCGTTTGTATTTCTTGCCACTGCCGCATGGGCAGGCGTCATTTCTACTCACTTTCTCAGCCTGTTTATTGGCAAACTGTGCCATGATCTCTGCAGGGGACTTACCATTCTTTATTAGCTTCGCCATATAAGCCATCGCATGTTGAGAATGATCGAAGAAACTATAATAGCCCTCACACAAGTAGTTATGGTCGAGTTCCCCTGTTGGTCCAGGCAAAAATCGATGTTTCGGGCAGCCGCCGTGACAGGCGAATCGATATCGACATGATTGGCACTTGCTATTCAGTTGTTTTGACTTGTTGAGTCCGAAGTCGATGGCCTCTTGACTATTGTTCATCGAACGGATGGTGCGGTCATGGATATTGCCTAGTTTGTACTCTGGGTACACATAGTGGTCACATTGATAAAGGTCTCCATTTGCTTCGATGGCAAACGCATGCCCACATCGAGGTGCGAATACACATATAGGGCTGGGTTGACCAAGCCAAGTGGTTAATGTGGTATCAAATTGTTGAACAAAGACGTGTCCAACATCTTTGGTTACCCAGTAGTCGAAGATTGTATTGAGGAATTGACCATAATCAACGGGTTGGACAGACCAAGGTGTGACTTTTCCATATTTTTGGTCTGGATTTACTAACCAGGTATCGTTTGTCAGTTGATCAGATTCTTGTCGTTCAACTAATGGGATAAATTGAATAAAGTTCGAACCAATGCTTTTTAAAAATTGATAGACCCTGAGAGGATGCTTGACGTTCTTGTCATTGACAACCGTGAGGGTATTAAACTCGACTTGATGCTTTTTCAATAGCTCGATTGCTGCGACGACTTTACTGTGAGTCCCCTTACCACTGGTGTTGGTGCGATAGGCATCATGTAGATCTTCAGGACCATCTATTGAAACGCCAATAAGAAAGTTGGCTTGCTTGAAGAGTTCACACCACTCATCGTTGATCAAAATCCCATTGGTTTGAAAGGCGTGAGAAATCGTTTTATTACCCCGATAGCGTTCGCACAATTGAAGTACGGTGCGATAAAAGCCCACACCGAGTAGTGTCGGCTCTCCCCCTTGCCATGCAAACTGAACGGTATCGCCCTGCTGCGCGTCGATATATTGTTGAATAAACACCTCAAGCGTTTCTTCATCCATACGCCAGTTTTTTTGTCTATCTGGATAGAGTTTTTCTTTCTCTAGGTAAAAACAGTAGTCACAGTCGATATTACATACCGAGCCAGATGGCTTGGCCATCACATGACAGTTGGTAATTTGGTTCATTGTAGTTTTCCTATGAAGACATCAGATAGCATGGTTAGGGCGTAGGTCACTGCTATCAGCATTATTATTATTGAAGTTAAAAACTTGATAATTCGCGCATGGGAGAAAGAGCACATGATGGCAACCAGCATTGCGGTTGCACCACATAAATATGTGAGCGTGGCATCTTGAGTTATCGAGACCTTTAGCAATACCACACCAATGGCAAATAGAACCAACTGAGTTCGTAGCCAGGATAGAGCAGTACGTTCAAACTGTAGCCCTTTAACCGCACTCATAGAGTGATGGCCAACGTGATAATGAAGGTGAGCACTAAAATGGTTGCACTAATAATCTTCATGTTCGATGTGTATTTGAGGTCTTGGTTTAGCCTCATCGCTTGTTCGTTGCGAGACCATCGTCGATAAGCATAGATAGCGACCGCTCCAGAGCAGAGGCATAAAAAACACGAGAGCAACAGTCGCACAAGTGGGTTCGCAAGTTCCGGAGTCAGCTGATCGAGAGCAATAGCGCCCGCTAGCAAGGCGAGAGATGTCCTAATCCACGCGAGATAGGTTCGCTCGTTGGCGAGTGAGAAGCGATAGTCTGGAGCGTTCCCTTGCGCACGCCATGGTGATTTTTTCGAGCGGAACTTTTTCATTCAACTTTTTCCTTGGACAACGAGTTAAGACTCGTGAGCTTTGATAGATCGGCAGGATGGGGATTGCGATGGTGGATGCTCAGCACTCCGGATTGTTTGAGTGTTTTGCAAAAACGAATCACAGTCGTCACGTCGGTAGCGCTGTACTCGCTAATTTCGCGATAAGTCCAGGGATAGTGTGGGTAGTATGCGAAGAAATGCTGTATCGCATCGATTATTCGGTTTTTAGCGTTGAAAGCACTAAATTGAACAAGACGTCGCTCAGCTTCCCCTAACTCTTGGCAAACTTCGGTTGTTAACGCTTTGGTTAGTGAAGGGGCCAACTGTTGCAGATCTTCAAAGGTGTGAATATTTACTCGACTAACAACACTGTTCTCCATCGCTCTAGCCGTCGCTGGGTAGCGCTGATGAGTAAACAGAGAGCGATAACCGAAGTATGAGCCCTTCCCGTACAGTCTGAGTAACGATTCTTTTCCGGTTTCTGCCACTTGGTAAAGCCCTATAAATCCACTTTCAACGCGATAAAACCCAGATGCTTTGTTGTTACTAAAGTAGACAGCTTCTTGTTTGCAAACGGTGAGTTTACTGGTCATCTCTTTCAGTGATGTTGGTATCGGTATCGTCATACTGCCGTCATTGCGTGTTACTGGAAGCGATAGTGTACTGCAAAAAAAACAGAAGAAATATGATCAACGCCATAAACTAAACACTAATTGGTACGTTAGATTGTTTTTAGTAAAAAGGTGTTTTGTTTTTAGTGGTAACGGAGGTGGTCTATGCCATTCAATGAGCTGTTGATGAACGTGTGGTCTGCGGATGCAGTGGCTTTGAAGCTGCTTTTAGGAAGCATTTTTGGTTTATGTTTAGGGCTAACCGGGGTTGGCGGAGGAGTGCTGTTAATACCAATGTTGCAGTTATTTTGCGGAATGTCTCCCGTGTTGGCGGTCGGCACAGCAAGTTTGATTTCAGCGATGGTTAAGATCAACGCTTCCCTAGTTCATATAAAAGCTCGGAACGTATCTTGGAACAAGATAGCGCTACTGTTTGTTGGTGCGGTACCGGTTACATTGGTGGTCACTCAGCTGGTAGTTTACTACAGTACACATCCGCTTTACTCGCAAAGTACAGAACAGATGGTGACTTGGCTTGTGACAATTGTGATGGTTGGGTCACTGGTTTCAGTGTTCTCTAAATACAAAAGCATGTCTAAGGTTGAGCCGGGCTTAATTTCAGAGCCTAAAACAAACACCAAAAAAGCGATTGTTTCTGGCATGTTCTGTGGTTCAGTTTTGGGTTCGACGGGTGTTGGTGGGGGCGTTTTGCTTCTCCCTGTACTCAACAATGTGTTGCATTTGGATATTAAGAAAGCCATTGGCTCTTCGGTAGTATTGGCATTGTGTCTGTCTGCCATTGCCGCAGCTGGTTATGCAAAGGGTGGACAGTCAGATATTCATACCGCAATCTTGTTTTTTATCGGTTCATTTCTTGGCGTTCCTGTGGCTGCTCATTTGATGAAACACATGTCTGAACGTCACGTTTATTCGGCGACCATGATTGTTATTTTGGTTAGTTTGATTGCATATCTAATGCTTTAGATATCGAGCTTAGAGTTTGCTTTAAATTACTGTCGCTGGTGAATCAGCGATCCTAAAAGTGTAGGTCGAGTTTAAATAGTCGACCTGTGATTATTTGTAAATATATTGTTGTTAATTACAAGGATTAAATATGGCATTTACTTTGGCACTACCCAAAATAAATATCTCTGGCGAAAATGCGATCAACGAATTGGTTTGTCATTTAGTCTCCAAAGAGGTTGGTGATGGCTTTATTATTGCGGACAATGCATTAAAAGATCTGGGTTTACTTGAACCACTGATTACAGCGCTCAAAGAATCTAATTTGTCTTTCACTTGTTTCACGGATACGGTTCCAAATCCAACTGTAGCCGTTGTTGATAGTGCTTATCAGGCATACAAAGAGTCCGGTGCGAACTACATTATTGGATTTGGTGGAGGTAGTGCAATTGATACCGCGAAAGCTGTAAAGATCCTGACTGCGAATCCACAACCAATCACTCGTTATACAGGGGTGAACAATGTAAAGAATCAAGGCGTACCACTATTTGCTATCAATACCACGGCAGGTACTGCTGCAGAGGTGACCAGTAATGCTGTCATTACCGATGAAAAGAGCAAAGTAAAGTGCGTTATTATCGATAGCAATATTATTCCGGATATTTCTGTGAATGACCCTAGCATTATGGTTGGCTTACCCGCTGATGTTACGGCAGCAACTGGTATGGATGCCCTGACTCATGCTATCGAAGCTTACGTTTCAGTAGGTGCACACACCCTAACCGATCACTCTGCGCTAGAGTCTGTTCGCGTGATTAGTCAATACTTACCTCATGCTGTAGAGGATGGTTCAAATATCGAAGCGCGAGAGAAGATGGCATTAGGTCAGTTCCTAGCAGGTATGGCATTTAATAGTGCTGGATTGGGTATGGTTCACGCCATGGCACATCCAGCAGGCGCACATAAAAACCTACCACACGGGGTATGTAACGCTATTCTCTTGCCACTAGTGTGTGAGTTTAACCGACCACATCGGATAGAGAAATTTGCCAAACTGGCTGTTGCTCTGGGGTGTAAAATTGATGGGATATCTGAAGAGCAGGCGAGTATCGAAGCTGTGAAGGCGATCCGTGAACTTAGCTCGCGTGTTGGTATCCCCGTTGGATTTGGCCAGCTAGGTGTCACAGAAGATGATGTGAAAGCCTGGGTGGATAGTGCGTTGGCAGACCCGTGCGCCGGAGGCAACCCCGTCAGCATGACCCCTGACGATGTGCTCACTTTGTATATCAAGTCGCTTGGGTAGTTAACACCATTACGTTGATTACATGAGCCCGTCATTCAAGGCGGGCTCATTTGTTTGCAATTTTTTAAGGTTTCAAAGGAGAATCATCTTACTGATTGCATTTTTTGACGCGATTCACATTATTGGTCATCCAGAAATGCGAACATTTCTTTGTTATTTAAACCCACGCACTATGCAAATTTTGCCCTCAAAATTACCAAAAATTATCATTTAACTTAGCAAGTATAGATTGTAACTTTACTATGTTGGTTTTAATTGATGGTGAAATTAATTCTCAAAATGAAATTTTTGTGGCTCATAAATAAATGGAATAGATTGTTTATTCTAATTTTTCATGTCACTTATTTATTCAAATGAGATTGTGATTAATGTTCGGATAAAACGGGCAAATTAAAATAAATTACGTTGAAATAAAATAAATGAAAGGGAAGAAACATGATTGATATAGCAATCGTACTGGTTTACTTTGGCTTCCTTGTGGCAATTGGGGTCTTATTTAAATCCTTCAGTAACTCCACAAGTGATTATTTTCGTGGGGGCGGTAAAATGCTGTGGTGGATGGTGGGTTCCACATCATTCATGACAGCGGTTAGTGCCATGACGTTTACTGGCCACATGGGGAAAGCATTAACGGGTGGATTCGCAGTAGCGACAACAGTTTTTTATGCAAACGCACTTGGCTACCTGTGTAACTATCTGTTTTTTGCTGCAAAAGCGCGTCAAATGCGAGTGGATACACCACTCGAAGGCGTACGCATGCGATTGGGTGCCGTGAATGAGCAGGTTTTTACATGGGCTAACGTACCATTAAGTGTTCTTCAGGCCGCGATTTGGATCAACGCACTTGCGGTATTCTGCAGTGCAGTCATTGGGCTTCCTCTAGAATTAACAATCGTAGTTGCCGGTTCTGTTGTGTTGTTTATGTCTCTTGTTGGTGGTAGCTGGGCTGTTATCGCATCAGACTTCATGCAAATGATCATTCTAACGACAATGACGTTGGTAACAGGTGCTGTTGCGATTTGGAAATCTGGTGGCTTAACACCATTGCTTGATGCAGGCCTTCCTGAGCAGCCATTCATTGGTGACGGATACAACCACGCATACTTGTTTGTTGGTTGGTTTATCTTCATGTTTATTAAACAGTTCTTTAGTACGAATAACATGGTGGATTCATACCGTTATATTGCTGCAAAAGACACCAAAAACGCACGAAAAGCGGCTATTCTAGCTGGTACCTTGATGCTTATCGGTCCACTACTATGGTTTGTTCCAGCTTGGTATGTGGCAGCTCACTACCCGGATACAAGCACTTGGGGCTTGGATGGTTTGGGTAACAAAGTCGCCGACGCGACCTATTTTATGTTTGTAAGTCGCGAAATGCCCGTCGGAATGGTTGGATTGATGCTCGCTGCTATGTTTGCTGCAACCATGTCTTCGATGGACTCAGCGTTAAACCGAAATGCAGGTATTATTCTCAAGAGTGTATATCAACCATATTTCTGTAAAAATCACTCTGAGTCACACCTCATTTTTGTGAGTAAACTGCTGACGGCTCTATTTGGTATCATCATCATTGTTTCAGCGTTGTTCCTAACATCATTGAAACAGTTTGGTCTGTTTGATTTAACGATGTTGGTGAGTACGCTAATCGGCTTCCCAATCCTTATTCCGTCGATCATGTGTTTCTTTGTCAGAAAAACACCTGATTGGGCAGGCTGGGGTACGGTTATTGTAGGTATGTGTGTGTCAGGATTTATTGCCATTGTTCTAACACCGGAAGTACTACAATCAATTTTAGGTTTAGATCAGCCACTGACGTCTCGTGAATACACAGAAATGAAGTCGGTAACGTTAGGCTTGATAGGACACATGTTGATTACACTACCGTTCTTTGTTTGCTCACAGTTCTTTTATAAAGGACTACCAGCGAAACGAGAAGCTGAAGTTAAACAATTCTTTACCAACGTAGACACTGAAGTTGTCGTTGAAGATTGTCCAGAAAGTGTTGCGATGGATAATAAGCAAAACACTGTACTAGGTAAGATGGTACTTATCGCGTCTGTCTTTATCCTTTGTCTGACTCTCGTTCCTAACCCTTTGTGGGGAAGAATGCTGTTTGTCTTTATCGCAGCAATTCTAGCACTTATCGGTACCTTGTTAGTTAGGTCTGAACGTAAACTTGAAAGTACAAAAGTAACTCAATCTTCAGCAACCGTTTAGATATAAGATAATACTGAAACCCTTAATGAGTTAATTCTCATTAAGGGTTTTTGGGTTTACAGCGAACCATAGTTATTTTTACATCTGGGATTCTAGTTTTGTGGGCAAATTATGATGTTGCTATGGGCAATAAGTTACCTTGTTGAGTGGTTATTTACATCAATTAATTAGGTAAGATAGATGCGGACGCCTTACTTTCTACTATGACAATAAAAATATTCATATAAATAGTAACTTAAATAAGATGAGACAAACTTATGAACCACAGTCATTTAACAAAAAACCTATCTCTCTTGATTCTCAGCTTAGTATCGAGCACCGTAGCCGCCGAAGACTGTACTTCAGCGCCGATAAACCCAAAGGGTGATACAAGCAAACTTCAAGCTGCGCTCCAACAAGCCACCAATACAGGCACTGAACTGGTACTTACGGGTACTTATTACATCAGCCAAGATACAAAAGTTTACTTGAGAAACGATCTTAAAGTAGATGCTAGCGAGGCTAGCTTTATTGCTACAAAGCAGTTGGATGGTGATATGTTTAGTTTCGATACGCACACCTCAAAATCGGATGAGTGTGGTGGCGCGAGTGTGCTAGCGAACTTTGATTGGACTGGTGGCACATTCAATATGTCAAAAGCCAAGGTTTCTACTGTTGTTCCACTTCGCTACAAAACCCCTGCGGGAAGAGAGGGAACAAAGCAGACAGCAGATGCGCTTTCAATCCGAGGTGCGACAAATTCAGGCAGGAGCAAACTTAACGAGTTACTTATTGAAGATATTGTTTTTATCGGTACTGAAAATGACACTGACCCTTATTATCTAGCTGGTGGAGATAGCGGAATCCTCATGACGGGGGCACTAAAAGCAATTATTAGAAACAGCAGCTTCTTTGGCGTTCGTGATGCAGCAATCTATGTTTCTGCTGGGGGCGTATCAGGAGAATATGGAGATCACTTCACACTGGTTAACAACTACGTTGAAAGAGCTTATGATGGCATCACGAGCAAACGAGGCGCTGATAATATCAAGATGCAAAACAATATCATGAACGATGTCGTAGTAGGTTTGAGTATCAAGAGAGTGTATGACGGTTGGACTGCAACCAACATTAATATTTCTGAAAATAGTGTGTCAAAGTCGGTTAGACCGATTAGTGTAGAGCGAGCTAATGATGTGGTGATAGACAGTAATCGTATCGATAATCTTGGCTCTATTGTTGCTGATTCTCCGAAACCAACAAACAAGTATGGGCAGCAATATGAAGGTATCGCACTCAACGGCGCTCAAGGGAGTAATCGTGTGACGAACAATATAATCAACGGAATCACGCAAGACGACTCACGCGCAAAGATACAACGACATGGGGTATTGTCCTTCGTCCGGAAGATGGTCGAGAAACAACGAATGTTGTTATCGAGGACAACAGTTATTCTAGGCTCGATAAGTGGGTAAATAGAATATCGCTTTAGTCTGCATTTGAGAGTGTCTCTTTTTATCTGAGTGGCTCTTCAGGTTTCGCGACCACGATGAATCCAAAGAGCTAGATTGGGTAATGGTGATACCCGAGGTTCTTAGAAATGTTACGAGCCGCATGATGCAATGAGCTAAAGTAATCGCGTTTTCTTTTTTCATCAAATCGATTTGTCGGAAAAGAGATTGAAATTGCCGCTGCGGCTTCTCCAAATCGGTCAAAAACTGGCACTGCAATACATCGTAACCCTGGCTCTTGCTCTTCAATATCTTCCGCATAATGTTGATGTTTGACCCAATCTAGCTCCGCTAGCAGATGCTCTACAGTTTTGTGTGTTTTGTCTGTGTGAGCTTTGAATTCCACAGGAGAGAGTAGCCCCCTGATTTCGGACTCAGAGAGGTAACTCATGATAATCTTGCCAATTGCGGTACTATAGAGAGGAGCTTGTCGCCCGATTCTAGAATGCATTCGAAAGTGATAGTTTGAATCTACTTTGTGAAGGTAAATGATCGCATCTTCATCGATCACGCCTAGGTGAACGGTTTCATTAAAGGCACTGCAGACAGTCGCCATTTCCTTGTTTGCTGCGTCGACAAGATCAACATGAACAAGCGCTTTTGAACCAAGCTCAAACAGCTTGGAAGTTAGTTCGTACTTCTCTGCATCCCTATTTTTCTGCACAAACCCTAAACTCGTCATCGTTTGTAAAAAACGGAAGGTCGTTGCTTTCGACATCCTCAATTGCTTTGAGAGCTCAGATAGGCCAGCCTCTTTTTGGTCCGCTAAGGCAGAGACGATATTAAATACCTTTAGTACTGAGGAGACGGCTCCTGGCTGGGTTGTTTTTTCCATTTCATGCCCTCGGCTTCGTTTAAATCAAAAAGTCATCACATATAGTTTTGCTAACTCTGCGATCTCATTTTGATAAACTTTAGTGTTGAGTAAAAGGCTAAGGTTTGCAGTGTTGACTGGCAGATTTAGTGCTAGCCTTAATCATTCTAGCCAGGGAGCGGCGTTATAGGTAATTAAGCTTGTACTAGCGCAAGTAGAGGTCTGGTATCAGTTGCGACAAAGACAAGCTTTACCTTGCACTTTGAATATTCACGTATTAGTAGGTCAATGCAAAGCCTGATGGTTATATCTTTGAGTTAAACGAATGTAATGAAAAAAGGATTTATCAGATTTTTTGATCTAACTGATGAATGTCCTCTTTATGATCACAAAGCGATTCGGGAACACATCTTTGATCAAACTTAATTTTCAGATATTGAGCTTTCGTTCATGTAATCTAATACAGAAATGGTCAAACTATTGTCCTCCGACAAGATGTACCCTAGGAGTTCTTCTGGTGGCATTCCATTTACTAAAAGATGTATTTTGGCCGCAAGTTCTTTCATTTCTTTCAGAATGTCTGCCGCAACTTGTGCTTGTTCAATCAATTGAAGTGCCTTATAGATAAAGTGGAAATTTAGCTCGTTACTGAACCGCTACGAAATCGATGGACACAAGCATGCCTGTACGATTACCCAACTATTAGCATATTGATCTGCTCCAGTCAGATTGGACACTTCGCTAAGCGACATTTTGCTTTTCAAAGTTCATTGGGCTTAGGTACCCAAGAGCACTGTGCCTTCTCGTTCGATTATAATCAATCTCTATGTACTCGAAGATCGTTTGGCGCATCTGTTCTCTCGTCATGATCGGCTCGTATTGATTTGCTTTACTTTCATTGAGTGGAAGAAGCTCTCAACACAGTATCCCAACAGTTCCCTTTTCTACTCATACTTTGTATTAGATTGTAAGCACTTATGAGGTCGCGATAGTCTTTCGAACAGTACTGACTACCTCGATCGCTATGAGTATAACCTGCTCAGGGAACCCTCGACGGAATAAAGCCATCGATAAGGCATCACAGACCAGTGAGGCTGTCATTCTAGTATCCATAGACCAACCAATAACTTGCCTTGTATAAAGGTCCATAATGACAGCTAAGTACAGCCAGCCTTCGCTTGTAGCAACATAGGTGATGTCTCCAGCCTATTTTTGATTCGGAGTCGTTGTGTTAAAATCTTGAGCGAGAAAGTTCGGAGCAACGGGCATAAACGTCTACGTCCATGAGTTGTAACGTCAGTGAAATTGGGAGTGATAATGCAACTCGTCATGGACGAGCTCTATACCTCTAAAGATCATCGATATGCTACCACCACCGCTGATATTCAAAAAATGATTTGGATGGGATTAAGTCTTAGCCTCAGAGATATATAATCGTTCTTCGGACAGCTAGGCAGGCAAACATGACAAAAATATCGAAGCCGTCGCGATGTATATGAATACGATTTTTGACTTTGAATGCCCTAACGCAAATCGTTTATGACTTGTTCTATGTTGTTACTAAGTTTGGTCGAGAGGCGATTAATAGAGAAAGAGTCGACCAAGCCAATAAACTCAAGTAAGAAAAAAGTGAGGCAATAGGTCAAGTGCCCATGCTCACTATAGATACTAGCGAAAATAGAGGCACTTAAATACAAGATAAAGTTAATCAAGCTAGTGGTATATGGGGATTGATATGTAGACAGCCACTTCTTGGAGGTAAAAAGGCTTTCTCCAGAAAGCCGCGGTGGATCATATAAAAGCCCATTTTGTATCGTTATTTTTTCACACCAACATAGTCGTGTGATTAGACTATGTTGGCGAGTCAAATCGATGAGGTATCATCTCTAGCACGCAAAGATGGTACCCCTAGTTACTTTAAGGTGCTGTCAGAATTAATTGCTGTTTTGAAAAGTACCAATGTCTAGTACTTGTCGTTTAATACGGTATCGACTGATAAAATTCCAGTTCCAAGACGGGTCATACTTATGGCATAAACCCCACTCTAACCCAGGTTCGAGCGTCGAGTCTGATTCTTCAGAGCGGAAGATCCCCAGCGCTTCAGGCGCCCCTTTGATATAGGACATAATTTCGAAATTTATGCCATCTTTCGCCCATTGAATTGTATTCTTTTCAGGACCATCTGTTGTAATCAGAGATGCGATGCCACCGTTGTAGTGCCATACAGCAACTTCGTGACCACTATTGGATATTGGGTTGTATTCAGATTTGATGTATGGACCTAAGATATCATCCGCTATGGCCACACCATGCTTGATTTCACGCCCCCCCATATTCATCTCTTCGCCCATCGTTTCGCCTTTGTAATATAGGTAGAATTTATTATTGAAGAACATTAAACATGGATCGTGCACCTTGTGGCTATCAAAGCTACCTTTTGATTCCACTATAAATCGATTGTCTTCTTCACCACGCCATTCTCCGTCTTTTGAAGGGCTTAAAATAGGTGCTTCAGTTTTAGTCCATGGCCCAAATGGGTTGTCTGCCCATGCCATTGCGATTTCTTCGTATTGGCGGTTTGTGTAAGGAGACTTGACGGTTTGGTAAACCAGATAGTATTTGCCTTCATGGGCAAGGACTTCAGGGGTAAAGACGGCACGATCATCATACTCACCAGCTTTGCCCGCTTGAATGGCAGGGCCTTGTTCTTTCCAAGTGATGCCATCTTCGGAGCTGGCATGCCACACTTCGGTTAGATCCCAAGGGAACACTTTATCTTTGATATCTCCGGTAAACCCGAGTGTTTCACCTTCGCCCTTTGTATACCAACAATGATAGGTATTGTCGACCTTTATGACCGCGGTGGGATCTCTTCGAATCACACCGTCCTCAAACTCGAAATCGCCTTTGAGATCGATGATATCGAACTCAACCATCCACTCTGGGCCTTTCTTATCGTAGCCCAACTCGATAGCACGACGACTGGCGAGGCTAAGTTTTTTTCTTGAATTGTCCATATCTACCTCTAAGAATAATGTTAAATCCGCATCAAAGGTAAACCAATTCCATCTTTGGTGCAATGAGTAGTAAATAAGAGAGGCAAGTAGCGTGACAAGACGCACGTAATTATGATTATCACGGTATAAACATAACTATATACCGCTTGTATTAGCGCAGTTTACGTTGCAGGTTGAATTTGTTGGTATTTACAAAGGTAAAAAATGACATCCCTTACTATAATGTGAGACTAATAAGTGAAAAAATAGAGTTTTCATGAACAAAAGTCGAGCTATTGGTTTGCCAATACTGCTGTTTTGGTTGTCTGTGTGATTGTGGTCACTGAAATTTATCAAAGTCTCAATTATAAATAGCCCTCATTGGTTAACCGTGGCGTCGTTAAGAAGATGATAAACACGGTTTGATAGTGAATAACGCGAATTAATACACGGTTTGAAGAGGCAAATATGACAACAGTTAGGGTAAAAGAACAGGCGTTGAGAACCATGGCGACTCAAAAGCTTGTAGAATCAGGGTTTTCAGCATCGGACGCGAAGAGTGTGACGGATGTGCTGATATATGCTGACCTAACTGGTGTTCATTCTCACGGTGTTATGCGTCTTGAGCACTACTGTCAACGAGTTATGGCTGGTGGTCTTAATGCTGCTACTAAGCACCAATTCGAATTAATATCACCTTCAGTCGGTATTTTTGACGCTGATGACGGTCTTGGGCATCCTGCACTCGTCGCAGCAACGAAACACGCTATTGAAATGGCGAGTGATACAGGACTTGGATTTGTCAGTATTAAAAAAGCCTCGCATTGTGGTGCCTTATCATATTTTATGAACATGGCAACGGAAGCTAGGATGATTGGCATTGGCATGACTCAAACCGATGCTTGTATGGCACCTCATGGTGGAGTAGGACGATTTTTAGGAACCAACCCCATCGCGTTTGGGTTTCCTGTCGAGGGAGCTCACCCTATGATCATAGACATGGCAACCAGTGCCACCGCATTTGGTAAGTTACTGCATGCGAAAGAAACGGGCAGTCAGATCCCCTTAGGCGTTGCCATTGATGCTGATGGAAATGAAACTACGGATCCACATAAAGTTGAAAATTTGCTGCCTTTTGGTGGTCACAAAGGCTCCGGTATTGCTTTGGCAATCGATGCGTTGACTGGCATTTTAATGGGAGCTAATTACGGTAATAACATCATTGGAATGTACAGTGATTACGATAAGATGCGTGAGTTAGCAAGCTTGGTGATTGTGATTAACCCTGAAAAACTTGGTACAAGGCTATTTGCACGATCGATGGCTTCAATGGTTTGTGAACTAAGAGAAGTCGCACCTGCACCAGGTGTGGATAAAGTGCTTGCGCCGAATGATCCTCAAATGGATTACAAATCAGATTGTTTAGAGAATGGAATTCCTGTCGCAGGGGGGGTATACGAGTTTCTGACCAGCTAGAATCCGTTATTATTTGCGACAAGGCGAGCTTGGTTATCCATGTTCGCCTTTTTTTATACAATATAAGTCGCTTATTATCTTTTTGGCCCTTTTCCCTTATTTTCCTGATTTTTATTATTGGTAAATGATTTTCTTTATATTGCTCATGCCTAGTGCTTTATTCGCCATTCTTCGGGTTTTCACTATATTAAATTGTTTACTAGGCGACATTGGTTGTCCAATTTTAGTTAAATGTCATCCAATGACTCAAAGTGTTACACCTGTCACTGTATGCTAGTGTATCACCATGTATTATCAATATTACAAATTTTAGGCAGTTCAAAGTAGCGACTGTTTAGGTATATAACGGAGTAAATATGAAAACCGATTCGAATAAAGTCGCAATGGGCAAAGTTTGTCTTATGTACTTTTTTTACAACTTTTTTTGGTCTTTGAGCTCAGGTTCATTATTCGCAGTGTGGCTGAATGATAGGGTTGGTATTGACGGTTCGCAAATTGGAGTCTTGTTTGGACTACAAACTGGTATTGCCGTTTTATTTAAGCCTGCCATGGGTTATATCATGGATAAATTAGGACTTAAGAAAAATTTACTTTATTTTATTTCAATACTTAGTGTGTTAATTGGTCCATTCTATATTTATGTATATGGACCGTTGTTAAGTAATGATTCTACGTTTATCGCAGGAATTATTGTTGGGTCAATTTATCTCGGCATGTTGTTCCAAGCCGGTAGTGGTGTCATTGCTTCTTATTCAGATAGATTCGCTCGTTGCCATAGTAACGATTTTGGCTTGGTAAATGGCTTTGGTATTGCAGCTTGGGGTACGTCTGCGATTCTTGCAGGTTACCTATACAACATTAACCCAGATCTCATCTTTGTTGCGTGTAGTGTGGCTGCATTGCTTATGCTATTTTTTGCATTCTCATTGCGAGTGGGTCACTTGGACGAAGTGGACAATGAAGTATTGTCAGCTGAGAAAATACAAAAAGAAGATGTCATCAAACTCCTTAAAAATAAGAAAATGTGGGCGTTCATGACTTACGCTGGAACGATTTCGGTTGTATTTTGGACATCAATGTCACAGTTTACTCGTTATTTTATTAGTTTCTTTCCAACGCAAGAGGAAGGTATTACTTTCAGCTCAAACATGGATGGTATAACAGCTATTTTCTTGTTTGCTGTTAGTGCTAGCGTACCATTTGTTATTAAGAAAATCGGTGCGAAAGGAAGTCTACTTCTTACTGCTGTTGGTATCACATCATTCCTTTTGATGATTGGTTTTGCGGGTTTGGGTCAAAAGAATCTTTACCTAGCTATAGTAGCAAAACTATTATTTGGTATTGTTAACCCATTACTTATCGTATCTGTATTTGCCTATATTGCTGAGCAGTTTGATAAAAAGGTTAACTCTTTCACTTATATGTTTGGCTTCCAGGTTATCAATAATTTAATGACAGCGATAGCTGCGCCAGTCATGGGTACCATGTACGATTCGCATGGTTTTCCGATGAGTTATATTTACTTTGGTGTGTTTTCAGCGGTTGCAACGGTACTTGCAATATTTACTTTGAGTCGTCCACCAATAAAAGTTGATGAGCAAGATATAAACAAAGAACCCGCAGCAGCGTAAATGATCATTTGGAGTAATTGTTATGAAAATTCTATATATTGTTCGTGGTCCATTTGGTACAGGTAAAACTGAGTTTGCCAATACGATTAGTGATAATGTTGTTTCTTGCTGGGATTACTATGCAAGATATGGCAAAAATAAATACGATGAAAATTTAAAATCTTATGCTGATCAATATTGTCGAGAGTCTGTATTCAATTTAATGAAAGATAATAAAAAAAATATTGCTGTGACCAACTCGTTTTCTAAAAATAGTGATCTAGATTATTTTTATCAAGCGGCACAAAAACATGGTTATGAAGTTTTTAGTCTTTTTATGGATACAAAAGATTCAACTAAATATAAGCGTGATGCACCAGATGATGTGGTATTGAAGCAAATTATTAACTTAAAGAATAATGTCGCTTTCCATCAAACTTTTTAAGAGTTGAAAAGGGGATTTCGGTCCCTTTTCATATTGTCATCTCTAAACGGCTTTTGTTACGCAATTCAGTTTAATGAAATTATATAAATAGCTACATCCACTAAAGCTAGTAGACTTATGTATAAACCTCGTTACAAAATAAACAACTGGAAGTAATACAGCCAATCAATCATTAACCGCGGTGCTCTGGTCTTTTGGGTTTATGACGAAGCAGTAGGTGGTTGGGCGAAAATAATCAAATTTAGCTTGGGAAGTATTTTGATTCGACAATTTAGATATCACGGCAACCTCATGGTGAAACGGGTATTAATAATGCTTTACGATGCTCAGTTTTTTAAACAAGATCAAACAAATCATTATATCGAGAAGTGCTGCCAGAGTTAATTATTCGTTTTTAGTATCATTTCTCGCGAGAATAAACATATCTACTTTAGCTAAGCCAATGTTGTTTCTTTCTTAATTAGCGAATGGTATTACCTCAATGAAGTATCTATTCCTTATAGATTCTTCATTTCTCTTTGGTCGACCTAGAGCCGAGTAAATAGAAAATTTGATGATAGTGGCTTGCTCTCGCACCGTACTGGGCCGCTTGGCTATTTATATTTGTCAAAGACTCTGATTCGCTGGATGGACGAATTAACCTATGAACAACGCGATGACATTGAACTTGCGGTTCAAAAGTTGACTAGTCGTTATGACCGCCTCTTTAAATGTTTATTCCCAGCACTATGCACCGTTTTTGAACAAGGAATCGATATTGAACATTGATAGTTCCATGCGTTCCGTTGTTCTATCTACCACGACTGCATAGTGAAACAATGCGTAAATTTATCTAGCCGAGAGCCATCACGATCTAAACACAGAATAAGAACCACTGCACCTGCGTGTTTCCACTATAAAGAGCAACAGTGATTATTAGCTTTCAGAGGGGGGGGCCCCCTTTTGTATTCGACTAAACAATAGGAGGAATACCTTATGTCGCAACTAATTCAAAACGTCATGACTTCATTTGAAGCCGTTTTAGGTTATAAGCCTAGTCATATTATTCAAGCCCCTGGGCGTGTTAACCTCATCGGTGAGCATACTGACTATAACGAGGGCTTTGTCCTGCCATGCGCTGTTGACTATCAGACAGTTGTGGCCGCAACTAGGCGCGATGACAATTTGGTACGTGTTGTGTCAGTTGATTATGGCAATGCTGTTGATGAATTTGACCTAACCCAATCCATCATTTTTCAACAAGATAAGATGTGGGCTAACTATATTAGAGGCGTGGTAAAATGTCTTATCTCGCGCGGTTATGAGTTTACTGGTGTTGACATAGCCGTGGGTGGGAATGTACCACAGGGAGCGGGATTAAGTTCTTCTGCGGCCCTTGAGGTTGTTATCGGGCAAACGTTTAAGGTTTTAAATAAACTACAAATTGGCCAAGCGGAAATCGCCCTAAACGGTCAACAAGCCGAAAACGAGTTTGTTGGTTGCAAGTGTGGAATCATGGATCAGATGATTTCGGCTGAAGGACGAGAAAACCATGCGATGTTACTAGATTGCCGAACTTTAGAGACACAACTCGTTCCGATACCTGAAGACATGTCGGTGCTGATCATCAACTCTAACAAAAAACGTGGACTGGTTGATAGTGAATACAATACACGTAGAGAGCAATGTGATGCGGCAGCGCATGTGTTTGGTGTAAAAGCACTACGTGATGTTACGCTTGCACAGGTCAACGAAAAGAGTTACGAACTTGACAACGTTGTTGCTAAACGAGCACGACATGTTATTACTGAAAACAGTCGCACATTGGAAGCTGCACAAGCACTTCGTAACCATGACATGAAACGCATGGGTGAGCTGATGGCAGAATCACATGTATCTATGCGAGATGACTTTGAAATCACAGTGAAAGAGATTGATCTGTTAGTGGACATGGTGAAAGCGGTAATAGGTGATGAAGGCGGAGTACGGATGACTGGTGGTGGTTTTGGTGGTTGTGTTGTTGCGCTTGTACCACCTGCGCTAGTCGATACCGTAATTACGGTAGTGGAAGAAAACTATCAGAATGAAACGGGTATCAAAGAGTCCATTTACATTTGTAAAGCGAAAGATGGAGCTGGCCTAGTCAAGATTCTGTAAAAACTGGTGTATATGAAGGTGTCATTAGGAACAACGATAATTCAGCAAAACGCGTATGGTTATAAGCTTGCTAAGCGGTTGTGTCGCGGAGTTGTTATGAATTAGAAGCACCCTAATTTTCAGGTGCAATTAGGCAGCTACTGTGTAAATTGCTCCCAAGAAGATAAGCCTTCAGGGTTGCTGAACTAGACTGCCCTAAATTCTGTGTATTTTCCTGAACGAAGCCTTGAAGGCTAAGTATAGGCAATATGAACAATAATGCGCTTGAAGCTTTCACTAAGCAAGTTGCCACTAGAATTAAAACCCTGAGGATTTAACCGAGTTTCATAGACAGGATCTTAAGCTCTAAGCTATTTATTTAGATAGAAAAAAGGCTTCATTTATGATCAGATAATCGTCGCCAAACAAACCACCCATATCAACCGTGAAGCCGATGACGATTATCTCCCTACAAAAGCAGTTTAAGCAATTCTTTAATGCTGATAGCCTTCAAAAAATGGCGAAAAGTACAGGACTTATGAAGCGATGTCGGGCTATCTTACCCGACCAGCTAGTAGTAAGCCTAGTGGCCGCTTTGAGCAAAGGAAACTGCTCATCTATTGCCGATTTACTAAGGCAATTCAATGGGATGTGCTTAAGCGCTAAAGATACTGTGGCTTATAAGCCCTACCATAACCAGTTAAGAAAAGAAGAATTTCCGATATTCATGCGCCAATTGGCCATGCGAGCGATAGCTCAGTTTGCTCGCCAGCAGGGTGCCAACCTACCAGATAAACTCGCCACCTTTGATGATGTGCTGCTTCAAGATGGTAGCTCTTTCCACATTCATCGTGACCTTTCGAACGTTTACCCGAGCCGATTTAAACGCAATCCAGCCGCAGTTGAATGCCATATGACAATGTCTTTAAAAAGCTTTTCTCCAGTCGCAATGAGCATCAGCGCTGATACAGCATCAGAAAGAGACTTTTTGCCCGCCCCCAAAACAATGAGTAACAAATTGTTGTTGGCTGACGCAGGGTACCCTGACTTCCAATTCTTTACTGAGCTTGAACTGTATGGTGGTTTCTATATTTTCGAGGAGCAAAGTCCCTGAATCCTCATGTTATAGAAGCGAGAAACGGTCAGGGCCGGCATTTATCTAAACTAGAAGGAAAGAAGCTCAAAGACATCACTCGAGGTACTAATCGCTCACAGGTACTCGACCTTAAAGTTCGTAGTGGTAAGCAAGAATTTAGAGTGGTAAGACGTTGGTTTGCAGAAGAAAAGCGATTCTGTATTTGGTTAACTAACTTGCCTTCAGGTACCTATACTGCTGATGACATAATGGCGATCTACCGCTGTCGATGGCAGGTGGAGTTGCTTTTTAAAGAATTAAAATCTCACACAAACTGGCAACGATTTGTCACCGCACAAAAGGCCATCGTTGATGGGCTTATCTGGGCCAGTTTACTCTCGCTGATCATCAGGCGCAGTACTGCGCTTCAGATAATGCCATCGGTCTCGCTGTTTAAGGCGGCAAAAAATGTGGATGTGTGGCTGTTGCCCATATTTGAATGTATCAGCCACAAGGCATGGTCAGAAATAGGTAATAAACTGGAATGGGCCTCTAGCTATATATTTAAGAACGCACAAAAGTCCGCCCAGAGGAAGTCAAAGAAAAACATCACGTTAGACGGGATTTATGCTGGTCTTAATGCTTAAGGTTCAGTCTATGAACCGAGTTTAGTCAAATGTTGAAGAAAATAACCGGCGAAGTTGTACTCAATTTGTACTTTGGCGTTGGTCAGTGATCGTTTTAAGTGTTGTTTGAAATAGTCAATGTGCATGATGTGCTCACTAAAGAGTATCCGCCCCATGAACCCGCGGGGCGATACTATTAATGTTTGAAGTTCCAAGGTAGGAGTGCATCGAGATCTGGATCAGCTTTCACCAGTTTTTTCATACATTTGACCATATAGTCGAAAAGGATAAGACCGTTGGCTTTCGCAGTCTCGACGATGCTGTCAAGCATCACACTCGCGTCAGAACCATTGGTTGTCGTCGAGAATAACCAATTTATTTTGGTTCATCGCGGCTTTCCGGGGAAAGCCGCTTTTATCTTCAAGAAGAAGTAGTCGGTATCTCGATACCCATACCCCATTCGCTTGATTAGCTTTATCTTGTTGTTTATCCCTTCTAGGGTGCAGGTGTTTAGCGGATAACTTGCCGATGCGATAATACCGTGAAGATAAGGACTCAGTTTTCGAGCGAACTCTTTCAATGGCTTAATTCCACTCTCTTGTACTTGTGCCCCGAGTATATAAGTGGTCATTAAGTCCTTATTGATATTACAATATTTCTGTAAGATAGCGGTCTTGCCGTGGATTTAAGTTGCCTCTATTTTTCAACAACACCCAGCGTGAGCGCTTGACCCATTGCCTCGCTTTTTTATCTTGCTTGAGTTTGTTGGCTTGGTCGACTCTGACTCTATCCATGACCTCACGACCGAACTTAGCAACAACATGGAATAAGTCGTAAACGATTTTTGCGTTCGGGCAGTGCGCTTGAACTTCAAGGTCAAAAGCCGTATTCATGTCCATCGCGACCGCTTCGATATTATTGCCATGCTTGCCTAACAGCTCGAAGAACGGTCGTATGTCCTTGCGGCTACGGCCTAACCCTATCCAAATGACTTGATGAGTCTTAGCGTCAGCAATGACCGTGGCATACCTGTGCCCTTTAAAGATAGCGAACTCGTCCATGACGAGTTGCCTTAGCTCTTCCCATTTCACTGACGGTACAACTTGTCGAAGTCGGCGTTTATCTATCTCTTTAATGGTGTGCCAGTGTACGCTCGTTAACTGGGAGATATGCTTAATGGGAAGAAGAGGCAGCAGTTGTTCTATATAACTTTTTAGGCGCTTCGTGATGCGAGCATAAGGCTCTAGCCAAGATAGAGACTCTGTTTTTATGCCGCAGTCACGACACTTAATTCTTCGTGTTTGAACGGAAAGTTCAACAGGAACACCGAGCAACATGGCTTCTTTCACATGACGCCATTGATACTCATGGATAGCTTCGGCTTCAAGACCACAAAGGCACTTAGCCTCAGAGTTAGGTTTAAGAGTCAGGGTAATAAGTGATGCTGTCTGGTGAGACTTTACTATTTGAAAGCCTTCCCAGAATGAAGATAGGAAAGTATGATTCGGCATGAAAACGGTAGTTTGTGTATGATTTTTGTTTGGCGACTAAACCATATCACTTACTACCGTTTTTGTTTTTAGTTCCCGCTAATCCGCGATGAACCTAAAAATAGGGGAACCGAAGTAGGTGAATTTATTCAGATGCTGCTAACAGCATGAAGTAGCCCCTTTTAAGGGGCTATATCTAAGTAAAATGCTTATTTTAGGTCGCCGTAACGACTCTCATAAAGGGATGTATGGAATTGCTTCGCAGCGTCGACGAGTTCTTGGTACGGCGTATCAGTTACTGTTACAAAACCGTTATTGTAGTTTTCACCATCCCATGCTCTCCCTGTTACAGGAGAGTCGAGGTATTGGAACCAATGCGCGCCAACAAAGTATGGGTTGTCGACAATACTTTGCATGTAATGCTTGAACATATCACCTCGCCATTGTTGAGATTCACCACTGATTGGTCCAGGATGGAACATACCGCTGTCCATCGCACCAAAGGCAAACTCACCAATAAAACTTGGTTTATCTAACTCTTCGAGTCGACTCCAGTCCCCTTTTGACTGAAGATCATAGGCATATAGGTTATAGGACATCACATCTACATACGGTGCTGCCGCTTTTGTAGCTTCTGGTGTGACACCCCAATCAGCAAAGCGAGAGCCAAGGTAAAGATGATTTGGTAGTTCTTGCTTCACTTCTTCACTGACAATCTTGAAAAATTCATTAGCGTGCAACGTCAAGAACATTGAGAAGTCAGATTTGATGGCTTCAGTGTACTCTCCAGAAAATTGGTAACCGTTTGAAAGATCATCCCATGATGCCAGCTTCTCACCCCACGCGGTATTGAGTGCAGAAATCTCACCATATTGTTTTTTTAGTGCGTTGACATACGCGGTTTTCGCAAAGCTATCTTTTGCATCTAAACGCAACGCTCCGATGGCTAGAGAGTAATGATTTGCATCAAATTGCATATTGCCCCACGTAAGCTCATTATCAACAAATATGCCAATACACCAAGGGGAGTCAACGACATCTTGGGCAACACCCTTTGCCATGGTTTTCACCGATGTTCTAAATTCTGGGTCAAATGGGTCGTGCATTGCCCCCCAGTAATCGTTACCGGTTTTTATTTTTTGGTGGTTGCCCACAACCCATCCGTGAGCGGTGTATGGGACTTTCGTATTGCTGTAGTACCCGGTATCGGACCAGTTTCCCAATGAAGTAAAGCCCCAATCCATCATCCGAGACAGTACCACTTCTCGCCAGGTGGTTAGCGCGTCATTAAAAGAGTCAGGTGCGAATTTTCGTTGTAGGTTTGCGCCGTAAAACGAGAAGACTTCACCGTGGTCAAGAGGCCCATCATGGATCATTTTACTGTATTGATATGACTGTGCTAAAGAATCGTTGTAGTCAGGAAGCCAGCTAAACATGTTGCGTCGTAAATCAGAAAGCTGAGTTTTCTCTCCTTTTTTATCGAGATATGGAACGCCAGAAATTTCACTTGGACGATAGTTAGCGGTATCTGGTTTTTCTACTTCAGAGAAACCAATACCTGTGGTGGTAAAGGTGTCATCTAGTCTAATGTTGTCGAGGCCAGTCGCAAAGTAAAGGTAGCCTTCGGGATCAACAAGTGTCCACTTTCCTTTGACTTTCTCTGTGCGGAAATAGCCCGTTGCGTCAAGTTTAGGTCCTTTTTTCCAGCCACCAAATTTTGATCTGTCTGGCATTAACGTGGCATTTTTTATTAGGCTGATGTCTTCTTTTGCCCGTTGGGTAAGCTGCTTATCATCAGTGACTTTTTCATTCCAGTTTTCTTCCTTATATTGACCATATTGGTCAATTAAGTTTTCAAATCGTTTGGAATCTGCCGCGAGATTTGGAAGCAAAGATACTGCCGATATTTCCAGTGTGGCTTCGTTTTGAGGGTTCATTTGGAAGAGTTGAATACTAACAATGTTACTGGTGTCCAATTCATCTGCACCCCAGCCAAACCCCATTTGCTGTGCCTGATACGCCTTTCTCGGCGGCAGCCCCCTCATGCCGGCATCAAACGTTTGGTCTAAGTTCTTTAGGGTAAAATAGTACGTGCCTTCATCATTGGGTGATAACTGCACGTACCCAGTGCGACTGTGCTTAACGCCGTCTGCCTTACCGCCGAGATTGACATCCACATCATCGTCAACACGAACATAGAGTTGAATAGGTGCCTCACCAGTATATTTGAGGTCGAAGCCTAAAGTGATGTCTTCGTACTGACTCCAGTCCCACGGTTTATCTTGAGCAATCTTGACTGTTGGATAATCTTCATCTGTACCATAATGAACTTCGAGCGCCTTCTTACCATTGTGTTCCACAATGCGAACGTCAGAACCCGTATGGCGCTCAATCATGTCTAGATTGGTGTCATTAAAAGCAATGACCGGTGCAACAATATCAATAGGTGCATCGATCACTTTTGTTTCTCGTACTTCGGATTGTACTAAATCCCCCGTTCCTTGGAGAAAATCGACATTGTGAATCAATAACGTTTGTTTTTCTGCAGGTCCAACGGTGTAGAGTGTCATTTCATACAATTGACGTAAATTGAGCTCTTTTCCCCCACGATAGCCAGGCATTTCCATGGCTGAGCCACTGAAATAAAATTCGATAGTGCGTTTTTCATTAGGTTTAAGATCAACAGGGAGATCGAGTTGGTGATCAGTCGCACCCATAATACCAATGGTGTCGGCAAGCTTAATTTCGAAGTGTAGCGGGGCATCGGTTGGGTTTTCAACCTCCATTGAGAACCCACCTTGTGTGTTCCAATCCCATTTTTCATCGGGTGCAAAAATTTTCAAACCTGGCCATTTTGAGTTGGCTTCGCTTTCGCTAATGGCATCAAACTCAACGGCGAGACTGTGCCCTTGCTTTTTAAAAGTGACATGGCTTGGTTGCATTTTATCCATAATGACATCGGACGTCAGATCAAGCTTTGCTGCGGTATTTAAGGTGGTTTCATTGGCCTGTGCTGTTTGTGCTTCCACTTGTGGTGTATACACAAAGCCGCCAACGAGCGTACCAGCAATCAGAATCGATAAGGCAGATCTTTGAAGTTTCAAGAGGGACTCCTTGTTCCTGTATGATATTGGATGTTCAATATTGGTTTTGTAACATTGAATTAAAGTTCAACCAAAAGATCCACAGGTAAACCATTGTTGCTCGTAAAACTGTGACTAGCGTGACTTAAAATGATAAATTTTGAATGGAATATTTGAACCTGTCCAAATGAACGCGAAATTTATGTTTTATTTATAAAGCTTTGATAGCAGCAATGTTATGTGTTTACTGAGCTTCATCGCTTAATTATAAATAAAATGACTTTTGCGATACCGATCAAAGATTGGTTTGCTGTGTTGGGTTAGATTGGTTGATGATTCTATTAAGTGCAGCGTATTTATTATGATGCTGCCAGTTTGAGGTAACTATCTATATGTCAGTGTTAGCCAAGGAAGCCGTTATGTTTTCTGAACATGATACGTCAATTTCGTTATTTGATTTCGCAGAAGCAAGTATTCCAAGTCAATTTTCGTTTGAAAATATTGAGGCGAAGATCGTATCAAGTGGTGATGGAATTACGGCTAGTAACCATGCACTCAAAATTCATACTCATAGTAAAGAGAACTTTCATACGTCGATTGTCCTTGAGCCAAGCGATGGTGAAGTATGGGATTGGAGCTTGTTGCCTGCGTTTAGTTTTGCATTTGACGCCACCAACGTCGGTCAACGTTCAACACAGCTTTTTATCAATTTATTTGATCACAAAGGGCAGATGCACAGCCGTTGTGCCAACATTCCGTCTCAAACAAGTGACACGTATTTAGTCGAATTAAAGGGAGAGTTTCTTAAAGGAAAAACGAACTTTGATTCTGGCTTACGTTCCAACCCAGCCTCTTTTGAGACCCCGTTTACCTACGCCACTTGGATGTGGGGTTTAATGAATGTGGATTTGACGAGCATCGTCAAAATTGAATTGAGTATTCACGGTACTTTAATTGATCACGATATCGTCTTTGATAATTTTCGATTGATGTTAAACCCAGAGCCAAACCCAGCATTTTTAGAGGGTGTTATTGATCAATATGGTCAAAACCGTGATGCGTCTTATTCTGAAAAAGTCACCTCTGACGAAGATCTACTTGTTCGTACCAATAATGAATTGCAACAACTCAAAGAAGGTGCGATGCCGGATAGAGGTAAGTTTGGTGGGTACATCGATGGCCAACGCTTGAAGGCAACGGGTTTCTTTAGGACTGAAAAAATAGAGGGTAAATGGTCGCTGGTTGATCCGGAAGGCTACCCCTACTTTGCGACGGGGATTGATATCATTCGTCTTGCCAATGCTTACACCATTACTGGTGTTGACTATGACCATAATAAAGTAGAGTCACGCGCCTCCGATGATGTCACGCCAGAAGACTCAAAAGAGAAAGTTACGGTCCCATATGCTGCTAAAGAAAGTGCCCACATTGCCAATAAAGCGCGTCGTGACATATTCCAGTGGCTACCAAGTTATGAGGAACCATTGGGTGAACATTATGCCTACATGCGTGAGTTGTTTGAAGGCCCTGTCGAACGTGGTGAAACCTTCAGCTTTTATGCTGCCAACCTACAACGTAAATACGGACAAAATTATTTGGAAAAATGGCGTGAGGTCACGGTCGATAGAATGTTGAACTGGGGTTTTACGTCGCTGGGTAATTGGACAAATCCAGAATTTTACCGCAATGAAAAAATTCCTTTTTTTGCGAACGGTTGGATTATTGGTGACTTTAAAACGGTGAGCAGCGGTGATGATTTCTGGGCTGCCTTGCCTGATCCATTTGATCCAGTCTTCAGAGAGCGTGCTCGTGCGACGGTTACACAGGTACGCGAAGAGATAAAAGAAACGCCATGGTGTGTCGGCATCTTTATCGACAACGAGAAAAGCTGGGGCCGAATGGGCACCATCGAAGGTCACCACGGTATTGCGATTCATACCTTGGGTCGTGATGCAGTTGACTGTCCAACTAAATTAGTCTTTGTTGATACACTCAGAGCAAAATACAACACGATTGAAGCATTAAATGCGCGTTGGGGAACCCGCATTGTTTCATGGGACACTTTAGCCACTGGAGTTAAGGGGCTTGAGCATAATGAAGCGCAGTTAGAAGATTATGGCATGCTGCTTGAAGTGTTTGCTTCCGAGTATTTCCGTGTCGTAAATGAAGAACTCAAAGCACAATTACCCAATCATTTGTATCTGGGTGTGCGATTTGCGGATTGGGGGATGACCCCAGACGTGGTACGTGCAGCAGCGAAACACTGTGATGTTATTAGCTATAACTATTACAAAGAAGGGTTGCACCCTGAACCATGGAAATTCCTTCCCGAGATTGATATGCCGAGCATTATTGGTGAATATCATATTGGATCAAAAGACGTGGGTTTCTATCATCCAGGATTGGTCTGCGCTGCCAACCAGCAAGAGCGTAGCGAGATGTATGAGAGTTATATGCATACCGTCATCGATAATCCCTATTTCGTTGGGGCGCATTGGTTCCAATATATCGATTCACCTATTGCGGGACGTTCATTTGACGGCGAAAATTACAATGTAGGTTTCGTGTCTACTGCGGATGTGCCGTATGAACCGATGGTTGAAGCTGCGCAAAGACTTCATAGTCAAATGTACAAACGCCGTTATCAAAAATAAAAGGCGTATTAGGTAACCTTAAGGGCTGATATTCATTTATCAGCCCTTTACACGGAGAGCGTTCATGATATTACCTAGAAAAGTTGTCGCCTTTTTATTACTGAATACGATACTGTCACCTTCGTTGTTTGCCTGTGCCTTTCATGATCTTGCCACAGACAATCTGACAGAAGAATTGTCTTATACCGTTGGCTATTACATTAAAGTTGGGCGTACTCAAGGAAAAATTGAAGAACCAAATAATGACAGTATGGCGATGTACTTGTTTCTGAATTCATTAAACAAACAGTCCGGTGAAGCGACCGTTTTCGATTTTCGACAACCTATCGACGGCCACGTGTCGACCATTGATGTGACGAACAAACCTAAACTGGTCGAATACAACCCAAAGCGTCAAGTAGCGATGTTGATAACTGAAATGGATATATTATGGGGGCTAGCGAAGGGGAATTTTTCTTGGAAGTGGGTGAAATCTGAAGGATTGGCGACGATAAATGGTAGTACTGAGCAACGATCAGAATTAGATAAGATATTAAGCGAATTGTATATTTAATCAATAGCTTATAGGATGGGCTTTCATTGTCGTTAGTGCATGAAGTAACAATGATGCCTTTGTTACCATGATTATTTCTCTACATGATAATTTATATATAATCATGTTCTGTAATGTGTTTTCTTTATATTAACGGATGGTTATTCCTCCCGTTGTGCCTGTTTTGCAAGGTGATTTTCCAATTGGTTATTTCTTTATTAAAGTTATGTTATTAGTTATTAGATTCGCATTTATACTTATCAAGTGAATTTTTTAATGAGTGTTCGTACTTGTTTTTATGTTGCGACGATTCTGTAGGAAGAATTATACCCTCATGTTTTTAATATGGCTTTGCACGTCTATATAGCTCCATACGTCAATATAAACGCATGACCTTATTTTTATATAGGGTCGATGAAATAAAAATACAGAGTGTATTAACATTTAGGAAGAGCGATGAAAGAATATAAAAAAAATGTACTAACCTTATCATTACTTGGGTTGCTTTGCATATTACCAGTAACGTCATCAGCAAGTAATGCTCCGGTTATAGTTAAACCTAATCATCCACTAGAGTTTAATGAAACCATAGATAGTGCTGTTAAACGACTTGTTTTAGAACTCGATAATCAGGGTGAGTATGCGACAGTGAGTGTTTACGCGGGTGAACAATTGCTTGTCGATAATATGAATGTACCATCAAAAGGAAAACAAACCATATCGGCATTGGTGAAATTTTCAAATTTAGGTCAGGTAACATTAAAAGTAAAATCACTCACCTCCTCATTAGTCATTCATCGCTTAAGTTTAGAGACTGTGGATGACCTCATAGTACCTTATTATGAGGATATTTCAGTAAAAGCAGGGCTTGATAAGGTCAGTTCACTTAAATATGGTGGACCGTCAGTTGTTGATATAAACAATAATGGCTTTTACGATTTTGTTGTTAATAATCATAATGAAGAAAGTAGTAAACTATATTGGAACAATGGTGATGGTACCGTAACAAAACATAATAAAGACCTTTCTCGTTGGTACATGCATGACTTACACGGTACGTCATTTGCAGACTACGATAATGACGGTGATTTAGATCTAATATTAGCGCAAGGCGGCGGTAACGGTAGAAATCCATCGAGGAACAATTTTTACCACAATAATAACGGCGAATTTGTGCTTTACACCGGTGATGTTGGTATTGAAAGAGGCGCTCGAGGTCGAGGGTCTAAATGGGGAGACTTCAATAAAGATGGCAAGCTCGATTTTGTCATGATTAATGAAAGAGGACTGTACAAAGAAACGCCGCAGCATCATTTTTATGAAAATGTTGGGAACGGGAAGTTTGAACTTCGTTCAGTTGAAGGCATTGAAAATGCAACCCCAGAACGGGCATTAATTACCGATTTAAATAACGACGGGATTGATGACATCATTCTCTATGGTCACCGTGATGCGATGTCTGTGTGGTTAGGAAATGGCGACTTTACATTTACTAACATCACTTCTCAGTTTCCTAAAGCACTTCGCGATGCCAAACAAATTTCTGCCGTGGTTGATTTAGACATTGATAACAACGGCAGAACCGATTTGTATTTCGCTCGTGGCAATGAGTTTGAACACGGTCGAGGAGAAGCACCGTCGGTTGATTTTGACCCGGAAACGAAACAGTTTTCCATTAAGCCACGCCCTTATTTTGGTAAAGATCAGTGGCAGTTTACGGCGAATGGCCCCTTGAAACTGGATAACTACTATTTCCTTGGACAAAACGGGTTTCGTCACAAAGATTATCCGATATTTTTGGGTAAAGACAAACTGGCGACGGCAGTTCCTTCAGGTGGAGAGTTTGAATTCTCTGCTGAAGATGCACATGGTTGGCCTGATGATATCAATAAGAGTGGTGTCTATTTTGGACACATAGGAAACGGGCAGTGGAAAGCCGCATTAGTTCGTAAAGGGGATATTTTTTGGGCATACAAATTTAATCTGACAGGGGTGACTTCTTACGACTTAGATTTTACGCCAGAAAATCGAAATCTTAGAGATTTCTTGATTCGAAATGATGGCGATAAATTCGTTGATGTGTCCGAAGAGTGGCAGATTCCTCGTGGTGGTAATGCGCAAGGAGTGACGACGGGGGATTTTAATAACAATGGTAAGCAAGATCTTCTCGTGTATCGCTGGGGCAATGTTAACCATCGTATTTCTGATCTAATGTTGCTTAATAATAATGGTCGATTTGAAGCGGTCACTATGCATGGAGCGTCAGATGTCGGCGGTCCTGGTTATGGAGACATGGGGCAAGCGTTTGATTTTGATATGAATGGTCGAACCGATATTTTGAGTGGTAGTGAATTTGGCGAGTGGTATCTCTACAGTAACCAAACAGAAGGCATCGGCAACTATGCTTTGGTTAGAGTTGGCTATTCACCGAAAGACAATATTGACCCTATTGCGGCGACGGTCACAGTAAAAACAGCAGATGGAAAGTGGCGCAAACGAGTTGGGTCTGCGGGTGAAATTTTCTCTCAAAGTTTATTGAATATTGTTCATTTTGGTGTCGGTGATGCCAAAGAAATCGAATCCATTGTGGTGACCTGGAGAAACGGCGAATCTGTAGAGTTTAATAACAAACCGGTCAATAAACAGTATTATACCGACCAATTGGATCCTGAGTCGCTTTCGATTGAATCGCCGTTTGAACACATTCGAGAAAACACAGAACTTTCGCTTCGAACCATTCCGTCCCCGATAAACTCTGATGCTTCAGTGGTATGGTCAAGCGACAATAATGATGTCCTAGTTGTTACTCAAGATGGTGTGGTTTCTGCGGTTGGACATACGGGTCAATCTGCAACAATTTCGGCCTCAAGTCAGGTGACGGATCTCAATACTTCGCGCACATTCGAATTAGTGGATTGGTACCCGAATCCAATTCAATCTCTGGTGATCTCACCAGAGAAAACAACGTTAATCGAAGGTGAAACGATGACGCTTGATGTCGCGGTGGCTCCAGCTCAAGCGGATGATGAAACATTGAGTTGGTCAAGCAGTGATGATGCTATTGCGACGGTAAGCTCTGATGGCGTGATTAATGCTTTAAGTGCGGGTGAGGTGACTATTATTGTACAATCTAAGGTGAATACCACCATTGAAAGTGCAACCGTGTTGACCGTCGAGCCAAACATAGAGGGCTTTGTGAGCATTGTTGGCAGTGATGTGTATGCGCAGCAGCCTATTGTGATTAAAGACAATATGACGGTTAAGGTGGATTATCATGCGGGCACTGAGAATAAAGTTATCTCAGCAGATGAAGGCGGCTTACGAATTTGGTTGCGTCATTTTCAACGTAAATGGTTACCACAACGCGATATCGTGTTAGTGGAAGCTGAAGCGATTGATACCGAATCTGGGCATGCCAGTTTTACCATTCCTCTTGAAGGCGTCGTTCCAACTAACGAATTACCGGAAGGGCACTTCTACTCGCTTCGAGCGACATTTACCGCGAGTGATGGCACCATGCACAGCCATGAAATTTATCCGCTTAACTTTGTTGCTAAGTAAAGTTAATGAGTTTGAAACGGATATAATCGGATATTAGTGTAGAGAAATGATAAAGCCCGGCCTTGAAATCAAGGTCGGGCTTTATTTATTGCTTTTGCTTATTTTGCGTTGTTGCTTACGTCTAACGTGACTAATGAGTTACTTGGCAATGCCCAGAGGGGAAAATAAGATATACAACATCATCACACCAATGCAGATAACGGCTGCCGTTGGTTTAGCCATTTTCCAGTGCTCTAATTCTACAACATTCGCGACTTTAGGTTGATAGTCAGAAGCACTTGGATAAATCGAACCAATAATTAACATTAAAATGGCAGTGACAACAAATAAAATGCCTGTCAAATGTAAGAAGTGAATATCAAATTTAAACACAAACATTGAAAGAGCATAACTAATCATAAAGAAGGCGATACCAATATTAGCTGCAATTGCTGGCACTCGGCGAGTGATAAATCCGACGACAATGATGGTACACATTGGCGCCATGTAAAAGCTATTAATTGTCTGAAAATATTGGAAAAAACCCTGTGGAGCATAATAAATAAATGGTGCTACAAAGATGGAGCCGAAGCCAATGACACCACTAAATGTACGCCCAACCTTGACTAATTTAGTATCACTCGCCCCTGAATTAATAAGTGGCTTATAGACATTCAACGTAAACAGAGTAGATGTACTATGAAGTACGTTATTGAAGGAACTCAGTACGGCTCCAAATAATACCGCTGCAAAAAATCCAAGCATCGGCGCAGGTAGTACTTCGCGAACCAACGCTGGGTAAGCGGCTTCTCCAGACGGTAGTGAATCACCAAATAATGCGAATGCAATAACACCAGGTAATAGGAGATAAAATGGACCTGCAAGCTTAACCAATCCAGCCCCAAGGACTCCTTTTTGCCCTTCGGCTAAATTTTTAGCACCTAACGCACGTTGAATGATTGACTGGTTGGTTCCCCAGTAGAACAGGTTAAGAATAAGCATACCAGTGAAAAAGGTTGAGATCGGCACGGGGTCATCAGCGCCACCAATTGCATTTAATTTCTCTGGATGTTCAGTCATCAATACTTGGAAACCGTCTACAGCGCTTCCGTGTCCAAGTGCGGTTAAGCCGAAAAAAGGGATGAGAATGACACCACCAATAAGCAGTTCGACTCCATTAAATGTATCAGCATAAGTAATGGCTTTCAGACCACCGAATACGGCGTAAGAGACCCCGATAAAACCTAATGCTAAAACCATCACCCATAAACTGCCCCAGTAGGAGATGTCAAGTGCCTCAGGTACATTGAATATCCCACTTAGTGCAACAGAACCTGTGTATAAAATGGGAGGAAGAAGATTAAAAATATAACCAAACAAAAATAAGAAAGTACACACATACATTGTGCTTTTTCCATACCTGTCTTCGATAAAATCTGGAATGGTGCTAAACCCACCACTTAGGTAACGAGGTAACAAATAAAGGGCAACCAAAACTAAGGTTAAGGCAGCACATACCTCCCACGCCATAGGGGTCATGTTTGCTGTATAGCTTTGAGCATTTAATCCGACGAGTTGTTCGGTCGAAAGATTGGTAAGGATGAGTGAAGACGCGATAATTATACCGCTCAAGCCTCTTCCTGCTAAGAAGTACGAGTTTGCATCTTCTTTCTCTGTGTTTTTTTTAACTTTAACCATGAGCCAATGGCAACCATGGAGGTCAGTAGGACAAAGGTAATTGGAACTATCATATTAAGCTCTCTTTGTGTTTTTTATTCAGTTCGCCAGCTTTTTGTATCAAAAAGCTGGCTGTGTAGGGGGGGAATCATTTAATTAATCGTGATCACCTTAATGCCTTCCATGCGAATATTGGTTTCGATTGCCTCACCGAGCTCATCTAATGGAAATTCGTGAGTGACGAGCTTTTCAATGGGAAGGCCAATACGCTTAATGCCCTTCATACACTCTATTGCATTTGGGTAATCTTCTGGACTATATGCCCATGAGCCCACTAAGGTGATCTCTTTGTTACAGATATCCAAATGAGGATTCATGGTTGCTTCACCATTATCAACAAAGAAGCCAACCTCACATAGACCACCACCACGCGCTACTAATTTAAGGGCAGTAGAGGCAGCAGCAGGTACCCCGGTGCACTGGAACGCAAAGCTTGCACCTCGGCCGTTGGTCAGTGATTTGACTTGTTCAACGATGTCCGCTGTATCATCAAAGTCCATAAAGTTAATTGTCTCTGTTGCCCCTAGCTCTTTTGCTAATCGCAAGCGAGATTCTTGACCATCGATTGCAATGATCTTTTGCACTCCAAGCGTTCTGAGAACCGCAATAACAGATAGCCCAATAGGGCCCGCCCCTTGAATAAGAACCGTAGAAGCGAAGTTGATTAAATGTGTGGTTTTTGCGCGCTCTACCGCGTGGACAGCGACTGCGATCGGCTCAATAAGAATGCGTTCTTTCAAGCTAAAATCTGATACGTTAAAGAAAGTCGACCCGGGCTTTAGGACGAGGTATTCACCAAACCAACCATTAAAACGGTTCTCAGGCTGGTCGCCCATCAAACCGTAGCAACCCATGTTTTCACAAAGGTTGGTTCTGCCTGGAGTACTTACACAAGGCTCACACTCGCCGCACGGAATGATGCTGGTAATAATTTTGCTGCCAATGCCGACTGGTTTATCTGCAGTATCTGATACAATATTGCGGCCCAATTTAACTATTTCACCGGTACCTTCATGGCCAAGGACTATCGGCATAATGCCGAATGGGTCATTGCGGTATTCGTGGACATCAGTACCACATACGCCACACCCTTCGATACGGACAAGGATTTCATCGTCCATGATGCTTGGCAGAGGGTGTTCAATAAATTGAATTGTTTTGATGTCCTTAAGGACAGCAACTTTAGCTTTTTCTGGAATATACATAATGTACATTTTCCTCGTGAAATTTTAAACAAATACGGTTGCCTGCTTGAGTACCTAATTCGTGTCAAGTTGGTTGAATTTAGATATTGGGGCCCTTAGTTACAGCGATGAACTAAGGGCGGTGTTATCGAACTGAATAACCGTGTTTATAGAATGGAGTTCACCGCCTTTAAGCGGTCTAATACGACAGCTTGAACTTGAGGGATAATCTCTTTCATGATGACTGGTGGATAAGCAGAAGCGACATCTTTGGTTATTATTGCGTGGGCTTCTCGCATGTAGGTAGTATGGACAATGGTGCCAATGTTAATTTTGGCAATCCCCATGGTAATGGCTCTTTGAATATCTTCATCGGCAATTCCTGTCCCACCATGCAGTACCAGTGGATTAGAGACAGCATTGGCAATCTGTTGTAAGCGGTCAAAATGAATTTTTGGCGTTGTTGGTGTAAAACCATGAGCGGTACCAATGCCAATGGCAACGATATCTGGTCCAGCCTCTTCACATAAGGCTACGACGTCTGCTACTGATGCAAGGTAATCATCTTCACTTTTGATGATGACATCTCGTCCCATAATTTTGCCGATTTCAGCTTCTACCGAGACGCCGGCACTACGAGCGTAATCGACGACCTCTCGTGTCATTTTGATGTTGGTTTTCAGGTCACTATGAGAACCGTCAATCATGACCGAATCATAACCGTCGTCGATCGCTTGTTTACATAGATCAACGGAGGTACTGTGATCGAGATGTAGGTATATTTTTTGATTGGCAATTCGTTCAAAACCATCCACCATTTTACGACATAAGTACGTACCATTTAGCTCTGCAACAGGTGGATACGTCATTGCCATAAATGGTAGGTCTAACTCATTCGCCGCTAATGCAACAGCATGAAGATCATAAATATCGTTGATATTAAAGCCAGCAAGACAACGTTGTTCTGCACGATACTGGTTGAGTAGCGTAGTTAAGTTTGTAGACATAATTCAATTCCAGAGTGTTGTGTAACGTTAAAAATCAAGTTTCTTTGGTAGACCACGACCCGTCGTTTGGGCGGCTGTCGCTGGCAATTCATTGATACCAGACCAATAGTTAAATTCACGTAGGTCTTCAAGAAGGTGACCTCGCGCCACAACCCAGTGATGATCCATACCGTGATTCATTATGGAGCTGGCGACAGATTTAGAGTTAAGCTCTGTTGGCACGACTTCGCCGTAGCAACCTCTATAGCGCATTGGCGATTCAACGAGATTGCCTTCAAATGAGAAGATTGTTGACGCATGAGGATACTGATACTTCGCGATGGTAACGGGGCCTGTTTCTTGTAAAAACTCGAACAACATGCCGTAGGAAGTCTCAGGATCGTAATTGTCCAGTATGCTGTGATTTCGTATTTCCAGCTGACATCCGTCACGCATCAACTTGGTTGACGTACCGCCGCAATGCCACATACCAATCTTATTTTCACTATGATTGACGAATGAAAAATCCATGAGTGTAGGTAAGGCTTCACCTACCGTGATTTCATTAAATATGGTCATGGTAAGTAAAGCTCCCATGTCCGATTCATCGGCAACAGGGATCCCAAGGTCTTGCACCAATGAGCCTGCACCATCACCTGATATGCCGTAGTTATCAAACAGTTCAGGCCAATTTTTCAAGGCCACACCGATGTAACCTTCTTTGTTTGCGTAGTCGGCTATAGCCAGAGCCAGTCGAACTGACTTCTTCAATTCATCGCGCTTTACATCGCACTTATGTACTTTTGGCGAATTGACCAGCTTATCGACTAATGGGTTCAATATGTCATCATGGTATTTAGCTTCGCCATGCAGCCAAATGGTATGCATATCAATGCGTTCTACTGCCAAACCAAAATGTTTGGCAATTGACATTTCGTTGAGCTCACAATCATAGAATCCGGGAACACGCATTCCCCCTACCATCAGCAATTTTGCGTGTTTTAAACGTGCTTTTGCTGATGTAGTACGAATGAAGCGACCTAATGACTCGTTCAGGCTTTCTGCACCAGGCTCTTCAAATATCCAAGAATATTGAACTTCCATGGATGAAAGATTATTCAACAAGAAATTTTGTCCACACAAGCGGTTTGCCGTCAGGCTTCCACCTGTTGTCTCTGTATGCGACCAGCTTAATATGGGTACATTGTGGTCGGCTAACCAAAGTGCTAATGCTAGCGCTAAATCACCTTGTATGTATGAAGCTTGGTAGACGATAAGCGCTTTCATACCTTGCGCGTAGTAACTTTCTAACAGCGCTAGCATCTGTTCTTTGGTTTGAATAGGCTCGTCTTCGGCAAGCATGGAGTTGTACTGGGAAAAGACTCCCGCGACATCAGACACCGCTTGTTTATAAGACTGTTTGGCTTTCGTCCAATCAAAATGCAGCTCGAAACCAATGCCAATGAATCCTACAGGTACATTGCTGTAGTTGGCTTTAGGTGCGATAAGAGATTTCATTTCTTGTTCAAGTAGTCCAGCACGAAGCGGAAATTTAGTCGTCATTAGGTTCACCTGTTATTGATAATTTTGGATAAAGGATTTAACTTCTGAAGGCGATGGGAAATACGTTCGACCACCAAAGTAGGTTGCGACGATAGCGGCAAACGCCGACGCAAAAATCATTCTTTCGGTCAAGGTGTCACCTTGAATTAGGCTGTAAGCATAAGCCGCATGATAAGCGTCTCCACAACCAGTGGTATCCACGACGGCGACCTCAAAACATGGCTGGTGGATGCTTTTTCCCTGTTGTCGCGCCCAGCTACCATTAGCCCCGTCAGTAATGACGAGCTGCGCGTCACTTAGCTGACTAAGAGTGTCGAGGCAGGTTTCAGGGTCTTCTTCATTGGAGATCAACTGTGCGGCTTCAAGCGGTAAAATTACGTGGCTACCTAGTTTGAGCATGGTTTCAAGTTGGTTGAGGTTACCGACTTCCATATCAATGATAGAAGGAATACCTTTCTCTTTGGCGAGCTCGAGCAATGCGATATTACCTTCGACGTCATAGCCATCGACATACAACAGTTTTGTGTTATCAAGCCATGTAGGCTGAATATCGGCCGCTACAAGAGCTCGATACCCTTGGGTGGTATAGAACACTGTCCTTTCACCCGATGTGGCATCGACTTGCACCAACGCTGTCGCGGGGATCATATTGGGTTCGCAGAGCATTAAACTGGTATCAACATTCCATCGATTCAGTTCATCACGTGCAATACTGCTTTGTGCGTTGTTACCTAGGTAGCCGAGAAATGCGGTATTTAGTCCGAGAGTTGCCATACCACACGCCCCATTGCCAGCAGGTGCTCCTCCTTGAATAATAATATTGTCCACTTTGTGTTTGCTACCGTAGTTGTACTCCTCAGGTAGTGTCACAAGCAGATCAATAACATTGAGACCTGAAACCAAAACATCAAATGTCATTTGATTGCTCCATCATAAGAATGTGTGTTGTTGATATCAGATTACGAGCAATTTATGAGATAAGTTAAATACTCAATTAGATTAATTGTGTACTATTTTTCCTTTAGTGATATTTTGGTGGTCTAAATGTTGGAAAATAAGAACTTGATCATGTTTTTTGAGGGATACAATGAGACCAATACTTGAACATGTACCTAACACGGAACAGCAGTCTCTGTTTTTTAATCGTTATGAAAAAACCAGCTTTACCTTTCCTTGGCATTACCATCCGCAATGGGAACTTAATTATATTATTGAGGGAACGGGTTCGGCTTATACTGGTAACACTGTTCGTCATTTCGTTGCCAACGAACTAGCCTTGATTGCACCAAACGTTCCGCATTGTTGGAAAAGTAATGTCGGGACACAAAGTGGTGTGAAGTCGATATTTGTCCAATGGGATAATCGTTTTCTGGGTGATAATTGGCTCGAAAAACCAGAATTTACGAGTATCAAAACCATGTTTGAAGGGTGTAAAGCTGGGTTATCTTTTCATCATTCTAATGCCCTTGGCAGTCGTATCATTGAGTTACAACTGAAAAGTCCATTTAAACGAATGTTAGGGTTTATTGATTTATTGCATGACTTGAGTATGCAAACCAACGTCATGCCATTAGGGCAGGGGTCAATGGTCACACCCTCTATGGTTGCGGATAAAAGAATTATTGCTATTTTGGATTACGTCAGCGAGCATTATGTGCGAAAAATATCGGCGGAAAATATGGCAACATTAACCAATATGACGCCGGTGTCTTTTAGCAAATTCTTTGCGCGAACCTTTGGAAAGACGTTTACTCAGTTTGTCAACGAATACCGAATAAGTCAGGCGTGCACTCTACTGATATCGACTCGACTGACCGTAGAACAAATTGCCGATCAATGTGGTTACCAAAATATGTCGTTTTTTCATCGGCAGTTTAAAATATTACAAGGAGGGGTGACGCCGATTGCATTTCGTGCGTCCTACCTGCAAGTGACTGATGAGACATCTGCAGATAGGACGTCGTGACTATTTTTTGACGGGCTTAAAGACGCGGATCCAATCGACTAACATTTTGTTTCGGCCTGTGGTATCACTAAGCTCTTCGTCCGTTGGGTTTGATGTCCACCAGCTTTGCAGTTCATTATTAATAATAATATCCATTGGCTTGTTGAACCCTTTACCATCTTGATAATTGTATGGGTCAATAACCGAAGTCGGTGAGCGTTCACTTGCTTGCTTTAAATAGGCAAAGTTAAATTCTCCTTGCTCTTTTTTGTAGATATCAACCGCTTGATAACCCTTACCATCGTTAGACAACTTTTTGTTGCCGTTCACTTTTGGGTAGCTGTAAGTCCATGTCCACTCACCACGATTAAACATTTTTGTGGCAAAGGCATTATTGTAGACAACACGAACGAGTTCGCCGTTGATATAGTATTCAAAGTGAAAAGGGTTCACCCAGTTAACGCCAATTTGAATGTATTGACGATCGCCATTGTTCCACGTGTAATCTCCCCAACTTGCGTGACCTTCACGATCGCCTAGCCACCAGCTGTTAGTGTCTCGAGGCTGGTAATCTGTAAACGGGTCACGAATAAATGAGTGATGACTAAGATGAATATATTGTGAGAAATGACCATTATTGTTGTCTTTTCCAGGATACGCTTCAAGAATGTCAATCTCTTGCGTATCATCAGGGCTTAGTAACCATACTGCCGTTGCGAGTGAAATATCAGCAAGACTTACACTTGCTTCCACAAAGACAGGATACAACACCTGAGTATTCGAAGTGATACATCCTGCATTAACTCCCGGCTTTCCTTGTTTTTCTGTACTTGGGTTCCGTGATAGGTGGAATTCAAGATTACCGTCTTGGACACCAATGTGATCGTGTTTCCAGTAGGTGGCACCTGGTCCATCCCAAGCGTTGTGGTAAAAGTTGTACCATTTACCATCACCAAAATCAGCACGTTCAGAGGTTCGCTCGAATGTGTACTTGAAGTCATCAGAGATATGAGTTTGTGCTTGCCATTGCTGCTGGTCGCCAGCTGCCGCCGGAACATCGAGTAATAAGTAGTCACCGGAGGTTGGATCAAGTCCAATGGCCTTATAACCGTTTTTCGACGCAGAAGTCAGCTCAGTTGTACTGTTTGGGCCGGGTTGGGCCGAAATAACACGTTCATAGCCTGTTAATGCCGGTTTGCTGTTTGTTGATGCACAACCGGCTAAGGCAATAGCGATCGATGTAATAATAAAGGTGTTCTTTTTCATTGAGATTGCATCCGTGATATCAAATCATAAACAAAAAATGCCAAAGCTTGTGTAGAGTCTCAAGCTTTGGCAAAGTGGATTATTTGGTCTTATTGAGCAACGGGTTTGAAAACACGGACCCAATCGACAAGCATAACGTTTTTACCAGAAGTATCGGCCAGTTCATTATCCGTTGGGTCATGTTCCCACCAACTTTGGAGCTCATTATTTATAATGATGTCCATTGGTTTGTGGAAACCTTTGCCCTGTTGATAGTTATAAGGATCAATGACTGAAGCTGGAGAGCGCTCACTGGCTTGTTTTAGGTAATCAAAATTAAAGTCATTACTATTTTGTTTATAAACCTCGACCGCTTGATAACCGGTATTGTCATTCATTAAGTCATTATTACTATCCACTTTTGGATAACTGTAATGCCACGTTGGAGCGCTACCGGAGTACATTTTCGTCGCAAATGCATTGTTATAAAGTACTCGAACTAACTCACCATTAATGTAGTACTCAAAATGATAGGGGTTGACCCAATTCACACCAATTTGTATGTACTGACGGTTACCATTATTCCAAGTAAATTCTCCCCAACTTTCATGACCGCCCATATGATGATCGTCATTCGAACCTTTCCACCAACTATTTTTATCACGAGGTTGATAATCGGTGAAAGGTTGTCGTATGAAAGAATGGTGGCTCAGGTGAATAAATTTTGAAAAATAAGTATTGCCGTTTGCGCTGCCTGCGTACGATTCTAGAATATCAATTTCTTGAGTATCATCCGGGCTAAGTAACCACACTGCAGCAGCTAGAGAAATATCTGACATACTGACACTTGCTTCAACAAAGACAGGGAATTGCACTTGTTGGTTTGAAGAAATACACGCGGCATTTATACCGGGTTTATCTTGTTTATCGGTTCTGTCACTTCGAGAGACATGAAACTCGGCTTTACCATTTTTTACCGTAACGTGGTCATGCTGCCAATACGTTGCGCCTGGACCATCCCAACTAGAATGATAAAAGTTGTACCAACGCCCGTCACCAAAATCCTGTCTTTCTGATGTCGCTTCAAACTCGTATTGAAAGTCATCAGACATATCAGTCCGTTCTTGCCATTTTTTTCCAACACCTGCAAATGCGGGCACGCTTAGTCGATGGACGTCTTCAGGGTCTTCGGAAACAGAACCGTAACCAAGAGTGGAAATATCAGTCAATGTGGTTGAACTGTCAGGACCAGCCTGAGGAGGTGCTACGCCATTTTGTCCGCCTGGGTCTGTGGGGCCGTCACCTGAGCCACCGCCGCAACCGGCCAAAACAAGAGCTGTCGCTATCGTCGCCAGAGTAAATGTATGTTTCATTCCTTTAATCCCTTCAAAATACGTTGCTAAACAAAAGAAGCATACACATTTCAACCAATGGGTTTTGTGATCAACCAATTGTATTTAACTGGCAGCCCAATGATTGATGTTATTCGTATCATTAATGTGATTTATGCGAAAATTTGTACAAAAATAAGTAAGGCCAACAACACGTTGTTGGCCTTAAGTTTCTAATAGCTATTGCTTTGTTCTAATTTCTTATGGGACTTTCGATTGGCTGACAACAACACCTCTATCTGTTCAATCGATTTGTCTTTAGTTTCAGGTAGTAGTTTACTAATTAGCACTAATCCGAGACCACTGAACACTGCATACATTAAGAACGTGTTTGCTGCGCCAAAGTTGGCCAATTGCCATGGGAAGAATTGTTGAATTAGGTAACTCGCAATACTAGTAACGATGGCACATATAGGGATAGCAGCACTACGGACTGAATTGGGAAATATCTCAGAGAAAAGAACCCACATAATAGGTCCAATTGATATATGGAACGCAGCGATGAAACCAAGAATTCCAAATAAGATTAAATAGGAGTTAACGGTGATCGCTTTTTCAATAATGCTCGCTTCATATTGTACCAATTCAATCGAAGAGTAGACCTCTGATAAAGTATCTTTAAATTCAACATCACTGTTAAAGACGATTCCTTTCAGTGATGTGAGAGGGGCAACATCGATGGTTTCTGACAGTTGCTCAATGTTAGTGTTGGTTAGCTCAAACTTAGCACTATTGAAGCCATACCAACATGTAAGATGACTAAGAACTGCGCAAGTTAGACCAAGCAGTAGTAATGGGCGGCGTCCTAATTTGTCGATAAAAATTATCGCAATGATGGTAAATATGACGCTCGTTAAGCCTATATAGATTGCTTGCTGGAAGGCCGCATTACCGCCAAATCCAACTTGTTCAAAAACCGTAGGCGCATAGAATAAGATGGCATTCATTCCCGTGATGCCTTGTACAATGGCGATCGTTACACCAATAATCAAAGCGGTCCGATACTTCGGTGTTATAAGGCTTTTAAGTTGATGACCAAAGGCGGGTTGTTTGTCTTCTAGCATGGTTGCGTTGATTTCTTTCACGATACCCATCAGTTCATCGGGCGTGTACAGTTTGCTAAGTACTTCTTTTGCTTCCTTAACTTTCCCTCTAGTGATTAACCAGCGAGGAGATTCTGGGACGGTAAATAATAGCCCAAACCAAAGGGTTGCGGGAACAAGTTCTGATGCAAGCATAGTTCTCCAGATACCTTCTGATGAGAGAAAGTAGATGTTCTCAGAGACATTGATGACTAGGTAGTAATTAATGAAATAAGCCATGGATAAACCAACGACAATGTTAAATTGGTTACATGACACTAACTTCCCTCGTAGTCGTGAAGGTGCAACCTCACCAATGTACATGGAGGCTAAAGAGAGAGAACTAAAGGCAAGACCACCAATAAATCGCGCGGCGACTAAAACCTCATAATTGGTTGATAATGCGGAACCTATTGCGGAAAAGACATACAAACCTGCAATAAGTATGAGGGTTTTTTTCCTCCCCCACGCGTCGGCTATTTTACCCGCGAAAAATAGTGCAATGATCGCGCCAAGGCTTGGTGCACCTACCACAGTGCCGATCTGCAAATCAGACAAACCAAACTCCAAACTAATATAGCGAATGGTTCCCGATATGATTGCGGCATCAAGGCCAAAGACGAATCCACCCAGCGCTACAATTAGCGCGTATCGGATGGCATTTTTAGTGTGATGGTTCATTGGGTGTTACCTATGAAAAAAAGATAAACCAATAATCAACTAAAGGTAACCCAAAATCTGCATGATTGATCACGATTGGTTAATCTCTTGTGCTTTTTTATGTTTTTTATCAACCAATTGTGGGTTTTGATAGAAAAACCAGCACGGAGGTAGCTTATAGTGGAAGACCGAGATTATTTGACCGCCCTCGGTTGCCATGTCATGCCTAAGACGATTTGTTTTGAAAGCGCAACGAATACGCAGTCGGGTGACGGGATATAACTACGATCTGAGCTCTTATGAGAGTAGGAACGAGTATAGAAATTATAGCTATTGATTCTACGGACCTCAAAGTGTTCGGTGAAGGCGAATGGAAAGTCAGAAAACTCGGCTATGAAAAGCGAAGAACGTCGCGAAAAATCCACCTTGCTGTTGAGTAGATACACATGAAGTCATCAGCGCTGAGGTAAACCTAGTCAATGTAGGAGATAGTGAGGTACGACCAACACTACTCAACCCACCTCGAAGGAAGTTTCACGCAGTTTCAGGTGATGGAGCGTATGATACGAAAGAGTGTCATAAGGTGTTGCAACGAACAGAGATAACTCCATTAATACCGCCCTGTAAAACTGCAGGGTATTGGGAAGGTGGACATGCAAGAGACGAAGCAGTACAAGCTTTAAAAGATGGTGCTTTAGTCCAATGGCAAGCAGGCTCTGGTTGACATGACCGCTCAATATCTGAAACAACAATATCTCGATACAAAGGGTTAACTAATGGCCAATTAGGTTTGAGAAATTACAACGCTTAAGTTGGTGAAGCATTTGCGAACGTCAAAGCCATGAACAAGGTCATAGGCCTAGGTATGCCAGTTAGAAATCGGGTGTATTTGGGCAATTTGTGGGTAAAAACGATGTTATTGTGCATTGGCCTGGAGTACATCAATTTGAAGAGATAACGCTGTATTTGTCATGCAATAATTATCATCTATTCGATGAAAATGGAGTTTGCATTAATTGTTACTCTAAGAAAGCATCGGAATAGCGATGCTTTCTTTTTAAAGTTAGTTATTACTAAATAATGAATGGATTATTGATAATTGACGTACACAGTTTTTTTCTGTAAATAACCCTCTAAACCGTGTTTACCATCCTCTCCACCAATACCAGAGCGTTTGAAACCAGTGTGGAAGCCGTTGAACAACTCACCATTCGGTCGGTTGACATATATTTCACCGACTTCAAGCTCGTTGACCGCCTGCATGATCTTACGCATATCGTTGGTATAAACATAACCAGAAAGGCCTAGGTCGATATCATTGGCGTACTCCAGCGCTTGTTCAAAGCTCTTAACTGGCATCGCTGCTACAATCGGTCCAAATGTTTCTTCTTTCATGATGTCCATGTCATTGGTCACGTTCGTGATAACCGTAGGTGCAAACCAAAAACCTTGGTCAAACTCTTCCCCATCAGGTCTTCCACCGCCAAGTTCAATCACCGCGCCTTGTTCTTTTGCACGCTCAACCATACGTGTAAGGTTTTGAATCTCTCTTGCGTTGACTTTAGGGCCAATATCGGTGTCATCTAGAAGCGGGTTACCAACTTTTAGTTGCTTTGTTTTCGCAATGAATTTTGTCATAAACTCATCGTAAATTGCTTCATGAATGTACATACGCTCGTTAGATGTACAAATTTGACCGCAATTTCCAAAACCAGACTTCACGGCTAGGTCGACGACATGATCAACATCGACATCGTCAAGCACAATAAATGGCGCCTTACCACCAAGTTCTAAATTCAGCGCGGTGATATTCTCAGAAGCTGAACGATAAAGTATTGAGCCAACTTCAGAGCTTCCTGTTAGTGTTACTAACTTGGTTAATGGGTTTCGAACTAATTCGTCACCGACAACGGCACCTTCACCTGAAATAATGTTAACGACACCTTTAGGGAAATCACACTCAGCGATGAGCTTTGAAAACTCTAAAACCGCTAGTGGCGTATCTGCTGGAGGCATAATCACCATGGTATTGCCCGCAACTAATGCATTGCCGAGTTTTCTCGCTGCAAGTGCTAACGGATAGTTCCATGCAAGTAGACCAGCAGTAACACCAAAAGGCACACGTTGAATCCAGATTTGCTCATTTGGGTTTTCGCTTGTCACTATCTCTCCCTCGATACGTCGAGCTGATTCAGCTGAGTAACGAAGAAAACCAACTGAACCTGCGACCTCACCACGAGCGTCCGAAAGTGTTTTCCCTTGTTCGGTGGTTAACAGCTTTGCGAATGACTCTGTGTTCGCTTCGAGTTTGTCGGCGAGTTTAGAGACATAGTTAGCACGAGTCTGGGCAGGAAGCTTTGCCCATGCCTTTGACGCTTTATCACTCGACACAAGTGCTTTTTGAGCATCTTCTCTCGTCGCTTTTGGTGCATAACCCACGATGGTTTCATTACTAGGGTTAATAACTTCAATAGTCTCTGAGCTAGAGGCTTTTAGCCATTGACCATCGATGTAAAGATTGCTGTGTAAAGTAGACATAGTTTCCTCAGCGAGTACAAATAATATGACCCTAATATAACCCAATTAGCACCACTGGTAAACCAAAAATGTTTCATTGGTGAATGTATGTGTGATTTGGTCAGCGTATTTGTATTTTTTAATTATCTAATGATACAGCATGATTATTTGTCAGGTATTTATCACGAACTCTGAATATTCAACACTGTAACCCTATTGTATTGCAAAAATCTGTGACACTGATGGCATAGCTATGCTGTATTTGGTGGTAAAATTGGTTATATTAAAGTAAAATCGGTTGACCGAATTATACCGACCACCTCTGGAAGACTGAATGATTGCATCAAATAACACTAAACGACGATACTATGACATTGGGCTTCAAATCGAGGAGCTGCTCCACTCTGGAGTATTTAAAGCTGGTGAACGGTTGCCCTCTGAACGCGAACTGAGTGACCGCTTTGAGACGAGTCGCGCGACGATCCGTGAAGCTATCATTATGCTTGAGCTCAAAGGTCTAGTGATTGTAAGACAAGGCGCAGGTATCTATTTCATTGATTCTCCTGATAAAGCGTCCAGTAGTGCATTTATCCCTAAAAGTGATATTGGTCCTTTTGAGCTTCTTCAGGCTAGACAGATTATTGAAAGTAACATCGCAGGGTTCGCCGCGACGCAGATCAAGTTCAATGAACTTAGAGACCTTAAAAAGGTGCTTATCCAGCAAGAGAATGAAATTAACGGTGATAGTGAAAAGTTCGAACAACTTGATGAACAGTTTCACCATTTGATCTCTGAGTCGACCCAAAATCGTGTACTGATTCGTCAAGCGGCAGAGATGTGGAACACGGTACGTATTGAAAACCCTCTTTGGCGTGAGTTAAACCACAAGTATCTTCATGAAGAGCGACTACAAACTCAGTGGATTAACGATCACAAACGTATTTTGATGGCTTTACAAAAACGCTCTGCGGAAGAAGCGAAGCAGGCCGTTTGGCAGCACATTGAGAACAGTAAGGTCGAGTTATTAAAGATAGCATCGTCAGAAGGGGTTGATGAGGAACTCGATGACTTTTTCTTCGCTCTTGATTTAGATATCGAGAACAGTTGATATAAGGGGCTAGTCCAAATAGCTTATTGTCATTAAAAATAAGTATGAATTAGACATTTCCTGACTCTCTAGAAAAAATCGGATACCTGTTTTAGGTTCCGATTTTTTTCGTTTTGAACGCTATTGTCTAGCCAAACCAATGTCGCGCCAAACCAAGTTCTTCAAAAAAAAACCGGAAACCTATGGGTAGGTTTCCGGTTGCTTGGTACTACGATTTAATCGCTATTTAGCATGGATTATTATCGCCAGCTTCTGTAATACAGACTGGTTGAGTCCCCCAATCACTCTTCTCACCTCGATCATTTAAGAACTCTACGTACAAGTAGTAGAAATCACCATTTTCCAAGTCTTTCGTTGGTACCAATCCATTATCTTGGTAAGACGGAAGATCAAGAGAGTAAGTTGCCGTTCCACTTTGACTACCTACTGTTTCAGGTACGACATCGTACTGATTACCTGTTCCCTGACCAGCAAAATCATAGACAAGGCCCCAGCTTGGGCTTTGGAGACGACGCAAGTAAATTTTCACGCCTTCTGGTATAACGCTATTAGAACCAGCGTGATATTTGAATGTAACCTCCATTGGGTTGTTGATTGGGTTTGCTCGAGTTTTGTATTTCCAATCGTTGTCAAAATTAATGCTACTTCCTACAAAGTCCTCGGAGTCAAAAGTAATTGAGTCTTGAACAGCATCTGGTGTTTCACTTCCATTTGCAGTCGCGGTAATCGTTACTTCACCAACGCCAGTACCTGATACGACACCCATCTCAGTTACGGTCGCGACCGCTGAGTCAGAAGTCGTCCACGTGATGGATACATCGTCGGGTTTTTCAGTTGGGTCGCTTGATTCCAGTGCGGCGTCTAGCGTTACCTCCTGACCAACGTATAGGGGAGTACCATCATGTTCGATCTCGATACCAGTGACATAGATTGGGTCAAAGTCTCCTACTGAAATATCGATTGTTTGGCTTACGCTACTTGCTACTGAAGAAGTCACGGTAATGACGGCATCACCGTTCGCTTTAGCAGTGATAACACCAGAGGCATTGACACTGGCAACCGCTTCATTGCTACTAGTGTATACAACATCCGGTGTAGCGTTTAATGGAGTGAAAGTAGGTGTCAACTCATAGGTCTCATCAACACGAAGCTTTTTATCTTCACGATCCAATGTAATGCCGGTTGGTGTTGGCGCCATACCGTCTTCAGAGTCCAAAGTGCCATTAAGCGCTGGTTTATCAAACGAGACCGTTTCACCATTTCGCCAGATGATGGTCGCCTTATCAACTTGCTCACTAGTACCAAGACCAAAATGGGTTAGGTTCATGACGCCTTGGGAGAACGCTTCACCACGAGAACCAACTCGGTGGGAAGGTTTGGTACCGGACGCTGTTTCTAAAACAATGCGAGCGCCCAGTGGATCAATGTTTGCAAATGGGCTGTAGCCAACATCGACATTGAGGTAGTTGTTCGAACTCGTGGTTGTGTTTTTATACAAGTACCACTTACCTTCTTCATTACTACCATTGAGCAAGTCAACTTGACCGTTGCGGTTAAAGTCGAATGCTTGTCCCATATCCCCATGTCCAGGGTCCGTTACATCGTGTGCACCATGAATCGTAGTTGTTTCAAATTGCCCTTTGCCGTTGTTAACCAACAAAAGGTCAGAAACACGTTCTGTTAAGAAGCCATAACGATGGATAAACAGATCGTTCCAACCGCTGTTGTTAAAGTCTCCAAACGTAACACCCCAGTGGTTACCACCCGCAGGTACATTCCACTCTTGTGTTGCATCAACAAACTTATCGCCCTCGTTGATAAGAAGCATATCACTAACGTTGCGGTTCGTTGGTGCCCAATCCGTTTCAACGCCTGTAACGTTTTCTAGAGAGAACGAAACGTTCCAATAAACATCTTGAGTTCTTACCCACTCAACTTTCCATTTTCCGTTGCCAGTGTAGCCAATATAAATACCATTTTGGTCTCGGTTTTCTGGGAAACCAGCGGCATCTTTTGGTTTAATATCAAGCTCGTGTGGTGCATCTTTCATATCTGGGTGAAGTTGGCTGTCTTGGAAGCCTGTGGCATAAACCCATTTTTTCTCTTTTGCATCACCAAGGTAAATTGGATAACCATCATCATACTGACGATAGGTAAGGTTTAGTTCATTGAGTGTTAACGTCGCCCCTTCTTCTGTCATAATATCAACGAGTGTCTCACCTTTCTCACCATCATCACGGACATCAAATTTTTCTGTGACCGGGTTGTAATCGTAAGACTTACGAGACATCTGATATTCAGGGAGACCACGCGATAGGTAGATATCGAATAGCCCATCATTGTTTAAGTCCACCTCTGCAGCTGCTTGGACCTGGTATAGGTTTTGAGCGCTTGCAGGCAAACGTTCACTCGTCACGTTGGTAAAAGAGAAGTTACCATTGTTTTTCCATAGTGAAAGAGGGGAAAACAACAGCAGGTCTTGTTGGCCATCGTTGTCAAAATCAACAATCAATACGCGTTCAGATGGCGTCGACTCAATGCCAGGGATACGCACTTGCTCGAAGGTACCGTCGCCGTTATTGCGATAAAACAGCTGGATAGGACCATCGTAATTAGGTGTCGTCGCGTTAATGAGAACCAGATCTAATAGACCGTTATTGTTTAGGTCAACCCAACGTGGAGCACGTCCGCGAGCGGGGGTATTGATACCACCGTTGTTGTCAACTTGAACATATCCACCTTTACCGTCGTTTTTGAAGAGGATGTAGGAAGATGGACTGGTACCGTTGGCCCCACCCATAGCAAGCATAAGATCTAGGTTACCATCGTTGGTGAAATCACCGAGCGCGGTACCGTGATAATCTTGAGCATAAGGGAAAATAGGTTCAACAGTAACGGTTGCACCTGAGGTGTTAGTTACTACTTGCGGAGCGATGAAATTGTGGTTGTTTAGAATAGCATCGTAGAAGCCATTGCCCTCAATATCACCAATGGAAGGACCACCGTATTTAAACGAGACCTCCGTCTCCAATCCAACGTCTTGAGAGGCATCTGTAAATTGAGGCAGAGCGACATCAACCAATGGTGCAGCGGTCATCGACTTGACCCTTACCGAACCAGTTCTGACAGCGATGGTAAAAGGTACATCACTATCAGATTGTGCAGCAGTATCATTTAGCCGAGTAATCAATCGTAAAGAATGATCGCCGGAACTTGGAATATCGACCTGATCTAAAAGAACTTGTTTTCCCTGCAATACAGAAATAGATGCGTAAGCAGAGTCAATAGTAACTTCTAGCTCAATAGCTTGAAGTGAATCTGGCGAAGCAATATCAACATCAACATCAATATTTTTGCCCACTTCAACAGTAGCGGGTAATGGCGTGGTTGGGTTTTGGCCTCCTGGAGGGATTTCACCGCTATCTGAGCTACTGTTGCATCCGACTGCGGTGATAATAGCCAAAGCTAAGACGCTGTAGCCTATTTTACTAAGTGACATAACGTTTCCTTTTTAGTGTCATACAATTTCCAGCAGATAGATTAGCGCTTAGTTTTAAACTGATTTGTGACCTTTGTCTTTTGGTTATCCAAAGTTTAAATTTGATTTCCAATTTTATGAGATAGATCAACCAGTTTGGCGGTGAGTTCACTTTTTTAAGGAATTTTCGGTAATGTGACTTAGGTTATTTAGAATTGGCAAAGGTGCTGTTATCTTTTGTTCAACCAATTTTGTTGTTTAATTTAGAGGTAAGACCAAGATGAAACGTTATCAAATGTATGTCGGCGGTGAGTGGGTTGATGCGAAAAGCAAGCAAATAGAGAGTGTGATTAGTCCATCAACGGAAGAAGTGATTGCGGAAATCCAAAATGCTGACGAGAGTGATGCTGACTGGGTTTTAGACGTAGCGAAAAAAGCCCAAGCCTCTTGGGCTCGCAAGCCCGCCAGACAACGCGCAGACATCATGCGTACCTTTGCACAACTAATTAGAGACAATAAAGAATACTTAGCCAAGTTAATCGTTAAAGAACAAGGGAAACTGCACCGTGTTGCACTGGTTGAGGTAGAGGTAACCAGTTCATTTATCGAATATGCGTGTGACTGGGCGAGGCAGATGGATGGCGATATCGTTCAGTCTGATAATGAGAATGAACAAATTATGATCCATAAAGTGCCGCGCGGCGTCGTAGTTGCGATAACCGCCTGGAACTTTCCACTCGCGTTAGCTGGTCGTAAAATTGGACCTGCGTTGGTTGCTGGTAATGCCATCGTGGTAAAACCGACGTCAGAAACGCCTTTAGCAACACTTGAGTTAGGTTATCTAGCCGAGCTGGCGGGTATTCCCGCGGGCATATTGAACATTGTCACGGGTGGGGGAAGAACACTCGGGAATGCGTTAGTTGGACATAGATTAACCAATATGGTCTCGATGACAGGAAGTACTCCAGCAGGCCAGTCGATTATTAAAGCATCTGCCAATAATATGGCACATGTTCAGCTCGAGCTTGGTGGTAAAGCGCCTTTCATTGTCATGGAAGATGCCAACCTTGAACAAGCGGCTGCAGCGGCTCTACACTCGCGTTTTGATAACTGTGGTCAAGTCTGTACCTGTAATGAGCGTATGTATGTGCACAGTGGGGTTTACGACGACTTCATGCGTATTTTTGTAGATAAAGTGGCGTCAATTAAAGTGGGGGATCCAATGGATCCTTTAAGCGATATGGGACCCAAAGTGAATGCGCGTGAATTAGCGCATATGGAAAAACTTGTCGCACAAGCGATTGACGAGGGTGCGACGTTAGCTTTCGGGGGCAGCAAAATTCAAGGAGCTGGGTTTGAAAAAGGTTTTTGGTTCCAGCCAACGGTACTTACCGATGTGACTCAAACGATGACGATTGCACACGAAGAAGTGTTTGGTCCAATTTTGCCAGTCATTCAATTTGATACGTTCGAAGAAGTGATCGGTTATGCGAACGACAGTGACTATGGTCTTGCCGCTATGGTTTGTACGAATAACATGAAATATGTTAACCGATTATTGTCTGAACTGGAGTCTGGTGAGGTATACATCAACCGTGGTCATGGTGAGCAGCACCAAGGCTTCCATAATGGGTATAAATTAAGCGGTACGGGGGGGGAGGATGGTAAATATGGTTTTGAACAATATTTAGAAAAGAAAACATTTTACCTAAACTTTAACTAATTAATTGAAAAACATCAATATAAAGCCAGTTTTATTGTTTAATCAATAGCAGGCTTTTTTAATTGGATTCTGCACAACTACCTCAATAATGCCATTTCCCCTCTCGTTTATTGACTCATGTGCTTCCTTTCTAATAAGTTGTTCGATTTTTGGTCTGCTGATTTATATGTTTTGTTATACCTTTTTGATACAACAGGTATTGATGTAGGCAACATTCAGGGTTCGTAAGGAAGTTAATAAAAAAACAATAAATTCAGTTGATTGTATTATCCTCCCCCTTTTTTCTTTATTGGTACTTTTGTGACTTATGGTGTTTTTGTGCAATTTAGAGTGGCAAAAAGACGTTCGTGATCAAAATTTTCATATCAAAAAAAAATTGTAAAATCGAAATGCTACTTCCATCACGTTAAATTGGGCGACCAGTAAGTAAACTTGTCAACATGAAGCGGGATATTGGTTAAGTGGATTTGGCGGCTGTTTAACATCAGATGTATTAGTTTCTCTATAAGTAAACCGATTAATTAACGACTTTAACGGGTAAATAAAAATGAAAAGGAAAATTCTTTCACTTTCTCTTGTCGCTGCAGCGGTAAGTAGCGTATGCGCGCCGGCAGCGGCGGGTGACGCAGCGCATTTAGATGGTTTCAAATTTTCAGGCTACGGTCGTGCTGTTGTGGGCGTGACAGAAGATCAGCTTGTAAGTAAAGAAGCTGAACGTGCCAATAATGGTGTGAATATTATTCAAACTGCAGGTAACCCTTATAAACCAACTGGTAAGCTTGGAAACCAAGGCAGTCAAGCTGAACTCCATTTGGATTATGGCATAAGTGCAAACGATATGAATTGGGTTACTCATGTAAATTTATTTACAGGTGCAAGTGATTATGAAGACCCATCAAAGCCACCATCAAGTTACGTTTATCTTGATGAATGGTGGGTACATGGTACGGGTATTTTTGATAACAGCCCAAATGCAGCGCTTTGGATGGGTAAACGGTATTACGGCCGTTACGAAGCATCATTAAACTCATACCAACATGTTAACCAAGATGGTATTGGTGGTGGTGTTGATAACTATGATGTGGGATTTGGTCTTTTAGATCTTGGTGTAGTGAAGGATGGATTTGGTGGCTCTACGCATGAATTCTGTGAAAAAGATTCACTAGGCCAGTGTAAATCCGATTCGGTTGAAGGCTATAGTGGCGGAAATGTTTCATTTCACGTAAACCTTCACAGCGTACCTATTACCGATAACGTGAAAGGAGACGTATTCGTAAATTACGGCCGCTACTTTGGTTCTGATTCAGATATGAAATCCCACATTTCTGGAGGGGAGTACACCCGTTCGGCACGTGAAGACAACCCCGATTCATATCAAGTAGGTTTTTCTCTTAAACAAGGCGAATGGGCAGATTTTAATCGATTACTTGTACGTTACAGTCACAAAACAAGTACTTCTATGACGCAATCTTGGCTACATCGTCCGAGCTATCAATATGGTGGCTTCTTTGACGGTATGCAAGAAATTACTGATTCGATTCGAGTTGAATACTTGCTGTCTCATGAAACTGCGTCTTATGGTGACGATGTACAAGATCTTGCGATTAACTGGGACTTACCATATGAAAGAACTACCTGGAATCAAGCTGTAGTTCGCGGCACTTATAAATGGAATCAAAAATTCTCCACAAAGCTTGAAGTGGCATACGACCAAATGGATTTTGAAGTGAATGCTACGGGTGCGGCGAAAGGGGGAGATGGTACTAATTCATCAGCAAAAGTTACATTAGCTCAAGATATCCATCTAGGCAATGGGTATTGGGACCGCCCAACGATTCGCTTATTTGCCACTTACGGTCAGCTCGATACCAATACTTTAGCGTTCCAAAGCTTCGACAATGGGTATAGTGATTGGCAGGCTGGTTACAATCCATATATAACCGAAGTAGGTACTAAAAACGCGACAACTGTTGGCATTATGTTTGAAACTTGGTGGTAATGATTTTTTGTGTGGCAGTCTTCTCGGATTGCCACCCCTCTTCTTTTTAGGATTATAACGATGAATACAAATAAAACGAAAATAGCAGTATTGCTATCTACGGTTTTAGTTGCGGGTTACGGTTGTAAATCAACACCAACCGACGATGTCAAGACGGGTGACAATACCGCAGAAGTTGCGGCGGTTTATCCTGATTTTGAATCGGATAGTTTCTTTAACTCTGCACGTGCAGAGCATGCCAAAACAAAAATCACCAGCGAAAGCGGTGTAACAGCTGGAAGCAAGGCATTACAAATCGACTTTGATGCCGTTTCAGATGCCAACAAATACAAGTACTGGCCAAACGTGAAATTCTTCCCTGCATCCGGTGAGTGGAACTGGAATGCAAAAGGTAGTTTTAAGGTTGATGTGACTAACCCTCTAGACGCGCCAGCGAACGTGATTTTTAAATTGGTTGATAACGTCGGTCAAATGGGCGCGGAAACTAATCAGTTAAATTACGCGGTCAATATTGGTGCGGGCGAAACTCAAACTATTGAAATGTTATTTAATGGTGGTGTCCGTAAGCTAGATGGTTATTGGAATGGTGATAACCTTAACCTAAGAAAATTAGTTGAACTTCAAGTGTTTGTTCAAGGGCCAGCAGATGCCCAGAGCATTATTTTAGATAATTTAGAGTTGGTGAATTCGACCGGTGATTTTGTTGCAGCTGAAGAAAAAATTGTTGCAGCTGGTCCGGTACCAACCGTTGCTGCTATCACCAGTTTCGAAAGTGGTGAAGAGACTTTTGTGAGTGCAGAGCGCAGCAACTCGACTCAAACGCGCGTTGTTGACACTGCAGATGGTAAGGGTTTGGAGGTTAAATTCTCGGCGACAAACGCGTACCCAAATGTAACGTTTATGCCGAAAACACCATGGAATTGGTCTGATAAAGGGGACTTTAACTTAGCGTTTGATATTGAGAACCCAACAGACGACGCTATTCAAATGTTTGTCCGTGTCGACCAAGCTGAAAATGCAAACTGGGGCGGTACTGCGGACGGCGTTACTGACAGTATGTCTAGTTATATGACAATCCTACCTGGAAAGAAGTCTACGTACTACATGTCTTTGCGCGAGCTTGAAGGTCACGTTGTCTCTGGTATGAGAAGTGAACCGCCAAAGCTATCTTATGATGCGCAGGCCATCAGTTATGGCTGGGGTGAAACGGGTCTTGATGTCTCAAACATTGATAATGTTCAGCTGTACCTACAAAACCCGACTAAGGATGCAAAAATCGTTGTCGATTCCATTCGACTAGTTCCAAACCTTGATGCAGATACGTCGCGCTATTCCGGTATCGTTGACCAATATGGTCAGTTCACGGGTGATGAATGGGAAGAAAAAGTCCATACCGATGAAGAGCTAAGAGAGGCCGGTAAAGAAGCGTTAGCCCAACTTGGTAATGTTAAGCCAATGGCAGATCGCTGTAAATTCGGTGGTTGGAAAGACGGCCCACGTCTTGAAGCGACAGGCTTTTTCCGTACAGAAAAAGTGGATGGCAAATGGACGATGGTTGACCCTGAGGGATGTATGTTCTTCATGACAGGGCTTGATAACGTTCGAATGGATGACACAGTAACAATTACCGGTATTGATTTTGCCAATGTTGATACTAAAGAAGGCCGTGTTGTTGCTTCTGAACTGCGCAACTCGATGTTTGAGTGGTTACCAGAAGAAAACGATCCTTTGGCGGTCAATTACGATTATGCGGGATGGATTCACTCTGGCGCATTGAAAAAAGGCGAAGTGTTCAGTTTCTATCGTGCGAACCTAATGCGTAAGTACGATACAGACCAAGCCGAAGCAATGAAGATCTGGAAAGATGTGACGCTTGACAGAATGGTTGATTGGGGTTTCACCACACTTGGAAACTGGATTGATCCAATGTTCTTTGGTTCAGATCGTGTTGCTTATGAAGCGCATGGTTGGATTCATGGTGATCATAAACGAATCAGCACTGGTAACGATTACTGGGGACCGATTCACGACCCATTCGATCCTGAGTTCAAAAACAGCGCTCGTGATATGGCAGACGAAGTCGCTTCACGAGTAAAAGACGATGATCAATGGCTTGTGGGTGTTTTCGTTGATAACGAAATCAGCTGGGGCAATGTCATGAACGAAGCAAATCACTACGGTTTGGTCGTCAATGCATTGGCTTATGACGCGAAAGATAGCCCAGCGAAAAAAGTGTTTGCTGACCATCTAAAAGCGAAATACAAAACAGTAGATAAGCTTAACTCTGTTTGGGGTAGTAAGGTTGCGTCTTGGGATTCATTCAATCGCTCTTTTGACCACCGTTCAGCATTGACTGCGGGAATGAAAACGGATTACTCCGAGTTGCTGCAAATGCTGTCTGAGAAGTATTTCTCAGTAGTGCGTGGAGAAGTGAAACGTGTCCTACCTAACCACCTTTACCTAGGTGCGCGTTTTGCCGATTGGGGTGTTACACCAGAGATCGCACGAGGTGCAGCGAAGTATGTTGACGTAATGAGCTACAACCTGTACGCCAATGATCTTAATGACGGCAAAAAAGCGCATTGGAAGAAACTACTTCCTGAGCTAGATAAGCCAAGTGTCATTGGTGAATTCCATTTCGGCGCGACCGACACTGGCCTGTTCCACGGCGGTATTGTAACGGTATCGAATCAAACTGAGCGTGCAGAAATGTACACCCAATATATGGATAGCATTGTCAAAGACCCATATTTTGTTGGCGCACATTGGTTCCAATATTTGGATTCGCCAGCGACAGGACGAGCTTGGGATGGTGAGAACTATAACATTGGTTTTGTAACGATTGCCGATGAGCCGTATGTCGAACTTATCGATGCAGCTAAGCAATTCAACGCAGATCTTTACAATAAGAGATTTGGGAAATAATGAGATAAGACCCGCGATGTTGTGTCGCGGGTTCTACTCAAAGTAGAAGGATTTATAGAATGAAAAAACTAGTATTAGCCACATTGGTTGCGAGCGTGTTTTCAGCTCAGGCCCTTGCGAAAGATGTCTTAATTAATGGTTTTGAAGGTACTCTTGAAAGCCCAGAAGACTCGGTTGCATATTACGCAAACGAAGGTGCAGTACATGACTTGGTGACGAGTGATTTTGCGTCTTCAGATGGCGGCAAAGTATGGGATATTGCATTTGCACCAAGCGGAGCGGCTGACTACGAGAAAGTATCTTTCGGTGGTCCTGATGGAACTGCACTCGACTTAAGCGATTACCATACTATTAAATATAGCGTTCAAAATACAGGCGATAATGCCGCTGTGTATGCGATGCGCTTAGAAGATAGTACAGGTGCCGTCTGCGATTTCTACCAAGAAGATCTCGCTACAGCAACGGACAGAACCGATACGCTAGATATGACGACGTGTGCTGACAAAATTGATGCATCCGATGTGGTGTATTTTGCGATGTTTGCTCGTCCTTGGGACACAACCAATGCAATCAATGTTCAGGTTGAAGATGTCATAGGTGTAAAAGAAGACACGACTGAGCCGCCGGTTGGTGATGTGACGGTGGTCGAATCTTTCAGTGATATCGATGTTGGTACGGTTATTGACAATAACGCTACGTCGTTAAGCAATATGGTGTCTAGTGATTATTCCAGTGATAATGATGGTAAGTCGTGGAAGATTGATTTCGATGCTAGCCATCAAGGTACAAGTCTGTGGGGAGAGTGGGACTGGAGTGCTCGCGACACTTTTGAATTCGATGTTATCAACAACTCTGGACAAGACCTTGCTATTACGGTGAAATTGATCGCTCAGAATACAGATTGGGGCGAGAGCTATAACCTATATGGTGGAGAGACTCTTCCTTCATCTGAAGAGCCTCAGACGATCAAAGTAGACCTAGATTCTTCTGAAGCAGGTGCTAACTTTACCAAAGGCGCAGTTGGCGGAATCCAGTTTATGCTTGATATTAATCCAACGGCTCAGGTGGCTGTTTACTTCGATAACATTCTTGTTTCAGGTCAGGATGGCGGGACGACTCCTCCAAACCCAGGTCCAGATCCAGAATACCCAGAGATCATCGGTGAAGGTGGTAGCTTTGGTAGCTTAGGTCTATTCATTGTTTCTGCTCTGGCATTCTGGCGTCGCAGAAAGTAGTACTCGATAAGGCAGCCGTACGGCTGCCTTTTTCCAATACGCCAATTCAAAGCGCCAATTGACTCAGTACGTTCGTGTATTAATGGCTTTGTTGTTCGTTGGTGTCTAGAAATCGCATTCTTCAAGAAGTATAAAAGCGGTGCGTTACATGAAGATATATCAAAGCAAAAACATATTCTTAATGCTTGTTGCCATCAGTGCGACATTCATGGCTCATGCAGAGATAAAAACACCGATGGTATTTCCGGGGCGAGATACTCTCATTCTCGAGTTGATTGATTTAGCGCTTGAAAAAAGTGCAGCATCTCACGATATTACTCATGCCGATGAATATTTATCTGATGCGAGACTTGTAGAAGAAGTCCGAAATGGAAATATCGATGTTATGTGGGCTGGTGCTTCTCAAGATCTACAAAATCAACTTGAAGCAATTAAAATTCCAATTTTTAAAGGCCTTGCCGGTTACCGTACTTTTGTCATTGAAAAAAACAGTCAAAACAAGTTCTTTGGTGTTAAAAATATTGATGATCTACGGAAACTAAAAGCTGGCCTAGGCCGGTTCTGGTCTGATACAAGGATTCTAGAATCAGCGAATTTAGACGTTGTGAAACCAGTAAAGGCAGAAAGTCTTTTTCATATGGTCGAGGGAGATCGCTTTGACTACTTACCACTCGGTGTTCATGAATCCCATGGTGTCGTTCGAGACCAGCATGAGCTTGAGCTAGCGGTTGAAGAAAATATTCTTCTTGTTTACCCATCAGCCATGTATTTCTATGTGTCTAAAGAAAATAAGCAGCTGTACCATTCATTGAACTCCGGATTAGAAATGGCGATAGCCGACGGCAGTTTTGATGAGGTTTTCTATAACTCTCAGCTTATTAAAGAGACATTTAAGTCAAGCCTAATAGCTGAAAGAAACATCATTAACATTAAAAACCCATATTTACCTCTTGATGCACCAATTAATAGAAAAGAGCTTTGGCTTGATATTAATCGATAGAATAGGTTCGAGAAAATGAATAATAGTTTAAGTAAATCACTCTCAATTTTCCTTATCTTAGTCGGGCTTGTTGGGATCGCTATCGGTGGTGGCACCAGCTATTTCACGGTTAAAGACCGACTGAACACGGCGTACACGCAAGATCTAGAATCTACAATCGGCTTGGCAGATGCGGCATTAGTAGAGGCAATATTTGCCTATGATTTTGAACAAGCTCAGGCGGTTACGGATGCATTGTTAAACTCTGAAATACTGCATTCTGTCACAGTCGTTGACCAGCGTGGTAAAGCGATCGCTAGTTCAGGTACTCAACATACAGAACTAAGCACACGAGCGCATTCGGTAGAACGCGGTGGTTCGAAAATTGGTACGATTACCTTCCAGTTTGACCCTGCAATTATTGCTCAAAGTATGCAAAATGAAATGCTGCTGATGATGTTTGGCATAGTGTTGGTTTTGGTACTCGTTATTGTCAGTGTCTATTTCTTCATGCGCAAACTTGTTATTCAGCCTATTGATGATGTTACAAAGTCACTTTATCGCTTATCCAAAGGTGATGCGGACTTGTCGCAGCGTATTGCTGTTAAAAGTGAGAATGAAATTGGGCGGTTAACCAAGAACTTTAATAACTTGATGGATAACCTAATGGATATGATTGCTGGTGTTGTGAATAATAGCAATCATATAAGAGAGATATCGAATACGCTGACTACTGCGGCGCAGCAATCGCAGGATGATTCTCACGCTCAGCAAATTTCAATGCAAACCGCTGCTTCATCGTTAGAGGAGATCAGTGTCTCTGCTGAAGATGTTTACCGAAACGCAGAAACGACATTGGCCAAAACTCAAGATGCAATCGAATGTGTTGAGGAAGGTGGTCGTCTGGTTGAGCAAAACGGGACATTGGCTACGAATCTATCTGACCAAATTAGTGAAACATCCCGAAGAATTGATAATCTGATTCAGTCCTCGTCTGATATAGGTTCAGTCGTAGAGGTGATTTTAAATATTGCAGAGCAAACGAATTTATTAGCACTAAATGCAGCGATAGAAGCGGCTAGGGCAGGCGATCAGGGACGCGGTTTTGCGGTGGTCGCTGATGAGGTAAGAGCACTGGCACAGAAAACCCAGAATTCAACATCGGAAATTGAGAGTATTGTTTCGGGCTTACAAGCTAACGCTAAAAACGCTGCGGATTCAATGGTGGCGAGTTTAGGGTCATCTCAGGAGGTCACTGCAGCAGCAAATAGCCTATCTCAAAATTTGAAGCAGATTTCTGCGAATATTGATTCAATTAACAGTATGAATAGTGAAGTTGCTGTTTCGACCAAGCAACAAAGTGAAGTAACAAAGACGATTGCTGTGAATATTGATGAGCTAAATCAGTTATCTGCATCTTTATCAGCAAATGCGACGGAAGTAAATGCCAAAGTCGAAGAGCTTCAGGGAGTGAATCATAGTTTAACGGCGAATATCGGACGTTTTAATATGTAACGTTGATAACTTTTCGATATAGTTGTTCCTAGAAAGTGGCGTTTACGCCACTTTTTTTCTAGGTGTTATATTGGAGTGGTATATTGAAGAGAAGGAGCCGATGAACAAGAAAGATGTACATTCATTTAATAAAAAGTCATTAAATGAATGTACTAATTAGATTAGGTTGCAAGCGATTTACTTGAATTTAATCCGTTGGTTGTTTTCTCCATCACAAGACGCTTGAATAATGCTACCGCCGTTTGTTGCTTGGCTATTAGCAACCTCAAGACATTTACCCGTCTTCTTATTTCGTAATTCAAAAGTGTTACTGCCCTTGTCGAATAACGTCCACAACTGATTTTCTTCTGCCGAATTACAAATATACTGCTGGATAGTAGCGCCATCTTTCCATTGAGATGCGTCTGGTTTTAACTCAACACAGAGTTGACTGTTATCTGATTGAATTAAATACTCACTGTTTGATACTGGAGTGAAAGTGAAACGTTGATTGCTATTTGACGTGTTGCAACTCCATTGTTGATAGGTACTACCATTCCACGTTGCTCCATCTTTTACATCGAGGCATCTATTACTATGAATAAACTGTAAACTAGTTGTATCACTTGGAGGGACAACGCCGTTATTATCGTTGTCTCGAACTGGTTTATAAACACGGATCCAGTCAACGTACATTTTATTTTTCGAGCTATCGGCTAGATCCGCATCAGAAGCAACGATACCAGCCTCTGAACGCCACGAATGGTCTTCAGTGTCAAGTATAATGAACATCTCTTCATCCATGTTAAACTGGCTCTTATCTAGAGTTTGTCCAGTGTAATCCTTGTCTTTCATCAACACTTGTTCCCACGAACCTTTCGGTGTCTTTACACCATCTATATAGAACGTCACTTCTGTAGGACTTTTCCAATAGGCAGCAAAGCGGTGGAAACCATCCCTCCAATATGTCCCCCAACTTGGTTCGTTGTGTGTCTGGTCGTTGAAATCACTTTTAATTGTGTTATCAGAGTTTCTAAGGAAAACATGAAAGTTAGTCGACATGTTTTTCGCAAACCAGGTATCCTTCGCTCCACCATATACCTCGAGAATATCAATTTCGCGTTGATCATTTTCACTCAATAACCAAAAATTTGATGAAAGCTCTAGATTACTAACTTTAATTCTAGCTTCCATGAAAATTGGATACTTTACTTTCGTCTTAGAGGTTACAACGCCAGCATTAACTTGTTCTGTACCTTGACGACGAGATGCGCTGATAATTAGGTTTCCATCCGAAACCCATGACTCGTTCGACTGCCAATAAGTTAAGCCTGGACCGGTCCATCCATGAAAATAAGTGTCGTTCCACTTGCTCGTGAAAGTGGTATTTTTACCCGAGTAGTTAAAAGAGTCGGAATAAGCTTCTTGTAACTCCCACTGTTGACCGTCGTCTAACTCTGCAGGAATTGGAATAGAATCCCAGTCATTCGCGAAAGCAGGATTTATGGCAATGGTGAGTAGAGAGAGTATTGGTAATTTCATTATTAATCCTTAAGTGTGGATATTAAAAATAGTTTGGTTGTAGTGCTAACCTTGTGTTTGCACTGTAATAATATAGTTCAACCAATGTTATTATTCGTTGATGTTTGAGTGGGTTTGGTAAATAGGTCGCTATAGGTTGGTGTTTATTATAAAAGTGAGACATAGCGCTTGTAATATTGCGATTCTTTATATAGTGCAGGTGATTTTTCTGGAAGTAGTTGTTTGTTGGTTGGATTATTTTGTTGAAACGGGTATGAGAGGATTTGTTCGGAGGTGAGAGGTGATGCAAACTATTAAAATATATATGAGAGCTCAGCAACAAGGTGAGCTCTCATATGGTTTTTTATATCCCTTACTTAGCTAATGATATTTTCTCCACGGTTTTCTTTTTGTTCTATTGTTACAGGCCAGCCTTCATAAATATTATCGAGGTTAGGATTATTGACATCAGCTAAGAAACGATCATAGACTGAACCTTAAGCATTAAGACCAGCATAAATCCCGTCTAACGTGATGTTTTTCTTTGACTTCCTCTGGGCGGACTTTTGTGCGTTCTTAAATATATAGCTAGAGGCCCATTCCAGTTTATTGCCTACGGTGTTTTTCAAGGTAGTTGTCATCATTTGCTTACTTATTAAGCAGCTTCTCTTTCTGGATTTAGGTGAACGTCACCAACAGGCGCACAGTTCCTGATATCACCAGACCACCGCTCAGGCTTTCGCTGTTTTGCAGCGAGCAATACCTCTACACGACGCTTCAAGATCTCTTTATCTTTTCCATTGTGACGCTCTGAAGGCGTGACGTAATTTAGCTGACTGTGCTTGTGCTCGGTGTTGTACCAGCGTACGAAGGCTTCAACCCAACTTCGGCTACTATCGATTGTTTCAAAGCCCTTTGTTGGCCAGCTTGGCATGTACTTTACCGTGCGGAACAATGACTCAACATACGGGTTATCATCACTGACTCTTGGGCGACTATACGATGAAGTAATACCTAACTCTTCCATTTTGGCTTTGAACGTCAACGACTTCATCGGCGCACCATTATCGGAGTGAAGAACCAGCGCTTGATTGAAGCACTGCTCTCGCATCAACGTTCGTTGCAGAAGTTGTGACGCCAGCTCACCGCATTCATGCTCATACACTTCATAACCAACAATTTTTCGACTGTAGATGTCCTCAATGACATACAGGTAATAATGTTGGCCTCGAACTTTTGAAGGTAAGTAAGTGATATCCCACGTATAGACTTGGTTCGAGTCCGTCGCTGTGTAACTGGTTGGCTTCGCTTGCTTCTGTCTGCTCCGCTGACGACCTCGTTTGTGAAGTTGCCCTGCGTACTCAACACTCGGTAGTAGCTCGACTCAGAGGCGATATACTCACCTCTATCAAGCAGTGTCGGGACGATTTGAGTTGGAGGCAAGCTTGCGAACTCAGAGCGGTTACACACCTCGATTATCGCATCACGCTCTTCCTGCGACAGCTTGTTAGCAGGCTCAGGTCTGAGGCATATTGGCCTTTTGTCAGCTTGAACTTCACCTTGCTGATACCAGCGACGATACGTTCTCAAGTCGATTTGAACTTCATGGCAAGCTGGCTCTAAACGACATCCGCATTGCTTCGCTTCAAGGATAAGAGTCACTATGGTCTGCCTTTCATCGGTTGAGGTTAGTCGTCCTCTGGCTCTTCCCCGTAAAAGGCTCTCAGCTTTTTTCTTAGTACCAAGAGAGCGGCCGTTTCAGCGAGTGCTTTTTCTTTGAGTCGTAAATCTTTCTTCAACTCTTTGATTTCAAGTTTGTCAGCTTTAGCCTGCTTCTTTGCTTCAGCTTCCTGCTCTTTACTCGACTTAAACCCTTGCATACAATCGCTGCGCCAGCTTTGGATTTGCTCTGGAAAAAGACCTTTTTCACGACAATATTGGCTGAGTTCACTTTCTGTCATTGAGTAGGTTTCAGCGACGATGGCGAGTTTAGTTTGAGCAGACCACTGCTCTGATGAAGTGTTGCTATTTGGCACTGCGGCTCCTGAACGTCTGAGTTGCTTGCGCCAATGATACAGGGTCGCAGTGCTAATTCCTTCCTCTTCCGACACTTCTTTAACTGACATTGAATATGGAGGCAACAGCTTCTTCAATATAGCTTCTTTTCTTTCTACTGAGATACGAGACACAATTACTCTTTATCGCCCAAACTGGTTAAATTTTAACAGTGACAACTACCCTGCCAGATAGGGCCTATTTCTGACCATGCCTTGTGGCTGATACATTCAAATATGGGCAACAGCCACACATCCACATTTTTTGCCGCCTTAAACAGCGAGACCGATGGCATTATCTGAAGCGCAGTACTGCGCCTGATGATCAGCGAGAGTAAACTGGCCCAGATAAGCCCATCAACGATGGCCTTTTGTGCGGTGACAAATCGTTGCCAGTTTGTGTGAGATTTTAATTCTTTAAAAAGCAACTCCACCTGCCATCGACAGCGGTAGATCGCCATTATGTCATCAGCAGTATAGGTACCTGAAGGCAAGTTAGTTAACCAAATACAGAATCGCTTTTCTTCGGCAAACCAACGTCTTACCACTCTAAATTCTTGCTTACCACTACGAACTTTAAGGTCGAGTACCTGTGAGCGATTAGTACCTCGAGTGATGTCTTTGAGCTTCTTTCCTTCTAGTTTAGATAAATGCCGGCCCTGACCGTTTCTCGCTTCTATAACATGAGGATTCAGGGACTTTGCTCCTCGAAAAATATAGAAACCACCATACAGTTCAAGCTCAGTAAAGAATTGGAAGTCAGGGTACCCTGCGTCAGCCAACAACAATTTGTTACTCATTGTTTTGGGGGCGGGCAAAAAGTCTCTTTCTGATGCTGTATCAGCGCTGATGCTCATTGCGACTGGAGAAAAGCTTTTTAAAGACATTGTCATATGGCATTCAACTGCGGCTGGATTGCGTTTAAATCGGCTCGGGTAAACGTTCGAAAGGTCACGATGAATGTGGAAAGAGCTACCATCTTGAAGCAGCACATCATCAAAGGTGGCGAGTTTATCTGGTAGGTTGGCACCCTGCTGGCGAGCAAACTGAGCTATCGCTCGCATGGCCAATTGGCGCATGAATATCGGAAATTCTTCTTTTCTTAACTGGTTATGGTAGGGCTTATAAGCCACAGTATCTTTAGCGCTTAAGCACATCCCATTGAATTGCCTTAGTAAATCGGCAATAGATGAGCAGTTTCCTTTGCTCAAAGCGGCCACTAGGCTTACTACTAGCTGGTCGGGTAAGATAGCCCGACATCGCTTCATAAGTCCTGTACTTTTCGCCATTTTTTGAAGGCTATCAGCATTAAAGAATTGCTTAAACTGCTTTTGTAGGGAGATAATCGTCATCGGCTTCACGGTTGATATGGGTGGTTTGTTTGGCGACGATTATCTGATCATAAATGAAGCCTTTTTTCTATCTAAATAAATAGCTTAGAGCTTAAGATCCTGTCTATGAAGAAACGATCATAGACTGAACCTTAAGCATTAAGACCAGCATAAATCCCGTCTAACGTGATGTTTTTCTTTGACTTCCTCTGGGCGGACTTTTGTGCGTTCTTAAATATATAGCTAGAGGCCCATTCCAGTTTATTGCCTATTTCTGACCATGCCTTGTGGCTGATACATTCAAATATGGGCAACAGCCACACATCCACATTTTTTGCCGCTTTAAACAGCGAGACCGATGGCATTATCTGAAGCGCAGTACTGCGCCTGATGATCAGCGAGAGTAAACTGGCCCAGATAAGCCCATCAACGATGGCCTTTTGTGCGGTGACAAATCGTTGCCAGTTTGTGTGAGATTTTAATTCTTTAAAAAGCAACTCCACCTGCCATCGACAGGGATTTGTTGCGTAATTCAATGGAACTAAATCAAGAACCTACGATCTGATCAGCTACCTCCACCCTCTCTCGTAGCCCTATGCCTAAGCCTCGTTACAAAACAACCAACTGGAAGCAATACAACCAATCACTCATTAACCGTGGCTCTCTGACCTTTTGGATTGATGAAGAAGCAATAAGCGGGTGGGCGCAAAGTAAACAGAATAAGCGCGGGAGGCCGCGTCGGTTCAGTGATTTAGCTATCACGACAGCACTCATGGTGAAACGAGTTTTTTCTATGCCATTGAGAGCGCTTCAAGGATTTATCGACTCGATATTTAGGTTAGCCAATGTACCGTTAAGTTGTCCGCATGACACCTGCATCAGTCGTAGAGCCAAGCAAGTTGAGGTTTCATTTAGGACTAAAACGAGAGGAGCTATACAGCACCTAGCTATTGATGCTACTGGCCTTAAGGTTTATGGCGAAGGTGAATGGAAAGTCAAAAAACATGGGACGGATGGCAAGCGTAGAGTCTGGCGAAAGCTTCATATTGCCGTCGATACCAACACTCATGAGATCATTGCCGCCGAGCTAAGTTTATCGAGGGTTACAGATGGAGAAGTACTCCCTAACTTACTGAAACAAACACGCCGAAGTATCCTTGAGGTGTCTGGTGATGGCGCTTACGACACGAGAGCGTGTCACGCTGCTATTAAGATTAAGGGAGCCATTGCGCTTATTCCCCCAAGATAAGGGGCAGCCTTCTGGGAACGTGGTCACCCTCGAAATCTCGCCGTGGGTTGCCAGAAATTATACGGCTCAAATAAGTATTGGAAAGAGCGGTATGGATACTACAAACGTTCACTCTCAGAAACAGCGATGTATCGAGTTAAACAGTTGCTAGGAGGGCAACTGAGCTTAAGAAATTACAATGCACAGGTGGGTGAAACTTACGCGATGATAAAAGCGTTGAACAAGCTTACTGGGTTAGGTATGCCTGAAACTTGTCGTATTGACTAAGAAATACGCGAAACGGGGTGGCTCTATCTCTAAACTTAATTACGCAACAAAGCCGATAAGAACTGCAGATATGTGATCTTGCTTGAATAATGTACGAACTGAGTCGGTGCGTTTGCTACCTGTCGAGACTAAGAAAAGAATTAACAGGTAACGGCATCTATATGAAATGCTGCAGTATTCAAAAAAAAGCCCCTCAATATTGAGGGGCAAAGGTCTTTAAGGTTAATGAAAAACTAGATACTGGAGCGAGCCAGATTAAACTTGATACTGAGCAATCTTATTCCAATCGAATTCAACTCCGATCCCCGGAGTTTCTGGGGCAACAGCGCGATGGTTATCGACAACAAGTGGACGTTTGGTATATTCGTCAATAGGGAAGCTATGCACTTCTAGCCATCCAGTATCAAAAGCGGACACTAAGCTAACATGAAGCTCTTGCATGCCATGAGTACACACAGGGACACCATATTTTGTGGCTAAATGAGCGGCTTGAAGCCACCCTGTGATACCGCCACAGTTAGACGCATCCGGCTGTACAAAACCGAGTTTCGCTTGATCCATCGCATAACCAAACTCATGGATAGTATGTAGGTTTTCACCCATAGCAAGTGGGATAGACGTGTTGTCTGCAATTTCGGCATAGCCAAGATAGTTATCGGGAATGGTAGGCTCTTCAAACCATGTGATGTTGTATTGTTCAACTGCCTTAGATAACGTGATTGCTTGTTCAACAGACAACGAGTAATTTGCATCAATCATAAACGTGACGTCAGGACCGATGAATTCACGCACAGCCTTGATTCGACCAATATCTTCTTGCATGTTCTCGCGACCGATCTTTATCTTGACGGCATTAAAGCCACTATCTAGATAGCCTTTAATGTTACTCAGTAATTTTTCAAGCGGAAATTGAAGATCGATACCACCACAGTAAGCTTGGCAAGTATGGTTCTTTCCACCGGCCATCTTCCAGAGAGGCTGGTTTTCACGTTTACCTTTTAAATCCCAAAGTGCAATATCTACGCAGGACATAGCAAAGCTGGATATACCACCACGACCTACATAGTGAATGTGCCATTCCATAAAGTCGTAGATTTCATCGATTTTTGAAGCGTCTTTACCGATAATCGCGGGTTGAATATCGTGTTCCAACATCGCCTTTATAGAAAAGCCGCCTTTGCCGCCAGTGTACGTGTAGCCAGTTCCTTGACTGCCATCTTCAAGAGTGATTGTCGTTGTGATTAATTCAAAGTGGTCATGATCGCCATGTTTAGCATCAGAGAGAATCTCTGCTAAAGGGATCTTAAACAATTTGGTTTCAATATTTTTAATTGCTGTATTCATATTGCTCTCTACATTCTATTTTCACTTAAGCGACAGATTTAACAACTTCGCGAACCAATCGGCCAATTTCAGCCCAGTTACCATCGTTGACCAGTTTTTTATCAACCATCCAAGTGCCACCGCAAGCAAGTACAGCAGGTAATGATAGGTAGTCGTGAACATTGCTAGGATTAATGCCACCTGTTGGCATGACTTTAATTTGTTGGTAGGGACCGAGTAAAGACTTAAGCATATTTAACCCACCGGAGGCTTCGGCAGGGAAGAATTTCAACGTGGTAACACCTAATTCTATCGCTTGTTCAACCAGAGATGGGTTATTCACACCAGGAATAATATCAATGTCATGCCTTAAGCACGCATTGACTGTATTGGGGTTGAACCCCGGTGAAACGATAAAATTAGCCCCTGCTTTTTTGGCGGCAATCACTTGATTTTCGTTCAAGATGGTGCCGGCACCAATCAACATATCTGGATAAGCCTTACGAAGCTGTCTGACCGCTTCTTCTGCGGCGTCTGAACGGAAAGTGATTTCCGCAACAGGTAATCCATTTTCGACCAGCTGTTCGCCCAATGGCAAAATATCTTCTGCGCGGTCAATAGCGATAACGGGAATGACTTTATACTGAGCTAACTGTTTATTTAATAGTGACATGATAATTCCTTAACGATTAGTTGCCGACCATACGAGATTTCACTTGAGCAAGTGTTGGTAGTGGAGCAACAGCGCCGTAACCCGTAATGGTGATAGAGGCGGTCGCATTCGCGTGGGCTAAACAGTCTTCTAAACTCAACCCATTGACATAATGAGTACAAAATGAGCCTGCAAAGGAGTCGCCAGCTGCAGTCGCATCTACGGGCGTGACTTGATGCGGCTTGATGTGATGGCGAGTATGTTCATTTGCAACTGTGGCACCATCACCACCTTGCTTAAGTACCACCACTTTAGCGCCAAGCTTGAGGTAGTGATCGATAATATCATCAGGTTGCTCTAGTCCTGTAAGCAGTTGAGCCTCATCAACACTTGGAAAGCAGATGTCGACGTTTGAAATAGTTTCTTCAATAATGGCTTTCGCTCGTTTTATCGACCATAGTTTAAGGCGCAAGTTAGTATCAAAAGAAACTAACGTATTATTGCTATTCGCGATATCGATAGCACTGAATACCGCATCACAACTCGACGCACTGATCGCTTGTGTAATGGCGGTAGTATGTAACAACTTAGCATGGCAGATGGCATCAACTGGTAAGCGAGCAGGGGTAATAAGCGATGCTGCTGAGTTTTTTCTCATAAAAGAAAAATGATGTCCCTTTTGATCATGGGTAATGAAGTAGACGCCAGTATGAGCGTCTGCATTAGAGAACACTTGGCTTGAACAAACTTGCTCTTGCTCCCACAAATCTAAAAAACGCTTACCAAACTCATCATCACCCAGGTGAGTCAACATTCCAACTTTTGCGCCTTGTCTGGCGGCCGCAATGGCGAAATTAGAGGCATCACCACCAAAACCACTTAAAAAATCACCTTCACCGCTAGTGGCGTCTCTTAGCTGGCTAAACTCAAACATTGGTTCGCCAAAGCTTAAGATTTCTGGATATTTTGGACTAATATCTTTCATTTTAGTACTCATAAATTGATTTTAGGTTGAAGATAAAAGGCAAAATACCTATATCCACTAAAATTGGTTGAACTTGATGCTATGTTAAAGGTGGATGTTTTTGTGGTCAACCAATTGGTTTGGTATTTTAAAGCCTGAGATCACACTTTTGTTATTTGTGTGAACATTGGATTATGGCCTTTATCGGTAAGGCTTTTGGATATACTTATATTGTTTTCCCATTTAAAATTGTTATCTGCATCACTTGTTATTATTTTAATTGGTTGTCCAGTGTCTTGTATTGGTTTTGTGTTTGTGTCTATAATTGGTCAAACGCGGCAGAATTTAGCCAATTTTTAATGTAATGGTCAACCAATCGAGCTTAGAATATGACATCAGCAAACAGAATTTTGGACGCTCAATACTCGTCTCAAACAAATTATGACAGAGCAGAACTACAAACGGATATTGTGCACCTTGGTTTTGGTGCATTCCATCGAGGTCATCAGGCGGTTTATAACGATCTTACAAACCAAGCAACAGGTAAGTTGTGGGGTATTTGTGAAGTTAACCTATTTGGTCCAGAAGACCTTATTCGCAATCTACAACAACAAAATGAACAGTTTACGGTTGTTGAGAAGTCTGCAAGCGATACCCATACCCGATTGATCAGAACGGTTTCGGAGTCAATTCACACTCCGGTTGATGGCATTGAACGTGCAATAGCAAAAATGACTGAAGAACAGGTCAAAATCGTGTCTTTGACGATTACGGAAAAAGGCTACTGCACTGACCCTCAATCTGGTCGCTTGGATTTAAGTAACGAATTGATTCTGAATGACTTAGCCAATCCACAGTTACCAAAATCCGCAATTGGTTGTATTACCGAGGCATTACGCCAACGTCGTGAACTGGGTTTAACACCGTTTAGTGTTCTGTCCTGCGACAATATCCCAGAGAATGGCTTGCTGACAAAAGACGCGGTTGTATCGTTTGCCAAAGCATTGGATCCAGTGTTTGCATATTGGATCGAAGAGCATGTGACGTTCCCGAGCACGATGGTTGATCGAATTGTACCCGCGATGACGGAAGATCAATTTGATGTCATAGAGCAGGAAACTGGTTATCGAGACCCTTGTGGGATTGTGTGTGAGGATTTCAGACAATGGGTGGTTGAAGACAATTTTGTTGCTGGTCGTCCTGACTGGGATGTAGCGGGGGCTATGTTTGTCGGTGATGTTCTGCCTTATGAAGAGATGAAACTTCGAATGCTAAACGGCAGCCATTCATTTCTCGCCTACAACGGCAGCTTGGCAGGGCATGAGTTTATTTACCAATGTATGCAAGATGAGGCGTTGAAAACAGCAACGCTTCGTCTAATGACGCAAGAGCAAGCTAAATCGTTACAAGAAGGGCTTGAGGTCAATCTTGAGACCTACGCAAACCTTCTGATTCAGCGATTTAGTAATACCAATATTAAACACAAAACAGGTCAAATCGCGATGGATGGTTCTCAAAAATTGCCACAGCGCTCTATTGATCCATTTATGACACTACAGCGTCGAGGTATTGAAAGTGTGTGTCTTCCGATTGCTATTGCTGGATGGATGCATTACACCCTAAGCCAAGCGACCAATGGTGACACGATTTTTGATCCACTTGAGGCTATCTATAAAGAAATTGCCTTGAGTGACGCTCCGTCAGTGGAGAAAGCGAATGCACTGCTATCAATCGAAAAAATCTTTGGTTCACACAAATCCGAGAACCCAGAGTTTCACAAAAAAGTGCTTGAAGCATTTATGTCTATTGAATCTAAAGGAATCAATGCTGTCATTGATTCTATTGCCAAGAATTAAGGAAACACCCATGAAAACACTTATTTGCCATGAACCAAATAGCATCGAATATATCGAACGTGATATTCCGTCGATCTTAGATAATGAAGTACTTATTAAGATTAACTCTGTAGGTATTTGTGGTACTGACATTCACGCGTACGCGGGCAGACAGCCATTTTTTTCCTACCCAAGAGTACTTGGACATGAGATCTGTGGTACAGCGGAAAAAGTAGGTCAAGCTTGTCAGTCGGTAACGCGGGGTAAGCGCTATTCTGTAATCCCTTGCGTACCTTGTGGAACGTGTTCTGCATGTAATGAAGGCAAAACAAACTGTTGTGAAAATGTATCGCTATATGGTGTTCATCGTGATGGTGGCTTTTCAGAATATTTAGCGGTTTACGAAGATAACTTAGTTGAACTCCCTGAGAATGTTAGCAGCTCAGAGGGCGCTCTGGTTGAGTGCTTCGCTATCAGTGCTCACGCTGTGCGTCGTGCTGAGATTAACGCTCGCAACAATGTCGTTGTAGTGGGTGCTGGTCCGATTGGCCTTGCCGCTGCGGCAATTGCAAAAGCGGAAGGTGCTAATGTCGTTGTGGTTGATGTTGATGCTGGCCGACGCGACCAAGTGGTTACCAAGTTAGGCGTTCAATCTCTCAACCCGCTGGAGGACGATTACGTTCAAAACTTGAAAGCAGCTTTTGGCGGTGAACTAGCGTGTGTGTTAATGGATGCAACCGGTAATAAAGGTTCTATGTCACGCAGTGTAGATTTGATTCGCCATGGCGGAAAAATTGTATTTATCGGCCTTTATATCGGTGACTTAGTTCTAGATGATCCAACATTCCATAAAAAAGAAACAACACTGTTGAGCAGTCGCAACGCAACTCGAGTGGATTTTGAACGCGTTATTGAGTTGATGGCTTCAGGCGCTATTAACCAAGATATCATGAAAAATAAAGACTATGACTTCCACACCTTCGGCAATAACTACAAGCAAGATGTTGCCGAGAATAAAGAGCTAGTCAAAGGCGTAATCAATTTTTAAAGGGAAGTAACATGTCTACAATCAACGTTAAATCAGAAGAGCTTAAATCTCTCGCGCTTGGCAAACTCCTTGCAGCAGGACTTGATGAAAAAACGGCAAATGAAGTGACAGATGTGTTAGTTCATGCCGACATCACAGGCGTGCACTCACATGGTGTGATGCGAGTTGAACACTATTGCAATAGACTTGCTGCTGGTGGTCTTAACGCAAACGCGAAGTTTACTATTGAACAAGTGTCTCCTTCGGTAGCCATTTTAGACTCCGATGATGGTATGGGGCATTCAGGTCTTATCGCGGCAACCAATCATGGTATTGAACTTGCCAAAGAGACTGGATTAGGTTTTGTCAGTGTTAAGAATACCTCTCATTGTGGCGCGTTGTCTTACTTCATGGAGCAAGCGACCAGTCAAGGTATGATTGCGATTGGCATGACTCAAACTGATACTTGTGTAGCGCCTCACGGTGGAGCAGAACGATTTTTGGGCACTAACCCAATAGCGTTTGGTTTCCCTGTTGAGGGTGGCACGCCAATGATCTTAGACATGGCAACCAGTGCAACCGCTTTTGGCAAACTATTGCACGCAAAAGAGACCAACCAATCAATAGGCGAAGGCCTAGCAATCGATGTCGAAGGCAATGTGACAACAGACCCTCATAAAGTTGAAAACCTGTTGACGTTTGGTGGTCACAAAGGGTCTGGTATCGCATTGGCAATTGATGCTTTGACTGGAGCATTGATGGGAGCAAACTTCAGCAATCATGTAGTACGCATGTACGGTGATTACGACAAGATGCGTAAACTGGCTAGCTTGGTGATTGTGATTAACCCTGAGAAGCTAGGTAATGCATTGTTCGCAGTGACTATGGCGGCGATGGTGTCTGAGCTGAGAGCTGTCGCACCAGTACCAGGTACAGAAAAAGTACTCGCGCCTAACGACCCACAAGTTGCTTACAAAGCCAAGTGTGAAGTTGAGGGAATCCCGATAGCGAAAGGAGTGTATGCGTACTTAACAAGCTAAACGGTTCCATTATACCTAGATAAAAACCGCCTTTGATTTGATAGTCGCATAGGCGGTTTTTTTTTGTTCACATAGCCTATTATCGGGAACTAAAAACAAAAACGTTAGCAAGTGATATGGTTTAGTCGCCAAACAGAAAGCATACACAAACGATCGTTTACATGCTGAATCAGATTTTCGTTTCTTCATTCTGAGAAGACTTTCAAATAGCAAAGTCCCACCATACCGCATCGCTTATTAGACTAACTTTTCTGTAATTTGGTCGCTCTATCTCCTTGATGGCGTTCATTGGTATGATCCGCACCAGCAGTTTTGGACACTGAGTTAAGTGAGTACAATCACTAATGAGGTGAACCATGACAAGCAAGAAGAAACGTATTATCCATTCTCCTGAATATAAAGCCGAAACCTTGAAGCTGGCAGAGAAAGTGGGAGTCGCTACAGCTGCAAGACAGCCTCGTTACATGAATCTCAGATCTGTGGGTAAGCGCTTAATTCTCGACCCCATTCCCATTTAAACCCAAGCCCCGATAATGACAACAGTCATTACTCATTGAGGCTTATATGTCATCTCTACAGCAAACTTGGCACCGTCATGTCGAGGCATGGCAAACCACTAATTTCTCGCAAGCGCAATACTGCCGAACCCACGATCTAGACCAATCTCAGTTCAGTTATTGGAAGCGCAAATTCAATCGTACAAAATCTTGATTATTAATAGACATGCAATGGCATAGTTCATCAATGCAATTTTTTAATAGGTATAGTCGATTCTGTTGCAACTGGTTAGGGTGATTTGTAAGTTGAACATGGATATCTAACCAGCGATAGATAATGCTCTTATAAGAGTCGATAAAGCGAATACTGACAGGAGTAGGGCACAGTTGCCATAAATAATTGAGACCTATTCGCCTATGTTCTATGAGCAGAGTGCTTGCAAATTCTGGAGATAGGAAGTCTAGATAGACTCCTGATTGGGTTAAATCGACTGGAAATACGTTAGATTGTTGTAGAAACCACATAGCAATCTTCCGTTCATTTGTTAGTGTTATTTGAAGGTATTTGTCGCGTCACTTTTTGCCACGTGAAATCGTTGGAGTCGATATGTGCTTCCGGAGATAGTTCTGGTGATTCAGTTAATTGCTTATGATGCCGACGCAGCAAACTACGCTCACAATTTATTAGTTGGGCCCACTGTTTTTGGTTTAAGAAGGGAGAGTAGTCACTGTTGATTTGCTCTTTCCGTTTTTGTTCGAGTCCATAGAGATCTTTATTATTTATGGAAGACAGGTGTTTAAGGATGAGTCGTGTATAGATATGTTGGTTAACTTCAGCGATGCTATTGACTACTTCAACAGTGATAGAGGCTATTTGCGTTTCTGGATAATGAGAACGAAGCCAGAGGAGTTCATCGAGGTACTCGACAGGGTAGAGTTTTCTTCTGTATTGAACGACTTTTATTGGGCTTATGCAGGCGATAAGGCAGTCTAAAACATGCGGATGTGCAGTAAGGTGATTCAAGTAACGAGCGATTTCATCATGTGGATATATCTCAGTCTGGATGTTGATTTTTTTAATGAGATTGCCGTTACCATAAATGCCCCACCTAACCGCACAGTATTATGTAACATTTATGTTACCAGGCTTATTTATGAGACGTAAAGGTTTTTGGTTGAAATTTAACCGCAATGAAAGAGGGAGGACTGTTAAAAACAGAGTTTTTCAGTTGAGCAACGTTTTAATTATGCAGCATAAATGCAACATTGTAAGTCAGGTTTTTGCTTAACATTTAAGATTTTTGTTTTAAATTTATCGCCCCAAATTCGCCCCAAATAGAGGTTGTTTTATAGCAAGTTGTTGAAATTAAATTACTTTTTTCTTGGTTCGTAAAATGTTCGAAACTTGGTACAAGATGGCTTCACTAATCCAATCTGGCCTAGATCTAACACCAATCATTACTCACCACTACAAAGTGGACGACTTCCAGAAAGGCTTCGACATGATGCGCTCTGGCATGTCTGGTAAAGTAATTCTTGATTGGGAATAAGCAAAAGGAGTAAACACTCCCGAGCTTCCTGATTAATTGAAAATGCCTCAAAGCGATTTGGGGCATTTTTGTATCTAAATTCTACCTAGGGTTAACTTATCCCTCTGTCACTTAATGGCCATTTTACTGCCCAGTAATCTCTAAAATACTCAATAAGCAGTTACACCTTATTGTTTTATTATTGAAGAGAGGGCTCATGGCTTGTAAACCACTTGCACTGATAATAACTGGAATATTATTAACGCCGAATTTTGCTAGCGCTGATGTCGACATTTCGAAATCTGAAAGCGATCAAGCAGCAGAAAAGGCAGCAAAGGAACTTGCAAACCCAAACACAGCTTACGCTAGCCTTAACTTAAAGCTCCAGTATTCAGGTGGTTACGATGGTGGAGGGGATGCTTTCGCGACTGTATTACAGCCGACATTGCCGTTTCCAATGGATAATGGCGACAAAGTCATCTTCCGTCCTGCGATCTCTTATGTTCAGAATGATTTCAATGTGGATACGCCGACAAGTTCCCAACATATGGATCAGTCAGGCGTTACAGACATCTCATTTGATTTAGCTTATGCGCCTAAAATGGAGGGTGGGACTATTGTCGCTTTCGGTCTCTTTGCTTCTTTGCCTACAGGTAGTAATGACTTAACGGTTGATCAATTTGCTGTCGGGCCAGAGTTTATGGTCGGGAAGGCGAGTAGTGAGCGAGTTGTTGGTATGTTCCCCAATCACCTGTATGGTATTTCTGGAGACGGAGCCGACCATTCTGATACTCGAATCAACAAGACATCGACACAAGTGTTTTGGGTAGAGATATTAGGAGGAGGTTGGACGGTGGGCTCTGCACCAACATTCTCGTACGACTGGAATAAGGATCAGGCGGAAATTCCGTTAAACATCAGTGTTAGTAAAACAACGGTTCTGAATGGACGCCCTTGGAAGTTTGGGATTGAAGCGAACTATTACCTTGAGAAAGACGAAAAAACGCGTCCAGATTTTATGTTGAGCTTTAATATCAGCCCTGTGGTGGAAAATAAACTGACATCTTTGTTCGATTAAGCCGTTATTTGAAATACAGTTTTAGAAACGAAAAAGGCTGAACGATCATCGTTCAGCCTTTGGTGTTATTGGATTAAGCGATTCTATTAACCAGCAGCAACCTGCATGATGAGACCACAGATGTAAGCACCGTATGTACCGAGAGCGTAACCCAATACCGCCATTAGGATACCTACTGGTGCCAATGCTGGGTGGAATGCAGCCGCGACGATAGGTGCCGATGCAGCACCGCCTACGTTAGCTTGGCTACCTACAGCCATAAAGAACAATGGTGCACGAATTAGCTTCGCCATCACAATCATCAGAAGGGCATGGATAGTTAACCATGTAATACCAATGAAGAAGTAACCTGGGTTGTCTAAGATAGCTGTCACATCCATTTGCATACCGATAGTTGCAACTAGGATGTAGATGAATGCTGAACCAACTTTAGACGCGCCGATGTGCTCAAGGCTGCGCGTTGATTTGAAGCATGAAGCGATCAGCGCGAACGTTGTTACCATTACGATCAGCCAGAAGAAGCCAGATGTTAGGCTGTATTTCGCAAGTTCTGGCGCGTTGCTTGAGATCCACGGTGCAATCATGTCACTGAATAAGTGAGCCAAACCTGTTAAACCAAAGGCAATTGCCGTGATCTTCATGAGATCGGTTGTAGTTGTTGGGCGCGCGTTCTCTTCTTGGTATTTAGATACAGTCTCTTTTAGCTCTTCAATAGATGAAGTATCCGCTTTTAACCATGCATCAATCTTCTTCTGACGACCAGCCATGATAAGCAAAACGGCCATCCAAATGTTCGCACAGATAACATCAACCGTAATCATTGCAGAGAAAAGTTGGTCATCAACCTCGAACACTTCTTTCATTGCAGCTTGGTTCGCACCGCCGCCGATCCAAGAACCAGCTACCGTTGTAAGACCTCGCCATACATCGCCAGATACGAGGTCAGGGTTAACTTGGTCAATAATCAGAATCGCTAAAGGACCACCAATGATGATGCCAACCGTACCCGTTAGGAACATGATGACGGCTTTTGAGCCAAGGCCGAAGATTTTGCGTAGATCAGCTGAGATGATCAGTAGAACGAGTGCGCTTGGTAATAGGTAACGACTTGCAACAAAGTACAGCTTTGAGTTTGATGCGTCGATGATGCCTAGGCTGTTCAATAGAGAAGGAACAAAGTAACAGAGCAATAGACCCGGAACGAACGAGTAGAATTTTTTCAGTGCGCTATTTTGGCTACTTTCCGTGATAAAAACACCGCCAAGAATAACAGCTAACATGCCCATTATTACAGCATCATTAGTAATCATTATTATATCTCCTTTAAGGTGAGCGCAAAGGTCTCACTTTTTGAATTGCAGGACTATACCGACAACCGCCATTCGTTACAAATTGTAACGATAGACATGCTTTGAAATGTTTATGTTAATTTTGATGGTTTGAATTTGTGAATGTCGTGCGTTATTTATTTGATTGATGAATGAATTTATTAGGGCTTGTGCAGCGTATTTAGATATATGCAATGTAACTCAAGCCTTAGCGAGTGGTCGCTATGAATTGGGGCGATGATTGAACGACTTAAATGAGTGCATATATAGCCATGTTTATGGTGTGGTTTATGCAGGGTTGGAATGTTTCAATAATGTAAAAATTGAATCCACTTTTGCTATGTGGTCAGAAATTAAAAATTTTAGCTAGATCACACAAATCTCCCGGATTACGAGTTTCAGCACTCGATATTTAGGCTCATTTGACGTTTTGTAAGGGGTAAATGAAAGAAAAAGCGGCTTAAATAGCCGCTTTTGATGGTTGAATTGCATGGTTATCTAGAGCTGAAGTCTAGATGCTGTTTAAGACTCTTCTTCCTCAAAGCCATCTGCATAGCCTTTTGGTGGAGGTGTCCAACCACGCTCAGATCGAGAGTGTTTGTCTGAACGGTCTTTTTTCATATCTTCTTTCATTGCTTCTTCTAGGTGAATGAAGATTTGTCGGTAGTTGTTGTCGTAGCGTGGATTCTCTTCCGCTTCAGACCAAGCTTGGTAGAGTTTTTCAGACTTACGGCTCTCAACGCGTTGATACGTCGATTTTTGCTGCTCGACGAAGAATGGGTGATGACCCAAAGAACGCAAGGCTTCAGCGCCCATTTCAAGAGCAGAATGGTAGGTCTCTGATTCCACAAAGTCTGCTCCCGCTTCTCTTAGGCGGTAACTATGACCACGGTCGAATGCGCGGGCTAAGATTTTCACTTTAGGGTAGGTGTGTTTAACGTACTTCACTAATTCAACGCTCGAGTCTTGGTTGTCGATTGCCACTACTAGCATCGCGGCTTCTTCGATTCCGGCGGTATGCAATAAGTCGTGACGAGTCGCATCACCAAAGTAAGATTTGATATTGATAGAGCGCAATAAGTCTACTTGGTTCGCTTGGTGATCCAGTACTACCGTATTGACATCGTTCGACACCAACAAGCGGTTAACGATTTGACCGAATCGACCAATGCCCGCAATGATAACGGTACCTTTCTCTTCGATGGTATCTTCTTCGCGGTCGTTAGATTTTTGTTCGTAACGCGGCAGAATCACTTTATCAAAGAGAATGAACAGCCCTGGTGTTAGGAACATTGAAAGTGCCACAACCAGCGACAATGTTTGGACGATGTCAGCAGGTAATACGTGGTTTTGAGCTGAGAAGCTCAGTAGTACAAAACCAAACTCACCGGCTTGCGCCAAGCTCAATGTAAACAGCCAACGGTCACTGTTTTTGATTTTGAAGATCAATGCCAACGTAAATAGCACCAAGGCTTTAAGAAGCATAACGCCAAGAGTGAGGCCAATGATCAAACCAAAGTCGTTGAATAGAACATCAAAGTTGATGCCAGCACCAACGGTAATGAAGAACAAGCCAAGTAGCAGCCCTTTAAACGGGTCGATATTAGACTCAAGCTCGTGGCGGAATTCACTATTTGCTAAAACCACACCCGCAAGGAAGGTACCTAAAGCGGGTGATAGACCGACTAGGCTCATCAGTGCAGCAATACCAATCACCAACATCAGTGCGGTTGCAGTAAAGATTTCACGCAGGCCTGAGCTTGCCACGAAGCGGAACAGTGGACGACTCAAGAAGTGTCCGCCGACCACAACAATCGCAATAGATGCTGTGATCACAAGGCCATATGCCCAACCGGGTAGGCCAGCAACAAGGCTTAACTCTTCATGGTGATCAGAAGCCGAAGCGACCGCGCTTTGTGCAGCTTCGATTAATTCTGGCAAGGCTAATAGAGGGATAAATGCCAACATAGGGATGACGGCAATATCTTGGAACAGTAGAACTGAGAAAGCGTTCTTGCCTCCTTCTGTTTTGGATAGCCCTTTTTCGTTAAAGGTTTGGAGAACAATCGCGGTAGATGACAATGCGAAGATCAAACCGATAGTCAGCGCAATGGTCCAAGGTTGTCCGAAGAAAAGGGCGATACCCATTACAATCGCGGTCGTGCCACCAACTTGTAGGCCACCCAGCCCCATAAGTCGGTTTCTCATTGCCCAAAGCATCTTAGGTTCAAGTTCAAGACCGACCAAGAACAGCATCATAACCACACCGAACTCGGCAAAGTGTTGAATAGTTGTGGTCTCTTCACCCACTAAGCCGATGATTGGGCCAATCACAACACCTGCGATGAGGTAACCCAATACAGAACCAAGGCCAAGTCTTTTGGCAATAGGCACGGCAATAACTGCTGCGACTAAGTAGATAAATGCTTGTAGAAAATATCCCGTCATTATTTAACCTCTGCCATTAGTTCTTCAACGTAGTGGTTTAGCTTTTCTGCCTTACTGGCTTTTTTGATATTGATCTCGCCAGCAACCAACGCCTCTAACAGTACTTTATAGCTATCGACATGCTCTTGAATGCGGTTCTCTTCCAACGCGGTACGCGAGCCAAATAACGCAAAGGGCGCGAGGTAGTTCATCCCACATAGGGAAGCGGTTTGTTCGATTGGGTGAAGCAGTTCTCGAATCGTGAAATGGTTGTAACCATCACTTTGGTAGGCGTCTTTTTTGCCACCTGCAGTAATGCTACATAACAATTTCTTGCCTTGTAGTTCGTTGCCGTCGGTGCCGTAAGCGAAGCCGTATTCTAGAACGAGATCTTGCCACTCTTTAAGAATTGCCGGTGTTGAGTACCAATATAGTGGGAACTGAAAAATGATGATGTCATGGTCTAACAGGCGTTTCTGTTCTCGGTCGATGTTGATTTTAAATGTTGGGTATTCAGCGTAGAGATCGACGCAGGTAACACCGTCAACGCGTTTGGCTTGTTCAAATAAGGGTTTGTTTGCTTCAGAACGATGTTGAGAAGGGTGGGCGAATAGCACCAAGACTCGATTTTTCGACATATAGCCCTCTTTGTTCATTAACGAATAATATTTATTGGAATTATAGTTATACAATAATAGAAGAATGGTTGAACAACAACGAATTAGCCCATACTTATCTAGTTAGATGCGCGTGTTTTTAGGGACTTAATTATATAAAACACCCGTCAATTTGAGTATTTCCGGCACACGCAGCCGATGACTGCGTAAAACTAATTATTCGCTAATAATAAAAGCGAATAGGTGCATTTTATGTCACTTTTGGTGGGTAACGTAAATAATCCAATAACCCTACATAGAACGATAATGAATAAAGGAAAAACTATGAGCATGGACTTGCGTCAACAATGTGATTTGTTGCTTTCCGGTCATCTAGAACCGACACCAGCACAAACATTCGCTCAGATGGCTGAATGGTGTGAAACACACAATGTGAGCCATGATAGCTACGGTAATGGCGAGTTTATCGAGAGCTTTGAAAACAAGGTCGCAGAGCTGCTTGGTTATGAAGCTGCCGTGTTTGTTATTACCGGGACGATGAACCAACCCACAGCATTAGAAATTGCGTGCCAAGAGAAAAGAAACCCGGTAGTAGCGATGCATGAATCGAGTCATATCATTCGCCATGAACGCCAAGGGTACCAGCTCCAAAATCGTTTCAACGTGCTTCCAGTCGGCAACGTATTTCGCACTTGGAATGTTGATGACTTAAAGGCGTGGCCTGATGAGATCGCCGCCGCTCTGTATGAATTACCGATGCGCGAAATTGGTGGTCAATTGCCAGAGTGGGAAGAGCTTGAAGCTATAAAGCAGTACTGCAAAGAACAATCGATTCACCTTCATATGGATGGTGCACGTTTGTGGGAATGCGGCGCCTATTACCAAAAGTCATACAGCGAGATTGCTCAGGGCTTCGATAGTGCTTATGTTTCGCTGTACAAAGGTCTCAATGGCCTTGGGGGTTCGTTATTGTTGGGCGATAAAGCCTTTGTAGCGAAAGCATCTGCGTGGATGAAGCGCCAAGGTGGCAATGTTTATCACCGAACGCCTTATGTGGTTTCAGCAGCAATGCAGTTTGATGAGCGATTAGAGTTGATGCCATCACTGTTTGAGCGAACAAAACAGATCTACCAAATCTTATTAGACTATCCTCAGTTCACTGTTAATCCGCAGCAACCGCAGGTCAACATGCTTCACCTATATTTACCTGTGAGCTATGAAGACGGCATTATTGTGAGAGATAACATAGCGAAGAAACACAAGATTTGGATAGGAAACCCAGCGATCAGTGAGTTGCCAAACCAATGTAAGATTGAATGGTATGTAGGGGATAACCTACTAAATTTGCCTGATCATGAGCTGATAGACATTCTAGATTTTATTAGCGAAGAGCTGATTTGATCACGGAAGAGCTGGCTGAAGAAGAACTGATTTAATTGGAACTGAAATGGATACAGGAAAAGGTTCTTATATCCATTTATATAGCTAGGATGTCCGGCTCTGTTACATATACTGGTTGATGTACACATCAACTAAGAACATGAACACTGGAACCGTGCTGAGAAGTCCGAAGAAGACGATTGGCACCCAGTTTTTCATTTTCTTTTTAGGTTGCTCAGTGTTATTCATAAATTCGGCCTTAAATTTGTTGTTGAGTCTGTTTAGCTTTTTGGTACTAAAAATCTAAGTGTATGGTATCAAATAAATGGGTTTAGCCCTATGTAGATTTAGAGAACCGTGGTGTATATCAATCACATAAAATGTAAGTGATTCATAAACGGTTCATAAAGGTTCAACAATAATGAACCTATTAGAACAAGCATTGCCTTACTCGGCATATCAAATAAACAGCATTCAAAGATTTGGAGAATACAAAATGAAAACAATAGGAAACATCATTTGGTTTCTATTCGGTGGCGTATTTATGGGACTGGCTTGGTGGTTCTTCGGACTGCTCGCATTCCTAACCATCGTTGGTATTCCATGGGGCAGAGCATGTTTTGTGATGGGTAACTTCTCATTCTTCCCATTTGGTCAGGAAGCGATTTCGCGTGACGAGCTAACCAATGAAATGGACATCGGCACGAGCCCGCTAGGTGTGATTGGTAACGTTATTTGGTTCTTATTTGCGGGGATCTGGCTTGCGATTGGTCACATCATGTCAGCTGTGGCGTGTTTCATTACCATCATTGGTATCCCGTTCGCGATTCAACACCTTAAGCTAGCAGTTATCTCGCTGGCGCCAATCGGTAAGACGGTTGTCGATAAACGTGAAGCAGAAGCGGCGCGAGTAAGAAATTACAAAGGTTAAGATTACACTTTCAGCCTGGTTGAATTGAAAAGCACATCGCATGGTGTGCTTTTTTGTGCCTCTGTTCTTATTTCTCGATGCTCATATCCTAAACACTAACTAGGCGTTGTTGAGCTAGACATTATTGAATAGGACTTCAAGCCGTAGGGTGATGTTGGCCTCTTCGGTGTGTTTCTCATGGGGCTCTCGTTCCCATTGATAACGAGGAATGAGTTCGTAGAACAACCACTCTTTCCACACGTTTTGTCGGTAGGTAACCGAAACCTGAGCGTATTCGTAATGATTATGCGGCTCATCTGTTGCATTAATCGTGGCGCTATATTGAAGTGCTTGGTCTTGGGCAAGGTAGTGATACAAGGTTAGTCCTGTACCATAGTTCCAACCTTTAAGGTCGTCGTTATACCCCGCAAAGCTTGACCATCGAGCCAAGAAACCATCACTCAAAGAAAGATCAAAATCGATGTCAGTGATTTCGCCAGTCTCTTGTTTTTCTTGATATACACGTTGAGTAAGCCTGAATACCAAATCGGTGGTGAGAGGGTAGGTAAATCGGTAGCGAGCTTCAATACGCGGGCGCAGTGTCGCTTTGATATTGAAGCTACTGTAACCCTTGGCATAAGCATCGTAACGTAGGCCGAGTGCGCTCTCTAATTCCTCTGAATCTTGCGGAAAGAAATCCAAGAACTCTTCATCGCTGACAGATTCGTAGATCAACTTTAGGCGTTTACTGACAAAGGGGAGATGAAGGCGCGCTTTGAGCTTGGTCGAGTAGTCGACATCGCCACCTTCAGAATAAATAAAATCGTTATACCAACGTACAGATGTGCCAGCTCTGGCATCTTCAGTTATTCGGTCATCTACAAAGAAGCTATCGAACCAGAGTGCAGGTTGGCAAAATTTACTGTTCAGAAAATGGTAAGCCTTTTCGACAGGGACGTCTTCTAACGGCTTACTGTGGCACTCATTCTGTTCCTCTGCCAGAACGGAGTATGAAATGAGTGACGCCAATAATGAGGTGCTAGCTATCCTACGACTCAATGGAACCTGTTTGTTATTCTATATATCAATAGTTTGACTATAACCAAGCGATTGCAACAATGCGACTTTTTAGTGATTAGCGAGGAAGATAAAGGTTTGAAAGGAATTGGATAGAAAAAAGAAAACGGACTCACAAGGTGAGTCCGTTTTTATCGATTGGTTTCTAGAACTTAGATTACATCGCCGCTTCGAAGATCGCTGAGATTTCTTCGTGAGTTGCTTGTTTAGGGTTAGTGAAACCACAAGCATCTTTCAGTGCGTTGTCAGACAGAGTAGGGATATCTTCTAACTTAGCACCAAGCTGCGCGATACCTGTTGGGATGGTCACGTCGTTTGCTAGTTGAACAATTGCGTTGATCGCTGCTTCTGCACCTTGCTCTGGTGTCATGCCTTCAACATTCACGCCCATTGCTTTTGCAACATCACGTAGACGCTCAGGACAAACTTGCGCGTTGTAGCGTTGAACGTGCGGCAGAAGGATAGCGTTACATACGCCGTGTGGAAGGTCGTAAAAACCACCCAGTTGGTGCGCCATTGCGTGAACATAGCCAAGAGATGCGTTGTTGAATGCCATGCCAGCCATGAACTGTGCGTATGCCATTTGCTCACGAGCTTCAATGTCTTCACCGTGCGATACTGCTGTTCTTAGGTGTGCTTGTACAAGCTCGATTGCTTTAATTGCTACAGCGTCGGTAATTGGCGTTGCTGCGATTGAAACGTAAGCTTCGATTGCGTGCGTTAACGCGTCCATGCCTGTTGCAGCAGTTAGTGATGCAGGTTTAGCAAGCATCAACTCAGGATCGTTTACTGAGATAAGCGGTGTTGTGTGCTTATCAACGATAGCCATTTTAATGTGACGAGCTTCGTCAGTAATGATGCAGAAACGTGTGACTACAATGGGTAACCTATGTTGACAAATTATTGGACTTTTGGGTGTCTATATACGATTAATCAGTTAGTTATATGTTCTATAACTTTCAAATTTTAGCTTTCATAGATAAAAACTAAAACGTCCAATTTTAACGAGAAATGTACGAAATTTGGACGTTTAACATCGGTGAAAACGTCCAACATTGTGTCTCTAAACTTCTTTAAATCCGGCATTAATCGGCCTAACATTGTCTTCGAATTTCTTGATTATCCGCTCTTTCTTAGCATCAGGAATATTGTCCAGCAATACAAAAAACATTTCATGATGTTCTCCTAACTTCTTCTCCAAGGTCTTAGATAAGGTATCAGCCTGTTGCTTGTACATAGTGGCTGCCATACGTGCATTATCTCTTTCTTCCTCAAGACGTTCATTCTCCAATACCTTATCAGTACTTTCTAACTCTGACTTTGTAATAACCCGGCCATTTTCAGGTGACACGAACACTCCATTGTCCGCCCAAGCCACTGTAGAATCGGCCTTTTTTGCCTTTATAAAGGACTTCACTTCAGGGAAATGCTTTAAAAACTGTCCTGATTCAATTTCAACATTTTTGTTGTTAAGTGAAAGGGTGTCCATTTTCGATTTCTGTTTTGGATTTCCAGATAAAATGCTATCTATTGCTTTTAGAAAAACCTTAATCTTAGCCTGTCTTCGAGGCGAAATATAAACTTTCATTAGATAATACTCTTTATATTAATCAGGATGTTCTTAACAGCATCAGTAGGTTGATACTCCGTATAATCAACATTTAATTCTTTCATGAGCTTTTCAGCACTTTTTATTTGCACAACGGCTTTTGCGGCGTACGATGGTGATAACTCACCCAGTTCCTCTGCAATAAGTAAATCACGTTGAGCTGCTATGCGAATCTGTTCTGCATATTGAGCAAACTCAATAAAATCAAACTCACAATCTAAGCAATCACTCAAATCAATAGCAATACGCATTGAGCATTTATTATTGGTGCAATACATGGCTGGTGCAATTGCGTGGACATGTTGAGTCTTCTTTCGCAAAGTTCTTTTCCAATAAGCCTTGGATAAAAGCCTATCTCCAGTCCCTTCTACAAAATGATTTACGCCTCTTTGAGCGAGATTGTCACTGACAAGTTTAGCTTTACCACCACCAACTCTTTCTTTGTTTGCGATCTTATTGTAAATTCTGACCATTAAGTTTGCTTGCTGCTCCAAGCGCTCCTCTTCCGTCTCCCGATAAAATCTTGCGTAACTCTTAGCATTCCGTGCATACCATTTGGTCATAGCTAAAGAAAAGTGGGACAGTTGTTGTTTCAATTGAGGATAACTAAGCAGTTCATACCCAATAAGGTAATATGCTAAAGAGCGCCGTAATTGGTGGACATTAAAATGATAGACTGCGCCGAGTTCAGTATTGACTCTTCTTGAAGGGTCTGAAATATTGAGTTGCTTTAGATCCTCAGACGTTAGACCACCATGTTTTTGAGTAATAACGCCTCTTGCCCATCTCGCCACTTTGTCAGCAGCTTTAGTTTGGGGAATGTTATGCGACCATTTTTGATGTGAACCAAAGAAGCGGTGTTTATCTTCAGTAAAGAATTCTCTTAATGGTTGGTGAATAGCATTCATCAATTGATATGCTTTGGCTCCAAATTTACTTGTGACATAAACATCATTAATGGAGTTTTTACCTTTAACTATTTTTGATTGGCGAGTTGTCAGCAAATATATCAACTGACCTTGAACTGTTGTAGACTGCAAGCCATACTCTGAGTGGATCCTATATAGCTCATCAGTACGCATTCCCGACATAGCTTGAACCATAAATCGACATGCAGCATCAATCTGATAAAGAAACTTTTTGAACTCTTTTAGCCCCGAAAAACGATGAAATGACAAGTTTAAGTCATACGAAATCGTGCTAGGTTTATATGCATGTGGCATTATATCAAATGACTTGATATTAGGATTGAATGCGTTATATATATCCACCCAACTTTCACCGTCTTTGTAGTTATCAACAAAATCAATACCATTCATTTTGAAATGGTTCATTAATGATTTATATGTTTTTTTATCATAGTTGGCTGATGGAATGCGTACTCCGATTCGCATTTCATGAATATACCTTTGGGTTTCTTCGAATTGAAGTGTTTGTATGTGCCTTATTTTATTCTGTATTTCAATACGATGGTTATAATAATTGTCAATTACTTCTTCAGCTTCATCGATCAGAGTTTTGTAAACTGACAAAGGTATAACACAGTGCTGTTCCACTTCTGATTTGTTGACCTCTGGAAAATTTTTATTTATATATGAACCTGCATCTTGTGGTCTGAATGGTATATCTTCCATTTTTGAAAACAGGTTTATAACTCCAATTTTCTTTTTATTTATTTCAACAAATCCATTATCTATCGCCTCTCTAAGTTTTCGAGAAGTCAATTCACTAAAACTCCTAATTCCAAAGTCAGATAGCTCCATCAATAGATTCTTTAGCTCTTGTGTATAGTTATAAACAGAATCTATTTTAATGGGTTTTTTCCTTTCAAGAAATAGAGAGTAGAGCATAAAAACTTTAATCTCATCACGCATTTGACTTGGTAATGTAGTAATAATAGAATAAAAATCATCATCAATAGCATCAACTGAAGTAAACTTCATATTTGCTAGATAAAGGTTATCAAATTTTGATTCCTTCAAATATTTCCTGAATCCCCAAATGTTATCTTTAAAAGATATAAGTATCTTTCCATTATCTCCTACTAATATTGGGAAGTCATATAAACTTTTTAAGTCGCCACTTTTTATTGCATCTAGTAAGGCGCTCTTTAATCCTTCAATATGTTTATTTGCATACTTATCCCATCTGGAGAATTTATATGCTGATACTTTACATGCACTTCCAAAAACACTGTCCATATCCCACCTAAATTATCAATTCTGCTACATCCATACTTCTTACTAGCGGGTGCAATCCCTCAAGTAAAAGTCTTTTTTGAGCATTGTTAATAGTTTCATGAGGTATATTCTCATGAATTATGAGCATTAAGTAATGAGCTGATTTTATTAACTCAATTTCATCATCAGGTTTTTGATCTGCTTTATTTTTTAATATCTCGACGAACGAAATCATCTTATAGATTTGGTTTTCATCATCGGCCATCTTTGCACTATTACAGTAGCAGCATTGATCTAACTGATAGCATGGAATTGTTTTTGCTTGTCCGACACCTAAATTTTCAGCTCGCAATGAGGCGGAACGATGTAAGTCTTTAGCTATATCCTTATTAATATCTGGCTTACCATTACATGCAAAGCCGTTTTGATTAAAGTACATCTTATCAGCGATTAGTTTATCGTAAGCTAAAACTTCTTTCTTTAAATATTTAAGTAGTTTTTCTTTAGCCTTTTCCTTTTCTATACCTTTAAATATCAAGGAGGCAACCTCCAAAGCTTGTGAAAATATTAACTGATTAAATTCTGGGTTACCACCTGAATAAGCAACGTCAAAAGTATTAATATCATTATCCAAGATCAGTGAACCCTCAGCACCCATATCCTCGTCTGAATAAAGCATCTCAGCAGTAAAGGACCTAAAACGCCTTGAGGTTAGGTCTAAGTAATAATGACCATGACCTATTCCAAGCCATTTTATCGTTTGATGTAGTGATGGTGGTAATTTCGGATTGTTCCATACATAAACTTGACGTCCTCGCTGAGCTTCTTTCAATGGAATAAGATATTTATTTTCCTTAAAAGACATTGCCCAAGACTCAAGGTTTCTTATTGTTTTTTCATATTCAGCTGGAATATAAAACTCCCCAGAACCAATATCATTTTCGAATCCAATTGAAAACCCTCCTTCAGTTTTAGTATAAGTAAGTGGAATCTTTGCTCCATAAAATGATTCAGGTTCGTTGTAGCTTGAGATCAAGGCTATTGCGCAGGAGCAGACTTCTTTGTAAGCTTTTCCCTTAGTTAAATTAATGGTTTTTTTTGAGACAACTCTTTCACCTTCCTCATTATTCTTGCTGAAAATTTCAAGGAATGCGTTTTTAGTCGCCAATGATAATGCTGCTGCAAATATATGGTTGCAAGGAGTAGTGTCAATTGGTTTAATATTCAACTTTTCTGATAGGAACTTCATCCACCCAATATCAAATTCAATGATTTCACTATTCTTACGCATACTCCAGAATAATGGTGCTCCCTTTTCTGTTGTGCCAAACATTTCAGCAATTTCAACTAGTTTTTCGACAAGATTAACCCCTGTCTTTTTTTCCACATCGACATCAAATTCGTTTTTATTAATATCATGAACTTCATCAGTTAACTCACTAGCTACAAACTTTCCAGATCTTGTTTTCCATAAACTTAACGATATCATTTTAATAGTTTTGTCTTTATAGTTTCTTTTGTCGATGATAATAGGATGTGCAGATTTTAGAATTACACTTTGATTGAGAGCAGTGTAAAAACAGAATAAGGCATAGCCAGAAAGCATGAGAGTATTAATTGGTGATTCACATTGACGGGTATTACCATTAAAGTTAACTTCACCTAATGAAGGAACTTCGACTGTTAAGTCATCTGGAATTGTATTGCCACATTTCAAGTAATGTTCTTTAACCGCGTTAAATAATGAATCAAATACATTTGACAGGCGTTTAACTGCGATTTTTGTTACATCACTTGAATAAGATATTGTTAAGTTTTGATCTTTTTCTGAGAAAGGTTCACGTGCTGAATCCCATAGTGGATCAAATACACCTGAAAGTTTTAGATATTTCCGTATATGCCCATTGTTGTTTAAAGCATATTTTTCAGTAATTCCAAGCATGTCTCCATCATCATAATCAAAGAGAAATGGTAGCGCCTCATCGTTTTGTTTAATCAAGCTATTTAGTTTACCATCATCACCTACATACCCTAAATATCCGTCTCTAGAAAACGGGTCTAGTTTATTTTTGTCACACCAATACACATACCTACGAAAACTGTAGTAAGAATTTGTAAATGTGTATGTTGAACCTTTATCCATAAGCGCAAGATTGATGCCTCTTGCAACGTTTTTTACGTATTCAATTCTCTTAGGTATTTGAATGCCAGATTTATTCCCTGACTTAAAAAATAGCTCAGATAAATTAATAGTTCGCTTTAGGTGCTTGAATTCTAGCCATGATTCATTAAAATCCCCCTCAACCCTAGCCTCCCTTTGAGTTAGCTTAATTCTAGAGTTTCTGGCTAAAATACTTCTTCTTGCCATTTAGGTCACCTAAATTTAGTAAATCACTGATGTAAGGAAAGTATTTTTCTTCCTCGCTTGATTAAAGCGTTTAATTTTTTCATTTAGGAAATTTATATACTTTTCCGTTGATTTATTACTTTTGTGACCCATTAACTCTGCTAATTCATCAATAAGCAGGTCAATTGGACATTTTCGTTCCTTGCTTTCTCTAAGTAACCACCTTGTAGCAAAGGTGGAGCGTAAATCATGAGGTCTGTAATACCATCGTGGTATAGCTTTATGTGTTAGCCTTCTCTTTTCCTCGTGAAAATGCAGGACCTCACTTGATATCTCTTTTAATTTGTCTTTCACAATTGATGATAGACCTTTGTTTATTGCATCATTTATATCTGACCTCGAATCACTCATAAACCGTTGAAAGGTACTTTTAGCATAAGGAAACCCCTTTCTAGTTACAAATAAACGGCCATGAGCATTATCACCGATTTGATTATCATCTTCACCTAATTCAATTCCTACTTTTTTAAGTGCTTCCATGCGCTTGTTTGATAACTTGTACTCAAAAAGCTCGCCCATTAAAGATGAAGGTATTTCAATAGTTCTGGGCTTACCATATTTCGTTTTACATCCATTATGTAACCCTATATTCACCTTAATGAAATCAAGATCTAGATACTCGTCAGAAATGTATGTTTCAGGAAAAGAAATTAACTCTTGCCCCCTTAAACCAGTTTCTAAAGACAGCTTAGCCATAAGGCTTAATTCTTTGTTAGCTTCATGCTTTAAATAATACTCAAACATCTCTCTATCGTCAGGAGTCATTGGTTTGAGTCTTTTATGTGGCTCGACAGAGTTTGTTAATGGAGAGTTGGCAAAGCGCTGTACTAAATCAGATGTTTCTATCGTAATGAATTTTGCGCTATCTAGGTGAGATAACATACTCTCATTAATGTATTCGTAATTTTTAGTGAAGTTTATCAATTCCTTTTTGTAAGGCATGTAGTCTTTATTTATTGTCAGGAAATTACATGAAATAAGCCAAGAGTAAAATTTGGCTGCAACCCTTACATACAGCATTGCTGTTGACGGAGCATATCCTTTGTTTATGACAATACCTGTCTCAGGGTCAATCTCTTGCAAATTATCAAACAAATGGTCTCCGTAAAGACTTGGTGCTCCCTGTTCAGTATTTTCAGTCAAACTCCTGTAGGTCATTTGTTCTTTTATATTGGTTACAGGGTGCGACCATTCACTTAAAGAACAGTACCGACAGAAATCCATTAGCGCTAACGCCTCTCTCTCAAGAGTGCTGTATTTGAGTTTTCTAGCGGAGTTAGCTCTCCAATGTATATATGTATTTTCAAGGAAGGCCAGAGTTCCATTGGGTTTTACTATTAGCGGCAAATCTATCTTTTTTGGTTCATCTTTATCTTTTTGGTTCTGTGCATGAATGCTGGCCTTTTGTTCACCATTTATAATTGATATTTTGAGTTTTGGATATTTCGTTACATTAGCTTTTACGACAAGAAAGTCCTTCAATAGACCGCTGTACTTAACCGTGGAGGACTTGTCAGCATGCTTATCGATTTCATCCTGAGTAAAACCGAAGGTATCAATTTCCTCTTGTCTAAAGTGAACCCCATCCATTGTGTCACCTGCTAAATCCATGTGCTATTTGATTATTGTACAATATATAATCTAATCTAAGCATTGAGTCCATCTTTTGTCAAATTTTTAGCCCGATACATATTGAGGTAATGCAAAAGATTGAGAATAAAGTTGATCTGCTGAGTTAAACACCCATTTGGAAAGAAATCAGTTTCGCAAATCAGAACATTAACATGTCATAAATTACGTGAAGTAAGGAAAAGTCGCTTAACTTGGTGTTTAGCATTGATGATGCAGATCACACGAAGTAGGCACACATTGTCTTTGACTTGATAATCTTGTGATAATTAATATGAGATTTATTCCATATTTTGTATTTTTAACCATCACTATTTTCCCAATGTTGAGGTGTGTATGAGAAATCGTTCTATTTTTGGGTGGAAGCTAAGTGAGAGTAGAGTTGTTCCTGTTGTTGAGCTAGAAAGTGGCACTCAGGATGACGTTGTCTGTCCTTGCTGTGGAGACTTCATGGTTGCCGCACATAGTAATAAAGGCATAGCTAGCTACTTACGCCATCAAAGTAACGCAGAATGTCGCTATTCGTATGAGACCCAGTTGCATTTGAGTGCAAAGGAGTTCATCGAACGAGAGAAGCTCATTCCTCATCCATATTCCAGTGGCATTTTTGATTCTAGTGATTGTGAAATGGTAGGTGTGAAAAATGTCCGTCTAGAGGTCTATCGAGACGGAAGGATTCCAGATGTCGTCTGCCAGATCGGTAGGGAAGAGTATTACGTGGAAGTTGCTAATACTCATGAAACCCCACCAGATAAAATAGTGGACTTTCGAAAGCAGGGCAGGAGTTCTCTTGAGTTATTTCTAGTTGGATTGGACTCAGATTCGTTGCTGAACAGCTATGAAAATGTAAAAGTTCAGATAACAGCATTAAACCCGTTAAATCCATTCTGGGATTTTATTGAGCAGCAAGCTGCGATGAGTATCAGCAAAGAAAGAAGTATGTTGTTGAGAAAGATAGCAAGGCATCGCAAACAAGTTCAAAGAATTACTGAAAATATTTCTGAGCGTGAGGAACAAGCTAAGGAAAGGGTTGCCCGAATAAAACAAAGAGTTGAAAAGTGGCAAGAAAAAGAGCGAGAGCAAAAAGAGCTCTATAAGCAGATAAAGTCCCTAGCGAATGATCTTCAAGTTGTGGTGGTGCGACTTGAAGAAGATAAGTCATCTTTAAATCAAGAATTAGAACAACTCAAGCAAACCATCTATCTTAACAAGTTAGAGGCGGGAAGAATCATTAACAATGCGAGAGTTGAAGCAGAACAGCAACGTGAAAAGGTTAGAGTAGAAGTTAAAAATGATGTTCTAGCTGAGTTAGCTTCGGAAATAGAAGATGCTAAAAAGAATGCTCAAATGATTACCGATAATGCTCTAAAACATGAGTTATCAATGGTTGAAAGCGCTCAAAGAACAGCGCAACAAATATTAGATGGAGCACATTACAAAATCACGAGTGAGCTTGAAGCTGCACTTGATAGAAAAGGTGTATCAAATGAAGCGTTGACCGAGTTAGAAAACCGTGTCAAACGGCTAAAACAAGAAACGGAGAGTCTAGAGGGAAAGAAAGCTGAGTTAGAGAGTGGTGTTAATTTAGATAGACTTTGGAGTAAACAACAAAACTTGCAGAGAGCGATTAGTAAGGAAACAAACCGTTTGAATGATCTTAAAGAAGTCGGTGATAAGTATATCAAAATCATTAACAGTATCGCTCTAGATTTCAAGCAGCTAGATACGGCAGAGTATGCATCTCTTTTTCCTGAACGTATTCAAAAGAAAATAAAAGTTAATCGAATGATCTTAGAGATGCAAAACTCAATAGAATACGAGCCGCTGTAACTGACTGAATGCGTTATGGATTTTATGACTGTTACTGACATTCGAGCAGAAGAGATTTGTCGAAGTCGAAGTGAATGCAACCTACACGCTAGACAGATACAGGCCGACTTATCATATTGAATTATTAGAAAAAATAGGTAAGTGAGTGACAAAAAATGAGTTCTGAGTCATAGGCTAGAACGTTTTGGGGTACAAACGTTTTAAAGTCGTAGCACTAAGGCGTTCTTGTCCCAAAGTATGGTGTGGTAACACATCACTGGACAAAAGCACGTTAGAATATGGGCCCTAGCGTGCGAGATTTGGATTAGAAAAAGTACCTTGAAAATTTAAACGTTTGTTATATCGATGATTATGCGCTTATGCTTCACGTAATTTTAAAATCAAGACTCCAAATGCGACAAAGCAAAATATCGCAGTAATAACGAACATAAACATGAACCATAGTGAGAAGAAAGCCATCAAGAAAGCTACAGCAAAGAAAAGAAGAAAAAAGCTCAAAGTTGCTATTGTACTTACTATCCTAGCTCCTAATACCTTTTCACACTGCTCAACTGACAGGTCAATCTCCGATATATGCACATGTGCTATTGCAAAAGCAGTAAACACAGGAAAACATATCGAAAAAAGTAGTGTTGATATAAATAAGCATGTCGAGTCATCAATGCTACTTGACCCACTAAAAAGTGCTAAGAAATATGCTGCACAAAATCCACTCAACGCAGAATAGAGCCACTTTAGCTGATTATATTTATAGTTTTCACTGACTAACATCTTAATGATACCCCAGACTCATTGATATAACGGTCTCTATACGGCTTCTTACTAGTAAGACAGACGTACAACTACAGATTGTGAGTAGAGACTTTCGCGCTGAGAGGGAATACGCCATTTTCATGTTTCATGCTCCGTCAGCACACCTTTGGACAAAAATCATTTTCGCAAAACCATACATTAGCAATTCATGAATAACTTTTTATAAGGCAAACTTGTCAATTAGTGCGCCTTCGTACAGTGCACACTTTGCCTGATTATGTTAAAACAAGTTTTATATCAAAAACATATAAAATCAAAGGTTTATCTGGAGATTTTATATGCACTATCGAAAAATGACCGAGAACTACATTTTTCGTGAGTTTGTCTGTCGATTAACCAAGGAAGATACGGCAGAACTATGTTTTAAAACTGTGAGAGCAATCACGGGTTGGGATGAGGGGAAACCAATACCTCCGGAGTGCAAGAGGCTTATGAGAATGGTGAATGGCAGAGAACTAAGTCACTCGGAAGATTGGAAAGAATTCAAAATGCATCATGATGGGTTGGAGTTACCAACGGGGCAGCTAGTCAGTGCACAACAAGTTCTAGCAGGTATGGCCTTATTAGAGATCCAATCTGATTTAGAGATTAGAACATCTACACATTTGCTTGAAATAGCTAGAGCGATAGCCAAGATAAAGAAGTGAGTATTAGAAAAGTATGGTTTGTATCGGCAAACATCAATTTTCGAATTAGAAGTACTTACATGTAGAGAATCAGCCTGATATGGTTATTCCGTCTGACAAGGTAACCTAGATGTTGTGAAAGTTCCTTTCACCTTGTCAGTCCTCCTTTTTGGTCATATCAAGGAGAAAGAAGCCGGGCTCATTGAGTCCGGCTTTCTATTTTTGGTAGTGAACAACTAAAAAATTCAGGTATTAATTTCCATTTGATTTCCCTTGTCCAAGCTTAATTGAACTTTTACCCAGTTGTATGTTCGAGCCATTAACATTTTTCAAAATTACTTCAAAAGGGTGACTGGTATTTCTTTCTCGTTCTGCACGACTTGTCATTAATAGTCTCAGGAATTCTATATCATGTTCGGTGAGATCTTTACCTTTCTTATACATCGAAAAAAACTCGAATAACTCACTTTGTTTTTTTAGATCTTCCTGAATTGCTATCAGCATAGCGCTTCTTTGGTGAGACGTTCTAATAATAAATATCAAAAATGAACTCAACGTAATGTATGTAATACCGACTAAGATTTTATTAGTGTCTGAAACATCATTACCGTAGACAAAGTTTGCTCCTAGCATTACCAATGTAAACAATATGAACAAATTAGTAAGTCTGGACTTCATTGAAGCAGAGTTGCGTTGCTCTGAAGTCAATGTCGAGTGTAAAAGTTTTGCGGATAATTCTTGCTTCTTTAGACGAACCCTATAACTATCAGATAGTTCGTTGTTATCCCTTAAACTTTGTCTTACCTTCGCATCTACTCTTTCGTTACAATAATTCTCTAGCTCTGCTTGTACAATCTTTTTAGTTAGGCCTTTATCTAGTAATTCGCGAATGACCTGCTTCTCCATTGTTGGAGATAGGAGGTCAGAGTCGTTATGCCTAGGCTTATGTTTATCGTCAGGATCAATAATGAAAAGAATCGAAGCAATACTTCTGATAAGGCTAGACATTTGAAATAGAGTGTGTCTGGTTTTTCTGTTTTTAAGCATAAAACCAAACACAACAAAGTAAACAGCTAAACCGGCTAGAACTCCTAAATTTTGTAGTATATCGCGCGACAACATGGTCGAAACTTCTACAAGTTTATACATTATGTCTTCCAATTATTACTCCTTTCTCGAAAAGAAATTAATAGTAGCAGCTGCATATGGCACTTTTAATTTACGAATGGTTATATATGCGAGGATTATACTCGAAATTTTCGCTTACTAATAATGACTTATCCCAAGATTGTATTAGGTAATAAATATAGACGGGTTGTGCGAGCGCAGGTAGTTATGTCGAATTTACCCCCGTGATACAACACGGGGATTAACGACGAGCAGCATTCGAAGAATGGATAACTTCTAGTAGGGCAAAACCCCATTAACAGGATGTGAATGAGTAAAAGGTCTATCTAACAATGGGGCACTTTCGAGCTAGAAAGTGCCAAGGGTAGAAATTCAACCTAAGAAACTCTTGGACATTTCCGAGTTACCCCTTTACCTAAATTAGCACTTCATGGATTACCAATGGTATTACAAAATATCTATTCTAGTGACCAAATTAACTATGCCATTATACTGGTGCAGATCAAAACAAGACTTGTGATTACAGGAGACATAGGGGGCTATATCTCCTGTTCAAACATTTATTTTCTTCGTTTTTTCAGGTTAGTAAAGTACTCATCAAGGTCTGCTACATCTTTTTCCAATTCATCAATATCTGGAAATGCACCAGCAACTTCCTCTGCCATATCATGTCCGTGCATATATGTACTGCACTTGCTCATAGCAGTATTAATGGTTTCAACATCTAGGTCAGTAATATCAGTTAGGTATCTGCAACTCTGGGTTTTCACCTCCCTATTGAAACGCTCAACAACACCACGAATCAACCATTCTTCGACAAGCCTTTCCCAAGTTTCTCGCATTTTCCCATAGATAAAGCCTGCTTGATGCTGATAGTCTTCTATGGATTCGTTGGCTGCTTTTCTAGCTCTGACTAACCTATCTTTGAGAAAACCTATTCTGCTTTGTGTTTTCAAAGCGTCCCAAGGTGGAGCATCGAGAGGAATGCCCGTAACACTCTTATTTCTAGTAACAGCTCTAATAGTTACATCGTCAGCAGTCTCTTGAATCATTTTCATAAAAGGTAAGTCATGAGTAAATACGATTACTTGTCTTGATTTTGCTTCCTCAACGATTCTTGTTGCGAATCTCAGCCTCCATATGTGATCAAGAGAATTTACAGGATCATCAAAGATGATTGCAGACTTTCTGCTATCGGTAGCTAACTCCGCGAAGAAGCTCGCTAAAGATATACACTTTTGCTCTCCTTCACTTGCAATATCGATAATGTTTGTATTGTTCCCTGAAAGCTGAATACTGAAGTTTTGGTTCCCTTTAGCACCTTTCGTAAGAGCATTAATTTTGAAGTGGTTAAAACCTAATTTTTCTAGCTCACTATTGAAAAACTCTTGCATCCGTCCTATCGAACCAGAGCTACATATCTCGTTATTTAACCTCGTGATAGCAGTTGTAGAAGTGGAGCGCTTAACCTTATCATAGGCGTCTCTTTGCTTAGCTTTCACAATTTCAGCTTTAATTTGCTCTTTGACCGCTAAGATTTTCTCTTTGTCTTCAATCTCAAAGATTCTCTGCTGTTTAACCTTAATTGCAGCAGCTTTTGCTTCGTCATTCAGTACTGCTTTCTCTGCTTCCTCCAATTTAGTTATGTAGGAGTTTAACCGTGTAAGCGCTACTGAATTTATTTCCTCTTGTTTAAATACAGGGGTGTCTTGTAACAAGCTATCAGATCTAGTTTTAAGTGTTAGAATCAGCGTATCAAACTGCGTACCTAACTCTGCATCCTTCTCTTTGATTTCATTGAGAATGGCGTCATATGGAATAGTAGAAAAACTTAAATCCTTAATTTTCTTAAGTTCTGTATTCCAATTTTTCAATGCAACATCTGCTTCTTTTTGCAACTCACTGCGAAGGTAAGTATCGAAAGAAGCTAACCGAGATGCAGTTGTATTATCAATTTCCTGTAGGCATGTTGGGCAGTGGTCACCTTCCTGTAGAGGAAATGTCTTCTTTTGTTCTGTATTTTCAATGAATAGTTTGGCCGCGTTCCACATCGTAAGCCATTGTTCGGAACCTATATTCGATACTGGTAGTTGAGAAAATGTTACAGAACTTAACTCAGCCGCAGCTAACTTGGTTTGTTCTTTTTTGCTGTATACAGCCTTATAGTGTTCCACCGACTTTAGATTTAGTGTATCAACCAGATTTTGTAAGAACTTTTGAAGCGGCACAGCCCGAAGTCTTCTTTTTTGATATCGGTCTTTAAGTGTTTGAGGAGAATTATTAGTCAGTTCAATAACTTCTTTTCTCAATTCTTGTAATTCAGACCGTTCTTTTTGAGTAGCACACAATAAATCTACGTTCTCAGGTTTTAACTGTGAGCTTATGACTAGTTTGCTTGGTGTTGTGCCAATATTCATTTGTGGAAGAACATGGACAGGTAGATAAGAGATCTCTTCCTTTTTCGCCTTATCAGTGATGAAGCTACTCACTTTGAGCAACTCATCTAATAGCTTCAAAGCCGCTGGTTTGAAGTCCAAAGTATCAGTTTTAGACAGGTAGTGAATTGATGATTGTGAGTCAAATACTCGAATAGACTTAAGACGAGGGTCTGGCTCCAATTGATTGTTCCATGTCACCAGTTCTGGTTTACCATTTGACTCTATTTGAATTTCTGCCGATGGTAGTCCAATTTTGGCAGCGAAGACGTTATGTTTTAGAGCAGGAGCTTCCCCCCTTGTTAAGCAGGCATTCTTCAATATCTTGGCATAACTCGACTTCCCAGCTCCGTTGTTACCATAAATGACAGTTAACCCTTTCGGTGAAAACTCGATTTTTTTCTCCTCAGCAAGTGTTGATATGTTTAAAGCATTACCAACAGAAATAAGTTTGTTTTCTTCAGCTTCTGCATGATATCCAGTTGCTTTAGCTTGCTGAGTTAATATTTCGTAATCTGGACTTTTGTCTTCTAAACCAAACTCCATCTTTGCAAGTATGTAAGCAGTTTCGAGTTCTTGATGTGATAGCTCGCCTAAAACCAATGCTTGGTTTAGAGTGTACCTCCACCAATCAGGCTTTCCTTTACTGTTTATTAGGTCACAGATTTTTGTTGCAATTGGCATAGATACTTCCCTCGCTGATGTGAATATCCATGATATTGCATATTGTTTATGAAAAACTGATTATAGCTCAAATAAATAAATCCAACTGAGAACGCCTTCGACACATATTGAACAATCAATAAATCCGATTTTTCACATCAAAGGTATAGTGAATACCTAAGATTAGATTTTCTATGGGAGCTTGTGTTTGACTCCTCATAATCAAGTATTAGCTCTGACAAGTTTCGGGGCAGGAATAATTTGTGAAACAGGTTGTTTCACAATTTAGCGACAAGCTGTTGCCAATTTGATAGCGACCAGTGGCATTCACGATTGGCAGAAGATCATGGATATGGATTGCCAGTTCAATCTCTTCCAAAGTGTCAATAGAAAAGCATGTGAAAATCCGAAATGCAATGACACCATTTGACCCTCAATACCAAGAATACTTGGCTAAAAGGAAGTCAAAAAGGCTAGCTCGTAACTCTTGGAACGAACCTGCTCCGACTGCTTTATAGGTTGCTGGGTATCATCTGATGCCTTCGTGGAGGCTTGAGCCCAGAGCAGTGAAAGTTGCACGCTGGGTTCTTAGGGAGACGGCACTTGGTAACAAGTGTCGTCCACCCGACCTTTGTGAATAATATTGATGGTCATTATTTCCCTCCTAGAACCTAAACGTGTAACGTGTCAACTTTATGTTTTTCGATTTTTATTTTTTGAATAGGTTTCCTAGAGTTTTCTCAATTTCTTTATTTGCATATTCAGCGACAAGTGATTCGCCCTCTTCGATAGCCACATCAATAAGCGCATCATAATCATTAAACTCGTGGCAATTCTGGCATTCAAGCATATCGCCAGACGAATACTCTATATCAGTATCGCCTTCTAGTACGCAATCACAAAAAAGACACTTTAGTTCAACGGTAAAGCTTTTGTCTTTCATCACTTATCTCCCATAATTTTTAGAGCAAACGTAGCAAGCGCAAGCAAAGAACCAAGAACAACAAATAGCCCTTTATGGTCCTCAATGTAATCAGAAAGTTTTTTCAACAATCCTCTCGATGCTTTCAATTCTTGAGCTCGCTTTTTTGACCGTGCAGCACCAATTCCTTTAGGTGTGATTTGTAAATGACGATACTTATCACCGAGAGAGGTATGCTTCAACCACTCGTGAGCTAAACATTTATCCGCAGCCTTCTGTAGTTGTTCAAGGTTAAACTGCTCCTTACTCGAACCATTAATCTCATTGAGTAACTCTTCGTCTATCGTGACATGAACAAGCTTATAAGTTGCACCATTCTCTTCCATACAATCAATGACGTTATCTAATATTAAGAACTCTGGCACTATATTTCCCCCTGAAACTTAACGCTAAATAGACTGATTCTTTTCGTATCGATATGCAACCATCATAATTCTAGTGGCGATAGAGCGCAATCAAGTCAAAGAAGCCATACAGCAGAACTTTTAGAAATTGACGAAAGTTTTCGTATAACTCCATAGGTATTGGCAAAGCACGGATCTAGCCAACCTACACGCAAAAAAATGATTGTCTGGTCTTCTTTAAATCGGATTAGGTTTGGTAGGGAAAGCTTACGCCCGAAAGTTACATGGAGTACTAATGCTCGATGATAATGGGGCACTTTCTTTTCAGACAGTGCCTAATGTGAAGGTTCTGGACAATTATTATTTGAAATCTGGAATTTTGAATTGTCTCACTGAAAGGGAGGTGGGAAATTGTGAAAATAAGAATAGATAAATTGTTTGGAACAATTAAATGGAACGACTGAAAGAGTCTCCTTTAGAGTCAATAGATGACATGGAGAACGTCATTAGGAAAGCAGAGCGTAGTGAGACGGTAAAACTTTCTTCAGAGGCTATATCAAAAAGGCACGGAGCCTTAAAAGATGCAGCTAGATTACAGGCTCTCGTCTCTATTGCTCGTAATTCTGCTGAAAAAATCTTGATGTTGCAGAACTCATCTAATATTGAAATTGTTTTGCAAGAGCTGTGTAGTTATGCTCCGGGCTTGACGTCGGTGCGACTAAATAAATCAATTAATATAAACAATGAAGTTATCTCTAGGCGAAAAGCTCTTTTGCCAGCAAAAGACAAAATGATTGCCTCCGATAATCAGCACTATGCAGAAATAGTCCGTGGACGTTCGATCGACTTATGTTGTATCAGCGGTGCGGAAAGACAGTACTTGTCTCCTTTGTTTTCAAACAAAAATAGCCAAGCGGTAAGAGATAGTTCACTAATGACAAAAACTATGGTGGCTATTTTTAAACAAATTAATCAGCGAGAGTTCAACCATTTAGAGGGAGACCTAATTGAGGCCTTTGGTATTTTTGGTTGCGAGCTTTTCAAAAATACGCAAGAACATGCCCTTAGAGACCAGCACGATAGACCTTACATTGAACATGTAGAGGGGATGATTGCTTCATGGAAAGACCAATCAAGCGAGACATATAAAAAAGACTTTATGGGGCATCCAAGACTAAGCCAGTATTGGAACGACAATGTTCTAACGAGTGTAGACGGAACCAAGAAAACGCTGCGTTGTATGGAGGTGAGCTTTTTTGATACCGGCCCGGGGTTGGTAGGAAGGGCCTTTGGAACAAGCATTGACGCAGCCTCCGAGAAAGATGCTCTGATAAAGTGTATTGGAAAAAATTTCTCTACTAAATCTGAAAGTGGCGCAGGTAACGGCTACCCTACGATTTTAAATCAGCTAAGTAAAGTAGGGGGATTGATAAGAATTCGGTCTGGGAACCAGTGTTTATTCAATTGCTTTGACAGAGACAAGCATGGATTTTGGACGCAAGAGCAATCTCTAGAAGCCGCGAAACAGCAGCAAACCCAATATTTGATGAATTTTGACAACTGGACGAACAAAAGTCTTGGGTCCACTTCAGGAACAGTGGTATCGATTTTGGTTCCCTTAAGGAAAGATAGTGGACAACGTACTTTGCTTTAACGCAGAAAAAGATCTTGACAATCAAAAGTTTGACATTCTATGCGCTTATCTTGGAGACGGAGCTTGGCAAGATCCATCTAGCTTTTATCCAGCTTTGGAAAAAGCGTTAAAAAATAGTGATACCCTTCCCGACGGTATCGTTATTTACGTACCTTCCGGCAAAATCAATGACTGCCTTCAACATTGGAAAAATGAAGATTTACAAGACAGTTTCTTGGATCGTTTGTCGAAAAACAACGTGTGCTTCACCAAAGCCCTATACTTTATTGATATTAGTGATGGCATTTTTAAAATGCATGAAGGTTATACTAGCTCATCCAGCTCTTTGCCACTTCAGGTAAATGATGTGACTGATTTTTACTCAACAGGTCTACGTAAGCTTGCTGAACGCAATAATGTTCTGCATGTTGCGCCCGCAGGACACACATTCAAACACCCCTCTGGCCGCATCAGTAAAATGTTTATACAGTCGAGAGATATAGCTGCCACTGAAACTGAACTACAATTCGTCGCTAACGGGTTACGAACCTTAGTTGAAAATGTAGATTGGATCAAAATTAAAACAATCTATATAGATACCATGGGTATTTACTCTATTGTAAAAGAAGCTGCTTTAACCGCCGGTTGTAGTGCTAATATCGAAAGCTACCATTCCTACGATTTTTTGAAGGAGCTGAATTTACCCATTGACGACTACCTTGTTGTAATTTCTGCATCGACTTCAGGGGGAATGGCCAGAGATCTAGTCAACAGAAACTTCTGTAAAGATAAAATCGTTACCTTGATTGATGTAGAAGTAAGACCCTCCATATCACATGTGCTTATCAACCTGTCTTCAACATCCTTGTTACAAGGGGTAAGTAATGTTGATGGCAATGAAACTGATATAGAGTTAGTAGGTGAACATTTCTCATATAAGGCTAAACCCCCTAAACAAGTGACCGTAGGTATCCCCCACAAGCCTAAACACCTTCCGGATATCCTCAAAGATTTCTGCATATCAGGCATCAACCCAATTAACCAACGCGTTGATATAATTGAAAAGAGTCCACTGCTAAGCCTCAAGCCAGAAAATCTTCACACCAGTATCAAGTTTAATCACTGGTTGGACGCAGAGTTAAAGTGGTCTCTATCCTCGTCTATTGATACTGTAATATTTAGTGATGACGGTGCGTCTAAAATTTTGGCTCAAAAAGCCTCGGAGTTTATTCAAAGCAACAGCGGTAATAGAAAATCTCCATTGTTATTGAAATGGCCGGATATAAACAAAGAAAAATTACAAGATTCAACTGGAGTTATAGTTGTCACGGCATTTGCAGGTGACGGAGGAAAATTGAGACAAATTAGTCGAGACCTTCGGGAATATGAAAGCAAAACCATTCCCAGACACTTTTTAATAGGCGTTGGTCTACCTCAAAGCATGGCATCTTGGAAAAAGCTTGAGCAATTCCTCGTACGCAATGCAACACCAAGATTTTACAATTTTTCAGTTTGGAAAGTATTGCCATTGGGACCAGATAACATCCAAAAATCATGGGATGAGTTGGCACAATTAGCTGCAAAAGCGGATAATGAAAGCACATCACCATTGGACATAATTACGCTCGATGAAGCAGAGAGATGTTACGAAGAACTTTCTAATTATGTTGCTCAGGCTAGCGCTAGCTTGCTGCCCAATACTAATGGCGATTCATTAAAACTTACCGAAGGTTTCGTATTTTTTGATGACAAGTTTGATGACGAAATTGACAGTATTACGCAAAGCGCTACGCTTTTAACCATAGCCGCAGTATTACAAACAGCGCGAGAACACGCAGATCCTGAAAAGTGTTTAAGGCCAACAAACTATCAATCCGTAATTATTTCCCCTGAGAACTTCTTGAGATTTAACGATGATATTTTGCAAGCCTGCATCCTTCGCGCCAGCTTACCATCAGAATTGGATTATTCGTCCGATCATCACTTAAGTGAACTGATGAAAGAGTTCCTCTACAAGGTTTTTACTAGACACAAGCATCCGTTCGGATATGCAGCCCTTGAGTTCGCGGGCGCACTTGCAGTTGGCAAGCTAAAACTGAAGAAGGAACACTGTAGGGAGTTAGTGGAGAAATCGGTCAAATCCATTGGTTCGGAAAGTCGCGTGCTAACAGGTTTCTTGCTGATGGCAATGCCTAAAAGCTGATTCAACGACATTTACAAAGTAGTGGGGGCAAGATTAGCGTTTTGCCCGAATTGCCTAACCATATTTGTTTAAAATATATAACTGATTAGTAAGAATCGTGGGCACTTTCAGATTAGAATAGCTAGTGCAAACTTGGGCTGTAGTTCCAGCGAATGCAACTAAGCGAAACTCATAATGGGGCACAAACGTTTTAAAGTTGTAGCTCTAAGTCGTTCTTATCCCAAAGCGAGTCTAGATTCCAGACGATTTAACACTAGCTTGGGTATCAAACGAACTAGCTTCTACTCCAACACCATATTATGGGTATGATTTACATTACAAACCAACGTTACGCTGTGTGCTATTGACTCCCCCAAAGAGTTTAATTGTAAGGGCTTTGTTATTACTCCATTGGCACCAGCATCAACGAACGCTATCGCTGTTTCTTTGGTAACATCAGCGGTACAACCAAGAATAGCCCCTTGAAAATCATGCTCATTTCGTATTATTTTTGTCGCTTCTATACCTCCCATTTGTGGCATTTGATGATCCATCAAGATTACGTCAAAAGAACATTGGTGCACCCTTTCAACAGCTTCTATACCGTTAGATACAATAGAAGTAGTAAGCCCTAGCTTTTCACACAAGCGTTTAGCAACAAGTTGATTAATCCGGTTATCCTCAACGATAAGAACTGACTTACCGGAAAAGTCTTCTTCGTTTGCGAGCTTTCTTTTATCTTGGAAGGTGGTTCCTCTTGGGCTTATAACTCTTGCTACAAAGCAACTTCCTGAACCTAACTCACTTGTGACTGTTATATCCCCACCCATTGATAAACATAATTTTTTAACTATGGATAAACCTAACCCTGTTCCTCCAAATTCGTGCATCGTTCTAACATCTGCTTGTTCGAACGCATTAAATATACCGTTTAAACGATGTGAAGGTATACCAATTCCAGTATCAGAGACTTGAATAAAAAGCTCATTTTTTTTATTGTCATATTTTAAGACAACCTTAACCTGCCCATCAGAGGTAAACTTTATGGCATTCCCCACTAAGTTGTAAATAATTTGACGTATACGAGCTTTATCTCCGACTAAGACAAGATCTTCAGGCAAACTACTGGTGTCGAATATAAGCTGAAGGTTTTTGTCAGAAGACTGCGGATAAAAAGAGTTTTTTATTGGCATCAATAGCGTGTTTAGTTCGAATTCTTCCTTAACAAAAACTAGATTCCCTTGCTCTAGATTTGAAAAATCAAGAATTTCGTTTATGACTACCATTAGGTGTTCACCTGACTCTAACAGCGTATCTAAGTGCGTCTGAATAGTTGAATCTTTATTGTCAGATATGAGTAACTGCGTCATTCCTATAACACCATTCATTGGGGTTCTTATCTCATGACTCATTGTTGCTAAAAAAATAGACTTAGCTAAATTGGCTTCCTCTGCCTTATTTACAGCCCCCTGTAATGCTAACTTGGTTTTTTTCAATTCTATAATGTAGTGGTTGAGGTAAAGGAACACGACAGAGAAGACTAATATAATCAATAGTATCAAGGTATAAACGGTTGCTTCGCTGGTTAAGAATATGTTGTCCATCAAACGTTCGTGAACATGTTCCGCTGCTTCATCCATCTCTTCTGAAAAAACTTGTCTCTCTAATTCACTTAATAAAGGTTCTGATACAGTTTGTTGTTTTGCTTTAAGTATTTTCTCAAGTAATACCAATTGTCTATCCGCAGTTTTTACGTACTCATCAACTACAGAAGGGAGTGAATTGCCTAACCAAAGCATTTGAGGAAATCTAACGTTAATGTCATTACTGGCTTCCTTTAAAGTGTTTAACTCGTAGGTTAGTTCTTGCACTTCAGAAAGTAGTTTGTTTATCTTTTGGTCAGCGTCTTCTGGCTGAGTTAAATGAATATAGCTTCTCATATGGACAAGGCTTGCTGAATGGGCAACGTGTGAGCTTTCAATGGCCTCTAGAAGAGAGTTTTGAGTTTTAAATGAAAAGAATAAACTGAGAGTTATGCCCAATGCTAGTGCAATTAAAGCTTCCATAACATTGAACATTTGTGAGTGTTCATTATTCACTTGAGTCCTCCAAATGGAATTCATGGATAACAGGTATAGAGCTTTCTTTTTCAATATAATCAAAAAAGCAAGCAACCATAAATAGCCAAACAATTAATGCTATCCATACAAATACGCTTGTTTTATTCACCTTCCGACACCTCTCTTTCTCCATATGCATGAAGTTTAGAAGAGCGTAACCTCAATAGCCATTCAATTTATGTGACTAAACTCAACGGAAAGAAAATAGTGTGGTTATGATACGCTTAAATTTGTTGGAGTAAGGCGCTTCTGTCCCGCTCCAAGTCAGAATCGCTTGGTGATCACAGTCAGAAACGCCGAATTCTAAGAAGGTTCTGGACAAAAGCACGTTAGAGTATAGATTCTAAAGTGCCAAAATTGGATTAGATGAAATATCTTGAAGCCTTAAAGATTTGTTAGGTTTATTTTCGGCCATAGTTTATTTTTACTATGTTGTCCATTGGCACTTCAACTACCCGACTTTCAGCATCTCTTAAGATGAGTGCTTTTGAGGTGCGCATCAATAGCTCATATTCGTGTAGCTCGTCACTTGATTTCAAAGTTAGGAGCACATCGATACCACCACCATAACGTAAATCTTGCAAGATATGTGCATAATTACTTGTATTGAACAACGCATAAGGCACCGTTACCACAGTTAGCAAGGACATTAAGAGAGCAAAGCAGACTAACATTCGTTTGTTCCATATTAGGACTAGCAGTAACACCCCTAGGAAAACTGATCTTAATAATCGCCAAACATCAAAAGAGAAGGAATCCCGATACAACTCTACAATAGAAAAAGCACCCCACAAGCTGAAACCTAAACCAGTGCCAATTAGAAAGATCGCCCAAATAGGAAGCTCTCTTACTTTTGAGTGATAACTTAAAAAGCCACCCTTTACATCAGTTCCTAGCTGCTGTAAGAGCACCGAAAAAATGACTGCATAGTAAGTAAAGAAAAGCCCCATTAAATAAACTAGCGCGAAGACAACTGCAAATACTATGAATAGAAAGAAACTGATCGTGGAAATCGTCATTGCGAGATATGGGATGCCCTCAGCTGGAATACGAAAACCACTTTGCCATGCAAAGTAATAGGATGCGAACTCACTAATGATTCCTACATAACCTGCGCCAAACATTGCACTTAGTACACTCAAGATTAGGTAGCGAGCTACAGCATGAAGCGCTAAGAAACTTGTGACTATTTTCTTTATTACCTTAAACACTGAACTTCCTTTAAAACCTAACGCCAAGCGTTGCGAATCACTCTAAAATGCTTTGTTAGCACACTAATTTTGTTCGACACTGCAACGTAAGATGCTGATGTATATCGAAAAGCTCTGTCGCTTTTTGATTTAGTAACTTGATGTTTTCTTCGTATTCTTTAGGGATATTATATGCCCTGATGTACTCCTCTGTGAGAACACTTTGACGTCCACTTCTAAGTGGCCCCGTCTTTCTACCAATTAAAATACTCAATTCACGACTTTTAGCCCAAAAATCCATTTTGATAGTTTCTAGTGACTCATCTAGAAATCTTTTTTCTGGGCAATCCCAATCATATACAAATTGGTCAATTGGGTGAAAACGACTTAAATCAAATGTGTTGCCAAAGTCATGTTGTTCCAAAAACTGAGCTGCACCAGATGTAGATGGTAACAAAGCTATAAACTCATTAAATAGCTTTCGGTCTACTTCCTTTTCTTTTTCTGAATCCATATGAGTCTGAATACTTTCTTGCAACACTAACCATTTACAAAACACATTGTGTACCAACGCAATTGCAATCAAAGAGAAACCCAGCCAATAGTCAGCAGAGCTGCTCCCTAACTCAGCCAATGTAAGCTTTTCACCACTATTTAAATTAAAAGACTCAATTAGGAAATTTAAGATAATTTGCTTTAACGGCATTGGGGCAAGGATGACAGAAGCTCCGAGCGTCACTACATACCCAGTGACCTTATTGGCAAAATCTGGAAAAAACCATTTTCGCCCTAACTTAATGAGAAAAGTTTTTACTTCTTGTTTACTAAACATACTATCTAATAACCTGAACCATAGTGTGTGCTAACGCCCAATTAAGGTGTGAAGCACACTACCACGACACTCAGTTTGAGCCCGTAATCACTAAACTAGACCCAAGCAAAAAATGCCACGTGTGCTGAATCACTCTTAAATGCTTGTTATGTGAATTTTTCCATTGAATTAGCTATAAACTCATTCTTTTCGTCTATTAGAAATCGATAATTTCCAGCTTTTAGATTTTCTTCATTGAACTCTCCATTGGGACAAGTAACCTTACCCAGATAATCAGAGACTTTTGAATATAAAACCCTACCAAATTCTTCTTTTGTAAAAGGCTCCATATCCATAGTCTCTGGTAATTCAGTATGAATACTCAGTGATTGTGCTGCTCGGTCGAATTTAGTGAAAAACCTAGGTCTGTACTTGAGCTTGTCATTAATTAGTGTCACATGAGCCAAGATTTCACGCAACTGAAGCGGAGAACAAGATCCTGTTATTTTTTCAAGGATTGGGGCAAGAAAGTACGCACTAGCACATGAATCATCTAGCACCGAAACTATAGCGACGTCACCAATACGAAGCATGATCGTATTGCTTGCGTAAGTATCACAGAAATCGAACTGGGAGTAGTTTGAACTTACAGTAGCAGGCAAAATAATCATTGAACCAAAACAACGTTCATCAAACTCAACACCTGTTTTTAGAGTCCGTATTAAACAATGTATATGGTGCATGAAACTCCAATCATAATCGCTGGCAATAGTCTCTTCCCCCTTACGCATATCCAAGTGCTTTCTTAAGAAAGAGTCTTTCAAATGAGTTTTAAAGAAAATTAGCGCAAGCCATAGAAACAACTTTTGCGTGCCATTCTGGTATATATACTTATTTAACGAATCATGACCATTATCAAATGCACATTTGATCTCAGCCTCAACCGTTTCTCCAAGAAAGGAATTACAACTCGTACAACAAGGAACAACATATCGTTCATATGGTATTTGTGCTTTATTTGGTAACGTGATTTTCTCTTTATATAAGTCTAGCTTTCTCAGAACCCACTTGGGAATGACATGTTCGTCATTAAATGAAGTATTAGTTGGCGAAGCACCACACATAAAGCAATGTTCACCCAGACAAATGTCAGACACAAATCGGTCTAAGCCGAAACTTAAAACGTTACCCTCGGAGTCTTCGACCGTACCATCTTGATATCTAACAACAATCTTCATTCCTTTCTCCATTCACATAACGCTTATTAGTCGACAAACTGTCGTCTTTTTCTTCTATATGATGCACTCTTAATCATATTGATTCAATTAACAATCAATAAGTTAAAGTAATACAAGGGATACTAAGCTGCAAAATGTCGCCTAAAAAGGGGAACGCTAACTTCTCGATTCAAGTGGATAAGTTTGAGTAGGCCAAACTCAGATTAACAAGATATGAATGAGTAAAAGATCTAACACTAAATGGGGCAGCTCTGAGCTAGCCATTATAGCTAGCTCATTGTTGGAAATGGTTTAGAGCGTATACATCATGTACTTCGGAATTTTATTTCTCTGACCTGAACGAGCTAACAATTAACATAAGCTCAAACGTCTCTGCATATATCTGTTTCTTCGTGAGCTACTAGTAGGTTCATGAGTCAAAGCAGCGAAATGAAATATTTTGCTATTCCATCTCTCAAACTTCTTCCTCCCCCTGTCGCATTAATATAGTACTTACCAGTAGCGTCGAGCTTCAACGCACTACAGTTACTCCAATGCTTTGCAGCCTTATCATAGTCTAGATGAGCAAGAACCTTTGCTGATTCATTTACGGAATCAGCAACATCAACTTCGTGTAGATGATGAATAACCAGACCTAGCGCTTGCCAAACTTGAGAAGAGTAATGAAACCCGTCAGGGTCTTTCTCAAACTGCGTCCCAAGAGTCGATAACCAGACTTTCAAAAAATCGATAATTAACTGTTTGGTTTCATTGATGAGTTCTTCTGTAATTATATTTTTGTTTGGAAGTTTTTGGGGTAAAGGAGTAGTCAACCTTGCGCTTCTTCCGCCAATGGCGGCTAGTACTAATCCGGCCATCGATGTTTGAGTCGTTACATATGAATCATTTTTTGTAAGCCGAGAGGATATCGACATCCCCCCGAACTTATCTATATTGATCGCTCTCGCTATATCCGTTACAGCTAACATAATTGGATGAGTTTCGTCCTCATATACTCCGAGTGACATTGAATGAATTCTAGTATCAAGGTTGTTGTATGAGTTAAGTAGTGAAACTATCTCGCGCTTGCGTATATTTTCATTGCTTCTATAAATGACGTTAGTAAGAGTCGGCAACATAGCGATCTTAGAGTTAAGGCTTTCCGCTTTTTGTTCGTCAATACCTATGGCTGGAGATCTAACAATTTCAGATTCGTATTTGGTAATCGAAGCGTATGCGGCTATCGTTTGTATGCCATTGATTATATAGGCTTTTTTGGGAGAGTAGGTTATTGATACTAAACCCGATGCCTCATCTATAATCTCTTTAAAGCACTCTTCTACTGCAATTGTTACAGTCAACAACGGATTCATACCAGTGTTATTCGATAAGCCTAATAAGTAGCTTTGAACTCGCTTGACTTCTGATAAGTTGACTGGTCTTGACATATCAGCAATTATGTTTTGTGCCCCTTCCAACACGTCAGGTAGCGAACAAAATTCAGAGACCTCAGAAAGAGGGAGCGCACACTGAAGAGAACTAGCCTCTCGACCAAAAGGTGCGACACCAATTCCTCTTAACGTTACAACGTCTTTTTTTATCATTATTTCAAATTCTTACAGTTCTTATCCTCATAACTTTACCAAAAAATTTAAAAAAACATTTGATCGGGGCACTGCCCCGATCAATAATTCGACACCTTCTTCAACAACTAAACAAATATGAGGCAATTAATTTGGAAATGACTATCCCTGCGCCAACTATGCGACATGGAGTCACTAGAAAACTAGTATATGGTTCATCCAGTGAAGGCAGTTTCAATGGCGTTAAAACTTTCTTAGCACATATGACATTATCTGAACTATTGAGGAGTTGTTCGTTAGACCTTATCCCCGAACACCTAAGGCCAATATATGATGACATTCAGCGAGTTGCGACACCAAGACGTCGAAATGGATTTGAAGATTTTTGCTACAAACATTTAAGTGGTACAACTGATATAGGGAGTGTTATTCCACCTGTTTTAGTGGGCTGCATGCATGGCGTTAGTTTTGAAAAATCTGGTCAAATTAACTTAAGTGATTGGTTAGAAATAGAGACTGAGAATACATTTGTCATTGATGGTATTGGAAGGCTTAGTACTGGCGGGGCAGTTATCGGGGGGTTCGATAACTTCCTGCTTCAGGTAAGTCGAGATTCAAGCGCACGCCTTGCTCGACGAGCCGAAATCCGAGACCAAATGGCATCATTAGAAATCCCGGTAATGTTCATTTTCAAAGATTCTGGAGGAGCTTTAACAGAAGATGAATTTGCTCAGATGTTTGTCGACGTTAACGGCCAACAACAACCATTAACTATGAACAAACTAATGAAAGTGCTTCGCTCAGATCCAGTAACTAACCTTGCTCGTGAACTAGGTGAGCTACCTGTTATCGTTTCCCACGGTGGAATGTCGATAGAAGGAGAGAAGATTACAGAGTCTAGCGAATACATTATGACTCTAAACTCACTAACTCGATTTGTGCTTGGAGGTATTGGTGGGTTTAGTATGCAGAGTCGACTAAAAGGAACCAGAGAAATGCCTGACGGTGCTCTTTTGGGAGATACACATGTCAATACAATTAAGAGCGATCTGACACTTTTCCTCGAAACATGGATCTACGAACAAGGAGATGACTTTTCAATGAATAGGAACGGCTTTCAGCTTGTTACGACACTGATTCAGTCTTTGGGTTTGGTGTTCCATCAAGTATGGAATAATTGTATTGACCTCACTCCTGCGAGTCGCACCAATCATATTTATTCTGTAGCTGAAAAATTAGGCCGTTTGGACTATTCGAGAAGAGCTCGACATTGGTCAGAGTGTTCGTTTCTTGCTTTATCTGAAGACGGAACTTATAAAGTCGCTTCTGGTGGTTCAACTACGAGGAAGTATTTTGCTCAACATCTATGTAAAAAAGCAGGATTATCATACACCTAAAATTATACTCATTAATTAGATCTCAACACTTATAGCTTTTGTGCCACAAAACTTCATTATAGACTGAGAACGTGTTGGAGGGGTCATACCTCTCTAACACGACTAATCAGGTTTCATACGTTCAAGATCAAACTAAGCCGTTATACATAGTAGCTAAGACTCGATCTGACATATCGATGAAAAATCATGGTTAGTCAGTATAGGTTAACTTGCAAGCGACTTACGAGATTAGTATAAACACCTTTGGACGGAAATGAGTTTCGGAGAACCGAGTATTAGCAAATCACGAATTAGCATAAGTATGGAAAGTCACTAAGCTCACTGTCCAGTATTGATGGTGCACATCAGTATTACTAAATGACCAAAAACTACTGTTTTCGTGAATTTGAGTGTGGATTATCTGTAGAAGAAACCGCTGCTCTTTGTTTTAAAAGTGTGAGGACTGTCAAAGAATGGGGCAAAGGTAAAACAATTCCGAAGGAGTGCAAAAGGTTGATACGCCTATCCACGGGGGTGTCGTATATTAGAAACTAAAGACTGGTGGAATTTTAGAATACATTTAGATAAACGAGAGCTGCCAACAGATCAATTAGTATCCCCCACAGAAATTATTGTCTGGAATAGCTCTACTTCAAATCAAATCAGAATCAGAGCTAAAAACGACTACTAAACTATTCAAGTTCGCTCGAGCTATAGTAGGTTCAAGGAAATAAAGGGAAGGGGGGAGGAATTATAGCCCCCCACATGAAGTTATACTCCGAAAAATTTATCTTCTGTCGAAAGAGTGAGTACTGAGTGCTTGTCAATCAACGCGTCAGGTAACAAAGCCAGCTTATCATTTAATACTGACACTATTGTTTGTATCTTTCGTTTATTTGCTATATTAAAGAGCTTAGTTAGCTTATCTAAATCAGCTGCTTCTAAATAGTCTTGTAGAGTAAACATTGGCAACTTAGCACCAGACTTTGACACATACTCAACAAAAGCCATGTCAATTGCCATTGCTGCTGCTCTTGGAGAACCATCACCTGTTGTTTTATCTGCATTTACTAGAGAAAAATTAATAGTACTTTCCCCGTCGATTGCGGAACCGAAATATATGCTAAATTTTTTAAATACTTCTTTAGTAATTTCATTGCATGATTCGTTAAATATCCCTATCTTAGCTTCAAAATTTGTTAGTTTTTTAGAGATGAAAGAACAAAGATTAATATTCTCTTGTTCTAATAAGAAAATATCTTCATCAATGCTAGATACTTCTTCTACTACGTATGATAGTTTGCCCCTAAGCTCTCTTTGCGCTTGAATTTCTTTTTCTATAAGAATGAAGCCACCTAGATGCGACTCATTCGAAATTCCTTTAATTAGCTCTTTCTCTTTTAAAAGCAACGCGTTTAACTCGCGTTTCAAACTACTAATCTCTTGGCTAAGACTTACATTTTGATTCCTAACAAATTCTGCCTTTTTTACGAAGAGAGAATTGTGAAAATTCATCGTTTCTTCAAAGGTTTTATACACTGTTGGTACTAGTGTAGTTGCCTCATCATAAATAGACTTTACCGTTTCTATGTCAATGTCAGATACTTTAGACTCGTAGTCTTTTATAGTACTTAGATTGTAGTTTATACGTATTTCAAGCTGAGATATTTTCATTGATAAACGAGCAATATTTTCTCGCGTAATACGAACATTCTCTATAGCTTTACTTTGTGCGCCTACGATATCGTAAGAGTTCTCTGCCTCATAAAGTTGATCTAGCTCATCATCTATAGACCTTAGCTTGTCTTGATAAGCAGCTATGCTATTCCCGTTTAGCAAAGCGGACCTTCTTTGGTTTAAAGATGAAATCTCTTGCTTGTTGGCGTATTCGGCTTGCAGTTCTTTGTGTCCATCAAAGCCGAACATGTGAGAATATATTAACTTATACTGATCATTAGATGTGTATGTATGGTTATAGTCTAGAAGTCTATTTGCTACTGATTTGTTTAATCGAGTGAACCTGTTTTTGATTGTTGGGAATGAAGGATTATCACAAGAATATCCGAAGATAGAGGATATTTCGTTTTTGAATGCTTTCACAGAGTTAAACGAAGCACCATTGATAGTGCTCATTCTATATATTTTTTTACCTCTTTGTTCAAAATGCCTAACAATATTATATGTTGTTCCATTTACAAATATAACTAAATTAAATAAAACTGGTGAATGAACTAATTTATTAAAAATATCTTCGTTTTTTACTTTATTGTCTGGGTCTAACCAAATGTTTTCACCCGATGAACCAAGACAAAAGTTTATTATTCTTAAAGTGGTGCTTTTACCTATTTGATTTCCGTTAGTTCCGGAGTTTGTAATAATATTCAATCCTTCATTAAATATTACATCTCGAATAATTAATTCGCCTTCACTTACAATTAGCCTTCTGATTTGCATAGTATAATATCACCCGATTCGTTATATTTTGCTAAACCGGAAATGTAGAGCCAGTCTAATCCAAAAAGAAAGTATGAAATTGATATGTGTTCAACTCTTTCACAATAATTATTGTATAATATTAGAGGCTCAATAGAGTTAAACTGATGTTGTTTAATTAAGCTTATTATATTCGAACCAATAAAAAACAGAGTTAATCTTTGCGTTTGAGAATTACTAATGATCACTAGGAGGAGCCTCTAAGATCTTGCAATTGATAAACCCATAACAGACTATCAGCCCTTGAGCAGCTTCAACAATTTCCACTGGTACGGATTTGGTCGCTTTTACAGTACTAAACAGTTCTGCTAAGACATTGTGAATCAATCTGTCAGCGTTTTTGCTTATGGCTTCATGTATGGATTCTTGGTTTGTCAGGTTAACTTCATTCTCAAGTAATAAGCGCGTTCGGCAATTGTTATATTTCTGTTTTATTGAGTATAGAAATTTATCCTTTGATTTGGGTTTTTGGCTATCTATTTCATTGATTACGTTTTCAACTAAAGACATCAAACCGCTGTTATCGCGTATTTCACCTGCATATAGAACCACTGAGTTATAACTAATTTTCTTTTCGGTTTCTGGGCTAAAATGAGGCTCTTCAGGAGTATCCGAAAAAGGATCGTAAACGTCTATAATTCCTTGCAGCAAAGGGCTCAGCAATGAAGGCATACATTCAACTGCTTTTATGATGTTTACTGGACTGTTTTTTCCGGCTGTATATACCGATATCCCGTCATCTGTAGCTTGGACTTGGGTCATTGGTTAGTCCTTTCTACCAATAGTTACACCGCTGTTATTACCAGTAGTTTTGACAGCATGACCAGACCCAGATGATGATATTACATCACCAGACTTTTTCTTAGATGCTAGATGCGTGTATACCGACAGCACAAGCATAATCAAGCAAGTCGCTAACGTCGCTAGAAATGATTTGTAGACCAAATCTGGAGTCAAATTAGCTAATGCTGGCATAGTTATAGCTTGAGACATCAGCGCGTAAAAAAATACAGCACCCACTCCCGCGATACCACACCCTGCTCCTAAAACTGCTTTAAGTATCGATATCATATAACCTCCATAAGTAACTATATTACAGATACATAAAATGTGTGCATATCAACACAGTGCGCATTAAAAGTAAATCAGAACAGTCGTACTATTTGAATTATCTCGAAGCATTGTTCCAGTTAGACTTTCACCCCGTATTACATCTTGGGGATTAACAGCCAACAGCATGAGAAGAATGGATAACTTTTAGTATTGCAAAAGCTCATTAACAGGATATGACCGAGTAAAGCACTAAGTAGAAATGGGGCACAAACGTTTTAGAGTCGTAGCACTCAGGCTCTAGACCCGAACTAAAACAGATATACTATTGAGACCAAAGACCAAAGACCAAAGACCAAACAAAAGCTGAACAGAACTAATGATGATTAGTGGTTAATAAATGCTAATCCGCCTATTTTATTTTTTAGTTTCTGAGACTTAATCATTTCTTCGAGATTGATAGGAAGCAAAACTCAGGATCAATTAGGAAGTCTTCACAGTTCAGTGGCTTTAAATTCTGCCGCTTACCCACAGAGCCACAATCAAAATCTAGCCGCCTTGGTAAAGCATAAGTAAATTAGTGGGTTGACGTTCTCTGGGGGGAGGGGGGGGAATGTTGTTATATCTTTATGGCATAGAGAGAAATTGATGAAAACAAAATGTCCAACTTTTAGCCCACTACTTTACGTCCAACTTTTTAGCCCACCGTAAGTCATCTCAGATGCTGTACCGGCCGTGGTGTTGATAGCGATCAATGGCATCATTGGTTTTTCAGATTGGTCTACGCCTTCGTAATCTGCAATCTTGCCGCCGTTAGAAGCAACCAGAGCGATGCCTTTTGCACAGTCGTGTGGAGAACCGCCACCTAGAGAAACAACAAAATCACAATCGTTGTCAGTCAGCAATTCTAGACCATCGTTCACGTTAGTGATGGTTGGGTTTGGTTGAGTGCCGTCGAATACAACTGTGTCTACGCCGCGCTGGCTAAGAAGGTCTTGTACCTGCTTAACTACGCCAATTTGGTTCAGGATCTTATCAGTAACGATCAGACCTTTTTTAAAGCCTTGAGACTGAATGCTATCAGCAGCATCCTTCAAACAGCCAGTACCCATGAAGTTGATTGTAGGGATGTAAAATGCAGTAGACATTGGAAAACTCCGTTAATTATGATTTTTAATTTCCTACATGTTGTCGGCATTCAAGTGGTCGACCATTGATCTGGAACAACTTTGATTCCGAACTACCACTTTGTGGCTAGTCGTTGTGATAGGGCTCATATAGCAATCGTTTTCATGTTTTTTGGTTGTGCTCTTTGTCAGTAGTGGTTAGCGATAAATCGGCTCCACCAAGAGCAGAATGGTGCTCTATAACAATGAAAATTAAGGTTTTTCACTGAAAGTTGATCTGGTTAGGCAGGTGTCGACGTTTTATCGGAGTCATCACTGCATTCAATTTGAGGATCTTGCGACTCTTCAGAACCAAGGATGTCTTCTGGCTCCTCGTCATAGTATTTGACAAGAAAAGGGGTGAGCATGACAGATGACGGTAAAAAGTGCTTCATAATACCTCCCGGTACTTAAGTGTATTTTTAGGGCGTGTTGATTTTTCGAGCTGATTTTTGCAGCGAGTTGCTGGGCATTTATACAAGGCAGAGGCTTTGATGTGTAGCTTGCCTACATGAGAAGCCGTTAACGTAGTAGAAATGACCAGAAAACGCTGCCCGAAGGGTTCGAGCTGGGCGCCCCCGCAAAAAGCGTTTTACTCTTTGTTGAGGGAAATTTGCTTAGAATGACTAGGCTACTTCCCCTCGCCGCGATTAAAACGCTTTTGTTTCGAACAAAACTTAACCACGAAAGGTCAACACGCCCTAGTATGGTATTGGTTTAATATGTGGCAAAATTTGCGATACATCATGAGTTGCGACTTGTTTTCTATAAATTATTAGATTTATATACAGGCTCACAAATTTGAGGGTAAAGTGATGCTTCGCCGTTTTAGGCCGCGATAAGAACAACGAAAAAAACAGTGTAGGCAGTGCTCAAAAGCGCGAATAATAGGAAATAAAATGAAGTACGATTGGATATTCTTTGATGCAGACGAAACCTTGTTCCATTTTGATGCTTATCAGGGAATGAAGCTGATGTTTTCTCGTTTTGGTGTGGACTTCAACGAACAGGATTATTCGGCTTATCAAAAGGTTAACTTACCACTTTGGGTAGATTACCAAGATGGGCGCATTACGGCAGCTCAACTGAAGCACGCGCGTTTTGAAAGCTGGGCAACAAAGCTAGAGACAACAACAGCAGAACTAAACAGTGCATTTTTAACGGCGATGGCGGACATCTGTTCTTTATTACCGGGTGCAAAAGAGTTGATGGAGTCTTTAAAAGGCAAAGTGAACATGGGCATCATTACCAATGGTTTCACCGAGCTGCAATCTATCCGTTTAGAACGCACTGGAATGACAGACTATTTTGACCACGTGATCATCTCTGAAGAAGTGGGTGTTGCTAAACCAGATGCTGAAATCTTTGAACATGCACACAAGCTTGTTGGCTTACCAGCAAAACAACGCGTATTGATGGTCGGAGATAACCCACATTCAGATATTCTAGGCGGACTAGATTTTGGCATTGAAACTTGTTGGTTAAACAGTCAAGAAAAGGCAACGCCAGCGGGTATTAACCCTCATTATCAAGTTAAGTCTTTAGCTGACCTGCAAGCACTTCTATTGGCATAATTGCTAATTGCTTTTAGATTTTTGAGTGAATGATTGATAGCCGAGTGCAGTTATGTGCTCGGCTACTTATTTTTACCTACTGCAAGTTATCGATAGTGGTGCTTAAGCCTATCTTTGCTTTAAGCTCGCTTTAATTAGACCATTAGAATAAAGAAAAGGAAGAGGCGTGCTGAAATCTCATCGCCATAGCTGCTACGGCATTGCTGCCATTTTACTTTGGAGCTGCTTAATTGCGCTTTCTCGTAGCGTATCAGAACAACTAGGCCCAATCGGTGGCGCTGCCAGTCTTTATACGGTGAGCTCAATTTTGTTGGTCTGTGTTATGGGTTTACCTAAGCTGTCACGCTTCTCTAAGTCGTATCTGCTGATTGGTGGTGCTCTATTCGTTTGTTATGAGATCTTCTTGGCTCTGGCTTTAGGAATGGCAAACAACCGACATCAAGCTTTGGAAATGGCGGTTATCAACTACCTTTGGCCTGCATTGACGGTGTTGTTCGCTGTGCTGCTTAGCGATAAAAAGATTAACTGGTTGGTTTACCCAAGTATCTTCTTAGCCTTCTTTGGTGTGGCTTGGAGCATCAGCGGTGACCAAGGTCTCTCTGTCGACCAAATTGCTGCCAACATTGCGACCAACCCTAAAACCTATTCTATGGCGTTTTTTGGTGCGATTATTTGGGCTGTTTACTGCAACTACACCCAACGTGTCGCTAAAGGTCAGAATGCGATTGTGCTTTTCTTTATCGCTACGGCGATCACTTTGTGGATCAAATACGCATTGAGTGATGAAACCGGCATGGTGATGACAACCAGTGCGGCGATTGATTTAGCGCTAGCAGGCGCTTGTATGGGCGCAGGCTATGCACTTTGGAACACGGCGATTCTTGGCGGCAATATGGTGTTTTTGGCAACCATGTCGTACTTTACGCCAATCTTCGCGACGCTACTTTCCTCGGTGATTTTGGGTTTGTCATTGACCATGACGTTTTGGCAGGGCGTATGTATGGTAACTGTTGGCTCACTGGCTTGCTGGTGGGTAACAAGAGAAAAGCCGACGGCAAAGGCGTCGGATTCCAAAAAGGTTCAATCTCAGTCGTAATTTACGCTGATGTTCCAGCGTCATTTGCTAGGTGAAAACTTAGCTCGCGACATTGAGGTTCAATTGAAGCTCATAAGGCATCTTCGATAGGCGACGCTTAAGTTGGCGGCGCGTACGTTCAATATCATCGACCGCTATTGCTTGTTGGTCATTGGTATGAATATCAACATTGATTCGTAATTCTGGACCAACCTTAGTCACACCCATCAGCTCCAAATCTTGCTCCGCTTCTTTGTCTACCGCGACAACGTTCTTATCGACCGCATCACAAATATCTTTGTTTGCCGACATCATAAGCAGTTCACGCATGGCTTCACGTAACATGTCGAAAGGCACTTTGATGAAGTAGAAAGACATTAGCAACATCATCATTGGATCGGCATACACCGCGTATTCTGCAAGCGGAGAAAAAGTAATTAACCAAGCTGCTACGAAACCCGCTGTTACCGCTACACTCAATAGCGTATCCATCTGCCACTGTTTAGACTCAGCCTGAATCAGACCTGAAGAAATACGTTTGCTCTTATTCGCGATGTACCACCAAGCGTAACCACAACCCAACACGTTGAAAATCCCAAACAGAGTTGCAATAGAAGCATCAACTTCACGACCACCCGTCATTAGGGCACCAAGCGCAGAGTAAAGTGAATAACCAACCACAAGCAGAATCACAACGGCTTTGATGGCAATCACAATCGGCTCGATGACAGCTCGACCGAACGGGAACTCTCTATCTGAAGGGCGGTTAATGTATTTTGAAGCAGCTAGTGACAATAAAGTTAACAGTAAGCTGATAAGAGAATAGACACCGTCAAATACTATGACCAGAGAACCAACGAGAAGACCCAACACCAATCCGCCAATTGCGAAGCCTGATGCTAAAAGGGCTGAGAACAATAGTACTCGATTTTCGTTTTGGCTTTTCCTGTCACACATAATATTTTCCAGATGTTTTTGATAACTTCATTGTTCTAATATTGAGCTAACTTTACAAACTTTATCTGATGACGTTTATATGTCCTATTTAAGTAAAATGTATAAATACATTAAATTCAGTGGCTTAAGTTTAAAATTTGGTGTCAATAAAGTTGACGCTGAGTGTTTTTTGGGGATGATGTGCAACTGAAATAGGATCGTTTATGATTAATAAAACACATTAGTCGCTGAGGTCTTATTGGTCTTCTAGATTTGACTAAGACTGCAATGGACAAGGAGAGAATCAATATGAAGTTTGACGATATCAGTGATAACGAGTTGTGGGTGATTGCTAACCCGATCATGGATAATCTGATGGATGGTTCAACCAAGGTCGACCATGAACAGCACTGTCGAGATTTTACTCAAAGGATGAAAGACATTGTTACACCAGATTATTTAGAAAAGGTGTGCCACCATTATCAGCACAGTAATGGCTTTTTTGCTGAGCGTGAACCTGTGGCGCTATTTAGACGTTCAGACTCCATCGCTTTTGTGTGGAAACAAGCTTACACCATTGCCAAAGGTGAGTTTGTCGCTGAAATGGTATTGGTTGAAGAAGACGGACGCTACTTAGTGGATCACGTGATGGTTTTTTAGGAGCAGTGCTGTTTGTGATTTTGCCCTTTGCTATAGACGATAAGCGCGAGCTAGAAATCAAACAAGTAGTCACTAAGCTGGTCGGCTAACCAATTCATTCCCGGGTGCTCCGCCATGCCAGCTGCGGTAAACATACAGTAGTCTTCTTGAGTCAGGCCGTAGGTGTGTTTGATCACCGCTAATTCTTGTTCACGTAGCAAGTGACGAATCAGTGGCTCTGGCATTACGCCCCATGCATCTTCACGCAAAATCGTATCCAACATAAAGTCGAAGCTAGAAAAGCCAATGTAACGACGCGAGAAGGGCTCAAGCTCTGGATTATCCTTTTCATTAAGATAAACCATGGTCGCTTGCATCGAATTTCTCAGTACCTCATCAGACACTCGTCGCATCGCACTCAAATCATGCCCTTTCTTACACACAGACATCATTCGAATTTTACCAAGCGGATTGTAGATAATTCTTGGGTCATCGACACGTTCGTAATCGACGCCAAATGCGAAGTCGACTTGCTGAGTTTCAACTAGGTTAGCTAAGTCACCGCTCGACGCGAGAACGAAGTTGAACGAGGTAGAAGGGTATTTGTTGTTTAAGGCATGAGATAAGTCCTGCCACATTTCATCGGGTAGTGAGTCATCTCGTGCTATCCAAATCTCCGCGTTGAATTCGCCCGAAACATGCAAGCAGGTTTGTTTAATACGCGCGGCTGTCACCAACATGCCTTCGCAATCCTTGTAAATCGCTTTACCCGCTTCTGAAAGCTCAACGTGGTTTCCGCTGCGGACGAACAGCTCGACATCTAACTCTTTCTCCAAGGCTTTAATCGACATGCTGAGTTTGGTTCGGTTGCATTCTAACTGGCGTGCAGCTTCAGAAACTGATCCTAAATCAGCAACGGAACAAAAGGCTTGGACTTGAGAAAGGTTCATTTCATTTCCATATTGAGCGGGTGTCGGTGCATATTATCTGAATATTGTGCTGACTATCTTAGAAATAGTCCATCTTTGCATGATAACTCTATGACGAATTGACTAATTTGGTTTACTCTGGGGAAGTTCCGAACCTACAAGAAGTAAAGATGGAGGCCATGATGGCGAAACAATGGGACGAATACGCCGTTGATTGGGATAAAGATCCCGCAACCGCAGTATTCGCACAGTCCGTATTTGACCAGTTAACACAGCTCGTTGATTTAAACGGAACCCGTGTCCTTGATTTTGGTTGTGGTACAGGACTACTCAGCCAGAAAATATCTCCTTTAGCAAAAGAGATCATCGCACTTGATATCTCTGAAGGGATGATTGAAGAGTTAGATAAGAAAGAGTTACCTAACGTTGAACCGGTAGTTGATATTTTATCGCGCGGACTTGCAGCGCAGCATCCAGCATTCAGAAACCAGTTTGACCTAGTGGTAGCCTCTTCGGTGTGTGGTTTTATCCCGAACCTACAAGACACAGTCAGTCTGATTTACACGCTGCTTGAAAACGACGGCACGTTTGTACACTGGGATTGGTACTTGGAAAGTGACAGTGAAGACTACGGTGTAAGCCAACAGCGATCAGAAAATGTATTGAGCGCAGCGGGCTTTGCAGTGGTTGAGGTCTCTACACCGTTCTCGATTGACACTCCACAAGGAGAGTTAAAGGTATTAATGGGTGTTGGACGTAAACAAGCGCTTCCAGATCTGTAATCGTGTGTATGCCTTGAGCTAGCATTCAGAATGCTCATTTAAACTACTAAACCCACATTAACGACTTTAAGTCAGTTATGTGGGTTTTCTCTTTTTGGCGCTATTGTTTTAAACAGAACGAGTTAGCGCTTTCTCATTTCTTCACTATTAACTCTGGTTTCCCTATTTCCCATCTCGCTCATAGAAAACTCAACACCGCTAATTTACAAATTACTTATTTCCATTTTGGAAATGTAGTCTTGCATACATTTCATTAGTGGAAATATAAGGGTGAGATATAAAATAAGCCCATAATAACACTAAGGGTTTAATCATGAGCCACCAATCTGCGTCATCTACTTCTTCACCACTTTCAGAGCAACAACAACGCTTTAGCAATATCATTTCAGATGCCAAACTGTCACCAAAACAGAAGTCGAGCTATCTTGCATTAGAAGCTGAAGCCAGCCTGCCGTATATGCCGGTAAACAAAGAAGTAGAGCAAGCCTTACAACAAGGTGTGCTGTGTGACATGTTTGAAGGACACGCCCCATTTAAGCCGCGCTATGTACTTCCAGATTATTCTAAATACTTACATCAAGGCTCAGAGTATTTAGAGCTTAGTGCGGCAACCAACTTCGATGAAGCATTGAACATGCTTACCATCCTTTACCACCATGTTCCTTCTGTCACTTCAATCCCGGTTTACCTAGGTCAGTTGGATGATGTGTTGATGCCTTTCGTGGGTGACTTAACGGAAGAGCAGGTATACCAAAAAATTAAACTTTTCTGGATCATGTTGGATCGCACACTGCCAGACGCGTTTATGCATGTGAATATCGGCCCGAAAGACAACATTATCTGCCGTACGATTTTACATGTAGACGCTGAATTGAAGCAGATCGCGCCAAACTTAACCTTTATGTACGACCCAGCTGTGACACCTGATGATCTACTTCGTCATGCGGCGAGCAACATCTGCGAATGCAGTAAACCACATATTGCAAACTATCCCCTGCATGCCGAGGCTTACGGCGACAAACGTTTTGGTATTGTGAGCTGCTATAACTCTTTGCCGTTAGCGGGCGGTTCCAACACCTTGGTGCGTATGAACCTTAAGCAAGTGGCGTTGAAGTCTGAGGACAGTGCTGATTTCTTACAACACGTATTACCGAACTACAGTGGCATCATGGTCGAACTTATGAACGCACGTAGTCGCTTCTTACATGAAGAGTCTAACTTCTTCGAAGGCTTCTTAACCAAAGAAGGTTTGATCGAAGAAGATCGCTTTGCGCCAATGTTCGGTATTTATGGCATGGCAGAAGCAGTCAACATCTTGATGGAGAAAGAGGGGCAAGCAGGGCGTTATGGTCACGATGAACTGGCTAATCAACTTGGTCATCGTATCTCTGAAAAGCTGTCTGAGATCGTTGAAAGCTCTGAAGTGCAGTATGGATTAGAAGGTAAGGCTCTGCTGCATGCTCAAGGCGGTATTAGCTTAGATGAAGATGTGACGCCGGGTGTCCGTATTCCTTATGGTACCGAACCGGATCCAGTCTCTTACGTTCGTGCAACCGCGGGTCACCATAAGTTCTACACCTCGGGCATCAGCGACATCTTGACCATCGACGAAACAGTAAAATCTAACCCTGAAGCGATGTTCAACTTGTGTAAAGGTGCGATTCAAGCGGGTTACCGTGAGTTCACGGCTAATGTGGCATCAAACGATTTGGTTCGTGTCACGGGTTACATGATTAAGCTGTCTGACATTGCCAAATATGACGAGCAAGGTTCACGCACCAATACTACCTTCTTAGGTGCTGAAGCCGCGAAGAATACAGGCATATTAGAGCGTAAACCACGCGTAGTGAGCTTAGAGATGTCGCCGACATACGAATAGCTTTAACGTGTCTTATGCGCTTCGAATACGAACAATGTGAATTATGAAAATTTCTGATCTAACAACTCAAATGGCTAGGGTTAAAAATAATAAGACAGAAAAACAAGCGAAGGTCAGCCGTGTGCTGACCTTTTCTTGTGTTGACGGCCCGGGAAATCGCTTGGTGCTGTTTCTTCAGGGCTGCAACTTTGACTGTATTACCTGCCACAACCCACACACAATCAATCACTGTAACCATTGTGGAGATTGTGTGAGTGGCTGTCCAAGCCATGCTTTAAGCATGGTTGATGGCAAAGTGAAGTGGGACCCAGCAGCTTGCACCAACTGCGATAAGTGCATTGATATCTGCGACCATAAGTCGAGCCCGAAAATTACCACAATGACGGTCTCAGAGGTTCTGGAGCTTGTCAGGCATAATCAGTTTTTCTTGAGTGGCATTACCGTTTCTGGCGGTGAAGCGACCATGCAGTTGCCGTTTATCATAGAATTGTTTCAAGCGATTAAACGTGATCCACAGTTAGCGCATCTCACGTGTTTTATTGATAGTAATGGTTCGCTGTCACTTCAAGGGTGGGACAAGGTGTTGCCTTATCTTGATGGCGCGATGATTGACCTAAAATCATGGCAATCGGAAACACATCAATGGTTAGTGGGCAGAGGCAACCATAGGGTGTTTGAAACCATTAACTACTTAGCAGATAAAGGAAAACTGCACGAAGCTAGGTTGCTGCATATTCCAAATAAAAGCGATCTTGAGGACGAAATTGAACAAGTGGGGCGTTACTTGAAGACTCTACCAAGTGATGTTCGAATTCGGCTGAATGCGTTTCAGCATCATGGTGTCATTGGCGACGCGTTAGATTGGCCGAAATGCACCGAAAAACAGATGCAGAGCTTTCACGATAAGCTCTACACCATAGTTCAAAGACCGATGCAAACTCCTGAGGTTTATACCTAGTCTTTAGATTTCTTAGGCGGTCAATCAGGCTTCTAAGAACGTTAACTTTCTAAAGATATTAAGTCTCTAAAAATATTAAGCTTCTAAAAACAGGTCACACAACCACTTGATCGCTTGATCATTCATGTTGGGCTTATTCCACACCAAGCTATATGCCACCTTACCGTAATCAAAAGGCAAGGGCTTGCTCACTAAGCCCTGAGCTTGCTTAGCACGCTCAGCCCACTGTTTAGAGCAAGTGAACAGGAAAGGCGTGTGGTGACACAACACAGCCGCAGCGCCGAAGTCCGCGACCGATATCGCCATCTCTCTTGGCTGGTGGCATTGAACCAAGTTTTGTTCAAAGTAGGGCTGAGACAGTTCGTTATCTAAAATGCCAATGTGTTTGTAATCTAAGTAGCCTTCTACCGTCAGTTCTTGCTGAGAAAGAGGGTGGTGTGCGCCCATCAAACAAACCATTTCATCTGGAAGAATTGTTTCCCAAACCAGCTCTTTGTTATCGGTGGGCGGCTGAGATATATCATGGGGCAGTAAGATCAAATTGACCTTGCCACTGAGCAAAGCATCGAAGCCGAGCTGTTGTTTCGAATAGATGTTGAGCTTCGCGTTTGGCGCGAGTTCAGTGGTGATTTTACTTATCTTAGAGGCAAATACTTCGAAGGTACTTTCACGCATCGAAAGTGAAAAACTTCCTTGGTACTCCTGAGGGGTAAAACTCTTCTGATGAAGCAGTCCGTTCATGCTTGAAAGAATTGCGTGAACCGTGGGCGCTATCTTCAGAGCAAAGGGAGTCGGGATAAGCTTGGTACCATCTCGATAGAAAAGCTCATCATTCAGAATGTCACGCAGCTGAGACAGGGTTTTGCTTACACTCGAAGGGCTGACACAGAGTTGCTCTGAGGTCTGAGTGACACTGTAGGTGTTCAGCATAATATGCAGCGCAGTGAGGTGCTTAAGGCTCACCCTAGATAAGTGTAAGTAATCCATTTATGACTCACGCATTCAGATTGGCTTGTGATTTTGCATGAACGACAAAATCGAACAAGCCAAATTGGATAAAGGTTATTTACGAGCTAGCTTATGGTGCGCTCGTGAAAAGTGGCCTGCGCAAAATGCGCCCACAATCGATAGCTCACCCGCCAAACACAATGCAGCACAAACTTCAGCTAGGGCTTGTGATTTACCGTTGCCATGCAGCCCAAGTAAATCTAAACAGGCTTTTTGACTTGGCAAGCCGGTACCACCGCCGACAGTCCCCACCATTAAGTTAGGCAGTGTTACGCTCGCGTATAAACCGCCTTCTTTGTTGAGTTCCATACGCGTCATACCAATCGCTGACTCAGCGACACAGGCCGCGTCTTGGCCACAAGCGATATAAAGTGCCGCCAGCGCATTCGCATAATGAGCATTGATACCGATAGTACCACTCAAAGCGCCACCGACTGTGGTCATTTGACCAAACTGGACCATCTTCTCAGGCGTCGTGTGTAGGTATTTAGCGACAAGCTCAGCAGGGATATTCACTTCTGCCGTCACCTTTTTGCCACGAACGCTGCGCAAGGTTTGGGTATTGGCTTTTTTGTCGCCTGACAAGTTGCCATCAAGGAAAGCATGGTCAGGCTTAACTGGCGTATTTTCGATGATGTATTCAAACACGGCATTGGTCGCGATGGTCACCATATTCTGACCAGAAGCGTCTCCGGTTAGAAATTCAAACACCAAGTAAACATGGTTACCTTCGATGTTGATGTTGATGTCGGTCAGCTTGCCGTGTGATGTTGTTGATTCTGCCAAGATCTTGAACTGGTCATATTGAGTTACAGCCCAAGCCACAAACTGTCCGGCTTCAACTAATCCTTGGAATGCAAAGCCAGGAGTACGTGTTACACCTTCATTGAGCAACATAGCACTTGCACCACCACAAGCTGTAATTAGCTTAGAACCACGATTGTAAGACGCGACAAGCGCAGCTTCTGTGGTCGCGAGTGGTACGAGGTAATCGCCCGTAGCAAATAGGCCATTGACTCTCAGTGGGCCAGACACACCGACAGGGACTTTAACTGTGCCAATAAAGTGCTCAATGTTTTTCTCATAAGCTTGGACCTGGCTTTGTGTATGAGGATCGAGCAGTTCTTGCTGTGAATCTGCATTATCGAGCGCTGTCCAGCGACGTGTGAGGTTCTTTTCTGTCAGGTAGGGGCTAGGTGTCAGCTTATTTACTGGCTTTTCAAAATGAGGCTGAAGCTTTTTTTCTAATTCGTCTGCGGAGATGTCGCCTCCTAAAATAGAAACATAGTCACGGCGATGCAGATTTAGTTTTGGCATAAATAGTATGAAGTAAAGTTTGTGCAGCAAATTGGTTTGCGCTGATTCTACCGAGTAATAAACCAGAAACAAGCGCCTGATATAATGAGTTACAGTTTGTGTGGTTGTTGAAGCAAAAAGCAGCGAAGTTTCGCGAAATATAGGCTTTATTTGAGCGAAATTTAGATATGAATGTCGAGAAGGCTACCGATGGCTTCGTTTTGACGATCAACCACACTTGCACCAACGCGGTTATAACTTGCGCTTTGTGTCAGTTTAATCAAGGAATCGGTTGAAGATGAAGCAGGTTCAGGTTCTTTGTCTTTAAAGGAAATGGATTGTTCAGGCTCTATTTGATTAAAGCTGAGATCGCTAGCTTCGAAAGTGTCGTCGGATTCTAGAGCGTGTTTGGAGGCTTGGTTGAGCTCGATTGCGGCTTCTTCAGCCATGTTGGTGGATTGCTGAATAATGGCGTAACCAGATTGAATACCAGATATCGACATATCAGAACCTTTTATTGACGTATGAAATGAGTCTAGGCGGACGATATTTTGAGCGCAATGGTGAACAGATGGAATTTACGGTGAAAATGTGAACTTAAGCTAAAATAGTGATGTCTGTCTATTAACTGAACAGGTCATTTAGCGCGTTTAATTCTTCGTCAGTAAGCAAAGAAGGCTTCTCTGTTTCAAGGTTGCCGTCGATCTCACCCTGAAGTGCTTTTAATTGTTGTGGGCTAAGAAGCTGTATTTGCTGCTTAAATGCTTCAAATTGCTGTGTATTCATAGTGTGACCTTTGTTCAAATCCATATGCTCTTTAGAGCATAGCCTACTGATTCAGGAAATCAAACAAGATTAAGTGAATATTAAATGATGTTTGAAGTTTCTTGAAACTAAGACAACTATAAATTCCTGTGGTCGTTTTTTGTCCGAGAAATGTTAGGCAAAGTTAAGGCTTGGTCAATCAAAGTCAGAAAATTCCCACAATGTAAAAATGCCTGCAACCCTTGTGGCACAAGGGTAGGTAAGTAATTGCCCTACCCAATTAGGGGTATAGGTAAAGCAATGTATAAGTATTTGTGATGATCAAAATATAAGCAATTGGCGTTATCTTTTTGTTTTTACAGTATTTTGTGTGTTGCTCAAGAAGCTTCCGTTTCAAACGGCTTGTCGATCTTAACCTTAACGGCAAACTTGGTCGCTAAGGTATGCAGTTCTGGAAGCATTCGATAGATCAAATGGAGCTGTTGTAGAACCATTTTGACAGAATTCTCATCTTCTTCTCGCCATTCACTCAAACGTTTATCCAACTCAGGGTCATAAGCGTTTTTCACTTCACAATGCTCTTTATGAGAATAGAGTTGATCATTTAGAGCGTCGAGATGCTCGTGGATTACTCTGTGCGCATCTAGCACCAGTTTGTGTGTCGCTTCATCATCAATACGCGTTCTGTGAGCACCCAGAGCCGAGATATAGCTAAGTAGAGCATGATTAAGTGTTAGGAATCGGAAGCTCTCATCTTCAGAGGTACGGTACTTACCCGGTTCAACCAACATGCTACTGATGGCGGCAGTCAGGTTTGCATCATTATTATGCGCACTACGTCGAGCGATACGATAGTTAAGGCTATCTTTCTTACCAACACGGTATTGGCCGATGATCTGAGCGAGATAGTTCTTATTGGAATCGAGCGCATCCGCCATCACTTTGTGCAGTCGCTTCGATTGCCAATCAGGCAACACATAAATGACAGCAAGCACGGCGAGAGCACAACCAATAAAGGTATCCGCTAACCTTGGCAATACTACCGCGTAGCCTTCTCCTAGTTGGTTAAAGCAGAAGAGCACAAGCAGTGTGATAAAGCCGGTCGCAAAACCGTAGTTATTGATTCGAAACGCAAAGAACATTACGCCACTGATCACAATGAACACCAATTGGCTCTCTTGTGACGGGAAGAAGGTCAGTAACGGTACTCCGATCAATAAGCCTGCGACCGTGCCAATGACACGCGCCGTCAGTTTTTGACGGGTTGCACTGTAGTTCGGCTGACACACAAACAGTGTCGTCAGTAGAATCCAGTAACCTCTTTCGATATCAAAGCCTTGGATAATCCCGTAGCCCAGCGTCAAAGTGATCGCCATGCGAATCGCGTGACGGAATAGCATAGAATCGGTGTGCAAGTTAGCTTTGATCTTGTGCCACATTGCCGTCAAAGTATGAGGATTGGTATCGTCCAATACACCTTCTTCGATCTTCTCTGCATCTGGGTTGCTGATATTCGAGAGCTGTTTTTCAACGGTTGCTAGGTTATTGAATAAGTAATCCAACTGGTTCAGCAGTGATTTCCATTCAGGATTATTCTGTTGGTGCAGATGATTAAGCGAAGACATCAGCTCATCAAGTGCCAGTACAGACTTGTCACCATGCTGGTATTCAGCGCCAACTTTCAATGAGCTCGCCACTTCTTTACAAGCTGTTGCCTGTGCTTCCAGTAGATACTTAAATCGAAACAACACGTCAGAGCGTTCAAAGTGTTTTGCTAGCTCTTGATAACGATAGTGGCTAGAGCTTACGCGTTCATGAATATCTTGTGCGATGAAGTAGGTGTTAAGAAATCGGTCACTAGGGCCGTCAATGTGTCCGCGCTTAGAGCGATTAAGCAGCGTCGCTTTGCACATGTTGAGTGCGCTAACGGTACTCGCGTTGAGTTTGGCTTCAATGATTCGGTGTGGCTGGGGAATCAAGTCTGAAACGGGGTAGAAGAGTTCCGCTTTTGAATCGATGTAATTACCGATTTGATCGAATACCGTGGCTAGGTTTTGCTGCACGGGTTGCATTGGCCACACTATCTGCCAAATCATCGACATGAAGTAGTACCAAGCGGCGCCACTTAATAGTAGTAGCGGTTGAAACCAAAGGTTAGTGCTCTCGTGTGCACCAAGCATGGTATAGATGGCAACCAAGAGAGAACCAAACGCGATACTCGCGTATTTAGGGCCAATTGCCCCGAGAATGATAAAAGAGAAGGTTGAAACAAAAAGCCCTATTGCGAACAGCCAAGGCGTATCGAAGAGAAGCTCAATAGAGAAAGCTGCAACGGCGAAACAGATAAAGGTCAGCGTGAGTGCTTTCAAGCGCCCGGTAAAGCTGTCATCACTTTCCGCAAGAGCCGCAGCAATAACGCCTAAGATCAAAGGCGTGATCAGTGTGTTTTGTCCATAATACCAAGTAGGCACCACCACGCCGAGCAGAGTGATGAGAATTAATATGCTGTAATTTATGGTTTTATTCGCCCAATAGAGGCGTAATTTGGCTGGGAAGTCCACAGTCGCTCACTTGACACACTAAAAACCATAATCCTAACAGAAATCAAGCACAAGAATTTGATACTTATCCATAATTGCCCGTAGGTGGTCATGAAAGCGTCGATAAGATATGAGATATTATTAATTCTCATTGCATCATGATATAAATTCAATATTCCCAATTAAGAGCACACTCCAATGCAGCTAAGCGCTAACAAGACTGCACAGTTTTTTATTCAAAATGAATATCATCAGGTTGAACTTGATGGTCCACGCTTGCTGTTATCTTCAGTAGGCAGTGAAGAGCGTATCCCATTTACTATTTGGAGTGGCAAGATCGCTATAAAACGCGGATTGTTTTGGGGATCGCTACAATTTTTTGCTAATCAACAAGATGGAACACAGCGCAGTTGGTTAGTACAAGGCTTACCTTGGGATCAATGCCGTCAATTTGCACGCGCGTCAGTGGCCGCTTATCAGAATTGGCACGACACTCAATGTCAACAATTGGCTGAACACGTTCCTCAGTGGGAAGCTGAATTAACACGTCTTGAGCAACTCCCTGCTTTTCTACCGCATTCTAAGGTCAATACTTGGGTTGATATGGTCAACTCAGGTTTAGAGAGTATGACAATGACGCTAGAAGAGGCCGCACAACGCATGCCAAACCGCATCGCAAGAATGCAGCCATGGTTATCTGAAACGGAAATCAAGCAAGCTGAAAGAAATCAGCAATGGCTAGAGACCGAGCGAAAAAACTGGGAAGTGTTGTTTGCGCAATGTGAGTCGTCACCACTGAACTTATCGCAGCAATATGCGGTGTTGATGAATGATGATCACAACCTTATTTTAGCGGGTGCAGGCTCGGGTAAAACCAGTGTTCTAACGGCTCGCGTCGCGTATTTACTGCAAAGCCATCAAGCTCAAGCTGAAGAGTTGTTATTGCTCGCCTTTGGTCGTGAAGCGGCAGAAGAGATGAAGCAGCGCCTCGACAGTAAAATTGGTTTATCAGCTGAGAAGGTGCAGGTCAGCACTTTCCACCAGTTGGGTTTAAAGATACTGAATCAAGTTGAACCCGAACGCGTGGTTATTTCTCCTTTAGCGCTCGATGATAATCAACGCCAAGCATGGTGTATTGATTGGTTGAAGAAGCACTGGATGACGCCGACCAACTTCAAACGTTGGCAAAAGCATTTGTCTAAATGGCCAATCGCTTATTTAACCGGAGATGATGAGCTTGGTAGCCATGTTTCAAACCTCAAATTGATCGGTTGGCTTGAAAAGCAGCTTGAACAGTTGAATGCGTCGGGTTTAACGAAAAAAGAAGTACAGCAACAGCTGATTGATCATCGAGACTATACGCGCCTCAACAGCGAGCTTTCACTGTGTTGGCCATGTGTGACCGCGTGGCAAAAGGAATTGAAAGAACAGAATCATATCGACTTCTCAATCATGATCAGTCGAGCGACTCAGTATGTCGAGAAGGGCAAGTTTATCTCACCTTGGAAGTTCATCATGATCGATGAATACCAAGACATCTCGCCAGATCGTCTTGCTTTGGTGGAAGCACTTTGTAATCAGTCTAAAGCCGAGCATCAAGCCTCTATTTTTGCAGTAGGCGATGACTGGCAGTCGATATATCAGTTTGCGGGTGCGGATGTGGATTTGACCACGGGCTTTAAGGATCGTTTTGAAAGCTCGACCATTCATCACCTAGATACCACTTACCGTTTTAACAATCAGTTAGGTGCGGTGGCTAATCGCTTTGTACAAGAAAACCCAATTCAGATTCCGAAAGAACTGAACAGTTTCAAGCAACAGAAGCAGAAGGCGGTGTACAGTGCGCCAAGTAAAGAAGTTGAGAAGATCCTCGACCAATTGAACCGCCAATCTAAAGGCAAAACCAATAAATCGGTGCTGCTACTTGGACGTAATCATTACCACAAGCCAGAGTTGTTGGAAGACTGGAAGAAGATCTTCACCTCCATTGATATCAAGTTCATGACTTGCCACGGCAGTAAAGGTAAAGAGGCGGACTTTGTCATTATTCTTTGTGTTGACGAAGGACAGTTCCCGACCAAGAAGAAACAGCTGCATATTGATGGCGCATTGACTGAATCATCAGACGCGTTCCCTTATGCGGAAGAGCGTCGTTTGTTCTATGTAGCAATGACGCGAGCAAAAGAGAAAGTATGGATCACGCACAGCGGTGACGGGTCTGGCTTTGTGCAGGAGCTGCATGGTTCTGATTACCCCGTCGTTCGTAAAAAGTGATGTTACTTGACGTGATTGTCTAATATTAGATCTTCAATCCCTGCCTTAACATCATAAGGCAGAGTCACAAAGCAGAAGGAATCCGCTATGGAACACGGCTCTATTAACTACATTGAATTTGCTGCGAAAGACATCGCCGCAACTAAGGCGTTTTTCGGCCAAGTGTTTGGTTGGAGCTTTGAAGACTATGGCCCTGAGTATTCTGCTTTTGAAGGCAAAGGCTTAATGGGCGGCTTCTATTTGGCGGATCTGGCGTCGAATGCGGATAATGGCGCGGCGCTGATGGTTTTTTATAGCCAAGATCTTGAGCAAACCGAGCGCGATGTAATTGATGCTGGTGGTCAGATAAACCGTGAGATCTTTAGCTTTCCCGGCGGCAGACGTTTCCATTTCAGAGAGCCAAGTGGCAACGAGATGGCAGTGTGGAGCGATAAGTAGAGACTCACTACACTGTTTATGATTGAACTGTTTAATGTCTGAAAACGAGACATAAAAAAGCCTGCGATAAAATGAAGTGACCCCATAAAGTTGGACATTTCTGTTAAGCGGCTTTCAAGGCCTGAGTTCGATATTCTATCGGAGTCAGGCCTTTTAGTTTCACTTTTATACGTTTGGTATTGTAGTACTCGATGTATTCTTTAATTTGCTCTATCAGAGCATCTGCATCTTCAAAGCTTTGGTTGTGATACATCTCGGTTTTGAGTAAAGCAAAAAAGTTTTCAGCAACAGCATTATCCAAGCAGTTACCTTTTCTCGACATGCTTTGCGTTAACCCACTCTCCGCTACCTTTTTCTGATACTGTCGATGGCGATATTGCCAACCTTGATCGCTGTGTATAATTGGCTTTGAGTTGGGTTTAAGCGTTGATATAGCCTCCGTCAGCATATCCGTGACAAGCGGCAAGCAGGCATTTTTGGCCACTCTATAAGCTACCACTTCCTGAGTAAACAAGTCGACAACGGGAGACAAGTATACTTTCTGCTCTTTGACTTTGAACTCCGTGACATCAGTTACCCACTTTTCATCGGGTTGAGTCGCACTAAAATCTCTTTCAAGCACGTTGGGAGCAGCTGTTCCAGACTCTCCTCGGTATGAACGGTACTTTTTAATCCTGACCGTCGATTTAAGGTTGAGCTGAGCCATAAGCCTTTGAACCGTTTTGTGATTAAGCGCGCCCCCCTGATTTTTTAGTTCTAAATGAATACGACGATAACCGTATCGGCCCTTATGTTCATGATAAATTGACTTTATCAACCGCAGCTCACGTTCGTAGCTATTTGGGCGCTTGCTCGTTTGAGCCTGATAATAAAAGACACTTTTTGCCAGCTGTAGAGTCTGCAGTAAGTGCTTCAACGGGTACTTGCCTTTAAGAGTTAGAGCTATGACCGCTTTTCTTTGTTCGACGGTTTTTCCTGCTCCAACTCTTCCAACTTTTTTAAAACAGCATTCTCGGTTCGTAAGTAGACTAACTCCTCTTTTAGCTCCTCAAGTGTCATTTCATTATCAGGCTTAGTGGTTCGTTGAGGTTGCTGTTTCATTGAGGGTCTTCCTTTCTGGCGCATTTTGAGCCCCTTGATACCGAGCTCATTAAATCGTTTGAGCCAGACAGAGAGTATCCCAGGGGATGAGAGGTTTAATACTGCGCTAGTGTGCGTGAGAGACCATTCATTCGTCCACATTAAATTCAATGCTTTTCGTTTTGTTTGAGCAGTCGCGGCATGCTTAGTTGGTAAAAATGAATCAGTACCATGGATGGCAAAGACTTGAGCCCAATACCGTATCTGCCTTGAAGAAATTGAATATTGTTTTGCTAAGTAGAGAGATGACGTGCCATCTAAGTATTGCTTAGCAATGATACATTTTAGCTCTCGGCTATATTTGGACATAAAAAGACCCCCAATAATTGGTGTCCAACTATTGGGGGTCAGTTCAAAATGCAGGCTTTTTAGTCTGTTCAGTAGAGAGCACATTTAACGTGCGATTATGTGCGCTCAGCTAGGTACGCTTCGTAGTCTGGGATCTCGATGATTACTTCTTCTTCAAGCAGTGAAGAGTTAAACAAGAAATTAGCGGTAGCGCGGTTAGTGGCCACAGGAATGTTCCAAACACTTGCGATACGAAGCAGTGCTTTTACATCTGGGTCGTGTGGTACAGCATTAAGCGGATCCCAGAAGAAAATCAGCATATCGATTTTGCCTTCAGAGATAAGCGCGCCAAGTTGTTGGTCACCGCCCATAGGGCCACTAATCATGCTCTTGATTGCTAGGCCTGTCTCTTTACTGAGTAGAGAACCAGTCGTGCCCGTTGCGTAAAGGAAGTGCTTTTGTAGTTTTTCTTTGTTCTCTTTGACCCATCTTAGTAGCTCAGGTTTGAAGTGGTCATGAGCGACCAAAGCGATATGCTTGTGTGTTGGCATAGTGCGCGTCGTTTTTTGCATGAATGTTCCCTAAATTGTTGTTTCGTTTTTATTGTTTTGAGTTCTTCAGCCAATATAGCACTAAGGATTCACACTGAATACCGGACGAAACTCAGAAGGTGACAATGAGTCGGCGATAATTTGATCTTTGAGTGTTGCTGGTGTCAGCGCTTCGATAATTGGTGCGCTGTGTTTCTCGTAAGGTTGACCGCGTAAGTAACTCGTGGCTTGTTTTACCGACAAGCGACCTTGCTCAACCATTTTATCTGTTGGCGCAAAAAGTACCTTGTTACGAAGTAAACCACGGTAGGTTCCGTGACTTAGGTAACTTGAAATTAATCCAATTTCTTCGGTTTTATCGGCTGCTCGTAGCTCACTGATCGCTGCTTCAATCGCGACGGCACTTCCGACTATATATTGGATATCCGGCTCCTCGATCACCTGTTGTACTAGGTTTCTTTGCAGTTCTTTATCGTTATCTGCCCAATAGCTGATCGCAATTTTGATATCGCTCGACTTGATCGCATCATAAAACCCCAGTGCCACAGGCTTAGTGCCGCCACTTGCTTGTGGACCAAGTAACAGGGCGATAGGTGTTTCGCCTGATCCTTTCGGGTGTCGTTTCGACAAAAAATCTCCGACTTGGTATCCCATTTGGTACCAATCGACACCGACCGTACCTTTTAATACCTTCTGTTGTTCTTCATTGACGGTTAACTCATTTACCGTAGCAAACACAGGCGTCGAGCCAACCCAATCGCTGAGATTGTCATGATACGCATCGGGTGAAACCGTACCTAAAATAATGGCGTCGGCTCCCCATTGTGTGCAAAGCACCAGTTGCGAGGCTTGTTTGGCCACGTTGGGGTAACCGCCAGCTTCCAATACTCTTAGCTCAACTTGCTGCTTTTCTGCTTCAGAGATCATTCCGTAGTTCACAGACAACCAGTATGAGTCTTTTAGGTGCGGATAAATGGCACAGATTTTCTCTTTTTGCGATGTGGCTTCGGCTGGTTTTATTGGGCTCAAAGGCTCGCTAGCACTTGCGACAGTAGTCACTGAGGCCAGTAGTGAGAGAAGAATTATTGAAGCGAAAGGTCTAGATAGCATGAATTGCCGTTTTATTGGTTTTAGATAAGAAACACTGCAAAATATAGCGTATTCTGCATGGGTAAAGAAGAACGTTTTAAGGTTTAGAGTTTATGTTGTTAGCTTCAGCGAGTATTGGACGCAAGCTGCTGGCCTCATTCTTAGTGATGGCACTGTTGGTTCTATTGTCTGCATTGATCGGTGTTTCTGGTTTTAGCTTTGTAGCCAAAACGGAAAGAAACGTCGTTGATTCGGCGCTTCCTGCCATGATCGAAGCTCGTCAGGTTTCTGAATTGAGTAACCGTATTATTTCGTCAGTACAAACACTTTCTAATGCGAGAAACGAAGCTGAAAGAAAAGAGGCTGGCACCGTACTGTTTGACCAACTTGAGTCGCTTCTTCAACATATCAAAGAGCTTGGTGTCGACAGTTTCGATTCTCAGCTCCTCAATAAACTCGAAAACAATGTTCAAAGCGTTATTAACACACTGGCTGAGCTGGGTGTGTCGGTTGAGCGTAAGCTTTGGTTAAGTAAAGAGTTGTCGTCTCGTGTCGAAGAGATGCGCCTATTAGCCGAAGAGCTAGAGCAGTTGACGCGAACCCAAGTTTTGAACACGGCTACCATTGCGGTTGCTAACGTCACGCATATCTATGACCTGCTAGAAACCAAAGAAACGGATAAAGCCTACCAAGCCTTAGATGCGCTTGTAGAGGTTGACCTTGATTTGTCTGAGCGCCTACACGAATTGCATTTGTTGGCGTTCAAAATGCTTAACCAAATTGAAGAAACGCAAACCGTTACCAACGTAGAGCGTATTCATCAAATCCAATCAGAATTTGAATCCAACCTAAGAATCATGGCGCGCCGCGTTAAAGCGGTCGAAGATCCTACTCGTTCAGCGCAGATGTCTCAGCTTCTAGAAGAGCTCAGAAAACGCCAAGTCGTGTTCGATATTTCATTAGAACAATATGAGAACACCAAAAAGTCAGAGTTTCTGATGCAAAATACGTTGGAGCTGTTCTCTCAGCTGAATACAACGGTTAACCAACTGGTTGATGATTCAAACCGAAGCACCAAAAAAGCGGTTGATGAGCTGACCAGCACGTTGAATTTGGCTCAATGGTCACTGTCTGTGATTTCGGTTATTGGTTTGGTTATCGTTGCATTTATCGTGTGGCGAGTGGTGTATATCTCGGTTGTTAAACGTCTTACTGAATACTCATCGGCCTTGATGTCTATCGCACAAGGTCGCCTGAATATTGATATCTCGGTAAAGGGTAATGATGAGCTGGCTCATATGGGCGAGGCGATCATCACTGCCAGAAACACCGCGCAGGCGCTACAAGTGGTTGCGGTGGGTGAAGCAAAGGCGAAACGCGAGCTTGAAGAGCACAAAGAACACTTAGAAGAGTTGGTCACAGACCGAACCTACCAGCTGCAAAAGACCAATGAGAAGCTGAATATCGAGGTGGGGAACCACGCTAAAGCTCGTAACGCCGCAGAACAAGCAAGCCGAGCAAAATCCGCTTTCCTTGCGACGATGAGTCATGAAATACGAACACCGATGAACGGTGTATTAGGTACCGCAAGATTGCTCAAAGATACTGGGTTAGACCCGCTGCAATCCGGCTATGCTGACATCATTAACCGCAGCGGTAAGAATCTACTCGCGATTTTGAATGACGTGTTGGATTACTCAAAGATTGAAGCGGGGCATCTGGAAATCCGCACAGCTTCGTTTGATCTTCATCAGATGGTTCAAGATACCTACCAATTGATGGAAGGGCGTGCCGCTGAGAAGAAGCTCAATTTTGATTTCCATATTGAAAGTGACGTGCAACGCTATTGGCGTGGTGACGTAACGCGAATCAGCCAAATCTTGAATAACTTGGTCGGCAACGCAATTAAGTTTACGGAAATTGGCTCGGTCGATATCTTTATCAGCTTAGATATCGAAGATGAAAATCGAGTGATGTTTGAAGTGTCAGATACCGGTGTCGGCATTGACGCTAGCGAACAAGCTTGCCTGTTTGATGCCTTTACCCAAACCGACAGCGGTCGCAACAAAACTGGCGGCACAGGTCTTGGATTAGCGATCAGTAAAAGCATCATGTTGGCAATGAACGGGGATATTGGCGTTCATTCTGAAGAAGGCGAGGGTAGTCAGTTCTGGTTCTCACTGCCACTTGAAGCCGGTGAGAAGATAGAAACGAAAGTACCGATCATTGAAGCGTGTATTCGAGCTAAGGTACTTCTGATTGAAGACAACCCCGTAAACTGCATCGTTGCTGAAGGCTTTTTGCATAATCTAGGCCACGAGGTTGTGATTGCGACAACCGGACAAGAAGCGAGAGCCATATTCAGTGAGCAAGAGTTCGATATTGCGCTGGTGGACATTAACTTACCGGACTGCGATGGCGTCGAGTTAATTCAACAACTCAAAGACGATGCGCTTCAGCATCAAAGTGAAGAAGACGTAATTCGAAAAGTACCCCCAATGATCGCAGTATCAGCTCACGTGTTTAACGAAGAAGTGGAAAGCTACTTGTCGTCTGGCTTTGATGGCTTCTTGCCTAAGCCGTTAGAGAAGGAAGCCTTGTCGGAATTGATTGTTGAGCAGTTGGACGGCCACACGCTGTTGCTGCCTCAGCCGGATCCGTCAGATGCCGTTTGTTATCAGCTAAACTCTAAACCTGAGGAGACCGAGCTAGACTTATCAGCATTGGCATTTGTAAGCTCGACACAACGAGCAAACCAAGGCGCGGAACATAATCAAGGAGAACCGATTGTGCAGATGATTAACCCTAAGATTATCAAAGACGACTTGGCTATTCTCGGTCGAGAAAAAATAGTGCAGATTGTTGGGTTGTTTGACCAAAGCAGCCAAGTCACTCTCGATGAACTGGTTGTGGCAAGTGCCGCTGACAACGCTCGTGAAATTAAGTCTTTAGCTCATAAACTGAAAGGGTCTGCCGGCAGCCTAGGGTTATCTGCACTGTTTGCTTTGTGCCAGAGCATTGAAGCGAGCGAGGACCCATTGCTTCAATATCGCGATAATGCTGACTCATTACCTGAATTGGTGAAAGACTCGCTAGCAGCGCTCCGAGAACAGCTATAGAGTGGCTATTGGGCGGAAAGCCCCAAAATAAAAGCAAAAAGCAAAAAGCAGGCTATTTCTCCGTTTTAATATGAAGAAGTGACCTGCTTTTTTATTGTCGAATAAGAATCTAAGCAAGGCGTTCGAGGAACGGCTCTAAGCCATCTTGATATGCCCAGCTGCTTTGATCTTAACGTGAACCATATTGCCTTGTAGGTAGCTTAATGGAATCTCGCTTCGTTCAATGATCGCGACATTATCGCTGCATGCGCCAGCTTCAATTGCCAGTTGCTTTGATTGCTCCTCCAAGCCCTTTAAGGTCTCTTCACGTGATGCTGGATCAATCGGTACGATCTTATCGAACTGGCCTGATATTTCTCCCAGCGCAACACCAATGGCATTCGCTACTTCAAAGTGCTCAGGGCGAACCACTTGGCTTACTCCTTCAAAATGATCTGGGAATAGTGCACTGCCGCCGCCAACCATGATTACGGGTACACTCGCTGCAGATGTCTTCATCTTATCGATGCCTTCTTCAACATCCGTGACCATTTGTTGGTAAACCTTGCTCGCTTGTTCGGCCGAAACACCAATATCATTACTCAATTGATGCTCTGCCTGCCACTGCATTTGACCTGTTTTGAGTGCAATATCGGTGAGCGTAAGTTCATCACCACCAAAGCTACGCGCCGTTTGCGTTAGAGTGTGACCAACACTTTCAGGGCCTAGTTCGATACGTTCTTGCTCAAAACGAACCTTGGTGCCGCCACCAATGGCTAACGCCAAAATATCAGGCATGCGGAAGTTGGTTCTCACTTCGCCAATCTCTACCGCTAAGCTCGACTCTCTTGGGTAACCGTGAGTCAGCACGCCGATATCAGACGTAGTGCCACCCACATCGACCACGATTGCATCTTTTAACTTGGTCAGGTGGCTTGCTCCGCGAATCGAGTTTGTTGGGCCACAAGCCACGGTAAGAATCGGGTACATCAATGCGAATTGCTGCGACATCAGTGTGCCGTCGTTCTGACCGAAATAAGGTGTGGTGTGGATTTCATGATTGATGAGTGCATTACAAAAGCCGTCTACGAATCGTTTTGCTGTACCTTGCAGAGCCGCATTGAGGATAGTGGCGTTCTCGCGTTCTAAAAGCCCTAAGCTGCCCACTTTATGGGATAACGAAAGGTTCACCCCCGGAAGTTCTTGTTGAATCCACTCTGCTGCTTGAAGCTCCTGGTCGCCATTGACGGGAGAGAACACACCGCAGATAGCAATAGAATCCACTTGGCCTTTCATTTTCTGGCAAAGCTCGCGGATCTCAGATTCTTGAATATCGGCAATCAACTGGCCGTCGTATTCATAGCCGCCGTGAGCTTGGTAGAAGTGCTCCCCAAGCAGTGTTTGCCAAGCTTTGCTCCAACCACAGAGTGGCGGAACACTATCACCACTGGGAAGCGCTAAGCGAATCATGCCGACTCTATCTAAGCCTTTTCGTTCAACGATTGCGTTGGTGCATTGAGTGGTACCAAGCATCGCATGTTTCACTTGCTGACCATCAATGTCTGCTTGGTTTAATAGCGCAGTAATCGCGTTATCAATGCCAGTTGAAATGTCATGTGTGGTTGCGGTTTTTACTTTGGCAATCACATTTAAGTCTGCGTCGAGCAGCACACCGTCGGTATTGGTGCCACCTACGTCAATGCCCAAACGGCAGTAATCAAGCGTAATGTTTGTCATGCGACTACCTCTTCAATGCAGACTTTAGTTGTTCAATGGTTTGATACTCGACTGTGTAGCCAAAGTAACCCGGGCCCGCGATTTCGATGCCTTTGTCAGTGCGCCATTTAGGGTCGCAAGGGTAGGCGATAAGGTCGATGCGCTGCCCGTAACGAAGTTGTTCGGTTGTGATTGGCTTGCCGGTTTCATGATCCAAGATCGAAATAAGATCCGGTGTTGATGCCAGCAGGTTATCTTGGTTCATGTCTGCACGACTTGTGCCTTTGTGCGCGAGAAGTAATTCGTTTTGGAACTGTACAAATACGTTATCGACACCGGTATCTTCAAACTGAGCCAGCTTTTCAATCACGACACCGCCTGTTGCAAAGCCACCATCGGTTTCACGTTGTATATCAACAATCTTGCCACTGATGATGGTATGGCCGCCGACAATGTCTAACACGGCCTGTGTGCCACTTTGATTGTTGTCGTTCGCCAGTCTAATCGCTTCACCAATCTTCATTGCTTGGGTCAGTGTTGCAGGCAGTGCACTGCGTTTTAGGTTCTTACCGTTCATTGGGTAATCGCACATTGCTGCAGAGCCACCCATCTGTTCGGTAATCGGCCTCGCAAACTTTTCAGACCAAATACCGTCAATCGGATAAAGCGTGACGACATTGCCACGCTCATCGGCCAATGTGTTCGGTGCAGAAGGGAGACCATCAAGAAAGAAGGTCACCATCTGAGCTTCTGGAAACGCACGTCCCATCGCATCACAATCGATCACAGGAATGTTCTTTTGCGCTGCAACGAGAATTGGAATCAATGAATTGAAGCCGCCTACTTCGATAGGAAACGTTGCCGCTACTTCAGTGCCGAGCGCTTTTTCCATCGCTTCGAAAGCAATCAACATTTGATCTTTCGAATTGAGTTTCTCTACTGCGACGGTTGGTGCGCCAATCATTGAAGAGGGCACTGTCATCCAATCGTCTTGCACGTCTTCTAAAGGAATCATGCGTACAGGGTGCTTTGCCGTTGCAATGGCTACTTTCGCCATCAAGGCACCGCTGTATGGGTCACCGCCGCCGCCAGTACCTAATACCGTCGCACCAAGCGCGATATCATCAATCATTTGTTCGGTAATAATCACAACTACTATTCCTTATCACTTGAAGGAGAAAGCTTCATTAGGGCGAGGTAAATCACACCAGCGGCAAGAATGCCGTCTAACGCCGAGATGCTGGTGAACGAAAATAGGTTGAAAAACTCTGGTGCAGTACAAGCGCTGAATGCAGTACCAAATGCCCAAGAAGCCAAGCCTTTAAACATCCAAGCTGGAACTTGTTGGATGTTCTCAAAGCTCATTTTTGTCGAATCTAAAACATAATATTGAACGATGTAGACACCCGCAGCAGGCGCAATGGTTACGCTGAGTAGCATTAAGAAGTCGGTAAACTTGTTCACCATGCCGAGTTGAGCAATGCCAATGCCGACGATGGTCATGATCACAACCAGAACAGGGCGCGGAATCTTAGGTAGAACCATCGACATGCATAAGCCGCCAGAGGTCAGGTTGCTACTGTTGGTAGTCCATTGTGCGAACACCAGCACGATGATAGCTGCCATGCCTAAACCTAGGGTGAAGAAGACTTCTACTAGATCGTCGGTGCCGGTCATTTTGGTCAAGATCAACGCGATAAGAATGATGGCACTGTTGCCGACGAGGAAACCGATACCCGCTCCTAGAATCGCATCACGACGCGTTTTGGCGTAGCGAGCAATATCAGGTGCTGCAACCGCTGCCAAAATCCAGATAGACATAACAAAAGAGATGGCTTGGCCAAGCGTCAAAGGATCTTCAATCGATGGCGCTGTGCCACCTTGATAGTCAGCGGCCATAAACAAACCGATGGTAATCAGCGTCACCATCAAAGGCACTGAATAGGTACTGAGTTTACCTAAAGCGCGAACGCCATAGATAGCCGTCATCATCATTAATACACTGCCGCCAATAAGAGCTGTAAGGTGTGAAATTATGATGTCGTATTTCGCCAGTGCATCGACCATGATGAAAGCGAAGAAGTCAGCCTGAAATGCGAACCAACCAACTAATGAGATACCGTTGATGAAGCCAAGAATTTTACCGCCGTTACGACCAAATACTGCGCTGCTCACCAGCGGGGTAGAGACACCAGCTTGAAAGCCAATGTTGGCACACAGCATCGCGATGATCGCCAATAACCCTGAACCAATAAACGTGGCAAGCAGGGCATCTTCAAAACCAATACCGCTGCTTAGGATCGAGCCGAGAAACAATCCCGAAATATCGATGCCGATAGCCAACCAAATAAGGCTGATAACCCACCAAGATCGTTTGGCCTTCTCGGGTACGGGTTCCAATTCGAAGTCATCTATCTTTTTGTGGCTGTGTGTTGCTTCGGGTTTATTCACGTAAGCTTCTGCCGCCATATTGCCATCCATGCATTGTTATTCCATAAGTGTGAATAAAGCATACTGATGTATTTATTGTTAATAAATGAATATAATCAGATGTAAACATAACAAAAAACAAATGTGAGTGGCAAAGTGAATTCAAACAATAAGTTAGATAAAAGAGACCTGCGAAGATTAGAGCTTTTTTGTGAAATTGTTGAGCAAGGTGGCATCAATCAGGCGGTCGCAAGCACTGGTATTAGCCAACCTGTGCTGAGTAATCAGCTTATTGCCTTGGAAAAAAGCTTAGAATTAACATTATGCCAACGTGGAAGAAGGGGTTTTAAGCTGACTCACGAAGGTGAGCAAGTGTATAAATATGCGAACCAACTAAAATCGACCTTAACCGACTTCGCTTATAAGTTACGTGGTGTACAGACAGAACTCTCTGGGCATGTGCGAATTGGATGCTTGGATAACACCGTCACTTTGCCCTATAACCCACTTCCTAAAGCGATCGAGACGTTTTACCAACGCAGTAACAGTGTTGAGGTGAGTGTTGATGTCGGCGATTTCACCCAGTTGAATGAGAAGTTAGCAAAGAACCAGATTGATATGATGATAGTGGTTCTAGGGTCACATCAAAAATCAGCGTTTCAACATAAATACCCACTGTTTGAAGAGCACAGTTATCTATATGCGCGCAAGGATCTGGCTGAGAAGATCATGGACAAGGATTTCTCATTGGAGGGCTGTCGTATCAACATGGGCGGCTATGCCAAAGATGAGATGTTCCGATTACTGAATATTGAGCAGTACGATTCCGTAAAGCCTTTTGATGGCTGGCATGTCGAGTCGGGTGTAATTTTAACCTTGGCCGGCACACACCTGAGTTTTTTACCGTCTCACTTAATCGACCGTGGCCATTATGACCAAGCCTTGATTCCGCTTCAGCCCGAGAAATGGAGCCTCAAGAGCCAGTTTTACGTGGTGTTGAAGCAACCTGTGGATTCCCTTTCTCCCGCCGCGCGTGCGTTTTTTGATGAGCTACACCAACCGGAAGCATCGGCTTCAATATAGAGAACTCGTCGCTTCTCAATAGCACTTAAGATACTTTCCTATATACAAAAAATCCTCTGCCAAGACAGAGGATTTTTGCTTTTATGCTTTATGAGTGAAAACTAACGGTTCTCGAAGCGGTTGTAATCCAATAAGCCAAACTCGATCGGTTGGTCTTGTTGATACCAACGATGCACGCGATCACTGAATGGCCAGAACTCGCTAGAACTGCGTCGTACCGCAAACTTGTCTAGCAGCGCCACGTAGTCCTCTTCTGCGTTTAAGTTTTGCAGCGCTTTAACCAGAGCAGGAATCTCGCTCTCCGTTAATGATAGGTAAGCCGCAGGGTAGCTTCCCACAACACCTCTTACGAGGGTTAGGTCATCATTGGCGTAATCACGGTTACCTTCTTCATTAAACAAGCTAGAAATGTTGCTGTGCGCGTTATTGTGAATCATGGTGAACAGTTGCTCTTCGCCGTTTTCGCCTTCAATCATGATCATCACTAATTGTGGTACATGACGCAGGCCTTCTCCCTTAATCAAATTCACTTGATTAAGCAGTGCTTCATTCTTTCTACCAAAACCCGTTTCCACAATCTCAAAGCGATTATCGAGAACAGGTTCGAGCTTATCTTTGATCATATTAAGCAGTTCACGCTTAGGGTTGGCTGTTTTGTAAACCACGCTGGTCGGCTGATCAAAAGGTGCAATGTTTCGCTGCAAGTAGTCACTCAGTTGTGCGCTTTGGTTCTGGTACCAACTAGAGTGTTCAATGTGGCGGACGTCTTTAGGAAGAAGGCTTAAGAAGTTACTCTCACCTTCAAGGCGCAAGAAGTCCATGAACATGCGTGTAATCAGCTGATGGCCAAAGTTGCCGTAAACATCGAAGCCCGCAACGAGAAGATAATGAATACGCTCTAGAAGAGCATAATCAAGAATCCACGCAGTCTTAGGTTGAGTGCCAACTAACCCTTGTGCAACAGAGGCGCTATCGAAGTGCCTAAAGACGGTGAGAGCAGCATTCGGGTTGATACCATCGCCATCCCAAATGATGCTAGTGTCTAGGTTTACGCCACTCTCGAACCATTGGTTGGTGAAGTCTGATTTCGCGTTTAAGTATCGCGCTTGTTGCTTCGCGTATCTTACCCAGTTGGTCACAGGTACGGTGTTGCTTTTTAGCTCACTAGGCAGCTTTAAGTTTTTCTTTTGGCTCGCGTAGAAGGCATTTATTTCTGGTAAATCGGCTTTCTCAGGGTCGATGAAGAAAACCCAAAAACGGTCGTTAATCACGTTCAAGGCAAGTTGACCACGACACACAGGTCCTTTGATGTAGGCCATGATGGTGTTTTGCGCGTTATCTAACATGAAATTGAAGCGCGAGTTTACTGGCAGCGCTTCAAACGAAGTCATTGGGTTAGCTGAAACATCAATATCGTAACTAGGAAGTTGTTTTACGGTGTAATTAACGTCGACAAACCAGCTATTCCACTTTTGTAGACGTTCTTTATTAAGTGCGAAAGGCATGTGCGTTTTGTCGACGATGGTGCCTTGCTCTGGAATCAGACGATAGTAAACACGGTCTACTTTTGGATCGTCATAAGGGCGACGAGTCGTGATGCGCTGTACCGCTTCACCCGGAGGTGTTGCAGAGCGAACAACAGTGAAGAAGCGTGTTGGCTGAGCTAAATCAGAAAAATAGACATGAGATAAAAACAGGTGCTCATAGATGTAACGTGCTGAAAGTTGGCTCTTATTATCACTCTTATTTAAAAAGCTTTCGTAGACATTAACGAGCTCTTGCTCTGCATCATTTAGCGGAATATGGTCGTTCATTAACGCGCCATTTTCCAACCAACTCATTAAAGTCGCGTATTCGGATTTATCTAAATTCGGCATCCCATAAGGCATCCCCCAAGTTGGGTAATCTCTCTCGTATTGAGCGTACTCTTCAATCGTTGGGCACTGTTGGTCGCGATCGATTGAAAAGTCGAAACCTTCAAGCTGGGTTTGATCGGGCAGAGGGTGATTCTCTTTCTGGATCAACATACGAGAAACAAGACCAGCATCGAGGTTAGCCGTTGAGTTCTGCATTCGCTCATTGAGGACTGGATGAAAATCCGCATCGCGCCACTCTTGCGTGGTTAACGCATCTTCAAACAAGCGAGTAGGGGCTGATGCCGTCAAGCGGGTGCCTTGATAAACGAGTGCTTTGCTCGCGCCTCGGTCTATGCCTTCCACTGAAGACATTTTGAGTTGGCAAGGGGCATCATAACAAGCGTGACAAACCACGCATCGGTGATCAATGATGGGCTTTACTTCGTCAATGAAGTGCTGTGCTTGAGCCGAAAGAATAGGCGCTTGGCGGTCGCGAACTTGTTGTTTACCAAACAGCTCGTCGAAGTTTAAACCCGCGTAGACGGCACAACCTGAGAAGACGCTAACAAAAGCTAAAATGAAGAGTTTTTTCAAATTCATACGTATTTAAATATTAGGCATTTTCTATAATTATATCGAAAATGATTGAAAATGCTCATGTTCTAACAATCTTATAGATAAGATCTTGATGGGACTGAGCAACTTATCGAGGTGAGTCACTCACCCGAGGTTGGAATTTAGAGTGTCGACTTAAGGCTTACTGATTGACGTAACAAACAGAGAAGGGGACAGACAATCGCTCAAACTCTTTGATCCAGCGCCACTGGTTGTCTTGCAGTTTATCGCCAGGGCCTTTGACTTCAATCCAATGAAACTCAGCGCCCTTGAATGCAATCAAATCCGGCATCCCAGTTCTAAATAGCTTTAAATCACTCAATATCACCTTGAAGAGATCGACAACTAAGGCATTTGGAATCGAAGCCAAGCTGTGTTCGATGAGTGCCTTAGGAAAATAATTCCAATGAACAAAGGGGTTCGCGATACCTAGCTTTTCATCGTGAGTATCAGGCAAATGGTTCAGCCCATGTTTGGATATCGTCTGAAACACGGCTTCAACCTGTCCGACTCGCTTGTCTACGAAATCTGAATGGTACAGATCCAATGGTCGATGTTGGTATCGATTGATAAAGGCGCCTTCAACGTCTGCGAAAATGACATCCCAGAAAGCCAAACCAAACAAGCCACACAGAAAACTGTTTTCAGAAAAATAGACATCCCAACCTTGGTTCTCAAAATGCTGCTTTACCGCAAGCTCTACTCGAGTTTGGCTGAGGTCTAATTCCAGTTTTATCTCTTTGCAGCTTGGTTTTATAGTTCGTGAAACTTTGTGCCCCTGTTTCCGTAATAGCCTGTCTTCAAGCTTAATCGCGACTTCTAACTCTGACACATCCGATGGAGTAGCTTTTATTTGCGTGACAATGTCACACATTAAGTCTAACTCACCTTGTTTGTCGTAGATGCGCGCAAGTCGTTCTCTGCTTGGTGGAAGTGTAGATTGCTTGAACCAAAAGACAGCTTGGGCGTTTAGGTTTAACCTTTCTAGATCGCGAGCAATATCATTGAGCAAACGCGATCGTTTTCTGGCAATGCTTCTGTGTTCTGATTCTTCAGGAATCGAATTTAAAAGCAGTTCCAGAAACTCGCCATCTTTGCGGTCACCTTCTGAATACAAGCGTTGAATATCGCGCATCTGGAGTAATTGATTGAGTTGATCTCTAGAAGTGAAGAAGCGGCGTTGCTTACTTAGTGGGTAGTTCTCAAAGGTGTTGAGCCCAAGGTCGCTTAACACGAACTGGCTTAAGTCTTGATAGGTGTTAGCAAAGAATAGCAACAGTAATACATCAATCACTTGAGATTCGATGACGTAAATACAGTCAAAAGTTAGGTTTTGAAATTGATCAAAAGGTTGCTGATCAAGCCGTAACAACAGATCATCTTTCTTGGCAGTTCTATGGCTCTTAAGGGCGGGGAATACATTCAACAGCTCTGGTTTGGTGAGTAAGTGCAACCCGAGATCGACCTCATTAATGGCGAGGTCATGCTGTTCTTCGGGATGACTCAACCCAATGAAGCCTGATCTGCTTAGCTCTTGCAGTGCGGTCTTTAGATCAGGGATCTCAACATAGTTGAGTTTATCGCTGCGAAACCAACGGCCTTTACGAGAAAGCAAACGAACCATTAAGCATTGGCTTGAAACAGAAAGGCGTTTGTATGCGGACAACCAACGACATTCATCGTCACTCAGAAGATCGGGGTAGAGCGTTTGAGCGTGTTCAACCAGCCGATTGAAGTTGTCGAGATAATAAGTAGGGGAGAGCTGAACAGTGGTTTCGGTCGTCAATGGAGAAGTCGCTTGATACAAAAAGAGCCTAACCCTAAGGTTAAGCTCTTCAGTAACAAATTCAATCTTTTCTGTTGATTAAGCTTGCGATGCTTTTAGTTCAGCAACTTTAGCTTCAGAGATTGGCTTAGTGATGATTGCTAGAACAATACACACTGCCATCATAACTGCAGAGATTGTGTAAGCTAGGCCGTAACCTTCGCCGTTTGACATTGAGAAGCCAACAACTGCTGCACCGATAGCGCCGCCAATACCCCATGCCGTGTAAAGTACGCCGTAGTTAGTACCGTAGTTTTTCAGGCCGTAGAACTCAGCAGTCAGAGTTGGGAATACTGCTAGAAGCGTACCGTAACCAACAGCTGCGATAGCCGTACCAATGATTAGCGTGAATTCAGAGTTGAACGTAGCGAATAGAGCCATGTTCGCGCCTTGAAGGATGAACGCTAGAAGTAGAGTACGTACACCACCGATTTTATCTGCAAGCATCCCTGCAGCAACACGGCCGCCTGAGTTGAATACTGCAAGGATAGACGCTAGGTAAACTGCGTTTGGCAGGTTAGCTTGAACGCTAGCAATCGTAGTGATGTTACCGATGATCATTAGACCAACAGATGCAGCGAATGCGTACATGATCCATAGAGAGTAGAACTGAGGAGTCTTCAGCATTACTTTCCAAGTTAGGTCTTCAGTCTTCTTAACCGCTTTAGGAGCTTGGCCGGCTTTTACTTTAGGCTCAGCTGGCGTGTAATCCGCTGGTGGGTTGTTGATTGTTGCTGCTAGAGGTACTGCGATTGCAAGTACACCAACACCAAGAATCATAAAGCTAGTTTGGATACCCATGCTGTCGATTAGCGCAGAAGTTACTGGTGCTAGGTAGATAGCTGCAAGACCGAAGCCTGCTGCGATAAGACCGTTAACCATACCTTTCTTAGAAGAGTGGAACCACTTCATTGCAGATGGAGAAAGACATGCGTAACCGAAGCCGATACCAGCACCTGTCATAATACCGAACGTGATGTTCAGCATCATAGGCGTTGTAGCGAAACCAGAAGCAATCATGCCTAGGCCTGTTAGAGCCGTACCTAGGATTAGGATCTTACGTGGACCCATACGGTCTTGTAGGATGCCTGCAACAAGAAGACAAACAGAGAATGTGATAGTTGCAATAGCGTAAGGAGAAGATGCTTCAGCAGCACTCCAACCAGCTTCAGTTACTAGCGCTTTGTTAAATACACTCCAAGCATACAGGATGCCAAGACAAAGGTTGATACAGAAGCCTGCTAGCAGGATACGTGTTGCTTTATCAATCTTGCTCATTTTTATTCTCAGTTTTGTCATCGGTTAGTGGAGAGCCACTTAACTAAAGACGGGTTATTGTGATTGTTTCTTCAAAATTAGTTTGCGTTTATCAACAGATAGCGCAAAAGAGCGCGGATTATAACCAATAAAAATGTGATTGGAATCTCTTTTTCCATTTTCGGTAAATTAAATTTAGTTTGTTAATGAGTTGTTTTTTATTGGTTTTTAAAATGTATTCAACACCTTTCTGTTTTGTTCTTTTTCGCTCTGTTTTCTTATTATTTCAGGGATTTTGAGGTGATGGTTTTTGAATAGACACGTATTCCGTGCGGATATCACAGAGTTACAAATAATTTTAATTAATTTCCAAGGTTAAAATTGTGTAACAAAATAAATCGAAATAGCGCTTTGTTCATATGAGACAAGGAGTAACGGAGTTTTATTAAAAACAGAATGTTACGTAATTGTTAAGGGTGCTTTTTGTTAGCACCTTTGCTTACATTTTGTTCGATTGGAGGGGTTGTGTTGTCCGTAAAAAGTGGGAAAATAGTACGCAAACTGAGATTCCAAATTTGAAAGGATGCGTTTCCAACTTATGGTGAGGCGAGTATTATGAAACTGTTTTTAATTTTATTGATGTCAATTTCTGGTGGTGTAGCGGCAGCTGACCATATTCACTCTTTCCTATTCGGCTTCTATGTTGCGGCTCTAGCAGTTGGTAGTTGCTACTGGCTTGCATTCCGCAGTACGCGTTTCCCACAGTTGGCATTAGTGCTATTGATGTGTGGCTTTTTTGCGAAAATTGCAGTGACTGTTATCGGTGTTTCTTGGGGTATCTCGAACGATATCATTCAATCGCCGTTCATTTTCTCATTGTCATATCTGTTTTTCTTAGTGGTCGTGTCTTACGTTTGGTTTGCGTACCGCGATAAACTGATGATGAAAAAGCGCGCTAAGCAGGTAGAAGAGTCTCGCAAGCAAGCGGCAGCATAATTCTATTTGATTCTTAAAAAGCCTTCTTCGGAAGGCTTTTTTGATCCTGCCTATCTGAACTCTATTATTTGGTTATGACGGCAGATAAAAGAAACCCCAGCATGGTGACATGCTGGGGTTTCTTGTTATTTATCTATTATCTACCAGTTACCATCTACCAAAGGCAACTCTGAAGGTGTGTTACTTCTTCATCATCTTGGCGAGATCGGCGAACGGGTTGTGTGTCGCTGACTGATGATCATCTAAACTCGCTTTTGCATCCACACCATAACGCTCATGGTCAGTGTATTTTGAATGCTCATGATCGTGACAGTACAGGCACAGTAGCTCCCAGTTGCTGCCATCTTCAGGGTTGTTTGTATGGTCGTGATCCACGTGGTGAACGGTCAGCTCTCGGAGGTTTGAGTAAACAAATTCACGCGCACATTTACCACAAACCCAAGGGTACAGTTTTAGTGCTTTTTCACGGTAGCCTTTCTCTTGGCGAGCATACGCTGCACTTGAACCTGTGAAATCAGAAGACATTGCCAAATCCTTATCAATTGTAATATCCCGATTTTATCACAGCTTTCTTGAAGCTGTCGGTATGTCGTTCGTAAATCATTGTTAAATGATGCGGGGGATTTTGCGATATTAGACTGAAGTTTGAATACGGACTTATCTTTTACACACTAACGCTAAAGCGGGTTATGTCTTTCTGGAATAAGCCATGCTTAACAGTTTGAAAATAAATCGTATTCAGGGGTTTTAACCGCAGACATGTGACCTAATATCAGTTTGTGAGACCCTATATTAATAAGGAAATATCATGTCAGAACAATACACTCCGCCAAAAGTTTGGGTTAACGATACTGCTGGTGGTAACAAATGGGCAAACATCAATAGTCCTGAATCTGGAGCTCGCTTTGATAAAGAGCTTCCTGTTGGTGACCATGCTTTTCAATTGTATTCTCTTGGCACACCTAACGGTCAAAAAGTCACTATTTTGCTGGAAGAGTTGTTAGCGGCGGGTGTTAAAGAAGCTGAATATGATGCGTACTTGATCAACATCGGTGAGGCTGATCAGTTCTCTTCTGGCTTTGTTGGCGTGAATCCAAATTCTAAAATACCAGCACTTGTCGACAAGTCTGGTGACGAAGACGTTAATGTTTTCGAATCGGCATCTATCTTGATGCATCTAGCAGAAAAATTTGGTCACTTCTTACCAAAAGAAGGGGCAGCAAGAACACAAACCATTAACTGGTTGTTCTGGGCACAAGGTTCTGCGCCATTCCTAGGTGGTGGCTTTGGTCACTTCTACGCTTACGCGGATGAAAAGCAAGAGTACCCAATTAACCGCTTTGCGATGGAAGCTAAACGTCAGCTAGATGTGTTAGACAAACAGCTCGCAAATAACACATTTGTGGCGGGTGACGAGCTAAGCATCGCTGATATCGCGATTTGGCCTTGGTATGGCAACCTTGTGCTAGGCAAAATCTACGATGCAGCCGAATTCCTGCAAGTAGAGTCCTATACCAACGTCATACGCTGGGCGAAGCAGCTAGAAGCGCGCGAAGGCTTCCAACGCGGCCGAGTGGTTAACCGTTCATTTGGCGAAGAGTGGGAGCAAGTACCAGAGCGCCATTCTGCAGAAGACATTGACCGAGTTTTAAAGCTTAAGCCTTAGTTCTTTTTTGAACGTGTTTTTGGCAGATATACCCTATCGGTCTTAATGTTAATGGCTAATTGAAACGCCATATCTCAATCGAGATATGGCGTTTTTCCGTTTTAAGGTAGGGAGAGGTTTTGCAATTGGAATGAGAGTCTCAATTATCACTTTATTCATCTTATTCAATCGCTTATGAGTAATAGTCTTTGTGGTTAAGACAAAAAACAATAGTCATCGAGGTGGAGTAAATCTATAAGATAACGGTCCACTTTAAATTACGACTAACTTCGCTCAATGAAAAAAAACTTAATTGCGTTGGCTATCATATCCACGGCTCTTTTAGGGTGTAATCACGACTCACTAAGCTATAGTGGTGGCCCTGATACGGTTCCTCCAACAGATATTGTACCACCAGCGGACATTCTTCCTCCGACAGATATTGTACCACCAGCGGACATTCTTCCTCCGACAGATATTGTACCACCAACGGATATTCTTCCGCCGACTGACATTATTCCACCAACAGATATTATTCCCCCAACAACTTACATCGGTTCACTGTTGTCGAGCGGGGCGTTTGTTTCTGGAGAGGTGTACTGTGACGGCATTCATCTTGAAAACGGAACGTTCAGTGTAAAACAAGGCGTGAGTTTTAGTTGTACCTTGGGTCACCTTACCTTAGGTGATTTCACTGCTCCTTTCCCTGAAGTTACCGAAAGCACGATTTCAAATGACACGCTTCATGCGGCATTTGAGTTGACAGAATTACATGGAGACAACGTTACTAAGGTACTCGAATCAATTGATGTTTGTGAGACTGAAAGTGCTATCTGTTTAAAAGAACTGGATGCTTTTGATATTGAGGATGTGTTCTCGCAACTTGATGATCAAGATGCTGTCGATGCGTACTTTTCTTCGAAAGAAGAAGAATCTACAGATGAAGTAGGTAAGGCTCCTAGTTCACACGTAGACACAACTGTTGTTCCTGCGGTTGACCCTAATGCGGACAATAACCTTAACGCTGGTTTTGTTTCTGCAGACGCAGAGTCTACCTATGCTTATAAGCCAAGTGTTGAAGGCAAGGTGTTAACTCGCAGTAAGCTTACAGATGCTAATGGTACGCCGATTTCTGGGATCAGTTTCTTTTCGGCTAACGCGACGGGCGTGACGGATGAAGAGGGAACCTTTGAGTACCTGTGGGGCGACAGAATTGTTTTTGGTATTGATACGTTTGAGTTTGGCTCCATTACGGGTAATCAGATTGCTTATAAATTGTCTGATGTGACCAATAATGTGGTAGAGAAAGCGAATATCCAGTCATTACTAGAGCGCTACGCGGTTGATCATGTAAGTTATTATGAGATATCTGAAGAAGTCCAAGATACCTTTTCAAAGTACCCTAACGTTATAAATGAGTTGATCAACCTAACTCTGCCAAATGGGGGGCTGATAGAGGGTACAGACTTCGAACTTCCTAATGAGTTTGTTGGTCAGTTTAGCCAAGGGTTAACAGCAGTCATTGATGAGCAGCTGCGCCAAACGCCTCAGTTTATGGATTATGTTCGTCAACCTGCCGTTTTATCTATGGATTCTGGTCAGTATGTTACAGATTCTCTGCAGCAAATCTTCCACAACGTCACCACATTCCATGTCTTCAATGACAATGGTAGCTTTTACGGTGCGACGGGTTATACCCGCGGTATGCGAGCTCTGAACATCTCGAACAGAGCCTTCCCTGTGATGATGCCAAGAACTGATAAAAACCGTGAGCTTTATTTTGGCGAGCAACAGGCTTGGACTCGTGAAGGTAAGCCTTACATCGCACAACACCCAAGCATCTCGATGCCTTCGATCCCTTTAGTTTCTGAAGACAACGCGACTTATGGATTTCCATTCGTTACTGCAGGCGAGATAGGCAAAGGTAAAGTCGTGTTCATGGGCAATGGCTTATATCCAAGTATTCTGTCATGCCCAGAGAATTATTGGGCGAATCGCACATTACACATCGATAGCAACAAACAACAGTGCACTGTTTCGACGTTTGAAAACCTACTGCATGATGACCAAGGCAGCATGAGGCTGTTTTTCTCGAACTTGTTTGAGTGGTTCAATAATGGTTTGCCTATTGCTGGGATGAATGCAGTCACCAATATTGACCAAGCTTATTCGGCTTATCACCACTCCACAATGGGTAAGCAGTACACGTTTTTTGTTAGTCCTCAGTATGGTTTTGCATCAGTAGAAAAGCGTGGTTCAGGTGACTTTGATGGTTTGAATGCGAGCACTACGCCGATTTTGATCCTTCAGGCATACCCACCTAAGTTGGTTCAAGATGGCATGACTAACCAGTTTGTCGCTGACTTGGATAACCCGAATTTAAGCCAAGACGATATTACGGCTCTTATTAACTATGTTAATGACGGTGGCAATATCTTGTTTATGGATGCGATTCAAACGACTAACCCTGAACCTATAGGGCGCTTGGCGGATGCCGCAGGTGTATCTCTTGGCGGTGAAAACGTTACGCCGACAAACCAAGCTTTCTGCAGTAGCTCTTATTACTGCCAAGCACCGTATCCAAATCTTCACGTGAAGAGCCAAAAGGAAATGGTGGTTCTTGAGCGTTTTCAAGATAACCAAGGGGAGCCTCCATTCACGGTAAATCAAGATGGTACGGTTGAGTGGATTGAAGATGAATCCAAAATCAAATTTGAAATCCCGACTTATGAGGTTGTTAAGTTAGACGTTGAAGGGAAGCCAGTGCTTGATGCGTCTGGTGTAACCGTAATGGAGACAAAATCCGCACGTATCTTTGTTGAATCGGCAGAAGAGCGTGAAGCGGCGATCAAAGAACTGCAATCTGCATTTGATGGAACTGATCTTTGTACAAACGATTATGAATACGAATTTAACTGTATTGAGACTCGTTCTGGAGACGGAATTACTGTTCGTGGTGCTTATCATAGAGCCGATTTCGACCGCTATGAAGTAAGTGAAGCTGTTGTTGGTAGCATGGTGAAAGCAGCAAACTTGGGCACTAACTTTACAGCGCTTTACGAGCACGAGATTTACTATCGAACAAAAGGTACTCAAGGTAAACGCCTGTCTAACAGTGAATTGAATCAAGCGTTTGATAACCTGTCTGTTTGGATGTGGAACGACAACGCATACCGTTTTGAAACAGACATACAAGATGAGTTGGGGTTCAAGCAAGCTGTTCAGTTCCTAAACTGTTATACCGAAGGCTTACATCAAACAGACACAATGGATGCACAGTGTCCTGTTGACCTAAAAGCGTCGTTAGTCGCTAATGGAATGATTCATGGCGAAGGTGAGTTATCTGGGCAGTTGAATCCGAGCTATCCATTAAATTACATGGAGAAACCTCTGACTCGTATCATGTTGGGGCGCTCATTCTGGGATCATGAAATCGTTGTCGATACCACAATGTATCCGGGTCGAACTTCGGGGGCATCCTCATCAAGTACGGTAATGATTCAAACCAACGGTAAAGCAGTGACGTATTCGGCAGGGAATAATCAATCTACAGGTCTGTGGGCACCTCAATTACAAGAAGTAACCATTGAAGACGGAGTGGCAGCTACGATTACCGTGATGATGGCGGATGATCTTACAGGTAAGCCGAATCACGAAACGAGCTTGAAACGTCCTCCACGTATGCAAACCAGCTACGATTACAATGGTTCGAGCTTAAATTTCAAAGCCCCTTATGGCGGCCTGATTTATATTCAACCGAAAGTAAAAGAGCTTGGTGAAGTTTCGTTTAGCATTGATGGCGCGTTAAAAGCGGCTTGGTGGAAAGAGGGGGAGTGGATTAACTCTATTCAATCGGCAGAGGCTCCAATTGCAGAAATCGATACGGGTTCATTTATTTATACGACCCCAATCAGGAATCTAGAATCCGCTGATTTGAACCAATTCACAACTGATATGAATCGATTCGCCGAAGCGGCAAGTGACTTCTACGGGCGTGATGAGAAACAAAACGATGGTTTACACCGTAGGTTCACTTATCCAGAACTGAAGGCGTTCCGCCATCGTTTTGTGAATGACGTGCAGATTTCGATTGGTGCTGCTCACTCTGGCTACCCAGTGATGAACTCAAGCTTTAACGCAAATCGGACATACATTCCAACCAACCCTGTGAACGACTGGCTGTTGTGGCATGAGGTGGGTCATAACTTAGCATCAGCTCCTTTCCTAGCGGCTGGTAGTACAGAAGTGACCAATAACCTTCTTGCGTTGTATATGCAGGAGTTAGAGGGGCGCAATGCAAACCCTGAAATGGATCGCATTAAATCGGATATTAAGAAAGCACCTAAATGGCTAGAGCTTAATAATGAACATGGTTGGTCACATGGTGATGCAGGTTTACGATTAGTTATGTTTGGTCAACTAAAAATCTGGGCAAAATCGAACTTTGCAATTGATGATTGGTATACACGCGGCGCAAGCCAATCTGATGTGTATGGTGACGATGAAGGCTGGAACATGTTCAAACTTATGCACCGTAAAGCTCGAGGTGATACAGAGGGTGATGTGGTTGAAAACTATTGTAGTGCCAAAGATACTGGGCTAACCGGTGGCGACTTAATGATGGTTTGTAGCTCCTACGTTTCCAATTATGACTTAAGTGATTTCTTTGTTGCTTGGAACGTGGGCGAAACTTCAATGACTAATGCTGATGGCACGAAGTCTTATAGTGGCGGAATTAGCTCTAAAGGTCTTAGTGCGGTTGAACAATTAAAACTAGAGAAACCAAAGAACAGTCCTTTGAATGTTGATTCAATTTACTAACGCTAATTATTGCTAAAGCATTTTATAGCTTAAAAACAAACGCCACACTTAAACTACGTGTGGCGTTTTTGTTGCAATGCTCTAGAAATTTCAGCTAGATCAGTCTTCTACATGATGTTTAATACTTCGGCTGCCATTGGTTGGCTGTCCTTGCTAGAGAAAGCAGGTTAAACTGTTCGCATCATAATTCTAAAGGATGGTGCCATGTACCACGGTCATATCTATTTCCCTCTGCGTTTTGCAGAGCAGGCAGAAACACTGCGTCAGAAAATTTTATCGGAACGTAAAGATGTATTAGAGGTTTTCCCATTAATACAGCGTTTGATTGGCCCACATAAGATGCCGATGTTTGAGATTCACTTTGCTAACAAAGAGTCGGGTATTGTTGAATGGCTTGAGCAAGAGCGCGGTGATATGTCGGTGCTTATTCACCCGGTAACTGGTGGTGAAGAAACTTTAGATCACACAGTACGTGCGACATGGCTTGGTCGTGAACTGGGTGTTTTTGAAGAAACGCTAAGTAGCTAGGGCGTGTTGATCTTTGCTGTACATTTCGCGTTCAACAATACATCGGTAGCCACATTAACATGAATGCCAGCGATAACATGCTGGCATAATTCCTTTCTAGCTTGTCATATCTACTTGAAATAGCTCGATAATGCTTAATTCTCCCAAAGGCATTTTCGACCAAGTGACGATACTTGTATAAACACCAATCCATACTGTCTTTGTCTATATCTTGTCCGTAATTGCGTTTAGCAATTACCGTTTCTCCGCCACGTTCCTTAACAAAATACGGAAAGGTTCGCTGTCATATCCTTTATCACAAACGATGGTATTAACTTCATCGAGTTGCTCAACTAAGCTTTCGGCATGCACTATATCGTGGCGTTGTCCCTCTGATAAATCAAAGCAAATCGGCAGGCCACCACTATCTACGGCTAAGTGAATTTTGGTTGAGTTGCCCCCGCGACTTTTTCCTATTTGCTCTGAACTTTCAGTAGCTGCACCTGTACTATGCTGATGTGCTCTAACTATAGAGCCATCAAGAAATACCCATTCAAAATCAGCCATGTTAGATAAGCTTTTGAAAAGATTATCTAAAATCCCTTTCTTTGACCAAAGATTAAATCGTCTGTAAACGGTACTCCACTCTCCGAACTCAGAGGGTAGATCTCGCCAAGGAATACCTGTTCTCATTCGATAAAGTATTCCTTCAAATGTCATTCGATGTTCAGTTTTATCGTAAATACGACCTGTACTTTTCATAACTTGGAGTAGCAGTTCCCAGCGAATATCAGTTAGCATTGTTCTTGGCATGGTATTGGTTATGGTTTTACTTTTGGCGAAGCAAATTATAACTCTTTACCATGCTGTTCAAAAAACACTCACGAAAGATCAACACGCCCTAATCAAATATACCAATATTGCACTTAACTCATTCCGACCGGAAAATATATGAACAATAAAAAGGCTCCTCAAATGAGGAGTCTTTGTTTTAAGAAGCCGTTTTACCAAGAAACCGGTTATCAAGAGCCTCTGGTTATCGGGCTGAGCCGTTAACCAGAGTAGGGGGATTAAGCCTCTGCAGTTGCCTTAGAGTCGCTCATCTTTTTAAGAGCTGCGTAACCAAAGCCAGTTACCGCTGTACCCGCTGCAATTGCCACTAGGTACATAAGAACTGGAGAGATAGCGCCAGGAATCAGTAGTACGAATAGACCACCGTGTGGAGCCATTAGTTGTGCACCAAACATCATTGATAGAGCGCCAGTTAGTGCGCCACCTGCCATACAAGCTGGGATAACACGCATTGGGTCTTTCGCTGCGAATGGAATAGCACCTTCAGAGATGAAACATAGGCCAAGAACGAATGATGCTTTACCTGCTTCACGCTCGCCCGCTTCAAACTTGTCTTTCACTAGGAAAGTCGCAAGGCCCATACCTAGAGCTGGAACCATACCTGCTGCCATGATAGCTGCCATTGGTGCGTAAGTTTGCGAAGCCAGTAGACCAACACCGAATGTGTAAGCTGCTTTGTTTACAGGGCCACCAAGGTCGAAACACATCATTGCGCCTAGAATCACACCCAGAAGAATCGCGTTAGACGTTCCCATGTTGTTTAGGAAAGTCGTCATCGCGCTCATCACGCCAGAAACAGGACCACCTACGATGTAAACCATCACAAGGCCAGTGAACAAACTCGCAATAAACGGAATGATCAGGATTGGCTTAAGGGCTTCCATAGATTGTGGAAGTTGAACCTTGTCGGCAATGAATTTAGCCGCGTAACCCGCAATGAAACCCGCTGCGATACCACCTAGGAAGCCTGCACCTGTTGAGCTAGCCAGCATACCGCCGATTAGACCAGGAGCCAGACCCGGACGGTCAGCAATTGAGAATGCAATGAAACCAGCAAGAACAGGAATCATCAGAGCGAATGCAGAGCCACCACCGATAGTCATCAGTGCTGCAGCCAGTGTGCCTTCTTCTTTAAACGCTTCGATACCGAATACGAAAGAGAGTGCGATGATCAAACCACCCGCAACAACCACAGGAAGCATGTGTGAAACACCCGTCATTAGGTGCTTGTACACGCCTTTCTTCTCGTCAGCAGGTGCTGAATTTGAAGAAGCAGTGTGTTGGTATGGTTTAGCTTCTGCGAACGCTTTTTCCATCTCTTGCTTTGTTTTCTTCAAAGCAGGGCTTGTTGTTGTTTTGTATAGCGCTTTGCCGTTAAAACGATCCAGTGGAACGTCGATATCTGCTGCGATGATAACCAGATCAGCGTCTGCGATTTCTTGGTCTGTCAGTTGGTTTTTCGCACCTACAGAACCGCGAGTTTCCACTTTGATTTGGTGGCCTAGGCGTTTGCCTTCAGCTTCAAGCGCTTCAGCTGCCATAAAGGTGTGTGCAACACCCGTTGGACAAGCGGTAATCGCTACGATCTTCTTGCTGCCTGTCGCTGGAGAAGTACCAGTAACTTCGACTGTAGTCTCAACTTGAGAAGCGTCTAATACTGTTGCTTCTGCTACCGCTTTCTCTAGGAATGCTTTTGCATCTGCAGTGCATTCAGAGATAGCCGCTTGGTACACTTTCTTACCGACAAAGCGCGCTTTATCAACGTTTGTGTTGGCTGCGATAACCACAACGTCGCTGCTGTCGATAGTGTCTTGCGATACAGTTGAATCAGGTAACACGCTTGATTGACATTCAATAGCGGCGTTCCAACCCAGTGCTTTTGTCGCTTGCTCTAACAAGCCTGCTGCGATGATGCTGTTTGCTACGCCACTAGGGCAAGCTGTGATAATGGTAATATTCATAATAAACCTTTTGTCCTATTTGCTTGTGTCTAACTGGCTAGTTGGAGCACTAAGCGACTGTAATTGGATATTTTGTAGTACTGAATCCAGCTCTTGTTGGCTGGTGATGCCCACGCCTACCTGTGAAACTGCTAGAGCAGATAGGGCGGTTGCGAATTTAATAAGTTCTGGTTTTGGCATCTGTTGCATGTGACCCCAACATAGACCAGCAACCAATGTGTCACCTGCGCCTACCGTGCTTACTACTTGCATACGCGGCGGTTTAGCATGTAACCATTCACCTTGGTTTAGCCACATCACGCCTTCAGCGCCAAGTGATACCACGATGTTATCGATGCCTTTTTCACTTAGGGCTTGGCCTGCGTGTTGGCATTGGTCACGTGTGGTGAGTTCTGCGTTGAACAGCTGAGAAAGCTCTTCATCGTTTGGTTTGATTAACCAAGGCTGTGCATTGATACCGGCTTTTAGTGCGTCACGGCTGCTATCAAATAGCACCTTCTTACCCAAATCGTGTAAGCGTTGCACCCAAGAAGCGCAAAGCTCTGGCGATACGCCTTGTGGCAAGCTGCCTGCAATTACGAAGTAATCGTGCGTTTCAGCAAGTTCTAAAAGGGTTTCTTTGAACGCTTTAATCGCGTCAGCGTCAACAGGTACTCCTGGGAAGTTGATGTCGCTTACTTGGCTTGAGTTCTCAACGAGTTTTACGTTGATACGAGTCGCGCCGTCGACACGGATAAAGCGGTCAGTTGCGCCCATTTGTTCGAACAGTTGGCAGAACGCTTCTTCGTTATTGCGACCAAGGAAACCTGTTACGGTCACTTTCGCGCCAAGCTCTGAAAGTACTTTTGCGACGTTTACGCCTTTGCCCGCTGCATGCAGAGAGCCTTTGTTTACTAGGCTCACTGAACCCACATTAAGTGCATCGATAGCGCCTGTTAGGTCTAGAGCAGGGTTAAGCGTTACAGTAACGGCTTTGATTTGTTTATCAGACATATCGACTCCTTAACCTTCGCCAAGGCCTGAAGCGATAGCTTTGCCAATCGATTCAAGTGCTTGTGCTGCATCATCACCTTCAGCAACAAACTGAAGTTGGTGACCGTGTTTAACGCCAAGAGCGATCACTTTCATCAAGCTCTTCGCGTTCACTTCTTTTCCGTCGCCATCTAGGTTTGAAACGCGGATAGTCGATTCAAACTTCTTGGCTTCAGCGACTAGCATTGCACCCGGACGAGCGTGTAGGCCGTGTGCGTTTTTGATTTTGAAGACTGCGCAGTTGTCATCGTCTTGAGACGCTGTAGAAACCGCTTCACCTTTTAGAAGGCCAATGACTTGCGCTGCGTCAGCGGCTAACAGTTGTTGCTGTTTACCTTCAAAAACCATCTTACTTAGGTTTGCTAGAATCGATTGGTGTGCGCTGTTACAAGCGGCGAATGCAACAAGTGCTTTAACTGGTGTGCCTTCGTACTCACAGTGGTTTGCTGTTGAAACGAAAGATACGCCAGTGCGAGTTACGCCTTTATCGCTGCCCAGCAACCAAAGGCCTTGGCCTAGGTGAGTCGGTGTTTTTGTCACTAGGTCAGCAACGAATGCGTTGTCTGTGCAACCTGTGTTCTTAAGTAGGCCACCCGCAACTGCAGACATTTGAATCATGTCGCTTGCAGGGAACAGTAGCTGAACCAAAGAAGCGTCTAGGTCGGCTTCTAGCTGAACTTCGCCGTTAAGTAGGGCGATGATTTCGTCTTCTGATTTAGCTTGCTTTAATTTCTCTTCAACACCGTCAGCTGCTAGCACTTTCGTTAGCTGCTTAAGAATGCCTAAGTGCTCGTCAGATTTAGCTGCAATACCAATCGCAACGTAAACACGGTTGCCGTCTGCCCAATCAATACCTTCAGGGAAGTGGTGTACCGCAACGCCTGTCTCTTTTACTAGGCCACGAGTATCCGTCGTTCCGTGAGGGATCGCGATGCCGTTACCTAGGAACGTAGAGTTCTGGTTTTCACGGTTCAGCATTCCTTCAACGTAACCAGAGTCAACTAAACCTTTAGCTGTCAGGTCGCCAGCAATGTTTTGGATTGCTTTGAATTTGTCTTCGGCAGTTTGGCCTAGAGTGATGTCAGATTTTGATAATTTAAGCATGGTGCCTCTTTAGCGTATCGCTTGAGAATTTGTGTATCGCTACGATTCAGTCTAGAGCAAGATTTATGGAGCTTAACTCTTTGCTTTATATTGGCTGAATCGGTTCAGCATTCAGTGTAAAAAAATTCAGCAAAGCCGATTTTGGTTTTCAAAATAGTTTTGCTGCGTGTCGTAATGTCAGTTTCGTTAACAACAAGAAGCTGAATCACGGCAAATGACGCTCAATCCATTCAAAAGGATGATTGAAGTCACTTTTCAGATTTTGCTGAATCCTTTCAGCTTTTATACTGAATCGATTCAGCATATAATTCAACTAATCCAAGGATCAGAAGATTGGTTATATGATCCTACGCACAAAATACAGGTCACCCATATGACACTAGATGAGATTGCCAAACTAGCCGGTGTGTCGAAAACGACAGCTAGCTATGTGATTAATGGCAAGGCGCAGAAATACAGAATCAGTGAAAAGACACAGCAGAAAGTAATGGCAGTGGTGGAAGAGTATAACTACCGACCAGACCATGCTGCTTCGTCGCTGCGCGCTGGTAATAGCCGTTCATTTGGTTTGATTATCCCTGATCTGGAAAACAGCAGTTACGCGCGTTTAGCAAAACTGATCGAGCAGAATTCCCGTAAAGTGGGGTACCAGATTTTGATTGGCTGTTCAGATGATGACGCTGAAACCGAGCGTAAAGTTGCGGAAGCGCTTGTTAGCCGTCGTATCGATGCCTTGCTAGTGGCGAGCTCAATGCCAGACGCCAATGAGTTCTACTTGAAACTGCAAAACTCAGGCACGCCAGTCATCGCGATAGACCGTCCTTTAGATGATGAGCACTTTGCTTGCGTGATCAGTGAAGATTTCGAGGCTGCATTTGAACTGACGCATTCGATTCTTGATGACAGTATTCATAGTGTTGGTTTGATTGGTGCACTGCCTGACCTGAACATTTCACGTGAACGTCAGTTGGGTTTTGAAGCGGCGAACAAAGCACATACTCAACAAACAGGGCTAGCAGACAACAAGCCGATGGTAGTGGGTTATGGCGAGCACTTTGACCGAGAATCAGGGCGTGAGATTTTTGAAGAGTGGATTGCCAAAGACACAGTACCCGATGCGATTGTCACTATGTCTTACACCTTATTAGAAGGTGTGCTGGATGTGATGGTCGAAAAGCCAGAGCTGATCAGCCAAGTAAAGCTAGCAACCTTTGGTGATAATCGTTTATTGGATTTCTTACCTTTTAAAGTCCACTCACTGCCACAGCAATTCGAAGTGATTGCAGACAGCGCCTTTGCACTTGCTTTGAACGCGTCGGCTAAACGTTACCAAGCTGGCATTGAGCTAGTGCCGAGAAGCTTAGTAAAACGAGGCTAGCTCGAATTTTACGCTTAGCTAGAAGCCTCGCGTTTAGCTCGAACTTAGATTTAACCCGCACTTGGTTTTAACTCGAACCTGTAATTAACTAGAACTCAGCAATAAGCCCATTTCTACAATGGCAACAATGCCGAGCAACAAGGCCAACACTTTCCAAAACTGGATCGGGTTTCGGTTTATCAAAGGTTGCTTGGCTTTGCTTTTGACCAAGCTTTGGTTTGGTGTGTAAAGGTCTGCTACAAAATCCCCCAACACTTGATGACGTTCGCTTGGTGATTCCGCGCAGGCTTTTTGTAACACCAAATCTACCCAACTGGGTAAGTCAGCTCGTTTCTGGGTGATGGGTTGGTATTCCCACTGATGATGACGAGATTGCTTAAGCGATTGTGCCGTCATTTCAGAGTAGGGCAATCCACCGGTTAGCATCTCATAGCCGATCACAGCGATAGAGAACAGATCCGAGCTGGTGGTCGCGCTGTTATGTTTGATGGTCTCGGGTGCAATGTAATTGACCGCGCCTAATGGTGTCTCGTCTTTGTCGGTGAGTTCTCCTTCTTCAAGGCCTCTCACTAACACTGCACCAAGGTCGATGATTTTCACCTCACCATCACGTTGAATCATGATGTTTTCCGGCTTTAAGTCTCGGTGCACCATATCTGCACGTTGTAATACTCGAATGCCTTGAGTGATCTTTTCTAATATGTCGCGCACTTCATTGAGTGACGGTTTTGGGTTGTCGTACATCCATTGTCTTAGCGTGATGCCTTCTACCCATTCGCAGATTTGGTATAAGAATTGCGAGTTCTCTGGCGTCGGGTAAACCTTCATTACTCTCTTGTTTTTTAACAAGATCCCTGCCCATTGTTCATTAAAGAAAGCTCTCAGTTGCGAAGGGCTATCGTGATATTGAACGGAAGGGACTTTCAGCACGAATTCGGTTTGTGTCTCTTTCTGCATCACACGATACACATGGCTTCTAGAGCCTGCATACAACACCTCAAGCACCATGAAGTTGTCGATACTTTGGCCGAGCTTTAAAGCGGGTGGGATAGCACGTTTAGCCAGTTTTTCATGGAATTCAATCAGCGAAGGTTTAGGCAGATGGCTGACTTGCACAATCAAGCAGCTCACGTTGTCTGAGCTATTGTGGCTTAAAGCAGTGTTACAGATGCTTTGTGCTGCGTATTCGAAATCCGCTCCGGGTTTGTCGATGTGTTCCTTGAAGGTGTTGGGAGAGACAAACTCATGCACGCCATCAGATGTCAGGATAAAGCAGTCGTTTTTCTTGATAGGCAGGGTTTGATAGTCAACGTTGAGTTGGTTGTCCATGCCTAAGGCACGTGTTAGATAATGCTTTTGCCCCATATTTTTACGGGTGTGGTCGCGGGTCAGTTGGCGTAATTCACCATCTCTTAGTAAGTAAATGCGACTGTCGCCAACGTGAAATATATGCGCGGTGTTGGATTTCAATATCACGCTGCTAAAGGTGGAAACGAGCGCATTATGGTTCACTTGTTGTGCGGGATGAATATTAGAAACAGACGTGTTGAAGAGCCAAGAATTGAGCGAGGTTAGGACTTTTTGCGCTGAACGCTGAATGCTCCAGCTATTTGGCGTGGCGTAATAGTCGTCGATAAACTGCATCACGCTGGTGTGACTGGCTTTCTGGCCGTGTTCACTGCAACTTGCCCCGTCTGCAATACAGGCAACACTGCCTTTCAACTCTTGTTCTGTGCGAGTTTTGGGGTGTTTTACAATGATGGCATCTTGGTTTTCATCACGTACGCCTTGATTCGAATAACCACCAAACTTAAGCGTTAACTGGTTGTTGGATTCTGGCGTGATGACTTGCCCTTGGCTGAATGAAATTGTCATAACTGGTCTTCTTCTTAACTGCTCTTCTTCCCGCTTCCTTGACAGAACATCCTAGGAAGAACAAAAGCCCTAGTGAACTTAGAGCTTTTGAACGAAGCACCTAGCATTGATGTATCCGCTAAGGTGCTTCTCCCGATTCAATAATATCAATGCTTCATAGTACTGAGACTAGCTTGAAACATTAATCAGCGTGACACTGCCATCGTCGTTTACTTCGGCGATTTGACCGTTAGGCTCTTCCATGAACAGTAGAGTTACAAAGCCTAGTACCGCTGTTGCAGCAATCACTAAGAAGAACGTTTGGTAGCTCACGAATGACAACACAGTTAGGTAAACTACCGCACCCACGTTGCCGTAAGCACCCGTCATACCTGCAATTTGACCTGTCATACGGCGCTTGATTAGAGGAACCGTTGCGAATACCGCACCTTCACCCGCTTGCACGAAGAAAGAACACGCCATCGCCGCGACAACCGCTAGCCATACAGGCCATGTGCTGTCTACTTGACCCATTGCAAAGTAACCCACAGCAAGACCAATCGTTAGAATAAGCAGTGTTGGTTTACGACCGAATTTATCTGAAATCCAACCACCACCTGGGCGAGACATTAGGTTCATAAAGGCATAAGCCGATGCAACCATACCTGCAAGAACCGGCGTTAATTCAAAGGTTTCAGAGAAGAATAGTGGCAACATAGAAACCACAGCCAGTTCAGAGCCAAATGTCGCGAAGTACAATACGTTAAGTACCGCAACTTGCTTGAATTTGTACTGGTGAATCTCTGGTACTTCTTCTTTGAATACGTTCTTGTTTACTTTCCAAACTTGCGACACTTCGTACACGTAAAGCGCAGCCAAACCGGCATACACAGAGTAAACCGCCATGTCAGACAACATGTTGATGTTGCTTGGTGATAGCTTCCAAGTCAGTAGCGCTAAAGCGGCATACATTGGGATCTTCATAATAAGTAGGAAGAAAAAGTCACCCTTTGATGTCACTTCCATCGCTGTTACTTGAGCAGGCTTGAAGTAAGTTGAACCTTTTGGTGTATCTGACACGTTTTTGTAGAAGATAAACGAGAACGCTAAGCTCATTACGCCAGTAATACCAACCGCATAACGCCAGCCGTCTTCACCACCAAACGCTAGAGCGAGAGTTGGAAGGGTAAACGCTGCTGCCGCTGAACCGAAGTTACCCCAGCCGCCGTAAATACCTTCTGCCGTACCCAGTTCGTTGTGTGGGAACCATTCAGACACAAGACGAATACCGACAACGAAACCTGCACCAATGAAGCCCAGTAGGAAACGAGCGATGGCTGCTTGAATGAAAGAGTCTGCCAGAGCAAACATGAAACAAGGAATAGAACAGACCGCGAGTAGCGAAGAGTAGACCAACCTTGGGCCGTATCTATCGGTTAGCATGCCTATTGCGACACGCGCCGGAATGGTTAATGCAACGTTGAGGATAAGGAGGGTTTTGATCTCTTCAGTAGAAAGACCAAGCGTGGTTTTTACCATTTGCAGTAGTGGGGCAAAGTTGAACCACACAACAAAGGTAATGAAAAAGGCCATCCAGCTTAGGTGTAAGACCTTCATCTTACCCGTAAATGAAAGCAGCGAAAATTTAGTGTTATCCATGGTTTAAATCCTTTAAATCTGGAAAATTACCCGGTTTGTGCATCTGCGTTACTTCCGAACTTCGAACGCTTTTAATGTGCATAAACCCTGTGCCGAAATTGCGCACGCCAATAAGCGTTTGCATGATGGTGTCGGCGTTTTAGTTAACTGGCGATAGCAAGTGGTGCGAGAACTTGAACTTGTTCTCCTTGCTTGCGAACTTCAAATTTCACGAGCTTGAGCTCAGGCTGTTCAAGACATTCGCCAGTTTCTAAGTGGTAATGCTGCTTGTATAAGGGTGAGGCCACGTAAGGTTCTCCGCTTAATGAACCAATTATACCACGTGACATCACATTCGCCTTGCCGATAGGGTCGTAATTAGAGAGCCCATAAAGCGTGTCGCTGCGCTTGCAGTAAAAAATAGCCACTTGGTTATCGTCTACTTTGGCGCAAATCCCCCCGTTTGGGGTTAGATCGCTGGTGCTGCATACGGTTGTCCAATTTTCCATGACTTTCTCCTAGTCTAAAATTGAGTTTTTATTTTTTTATTGATGAACCTGATGAAATTTATGAAACCTCAGTCACTTCGATTTGGTCTGCTTTAGCGAGCTTTTCATCGCGTTTTGAATTCGAAGCATCACTCAAGCTCGGCTTAGGAAAACGTTGCTCTCGCTCTTTGATGAAAGAGAGGCTAGTGTCCATTTCTTCACTGTTGATGTAGTGCTGGAAGCGCTTCATCTTCTCAGGGTTTTCAATGGTGGTTTTCCATTCACACTGGTACTTCTCGATGTTGAGTGCGATGTCTGCTTCGAGCTCTTCAGCAACGTTGAGCTTGTCTTCAATCACGACTTGCTTGAGGTATTCAATGCCGCCTTCGAGGTTCTCCATCCATACCGATGTACGCTGTAGGCGGTCTGCGGTACGTGTGTAGAACATCAAAACGCGGTCGATGTATTTAAGGAGTGTGGTTTCGTCTAAATCAGTGGCGAATAGGTCCGCATGGCGAGGGCGCATACCGCCGTTACCACAGATGTATAAGTTCCAACCTTTGTCGGTGGCGATAACACCAATGTCTTTCGATTGCGCTTCTGCACATTCACGAGTACAGCCTGAAACCGCAAACTTGATCTTGTGTGGTGAACGTAGGCCTTTGTAGCGGTTCTCAAGACGAATCGCTAAGCCAACACTGTCGTCGACACCGTATCGACACCATGTGCTACCAACACACGATTTCACGGTACGAACCGATTTACCGTAGGCGTGACCCGTTTCAAAACCTGCATCAATCAGCTTTTTCCAGATGATAGGCAGTTCGTTAAGCTGTGCGCCAAACAAGTCGACACGCTGACCGCCCGTGATTTTGGTGTACAGGTCGAATTCTTTAGCGACTTCACCAAGCACGATCAATTTATCTGGAGTAATTTCACCGCCAGCGATACGCGGAACCACTGAGTAAGTGCCGTCTTTTTGCATGTTGCCAAGGTAGATGTCGTTGGTGTCTTGCAGTTCGATGTGTTGATCTTCAAGGATGTAATCGTTCCAGTACGAAGCCAGAATAGAACCGACTGCCGGTTTACACACAGTACAACCCAATCCGTTGCCGTGAGAATCTAACAGCTCATCGAAGGTCTTAATTTTGTTGACGCGGATAATGTCGGTAAGCTCTTGGCGAGAATACGCAAAGTGCTCACAGATATCGTTAGAGACTTCCACACCTAGGTTACTTAGCTCGCTATCGAGAACCTGTTTAGCAAGGGCAGAACAACCGCCACAACCTGTTGAAGCATTAGTGGTTTCTTTCAATGCAGCCATCGTGGTGCAGCCCGCAGAGACCGCGTCTTTAATGTCGCCTTTGGTCACATCAAAACATGAACAGATCACAGCGCTGTCTGGCAGAGCTTCAACACCCATTGCGCTGCCAGAATCATCGGCCACGTTAGGTAAAATCAGCACTGATGGGTTTTCAGGAAGGGGCATATCGTTTTGCTTGATTTGCAGTAGCGAACTGTAGGCTTCTGCATCACCGACCAATACGGCACCGACAATTTTCGTGCCGTCAGCCGAAATGATAAGGCGCTTATAAACTTGTTCAATTTCATCGTTATAAGTATACGATTGAGCACCTTCTGTCTTGCCGTGTACTTCACCAATACTGGCTACATCGACGCCAAGCAGTTTGAGCTTGGTGCTCATGTCTGCGCCCTTAAATGCAGCGTCGTCAGTACCGTCAGAGACAATATGCGAAGCCGCGATTTTTGCCATCGAATAACCGGGAGCGACTAAGCCGAAGATCTTGTTATCCCAAAGGGCACATTCACCAATTGCGTAGACGTTTTCGATATTGGTTTGGCAGTGGTTGTTGATGACAATACCGCCACGTTCGCCAATCTCGACATCAGAGCTTCTTGCCAACTCATCTTGAGGGCGAATACCGGCAGAGAATACGATCATATCGGTTTCTAAATGGGTGCCATCGGCGAAGTTCATACGGTAGCGAGCGTTTTCACCGTCGACTATTTCAGAGGTCGCTTTCTCGGTATGAACTTGCACACCAAGGTCTTCAATCTTTCTGCGCAGTAGGGCACCGCCACCGTCATCTAATTGAACGGCCATTAGGCGTGGAGCAAATTCAACCACATGGGTTTCTAAGCCAAGGTTTTTGACTGCGTTTGCGGCTTCTAAGCCAAGCAGACCACCACCAATCACCACGCCAGATTTGCTGCCTTTGCTTGAAAGCTCGATGGCGTCTAAGTCTTCGATGGTGCGATAAACGTGACAGTGTTCTTGGTCGTTACCGGGAATAGGGGGAACAAAAGGGAAAGAGCCCGTCGCCAAGATTAGCTTGTCGTAACTTTCAACATGGCCACTTTCAGTGATGACTTGTTGATTGGCGGTGTCTAGCTTGGCAACCTTCTGGTTCAACAAGTAGTTCACGCCGTTGCTTTGGTAATACTCTTCACTGGTCAATGACAAGTCATCAGCACTTTTACCATTAAAGTAAGCCGTCAGCTGAACACGGTCGTAGGCCAGCCTTGGCTCTTCACTGAAAGTAATCACATCAAATTCATCACTGTCTGATTGCAGGATGTTGTCGATAAATTTGTGTCCAACCATGCCGTTACCAACAACGACGATTTTATTCTTGCTCATAATCCATTCCTTATTCTCGGTATCACCATCACTAGCATCTAATTTCTAGTCGTTAGCAGATGAATACCGGGTTGAGATTCCACTCAATTCATAATCATCAAGAAAAACAAAAATGTTTTTTCTAAGTCTTGGTTTTTAGTGGAGCAAGGAGGATGCCAGATTACGGTTAGTTCATTTAAATAAAAATTAACTTATAATTTTCAGTGGTTTAAAAAATATAGGTAGTACGCAATTACCCCTAAAGTGGTATGTAAAATTTTTGTTAGATTTATATAAATGAGCGTTTGTGGTGCAACTTTCAGCAAGATGGTGCAAAAATTAAGTTTCTATCTTGGTTAAGTTCTAATTGGTTCATTGTTGATATTTGTGTTTTTATTAAGTTGTTGTTTTTAAATAAAATTATTTGCTATTCATCAGCTGCTATTAAGTGGCGTGTTATTTGCTTGGTTTCAGTTATTACAATTATGGATATTTGAGCGAGAAACGGATGACCGATTCAAACAGCGGCTGGATAAAATCGACCTGTGCTTATTGTGGTGTAGGGTGTGGAATAGAAGCGAGACCGACATCGCTAGGGAAACTAGAAGTACGTGGTGATAAAGATCATCCATCAAACTATGGAAAGCTTTGTACTAAAGGGATTGCGCTCGGCGACACCGTCACGCCTTTAGGTCGTCTTACACAGCCTGCTTATATTCAGAACGAGCAAAAACAAGAGCTGGATTGGAACAGTGCCACTCAGTTGGTCGCAGACAAATTCAATCAAACCATCGAAGAATTTGGGGCCGATTCGGTTGCGTTCTATGTGTCTGGTCAGCTGCTTACCGAAGACTACTATGTTGCCAATAAACTGATGAAAGGCTTCATCGGCAGTGGCAACATCGACAGTAATTCTAGGCTATGTATGGCTTCAACCGTGGTCGGGCATAAGCGAGCATTTGGCGCAGACACCGTACCGGTGTGCTATGAAGATCTTGAGCAAGCCGATCTAGTCGTGATTACAGGCTCCAACTTAGCATGGTGTCACCCGGTACTTTTCCAAAGATTAAGAGCCGCGAAACAAGCCAACCCTGCATTGAAAGTGATCGTGATAGATCCGCGTTATACCGACACCTGTGAAATCGCAGACATTCACTTGGCATTGGAATCTGGCTCAGACGTGGCGCTGTTTAACGGCTTATTGGGCTATCTCGACGATAACGACAAGCTAGATGCAGACTACATAGAAAACCACACTCAAGGCTTTACTGAATCGATTCGTTCTGCAACTCAATATCGCTATACCGAATCGGGCTGGGGCGACAAAAGCGTGCCTGAGCTTACAGGGTTAACAGAGCAGCAGCTAAAACAGTTCTACAGTTTGTTTGCATCGAACGAGAAGGTGCTGACCATTTACTCTCAAGGCGTGAACCAATCGACACAAGGGTGTGACAAGGTGAATGCCATTATTAACTGCCATTTAGCCACTGGGAAAATCGGTAAACCGGGCATGGGGCCATTCTCTGTAACGGGCCAGCCGAACGCGATGGGTGGGCGTGAGGTGGGCGGTTTAGCTAATACCTTAGCGGCGCATTTTGAATTTGGTGACCCGCAATCACACCAAACCGTCAGTGAGTTTTGGCAAACCGACAGCTTAGCCACACATGCGGGTTTAAAAGCGATTGACCTGTTTGATGCCATGAATGAAGGCAAAATCAAAGCGGTGTGGATCATGGCAACGAACCCAGTTGTGAGCCTGCCTGACAGTGAAAAGATCAAAACCGCATTAGAGAAGTGCCCGTTTGTGGTGGTGTCGGACTGCATTGCCGACACTGAAACCACTCGCTTGGCCGATGTGGTTCTGCCCGCGCAAGGGTGGAGTGAGAAGTCGGGTACTGTGACCAACTCTGAACGCCGAATCTCACGCCAACGCCGCGTATTACCAAGCCCAGGGGAAGCCAAACCCGATTGGTGGATATTAAAAGAAGTGGCACAAAAAATGGGATTCAACGATCAGTTTGAGTTCCGCCACGAAGGCGAGATCTTCAAAGAGTATTGCGAGATGACCGCGCTCGACAATGAAACAGGCAAAGCGCGAGACTTGTGCTTAATTGGACTCACGCAACTGGATGAGAAAGGCTATGGCGAACTCACTCCACAGCAATGGCCAGTGCTTGAGTATCAACCAGAGATCATTGAGCAGCGCATGTTCACCAATGGCGAGTTCTTTACAGAATCTGGCAAAGCGCAGTTTATTGCAGTCGAACACGACAAACCGATTGCCGATACCAGCCTTGAATTCCCGCTTATCATGAACACAGGTCGAATCCGAGACCAATGGCACACCATGAGCCGCACAGGCTTGGCGGCAGGTTTAGGTGAACACACCCCAGAACCGTTTGTCGCCATGCACCCAGATACCGTTTCAGAACTGAACTTGGATGAATTCGGGCTAGATGCCTTCAACCACGCCACTATTAACCCTGTGGTGAAAGTGCGCAGCGCACAAGGGGAATGCCAAGCACGATTAGTGGTGACCAAAGAGATGCGCCGCGAACAAGTCTTCATGCCTATCCACTGGAATGCACCGACTGCCAAAGACAGCAAACCGTGTGACTTGATCTTGCCTCATACCGATGCCGCATCTGGTCAGCCAGAGTTTAAACACACCCCAGTGGTGGTTGAACCGTGCGGCTATCGCAGTGAAGCCGCACTGGTCAGTGACAAGGTGATGGATTGCAGCGGATTTGATTACTGGGTTCGCCAGAGAGTGGAGGGCGGCTTTCTGTATCGCATCTCGTCATCCAAGAACCCAATGGAGTTGGTGATTCAGCTTGCCAACACCCTCGATGCCTTACCAGAACCTAACGCGGAGGCGATCAAATCACTCCATTACCACGGCAATAAATCATTCAAGAACTACGGCTCTGCCAAGCTGGGTCAGTCTGGCGTAAAGCAAGCCTTCGTAGTGAACAGTAAGCTAGACCATCAAAGCATCGAATGGCTGGTGGAGTGCCTAACCCGAGAAGCCGATGAAGAGTTCGAAGCCGAGTTTTTGAGCACCATGGCGAAGTAGTAACTACCTCTCACTTATCCATACCTATAGCGTAAACGCCGACAATCATGTCGGCGTTTTTGTTTGAGAATACGACTCTTAAGTTATGACAACTCATAGACTGAATTACGGTTCACTCACATATTGAGGGGTTTTCTACATTTTGCCGAAACTATATGGAAAATTTCTGCTTTTCGTCATGTTTGATGCAAGGATAAGTAGGTAAGATGATGTTATTAAATGGGTTGTTGGGCTAAGTGTAGTGTGTCTTGGAGACTAGACAGAATTGTTTCAGGGACAAAATGCAGAATTATTCTGTCTAATATAGGTGTTAGACCACAACATCGAGATATCGTGAATAAGTAAAAATGGAGTTGTTTATGGAAAATGCAGTAAAACAAAAAAAGATTGAATATCTATGGCATTTTACAAAGCTAGAAAATGTTCATAGACTGAACCTTAAGCATTAAGACCAGCATAAATCCCGTCTAACGTGATGTTTTTCTTTGACTTCCTCTGGGCGGACTTTTGTGCGTTCTTAAATATATAGCTAGAGGCCCATTCCAGTTTATTACCTATTTCTGACCATGCCTTGTGGCTGATACATTCAAATATGGGCAACAGCCACACATCCACATTTTTTGCCGCCTTAAACAGCGAGACCGATGGCATTATCTGAAGCGCAGTACTGCGCCTGATGATCAGCGAGTAAACTGGCCCAGATAAGCCCATCAACGATGGCCTTTTGTGCGGTGACAAATCGTTGCCAGTTTGTGTGAGATTTTAATTCTTTAAAAAGCAACTCCACCTGCCATCGACAGCGGTAGATCGCCATTATGTCATCAGCAGTATAGGTACCTGAAGGCAAGTTAGTTAACCAAATACAGAATCGCTTTTCTTCTGCAAACCAACGTCTTACCACTCTAAATTCTTGCTTACCACTACGAACTTTAAGGTCGAGTACCTGTGAGCGATTAGTACCTCGAGTGATGTCTTTGAGCTTCTTTCCTTCTAGTTTAGATAAATGCCGGCCCTGACCGTTTCTCGCTTCTATAACATGAGGATTCAGGGACTTTGCTCCTCGAAAATATAGAAACCACCATACAGTTCAAGCTCAGTAAAGAATTGGAAGTCAGGGTACCCTGCGTCAGCCAACAACAATTTGTTACTCATTGTTTTGGGGGCGGGCAAAAAGTCTCTTTCTGATGCTGTATCAGCGCTGATGCTCATTGCGACTGGAGAAAAGCTTTTTAAAGACATTGTCATATGGCATTCAACTGCGGCTGGATTGCGTTTAAATCGGCTCGGGTAAACGTTCGAAAGGTCACGATGAATGTGGAAAGAGCTACCATCTTGAAGCAGCACATCATCAAAGGTGGCGAGTTTATCTGGTAGGTTGGCACTCTGCTGGCGAGCAAACTGAGCTATCGCTCGCATGGCCAATTGGCGCATGAATATCGGAAATTCTTCTTTTCTTAACTGGTTATGGTAGGGCTTATAAGCCACAGTATCTTTAGCGCTTAAGCATCCCATTGAATTGCCTTAGTAAATCGGCAATAGATGAGCAGTTTCCTTTGCTCAAAGCGGCCACTAGGCTTACTACTAGCTGGTCGGGTAAGATAGCCCGACATCGCTTCATAAGTCCTGTACTTTTCGCCATTTTTTGAAGGCTATCAGCATTAAAGAATTGCTTAAACTGTTTTTGTAGGGAGATAATCGTCATCGGCTTCACGGTTGATATGGGTGGTTTGTTTGGCGACGATTATCTGATCATAAATGAAGCCTTTTTTCTATCTAAATAAATAGCTTAGAGCTTAAGATCCTGTCTATGTAGTCTCTCTAATTGTTTTATTGCTAGCCGCAGTATCAAAAGTGGTAGATTTGGGTATTGGAGATTTAGTTTCGATTATAATGGCTTCATTGACAGCAATTGCTGCGTATGGAGCTTGGAACTCAGCTAAAGCATCTCAGCAACAGATAGTTATTCAAAAGAATTTAGTTGATAAAGAGCACTTTTTTGCACTTCTGGACAGTCTCGAACGTGCTCACGACATAGTTTTTTTTAGCAGAAATAAGCTTTACTCAAATTTAAGTGATTTCAATGAAATGTTTGAGCGCTATGAAAAAAGAACCGAAGCCTGTACGAAGCAAATAAAATCAGTTTTAGCGCAACAAAAAATGTTCGCTAACTCAAAAAGCTTAAAAGGTAACTTAGAAAAATCTAGCACCATATATGAGGCTCTTGTTGATTATGCGCGAGAATTAAGCTACGAGTATTGTTTCAACTATCACATCCATAGGAACGACTATATAGTCACATTTGCGGGTGCTAAAATCCCAATAGACAAAGATGATCAGGACCGATTTATCATTACGTTGAATACGGTAGTCGAAGAAGTACTATCTTATAGAAAACCTGATGTGTTTAATTATTCCGAGGGGATTAACAGAGGATTGTATAAATCCCATTCTTACCTAGAGCCATTTAAAAAAAAATATAGTCATGGTGACAATGAAACCTATAAGTACGTGTGTAAAAGTTGAGCTATAACAAAGGGTTTAAGGCTGATTCCCAACGCTTAGTATTTTTGGTTTGCTTTGAATTTAGTGTTTACGGCACAATGCTTTAAGTGCAGTGGTCTGCGTTGCTTACCACTTAATGCGGCTAGAGAGCTAAGGAGAAATAAGTGTCACCCGAAGAAATCGAATTGTACAAAGATGCTATAAAAATCGGTGTGCCCGCTATTGTAGGTTTACTCGCAGGACTTGTACCTTATCTAATTGAGGGGAACAAAGTATCTACACAACGAATGATCGAGAAAGATAAGTCTAAACGAGAGTTGGTTTTAAGCTTTTCTGATGCGTTATCGCAATATATCGGTAGTTCTTCAGCTTATATCTCCTATTTGTTGTCTAAGGAATTTAACCGTGGTGAAGAGTGGGATAAATCTGTATCCGAATCCGCGAAGAAAATGTTAGATAATGAAGTTGATAGAACAAGGGCTAAAGCTCTATCTGGTATCATTGGTGATACTGAAGTTATTGATTCTATTTTAGAGTATGACAAGTGTGTTACCAATGTAATTGCCTTGCTCGCTCATCCTAAGCGACCTGATAAAACAGAGAAGGAAGCTGTCTTGAACAGAATGAAAGATAGTGAAAAAGTGCTTCTACATTCATTGAGTAAGCTTCTTTAATAGCGCTCTAACAAACGCTTCAATAGGACAGTTAACGCTTGGTGAGCTTATTGTCAATAGCTGAGTTCTGTGTTTCTGGCATTTCAGGTGGAGTATAGTGGTAGCGTTGTCTGCCAATTAATCGGGCGTTATGACGTTAATGAAATTGGAGGTTCTGTGTCTTACGATAAACTATTTAAAATGCCTAATCCTGTGAGTATTACTGGCCGCTCTTCAAGTATCACTAATTCTTTTGTGAATGGCATTATTCCAACAGTTAAACCGTCGGAAGTTGAGGTTCAAGAAGCGTTAGCAATATTAGGAATGAACGATAAATCTATCTGTTGCTCATATTGCGGAGACAAGTTTACTGAGTGGGACCATTTAAGGCCATTGGTAATGAACAAGAAACCTACTGGTTATATCTCTGAAATCCATAATCTAGTTCCAGCTTGTGGTAAGTGCAACCAATCTAAAGGTAATAAACCTTGGGACGTGTGGATGCTTAGTGACGCGCCGTTATCACCTAAAACACGTGGTGTTAAAGATATTTCAGAAAGAATGTCTGCATTGGCTCGTTACGAGAGTTGGCAAGAGCCTACCAAAATGGATTTTGAGTCCATTGTCGGTGCTGAAACTTGGAATAAACACTGGGACAACTGGGCTAAAGTTCAGCAGTTAATGAAAGAATCTCAAGCTTTAGCTATTGAAATCAACCATAAAGTGGCTGAAGCATACAAAGCGTCATAACAAACGTTTAAGATTCAAGCCAACCAAACAGGGCGCCAGTAACGGCGCCCTTTGTGTTAGTTGGAAACGCTATAAGTGTCGTAGTCACGAAGTAAGAAGATTGCGACACAGGCTGCGAGCATTGGCCAAGAGGCGAAGAATAGTAGGTTGTTGAACGGGTCCATGTATTTTCCAAAAGAGGAAAAGGTTGAGCCTGCATGAAGAACTAAAATGGCTCCGTAGGTGTACTTTTTCCACATACCTACGACGAATGCGCCTAAAAATCCGAGCTGCGCGTGCATATTTCGGAGTATTCCGATCAGTCATTTCGGGATTATCCGATCACCCATTTCGGTTTAAACCGATCACTGATTCCGCGATTATCCGATCACTTTTAGTCTAACTCCGAAATCGGTGATCGGAATAGCGAAAACCGCGATCGTAATGGCCGAAACCCTTCCTTTTTCTCTTTTAAATCAATAGCTCGCTATTCTTTACTTCTTAAACAAGAAGGAAAGGAAGCGACAATGGCCAAAAAGAGAACTCCAATGAACAAAATCAAAGAGGTATTACGCCTTAAATACGACTGCGGTCTCTCAAATCGTGGTATCGCTTCTTGCCTTAAACTCGGCCCATCCACCGTATCAGAACTCCTTACTCGCTTTAAACAAAGCCAACTTGGTTGGCCTCTACCCGACAGTTGCAGCGATGCAGATCTCACACAGGCGCTGTATCACGGCAAGAAAGCCAGTCGAGATAAAGTTATGCCAGACTTCACTCAATACGCAGTCGAACTCAGGCGTAAAGGTATGACAAAGATGCTGCTCTGGCAGGAGTATCATGAGCAATATCAAGAGCAAGCTTACGCTTACACTCAGTTCTGCGAGCACTTCACTCGTTGGTTCAAAACCAAAACGCAGCATGCGCCAGCTTCATGTCGCAGGTGATAAACTGTTTATCGATTACTGTGGGCCTCGGCTTCAGGTGGTCAACCCTGACACAGGGAAGTGCGCGAAGCGGAGGTGTTCGTCGCGACTTTAGGCGCGTCCAATTACCCTATGTTGAAGCCTTCCCAGCCAAGGGAAGCCTTACTGGTTAGAGGCGCATGCAAATGCGTTCGAGCACTTCGGTGGCGTACCACAACTCTTAGTTCCCGATAACCTACGCAGCGCTGTCACTAAAGCGAATCGTTATGAGCCGAGGCTGAACGACAGCTATCAAAAACTGGCTAATCACTATCAAACCGCTGTGATGCCAGCTCGCCCCTACAAACCGAAAGACAAAGCCAAGGCAGAGAATGCCGTGCTCTTAGTAGAGCGCTGGATCATGATGCGGCTGAGACACCAAACCTTCCATACCTTCAAAGAGTTGAATCTCGCCATCCGCGAACTCATGAATGAGTTAAATCAGCGTAAGATGAAACAGTATGGCGCTAGCCGCCAAGCGTTGTTCGATAAACTCGACAAACCTGCATTAAGGCCATTGCCTAAGCAGCGTTACCTGTATACCGAAACTAAACGAGCCAAAGTTGGCCCTGACTATCACATCGAATATCGCCGTCATTACTACTCAGTTCCCCATCAACTTGTCGGTCATCATGTCGAACTAGAAGCCTCTAATCGTCTGGTGCAGATCTACCATAAAGGTAACGTGGTCGCCCAGCATCCACGTAGCCAAAGAGATCGCGGAAACAGCACCCAACCAGAGCACATGCCAAGCAACCATCAACATCAGAAGTGGTCACCAGAGCGCTTGCTTAGTTGGGGGGCCAATATCGGCGCAGCCACACGAGAAGTCGTCAATAAAATGCTGAACTCCAAGCCTCATCCAGAGCAGTCTTATCGTTCCTGTCTTGGCTTGCTCAGTCTGAGTAAAACCTATGGCGAACCGCGCCTTGAACAAGCCTGTAAAGATGCGCTGATGCTGACAAAATCCAATTACACCTTCATCAGTAATTTGCTGAAAAACAATCGTGAAGGACAGCTGAGCAAAGACAGCACGAGCACGCCGAACCTTGTTCATAGCAATGTTCGTGGCCCGAACAGTTATCACTAGGAGAAAGGATATGAATACACTGAACGACCAACTCAAAACCCTACGCTTGAGCCATGTAGCGAAAGCATTAGAGCAGCAACAAGAGCAACTGACTACTTACGCAGAGTTGGACTTCGAGGAACGGTTAAGTTTACTTCTGGAAAGCGAGATCTTGAATCGCAATCAGACCAAAATCCAACGCTTAAAACGACAAGCCAAGCTAAGAGTGGATGCACAGCCGAGCCAACTCATCTACAAAGAGGGACGAAACCTCAATCGCAAACAGATGAGCGAACTTCTGACTGGCAGTTATCTATATAAACACCAAAACATCTTGATCACAGGCCCAACGGGCGCAGGCAAAACATATCTTGGCTGCGCACTGGCCACCAGTGCCTGTGACCAACAACAAACGGTTAGGTACTACCGATTAACTCGCTTGCTTGACGACCTGACCGCTGGTCGTATGGATGGCAGCTATCAAAAGCAACTCCAATCACTGGCTAAGAAAGCCTTACTGATCCTCGACGACTGGGGGATGGAAAAACTGACACAAGAGCATGCGGGTCACTTATTAGAAGTGCTTGAAGATCGTTATCAAAACAGCAGTACAATCGTCATCAGTCAGTTACCTGTAAAGGAGTGGTACAACATGATCGGCAACGCGACCGTTGCCGACGCGCTAATGGATCGGCTAGTACACAATAGTCATCGACTAGAACTGGGAGGTGAGTCAATGAGAAAACTGGCGCAATCCGATCACTTAGAGTAAAAATAAGAAGAGAGAAAAACGGTAGGATCAGGCGATCGGAATAAACCGAAACAGCCGATCGCAATCACCGAAATACGCACTGCGCGACACCCAGAGCCATCATCGCATTGTTCGAGATGTCGATACCGTAAAAGCCAGACAGTACTTTTGTCGCGTGCTCAGGGACAAGGATCTTATCTAAGCCCCAGAACAAGAAGACGATAAAAATGCCGATTCTCAGCAGTAGTAGGCTAGTCGCCAGTTTGGTTTGAAGTGTCTTTTCCATGATATCCCTTGTGATGCATTCAATGATGCGATGATTTAAATGTTCATCAAAGGAGACCCATAGCCTTCGCATTTTCTTTCGTTGTTTTTTAGTGCCTTATGTAACAAGGAATGTCTGATTAACCTTTGCTTATATAATATGTCATTTTTTTGATGTGGTATCATTCACGCAGTTAACTGTTAATGGATATATAACGTGAAAAAATACCTACTATTATCGCTTTCGGTTTTAATTTTGGCTGGTTGTGGAGCCCCTCGTTACACTGGGAGCGCGATTCCAGAACCTACGACTGAAGTTGATGTTGTTATCGTTAAAGACGCTGAAACACGTGAAGGGTTTTTAAATACTATGGAAACGTGGCTGCAAGATAACGATTATACCTACACCGTCGTACCTGATAAGTCGAAGCACGATCTTGATAAGCTGACATTGGAGTATGAAGGCCATTGGAGCTGGGACTTAGCGTTGTTCTTAAAGCAAGCGGAGATCAATGCTTATCAGAACGGGCAAAGAGTAGGTGAAGTAGAATTTAAAGTCCCATACACGGCTAACCCAAACAAATTTGGTAATGCAGCTAAGCGTATTGGTTTTATGATGGATACGGTATTTGGTAAGAAAACCGCTGAAGAAGCAACGAAAGCAGCTAATTCATCAGATTCAAAAGCGACGAACTAGTCTAATTAGCTTACTAACTTATACCTTTGTTCGCTTTCTATTTTTCTTTAAGCTCTGCTCGAATAGACGAAGATACTAAGATGTGAAGCCGTCGCTTTAAAGCTGCGGCTTCGCATCTTTTCATATTAATTAAAACTCTTGTCTGAAGTAATTTTTGCTAAACCAGCAATCAACTTCCAAAGCGTGTAGATCGCGGCAACAAGAAGAACAACATAGCCAATAACAAAAACGGCTGTTAGAGCGCCAATGATAGTAAGCACAATCGAAACAAAGAATGTTTTGGTGATGTTGTCGTAGTGATCCGCAAAGACAGTCCCTTGAGCATCGGACTTTTTAACGATGCCCCAAATACCACCTGCAAGAAAACTAATACCAGTAAAGAAGCCTAATAGCATTAACGCATACGCGATGATGGCATGAGTTTTTGCATTTTTGTCCTTCTCTGAGAGCCCCGTATTAATTACTTCAGTATTTTCCATGTGATTGATTCCTAGGTTAATTTAATCGCGCACATGATACGGTATTATCTTGTTGATGGTCACGAATTAGTTTCTTGTTGCATATGTTGCATGCTGCGTTGTGATGTGTTTGGCATTGTGTGTAGAGTGTATGTCTCACTGGGCTTTTGTTGATAAAAAAGACATTAACGAAAAGATTGATTGGAACAAAAATCACGCTGATAGCATGCTAGCGATTACGAGTAGTCATAAAACCAACCAAAACACGCGTCGATAATTTAAGTCACAAATATGGTAAAAGCCTGCCTGGGTGTAAGAGTGGGGAAACGTACCGTAAGCTAAAGTGACGCGTTGTACTAAGCATCATTCTGAACTGTATCTTCAGCGCTTATCCCATCGGACCTGTTTAAAGCTGCTCACATTTTGGTGTTGAAAAGGATGATTCCTCAACGTTATCGGACTCAAAATGCTGCTGCCTGAGTAAGCTGACAGTCAGGTTTATCGGCATTGGCTTATAAAAATAGAAGCCTTGGATATAGTCGACACCAAGCTTAGATAAGATTTTCACTTGGGATTCATACTCGACGCCTTCGACAATGACTTGCATGCCTAAGGTTCGTGAGAGTTGAAGCATGGACTCTAGTAAAGGGATACCAAAGCTGGATTCGTCGGAGATGTTTTTCACGAACACGCGATCAATTTTGAGAATGCTAAACGGGAACTGTCTTACGAAATCTAACCCTGCGTAGCCTGTACCAAAATCATCAATCGCAACTCTTACGCCCATGTTCGATAGTTTGGTTAGGTTGTCTCTAATTTTGACCATGTCGGCATCAGAACATTCACCATCTTCGGTTACTTCAAATACCACCTGCTTGAGAATTTCAGGGTGTCTTTTAAAGATGCTGATCACTTTGTTAGAGAAGTTACTGTTGGACACAACGTTGCGGCTGATGTTAACGCTGATGTACTTCGATTCGAACACATCTTGATTGCTTTTCAACGTCATTAATACTTTGCGTAGCACGAAGTAGGTGAGCTCCTCAATCAAGCCTAAGCTTTCAGCAAGCGGGATGAAAATAGCCGGGGAGACGTTACCTTCAATTGGGTCGTTCCATCGTAATAGTGACTCACAGCCGACGATCTCATTGGTGTTTTGGTTAACGATAGGCTGCATGTGAACATGAAGGTGCTGGTTTTTTAGCGCACTTGAAAGCGAATACTCTAAGCTCCGTTGGCTCTGCTTTTTATGTTTGATGGAAAGGAGAATAATGGTGGTGATTCCGGCCATCAAAAAGCCAAACCATAAATAGCTCAACATGAAGCGAAGATAAAACTGATACCCAATGTATGAGGTGATGGTCAACGGGTAGGTGTTTGATTGTATCCGCACCTTGGCGATTGATGAGTCAATATTAGTAGGGTGGATATCTCTTTTGATCACCTCTACTTTGGCCTGTATTCCATGGTTGCTCAGGTTTGTTTCAACAAGGTCATAGATGAAGTGTGGCGGAATCATTAGGCTCACTCCGGCATCTTCTTTGTTCGAGAAAATGAGCATGATGGACTGAACTTGCGTGATGGCTGAGTTGGAATACGACAGGGTCGTTAAATTCGGGTCGTCGTTGAGTCGCTGCCTGATGGTGCTGTATAGGCGAAATGAAACGTCACCATCGGTGGTTGAACAGTAAAATCGGTTCTCTTTATTGAATACCGCTGCTTCTTTTACCCAATCGGCTTCAAAAACGTTTTGTCGAAGCTGTCTAACGATCGCGTCGCAAGACTGTTCAGGTCTAACTTCAGATAAAAAACGGTCGAACCTTGATTGGATCCCTTCTAACCTGGTTTCGACTAACCTTGATGTGTCTTCGGTTAATGTTTGGTAGTGATGCGGTGTAAAAGGAATGAGCATTGCCATGGAAAAAAAGAAAGAGATGGCAAAGTAAAATGAAGTCTTGGCAATGTTTTGGTACTTGATATCCATAGTTGGAGAAGCGTTACCGATTTATGTGAGCATTCGATTTAATTTATAAAGTTAACGATTATGTAGCAATATAAATAATTAATATTGTGAATGTAGGCACGAATTATTGATATAAATAATATGTTTTCCAGTTTTACCAGCAAAATCTTGATGTTATCTCGTTTATTTGAGTTATCGAGGCGTCATTTTTGATGATTCATGCGGATAACAAATGCTTATATCCTGATAAGTTTTGTTGTTATTTGGCCGAGCTGAATGAACTGAATGAACTGAATGAGCTAAATATTGAGCCATGTTTAAATTAATAAAGTCACGACACGATTCGTTTTGGTGGTGACAGCATAAGGGATGTTTATGAAAAAACTGATATCAGCACTCATAGCGGTGTGCTTCTCATTCTCTGCGTTGGCCGATGACGGTGTTGTTGATTGCGAGAATGCGATGAATACCATCGAGATCAATCAGTGTGCGGCAATTGAGTTGGAATCTGCACAAGCGGAACTGGATAAATACCTTGCAGCCAGCTTTGAGCACAATGCTTATGATGCTGAGCTGGTGGCATCAATTAAGAAGGCTCAGGAGAGCTGGCAGGTGTACATGACAGCGCATTGTGACTCGGTGTACACCCAATGGCGTGATGGTTCCATTCGAGGGGTTATGGCGCTTTCCTGCAAGACAAGGTTAACCAAGCAGCGCACGCATGAGGTGTGGGCGAATTTCTTAACCTATATGGACAGCACGCCTCCCGTTTTATCAGAGCCTAAATTAGCGCCGTAGGCAGATTTGAAATACGTACAGGACTGTGCACCTGCTTCAACCTTTGGCGTGCGAATAAGAAAGCGATAGGGGATTGTCTTACTCTGTCGTTCTTAGTCTCTAGTTTGAAGTATTACCTAGCAAGGATTCGATTTTGAATAATGTCAGTATCACCCTTATTCAGCTTGAAGTTGAATACAAAAACAAACAAAAGAACATTGATTCGGTCTCTGATCTTTTGCAAGCGGAGCTGTCAGTCGGGGATATTACTTTACTGCCTGAACTGTTCACGACTGGGTATATTTTTAACGAGGCTGAAGAAATTCACGAATTGGCTGAAGACTTCACCGAAAGCAGTACGATTGATTCATTAACTCAGATGGCAGCGAAACATCACACCTTGATTGTTGCGGGCATTGCCGAGAAAGATAGCGGCCAATATTACAACAGTGTGGTGGTTGTGGATGCTTCCGGTTTACGACACAAATACAGAAAAATCAGTCAAACCAAATTTGATAAGCAGTATTTCTCGAGAGGGGAGGAACGCCTCACGTTTGAGCACAAAGGCTTGAAGTTTGGTGTCGCGATTTGCTTTGATATTTGGTTCCCAGAGATCATGAGAGCCTATCAGTCGGTCGATGTTATTCTTCACCCTGCCAATTTCGGCGGGCAGCACAGTTTTGCTATTGCTCAAGCAAGGGCTTTAGAAGAGGGGTGTCATGTCGTGACATGTAATCGGGTTGGGCAGGATGTGGTTGATTCGTTTACCGCGACTTATTCTGGTGGAAGCAGAGTCTACTCACCCAAAGGGGAGTTAGTGACTCAACTTAACGAAAAGCAATCTATAGAAACTGTGAGTATTCAAGATCTCTCGATTGCGCCGCAATACAATGGCGTTGATGTTGAAGATGAGATTCAGCAAATCACCGCTCTCTTAAACCGTTAGACCGTTAAATCGTTAGAACAGAGACTAGCGCGGTATCATAGACAGGATCTTAAGCTCTAAGCTATTTATTTAGATAGAAAAAAGGCTTCATTTATGATCAGATAATCGTCGCCAAACAAACCACCCATATCAACCGTGAAGCCGATGACGATTATCTCCCTACAAAAGCAGTTTAAGCAATTCTTTAATGCTGATAGCCTTCAAAAAATGGCGAAAAGTACAGGACTTATGAAGCGATGTCGGGCTATCTTACCCGACCAGCTAGTAGTAAGCCTAGTGGCCGCTTTGAGCAAAGGAAACTGCTCATCTATTGCCGATTTACTAAGGCAATTCAATGGGATGTGCTTAAGCGCTAAAGATACTGTGGCTTATAAGCCCTACCATAACCAGTTAAGAAAGAAGAATTTCCGATATTCATGCGCCAATTGGCCATGCGAGCGATAGCTCAGTTTGCTCGCCAGCAGAGTGCCAACCTACCAGATAAACTCGCCACCTTTGATGATGTGCTGCTTCAAGATGGTAGCTCTTTCCACATTCATCGTGACCTTTCGAACGTTTACCCGAGCCGATTTAAACGCAATCCAGCCGCAGTTGAATGCCATATGACAATGTCTTTAAAAAGCTTTTCTCCAGTCGCAATGAGCATCAGCGCTGATACAGCATCAGAAAGAGACTTTTGCCCGCCCCAAAACAATGAGTAACAAATTGTTGCTGGCTGACGCAGGGTACCCTGACTTCCAATTCTTTACTGAGCTTGAACTGTATGGTGGTTTCTATATTTTCGAGGAGCAAAGTCCCTGAATCCTCATGTTATAGAAGCGAGAAACGGTCAGGGCCGGCATTTATCTAAACTAGAAGGAAAGAAGCTCAAAGACATCACTCGAGGTACTAATCGCTCACAGGTACTCGACCTTAAAGTTCGTAGTGGTAAGCAAGAATTTAGAGTGGTAAGACGTTGGTTTGCAGAAGAAAAGCGATTCTGTATTTGGTTAACTAACTTGCCTTCAGGTACCTATACTGCTGATGACATAATGGCGATCTACCGCTGTCGATGGCAGGTGGAGTTGCTTTTTAAAGAATTAAAATCTCACACAAACTGGCAACGATTTGTCACCGCACAAAAGGCCATCGTTGATGGGCTTATCTGGGCCAGTTTACTCTCGCTGATCATCAGGCGCAGTACTGCGCTTCAGATAATGCCATCGGTCTCGCTGTTTAAGGCGGCAAAAAATGTGGATGTGTGGCTGTTGCCCATATTTGAATGTATCAGCCACAAGGCATGGTCAGAAATAGGTAATAAACTGGAATGGGCCTCTAGCTATATATTTAAGAACGCACAAAAGTCCGCCCAGAGGAAGTCAAAGAAAAACATCACGTTAGACGGGATTTATGCTGGTCTTAATGCTTAAGGTTCAGTCTATGAGCGCGGTATAAGATCGAAAAACGCAAGGCGATTAAGCCTTGCGTTTTAGCTTGGGAACCAAGCGTTCTTATGCTTGATCGTTGATTTGATTCAGATGTTCGACTGAATGGGCGTTTTTCATCCGCTGAGCTTGATGGATATTGACCATAAGGCGATTGAGCAGTTTTTGCAGTCGTTCAATATCCGGCAGTTGTTGATTTTTGGCTTCGACTTCTAGCTCCAATGCCTGCTTAGAAAGCATGTTAAGACCTAAGTTTAGCGACATGCCTTTAATGGAGTGCAGAGTACGACAAAGTGGCTCCAACTCCTTCGCTAAATAATATTCGATGACACGATCAACCGACTGTTCGAACTCAATAATGGTTGAGTCGATGAGTAAGCTGAACCCTTCCGTGTCGTCTTTCAGTATGTGTATCACTTCTGAATGGCTGATCTCTTCTTCCGTTAACCTTAACGTTTCAATAGGCTTACGATGAAGCTCGACAATATTTTCATTCTCACTCGAACCTTCGGCTGCGATTTGTTTCGGTAATCGACTTGAGAACTGTTGTAGGGCGTCGAAGAAACTCTCTTGCTGCAGAGGTTTGGTCAGAATATGGTCGACACCCGCCTGAATAAAGTTGTCATGCGCCTCACGGAATACATCGGCCGTGTAAGCGAATATCAAGGTATCGAGTTTCAGTTTTTCGCGGATGTGATGTGTTGTTTCGACCCCGTTCATTTCAGGCATATGATTGTCCATCAAGATAAGGTCATATTGAGTGGTTTTGAGGCGTTCAATCGCCAATTTTCCGTTCTCCGCATGATCGACATGATGGCCGAGTTTTTCACAGAAGCCTTGTGCAACAATGGCATTAATACGGTTATCTTCCACCAACAGGATACTTAACGAGTCATAACTGAGGGTTTCTGCATCGACTACATGAGTTGCGATGTCTTTCGCTTTGCTTTCTTGCCATGTGATAGGCAGAGAGACTTGGAATTTTGTGCCAAGCCCAACAGCACTGGTTAATGTGATTTCTCCGTTCATGAGGTTGACTAGGTTCTTAACGATTGCGAGGCCAAGCCCTGTTCCGCCAAACTTCCTTGTTGTGGAAGTGTCTGCTTGTTCGAATGAATTGAATACTTGCTCGTGTTTATCTTTCGGGATACCAACCCCGGTGTCTGTCACGGTCAGAATCAACTGGTTGTTGGGGCGATTGAGGTCAGCTTGAATGGACACATGACCTTCTTTGGTGAATTTGGTCGCATTGCCACCCAAGTTGAACATGATTTGACGTAGCCTTGCACAGTCTCCGACGAGTTGGATGTTTTTCGGTATGTTATTTTCGATCAACAGGCGAATGCCTTTTTCATCCGCTAAGGGTTTTAGTGCGCTGCATACCGGCTGCATGACTTGAACAAAGTTAAAGGGAGCCACGTCTAGCTCAAGCTTGTTTTCTTCGACTTTTGAGAAGTCCAGAATGTCGTTGAGTATCGTCATCAAGTGGTGACCAGAATCGAGAATGATGTTGATGTTCTCTTTTGTTTCGGGTTCTTGGGTCTGGCTTGCAATGATTTGAGATATTCCAAGAACGCCGTTCATTGGCGTTCTGATCTCGTGGCTCATGGTAGACAGAAAATCGCCCTTAGCTTTTACTGCGGCTTCAGCTTTGGTTCGTTCGGCGATTAGCTCCTGAGTTTTCGCTCTCATTTCACTGTCATTACTGATCAAATTGGCTGTCATTTTTTGAAAGCTTTGTTTGAGATGAGCGATTTCGTCTTGGGTGTTTATATTCGAACTCAACTCCAGAGTTGCAGCACCTTGATCCAAATGGCCAGCGGCAACTTGGTTAGTGGCCTCAAGTAGGGTGTGTAATCTTCGATTAATACGCTTTGACGCCCACGCAGCAACAAGGAGTGAGATGAACACGGAAAACAGTGTTCCGAGGATTAATATGTAGCTGGTTTGATTGGCTGAGCTCTCCGATTTTTCGACCCTGAGAATAATAAGTTGTTGTTCAATTTCAATGAATTGAGCAATCTCTTGGCGGATCTCATCAATCAATTTTTTTCCGGTTTGCTGCTGAGTGAGGTCGATGACACTTTGTATTTCAGCTTCGCCTTTATTGACAAGGCTGCGTTGATTGATCTCTTTCTCTCCAGACTGTTTCAGCCATGTTTTATGAATATCATCGATTCTATATAGGCGTTCTACTTGAGGTGGGTTATCACTCACTTGATTCGCAAGGGTTTGGAGTTTTTGAGGCCATACATCAAGAGCTAAATGGTAGGGTTCTAAAAAAACAGGATCACCCGTGATCAAGTAACCACGTTCAGCCGTTTCTATGTCGACTGTTAAGCTGAGAAGTTCTTGAGCCCGAGCGATGGCTTTATGTGTGTGTACAACCCAACTATTGTCTTTTACAACCGTTCGGGTGTTTTCATGGACAGAAAAAGCCACGATAAGCATCAAAGCGATAGGAATCAAAAAGCTGACTAATAGCTTTTTCTGTAGGGATATATTGTCAAACCAACCCGCGATCATAAAACAGCGCTCTCCATGTCGTTGTTATTCAATGTTAGTGTAGATGATAATCAGTCGTTAAGTGCGCAAATAGTTGCTGAGTGCGTAAATACATACTTTAGCGTGTAAGTTTCGCATATTAACGGCATTTTAGGGGCGATTAAGCGGCGTTATTATGTTTCAAAGACAAAAAAGCTAGCTCAATAAGCTAGCTTTCAACGGTGTGATGAGTGTGGCGAGTATTAAAGCGCTTTTACGCTGCTTCGTTCAACAAGAGTAGGTTCAAGTTCAACGACTTGCGGATAAGCATCTGGAGTTTGTAATCTGCTCAAAAGCGTATCCACTGCGGCTTTACCTAAACGATGTTTTGGCTGGTGGACAGTGCTTAACGCGGGTGTCATGTACTTCGACAGGTGGATGTCATCGTAGCCAATGATAGACAGATCATTCGGAATCGATGTGCCATCTTGCGCCGCAGCGTGAATCACGCCCATCGCCATCATATCGTTACTGACGAACAAGGCAGACGGCATTTCGCCACGAGTTTTCAATGTCTGATAAGAGTCAAAACCACCGTCACATTCAAAGTTGGATTCAACAATCCACTTAGGGTTGATCTCTAAATTGGCTTCTTCCATTGCTTGCTTGAAGCCTTGATAACGAGACGAAGCTTGATTGCGGTGCAGTGGCCCTGTGATACAACCAATTTGAGAATGACCGTTATCAATCAGGTGCTTAGTTGCCATGTAGCCACCTTGGTGCGAGTTGTCTTGGATCTTATCGCTCGCAAACAACATTGGGCCCCAATCCATTACTACAACAGGCAGTTCTGGGTAGCGCTCGAATACATCGATATGTACACCTTCAAGGGTAGAACACATTAGCATCAGGCCATCGACACGCTTTTGCAGCAAGGTATCGATAGAGGATTTCATGCGTTCGCTATCGCCTTCGGTGTTACACAAGATAAGGTTGTAGCCTTTTTCGTAGCAACGACGTTCCACACCCTTTACCACTTCACCAAAGAAGGGGTTGGTGGATGTGGTCACTAGCATTCCCAAGGTTTTGGTTTGCTTCATTTTCAAACTGCGAGCCAATGCAGAAGGCGCATAGTTGAGTTCTTTAGCCGCACTGTTAACACGCTCAGCAATCTCTTCACTGACAAAGCGTGATTTGTTGATCACGTGGCTCACGGTAGAAGTCGAAACCTTTGCGAGCCGTGCGATGTCTTTCATTGTTGCCATAAAAAATCCTTGTGGGAATAACCTTCCACGTTGGGCGATATTCTGCCTGAAAACAGGGGCTTATTCTTGTTATTTGTTGTTACCGAATTTGAAGGCTAACATCCGTTAACCACGATTTAGCTCAGGAGTTAAGCCTTCAAATAGGTATCAAGCTAAGCAGACAGTTGCTCTGCTAAAAACGCATCAGTTTCAGCACGGCTTGGAATCGAGGTTTGAGCACCAAAGCGTGTTACAGAGATAGCAGCAGCAGCGTGGGCAAATTTAATCGCACGCTCTAGTGGCATATCTTCAAGCAAGCCTGTCACTAGCGCGCCGTTAAAGGTGTCACCTGCGGCAGTTGTATCTGTTGCTTCAACACGGAAACCTGCGATTAATTTACCTTCGCTGGCTTCATTGCCTTGACCGCGATGACTCACCCACACGCCTTTCGCGCCTAGCGTGATCATTACCGTTTCGATGCCTTTAGCATGCAGAGCCAACGCAGCCTGATGAGCAGACGCGTTGTCCGTCACGGTAATGCCTGTCAGCACTTCTGCTTCAGTTTCGTTCGGTGTAATCACGTCAACACAAGCAAGCAGTGAATCCGATAATGGACGAGCAGGAGCCGGGTTTAGAATGACTTGCGTGCCACTCTCTTTTGCTACTTTTGCTGCGTATTCAATGCCTTCAATTGGCGTTTCAAGCTGAGTCAGCAGGTATTTAGCGCCGCGAATCTTTTCTAGGTGCGGCTCGATTTGATCGCAAGTCAGCTTGTCGTTCGCTTCCGCAGAAAGACAAATGCTGTTTTCGCCGGTTGCTGATACTTGGATCATCGCAATGCCAGTCGGCGTGTTGTCCGCAACGATCACACCGTCGATGTTGATACCATCTTTAGCAAAATCTTGACGAATGTTGATGCCAAATGGGTCGTCACCAACACAGGCGATGAAGCCAATGTCTGCGTTTAATCTTGCTGCCGCTACGGCTTGGTTTGCGCCTTTGCCGCCAGGAATGACCTGATAGTTACCGCCAATCAAGGTTTCACCCGGACGAGGGAACGAAGGAACTTGCAGTACGTGGTCAGCGTTAACGCTACCTAAAACAATCAGTTGAGTCATGATACGAGCCTTATGATATATCGTATTTGAAAATGCATGGGTCTTTCTCATGGTGTTGAGTGCGCTCTCCTTTAGGAGCGGAATGAGAAACAGCGATGCACTGTCGGGTTTTGCTTTTATGTTAAGTCAGTGAGCTAATGAGCTAAGCTAAGCTAAGCAAAGCAGGGGATAGGGGACCCCTGCTTTATATCGCGTTACTTAGTAACGATTACTTAGCGATGATTTTTAGAGGTACTGGTACGTACTCGTCTACTGTTTCGCCTTTCAGTACTTTGTCTGCCATTTCGATACCTAGAGAACCGATTAGGTCAGGCTGTTGTGCAACCGTTGCGCCAAGTAGGCCGCGGTTAACTGCTGCGATGCCGTCTTCTGTGCCATCAAAGCCAACGATCATTACTTCTTTACCTGAAGCTTGAACTGCGCGAAGTGCACCTAGAGCCATTTCATCATTCTGAGCGAATACTGCTTGTACGTCTGGGTTAGCAGCAAGCAAGTTTTCCATTACGTTCAGACCTTTAGTACGGTCGAAGTCAGCAGGTTGGCTTGCTAGAAGCTCAAGGTCGCTGCCGTTTACTGCGTTCATGAAGCCTTCACCACGTTCACGAGCAGCAGAAGTACCAGCGATACCTTCAAGTTGGATTACTTTCGCTTTTTCGCCCACTTTTTCCATGATGAAGTGGCCTGCCATTTCGCCGCCGATTACGTTATCAGAAGCGATGTGGCTCACTACGTCACCACGGCTTGCACCACGGTCTAGCGTTAGTACAGGGATGTCTGAGCGGTTAGCAATACGAATCGCGTTAGACACAGCGTCTGAATCCGTTGGGTTAATCAGGATTGCTTTAACACCACGAATGGTTAGATCTTCAATGTTCGAAAGCTCTTTGCTTGGGTCGTTTTGAGAATCAAGAACGATAAGCTTGTAGCCTAGCTCTTCCGCTTTCGCTTCTGCGCCATCTTTCATGGTTACGAAGAATGGGTTGTTCAATGTAGACAGAACGATTGCCATTGTATCTTGCGCCTGTGCAGACACAGATACCGTTGTAGAAAGAAGAGCAGCAGAAATAAGAGTCGCTAATTTTTTCATGGTGTAAGTCCTTTGTGTAGGGTGAGCTAGGAGGTGAGTCCTAGCTCGTAGTTACATTATTTATAGATTCTAATATTTTAAGGTAAAACAGGGTGTTACTTGTATTAACCTAGAGTGTGAATAGGTTTTATTTGTTTTTGTTGTCGACCAATACCGCCAGAAGAATAACCACTGCTTTTGCAATCATCTGGTAGTAAGAAGATACGTCTAACAGGTTTAGGGCGTTGTTTAGGAAGCCGATAATCAGAGCACCAATCAATGTGCCCATGATGCGACCACGACCGCCGGCCAAGCTTGTGCCACCCAGAACTACTGCGGCGATAGCGTCGAGCTCATAACCCATACCTGCGGTAGGTTGAGCAGATGACAAACGAGATGCCACGATGATGCCTGCAACCGCTGCTAACAGACCACAGATTGCGTAAACGCCGATTTTTACTTTGTCTACGTCGATGCCTGATAGGCGAGTTGCTGATTCGTTGCCACCCAGAGCGTAAACGTAGCGACCAAAGCGTGTGTGGTTAAGTAGGTACCATACCGCTGCGAATACCACGACCATGATCCATACTGGAACTGGGATGCCCATTGCGTAGCCTGTACCGAACCAAGCGAATGCGTCTGCTGTGTCTGTAAAGCCAGTCGAGATAGGACGACCGTCGGTGTAAACCATGGTCACGCCGCGCAATAGAGTCATAGTCACAAGCGTTGCGATGAAGGCTTGAACCTTACCCTTGGCGATAATCACGCCACTGATTGCACCTAATGCTGCACCTGCTACAAGAGCGGTTGGCACGGCGATCATCACTGGAATTTCCATGCCAATCATGCTGGCTGCGAATGCACCACAAAGTGCCAGTACAGAGCCAACACTCAAGTCGATACCCGCGGTTAAGATAACCAGCGTCATACCTACAGCGATAATTGCGTTAACCGAGGTTTGGCGCAGAATGTTCAGGATGTTGTCGACAGTAAAGAAGTTCGGGTTTAAGAAAGAAACGACAACAATCAGGAAGATCAAAGCAATCAATGACTTTTGATCAATCAGCCACTCTTTGCTGATTAACGGTTTTTTCTTTGGAGCTTCAGTTGTTTTGCTCATGGTTTTAGTACTCATGCTGCGTCCTCGTTGATCTTTTTACCGACCGCACACGCCAGTAATAATTCTTGGTTTGCTTCTTTAGCATCAAATTCACCGCTTACACGGCCTTCATGCATCACCATGATGCGGTCACTCATTCCTAATACTTCTGGCATTTCAGATGAGACTAAGATGATGCTCATGCCGTCGGCTTTAAATTTATTAATGAGTTGGTAAATCTCTTTCTTAGCACCGACATCGACCCCGCGCGTTGGCTCGTCGAGAATTAGTACTTTTGGTTTGGTCATCAAGCCCTTAGCGATAGCCACTTTCTGTTGGTTACCACCAGAAAGGTTGCCAATAATCTGTTCGCGAGTCGGGGTTTTGATGTTGAATAACTTGATGAAGTCATCAACCGCAATCACTTCGTCTTTATGTTGGATTTGACCGCTCTTTGTTAGTAGGTCAAGCGAACATAACGACATGTTTTCTTTAACAGAAAGCCCTAGAACTAAGCCATCGCCTTTACGGTCTTCAGAGATGTAAGCAATGCCATTGGCCAAGCCGTCTTTCGGGCTTACAGGGTTGATGGTTTTGTTTTCTAGGTTGATGACGCCGCGTTCACTTGGAAGGGCACCGTAAATCACTTTCATCAGTTCGGTACGACCCGCGCCCATTAGGCCAGATACACCCAGGATTTCACCGCGTTTTAGCGTAAAGCTCACGTCGTGAACACCAGAACCCGTCAGGCCAATCACTTCAAGACATGTTTCACCGTGGCTTTGGCCGATACGCGGATATTGCTCGTCTAGCTTACGGCCAACCATCATTTCGATTAGGCCATCTTCGTCGGTGTCTTTTACTTCACACTGACCAATGAACTTACCGTCACGAAGCACGGTGATGTCATCACAAATCTCGAAGATCTCTTTCAAACGGTGAGAGATGTAAACAATGCCACAGCCTTCATCACGCAGTTCGTTAATCACCTTAAACAGAGATTCAGTTTCGGTATCGGTTAACGCATCGGTTGGTTCATCCATGATGATGACTTTAGATTCAAACGATAGTGCTTTCGCGATCTCTACCATTTGCTGCTCACCAAGGCTCAACTGACCTAGAGGTGTTTTCGAGCTGTGTTTCACATTAAGGCGTTTAAGTAGCTTGTCTGCTTCTTGGTACATCTCGTTCCACAAGATGCGACCCATGGTGCCCGTGATTTCACGACCTAAGAAGATGTTCTCGGCAATGGTCAACTCAGGAATTAGATTCAGTTCTTGGTGAATGATACTAATGCCGGCTTGTTGTGAATCACGAGGTCCTTTAAATGCGGCAGGCTTTCCTTGGTAGGCGATAGTGCCGCCGTCCAAGTGATAGATACCCGTCAGCACTTTCATGAGCGTTGATTTACCCGCACCGTTTTCACCCATTAACGCCATTACGCGTCCTGGATAAACGTTGAGGCTTGCCTTATCCAGTGCTTTAACACCAGGGAAGGCTTTCTCAATTGAGCTAAGTTCTAAAATGGCTTGAGTCATGTCGGTTCCTTTACTCGGGGCCAGTTGTATTTGATTGTTCTGTCTATGTATTGTTTTGGTTCAGTGATGACACTGAGCTGTCGTTGCGTTTTGCTTGAGCTAAAAGGTTACGCCAGCTTGGAAAATAACATTTGCGTATGGTGTGCATTCACCTGTGCGAATCACTGCACGGCTTTCATGCGTTCGCTGCTTGAATTCTTCATGAGTGATGTAAGTAATAGAAAGCGATTTGCCACAACGTGCTTCTTCTGTCTTGATTAAATCAATCAGTGCTGCGTGGTGTTCTGGGCTTACTTTCGCAAATTCTTCTGCAATCACAACGCCTTCGATTTGAGATTCATCCAGCATGGTTTTTACCGTTTGCTGAAAGCTTGGGACACCGTGAGTCAAAGCAAGATCAATACGAGTTACGTGGTCTGGAATCGGCAGGCCCGCGTCACAAATCGTGATTTCATCTGTGTGGCCAAGAGTCGCCACTAGGTAAGAGAGTTCAGAGTTTATTAGAGTACTTTTTTTCATATCACGACCTATCGAAAAATAACGCTTGATGGGTTGAGAACAACTCAAGAAAAGCCATCGAAACGTTTCGATAGTGATAATAGTGTCTGATTTATCATTTGCACGTTTGATTGTTTTAGAGTGTGATAATGATCATCGAAACGTTTCGATGGGGCGTTTTTTGGTGATCTTAGTCACCGCCATTGATTGCATAAATCCTTTTACGTGGGTTCAATCGATAGCGCATATCCGAACTTACTGATGGTAATGATCTGGACGTTTTGTGCTCTTAATCGCGCGAAGACATTGCGTAGGTTATAGACGACGTTTGCAAGAACATGTGGTGACGAGAGTTGTCCGTTCCAACACACATCAACAATATGATCTCTTGAAATCGGTCTTCCCACATTTTCCAATAACAAGCAGAGCACTGCTAATAGGTGAGGGCGCAAAGTGATTTTGTTTCCTTGCTGGTTGGTAATCGTTCGAGCGTCGATATCAATGATTAAGCCGTTGAAGTTTATTGTGTGGTTCATCGTGTTTTCTGTTCGTCTTATTCTAAATTGCGGAGATTGAGCAAATTGGCCTGCTGTTGGAGTGGGTAATTATTTAAGTGTGCTAATGGTCGAAGTGGGCGGATTATGCAAAATCACACCACGCTTGAAAGTAAGCCTGCGTAAGCTCATGAGAATAAAATCTAAAAATGAGAGGGTTTGAAAAATAGAGGGAAGGTTATTCTGAATAAATGACAGGGTTTTATTTCTCGCTTATTCAATGATTTATTAGGTTTTTACTGGTTGTGTTGGTTGAAGTTACAAAGTGATTATATTTTTATTTATTTTTTTGTTTTCTGTGAGATTAACCTGCTTGCCAATTCGACGGGGTGTCGGATAACTCTAACAAGATTGTGCAGCACAGGAAGGCGTAACAATCTTGATTTGCACTAAGTAAGGTTAAGCAGTAATGAACAACAAATTTATTCTAAGCATCGCGATGATGTCAGCATTTGCAGCAAACAATGTAATGGCAGCAGACAGTGGATTTTATCTAGGTGGCGCAATCGGTACATCTGGTATTGATGATGGCGGGTTAACTGACACGATCAAAGAACCTATTACTTTTAAAGCCGAAGACAATACTTACCGATTAATTGCTGGTTACAAATTTAACCGCATTGTTTCGGTTGAAGCTCAATACACAGATTTTGGTGATGTAGCCCTAAAAACGAAATCTGGTAATAAGGTTTTCACTTGGACACCTCAAATCTTTTCGGTAACGGCAAACCTCGGTTACACGTTTGATAATGGTATTCGTCCATTTGGCATCATCGGTTTGTCGACGATTGATTTAGACCAGTCGCTGCCGGTGCTTGATGACGATAGTGGTGAGGGTATTCGCTATGGTTTCGGAGTGGAGTACACACCTAAACAGGCTAAAAACGTCAGCTTTAGGTTAGGCTATGAAGCGGATGCTTTTGATATCGAAGATTACGAAAACGGACACAAGACAGAAGATACTGTTGTTCTGGATTCTTTCTACTTAGGCGCAATGTACACATTCTAAGTTTCACACTTTGCTAAACGGTAAATCGGTTTCTAAATGGGGCGTCGGTTGGCTCAACCCGTTTAGCTAAAGTGGAAGGCCGCAGTTTTTGACTGCGGCTTTTTTATGTTTAACTCTAGGCTTCACGGATATGTGCGGTAACAGACACGATGGCATGGTCGGTACTGAATTGGTCATGCTCAAAGCTTGGATTGATGAGGTGATGGTCTAATACTGTGTAGCTAGAGATCTCCATTAAGCTTGAAGAGTTCTGACAATCAAACTCGTTCGACATCAAAATGTAGTCCAGTACAGATCCAGATGCGCCGTAGTAATGGGTTGGTTTACGCTGTTCAAGCAAGTCTTCTTCATGTAACTGATGGTAAAGATCCCAGCTGTCTTTTAAGCGAAAGTGGGACAGCCAATGCTTGCTGTTTTCGTCTCGGTTGATTGAGTAACTCAATAGCCCTTTAAACTCATCATTAAACAGAGGCTTATTAAAGTCACCCATTAACACAACAGGCTGGTCGGTCTGGTAGCGTTGGTTGGTGATGTATTGATGCAGCATCTGAGCTTCAAGGCCACGCTGAACACTCGATAACCAAGAGCCAAGTTGTTCTTGGTGGAAGCGAGTGAGTGTGTCACTTTGTGGTTTTTCGCCTTGCTGAGTGTTGTCGGCATCGACAGATTCTGCTTTTGGTTCTGTCGGACGTTGTGATTTGAAGTGCACCACATAACAGTCGGTCGAACCTAAATGGGGTAACGTAATCGTCGCGTGAACAGGCGTTCTGTTGAATGAGAATTTGTCGCCAAGGTTGAATGCTGCCAGTAACGTCGAATCTGGCGTAACAGGCTGTACGTTTTCAATCGGGTAGCGAGAAGCGATCCCAACGACAGGTGAGGTGTATAGGTAATCATCTTCAACGTGTGCGCTATCGACCACTGCAAAGTATGGATAACCTAGCTCGTTCATCAATTGCTCTAAAGACTGAGGGCTAAATATCTCTTGGAAGCCAATCACATCGCAATCTAATGAACGAATCGCTTCAGCCATCCAATGTTGCTTCTTCTGCCATTCTTCGAAGCTGTAGATGTTCTCAAAATCATAATAAGCATTCGGTGGCTCGAGATAGTTCAGAAGGTTGAACGTTGCGAATGTTATTTGGTTTGGTTTGTTCAAAGTGTCATTCCATTTAGACCTAGGCAGCAAGGATACTCCAGTAAAAGTATAGTTTGTTGATTATTTAGAGCCTAAATTTCACTTTAGAAGCGAATCAAAGGAATCTAAGCCGTGGAGGCTTGTGTCATTCACGCTAGAGCAAGCTTAGTGCTTCTGCCTTATCCCGTACTTTCCAACGCCACCAAGCTAATCAACTTATTCAAAGGAACCAAAGGAACCAAAGGAATCAAAGCTAACTGTATCCAATAACTTCGAGCGGTGACGAGTAATTTGTAAATAAACCGTCAGAGATAGAGTGCTGATGGTTTTATTAGTTATTACATGATGTTAGATTTGAACCTATACTTGATTTAACGGCATGCATTCAAAGCCGATAAATCAACTTGAATATAGAATTCATGACATTTGAAGGGAGAGTCAAATGGGAACAGTTTTTCGACGCAAAGCCTCGCAACGCACTCAGTTTTTCAGGTTTAAATTGAAGTCATGTGCAATCATGTTGCCGCTTATTGCTTTACAACCCTCCGTTACTTACGCTTCTGAAACTCAATCAAACCCTGCTGTCACCGTTATTGAAACCACACAACTGGTTGGTTTTGGTGAAGCAAAATATCCAGCCGATTTCACTCACTTCGATTACGTTAATCCTGATGCGCCAAAGCAGGGTAAAGTGACCTATGGCAGTATAGGTACGTACGATAGCTTTAATCGATTCGGTTCCCGCGGCGTTGCTGCAAGTTATACCGGAGAGATTTACGATACATTGATGTTCTCTCCGAGTGACGAGATTGATGCGTACTATCCATTGATTGCTTCAAAGGTTCGCTACGCCAGTGATTTCACTTGGATGGAAATCGACATCAACCCAAATGCTAAATTCCAAGATGGCGAGCCTATCACTGCGCATGATGTTGCCTTTACTTTTGACAAGTTCTCAACAGAGGGCGTGCCTCAGTATCGTGTGTATTACAAAGAGATTAAGTCAGTAAAAGCGGTCTCTGATTTGGTTGTTCGTATTGAAATGAACAGTCCAAACCGCGAAAAACTGTTTAGCTTTGCGCAAAGCACTCGTGTATTGCCGAAACATTTTTGGAAAGACAGAAAGCTGTCTGAGCCTCTAAGTGAGCCACCAGTCGGTAGTGGTCCTTATAAGATCATCAGCTACAAATCAGGCCAAAGTGTTACCTATGGTCTAGATGAAAACTACTGGGCAGCAGACTTACCAGTTAACGTTGGCCGTAATAACTTCAAGCAGGTGCAATACGATTACTACCGTGACGACACGGTAATGCTGGAAGCCTTTAAAGCAGGGGAGTTCGATCTGCGAACCGAGAACTCGGCGAAGTTCTGGGCCAACTCCTACACAGGCGCGAACTTCGATAAAGGCTACATCATTAAAGAAGAGATAAACCATGAGAAGCCTGAAACGACTCAAGGTTTTGTCTTCAACATTCAATCTCCAGTGTTCTCTGATCCTAAAGTTCGTGAAGCGTTAACCTACGCGATGGACTTTGAGTGGATGAACAAGAACATGTTCTATGGTCAGTACAAACGTACTCGCAGCTACTTCCAAAATACTGACTATGAAGCGAAAGGCTTACCAAGCGAAGCTGAAGTCGAGTTGTTGTCTCAATACAAAGATCAAATTCCACCGCGAGTTTTCACCGAAGAATTCCAACCACCCGTCACCGATGGCAGCGGCCGTATTCGTAGCCAAATGCGCACGGCTTTCAAATTATTGAAAGAAGCGGGTTGGGTGCTGAAAGACAAAGTAATGACCAACGAAAAGACGGGCAAGCCGATGTCATTTGAGTTGCTGATTTATAGCCCAACGACGGAACGTATCGCAACGCCGGTTCAAAAGAACCTTAAGCGCATGGGTATTGAGATGAAGATACGTACCATTGATACGACTCAGTACATCAAGCGCTTACGTGATCGTGATTTCGACATGGTTTCGTCGTCATTTTCCGCAAACCCTTATCCTAGCCCGAACTTAATGATCGTTTGGAACTCTAACTACATTGATTCTACTTACAATACTGCAGGTGTTATCGATCCAGTGGTTGACGCGTTAACAGAAGAAATTGCGCTTAACCAACAGCATCCTGAAAAGCTTCTTACACTAGGTCGTTCACTTGACCGTGTATTGCAGTGGAATTTCTACAACATCCCGCAATGGCACGTTGGTGAATATCGCGTAGCAATGTGGGACAAGTTTGAGCGTCCAGATGTATTGCCTAAATACGATTTAGGTATCGATACATGGTGGATTTCAGAAGAGAAGGCGGCATTGCTTCCTGAAAAACGTCGCTAGGAGTTAGTTAGCATGGCCGCGTATATATTTCGACGTTTATTGTTGGTGATCCCCACGCTGTGGGCGATCATCACCATCAACTTTTTCATCATCCAGATTGCCCCTGGAGGCCCGGTAGAGCAAGCCGTTGCTCAATTAGAAGGGCATAACTCTGGCATTATGGAGCGCTTTTCTGGTGGTGGACAAGAAGTTGATTTGAGCGAAAGTGACCAAGCATCTGCCAGTGGCTATAAAGGCTCACGCGGGCTTGATCCTGAAGTGGTTGAAGAGATCAAAAAGCAGTTTGGTTTTGATAAGCCGATTCACGTTCGCTACTTCGACATGTTGAAAAACTACGCGACCTTTAATTTCGGTGAAAGCCTGTTTAAGGGCGGCAACGTTATTGATTTGATCATCGAGCGACTGCCCGTCTCCATCTCCTTGGGATTGTGGAGTACGTTAATCATCTACGTGATCTCGATACCTTTAGGCATCATGAAGGCGATACATCACGGCTCTCGGTTTGATATTTGGTCGAGTGCGGTGGTGATTGTTGGTTATGCCGTTCCAGGTTTCTTGTTTGCGATTATCCTGATTATTTTGTTCGCGAGCGGTAACTACTTCAGTTGGTTCCCATTGCGAGGCTTGGTGTCGAGTAATTTCGACCAGCTTAACTGGTACCAGCAGATTGGCGACTACTTCTGGCATTTAGCATTGCCTATTTTTGCGATGGTCATCGGTGGTTTCGCAACACTCAGCATGCTGACCAAAAACTCCTTCCTTGATGAAATCAATAAACAATATGTAGTGACCGCACGAGCGAAAGGTTTGGATGAGAGCAGCATTCTCTACAAGCACGTTTTCCGTAACGCGATGTTGATCATTATTGCCGGTTTCCCGAGCGCATTTATTAGTATTTTCTTCACGGGCTCTATGTTGATTGAAGTGATGTTTTCACTCGAAGGCATTGGTCTGCTTGGCTTTGAGTCGACCATTCAGCGAGATTACCCAGTGGTGTTCAGCTCTCTCTATATCATGACCTTGCTTGGCTTGGTGCTGAGCATTATCTCCGACCTGACGTATACCTGGGTTGATCCTCGAATTGATTTTGAAGCGCGTTAATGGCGAATGAATAAAAAGGTATTGATAATAAATGTTTAACAACCCTTTAGCTGAAGCTCGTTGGTTACGTTTTAAAGCAAATAAGCGTGGTTTTATCTCCCTTTGGATATTTACCATTCTGTTTGGACTGAGCCTGTTCGCTGAGATCATCGCCAACGATAAACCACTTTTAGTTTCTTATGATAATCAGTGGTTTGTACCTGTCATTAATGAGTATGCCGAGACTGAATTTGGCGGCGAGTTTGAAACCGAAGCGGATTACAAAGACCCTTATGTTATCGAACTTATTGAAGACAGCGGTTACATCGTGTGGCCAATCATTCCGTTTAGCTACGACACCATCAACTTCGATATTTCGGGCGCAGTGCCTTCTGAACCTGACTCAGTGAACTGGTTAGGAACCGATGATAAAGGGCGAGATGTATTAGCTCGCATCATTTATGGGTTCCGTATTTCTGTCTTATTTGGCTTTATTCTGACGATCGTATCAAGCGTGATAGGCGTGGTTGTCGGGGCGACACAAGGTTACTACGGTGGCTGGGTGGATCTGTTTGGTCAGCGCTTCATTGAAGTTTGGTCAGGGATGCCGACTCTATTCTTACTGATCATTCTATCGAGTTTTATTGAACCGAATTTCTGGTGGCTGCTCGGAATAATGGTGCTGTTCAGTTGGATGAGTTTAGTGGGGATTGTGCGAGCTGAATTCTTACGCTGTCGTAACTTCGATTATGTACGTGCCGCGCAAGCGATGGGTGTTGACGACAAACGCATTATGCTTCGTCACATGTTACCCAATGCGATGGTTGCATCGTTAACCATGATGCCGTTTATCCTTTCAGGCTCGGTCACTACGTTAACCTCATTAGATTTCTTAGGCTTTGGTCTTCCTGCGGGTTCACCTTCATTGGGCGAGTTGTTGGCGCAAGGTAAAGCTAACTTACAAGCGCCTTGGCTTGGCATTTCTGCTTTCGTCGTGCTTTCACTGATGCTGACGTTACTGGTCTTCGTTGGTGAAGCGGTGCGTGATGCTTTCGACCCACATCAACAGAAGTAAGGATAGGTTATGACTTCAAATACAACGCCTGCTTCTCCAGTTTTGACCATCGATAAATTGTCGGTCGGTTTCGGGCGAAAAGATTCGATAGAACAAGTTACTCATGATGTCTCGTTGGAGATATACAAAGGTGAGACACTTGCTCTGGTAGGAGAGAGTGGTTCCGGCAAATCAGTTACGGCTAATTCAGTGTTAAAACTGCTGCCTAAAGGCTCGTCGCATTACTTGAATGGTAAGATTAACTTCTCTGGCACCGATATTCTGAGTTGTTCTGAAAGACAACTGCGCGGGATTCGTGGTGGTCGCATCGGCATGATCTTTCAAGAGCCCATGGTGTCGCTGAATCCGCTTCATAGAGTCGGGAAACAGCTTGTTGAAACCCTCGCGATTCACCGAGGTATGCGAACCAACAAAGCGCAAGCCTTAGCGATAGAGTGGCTATCCAAGGTGGGGATTCGTTACCCAGAGCAAAAGATTTCAGCTTATCCGCACGAGCTATCTGGTGGAGAACGCCAGCGCGTGATGATCGCGATGGCACTGATCAATGAACCAGAGCTGCTTATTGCTGATGAGCCGACAACCGCATTGGATGTATCGGTGCAAGCGCAGATCCTCGACCTACTAAAAGACTTACAGCAAGAGTTGGGTATGGCAATGCTTTTCATTACTCATGATTTAAGTATCGTTCGTAAGATTGCCGACAGAGTAGCGGTAATGAAAGATGGTCGCTTGGTTGAAAGTAACGACTGTCATACCCTGTTTAACGCACCTGCTCACCCTTACACTCAAAAACTTATTAACTCTGATCCGAAAGGTTTGCCTGTTCCTGTGTCACCCGAAAGCAAACCGCTACTCGATGTAAATCAACTTCGTGTTTGGTTCCCGATCACGGGCGGTTTATTCAAGCGAACCATTTCTCATGTTAAAGCTGTGACCGACATGGAGTTCACTTTGAAGAAAGGGCACTCAATCGGTTTGGTTGGCGAAAGTGGTTCTGGTAAATCGACGACCGGTATGGCGATACTTAAGCTGGTAGATAGTGAAGGGTCAATCACCTATTCGAGTGAACAGCTTCAAGGTTTAGACCGAAAACAGATGCTTCCGTTTAGAAGCCGTATGCAAGTGGTCTTTCAAGACCCGTTTTCTGCATTGAATCCAAGAATGTCGGTCGCTCAGGTGATTGGCGAAGGCTTGTTAGTGCACCAACAATTGGATGAGCACGAGCTCGACCAACGCATCTGTGATGTAATGAAAGAGGTCGATCTCGATCCTGAAACTCGTCACCGTTATCCAAATGAGTTTTCTGGCGGACAAAGGCAGCGTATTGCGATTGCTCGTGCTTTGATTTTAAAGCCAGAGTTTATCTTGCTTGATGAGCCAACATCTTCACTCGACAGAACCGTTCAAGCTCAAGTACTGGATTTACTGAAGTCACTTCAAGAAAAGTATGGCCTGACCTATTTGTTTATCAGTCATGATTTGAATGTCGTGAAATCCCTATGTCATTACACCATAGTCATGAAAGCTGGCGAGGTAATAGAGAAGGGTGACACTGAGACTTTGTTTGGTAATCCGCAGCATGAATATACCAAGCAGTTGGTGAATCTCTCGAACGTTGGTGGTGTTTTATAACGCAGAGGGCTTATTTAAAACAAATGGGCTCTGGTTGAATTCAACATGGTCATTTCGTTGTTTTAAGATTACACTGCGCCCAATATTTCAGAAGTACATATTTAGGTAGAGGTCACCATGGACCAAGAACATTACGAAGACGCTGATTACGAAGACGCTGATTACGAAGGCCAAGAGCTGGGCGAAGAAGGCGAAGAGATTGAAATCGAAGCAATTGGTATTGATGTTTCATCACAGCCAATCGAACTCTACAAGGTGTTTAAAATTGCTAACCTAGTGAGTGGTGGCGGTGAAGCTAAACACATCATCTCTGAAGGATACGTAGCGGTAAATGGTGAGCTGGAAACGCGTAAGCGTCGTAAAATGTACGATGGCGACTTCTTTGAATTCAACCAAGAATACTATGTAGTGGTGTGTGATCAGCCAGTACAAGAAGAATCAGACAAGCCGAAAAAGAAAGAAGCGCCTAAAAAAGATAACAAGGCGAAGAAAGGTCAGTCTAAAAAGGATTCTAAGAAGAAAGAGTCTAAGAAAAGCAAAGCTGAAATGCTAAGCGCAAAGGCTGAACCAAAGAAAGAGAAAAAAGAGAAGAAACCGAAAAAGAAAGCGGATACGCCTAAGCCAACACGTGACGATAAAAGCGGCCGTAATTCGATTGAATTCTTCTAACATTATTCTTTTAAGACGTTAATCAACGTTAGAACTCGGTTTGCGTTAAGCAGATATCAAAAGGCTCACTATTTAGTGAGCCTTTCTGCATTTAGAATCAACAAAAATCTAAGCTCTATTCTCAGTGTCGAGTGCGAGAAGACGTCAGTTCTGATGCGCGAAGCTGAGCAACGGCTTTCGCCAATTCTAGCTGAGCTTGTGCGAAGTTAATGTCTATGTTGCCCTTGTTGATGTTCTCTAGAGCCGCATATTTCGCCTCTTCTGCACGAGCGCGGTCAATGTCTTTACCATGCAAGGCAGTGTCGGCTAACACCGTAACCACATCCGGTTGAACTTCCAGCATCCCACCAGAGACATACAGCACTTGGCTTTCTGATTTAGGGTCTGTAACAAACACGGTTACGCCCGGTTTGATCTTACTGAGAAGCGGAGAGTGACCGGGGCGAATCCCCAGTTCACCATCAGCGCCAGAAACGGCTAGGGCATACGCTGGACCTGAAAACAGCGTACCTTCCGCACTTACAATATTAAGTTGAAATGTATTATCTGTAATTCCGATAGCCATGGTGCACCTACCTGTTAGAGTGATTTTGCTTTGTTAAGCACTTCGTCGATAGAGCCACAGTACAAGAACGCTTGCTCTGGGATATCGTCATATTCACCGCTTAACAGACCTTTAAAGCCTCTTAGTGTTTCGCTTAGCGGTACAAAGACACCTTTCTGACCGGTAAACACTTCGGCTACGTGGTAAGGCTGAGTTAAGAAACGTTCAATCTTACGAGCGCGAGATACGGTCTGTTTGTCTTCAGTAGACAGCTCATCCATACCAAGAATCGCGATGATGTCTTTTAGCTCTTTGTAGCGTTGCAGTGTTGTTTGTACTTTTTGTGCAATGTCGTAGTGCTCTTGGCCAACCACAAGTGGGTCTAACTGGCGAGAGGTTGAATCCAATGGATCAATCGCAGGGTAGAGGCCCAATGCCGCGATATTACGAGACAGTACAACGGTCGCATCTAAGTGAGCAAAGGTTGTTGCTGGCGATGGATCGGTCAAGTCATCCGCAGGTACGTATACTGCTTGGATAGACGTGATAGAGCCTTGTCTAGTCGAAGTGATACGCTCTTGAAGCACACCCATCTCTTCAGCCAGTGTTGGTTGGTAACCTACTGCAGAAGGCATACGACCTAGCAGAGCTGATACTTCAGTCCCGGCAAGCGTGTAACGGTAAATGTTATCAATGAACAACAGTACGTCACGACCTTCATCACGGAAGCGCTCAGCCATAGTCAGACCTGTAAGTGCTACACGTAGACGGTTTCCCGGTGGCTCGTTCATTTGGCCATAAACCATGGCTACTTTGTCTAGTACACCCGCTTCTTTCATCTCGTAGTAGAAGTCGTTACCTTCACGAGTACGCTCACCTACACCGGTAAATACAGAAAGACCTGAGTGGGCTTTGGCGATGTTGTTGATAAGCTCCATCATGTTGACGGTTTTACCTACGCCAGCACCACCGAACAGACCAATTTTACCACCCTTAGCGAATGGACAGATAAGGTCGATAACCTTAACGCCTGTTTCTAGAAGCTCAGTGCTGTTTGCTTGTTCTTCATAAGAAGGGGCTTCACGGTGAATCTCGTAGTTTTCTTTCTGACCGATTTCACCACACTCATCGATAGGTTGACCAAGCACGTTCATGATACGGCCTAGCGTTTCTTCACCCACAGGAACCGTGATTGGAGAGCCTGTATTTTCAACCGTTAGGCCACGACGTAAGCCATCTGAAGTACCCATTGCAATACAACGAACGATATTGCTACCCAATTGTTGCTGTACTTCCAATACTAACGAACTTGCTTCGTCGCTAGTCACTTTCAATGCATCATAAACGCGTGGGCTATTGCCGCCGCTGAACTCGACGTCAACCACCGCGCCGATTACTTTAACTATTTTTCCAACACTCATTCTTAAATCCTCAAATTCTGTTCTTGACCCAGTCTTTTCTAGCCCTAGACAGCTTGGGCACCTGAGACTATTTCACTCAGCTCTTGGGTAATGGCAGCCTGACGCGCCTTGTTGTAGACCAACTGCAAGTCATCAATGAGTTGGCCTGCGTTATCAGTCGCCGCTTTCATTGCGACCATTCGGGCTGCTTGCTCACAGGCAATGCTCTCAACAATGCCTTGATACACTTGCGATTCGATGTATCGATGTAACAGTTCTGAGAGTATGTCTTTGGGTGCTTGCTCATAGATGTAGTCCCAACGACGCGCTTTTTTAGGCTCACCACCTTCCTCAGAATCCGAAGGGTGGGGGAGCAACTGCAAGGTCGTTGGCGCTTGAACCATGGTGTTGACGAACTGGTTGTAAACGAGATACAAGCTATCGATCTTGCCTTCGTCGTAATGCCCCAGCATCGCGTTCACCGTACCTAAGATGTCTTCTAACTTAGGTGTGTCGCCAAGACCTGACGTTTGTGCAATAACGTTGCCGCCGCGTTGGAAGAACGAGATAGCCTTAGATCCCACTAAGGTTGTTTCTACCTCGACTCCCTTGGTGCGCCATTGCTCCATTTCTTCTAACACTTTCTTGAACAAGTTTGAGTTCAAGCCACCACACAAGCCGCGATCGGACGAGATAATGATGTAAGCGACACGCTTAGGTTCACGCTGTTGCAGGTAAGGGTGCTGGTACTCCAGCGAACCCGATGCAACATGAGAGATAACTTTTCGCATGTTCTCGGCGTAGGGCCGAGTTAGCGTCATGTTGTCTTGAACCTTACGCATCTTACTTGCTGCAACCATTTCCATTGCGCTAGTGATTTTCTGAGTGTTACTAACACTGGCTATCTTGGTGCGAATTTCTTTAGTACTTGCCATAACCTGCTCCTATTTGTTTTGATTTCCAGCTAACAAACCGGAGCACTTACCAAGCTTTCATCCCAACAAAACCTTCTAGGATCTCTTTAAGAGCGCCATCGATTTCGTCGTTGTAATCGCCTGTCGCGTTGATTTTTTCGAACAACGCAGGGTTTTGACCTTTGGCGTAAGCAATCAGCTCTTCTTCAAAACGGGCAATGTTGCTTAGTTCAACACCGACCAAGTAGCCTTTCTCTGCCGCGTAGATAACCGTTGCTTGCTCAGCGACTGACATTGGAGAGTATTGTTTTTGCTTCATTAGTTCGGTAACACGCTCACCATGGTCTAGCTGTTTGCGCGTCATCTCATCTAAGTCAGAAGAGAATTGAGCAAAGGCCGCCAGCTCGCGATATTGAGCTAATGAAGTACGGATACCACCAGACAGTTTCTTGATGATCTTGCACTGCGCCGCACCACCCACACGAGATACCGAGATACCTGGGTCGACTGCAGGACGTAAGCCTGAGTTAAACAGTTGGGTTTGAAGGAAAACCTGACCATCGGTGATTGAGATTACGTTGGTTGGTACAAACGCTGATACATCACCCGCCTGAGTTTCAATGATAGGAAGCGCCGTTAATGAGCCTGTTTGGCCTTTCACTTCACCGTTAGTGAACTTCTCTACATACTCTGCATTCACTCGTGCTGCACGTTCTAGTAGGCGTGAGTGAAGGTAGAATACGTCGCCAGGGAAGGCTTCACGACCCGGTGGGCGTTTCAATAGCAATGAGATTTGACGGTAAGCAACGGCTTGTTTTGATAGGTCATCATAGATGATCAGCGCATCTTCACCGCGGTCACGGAAGTATTCACCCATGGTGCAACCCGCATAAGGGGCTAGGTATTGAAGTGCTGCAGACTCTGATGCTGACGCAACAACGACGATGGTGTTTTTTAGCGCATCATGGTCTTCGAGTTTACGAACCACGTTAGCGATAGTGGAGGCTTTTTGGCCAATCGCTACATACACACATTTGATGCCAGAATCTTTCTGATTGATGATCGCATCGATAGCTAACGCTGTTTTACCCGTCTGACGGTCACCGATGATAAGTTCACGTTGACCACGACCGATTGGCACCATGGTATCAACCGCTTTGTAGCCAGTTTGAATAGGTTGATCAACAGACTTACGTTCGATTACACCGGGTGCAATCACTTCTACAGGGTCGAGTCGGTCACAACTCACTGGGCCTTTGCCATCGATTGGCTCGCCTAATGTGTTTACTACACGGCCAAGAAGTCCGTTACCTACAGGTACTTCTAAGATACGACCTGTACCTTTCACTTTCATACCTTCAGAGAGGTCAGTGTAGGGGCCCATAACCACCGCACCTACTGAATGGGTATCGAGGTTAAGTGCGAGTGCGTATTTGCCACCTGGTAGCTCAATCATCTCACCTTGCATAACATCAGCAAGGCCATTGATTGTGATGATGCCATCACGAACCGATACGATAGTGCCTTCATTGCGAGCCTCGGTGCTCACATTAAATTTCGAGATGCGTTCTTTGATTAGATCGCTGATTTCATTTGAATTTAATTGCATAATTGTTACCTATCTCGCGTGAAGTTGATGAGCCAATCGGTCAATTGATGTGTTTAAAGAACCATCGATAACGGTTTCACCCGCTTTGATGACCATTCCACCTACTAACGTGTCATCAATAACCTGCTTCATTTCAACCTGACGCTCTAATTTCTTCTCAAGTGCAGCTGTTAGTGACGTAACTTGATCTTGTGTCAGCATTTCTGAACTGGTGACAGTGACAGGCACTACACGTTCATGTTCGTCCTTTAGCTCGCAGTACAATTCAAACAGGTCTCTTACAACAGAAAGGCGGCCGTTCTCGGCCAAGACTCGAATAAGATTAATGACGTGGTCATCAACGAGTCCTTGGCAAATATGAATGATGAGGTTTGCCAGCTCTTCTGTTTGGTGTGTAGAAGCACCTTCTGCTGAAGAAATCTGACTAGCGATCGTTTCTTCTTCCGCGACAGCCACAAGAATGGACAGCATTGAGTGCCACTCTTGTAACTGGTTTTCACCTAAAGCAAATTCAAACGATGCTTTGGCGTAGGGATGAGCAATATTGGTGTAATCTGACATATTGCCTCTCCTTAGAGTTCGCTAATCATTTGGTCAACTAGCGCTCGGTTCGTTGCGGAATCTAGGTTTTTGCTAATCAGTTTCTGTGCACTTTGAATTACTGCGTCTGCCATATCCGCCTGAAGTTCACGGCGTATCTTTTGGCGTTCGCCTTCTAGCTCAGCTCTACCTTGTTCTAAGATGCGTGCCTTTTCTTGCTCGGCTTCTTGTTGCGCTAAGCTGATGATTTCATTGCGGCGTTTTCGGCCTTGTTCAACCAGTTCAGTCACATCTTTTCTTGCATCTTCGATGAGTTGCGCGCCATTTGATTTTGCTAGTTCTAGCTCTTTCGCAGCGTTCTCTGAGTGGCGTAAACCATCAGCGATTTCTTTTTGGCGCTCGTCTAACATCGCGGTGAGAGGGGGCCATACATATTTCATGCAGAGCCAAACAAAAATCACGAATGAGATTGCTTGTCCAAACATGCTTGCATTTAAGTTCATACCTTCCTCACTAAATCTTGATTATGTATAAATCGATCTTTCAAAGCGGTTTGATTAAGCCACGGCGAAGATGATGTATAGACCGATACCAACACCGATCATCGGTACTGCATCCACAAGACCCATCATGATGAAGAATTGAGTACGAAGCATTGGAGTAAGGTCTGGTTGACGCGCAACACCTTCAAGGTATTTACCTGCTAAGTTACCAATACCAGATGCTGCACCTGCTGCACCTAAACCGATCAGTAATGCACCTGCTACATATAAAACTGCGCTTACGATATCCATTTGTATCTCCGAAAATAATTTGATAGTTAATTTTTTAGTTATTAATTAGTGGTGTTCTTCTGTTGCCATTCCTAAATAAACAACGGTCAGTACCATAAATATAAATGCTTGTAAGAATACGATTAATATGTGGAATAAGGCCCAAGGTACACTCAGTGCCCACTGCATCCACCAAGGCATTAGTGCAATAAGGATGAATATCATCTCGCCTGCATACATATTTCCGAATAATCGTAAGCCTAGTGATATTGGCTTTGAAATTAATGTTATTAATTCAAGAACTAAGTTAATAGGATATAAAAGAGGGTTATCAAATGGCTGAGTAGTTAGCTCTTTGATAAAGCCTTTCAAACCTTTATTTTTAAATGTATAGGTTAACAGTAGAATAAACACACCGAGTGCCATCGACATTGGTATATTTACGTCTGCTGTTGGTAGGTCTCTAAAGTGCTCTAGACCCACAGCTCGAGTTAACCCCGGGATTAAATCAATGGGTAATAGGTCGACTGCATTCATTAACAACACCCAAACAAAAGTGGTTAATGCCAGTGGCCCTATTAATTTATCTTCCGCTTGAAAAATTTCTTTGACGAGATTATTCACAAAGTCAAAGACAAGCTCGATAAAACATTGAAAACGACCTGGAACGCCGCTAGTGCCACGAGTGGCAACATAGCGAAATGCACCGATGAAAAGTAAACCTGTAATCCAAGATACCAACATCGAGTCAATGTTAAACGCCCAGAAACCATCACCTGTAGTTAAGAAGGTTAAGTGATGCTCTATGTACTCGTGAGCGGTAGTTACTTGATCCATACTACGCGTACTCCGATCTATTAGAGGCGGTAATAAATGGTGTTAAGAAGTATCCAACCATAGTAAAGATGTACGCATATAATATTACTGGGTTATCCAATTTGAAGAACTGGAACGCCAAGATAAACATCAAAAACGTATATGTTATTTTTACGACACGACTCATTTGCATTAAGTCACGTAAACTATAATTAGGATTCTTACGCACCTTTAGGCTTGCATATATAAATCCAAACAGCGGTGGCAACATTGCAATTACGATGCCCAAAGCTGATGATTCCATATCTACTTTATTACCAAAAAACACTTCATATAAAACTACACCGATGGCTAATACTATTTGGCAGAGAACAACTCTTTTAGCGGCAACAAGGATGTCGCTACTAATCCCATTAAGCCTCATAATAAAACCTTATGCTAAACAGTGTAAGTTAATATAAAACACAGTTTAAATTTAACTTGTTACTACATTTCACTTGTTAATAACACTTGATTTGCTTTAAAGAAAAACCCTTGCTGGCTTTATATCTCCTGACGAAATGAAACGAATTAAGCTAATTCGCTATCGTTTCGACAAAATATAAATTACGCCTAAAATTATGTGATCAAAACGACAAATATTGATATCAATAATTCCATTTTTGAAATGAATGTTTTTCATTTATGAAAGTAATAGTTCTATCACTTTATTCATGAATATTTAAGATGCTTTATCCTTGTGAAAAAGAGGGTCTTTTTAGACGGGTTCAGCGAGCCAAATAATCAACTTATTGTCTTATCAATTAAGACTATTCAAACACTTAGGTTCATTTACAAGCTGAATTGCGAAGTGTGATTTTGGTAGGGGTTAAGCTTGTTTGAGGCAATGATGGAAGATCTCATTTTTCTGATAAATTAAACGTACGTCGCTCCTTATCAATAAGCGAATATTTTTTATATTGTTGTCAGCTTGTCACTATTTGCGTGCGCGAGAGTGAAAATTCAGCGCCTAAATGTTGATGATATAGGAGTGAAATGGGGGACTGGGTGTGCGAGAAGCATGGTGCGGAGAAGAAACACCATGCTTTGAAGAAGTAAATGGCAGCAGAACGCTGCCTAATTTACTTAATCTAGGCTCAGTTATTACTCTTCATGACTGAGGTATTGAATACATAAGTCATGGAAAGCCTGTGCTTGTGGCGAGATCGTACGATCAGACAGTCTGAAAATGCCGATTTGTCGTTGCAAGGGTGGGTCAATTAACGGAATCCACACCAAGCGGGTTTCATTGGTTGGGAAAGCCAGCTTAGGTAGCGTGGTCACGCCTATCCCGAGCTCTAACACCGAAAACAGCGAGGTGATGTTCTCGACTGAGTACAGGGCTTGTTCACTGAGCATTCGCGCAGGTGTTGGGTCCAGTAGGGTGCAAGTCCCGTTACGAATGAAGGGCTGCTTTAACAAAGTTTGCCATTCGATTCCTTCCCGTTGAGAGGCAATAGGATTGTCTTTGAGGCACACCACACCGATAGGATCAGAAAGCAAAGGTGTGAAGTCGATGCTCTCTTCTTCTAAATGGGAGCTATTGCCGAGGGCAACATCCACCTCGCCAGATAATAATCTTGCTTCTACACCTACCGCATTATCATCAATCAAACTCACTTCTACATTCGGGTACTGCTCACAAAAAGCCCCTAAAACACTAGGGATTAGTTTTGCGGCCACCGAAGGCACGCTCGCTATTCGAACTCTTCCTTGTTGTCCTGCTGCCGCTGCGCGCAAATCATTGTCTAATGCTTTGTAAACATTCAGAAATTGAATGATCTTTGGCAAGCATATTTCGCCAAAAGGCGTCAGTGTCGATTTGTTGCCTGTTTCAAACAGTGGCTGGCCGAGTATTTTTTCCAACTCTTTTATCGAAGTTGAAAGTGCCGCTTGCGATCGATTTGCACGGTGAGATGCCGCTCGAAACCCACCTTCTTCGACCACCAAAACAAAATGTTTTAACTGTTGTAGCTTAATACTCATGGCGCGAATCCTTCTCTAGCCCTTGCTATACCTTACTTTCTGTAAGGTGATAGATTTTATTTATCAAATGCACAAAATTTACCGTTAGATTTATCAGTCGTCAAGGCGCAGTATTTAACTATCTTGAAACATAGTTGTTACAAAGTTGGATGGAATCGTGAACGCACAAACTAAAAAACACCCAGTAAAAACCGAGCTTTTCGCTTCAAAAGCACCCCTAGAGTGGGCAATCGTTAATAACGGCACTCTATACACCGCGCAGATTCCAATTGATGAAACTGGCGCAGTAGTAGAAGGCGGTATTGAAGCGCAAACGCGTCAGACTTTTAACAACCTTGTTCATACGTTGGAGTGTGCAGGCGAATCTATGGATTCAGTGCTGCAAGTTCTAATTTACGTGACAGACCGTGAATACCTAAAAACGGTAAACAGCGTATATGGAGAATACTTCAATGCACCTTATCCAAACCGTGCTGCGGTCGTCGTTGCAGGGTTAGCAAGAGAAGAGATGTTGGTTGAGTTCGTGGTTTACGCATCAGCCTCTCAACCTGAATAAAGATACTGTGAACTGAGGCAATTTGCGGATTAAAGCTGTTTTGAATTAAAGCGGTTTATTGATACAAGCGACTTGGTTCAGTTTTAGATACAAGATTTAAACGTAATTACTTATATAAATTAACGTTTTATTCATTAATCAGATGGTTGCCAGACTCAACCGCAACCTAACCGTTACAAGGACAGAATGATGACTCAATTACAGAATGTTCAAGCAGAAAACGCACTTTACATTGGCGGCGAATGGCAAGCGGGTGTAAGCACCGTAGCGAACATTAACCCATCGGATATTTCTGAAAACATCGGTAACTTTGCACAAGCAAGTGCTGAACAAGTTCAACAAGCGATTTCAGCAGCAAAGCACGCTCAACCAGAGTGGGAAAAAACGCCGATTGAGCGTAAACAAGCAGTACTTCAAGCAATTGGTGATGAGCTGATTGCACGTTGTGATGAACTAGGTACGTTACTTTCTCGTGAAGAAGGTAAGCCTTTTGCTGAAGGTCGAGGCGAAATTTACCGTGCAGGTCAGTTTTTCCAATACTTCGCGGCTGAAGTGCTTCGTCAAATTGGCGACAACGCAGAATCAGTTCGCCCAGGTGTTTCTGTTGAAGTGACTCGTGAAGCTGTTGGTGTTATTGGCATCATCTCTCCTTGGAACTTCCCGACGGCAACAGCAGCTTGGAAAATCGCTCCAGCACTGGCTTTCGGTAACAGCGTTATCTGGAAACCAGCAAACCTAACACCAGCAAGTGCGGTTGCGCTTACTGAAATTATCCACCGTCAAGGTATCCCAGCAGGCACGTTCAACCTTGTTCTAGGTAGCGGTTCAACAGTCGGTGATGCACTGATCAACTCTAAAGAAGTGAATGGTGTGAGCTTTACTGGTTCCGTTGATACGGGTCGTAAGGTTGCCGCTGCTACAGCGCCAAACTTCGTTCGTTGCCAACTAGAGATGGGCAGTAAGAACGCACTAGTGGTTGCAGATGATGCGGATATCCAAACAGCCGTTGATGCAACGATCGCAGGTTCATTCTCTGGCGCAGGCCAAAAATGTACAGCATCTTCTCGTCTAGTGGTTATGGATGGCATTCACGACCAATACGTTGAAGCACTAATCAAACGTATGAGCGAGCTGAAAGTGGGTCACGCACTAGAAGACGGCGTGTTCATGGGCCCTGTTGTTGACGGCAACCAACTTGAAGCGAACCTAGGTTGGGTCGAGAAAGCACGTCAAAGCGGCGGTGAGCTAGCATTTGGTGGCGAACGCCTAAGCATGAAACACGAAGGCTTCTACATGTCTCCAACGCTGTTCTTGAATACGAAGAACGACTGGGAAGTGAACCAAGAAGAAGTGTTTGCACCAATGGCAAGCGTGATTCGTGTGGCTGATTTAGAGGAAGCTATCGCGACGACCAACGATACTCGCTTTGGTCTAACAGGCGGCATCATTACTCAGAGCCTACGTACGAGCGCAATGTTCAAGCAACAAGCGCAAACAGGTTGTGTGATGGTGAACCTACCAACAGCAGGCACGGATTACCACGTACCGTTTGGCGGCCGTAAAGAGTCTAGCTTCGGTCCTCGTGAACAAGGTCAATACGCGAAAGAGTTCTACACAGTAGTGAAGACGGCTTACCAGCGTCCTTACTAGTTAGCTCTCTATTGATAAGAATTGGCCTGATTCACAGAGTCAGGCCAACACCCAAACCCAACACAGCAAATGAAATTAGAGACGTGATTTAACCCATTTTTGAAAACATGTTATTTGAGCGTGTTTTCAAAACCGAGCTAGAACACTGAGCTTTCAATAGGAGTGGTTATGTACCAGCAACGGATTGTTATAGATGGATTGCAATACTGCAATTGGAACAGAGAATATTTCCAAACACTAAAGGCGAGCGGCATTACAGCAGTTCACGCTACCGCGGTTTACCACGAGACGGCTCGTGAAACCTTATCTCGCTTTGCAGAGTGGAACTTAAGATTCGAGCAGAATGCAGACCTTATCATGCCGATTCACTCAATGGCGGATGTTGAAACTGCAAAAGCGACAGGCAAAGTCGGCATTTTCCTTGGTGCTCAAAACTGTTCTCCAATCGACGATGAGATTGGTCTTATCGAAGTCATGCGCAAGCAAGGTCTTTTGATCATGCAGCTTACTTACAACAACCAGAGCTTATTGGCGACGGGGTGTTACGAGAAGAACGACACCGGTATTACTCGCTTTGGTAAACAAGCTATCGAAGAGATGAACCGAGTGGGCATGATCATCGATATGTCTCACAGTGCAGAGCGTTCAACGCTTGAAGCGATTGATCTGTCTTCTCGTCCTATTTGTATCAGCCACGCGAACCCAACGTTTGCTCATGATGCGCTACGAAACAAATCAAACGATGTGATTAAAGCCCTAACCGCACGCGGTGGCTTAATCGGATTCAGCTTATACCCATTCCACCTACCAAACGGCAGTCAATGTACGTTGGAAGACTTCTGCCAAATGGTTGCGACGACAGCCGACATGGTTGGTGTTGAACACCTAGGAATTGGCAGTGACCTATGCTTAAACCAGCCTCAAGCGGTTCTAGAGTGGATGCGAAATGGTCGTTGGTCGAAGGCAATGGACTACGGTGAAGGTTCTGTAAACAACTCAGGTTGGCCAGATGCACTGCCTTGGTTCTGTGGTAGTTCTGGTATGGAAAATATTTATAACGGATTGATGCGTCATGGTTTCAGTGAGTCTGAAGCTGGGCAAGTCTTGGGAGAAAACTGGTTTAACTTCTTGAAAGATGGCTTAGAGCCGCAAAGCAAGGGTTAAGCGTTTCTCGCTAGTCATCATCTAATAGGCAGCCTGCTAACAGACGTTCATTTAGTCGGTGCTGCTTTAATCAAATTCATTATTTAAAAGGAACAACGGTCTATTTCGCAACGCGGTAACCCAAACATGGATTAGCCTGCCCAACACAAAAATAATAGGGCGGGTGTTAAATACACCCTTGTAGTCATCATTCAAATGACAGCTGCAAAGAAACCTCTGGAGTCAGAGTATGTCTGATTTAACCAATAGCGTGAAATCTTCAAACGTAAATGCGGGTCAAGTACACACAGCAAGCAACACAACAAGTAACACAAACCAGTCTGAATCGACTTCAGACAAATTAGGACTTACCAACCCAGCACTATGGTACAGCGGCGGTTTTATCGCTCTGTTCGTAACGCTTGCTTTATTTGATGGCGAGCTGTTATCAAGCCTAGTAAACACAGGCTTTGCTTGGTCGGTAAAAGTATTCGGTCCTTATTGGCAAATGCTTCTTCTTCTGACTTTTCTTATTGGTCTTGGCCTGGCGGCAGGGCGAACAGGCAAGGTTATCCTAGGTGGTATTGCTAAACCTGAAATGGATGGCTTCCGTTGGATGGCTATCATCTTCTGTACGCTACTTGCGGGTGGCGGTGTATTTTGGGCGGCAGCAGAGCCTATCGCACACTACGTTAATCCACCACCGTTATATGGCGCTCAAGAGAACGCACCGCAAGGTGCAGTGAACGCGTTATCGCAGTCATTCATGCACTGGGGCTTCCTAGCATGGGCAATTGTGGGCAGCCTAACGTCTATCGTGGTTATGCACCTTCACTACGACAAAGGCTTACCGCTTAAACCTCGTATTCTGCTTTACCCTGTATTAGGTGAAAGAGCACTGAAAGGCCATACAGGCGCACTGATTGATGCATGTTGTATTGTCGCTGTAGCGGCGGGTACTATCGGCCCGATTGGTTTCTTAGGCTTGCAAGTCAGCTACGCTCTGAATGAACTGTTTGGTATTCCAGATGGCTTCACAACACAGCTAATCATCATCTTGTTCGCTATCGTGCTTTACACATTGTCGGCATTAAGTGGTCTTAACCGCGGAATGCAAATGCTAAGCCGTTACAACGTAATTTTGGCGATGGCATTGATGGTTTACATCCTTATCTTTGGCCCAACGAACTTCATCTTCAATGGCTACATCCAAGGTGTAGGCAGCATGATTGATAACTTCATCCCGATGGCAACATACCGTGGTGACGAAGGTTGGTTGAGCTGGTGGACAGTATTCTTCTGGGGTTGGTTCTTAGGTTACGGCCCAATGATGGCAATCTTCATCGCACGTATTTCACGCGGTCGCAGTATTCGCCAATTGGTATCAACGATTAGCTTGATTGCACCGTTTGTTACTTGCTTCTGGTTCACGATTGTTGGCGGCTCTGGTCTTGCGTTCGAAATCGCAGATCCAGGCAGTGTAAGTAAAGCGTTTGAAGGTTTTAACTTACCAGGTGCGCTACTGGCGGTAACTCAGCAGCTACCAATGCCAATGCTTATCTCAATTCTGTTCTTGATCTTAACCACGATCTTCATCGTAACGACCGGTGATTCAATGACTTACACCATCAGTGTGGTGATCAGTGGTGAGACAGAGCCGAATGCAATTATTCGTACCTTCTGGGGTGTGATGATGGGGGTGACAGCGTTAATTCTGATTTCCCTTGGTTCTGGCGGTATTTCAGCGCTGCAATCCTTCATTGTTATCACCGCGGTACCGGTGTCCTTAATCTTGCTGCCATCACTTTGGAATGCGCCTCAAATCGCAATCAAGATGGCAAAAGAGCAAGGTTTTTAGAGAGCAGGGTTTTTAAACAAAAGGGCTCTGTAAAACAAGAACGAATCAGCCTTTGAAAGAAGGCTGATGCAAGATTCCGAAAGGAACAGAAAAACCGTACTGGTGAAGATACATCGGGCGGCACGTATTTAGGTCAATCGATCTAGTCAGGACAAATAATAAGGGGTGAGCTCGCTTGCCCCAAATAACGTGAAAGCTAACCAACACACTGTAACAACGAATGCTTCAAATGATGGCAACGATCGGTTCTGAATGGCTAGCAAAATCCTATAACTATAAGGTGGTGAGCAAATGGATGCACATCGTTCTACCTACACTGAATCAGCACTACGTGACGCGACTGTCGTCATGGCACCGGAAAGGCTAGGTGCAATGCACCAAACACGTATCAGCTTCGTTAGAACTCTGATTCGTAAAATGGCGCAGCAAGAATGGAAAGTGACCAAACATGAGTGGCAATTAGACGCTCAAGGTTTTGGTCATGTTATCTATAAGCTTGCGACGCCAAACCATGTTTACCATTTGGTTGTTTTCTGCGATGAGATTGCAGATGAAGAACGAAATGACCGTGTAATTGCTGAAAAGTGGGACGTAACGTTTGCGCTGGTTCTTGGTGATGTTGATGTCGCCCTACTTGAAAGACTTCGTGCGAATGTACCGCTTCAAGAAGCAGGCCGTAATCCAAATAACGTGCTTGTGTTGGCGCGTGCAAACAAAAGTGTACGTGTGTTTGAACATATCGTGAGTCACTTGGCTAAAGGTGTTCAACCAACGCCAAAAGAGCTGGCTGAGGTGGGTTACATCCTGCGAACGACAGCGGTTTACGGTAATGGCAAATTTGGCATTGCTGACTTTAAAATCTTAGAGAAAAATGAAGATTTTAATCAGTCGTTTAGTGCGCAAATGTGTGCGGTTTATATGCTGCGTGAGTTCAGCCTAGATTGGGTTCATTACCTAGCCGAGCAACAGGGCGGTGAACAAGCGATTACCTTGCATAGAGGATTACAGCGTTACCTTGGTGTTGGTAATGCGACTGGTTTAGGCATGGCGCCATACCTAATTAACCACCCAAGTATTGTCGATCAATGGATGACAACACGTGAGCATGCATTGGCAGACGTGTTGGCTAGTCAGACCGATACGGCGTTGATCGAGCCACTACGTAGATACGTTAAAAAAGCGATTTGTCATTTAGAACAAGTTGTTACCATCAATGAAACACAGCAAGAGTTGAACAAAACCGCTGTTGATGAGTTAAAACACGCAGAACAGTCACTAGAAGCTTCTATAAACCATTGCGAAACATGGGCGCAGTTAGTTGAACAATCTAAGCACATGAGTATGGAAGCCCAAGAAATCCTTATCTCATGCTTGATGGAATTGTACCCAGAATTAGTGGACGCCCATCAAGAGCAAATGAATTGTAGCGAAACACTCTCGCTTCCTAGTGGTAAAAAGATCCAAGACCTATTGGTTGTGTTAGAAGAAAAGTACCGTTGGGCGATCTCGACCGACTTTACGAAAGCAGAAAATAACTACTGGTTCTGGTATCGCTCTCAAGACAAAGAAGAGCCAAGACTCGGTGTTCGAGGTGAAGAGCTAGGCGAAGAGCGTGAACTGCCGTTGGATATAGGCCGTCAAGCTTACCGTTTGTACCATGCTTTATTGCAGTTTGCGCCAGAGCTTTCATTGGCTGAGTTCCTTGTTAAGCAGCCACAGCATCGTGCTATTGCACGTCGTGTATGGACGCTAGGCAACAAAGCGATGGGCGACATTCAAATGAATGTTCTGCACCAAGATTCGCCACCAATGCACTTACTGCGTTGCAAGCTTGCGATGTTTGGTGCGACTAAGTTTGATCCTCGCTCAGACCGTTGGGTACGAGTGACGTTTTTCCAAGGTGCGCCATTGCTTGATGAAATTCATCAGGACGAATGGGTGTTCCCAGTATTACCAAGTGAAGCGGAGCTCGCTGATTCACAAAAAGCTACTACACATATTAATGCTCAACATGGAGGTAAATCGTTATGATCGTTTCTCACAATGAACTGGTAGCGGCCGTCAATAAAGCCTTTCTGGGTATGCGCCGTACATGTGGTGAAGCCGATGTGATAGCGAACATGGTGGCAGATTTACAAATGGTGGGGTTGGATGGTGTTCGTCATTTTAACAATGCGAGCAACTTCATTGGGTTAGAAGACGATTGCCCAGTGGACATTCAAGTGCTTAGCGATAACACGGTTGAAGTTGACCTGCACAAGGCAAGTTTAGCGTGCCACCTACCTGTGGTGATGGATTACGCGATTGAAAAAATGGTCGGCAATAAGACGCTGAAAATTGAGTTAAACAACTGTCATAACCGCTGGTTAGCGTACAGCGAGCTTGTGAAACTGGCGGCTAAGGGCATCGCGTGTACTGCACGTTGGGATAATGGCTCCAACCCTAAGAGCACCTTGTATGTGCTTAACCGTGGTTGCGTTGCACCAGAATTGTTTTTATCAGATTTGCCTCTGGCATCGGACGATCATATCCACAATATGACCATCGAGCTTTCCGTCCAGGATTTCGATATCGAACGTTTGTCAGATGGCTACCAAACACACATTGAATCGGAAGCGCTTTTTAAAACTCAAGAGAAGGCGTGGAACGAGGGCATTGAAGTTGACGATGGAGAGTGGGGCGCGTTGAAAGAAACGGCCACGGCTATCCTTGTTGAAAACAGCCAACGTTCAATTCAAGGTGCAGGTGAGCTAGAAGCTTCTTAGCTTTATTTTATAGAGCTTTAGTTTATAGATATTTAGCTTATAGAAACTGAGCCTATAAATCCTGAGCTTATTGAATTTATAAACCTCATTTACAACAGATAAAACCAAAGAGCTTAACGTATCCTCACCTCGTTAAGCTCTTTTTATTTGTGTTCTACTTTTGTTCTTCCTCTCAATAGGTTACACCTTAAACTCTCTGTTTTGACACAAGTTGTCACGCGTTGAAGGTTAATTGAACGATTAGATGAAGTACCTTCACAATCATGTTAAACAAACGGTTTCTTTTACAAGCCACTATGCGTATCTTGCTAACTAAAGGTGCCAACGGGCGCCGTTTTTATTCGTACCGATGACATTAGAATCAGATAAAAAGGAATGAAGCGTGCAAGCTAACTTTATTGATGGAACCACCCTGTATCGTCAGCACTCTTTTGAGTTGCCACTCGATTACCAAGCAAAAGATGGACAACAGATCCAAGTCTTCGCACGTGAGCTGGTTGATCTCGCTAAGGATGCGCAAGAACTGCCGTGGTTGATCTACTTTCAAGGTGGACCGGGCTTCCCGTCGCCACGAGTAAGCGGTCAATCGGGTTGGCTAAAGCGTGCATTGCAAAACTACCGTGTGCTGCTTCTTGACCAACGTGGTACAGGCAACAGCACGGTGATCAGCCACGAAACATTGGCGCACCTGTCTCCAGAGCAGCAAGCTGAATACCTATCGCATTTCAGAGCAGACAACATCGTGCGCGACGCTGAAGCGATTCGTGAGCAATTCGGTGTTAAGCAATGGTCGACGATTGGCCAAAGCTTTGGTGGCTTCTGTACACTGAGCTATTTGTCGCTGTTCCCACAGAGCTTACAACGTTGTTATGTGACGGGCGGTATTCCTTCGATTGAACGTGAAGCTGACGATGTTTATCGTGCGACATACAAGCGTGTCGAAGACAAAAACAGAGCGTTCTTTGCTCAGTTCCCACAAGCGCAAGCGATGTGCCGCGAGATCTCTGATTACCTGCTGAACAACGATGTGAGACTGCCAAACGGACAGGTGTTCACGGTTGAGCAATTTCAACTTATTGGCATTAACCTTGGTGGCGGTGAAGCGAACCTGCCTATGTACTTCACTCTGGAAAGTGCCTTTGTTGAAGTGAACGGTAACAGACAGCTGAGCTACAGTTTCCTAAATCAAATGCAGCAAGAGCAGGGATATTTAACTAATCCAATTTACGCAATCTTGCATGAATCGATTTACTGTCAAGGTACAGCGTCTAACTGGTCAGCACATCGCGTTCGTGAGCAGTATCCACACTTCAACTACCAATCGGGCAGTGAGTTCTGGTTTACCGGAGAAATGGTCTACCCGTGGATGTTCGACCAACTAGAAACGTTGAAGCCATTGCGTGAAGCAGCCAATCTATTAGCTGAGAAGTCAGATTGGGGTACTTTGTACAACGCAGAGCAACTGAGCAAGAATACGGTTCCGATGGCGTGTGCAGTTTACGCAGATGACATGTACGTAGAACTGGATTACAGCCGCGAAACACTGGCTAATATTCCAAACTCGAAAGCGTGGATTACCAACGAGTATGAGCACAATGGTTTGAGAGTGGATGGAGAACGAATCGTCGATAAGCTAATGACGATGGTTGATGCATTAGAAAACTTGCCAAAATAATCAAATTATCTGCGTAGGTTATCTACGTTAGAAGCTATCTAAGTTAGAAGCTCTTTACGTTAGAGACAAGATACGTCCAAAACAAGAAAACGCTGCATCCGTGCAGCGTTTTTTTATGTCATCGAACTATTCGATTTAAGGAACTAGGAGGGGTAGCCCTTGAAGCCATTAAGGTTGGATGACGATATCTTGATTTTCAGTGGTCGATAAGCTGGCGCGGTTCTGTTCGATAAGCTGAGCCGCATAAGAGGGAGTCACAGCTTGAATTTCGCCTTTTGAACGAATCGTTAATGCTTCCCACGCATGATCACGGTATTTGCCTGTCTGTGTATATTCAATAAGTACTCTCATGATTCTTCCATCCGATGTGTGGTTAACGTGCTACTAACATTAGCGCTATTATTGTGGTTACACACCTGTTAAAAATGGAACATAAGATTAACCAAATGAGAATGCGTGTAACTTGAAAAACAGCCCCAACTGCACTTATCTTACTTATCTTACTTATCTTACTTATCTTACTTATCTTACTTATCTTACTTATCGTAAATAACGTCCATAAAAAAACGCTGCACGATGGCAGCGTTAAAGTTGAGATAGGTTGAAGATTGCTTAGCTGTTTTCTAAGCCAACAATCTTGCGTGCAGACATCACTGCACTATCCAAATCGGTCAATCTACCAGCACTTGCTGGACCAAGAACTGATGAATACAAAGCCAACTGCTTCTCAAATGATAAATCTAATTGGTTATATAGATTTTGGCGGATTTGAGCGTGTTGCTGTGGCTTTGCGCTCGATAGGCCTTCCAACGTATCGTAGATGAGTGTAGTTGTATCCATAACTGTCCTTAGTACATCTTTAGAAAATTTTGCATATTATGCACTTGGTGTCATCTTTGTTCTGCGCGATTGATCGCATTATGTGCAGCTCTGCTTAATTGTGTAATCAGTTAGTTACAATTGTGTTGTACGGCAAAGCATCGAAAATTCGCGTTTGGGCAAAAGAAAAGGAGACACAGTGGTCTCCTTTTGGTTTGTTAGGCAAAGATAAAAGTTACGTACTGTCCGCTGCTTATTGAGCCAATCGGCTACGCACAGCTACAGCGCCTATCGTATGTTAATGTTCTTATCTCGATTTTCGTACATTTCAGGCGTGGTGTGTAATCCACCCGCATAACCTGCTGCTTCAAGTGTTTCTCTTACCTCTCGAACATGCTCAGCCGTGACCTGTTCATTTCGGGCGCCAAGGTTTAAACGCACAAACGTGATTAACTCAGCTAAGCGTTGATCCGACAATACATCCTCGAAACTTGCCATCGGCATGAAGTTTCGATCTTTGTCGAGATAGGTGGGTTGCAAGCCGCGCACCGTTACCGCAATGGTATTGAATGGGTCGCTGTGCATGATAATGCCATTATTCAACAGAGTAGGGGCGATTGGGTCGCGACCTTTACCATCGTCACCATGACACGCCCCACAAGTTTGACGATACGTGGTGTAGATCTCACTGGCATATGCAGCTTCATCAAATCCTTTAGGCTGTAACTGAACGGCATCACTGGCAATGGTGTTGTTGATATCCCCACTCAGTAGGTAATAAGACATCGACTCAATATCTTCACGTGTCATCAAACTTAGGCTGTTTTTCACTACATCAGCCATACCCGCAAAAGCGGTGCCTTTGTCTGAATGTCCGGTGTGTAAAAAGTCGGTAAGTGTTGCTTCATCCCAACCATCGACATAGAGCTCATTAGCTGTGATATCAGGCGCGTTCCAACCGTCAATCAAGTTACCTTGGAAAATACGTTCTGGTATCAGTGCTTGGGCAATGTTTCGTGGCGTATGGCACTCCGAACAGTGACCAAGTCCTGCGACCCAATACTTGCCTTGTTGCCACTTATCGACATTCTCAATTTCTCCTTTGAGCTCCTCTGGTACTTCGTAATCAATAGGGTCGGTATCCATGAATACGATGTTCCAGCCAAGCAAACCTAAGCGAATATTGGATGGAAACATCATGCTGTTGTCATCGTTGCGTCGCGGCACGGCGGTGATTGACTGCATGTATTCCCATAAATCGACCATGTCTTGGTCGGTGAGGTATTGATAAGAGGTGTAAGGCATTGCTGGGTACAGGTAACCATTCTTACCTTTACCTGCAACTAACGCAGCTCGGAAATCATCAAAGTCATAAGTCCCAATCCCTTCGGTGGTATGTGGCGTTATGTTAGTTGAATACACGGTACCGAAAGGGGTGACAAAGGGCAGGCCGCCAGCAAAGGGTTCGCCACCTTCTGCACTATGACAAGCCACACAGTCACCGGCATAAGCGAGATATTCTCCACGCTCAACAGATGATGCTTTCAAACTCGCGAGCCTTTGTTGCTCTACATCACCAGCGTGTCGTATATAAGCCCCAAGCGCGAGTATTTCGTTCTCGGTGAGTTGCTCATCAAACGCAGGCATTAGGTTGTTCAAACCGTAATTGATGGTGTGCTGAATCTCTTCAATACTGCCGCCGTGAAGCCAGATGTCATCGGAAAGATCAGGTACACCAATCGCTGGATTAGCGACAGCACCATCAGCATGACAAGACGAACAGTATTGGACGAACAAGGTTTTACCGAGCTCGACTTTAATCTCCGGCACATCGGTATGACGTTGATTGAGAGACGCTAGATAGTAGGAGACTTTTGCCACCTCATCTGGGCGCATGATCTCACTCCAACCCGGCATAGCACCGTTCCGGCCTTTGGCGATCGAATGAATCACAGCTTCATCACTGCCGCCGTATAACCATTCTTGGTCGATAAGATTAGGGAAGTGTTTCTGACCTTGTGCATTATCTCGGTGACAAGCGGCGCAGTGAGTTTGGAACAGAATCCTACCGCTGTTCACGATCTCTGGGACTGCAGCCAATCCTTCTAACGTGGTTTCACTGGTTTGTGCAAATTGCTCATTGAGAGTGGTGGATGGTGAACAGAGCTTATCATCGCTTTGTTCCCAATCGACTAAGCCTTCCCATTCGCCAAGCCCAGGGTAGAGCACCAAATAGCCTGCAGATAAAAGAAATGCGACCGCATAGCTTACAAATAACAGCTTAGGTGGAGGCGCATCTTTCTCTTCAATCCCATCAAAGGTGCCAATGGTGTGGTCGTGATCGGCCTTGTGATTGCTACGCCAATATTTAACGATAACCGATACCATCAGAACAAAGAATATTAAGGTTAAGAGTACCGCCCATAGATTCCAGAATGTGCTCATTGTGATACCTCCTGTGACGTATCTTTACCTAGGCTTTGTAAATAGCGAATCAGCGCTTCACCTTTGGTTTTGCCTCTTACTTGTAAACGGGCGTCACCAATTTCTTGATCGGTATAAGGCACACCTAAGGTACGTAAAACTTCCATTTTGGCGCTAATATCATCGCCAGTCAGAGTCTGCTCAAACAGCCACGGGTAAGAGGGCATGATCGAGGTCGGTACAACTTTTCGAGGATCAATTAAGTGAATAACATGCCACTGGTCAGAATACTTTCTACCTAAGTTAGTGAGGTCAGGGCCGGTACGTTTAGAGCCCCACAAGTTAGGAAACTCATAGATATCGTCTGCTTCTTGGTTCGGACGACCATTACGCTTCACTTCTGGCTCTAGAGGGCGAACCATTTGTGTGTGACAAACATGGCAGCCTTCACTGATGTAGATGTCTCGGCCAGCTAACTCTATCGGTGTGAGTGGCATCGCTAAGCTGCCTTTGGCAATATCATCTCCACGGACAATGCTTGGCACTACCCAGACCAACAGAGAGAAGGAGGCAACAACAACAGTGGTCAAAATTAAAATGACGATTGAATGTGTAAAGTCTTTACTCATCATTTAAGCCCCCTCATTAACGGTGTTTTTAGCATCATGTACTGCGGGCATACGAACCGTTTTGTACAAGTTGAAAGCCATTAAGAACAGCCCAAGTACAAACAGCGCACCACCAAAGAAGCGCATGAATAGCCAAGGTGCTTTAAAGTCCATCGCTTCTACAAAACTGTAAATCAGTTCGCCATTTTCATTTTGAGCGAGCCACATATACCCCTCACCGATGCCTGCGATCCAAAGTGCTATTGCATAGATGGCGACGCCAGCATGAGCGAGCCAAAAGTGCCATTTAATCAGTCGTCGTGACCAAAGAGCGGTTTGGCCCCATAAGCGTGGAATGAAGTAGTAAAAAACCGCTATCCCTGACATTCCAACCCATCCGAGAGCTGCGGAATGTACGTGACCGATGATCCATTCTGTGTTGTGTGCCACCATGTTGAACCAGCGAATAGCGAGTAGCGGACCTTCGAATGTTGCTAAGCAGTAGTAAAGAATCGCTGAGAAAAAGAATAAAAGAATGTAGTCGGACTTCAGCTTTTCTTTGTTTTGTAGGAGGGTCATTGCACTATTGAACGCGCCCGCCCAAGAAGGGAGCCACAGGATCAAAGACATTACGATGCCGATGTTCTGAATCCAGATAGGAACGGAAGAGTAAACCAAATGGTGCGTTCCGGCCCACGTGTAAAAGCCGACCAAACCCCAGAAATGGATCACAGATAAACGGTACGAGTAGATAGGTCGATCCGCTGCTTTGGGTATGAAATAGTAATTCATACCAATCACACCAGCAGTCAGCAAGAAGCCGACGGCATTATGTCCCCACCACCACTGAACAATCGCATCTTGAGCGCCTGCAAACACAGAGTAAGACTTCATCGCCAACACAGGCATCGCGAGGTTGTTCACGATGAAAATCATTGCAACGACGATGATGAAAGCAGCAAAGAACCAGTTAGCCACGAAGATATGGCTGACTTTACGCTTAGCAAGGGTGCCAAAGAACAACACCGCATACAGCACCCAAACCAGCACAATCATTAAGTCGATTGGCCATTCAAGCTCCGCATACTCTTTTGAGCTGGTGTGGCCTGCGGGTAAGGAAATGACCGCAAGTAACAAGATGAATTGCCAGCCCCAAAATACCATCCATGAAAGGCTTTTATTGAACAAGTCACAATGGCCTGTTCGCTGGGCAATGTATAAAGACGTCCCCATCAAGATATTCACGACGAAGCCGTAAATTACTCCAGAGGTATGTAGCGGACGCAGTCGACCAAATTGGAAATATTGAGAATCAAAGTTTAAGACTGGCCAATATAATTGCGCGGCGAGAATCACGCCGATGATCATACCTACAATCGCCCACACTAAGGATGCGATAATGAAGTACTTCACGACCTTAATGCTGTATTGCGTTGTCACTTGTTCCATAACAAGGCTCCTTGCCTAGATATTTTGAATCGCTGACTTAATTTGAATCGCTGAGCGAGCTTGCTTCGTTGCCGAGCACTGAATAGAAATAGGAAATGTCACGAATGTCTTGGTCTGAGAGCGTATCGGCTTGTTGTTGCATGAGAATCGCTAAGCCACTGGTTCTCTCTCGAGTCTGGTAATCTTTCAATGAAGAGATGAGATAACCCACTTTTTGACCGCGAAGGTTCGGGTAGGGATCTTGTGTTGAGATGCCATCAGCGCCATGACAAGTCATGCACACTTTGGCTTTTTGTTTACCTAACTCGAATTGTTCTTGGTTAACTTCGGCAGAAACAGGAAACATGACCAGCGTCATTACCAGGGTAGAAAGTGTCGCCATGGGGTTAAATTTTTTTATATTCAAACTCATTCTCGATTCCCTTGATTATGAAATGAGTAAGCTTTTTAAGATCAACGCACGAGATCAACTGGTGAAGTAGAAACGACTGGAACTCGTTATTAGGTCTGTTAAAGCTGCTTACGTTCGATTAAAGATTATGCATCAACCAGCATTCTCGCTACTTACTTACTTACTCATATTTATTGTTAATTTTGTTGTTTGATACGTATTCATAAGGCTTATTGGTTTACTTGCGCAGAGTAAAATACGAGTTTTTGTTACTAGACGGTCGAGAAGGAATACGTCAAGCGGGTAGAGAGTGCTGAACGAGAGCGGTGATGGAAGCGACAGAGAAGTGAGAGAGAAACTGCGAAGCTATTGAAAAACAGCGAGGTGTAGGGGGCCTTAGGGATAAATCGATACCAATCAATCTGAGTGGTATCGGTACAAGTTAAATGGTCAATTTATACTAGACTCAATTTAGTGACCTTTTTAAAATGGAGTTTAGAATGAGAACTGTATTCTTGTTGATGCTTTGGCTTTGCTCGTTTTCGATTTTTGCAGCCTCAGAGTTAACGGTTTTCGACCACTCCGGGCAAAAGCATGGTTTTAGTAGAGATCAACTCCTGTCACTTCCTCAAAAAGAAATTACTACCACCTTGCCTTGGGTCGAGGGTCTGACCGTTTATAGTGGTGTGACGTTACAAACGGTGCTTGAAAATATGGATCTACCGATATCATCACAAGTTACTTTCGTAGCATTGAATGACTATAAAATTGCGGTGCCCAAAGAAGATTTTGATACCTATGAACCCATCATTGCGATTAAAAAGAATGGTGAGTTTATGTCTGTGAGAGAGAAAGGCCCGTTTTGGTTGATTTACCCAATCTCTGCGAACCCTGAGACCAATACCCCTGATTTCCATGCCAAGATGATTTGGCAGATTCGTGATATTCATCTGTAGAGGCTAATTATGAAGAAGCTGTTGTCTATGGCTGCAATCAAAGTCGTTGTTTTGTCTTTGGCCGTGGTTGTTCTATCCGTCAATATCTACAGCGTTACTCGAATTAATGACATCAACAAGAGCTTTTCTAATCGCCAAAATGAGGCCACATGGTTTGTTTTTCAACTTGTCAAAGAGTATGCAAACTTCTTGATGGTTAGCCACGCAAAGAAGATTGATTATGATGAACTTTGGTTGGCTTATGACATTACATGGAGTCGCTTTGATATTCTGATCAACAGCACTGAATCGTCCAATTTTATTCGCTCAGCAAACTTTAAGCCTTACTTTACCGCAGAGTTTGAAAAGTTTAAGTCGCTAGAATCGTCAATCAAGTTGGTCAGTACAGGGCAATTACCTAAAGAATCGCTGCAGAAGAAAGTTGATATTTGCTACACCACTTTGGTCGAATTCATTAACGAAAAGTTTCGATTACAAAGCCCAGTTATTGAAGAAAATACGTCCATGGTAGGCAAATTTGTTGTTGTTCACCAAATCAGCAGCGCCTTTCTTGTCTTGATTTTGTTGATGACAGGCATCATTTTCTATCTCGATTTTTCCATCAAACGAAAACTTTATTCTACCGACTTCATTACAGGCTTTCGTAATCGAGTATCGTTAATGAAATTTGTTAAGAACAGCTATCCTACAAACGGTAACTTCGACCTTTACTTTGTACGAATCAGAAATCTCAGTGAGATAAACCAAAAGTATGGGCTTGAATATGGAGACTTGGTGGTGAGTTCAGCCGCTAAGTCTCTGACGGCAAAGGTTCCGGAAAGTACTATCTCGTTTCGTAGTAGTGGCAGCCAATTTCTATTCTTCATTCCTGAGCACTTGTACACAAGTGATGAGATACAGGAAAAGTTCAATGACGTGCTCAAGGACTATATCTCGGCGGGCAATTTAGAATTGATGATTGACGCTGTAGTCAGGCATAAGAAGAATATCAGCTCTAAAGATATAATGGAGCTATTAACGACAATGCAGAGCTAATCTCCGCATTAGCGATAAGTTAAATCGTCAGGTTTTGTTTGCTTTTTGCTCGCCATTCTCCCGTTTCACTATCATGGCCTTTGCCATCCTTTATTTGCCTCCTCATTCAATGTGTAGCCAACGCAGAGCTCCTGCATTGATGAAGATAGTTCTACTACTAGTTATAGCTATAGTGGCTTGCAACGCTTGGATAGGAAGGGAGGCCTTGAGGTTTAGGTTTAAGGTTACTGCTTTTGAGTGAGTGCAACGATTCGCTCGTTAGATCTCGAACTGGTAACAGACTGCGGGTTTAAAATTGCTTGCGGATTATGGTCTCGCACAAACTCGATGAATTCCAGATAAGTGAGTGGTTGGCTAAAGAAGTAGCCTTGTATTAGGTCACAGTTCGCTTTTTTAAGGTAATGATACTGTTCTATGGACTCGACACCTTCTGCGACGATTCGCGTGTCACAAGAGTGGCCTAAGTTAACCATAGATTCGACCATCTTACGGTCGGCTTTGTCGTCTACCATGTTATCGATAAAGCTCTTATCAATTTTTAGCTCATCCACAGGGTAGTGGAGTAGCTGGTTGAAGGCTGTGTATCCAGTACCAAAGTCATCAAGTGAAACCTTTAAGCCTAGGCTTCTGATTCTCTCGATAGTCTGTACCGTAAGCTTGGTACTTTTCACGTAACTGGTCTCAGTTATCTCGATAATAATGTTGCTAGGAGGTACTTGGTACCGTTCGATAACCTTACGAATATTGTCGGCAAAATTGCGGTTGTATAGCTCCATTGCTGAAATGTTAATGGATAAGGTACCTTTGTACTTGTGGATTTCTGAGAGCTCTTTATAGCTCTTGATAGCGGTGCTAATAACCCAAATATCGAGTTTGGATATGAGGTTGCTCTTCTCTGCTGCAGGTATGAATTCGTCTGGACCCGCGTTTATGTCAAATAAAGCAGGGCAACGAACCAAACACTCAGCGCCATCTACCTGAAGTGTTTTAGCGTTGAAAATAGGCATAAAGCGAAGTTCAAAGTTATCACTTTCACAGCACTCTAAAAGCCTTTTTTCTATAATGTCGTGTCTCTCTAACGTGTGTAATAACTCCTCGCCATAAACAATACGGCTTTCTCCATCATTGTGAGATTTTGCACGGAGCAACATCTCATCAATACATCGGTGCCAAATTTCTTCAAACTTTGGTGTGTCGAGCGGTAAAACACCTGTTGCGAGTGATAACCTAAATCCATAGTAATCAAGGAACGTAGTGTTAGTCAGCGTATTATTGATGTTCTCTATTTCTTCGTTTATCACTTGGCTTTTATTCATTTCTAAAATGGCGATAAACTGATTCCCCCCAAGCCTTGCTATGGAGTAGTCATTGCAATTGAAACCGGAAGATGACTGTTGGTTTTGTAGAGTATCTCTCAGCACTCTAGTTAAGCTTATTAGTACATTATCACCAACTTTGGCACCGTAGAGATCGTTGATTTTACGGAAGTCGATGATGTCCCAACAAACCACATAGCAGTGTGGGTTCATTGAACTCTTGAGGCGTACATCAAGGTGTCGGATGAATGAGCGTCGATTGGCTAGCTTGGTGAGTTGGTCGAATTCAGCTTCGAATTTCAATTCCGTTAATGAGTCGATGTAAGCGTTTTTCAATCCATCAATTTCACTCTGTCCTGATGAACGTTTGAAGTATCTAAGCTTGAGTCCGCCGATTGATATCTCATGCAACAGATCTTTGAGTGGGCGCACAAGTTGGTAGCGCACCACTAAGTGCACGATCAACATGATCGTAAAGAGAGTGCCAAAGCCACCTAACAAGGTTTGTTTAGCGATGATGGCTTTCTCGTAATTGAATTTTTGCTCTCGAATGTTCACTTGAGCAATGAGGTGTCGGCTAGTCAGCTGTACATTGATACTTTCTGGGGTTTGTTCAATTGATTTGATAACGAATTGGGTATTTTCAATGTTGGCAGCGTCTGAGGATGGCTCTATTAAGAACTGAATATTGTCATCGTCATTGTATTTGATTAACAAGCTAGAGAGTTGTATCAGAGGTCCGTCAGCAATCAAGATGTAGCGATTTAAACTGTTAGTTGCACGCTTGTCTTGAGGGAGGAGGTAAGGGTCAATTGCAGCAACATACGCATATCTGAGCTCGCCACTAACCGAGATATAAGAGAAGCCTTCGTAGGAGAGTTCCTTCTTGCTGATTAACGAGGTGTATATGTCGAAGACTCTTTCATAAATCTTGTCAGGGATTTTTAGCCCCTCGAAAGGATCGGCTCTGAGAGTCGAAAGCGTTAATTTGAACTTAGGGTCCACGATATAAACATTGCGTTGCCCAAATTGATTGACGTGATTCTGGCTTAATACTCGGAGTACTCGTTTTTCCAATAGCGATAGAGTCGTATAGTCGCCAGGATTTTGAATGTAGCGGAGGAACTGCAACGAAGAACCGATATCTTTAACTAGTAAGGACAAGCCGAGCTGCTCGTATTCCGCCGCGACTAAAGCGGTGTTCACATCAGATTGCACCTTGTCCAAATACATGTGCTTAGCATGATTTGATGCGAAGTTGTACATCACGATTCCTGCTATCAGGAGCACAAATGTCAGCGTTGGTAAAAGTACAAAATAGAGCTTCTTCAATACTGGCATGAGTTATCTCAAACTGTCGACAATACGATTGCGAATTTGAATGCTACTCGGTTCTAACGGCTGATAAAGGTAGCTGCGATCTAATACTTCTTTATTCGGGAAAAGCTCGGGATCGTTTTGATACTCCTGAGAAGTGAGTGCTTTTGCTTTTGAACTTGGCGTTGCAAACCATGAATCCATTGCGTTTTGAGCGGCGATTTCGGGTTGCGATAAGAAGGAGAGAATCGTGGTTGCTTGTGGAGATAGCTCTCCGTTGTTAATTGCAGCCATACACTCTAACCATAAGGTTGTTCCTTCTAGAGGCACTGTGTAGGCCCAAGATGCCTCAGGTTCGGCATCATTAAGCACATAGCTGTCACCTGAGTATCCGTAGGCGAGATCGATATTGGCTAAGCGCTCAAGCTGGTGGATGTGGTCGATGACATACTCATTGCTTTCAAGATGTGGTTTTTGCAGTTGTAGCGTTTTGTACGCAACACGAAGTTCTTGCTCATTATTAGTAAATGGGTTAAATCGATTGACCAATAACGCCGTGCTCACCAAGTCGGTGGGGTCGTAGTACATACTTATACGGCCACTGACTTTAGAGTCGGGTTCAAGAATCGCCATCCAAGATTCTGGGGCGGAGATTTTATCACTGCGATATAGGATACCGGATGTTCCCCAAGCGTAAGGAATACCATATTCACCGCATCCATCTGCCCACCTAGGATCAAAATTGCTTTCAATGGATTGTTGTAAGTCACTTAGGTTATGGAACAGGTTTTGTTTGGCTAATGCCTTAAGTTTTACGCTTTCGACGATAACCAGTTCAAAAGCGCCTCGACGCTCGCTTAATAGAACCTCATCCCTTATTGACTCATCAGAGAAGAATTGTTGCTTTAGTGAGATGCCGTAGGTATCACTCAACTGGGTAACGACGCTGTCAGATAAAAATTCATCCCAATTGTAGAGATAAATATCTTGCTGCTGGCCAAATACAGGGCTAGCCAAAAAGGATGTTGACGCAAGTATTGATACGCAAAACGCTTTCACTGACGGACTCCCTTTCGTACGTGATAACTAAATCGTAGCCCAAAATCTGCAACATGATTCAAATTTACGACTCTTATTTTAGTACAACCTAATGCAATGCATGCGAACACCGACTTTTAATTACCAGAATAGAAGGGAAATGAGTCTGGGTTATGAGATCGCTAGGCAAAATAATGGATTAACTATCTAAACTAAATGTTGGAAAGTCGGTTATTAGAGCGTCTTTACCTAACGAGGCTTATGAAAACGTGTTGTCCGTCTGATTCTCTTAGTATCGAAGCATTAATTATGAACCAAAAAACCAACCGCAAGTTAATTATGCGATAATAATGCATTAAATTTCAAAATAAGGACATTGATTTATGGATGCAGGTTTAGTTGGGATTTTTGTTACCGTGGCGATTGCTCATTTTTTGGCGTTGTTGAGCCCCGGACCAGACTTTGTGATTGTGGTGAAGAGTGCTGTTCGAAATAAGGGAAAAAAAGCCCTAGGCGTTGCATTCGGTATTGCCAGTGCGAATGCGGTTTATATTGCTTTGTGCTTGGTTGGTGTTGGCTCGATTCTAGCGGCATCCGTTTCTATTATGATTGCACTCAAGATCATTGGTGGTGTGTTTCTTGTTTATCTTGCTGTACAAGCGATAAGAGCGAAAAAATGCAATTACAGTAATTTCGATGTTGACGAAGAAGGAGCCTCCAATCAAACCACTTTTCTTAAAGAATTCCTCACCGGTTTTCTATCGGGAATCCTTAACCCTAAAAACCTTTTGTTCTATTTGAGCTTGTTTACTGTTGTACTGAACAATGACGTTGGCTTCATGTTTAAGTTAGGTCTAGGTATTTGGATGACGGTGGTTGTATTTGTATGGGATGCGGCGATCATCTTCCTGTTATCTGCACCTAAAGTGCGTCAAGAGTTTACACGTGTTGCTTACTATATTGATAAAGTGACAGGAGTCATGCTGGGGCTACTTGGCTTGACTATTGTGAAATCTGTTCTAGTCCGCCAGTAGGTTATATTGAATTATAATTACTTGGTAAGCTTACGTTCGTAGCTCGATATGGTGTCGGTGTGCCACGAATGTGAGCTTGTTTCCTGCCAGGCTGATACGTTTTATCTCTTATCTGCTCGATTATAAACCTTCTGCTTAATCCACGAATTCTTTGCATAACTCTTTGTTTGTCATTTCTTTTGTTTCTGATTAAGTATCTATAAATTTGTTTCTAAAGACTTGTAGCACAAGGCACTTGTGCTTATTGTGGTCAGCAATATTAAGGACATGTCCCAACGAGCCATGATTGCCGATTTGGGAAATATTGTGCATTTAGGAGTCATTGTGGATTTAGAGATATATCAAGTAGATTCGTTTACAACTCAAGCGTTTAAAGGGAACCCTGCCGGGGTCTGTATCTCTAAAGAGCCGTTGGATGAGTCGCTAATGTTTTCAATCGCTGAAGAGATGGCGGTATCAGAGACGGCTTTTCTTGCGCTTAACACTATGACGCTTAAATGGTTCACTCCTGAAGTCGAAGTGAAGCTGTGTGGGCATGGCACACTGGCAACGGTTCATGTAATGAAAGAGCAAGGGCTGCTTGAGACAGGTGATAAGGTCGTGTTTAACACTTTGTCTGGGGAGTTATCTGCCGCCGTTTGTGAATCGTCTATCGAGCTTGATTTTCCTAGTACACAGCTATCATTGCGTTCTGAACCCAATCTCAAGCTGCTTGAACACTTAGGAATAGAGCCGCACCAAGTCGTTTCATTTAGAGAATTTGACTCTAAGCAGTTAATCGAAGTTTCCAACGAACAAGCGTTATTGGAGCTTTCACCAAACTTTGATGCGTTAAAAGGCATTCAAGGTCGCGGTGTTGTGGTCACAGCATTGACAGCAAATACGGGACTTGATTTTGTTTCTCGTTACTTTGCACCCTGGGTTGGGGTTAATGAAGATCCTGTTACAGGGTCGGCGCATTGCGCATTGACGCAGCACTGGGCAGAAAAGCTCAACAAAATCCGTTTCAGTGCTTATCAGGCGTCTCGTCGTGGTGGTTATATGTCGACAGAGCTCTTAGCTAGTGGGCGAATAAAGTTAATCGGTTCTGCGACCACTGTGATTAGTGGTGTGTTGAAGCTTTAGATCTCTATAGAAGCTTTAGGTCTCTATAGAAGTTTTAGAGCGCTGTTTGACCTGTATCGTTGGAACCGCCTAGTACGTTTTATTCGACTGTTCACAGTTAAAAGAGGCGGCTAGGGCGTAATGTATTATTGAAGGAATCACCGTGTCTGCCTTTTACCTTTCTCAAGTATTAGTCGCGATAGCCATTTGTTTTGATCTTCTGTCATTCCAATTCAAGGAAAGGAAGAAAATCGTCACTTGTCTGTTCTTTGCTGGCGTTCTTATTTCGAGTCACTTTATCCTTCTCGAACAATGGACAGCGGCGAGCTTAATGACGATTGCCACGGTTCGCTATTTAACGAGCGTATTTTCTACCTCGTCTAAGTTTAAATATTTGTTCTGTTCGATGTCGGTGGTGGCAACCGCAGTGACTTATGCAGGGCTGACCAGCATATTGAGTTGCTTTGCTTCCGTATTTCAAACCTTTGCTGCCTTCAATAAAGATGACCGTCGATTAAGAGGATTGATGATCATCGGAACCAGCTTTTGGTTGGTTCACAATTACTTAGTTGGCTCGCCAACAGCGGTTGTGATGGAGGCGCTGTTTATCTGCAGTAACTTGGTGGGCTATTACCGTTTTTACTTCAGAAAGAGTGCCGCTGCTTAGGTTTACAACTGAGGTTAAGGCCCAAATTATTATTCAATTCAATTCAATTCAATGCTAGCTAGGAGACCTTGATGCCAAACATTTACAATGATGTTCCTTCATCACTACCTAATGAGATATTCAATGACCTGATTGCCAACGACAGTGTTCGAATCGAAAGAATATTGTCGCATGGACACAGTTCACCAGACGAGGGTTGGTATGATCAAGATGAGAATGAATGGGTAATGGTGATTGAAGGTCAAGGCGTCATCGAGTTTGAAGATGGACGCGTTGTTACCTTGTCTAAAGGTGATTACATCAACATTGCTGCGCGAGAAAAGCACAAGGTTGCTGGTACAGATAAAGATACGGTGACGATCTGGTTGGCTGTGTTTTATCGTTGATATCTTGCTCTAAATCTGAGGCTGTTGAATTTGAATTATAGAGCCTGTTGGGTTTAAAGCCTGCTGATTCAGCTGTTTATTTACACCCCTGAAAGGATTTAAGACCAAAAGGAGTATGTCGTGGTTAGAATTCGAAACTATCAAGCGAGTGATGATAAAGCACTGTGGGAGATCTTCTTTCATACCGTACGTAACGTCAATGTTCGAGATTATTCTCAACAGCAAGTAGAAGCTTGGGCACCCAGTAGCTTTGACTTTGCATTATGGCAAAAGCGTATGAATGGGTTACAACCCTTTGTGGCTGAGATCGATGGTTGCGTTGTTGGTTATACTGATCTGCAACCCAACGGTTTGATTGATCACTTTTTCTGTCACCATGAATATCAAGGAAAGGGTGTAGGGAAAGCATTGATGGAACATGTTTTCACTGTGGGTCGAGTTCGTGGCGTATCGAGATATTTCTCTGAAGTAAGCATTACCGCAAGGCCTTTTTATGAGCACCTTGGCTTTACGGTGGTGAATGAACAGGAAGTCGAAATGCGTGGCGTAAAGCTGACCAATTACGTGATGGAAAAGATAGTTGAAGATGGACAAAGCAGTTGAATAGGTGAACTCGTGTTCTTAGGGATACAGAAACCGAGTTTGAAATATTAATGAACCTTATTAAGGATAACTTTTCCTGATCTATTGATATTGTCGATGAGTTCAAATTGTGTGCAAGATAATTTGTCTAATCTAAACATTGAATGAATACAAGGAGTGTTGTTCATGAGTCATGTGAGTAGATCTAAACTATATACATTGGTGTCGATGTTGTCCTTCGCTGTTGGCGTTCTTGCCTTAGATGCTGGGGTGTCGGGGTTATTTCCTCTCTTTGTTGTCGTCATCTCATTTTTTTCATTCGTCATTAACTCGTTTCTTTGTTTGTTCGGAGGTAAACGCGAAGATGGCTTTGATGCCTATCAAAAAGCAAATCAGACTCGGTCTGAAGCACTGGTCAAAGGCTTAGAAGACTCGAGCAAATAAACCTATGCCTTCAGGCGAACGGTAATCTCATTTTTGATACAGTTTTCACCTGTTTTTTGTTCTCTTCTTCAAGAAAAATCATCACTTTAGAGATAATATCCACTTCAACTAATTTCAGTGAAGGAAGAAAAGTGGGTATTGAAGCTTTAGCGTTTGTGATGGACGCATTAATCACCGCATGTTGTATGTATATCGCCTCTAAAATGTCATTCGTGGTCGCAGATTTTAAATCCCTTCTTACTATTGCTGTAATTGTTGCTCTGGTGTCATTGATTCCGACAGTGGGCTGGGTGTTAGGGTTGATTCTGTTTGTGTTCTTACTCGGGAAAGCGACGCACTCTAGTATTGGTGATTGCATCTGGGTGGTGGTCTTCACGAAGGTGGTATCGATGGCGGCCTTTCTGATATTCGGGCGCTTGTTTATGTAATCCGGGTTCTTGCTTATATCAAGGCAGACTTGGCTAGTTTGATACCGATCTTAACTTGGTATTTAAACGTCAAAAGGGTGTGAACCTATCACACCCTCTAAGAACTATTGATTTGTGTTCATCTTTATTATTTAGGCAGTAATACAGCATCAATCACATGGATAACACCATTGCTTGCTTCAACATCTGCCATCACGAACTGCGCTTTGTTGATCATCACGTTGCCGTGATCAATTCCTACCATTACCGCTTCGCCTTGCACTGTTACGGCACTATCGAGTTTCATCACTTCAGACGCCATTATTTTCCCCGGCACCACATGATAGGTCAGTACTGCGATTAGCTTGTCTTTGTTTTCTGGCTTCAACAGCATATCAACCGTTCCTTCTGGTAAAGCAGCGAACGCTTCATCCGTTGGCGCAAACACAGTGAAGGGACCGTCACCTTTCAATGTTTCAACTAAGCCTGCCGCTTTTACCGCTGCTACCAAGGTGTTGAAAGAGCCGTTTTCAGCCGCCACGTCAACGATATCTTTCTTCATTCCGTGGTGATCAGCGTGAGCAAAAGCCGTAAAAAGAAGCGTCGCAACTAGCACTGACATGGTTTTGATTAATTTATTAAACATATTGTCTTCCTTTGAGTTTTGTCCGTTATTTTCGAGAGGTATTACGAAAGCCCAATCGTGATAGATCAATTTGTTGTGTCTTTGAGTGAATGGTTAGCGATATTGACAGCGCCAAGCGAATAAATTTATTTTGTTAAATGCTTGTTATAATTCCATTTTGATGCTTATAGTTATTCGGTGATTATTCAAATGATGGATGTGAATATGAGGTTTGTTTTACCAGTAGTCTTTTCTGCATTGGCTTCAATGCCTGCATACAGTGGCCTTGCTCCAAGTGAAGGCTTCAGCGGTAACTTCAGTGTATTGGCCGGTTTCTACTCTGACAGTAGTAATTTGAGTACTGAACAAGATTCGAATCAAGCCACCAACACCCAGGAAGGGGAGAGTGAAAACCAAGGGCTACTCGGCTTTTTGGGTACTGTTCAATATACTTTTGGCGAATCGCTGACTCACCAAGTGTATGCGGGTACGACACGAGAGGATATTGCAACAGGTACCATTGCGTTTGAGATCGGTTATCGATATCAACTTTCTGGTGGCACCATATTGGATTTTTCTGTTCTTCCTACGCTTATCTCGGGCAAGGCTTGGACGGATCCGTATGCTGTTGGCGTTAATCGAAATGAAACGGATGTCAAAGGTAATGTAGGACGACTGCAGCTCACTAATATCGGTGGAACTGGTTTTCGAACGGATCTCGCATTTGGGCAATCTGATGTTGATGAAGAGCTATCTGGTAGCCAAGGCTTATCTCCGGAAGATGCTGTGCTGCTGGATAGGGAAAGAACCTATGTGTACGCCAAAGCAGGATACCGCTTTATCTTACCAAACCACGCAGGTCTATTTGTTCCTTCAATGGTGTATTTCCACTCAGACGCAGAAGGAGGAGCACTCAGCTTCGATAGTTATGGTATTGAATTAAACTACGCGAAGAGAATCGGTCGTCATGGTTTTGTTGTCACCCTAGATGCAAGTGATCGTGAATATGATGAGTCGAATCCAATTTACGGGCAAGTACGTGAAGAGAATGAATTCGGTGCATTCTTAGCTTATGAGTTTGGTGGTTTGATGGGCTATAAAGATTGGGCGTTCATTACTTTACTGGGTTTAAGAAGCATAGATTCTAATATCGATTTCTATAACTCCGAGCAAGTATTAGCGAGTGTGGGTGTGGATTATAAATTCTGATATTCGCACTATGTTAAAAATACTCATCAAAGCAGAAGTTTAAGTTCAGTATTTCTATTTATTTAATTATTTCGGGCACTTACAGCTTTAAAGGTTGTAGGTTCCCGTTGCTATCCGTAATATGAAAATGAGCTTATGGATAGAAATAATAGGATAAGGAAGCGCTTTGGAAATACAAATTAGACATTTAGAAGCAACGGATAGCCAAGATATTTTCGATATTTATCGCCGCCCTTCAGTTTCAGAAAATACCTCACAAAAGCCTTATCTAAGTTCTGACCAAGTGGGGCGACTGTTTGGCCATTCAGACCATTTCACTCTGGTTGCGGAAGCATCCGATAAAGTAGTGGGCCATATTACTTTATTCATGACCACCAAGGTAAGAGACAGGCACTGCGCGGGTCTTGGTATTGCGATTCACCCGGATGTCCATGGCAAAGGGGTAGGTAAGGCGTTAATGCAAGAAGCTATCAATCAGGCGGATAACTGGCTTAACCTCGTGCGTCTTGAGTTAGAGGTTCATGCCGATAACCACGCCGCTATTGCTTTGTATGAACGTGTAGGCTTTCAGTTAGAAGGCACAAAAAGACTCAGTACGTTCAAAGCGGGTAAGTACATCGATATGTTGCTGATGTCGAGAATACGACCAGATTACCGTTGAGATCGAACCAAACGGTTCCTGCTTTAGAAATCGGTTAATGAGTAATTGATTAGTGAAATTCCCATTGAACTCTGTATAGTAGCAACCGTTTGCTTCGTATAACCCCAATGATATGGTTTGGGGGTCTCTACCAGCTCCCGCAAAGTGCTGATTACGAAGGGTTTAGATCACAATAGTGTTCTTACTCTTTGTAATGGCGTTCAAAAATATCCTGTCTATTATTCAGAGTAAGAGCACACCTAAAATCCATAGTAGGTGAAATATGAACGCATTTATTCAAGGGCTCCCAAAAGTAGAGTTGCATTTACACATTGAAGGCTCGCTTGAGCCTGAGTTACTTTTCCAGCTTGCTCAACGCAATGGCATTGAGCTGCCTTATTCATCCCCAGAGCAACTAAGACGCGCATACGAATTTGATGATTTGCAATCATTTTTGGATATCTATTATCAAGGTGCCGATGCATTGCGCACGGAACAAGATTTCTATGATTTAACTTGGGCGTATTTAGAGCGCTGTAAAGCCGACAATGTTATTCATACTGAGATTTTCTTTGATCCTCAAACACATACGGAGCGTGGTATTGCATTTGAAACTGTGATTAACGGGATTCATCGTGCGCTTGAACAGGGTCATAAAGAGTTGGGCATTACCTCTCAAATCATCGCATGTTTTCTGCGCCATTTATCTGAAGAGAGCGCCATTCAAACGTTCGCAGAGGTATTGAAGCATCAAGATAAGATCGTCGGGGTTGGACTGGACTCTTCTGAATTAGGACACCCACCAGAGAAGTTCAAGCGTGTATTCCAACAAGCAAAACAAGCGGGCTTCTTGACGGTGGCGCATGCAGGAGAAGAAGGGCCGGCTCAAAACATTGTCGATGCGATTGAAATGCTCAGCGTGAGTCGAGTGGATCATGGTGTCCAGTGCATGACAGACGAAGCTCTAATCGAAGAGCTGATTGAAACCAAAATGCCACTGACGGTGTGCCCACTGTCGAATATTAAATTGCGTGTATTCGATGTGATGGAAGACCACAACATTGTCGAACTGCTCAGAAAGGGTGTGGCTGTAACGATTAACTCGGATGACCCTGCTTATTTTGGTGGTTACATGTCGGATAACTTTAATGCGGTGAGCCAAGCTCATGAGATGACGCATCAGGAGTTAGCGCAGTTTAGTTTGAATGCGATAGACGCGAGCTTTATTGAAGCACCATTGAAAGAGCAATATCGAGAGCTTGTTCAAGGTTACCTTTCTAAAGCTGATTCTGACCAGAATTTCTAGCGGCTGTGCCCATTTACTAGCAGCTGAGTATAAAGCGCTAGGATGGCCAACTAAAGTGGATGGTAAAGTGTTATCGACTGAGTTTGCTTAATCTCTATAAGCCTAAATCATCTAGATGAAGACAAAAAAGAAGCTGGCAGTTTGCCAGCTTCTTTCATTTTTAAATTAAGCTCATTGAGCTACTTGTTCACGTAGTCTTTGAATTTCTGCTTGGTTTCAGCATCCGCTTTTTCGTACCAGAAATAGAGCATCTCTTCAGCTGTATTTGCTGCATTTCCGTCAATCTTTGCTGGAAGCGTTACCGGTTGTGCGACAGCAGCTGCTACGCCCGCGCTAGCACCTACTGTAAGTGCTGCGATGCCACCTTTCTGGTTGTATTCCTTCGCTTCTTGTGGGTACTTACGACCAATCTGCATGCCATCTTTGATTAGCTTATCTTGCTTAACACTGATTGCATTTTGGTTTTCATCAACCAGTTTCCAATCTAAGTTTTGAAGGCCTTTTTTCGCTTCGTTGGTGTTACGGAACTTAGGCATGTCAAACGTCAAGGCAGTGTCTGTCGCATCAAAAGTAGCAATAATGGTATCGCTATCGACAAACTCACGGTCGTTACCTTGGCTGAACGCGAGTTGATACTTAAAAACAATTTGGTTTACACCGTCTGGAACGGTGATCGTTTTGCTCGAAGAGAAGAAACCACCGTCGAGATCAGGTTTAGCCTCATTAACAGCTAAGACTTCGACTAAAGCATCTGCGCTAGAAGGTACTTCAATTGTTACGTCAGCTAACACTTGTGGTGCTGCGATAATTGTGGACAGCAGCGCAATGGATTGTAAATTTTTCATAATCATACAGTTGTTTATAGGCAGTTAAATTACAATCGCACGGTAAGAGCTCCAATTCAAGTCGTGTCATAAGGATTTGAAAAAATTTGCGAAATCTTAACGCAACGGTCATATATCAAGGTTCATATTGACTAGGGCGTGTTGATCTTTGCTGTACATTTCGCGTTCAACAATACATCGGTAGCCACATTAACATGAATGCCAGCGATAACATGCTGGCATAATTCCTTTCTAGCTTGTCATATCTACTTGAAATAGCTCGATAATGCTTAATTCTCCCAAAGGCATTTTCGACCAAGTGACGATACTTGTATAAACACCAATCCATACTGTCTTTGTCTATATCTTGTCCGTAATTGCGTTTAGCAATTACCGTTTCTCCGCCACGTTCCTTAACAAAAATACGGAAAGGTTCGCTGTCATATCCTTTATCACAAACGATGGTATTAACTTCATCGAGTTGCTCAACTAAGCTTTCGGCATGCACTATATCGTGGCGTTGTCCCTCTGATAAATCAAAGCAAATCGGCAGGCCACCACTATCTACGGCTAAGTGAATTTTGGTTGAGTTGCCCCCGCGACTTTTTCCTATTTGCTCTGAACTTTCAGTAGCTGCACCTGTACTATGCTGATGTGCTCTAACTATAGAGCCATCAAGAAATACCCATTCAAAATCAGCCATGTTAGATAAGCTTTTGAAAAGATTATCTAAAATCCCTTTCTTTGACCAAAGATTAAATCGTCTGTAAACGGTACTCCACTCTCCGAACTCAGAGGGTAGATCTCGCCAAGGAATACCTGTTCTCATTCGATAAAGTATTCCTTCAAATGTCATTCGATGTTCAGTTTTATCGTAAATACGACCTGTACTTTTCATAACTTGGAGTAGCAGTTCCCAGCGAATATCAGTTAGCATTGTTCTTGGCATGGTATTGGTTATGGTTTTACTTTTGGCGAAGCAAATTATAACTCTTTACCATGCTGTTCAAAAAACACTCACGAAAGATCAACACGCCCTAGTGTGAGTTCTTATTTTTGAAAAATGAGCGGATAGCTTTGGTATGAATTCTATGAGTTGACGGTTTCCGCCTATATGTTCTCTGTATTGGATACTAAAAAGCCGAGATAACGTTTGAGCTATCACGGCTTTGTTTGCTTCACTAGAAGGGTGACTGTTAGTAAGCTAGTTATTACTTAGCTTGCGCTGCTGCCGCTTCTAGTTGCTTAAGTTTACCTTGAAGCATGTAAGCATTTTGGTTGAAGTTACCAGGGTTCAACACTTGGCTTTGCTGCATAGGGTAGTCAGGTAGCGTGTTCATGAACTCTTGTACTTTGCCGCCTACTGGTACGAATAACCACATGTTGTCTGCCATCCAGCGTAGGTACATGCCCGATTCGTGTGGTGCTTTTTCGAATGGGTCAGCACGTAGGTGAACAACTTGAGGCCAGTTTGGTTGGAAGCGCACAGCATCAACGATGTTACCGTCCATTACTGCGAACGAAATCTTGAAGTCATTCCAACGAACTGCGTTTAGCTCAGCGTTAGCAGAGAAGTAAAGCATGCTGTCACGAGGGCCTTCCTCTTCTTTGCCTTGGAAGTAAGGTAGGAAGTTGTAACCATCTAGGTGAACACGCCAGTTTTTACCGTTGTAAGTTGCACCTTTATCAGACGCAAGTTTCTCAACCACTTTATCATCACCAGCGGCTGCTAGTAGAGTAGGGATCCAGTCTTGGTGCCCCATGATATCGTTGATCTTAGTTCCCGGTTTGATAGTACCAGGCCAGCGAACTAGCTGAGGAACACGCATACCGCCTTCGTAAGTTGTACCTTTTTCACCGTGGAAGTAAGTAGCACCACCATCAGGCCAAGATACCGTTTCTGCACCGTTATCGGTCGAGTAGATAACGATTGTGTTGTCTGCGATTTTAAGCTCATCAAGCTTGTCTAAAAGGATACCCACTTGGTCATCGTGCTCTAACATGCCATCAGCGTAGATGCTGATACCAGATGCGCCTTGGTATTTTTCTTGTAGACGAGTCCACACGTGCATACGAGTGGTGTTGTGCCAAATGAAGAATGGTTTGTCAGCTTTTACTGCTTTTTCCATGAAGGCTAGAGATTCTTCTAGGAACTCTTCATCCGCATGCTCCATACGCTTACGTGTCATAGGGCCTGTATCTTCAATCTTACCGTCAGAAGTCGATTTGATTACACCACGAGGGCCAAAGTTCTTACGGAACTCAGGGTCTTTAGGGTAGTAGTATGTCTCTGGCTCTTCTTCCGCGTTTAGGTGGTACAGGTTACCGAAGAACTGGTCAAAACCGTGGTTCGTTGGAAGGTGTTTGTCTTGGTCACCCATGTGGTTCTTACCGAACTGAGCGGTCATGTAGCCCTGTTCTTTAAGAAGGTCTGCGATCGTTGGAGCCCAATCAGGGATACCGTGGTCCGAACCTGGCATACCGATAGTCAGTAGACCTGTACGGAAAGGTTCTTGACCGGTTAGGAATGCAGCACGACCAGCAGTACACGATTGTTGACCGTAGTGGTCAGTAAATAGTGCGCCTTCGTTAGCAATACGGTCGATGTTAGGTGTTTCGTAACCCATCATACCGTTGTTGTATGCACTGATGTTGAATACACCAATGTCATCACCCCAGATAGCAAGAATGTTTGGTTTTTCTGCTGCTGTTGCCGCTGAAGATGCTGCTAATAAGCCAACACCTAATGCTAGTTTATTAATTTTAGTACCCATAAGGACTCCGATTCACTTTTAAGATTAATGCGTTAGAACAACGCATCGATGAGCAAATGTTATTCTCAAAATTCCGTTACGTCCTTTTATAGTGCTTATAACCAATCGTTATGATGCATGGTTAACTTGCTGATTAAATTGAATTTAGGCTGATGGTTACCAGAAACCCTTAGATAACATGTGTGATCCTTATCATGTTTGTCGCCGTAAACCTTATCGATAACTTCTGCACCTGTATCTGAATAAAAAATGACAAAAAGATTAATAGCTTAGCGAACCTCGCGCATGCTTAAAAAATGGACTATACGTTGTAGGGCAGGATGCAAATAACTCACGAAGAGGTTTCTATGACAGCGAAATATGGCGCTAAACGTCGATTAGCGATTTTGGGTACAGCAATGATGGCCGCGTCCAGCGCCACTTTTGCGGCAGAAAAGCCAAATATATTGGTCATTTGGGGGGACGATATTGGTCAATCCAATGTGAGTGCATACACCTTCGGTCTCATGGGTTACAAAACCCCGAATATTGATAGCATCGCCAAAGAAGGGATGATGTTTACGGATTACTACGCAGAGCAATCTTGTACTGCGGGTCGCTCTACCTTTATTACGGGACAAAGTGTATTACGAACAGGTTTGAGTAAAGTAGGTTTGCCGGGCGCAGACATTGGCTTACAAGCAGAAGACGCGACAATCGCAGAAATGCTGAAACCTATGGGTTACATGACAGGTCAATTTGGTAAAAACCACCTTGGCGACAAAGATGAATTTCTTCCAACAGCACACGGGTTTGACGAATTTTTTGGCAACCTTTACCACCTGAATGCTGAAGAAGAACCAGAGAATGAAGATTACCCAACCGATCCTGAGTTTCGTAAGAAGTTCGGTCCGCGTGGTGTCATTAAGTCATTCGCTGATGGCAAGATTGAAGATACGGGTCCACTGACGCGTAAGCGTATGGAAACGGTCGATGAAGAAACACTAGACGCGGCACTTGATTTCATGGATCGCGCAGTGAAAGCGGACAAACCATTCTTCGTTTGGTGGAACGCAACACGTATGCACTTTAGAACGCACGTGAAAGCCGATAGTAAAGGTGTGACCGGTGTCGGTAACTACGCTGATGGTATGGTTGAGCACGATCGACACGTTGGGCAACTATTGAAGCAAGTGGATGAGTTGGGAATCAAAGACAACACCATCGTTTTCTACTCAACGGATAACGGCCCACACATGAACTCTTGGCCAGATGCGGGTACAACCCCGTTCCGTGGTGAGAAAAACACTAACTGGGAAGGAGCATACCGTGTACCAGCAATGGTCCGTTGGCCTGGTAAGATTGAACCAGGAACAGTATCCAATGAAATCATGCACCACATGGACTGGATGCCAACTTTCGTTGCCGCTGCTGGTGATGACCAAATCAAAGAGAAATTGCTGAAAGGTCATACTGCCGGTGATAAAACGTTTAAGGTTCACTTAGATGGTTATAACTTCCTTCCTTACCTAACGGGTGAAGAAGAAAAAGGCCGTCGTTCAGAGATCTTCTACTTTACCGATGATGGCGATTTAGCGGCGCTTCGTTACAACCAATGGAAAGCGGTGTTCATGGAGCAACGTGCAACGGGTACCATGCAGATTTGGGCTGAACCGTTCGTGACGTTACGTCTTCCTAAGCTGTTTAACCTGCGTATGGACCCATACGAAAATGCAGACATTACATCGAACACATACTACGACTGGTTGTTAGACCATGCTTATATGTTCGTTCCAGCACAAGCGTACGTTGGCAAGTTCCTAGAAACGTTTGCTGAATATCCGCCACGCCAAAAAGCCGCGAGCTTTAGCTTGGATCAGGTAATGGAAAAACTTCAGGAATCTCATAACAAGTAAGCGATTGTTTGAGTCAAACTGAACAGATTGAAGAGCTCTTAGGAGCTCTTTTTTTATGCGCATATCGATGAGTAAATCTCGGTCGTGAATACGAGTCACAACTATGGAGCTCATTGCCACTAAATAATTGTAAATTCGTTGTTTTTACGTCTACCTTATTAAGCATAAGCATGTATAAAAACAAGGAATGTTATGTCTGCATGGTTGTGCTCACTGGTAAACGGATTGAAACACCAGCGAGTCGCAGTATTATCCGCAATCTTGTCTTCACTGATGTTGTCGCTGTTCAGTCTGAACGCCTATGCCAACGAGCAAGATCCTAATATCAACTCTGATATTTCAAAGGTCAACTCTGTAGCTTCACACGTTAGCTCTGACGCTTTACCTATCGGTTCTAAAGCCACGTATGTCGGTTCGGAAGCGTGTGTTGATTGTCATAGTGCAGAAGTCGAAGCGTGGGAGGGCTCTCATCATGATATGGCGATGAAGCATGCTACAGACGAATCTGTATTAGGCGACTTCAACGATCAAACAGTCACACATGACGGTAAACCCAACCGATTTTTTCGCAAGGGCGAAGAGTTTTGGGTCAATATCGAAGGGCCAGACGGCCAATTCAAAGATTACAAAATCAGCTATACCTTTGCCTTTGAACCGCTTCAACAGTACATGGTTGAGTTTGAAGACGGCCGTGTGCAGTTAATTCCCTTCGCTTGGGATTCTCGGACTGAGGGCGAAGGCGGACAACGCTGGTATCACCTCTATCCTGATACCACCAACACTGATGAATTTTACTGGACCAACAGCGGTCAAAACTGGAACTTCATGTGTGCCGATTGTCATTCAACGAATCTAGAGAAAAACTACGACAGCGCGAGCAACACTTATAATACTACTTGGTCGGAGATTAACGTCGGTTGTGAAGCCTGTCATGGCCCTGCGAGTGAGCATGTTGAACAGGCCCAGCAAACAAATAACCAGCAAGCCAAAGCCAATGGTGGAAAGGATGCTCCAGTCTCGACGCATTATGGTTTTGATCGCGACTTGTCGAAGTCGGTCAAAGAGTGGATCTATCAAGAGGGTAATTCAACCCTGCAACCAAAAGACATCATCCATACCAATCAAGTTCAAACCTGTGCTCAATGCCACAGCCGACGTACTCAGTTGAATGAAACGGGTGACCACGTGAACGAGTCATTCTTTGATAAGTATCGCCTGAGCTTAATTACTCCTGAGCTTTACCATAACGATGGTCAAATCTACGATGAAGATTATGTCTACGGATCTTTCCTTCAATCAGTGATGGCTGAAAAAGGCGTCACTTGTACTAACTGCCACGATCCCCATACCGCAGAACTAAAAATTGCGGAAGAAGCCGTGTGTAGCCAATGTCACATTGCATCAGAATATACGCCTGAGAAGCACACATTCCACGAAGCGAATACAGAGGCTTCACAATGTACGACTTGTCACATGCCAGAGACGACTTACATGGAGGTCGACCCAAGACGTGACCACAGTTGGCATATCCCACGTCCTGATATTAGCCAACACATCAAAACGCCGAACGTGTGTACTAGCTGTCATGAAGATCAAACTGACCAGTGGGCCGATAAGCAAATCGGTGAGTGGTTCCCTGATTCTAAGTATCGTAACCAGCAGCATTTTGCCGTGGCCTTTTATGCTGACTCAATAGGGCACCGAGGGGCAGAGGATGCGTTGGCGTATTCGGCTCAGGATTCCAGCTTAAGCAATATCATTCGAGCATCGAGCTTAGAACGTTTGGGCGGTAATACGGGCAAGAATACGCTGATCTCGCTGGCAAGAGCGGTGAAACACGATAATGAAATGATCCGTTTGGGTGTGGTGCAAGGCTCGTCTGGTTTCCCATTTACTGACCGTTGGCAGATTCTAGAACCGCTATTGAAAGACCCTGTATTGTCGATTCGTTCAGAAACCGCAGGCGCATTAGTGCGTTATTGGGGAGAAATGAACCCTCTGCAGAAAGACCAAATCAAGCCTGCATTGGAAGAGTACATTGAAATACAGCAATTTAATGCCGATAGAGGATTTGGACGTACTAACCTAGGCAACGTTTACCGGGATTTAGGTCAGCACGACAAAGCGATTGAGTTTTATCTAGGCGCTATCGAGATTGAGCCTTATTTCGAAAACAGCTACGCCAATTTAGCGGATTTGTATCGAGCGCAAGGTAACGAGGCAAAAGCGTTGTCGACCTTGAAGCAAGGTATTGAAGCTCAGCTTAAATCGAGTGTTTTGCCATACAGCACAGGATTGTCTCTGCTTCGTGTGAAAGATTACGAACAAGCAACGGACTACCTTAAACAAGCCGCTGAAACTGCGCAAACCAACCCTCAATATTGGTATGTGTACGGATTGGCTTTGGAAAAATCAGATGTGCTTGCAGCTAGTCAATCACTGCATAAGGCTTACCAATTTAGCCGCAATCCACAGCACCTGTATGCCCAGTGTGAAGTGTTGGCGCGAAACAGCCATATACCGGGCGTACCAAAGGCGTTTGAGCAATGTATTTCATCATTGAGCAAAGTGGCACCGCCGGAAGCCATTAACCAATTGAAAGCTAGGTTTAAATAAAGCGATGAGGTGAGCTTTGCTATCGAGCTTGCTGCTTATTCCGCTTGTAACCAATTATCGTGTTTATAACTAATAGTTATGGGGCTTGTGAGTAGGATGTACGCAGCCAGATTGAATTAAGGGAAGACCTATGAACCATGCGCAACAAGCAATAAACCAACTGATTGAACAAACAGAGAAAAGTGTTATCGGTCAGAGCCACGTCGTTCGGGCTCTGGTGATAGGGTTATTGACTAATGGCCATGTGCTTTTAGAGGGACTTCCCGGTACAGCGAAAACTCGCTCAGTAAAATCGCTGGCGAATCTACTGAACACCAGTTTTGGTCGAATTCAGTTTACGCCAGACCTACTGCCATCTGATGTGACGGGTACGGAGGTGTATCAGGAGCTTGATGGGAAGCCTCAGTTGCATTTCCAACCGGGTCCTATTTTCAACAGCATTGTCTTAGCCGATGAAGTGAACCGTGCGCCTGCAAAAGTACAGGCTGCTCTGCTTGAAGCGATGGCGGAAGGGACGATTACGGTGGGTGGTCAAACTCATATTCTGCCAGATCTGTTCATGGTATTAGCTACGCAAAACCCAGTTGAGCAAGAAGGTACATATCCACTCCCTGAAGCTCAAATGGACCGTTTCATCATGAAAGTGACAGTCGACTATCCAGAAGATGAAGCTGAACGCGACATTATTCGACTTGTGCGCAGTGAGGAACTCGGTAGCGAAACCAGTTCAGAATTAGTCACACCCCAGCATATTGAACCTGAGTTAGTGCTCGAGGCACGTCGCCAACTTCCAGACATTGCCGTTTCCGATTTAGTTGAGAACTACATTGTGGCCTTGGTGATGGCGACTCGTAAGCCAGAGCGTTACCCAGAATCAAACTTGTCTAAATGGATTGAGATTGGTTCAAGCCCGCGTGCTTCCATCGCGTTGGATAAATGTGCTCGCGCTTATGCATGGCTGCAAGGGCGTGACCACGTCACGTTAGACGATGTGCGTGCCATGTTACCAACCGTATTAGGTCACCGATTCTCGTTGTCTTACGATGCATTGGCCGATGGCGTTGATCATCAAAGAGTGGTTGAAGAACTGCTTGATAATGTTGAGATCGGATAACTAGGGGACGTCATGGCGAAGCCAACACAAGCTCCCAAATCGCAAGGCCTTGATCCACGACTGTACTGTGACTATTCAAGGTTAGTGCGAATTCAGGCTCAAGCTGAGTCGTTTTCTCTACTGCCTCATCTAAAGGCGGGCAGTGTGCTGTCGGGTAGACACAACTCATTGTTCCGAGGTCGAGGCTTGAATTTTGAGGAGTTACGTCACTACCAACTTGGTGATGACATTCGTAACCTCGATTGGAAAGTTACGATGCGAACAGGTAAACCTCATGTTCGTAGTTATACCGAAGAGAAAGACCGTAATGTGATGATCTGTGTTGATCAACGCAGCTCGATGTTCTTTGCTTCTCAAAATACCATGAAATCCGTTGTGGCCGCTGAAGTGGCGGCACTGTGTGGGTGGCGAGTGCTAAAAGATGGTGACCGTGTCGGCTTCGTTTTAGCTTCACACCAAAAGCTCTTTCATACCAAAGCGCAGCGTTCTCAATCGAACTTATTGGCTCAACTAAAACACCTCACCAAAGCCAATCAAAGCTTAGGTGTCAGTGTGAGCGACAGCCAAGGTGTTGGGTTTAGCCAGTGGATTGAACTGATCAAACGTATGAGATTGAAGCAGTCGACCTTAATCTTTATTAGTGATTGGCGAGATTGCCAAGAGCAACATCTTGAACGACTCAAACAACTGCAACAACACAACGATATCTTAGCCATTATGGTGACCGATCCATTAGAGCAATCATTGCCTCAAGATTTAGCAAGCGCAAATTGGGTGGTGGGTGATGGTCGTTTTCAACTTAATCTGGATAGCCAATCTAAGGTAAACCTCGCGAGTGAAAGTCTTGCTCAGAAAGCGGCACTTCAGAAACAGTCCCTTGCTAAATTGATGGCGATGAAAAACCTCCCTTATATAGAATTAGACACGTCGGGCAATCACATATCACAGCTGCATAAGCTAGTGGGAGGGCGCTAAATGGCTGTTGAACATACTCCTCCAAGTACCTATATCCTCCGCGAACTGCACGATGTAGCGATTCCTGACAGTGTGAGCTGGGCTCCTCAAACGGTCGGCTGGAAGACCCTCGGCGTTATTCTGTTATTGGTCGCTATCTATCTGGCTTATCGTTTGGCGCAGAGATGGTGGAATAACCGTTATCGTAAAGAAGCGCTTCAAGAGCTCATGGTATTGGATGCACGAGACAAGAACTCAACCGAACGAACCTTCAAGGTACTGAAAGTGGTGCTTCGCTACCTAGACAGCAGCAATGCTAAGTTGTTTGGTCAAGCTTATGTGGACCGTTTGAACGCTTACCTGCCTGTTAGTGCTAACACCTGTGAAAACAGCAATGCGTTCTTTGCCGATGAAGTTTCGGAATTATGGATGCAGAGCCTAATTGACCCTAATGTTCGTTTGAGCTCTGAACAACGTTTAGAAGTGATTCAAACCGCGATGATGTGGCTAAAACTTCATAAACCAGATCTACAAGCGAAACCGGATGTACAAGCAAAACCAGAGGGGCAAGACAATGTTTGATGTTTTATCTGCCAGCTTTGAATTTGCGCACCCGCTATGGTTTATCGCGCTGCCTCTGCCGTTGTTGGTCTACTTTGCCGTGCCAGCTTATCGGACTAAGCAAATGGCGATTAAGGTGCCATTTTTTCGAGATCTGGTTGAAGCGATTGGGGAAGCTCCGTCAGAAGGTGCCAGCCAGTTAACACCAAGCTGGTGGCAACGAACCACGCTCATTATTACTTGGGTATTGGTCGTGTGCGCGTTAGCGAAACCAACCATTCTTGGTGAGCCACAGGTTCGTGAACAATTGGGTCGTGATGTGATGGTGGTGGTCGATTTATCCGGCTCAATGGCGGAGCAAGATTTTACCTCTAAACAAGGCGATAAAATCTCTCGTTTAGATGCGACCAAAGAGGTGTTAGCCGATTTTGCGAAAACTAGAAAAGGAGACCGACTCGGTTTGATCTTGTTTGGTGATGCAGCGTTTGTACAAACACCGTTTACAGCTGACCAAGATGTGTGGCTTGAACTGCTTAATCAAACCGATGTCGCTATGGCAGGGCAAAGTACCCACCTAGGCGATGCAATTGGCTTGGCGATCAAGGTGTTTGAACAGAGTGAAAAACAAAGTGCAGCCGTTCAAGATTCAAACGTCGATACCAACGAAAAAGAGAAAGTCGTGATCGTATTAACAGACGGTAATGATACAGGAAGTTTTGTTGAGCCTATTGATGCCGCAAAAGTCGCCAAGGCTAAAGGCGTTCGAATTCACGTGATTGCGATGGGCGACCCGCAAACCGTTGGAGAGGTTGCTCTGGATATGGAAACCATCAAGCGTGTGGCTCAAGAGTCTGGTGGCGAAGCCTTTGAAGCACTTAACCGCGATGAATTGACTAAAGCCTACGCTCAGATCGGTGAACTAGAACCACAGTTATATGAAAGTACCACTTATCGTCCTAAACAGGGACTGCACCATTACTTAATGGCGATTGTTGTTGTGATGTATTTGACCGCGTTCAGCTTAGCAACGATACGCCGAAGATCGCTGCTCGCTTCTTCGGCTAAGAATTTGAAAGGAGAGAGTGATGCCTGATTCTCTCACGATACAACAGTTCTTTACCCAGTTTCATTTTATCCGACCATTGTGGTTGTTGGCCTTTATCCCAATGTTTTTCCTGTTATGGGTTCGTTGGAGAGAAGATACAAAACCAACGTGGAAAGACATTCTACCGGCACATTTACGTGATGCATTGACGATTGGCGAAACAGGCTGGCGCAAGCAACTGCCGTTGAAGCTATTGGTGGTGATTGTGACTATCGCCATCATTATCTGTTCTGGCCCAACATGGCAACGTGAAGCATCGCCATTTGGTGAAGATAAAGCGTCGATGTTGGTTGTGCTCGATAATAGTGAATCTATGCTCGTTAAGGATTTGCCTCCAAGTCGCTTGGAACGATCTAAGCAGAAAATTAGAGACTTATTGGCAGCTCGCAAAGGCGGTAATACGGGCTTAGTGGTTTACGCAGGCAGCGCACACGTGGCGATGCCTGTCACTCAAGACAGCAAGGTATTCGAACCGTTTCTTGCGGCTATCACACCCGACATTATGCCGGTTTCAGGTAAATCAGCAGAAGAAGCGTTGCCGCTCATCAATCAGCAATTGTCTGGTGAGTTAGGTTCGTCAGTGTTGTTGGTATCAGATGGTGTGAATCCAAGCACCATTAGGGCGTACGAGAGTTTCTTTAACGACAATCCGTATCAGTTGCTCATTCTAGCCGCAGGAAATAGCAATGTGGTGAGTGATAATCCAGTCGATCTCGATTCATTGCGTAGCTTAGCGAGCAAGACGGACGGACGAGTGGTTGAGGTGACCGTTGATGATTCGGATATCCAACAACTGAACAGAGCGGTTGAAAGAAACATGCAGCTCAACGGCGAATCTTCAATGCCTTGGAAAGACATGGGCTATGGCTTGCTTATCCCAATGGCGATTATCATGTTGTTGTGGTTCAGAAAAGGCTGGCTGGTGCAGTGGTGTGTCGTTGGTCTAGTGATTTCGGGCAGCCTGTATTCACCAAGCATTTTGGCGAAAACCGTCAACTTAACCGCTGAGAAACCCGTTGTGGTGGAGTCGGTTACGGCTTGGGACAAAACAGCTCAATGGTGGTGGGACTTATGGTTAACACCCGATCAGCAAGGTCAACGCCTGTTGAACCAGAAGGAATACCTTGAAGCGGCAAAACATTTCACAGACCCCATGAGAAAAGGCGCGGCTTACTACTATGCTCGTGATTTTAAGCTCGCTCACAGTGCATTCCTGCAAACCAAAACTGACCTTGGTTTGTACAATGCAGCCAGTGCGTTAGCTAGGCAGCGTGAATACCTTGCGGCGCGAGACCTTTTGAAGTCACTAAGCGAGAAAGAGGATCTTTCACCTGAACTAAGAACGGATGTGGAAAATAACCTTGCTGTGCTTAGCGGGATTGTCGAAGAGGTAAACCGAACCAGTGAAAGTCAGTCCGGAACTACAGATGGCCCTGAAGAGTCGTTAGAACTCGAAGACGATCAGCCACGAACGGGTGATGGCGTCGAAGAAGAAACGGTAGCGGAATTGATGCTCAAGGAAACGCTGAACGCCAATGAAATCTTGGGCAGCCAAGAGCTTGCCGACAAGTGGTTAAAACGCGTCGAAGCTGACCCTAAGTTCTTCTTGAAGTCGAAATTTCAAATTCAATTAAGAGACCCTGCACCTTCGATAGAACAGACACCGAAACAGGCATCAAAACAGGAGCAAGCACAATGAGTCGATACGATTTAGCTCTTGAAGCGATTCAATCAAAGGGAGTGCGATTCACAGCTCGTACATGGTTGCTGTCGATGGCTCTAATGTTGAGTTGTGTTTTTCCTGCTGTTGCTTCTGCTGCTGATATCTTCGATCTGCAAAAAAGTGGTGATGTGGAGCTTATCGCTTGGATTGGCGAGAAACCCAAGTCAGGCGATAAGATAACGCCGACCAAAGTGAGCGTAAATGAGCAGGTGATTCTGAACATTGAGGTGGCGACACCGCGCTGGTTAACAGGCGGCACTCGAATTGGCAGTATCGAAATCCCTAACGTGATCGCTAAGCAGCGTAATCAACTCGCGACGAACTACACAGAAAGAGTCGGTGGTACTACATGGTCACGTCAGCGTTGGGAAGTGACGCTTTATCCGATGACTTCCGGTGAGTTTGTTATTCCAACCGTACCGGTTCGTATCCAAGTTTCTGCTCCTGATGGTTCAAACGTTGGTGGCACGCTTTACACGCAACCCATTAAGTTTGAAGCTTCATTACCTTCAGGTTTGTTAAGTGATGAATCGCCTTGGTTTTCTGCAACCGATGTGGATGTTGAACAGGAATGGCAACGTTCGAATGAAAGCTTGAAAGTTGGCGATGCGGTTACTCGTACCGTGACGATCAAAGCCAAAGACAGCTTGTCTGTGTTGTTGCCAGATGTGCTAACCAACGAGTCCACTCAACAGTTCCAAGCTTACCCACAGCCCAACCGTTTGGATGATACACAAGAACGTGGTGATTATCGCTCAAGCCGAGTTGAAGAGACGGTATATGTGATTCAACAAGGTGGTGAGTTTACGCTCCCAGAGTTTTCATTTCAGTGGTGGGACAGCAAAAATCAACGCCTTGAAAACGTGGTGATAAAAGGAGAAGTGTTTGAAGCCAAACACACAGTCCAATCTTTCATCAAAGCCTACATGTCGTTGTTTATTACGGTTGGTTTGGCGTTGTTAGCCTGCATTGCGTTGATTGTTTCTGTTAAGCGTTACTACGCAAATCGCCCAACACCGAGTTGGCTAGTATTACGTCGCTTACTCAAGCAAGGTAATTGGGCTGCATTAAGAACCTTTATCTACCGTCAATTGCGCAGAGAAACCGCTCAGTTGGAACTGAATAAAGCGCAGCTAAGTAAAGAGCAACTGGGTAAAGCGAACGAACAAAAGCGTTGGCTAGAAGATAGCGAAGCCCTTCAACAAGGAAGTGAAGATAAAAACGTATTCACTCGTTTATGGAAAGGGTTACGTAACTTGCCCAACGACAAATCAAGCCAGAGTAAACCTCGTTCAATTGCCGCTCGCTTGAAAATCCCTAAAGCCTTGCCAGACTTAAAAGATAGAACTAAGTAGCAAACTTTAGTCATTCGCATCGAACATAATCGGCAGGTTCTCTACTATGGGGAACCTGCTTCTTTAATATGGAACTGTATGAAAAGTACCGAACTAAATCTAATTCCTATATTTGTTGCTATCTATGAAGAGCAGAACTTATCTAGAGCTGCTAATCGCATGGATATAAGCCAACCAGCAGTGAGTAAAGCACTTGCAAGGTTGAGAGATATCTATGATGAGCCACTGTTTCATCGCACCACATCAGGCGTAGAGCCAACCACATTCGCGATTGATATCTATCCTGCAATGGCCGCTGCACTTAAAAATTTTACTTCTACTTTATCTGCATCAAGAGACTTCGATCCTAAAACATCTGGCCGTGTGTTTTCCATTGCCTGCGTCTCGGCGGCGAGCTACGAAATGATGCCAAAAGTCATGCAGTTAATCAGCCAAGTTGCGCCAGGTATCGCGTTAGAGGTTCATCCTCTGTTTACCGAAGACTATGAGTCTGATTTAAGGCTTCAAAGACATGACGTGATTGTTGATATGACGCCTAAAGGAAGAACCATGCTCAAGCACGAGGTGATTTCTACAGAAGAGTTGGTCGTGGTGTGTAGTAGTGATCATCCTACGGTTGGCGATACGATCGATATGGAACAGTTCTTAGCGCTCGAACATGTGGTTGTATCAAGGTGGCATGCGCGCAAAAGCTTATTGAGCTCTGAGCACTACAGTGACCTTGAGAAACGTAGAATCGTGTATCGTGCAGCGGGCGTTGTAGAGATGCTGCCTGTTATCGAAGGCTCTGAGTACATCGGTGTAATGCCTATTTCATCGGTGCGTTGTTTTGCTGAAAAGTACTCGGTTAAAACACTGCCATTACCCTTCGAGTTGGAAGACCTCGATATGTGTATGATTTGGCATCCAAGCCGTACTAATGAACCAAGCCATAAGTGGTTACGAGCTAAGATCAAAGCGGCAGCAAAAGAGTTATCAAGTTAGCCTATACAAGGACATAGCCATGGAAAGCATTCGCGCGATTTTAAACGGAAAGAAAGCCAATATCCCAGAATTAAGGCAAGCCATCTTTGCGGTGAGGGACAATGATATTGACCTGCAAGTTAGAGTGACTTGGGAATCGTCGGATATGTTCCGTTTGGTAAGCGAGGCAATATGCGATGGTGTTAAGCGCCTGATTGTGGCGGGTGGCGATGGAACGGTGAATGAAGCCGTTAACGCGCTCAACCAGTTCCGTGTCAGTGAGAGACCACAATTGGCGATTATCCCGATGGGCACTGCGAATGATTTTGCTACCGCAACGGGAATACCTAATGATATTCAGGGGGCCTTTGAGTTAGCGCTGGAAGGTAAGGCGTTTGCGGTTGATAGCGTGCGTGCGAATGACCGCTACTTTATGAATGTCGCTGCGGCGGGTTTTGGTGCTGAAGTCACAGCTGAAACGCCAGTCGAGCTTAAAGATTTTCTTGGTGGTGGCGCGTATACGTTAACAGGTGTGGTGAAAGCACTCGGCTTTAAGCCTTACAGTGGCACGTTGACCATAGACAAAGGCAGCTTTACTGGGGAGATCCTGGTTGGTGCTTTTTGTAATGGTCGCTTAGCGGGTGGAGGACAAGAGTTAGCACCCAAAGCATTGATTGATGACGGCTTGATGGATCTTACTTTGGTCAAAACCTTTGTGGCTTCTGATTTGCCAAAAGTCATCGAAGAGCTCAAACATCCGGCGGACAATGGCAAGTACATTGTCCATACTCAAGCTCGCTGGTTAGAGATAGATTTCCCACAATCACTGCCAATTAACTTAGACGGCGAACCTTATCGGTCGAACCAAATCCGTTTTGAAGTCATGCCATCCAGTATTTGTTTGGTGTTGCCAGAAAACAGTCCTTGTTTGGTGAAAAACCGGTAAACCACTTCGGTTGGGTAAACGGAGTGATCGACCGTTAGGGTCATTCACTCTGCTAAGATTCGTTATGCCTCTTTTTGCGTTTGTTCTGAATTAAGCAAGAAGTAAGATAACCAGTCATCAATCGGCAGAGGACGCGCAAAGAAATAGCCTTGAGCGTATTTACAACCGATCTGGCGCAGCGTCTTCACATGGTTCTGGGTTTCAAGACCTTCTGCAATAACTGAAAAGTCGAGTATTTGCGCGAGTTTAAGCACCGCGCAAGTAATCTCGTAATCAACCTTTGATGAGTTAATATCTTCAATAAAGCTTCGATCTAACTTTACGCAATCAGCCGAAAGATTCTTCAACACCGACAACGAAGAATAACCCGTTCCAAAATCATCGATAGCGATCTTGTAACCTTTAGAATGAAGTACCTCAATGGTTCTCGAACAGGTTTCAAAATCACGCATCATGTCTCTTTCGGTAATCTCAAGCAGCAATTGATGAGGTTGGCAATCCGTTTCATCCAATATCACTTGTAGCTGCTCGGCGAGGTCTGTCATATAGAACATTCTCGCTGAGAAATTGATTGAGAAAATCACGCCTTGTAGGTCTATTCCCGTTCGTTGCCATTCAGTGATCAAGTTTGCCACTTTCTTAAACACCCACTTATCGATGTCGATAATGAGGTCACTTTTCTCCGCAACTTCAAGGAAATCAATCGGTGGCAGTAAGCCCAATTTAGGGTGTCGCCAGCGAATAAGTGCTTCGGCGCCAATGATGCCCTGTGAGTCTAAGTCGACTTTGGGCTGGAAGAACACTTCAAGCTCGTCGTTAGCAATCGCTTGATGAAGCCCGATGTTGGTTTCGATTAAGTCGTTTACTTCATGGGTCATTTTATCCGCATAGATTCTGTATTGGTCTCGACCGTTCCGTTTGGCGTGATACATGGCGGTATCTGCGTTGCGAATTAAGGTTTCACGATCCAAACCATGAGTAGGGTACTCACAAACACCAATACTCGCGGAGACGAAGATAGAATTATCATCGATGTAATACGGCTTTCTTAATGCTTGGTTCAAGCGATCGGCGATCGGTTCACCTTCTTCTAAGCCAATGTTGGTATACACAACCAAGAACTCGTCGCCACCCATTCTAGCAACAAAGCCTTTATCGCCGACTAAGTTATTCAGAATGTCAGAGACATTGACTAATAAGTTGTCTCCGGGCGCATGCCCTAAGGAGTCGTTAATGGTCTTAAATTCATCAATATCAAGATAAAACAATAAGAAAGAGGCGTTGCTCTCACTGGATTTTCTAATCTCTTCATCCAATTGTTTGGTGGCCAACAGTCGGTTAGCCAAATTCGTCAGTGGATCATGGTGTGCGAGGAAGTCGAAGTTCTTCTTCTCTTCTGTGAGGTCGAGGTAGGCCTCGGACAGCCTTAAAGCCATGTCGTTATAGGCTTTTTCTAAGTGAGACCATTCGTCACTTCTGCCTAAGTTGATTGGGTTTTTGAGGCTACCGGATTCTAAACGGTCGAAGCCATGTCTAAGTGCATTGAGTGGCTTTCGAATGTGATGTCTAACAACGTGGCTAACCAGCAACATCGATAGCACGACGGCTGAAATGCTGATGACAATCGCATTGAGCCTTGATAGACCAATCTCTTGTTCAAGCTGGTCTGTCAGTTCTAAGGCTTGGTTTTGTACGCGTGATTCGGTTTGTTCTACCATCTCCAACAAGTCACTTTGGGCAACTAACAGTGATGCCATCACCAACCAACGCTGTTCCAGATTCGCTCTAATGCGTTTTAAAGCCGCGTTGTATCGTTTTACCGTTCGATGAATTTTTTTCTTCTCAGCAATCACCGCTGAGGTTTCGATATCGACGTTTTCTAAATGGAGCAAAAATATATCGAGTTCTTTCTCGACCTCGATAAGCAGGACTTTCTCGGTCTCTGGCGTGATACGGCTGTGAATGTCACCGACCATTTTTCCCGAGGTGAGAAACGACTCTCGTAGCATGTTGATGAGATCTAATTCATTGTTATAACGGATGAAATTAGGTTGGTCCAAGTGCCTTAGCTTGCTGTCGGCGATCGCAAATTCGAGTTGATCAAGTTGCTCGGCTAATGCAGCGTCGATTTGATTGGTCTGCTTAAGGATTCGATTCAGTGCTAGCGAACTGCCTAAGAAACGGTGGAAGTTGTCGATAAAGGCATCGATCTTTTGCGAGAAACCTTCGTTGGTCGAAAGATCTCTCAGTCGTTGCAGTTGGAAATCGACATTGAACGCTTCTTCCGACAGTGTGGTTTCGCTGAACAAAAAAGTCTGTTCCAGCAGCTTAACTCGAGAGGTGAGCGTAAACACGCGACGACTGATTTCAGAGTTAACTATAAGATCTGATACGTGTGTCGAGGTTTCCGTTTTGAGCGTCGACTCGACGTAATAGAGCGAGCGGATCACCATGATGACCGCAAGGCTCACAATCAATAGCGAAACCAGATTCGAAATAATGAGCCGTTGGGTGATGTTTATCTGAGGTAGTTTCATTGTGGCTTCCAAATTTTCAGATACGCTTCACGGTAGCCATTTTTAGGGTCGTAGATGCCTTTGTCTGACTGGCTGATGAGTTCTTCAACATTATCGGGCGTGACGAGATGCACAGGGGCAGAGTAGCCACTCGGAGGCATCTGATTGAATGCTCGATTGAGCTCGTCGACAATTTGCCAACCTTGTAGATATAAGGGTTCAGGTACCGTCGCCAGTTGGAATTGACCGCTATTGATTCTTTTGTACGCGGCTTTGCTGCCGTCACCCGCTGAAATGTTTTGTGGTATTAGCCTATACTCTTCGAGATTAGATTCCAAAGACGGGATCGCGTAATCAATGTAGAGGTCGTTGATGGCTAAGATATGAGTGATTTTTTCGCCATATTGATCATCAAGGTTCTTCAACGTCGCAGGCATCTGCTCAGCAATTTTATCGAGCGGTAAGTAGTTCAACTCAAGTACATCACAGGTACCGCAACGCTTGATGGTGTTGACCATCGCATTGGCTTTGATCATCGCAATTTCATAGTTCGGGTCGGTAAACACCACGGTTTTTGCTCGCCCGTTTGAGTTAACAATCGCGAGTAGCGCGGCCACTTCCGCCACATCGAGAGGGTCGGTGGTGATGTTGGTGTATAAGCCGATTTCAGGGTTGCCACCGACAAGTTCAGTCGCGTGCCAGCCAATAACAACGATTCCGAGATCTTCCGCTTGTTTCAAAATGGTTTTGTGTCGAACAGCATCAATGCCTCCAAGCACAATGGCGTCGGGTTCAAAGCCAATCGCTTTTCGGATAGCTGCACCCTGACGTACTTCTGAGCCTAAGCCATCAATGAACCTCAGATGCCAATTGATATTTGAAATGGCCTCAGAGATGCCTTTACCCACCCCGTAAACGCCACCATTACGTAAATCAGACGCGACAAAAATAACGTTTTTTTCATGACGCACCGCAGGGCCTTGCATTGGGCCATCCCAAGTTCTCTGGTTGGAAACCGCTCGCATCACTTTTTCTTCAGCATATTGGAAGAAATCGTCTTCATGATTACCGGCAAAACTCTGAGAGTAGCAAGTAGTAGCGAGCAACAAACTCGCAAAATTTAATCTCTTATTCATATGGCTTATAAAACGCTTTAACTTATAATCGCCCTATATTTATAATATTGTTAATAAACATTCAAACATTTGGTAACAGTTATGCCGGGTCAACTTTATAAAAATATTTTACCAACCCTACTGACAGCGTGTTTTTGCCTCCCTTTGTACGTCAATGCTGACGGCGTAAGGTCGGAGGCTGATGTAAAGAAACTTGAAAAATTTCAAGAGACTGTAAGTGGCGAGCCAATTTCATTAGCTCCGATGTCGGTAGAAAAACCGGTAAGAATTGCGCTGATTTATCCAAGTGCAGATATTTCTGACTTTTGGACAAGAAATTACACCGCATTGAAGCAAAGGCTCATCGCTTTGGAACTGCCTTTTGAGATCAGTGAGTTTACCTCAAGGCAAATTGAGCACTCATTACAAACCCAATACACCGAGCAAGTCCTGAATTCTGAGACGCCTTATGACTTCGTCATTTTTGGTCCTTCTGAATTGGGTATCCAAGCAGGTAACATTCAAAAACTGTCCGCTTCCAAAGATTTCAAAACCTTTATTTGGGCGTTTCACACACCTAATGAGCAATGGAAACATCAACCAGACAGCTGGTTTGATTTCTCAAGCGCGATGGGGGCTGAGGTGCTTTGTGACCATGTGGTGAAAGAGCTGGGAAATGAAGTTGAGTTTTCAGCTAATCGAGGAATCCCTGGAATAACAGATACTCAACGTTCACAGGGTTTCATTGATTGTGTAGAGGAAAAAGGTGATTGGTTAACTGTGTATGAGCACTTCGGGCAATACCAGAAGATAGGTGGCGCCGATGGGATTCGTTTAGTGCTCGGTAACTTCCCCGAAGTGACCATGGTTCACAATGCCAATACTGCGATGACCATGGGAGCGGTGGATGCTTTAAACAAGGCTGACATGTTGTCTGAAATCTATGTAACGGGTTGGGGCGGTACTGCTAAAGAGATAGAAAAGATTCGTTCAGATGAATTAGACGCGACGCCTATGCGAATGAGTGATGACCTTGGTGTGGCAACGGCCGAAGCGATTAAGTTTCACTTGGAAGAGCGAGAGGCAGAAGTCCCGTTGGTTTACTTAGGCCGTATCACCGTTGTGCACAATAAGATGAATGACGACCAATTAAATCAGCTAACCACAGAAGCGTTTCGTTACTCGGGCAAGAATTAGGTTCGATCCATCTAGCCTTTATCAATCAAAAAGAGCCGCTTATCTGTTTCGACCTAGTGAGTCAGAAATAGATAAACGGCTCTTTTATTGAGTGGGTTCCGGATTAGACATCTAGCTCACGAAACCGTAGAGATTGAGTCTACTCAGTGATCTCTTGTAACACCTCTCCAATTGACCCACTTGGTTGGGTGATACCCAGTTTGTTCGAAAGCGTTGGCGCAATATCATATGGCGTCACTGCTCGTGATACCTTCTTAGCTTCAACGTCGTAACCTGCAAAGATCACAGGCACGTGCGTGTCGTACTTCCACGGAGAACCATGTGTTGAGGCAATTTGAAGGCCTTCCATGTCGTTAATGTAGCTGCGCGGTGCAAATACTACGTATACATCGCCAGAACGAGCAGGGTGGTAGTTGTTTTTAATTAGCTGCATCACATGCGTGTCCGGTACTCGGTTAGCCGCAATGTCACTGCTTGATACAGCAAACGCAACACCTTTCACTTTTGCAATTTCATCCGCAATAGCTTCTTGCACCTTAGCCAGATCAAGCTTCTTCTCAGCGATCAGATCATGATTCAGATAGATGTAAGGTTGTGCATACAAGCGAATCGCTTCTTTGGTTAGACCAAATTCATCCTTCAATCGTTTTTCGACACCACTCGAGAGTAGTGTGTCTTTATTGAAGTATTGAGCTTGATTGAAGCCAAGCGCATTTGCCGCAGGTGAAGATTCCGGAACACCGTGGTCGGCAGATAGCACAATTAATGTGTTTTCTAGCCCGACTTGGTTATCCACGGTTTTGAAAAGCTTAGCGAGAGTCTTATCAAGTCGGATAAGGTTGTCTTCTGTTTCTAGGCTTTCAGGGCCGTAGAGGTGCACCACGTAGTCGTTTGATGAAAAACTTACAGACAGATAATCGGTTACGTCACTTTGGCCAAGCTTCTCTTGCATCAACAAGGTGCTAGCGAAGTTTTCCGTGATCTCGTCACCAGCAGGGCTCACGGTTAGGGTGGTGCTGTAGTACTTGTAACTTGCTGGGCCGTATGGGTGAGGGAAGGTGCGTTTGAAGTCACCGAGTTTCACTTTGTGTTCGGTATCGTGTTCTTGCAACGTGTACTTATCACGCGGTAATGAGAGCTCCCATTTCTGTTTGGAATACTGAGCAGCAATCGCTTTCTCGTTCCAGCGTGATACCCAATCTGGATACTCGTCGTAGTAATAGTTACTGGTGACAAACTCAGATTGTGCTTTGGAGAACCAGAAGGCTTTACCACTGTGTCCTGCCAATGAGATTGCGCCGCGGTCTTTCACTGATACACCGAACACTTTTGATTTGCCACTATTGGAAATCGTCAGTTCGTCACCAAACGTGGTGGAGAGTATTGGCTCTGGAGAGCGACCATCGCCTTGTGCTGTCTTCTGCGTTGGGTCGATCTCTGTTGCTTTATCGACACCCGCACCAGAGGTCAGCATTTGGTAGTTACCGTCTTCTACGTTATACACCAAACGTTCTTCGCTACGGTCATACCAAACGTTACCTACCATGCCGTGTACGCTCGGTGGAGCACCTGTTGCAAGCGACACATGGCCCACGATCGTTTCCGTGTTGCCATGTTGGTAGTTTGCATTGGTGTAGTAGGTACCATCATCCATTAAGTACCGGAAACCGCCTTCACCGAAGTTGTGCTTATATCGTTCGATTAGATCCGCGCGCAGGCCATCTACCGTGATTTGAAGGACTAGATTTGGCTTCTCCTCAGCTGAAACTGGGAGAGCGCAGAGTAAGGCGAGGGTTAGTCCTGAAAGCTTGGTGTATTGCATAGAGTTTCCTTATTCACTGTTGCCGCTGAGTTCTAATGTTTGTACAGTGCGAATCGTATTTTTTTGTATTGTTGGTGGCGATTAGTGAACCATAACCTTCGGCACCTTTAGTTGGTTCGCTTCGTTAGCTAGTTTACAGCTTTAGTTCGTATCCTTAACTAAACGCAGCCCCATATCTGACATAGTGATCGATTGGCTTGCGAAGTCACGACGGTAACTTTCAGATTCATTTTCGTCATAAGCAAAGCTGCCACCGCGAACCGATTTGTGCGATAAACCAACGTCGCTGTGTTTTGCGTTGTTAGGGTTGTCTGTTGGACCGAATCGGTAGAAGGTGTCATCGAAGGCATCAATGACAAACTCGCCCACGTTTCCTGTCATGTCATATAAGCCTAGTTCATTTGGTTTCTTTAGCCCGACTGGATGTGCGCTATTTTTAGAATTTGCTGAGTACCACGCAACATCATCTAAGTTATTGGAACCACTGTAAGTATAGCCTTTACTTTTGTTGCCACCTTTGGCTGCAAATTCCCATTCAGCTTCAGTAGGCAAACGGTATTCTTCGCCTGTAAGTTCGTTCAATTGCTCGACGAAGTAGCTCGCTTGTTGCCAGCTAAGGTTATTGACTGGAACTTGTGGGTTTTGGAAATAACTGAGAGATGAACCCATCACCGATTCGAACAATTCTTGAGTCACCTCAAACTTCGCAATATAAAAACTATCTACAGTTACATTACGTGCAGGACGCTCTGCTTTGGTCGCTTCTGGATCGTTCGACCCCATGGTGAATGTGCCGCCTTCAACCAACACCATCTCTTGGTCAATTTGTTGGGCGATAGGATGTGTAGGCACGTTTGCACAGCCACTCAGAAGAATAGTCATGGTGACGCTGCTAATTGTTGCTAACTGTTTGTAATTAAGAAATTTCATCACGTGCCTCAGATGTTCGAAATAGGGTCTAATTCTAACGTTTAAGGTCATTCCTATTGGTTATAAAGGGTATAACATGTCACATGATCGAATAGGAATTATGATGGGTCCAGAATACTAAAATAGGTAGGTAAATCATGCATATTACTCAAGGTCCACAGTATAACGGTAAAGCGTCTAAGCGCTTGCATGTCATGGCTAAGCCGATTGGCGCAGCGTGCAACATTGATTGTAAATATTGTTACTACCTAAGTAAGCAAGATTTGTTGGAGTACAAGAAAGGCAGTTCTCCAAGAATGGATGATGAGACATTAGAAACCTACATCCGACAATACATCGAAGGTCAAAACACGCCAGAAATCATCTTCTCATGGCAGGGCGGTGAACCGACCATGCTAGGTTTGGCGTATTTTGAACGCGTGGTTGAGTTACAGAAAAAGTACCAACCTGAAGGTGTATTGATTTCAAACGATTTACAAACCAATGGTACTTTGCTGAATGATGATTGGGCTGAGTTTCTTGCGAAGAATAACTTCCTGATCGGTTTGAGCATTGATGGTCCTGAAATGCTGCACAATGCCTATCGTGTTAACAGAGCTGGCCGTGGCACATTCAAACAAGTGATGGCGGCTGTGGAGCTGCTGCACAAACACCAAGTGAAGTTTGCAACGCTTACCTGTGTGAATAACCTCACCAGTCAAAATGCACTTGAGGTCTATCGCTTCCTACGTGATGTGGTGAAGTCACCGCAAATGCAGTTTATTCCTATCGTTGAACAGAAAACGTTCCGAACGGTTGCACCACAAACATCCCAAGTGAGCGAACAGCTCAAACAAGGCGACAAACGCCTGATCCCCGGCCATAAAGATTCGATCATGGAATCGTGGTGTGTGTCGGACTTGGCTTGGGGTAACTTCCTTATTTCTGTGTTTGATGAGTGGGCTAAGAACGACATCGGTAAGGTGTTTGTTCAGTATTTTGAAGCGAGCGTAGAAACATGGATTGGGCGTCCGAATCCACTGTGTACCTTGAACGAGATATGCGGAAAGGGTTTGGCAATGGAGCCAAATGGCGATGTATTCTCATGCGACCACTATGTTTACCCTGAGTACAAAATTGGCAATATTCTCCACGAGAAGCTTGATGACTTAGCGTACAGCGCACCACAGCAACAGTTTGGTTTTGCTAAATCCCGCACACTGACCAGTCAATGTCAGCAGTGTGATTACAAGTTCGCTTGTCATGGTGAGTGTCCTAAGAACCGTTTTATCAAAACTCGTGCAGGCGAACCGGGCTTGAACTACTTATGTGCAGGTTGGCATAAGTTCTTTTCTCATGTCGATAAGTCGATGGCGTATATCGCTCGCGCGATGGGGCATCCAGTGGCTCATGGCAAATTCAGCGACTCAGTGTTGATGGCGCATCGAGCAAAACAGGCGCAACAAGCTACGTTCGAGACCAAGTTTTAGCTTGTTCTTTGGATCAGCAGATCCAAGATAAATTTAATCAGATACGAGTCTAAGGACAGGCTAAGTTCTCCAGTTTAAGGTAATACTATGATCAAGAAGAGTTTAGCGACGACTGTTGCTTTATTGGTTTCAACGTCCGCATTGATTTCAACGTCTGCGATGGCTGCGAATAGCGTTCAACAAACGGTTGACGCGCCAGCACAAAATATCAATCAAGTGCTCGAAATGACGGATACTCAAACCCGTATTCAACAGTTGTCTTACATGGCACAAGATCAGAACCAATCTGTTGAAAATCGTACTGGTGCACTGCAAGAGCTTGCTTCATACCCAAGTCAGAATGCGCTGGTGGCGGTGGCAAGAGGTTTGAAAGATCAAAACCCTGAAGTGCGTGAAGCGGCGGTTATCGGTTCTGAACCTTACCAACTTGAACATCGCTGGGCGTTAATTTCACCCCTGCTAAAAGACAGCGATACCATGGTTCGCCACACGGCAACATCCAATTTAGTTCGTGACTTCAATGCATTGGATGACAAGCAGAAAGCACAAATTGAACCAGGAGTCACAGAGCTGATTAGCTTCTTGGAAACGCAAGAATCTGAAAAGTACCAATTACTGTTTGCTGATGTGCTTCGATGGCACAATGACTGGGATAAGGCGGAAACGGTTTATCTAGAACTGATCAATACGCATCCAAAAGAAGCGCAAGTTTGGTTGAGCTACGCAGATAATTTTCGAGCGCAGAATAAAGACAAACAAGCAGTCGAAGTATTAGAACGTGGTTTGGAGAGCGTACCAAACAACGCCGCTCTGCATTATTCGAAATCGCTGACTCTGGTTCGCCTTGAAGACAAAACTGCGGCAGCCAAAGAGATTGAAGTGGCTGCGAAGCTAGCGAAAGATAACAGCTACTACTGGTACCTAAATGGGGTATTACAAGAAGAGTTGGATATCGACAAGTCGACTAAATCGTTCGAGAAAGCATATTTGATCTCTGGTTCTCCAGAGCAGCTATACGCGGTATGCGATATCTATGTGCGCTACGGCAATGAAAAGATCGATGATTGCTTGGGTGAGCTAGGTAAAGTGGCTCCTGATTATGTAATTGATCAGTTGAAAGAGAAACGAGTAGCGCCAAGCTCATAATATTCTAATGAGTAATTAGCGAAGCCGATAATGAAAAGCCAGTAGAAACATTCGACTGGCTTTTTCGTCTCCATGAACTGCTTAGACAAGGTTCATGCAACTAAAAACAAAAGAAGGGCAAGCCTGTTACTTGCCTATTTCGTTTTATCATTCACCCATAGAGCTTGATGCACGGCGTCTGTCGGTCGCGCCATAGATCTTGCCATCTTTGACTTCAATGGCATTCAAGCCACTGACGACTGGAATGACATGCACCGGGTAACCGAGCTGCATGAACTCTGGTACTAACATTTCGGCGTAGGTTTTCTTTTCGACGAGTAAACCCGTTGGGTCATAAGGTTTGGTGCGATCAATCTTAGTGCCGTATTGGATGTTTGGAAGGTCAATGGCTTCCTGCGCAGACAGATCCCAATCTAAAACTCCAACTACGGTTTTTAACACGTACCCCGGAATTTGCGAGCTACCTGGAGAGCCGACAACTAAACGCAGGTCGTCTTTTTTATCCATAACCATTAACGGTGTGATTGCTGAACGAGGTCGCTTACCTGCTTCGATGGCATTTTGAGTCGGTTTACCGTTTATGGTGGGTTTGGTGGAGAAGTTTGCCATTTGTGCGTTGAGAATTACACCATCGACCATTACTCCTGAACCCATACCAGTGCCGACGGTGCTAGTCATAGCAATGGCATTACCGTCTTTGTCGATAATGGATATGTGCCCGGTATCTTGGCTCTCAAAACCTTGATACTGAGCGTAATCAGTATCGGATAGCTTGCCTGCTTTCGGGTTTGTTTTCGCAATGCCACTCTCAGGAATGAGCTTACGTCGCTCGTCGATGTAAGCTTTGTCGAGTAGGGCAGCAACGGGCGCTTCGATGTAATCTGGGTCACCGGCATAAGCGATGCGATCGGCCTTAGCGATTCTCATGGCTTCGGTCATCAAGCGCCAAGGTTCAACATCGGTTTTAGACATGTCGGCTAAGTCATAGGCTTCCAACATTTCAAGGCTTTGAGCAACCATCACACCACCAGATGCTGGATAACCAAACGAGACAATCTTGTTGCCTCGGTAGTCGCTTTCGATAACCTCGCGTTGTTTGACTTGGTACTGTTCAAAATCTTCGATAGAGAGTTTTGCATGGTCGGCATCGATTCGGCTGTTAACCGTTTCAACGATGTGCTTACCAAACTCGCCACCATAAAGGTACTTATCACCTTGTTGAGCAATGTTGCTCAGAGTGTCGGCAAGCTTTGGGTTCTTCATCAATGTGCCGGTCGGTTTGATTTGGTCGTCATTCCAATACAGGGCTTCGATTTCTGAATCTTCAATCAATCGTTCTTGTTCACGAACCACGATGTCGTAGGTGTAGCTGTTCATCGCGTAGCCCTTGCTTGCCAGTTCAATTGCGGGTTGAACAAGCTCAGACCATGGCAGTTTTCCGTATTGTTGATGAGTGCTATAGAGCAAACGAAGTGTGCCGGGAACCGCTACAGAACGAGCCCCTAAAATCTCGTTTCGACTTAGCGCTTCTCCATTTTCCATGAACATGTCTGGAGTAGCACTTGAAGGGGCTTCATCTCGTCCATCAAGTGCGAGGAATTGATCTTTGTCTTTTTGGTAAAACAGCGCGAAAGTACCGCCGCCAATCCCAGTCATATCCGGTTCAACCACCGACATTGTCATCTGCATCGCCACCATTGCATCGACTGCATTACCTCCTTGCTTGAGTACCGAATACCCAGTGCTGCTTACATATGGATTCGTTGCACTTACCATAAACTCTTCGCCAGTTTCGTCTGGCGTAATTGGAAAAGGATTTGGCTCAGCCGCGAAACCGACCGCTGAAACCAAACTTAAAGATAAAGTCGCTATTCGCATGCGTTCTCCGTTTAAGGTATCTGTTTATTCGCTCTTAGGTTGACCAAATTAAGGTAGTGAAGTTCTTTAGTTTGCAGCCTTCTTACACAATATTGACGGCTCTGACATTAATCGCCAAACCAACTAAATGTTTTTCTATTAAAGGATAGTTAAGGCCAATGTTATGGCTTGTTAAGCATGACAATTCAAAGACATTAAAAAGCCCAAGGTTATTTGATTACCTTGGGCTTTTATTTAATGGTGATTGTCTAATTTTGGGTTAGAAGACGAAACTCAACATGATGGTATAAAGGACGGCATCTTTGTCATCAAAACCAGTAAGTGCGTTGAAATTCTCAACAAAGGCACCGTTTGCTTTACGAGCCTCAAAATATTGCACTTCGCCATTGATGGAGACGTTAGGTAACACATCGTAATCCACACCAATTAGGTAGCTGTTTCCTGTTAGGTGTTCGTGAGAATCAAACTCTGCTCCGTAAACGACGTATGGAGTGAATAAATCTAGTCTGTAGCCCAAACTAGCGTACATCGAGGACGAGATGTCACTGATTTGCCCTTCACTGGCAAGTACAGCTTGGCCGAATTCGTACTCAGCACCTAACGACCAAAGTTGGATGTGTTGGTTGTCTGCTGTTGGAAGTGAACCGATGTTTTTAATCTTTACGGTTTGGTCAAAATTGGAATCGAGGAATGACAAATTCCAACGATAATCTTCTCCACTCAATTGTAGATTGGCACCAAACATTCGATTTGTTTCAAATTCAAGCTCAGTTGTCGAATTGAAGTCGACTTCATTGTTATCTTTAATACCGAAAAATGGAGAGAGTAGTAGGGTAGCTTCATCGCTTACATCATGAGTCCAGCTCACTTTTATGCCATTGAAAGCTGTGATTCCGAGAACGCTGTTATACACCTCTGTAGGTGGCCTCGCGGTCATATAGGCTTGGCCTACATAGTAGTACTCAGAGGCAAGGAACAGTGGCAGCCTCAAGCGTCCAATACTTACATCAAAGTCATTAAATTCATAGCCTAAGTAAGCCCACTCTAGCTGCGGTTCACTCCAATCATATTGGGGTGGCTTGACAACTTGCACGGAAGCTTTGAATGAGTTGTAGAAGTAATCGAGTTGAACACCAAATGTGGTATCACAGTCGTAACAGCTCTCATCAGTAAAACCGCGGTTGATGATTAATGGATTATCGTTATCCGATGTTGCCCAAGACGTTGAGCCAAAGCCACTCAAGGATAAATTATCGGTAAGTTCGATATTCGCAAAAGCCGGAGAGGCCATTGAGGCACATAACACTGACGTAATTATTCTTTTCATATTATTTCTCCGAACTTATAACGTAGAGAACGTTGGCATTTTGAGGAACCGAAGAGAGTGGGGAGTAACCAATACGGTTTGGTTTGTCATCAAGCCAGTCGACTAAGCTGTCGGTTGACGCCGTTTTGATTTCTCTTGGATAACGCGCTTTTCCTGAAAAAGATAAACCAGCCCAGTGTGCATTCATTTGAGCGGCATTTTTTCCAAGCAAAAGCTGATAAAAGTCCTCTCTTTCGGCACTGTTCTCAGGCCAATCAGACAGTTCAACACGTTTGCCATTGAGGCGCTTAGTTTTCCCTCTATAGAGCTTTCGCGCTTTGTTTATTGATATCTCCTCAAATCCAGAGTCTAAAGAAAATATGGCATAATCTTCAGCGGCGTGAGCAGGGCTTAGAAAAAGCAAGCTTCCTAATAGCCCTACCGCGACTGGCAACATGACTCTGCGGGGAAGTGTTTTTATTGTTCTAATCCAATCCATGAGGTGTCTCCTAACAAGTCGCACTTTCTATTTGATGGAATAGTTTTTCTTTTCTTACGGGCTTCGCTACGTATCCATCCATTCCGGAATCAAAGCACTTTTGAATATCATCATCGATAACACTGGCGGTTAACGCGATAATAGGAGTTTTGCTTAAGCCTTGGTTTTTCTCGTGTTCTCGAATCTCCTTAGTTGCCGTGAAACCGTCCATAACGGGCATCATGCAATCCATCAAAATAATGTCGAAGCTACTGTCGTTCTGGTACATATCAACGGCAATTTGTCCGTTGTCTGCAATTTCAAAGGCATATCCGGCCTTCTTCAGCATGATAGAAGCTACTTTTTGATTGACGCGGTTGTCTTCGACTAGCAAGATTCTTTCTGATTTGCTCGGAATTGCGTTTTGTTCCGCTTCTTCAGGCAAAGTACGTTTGGTCGCAGCCCCGTTGATAATCGGAGTGACAGTTGCAGGTTGTTTCTTAGGTTGAGCTTTATAGGAAGCTGGTAGTGGCATAGCTTCTACCGCGGTGAGCACTTTCTCTTTAAGCATTTCGAACTTGAATGGTTTTGGTACATAGTCATCCATACCAACGTCGAAACACCTCTGAATATCGTCATCGATGACACTGGCGGTCAATGCAATGATAGGGATGCGTCGCGTCGCTTCCGTTTCTTTTTCAATTCTTCGGATGTTGCTTGTTGCATCAAAGCCATCCATAACCGGCATCATGCAGTCCATGAGTATCGCCGCGTAATGAGGATTAGCTGTGAACATGTCCACAGCTTCTTGACCATTATTAGCGAACTCGAATTCAAAACCACTTTTACCGACATGAAGACCAGCAATTTTTTGGTTGATCTTGTTGTCTTCAACGATGAGGATTTTGTGTTGGATCTCGACTGGTGTTTGGCTTGCTTCTGATAGTTCCGCCAAACCTCGAGTATCACAAAGCTCAATAGCTTTAATTAAACGCAAGCCGAGTAGCGGCTGTGCGACTTGTGCAGTAACGCTGTCACCAAGATCCGCGGGCTCACTTAAGAAGGAACGTATCAAACAGATAGTGATGCCGTTTTGGTGCAGCTTTGCTAAGTTATCTGCGTGGGTATTAGCTAGGAATGCGTCATCTTCGGCGAAAACGACAGTGATAGGTTTAGTGTGTTTTTGAGTGGAGATCTGCTCTGTAATTGCCGTTATATCATTCGTTTTATCGGTAACCTTCAAACCATAAAGGTTAAGGTCGGACTCGATTCGCTCGGAGAGCATGTTTTCGTTACTCAGTACATAAATATCAGCTGTTGCTGAACTTGGTTTTGGCAGTATCAAGTCAACAGGCAATTCCAAGTCGAAGTAGAAACAACTCCCTTCACCTTTGACGGAGTCGAGTTGAATTTGGCCTCCCATCAGTTCAACTAACTGTGTACTGATGGCTAGACCAAGACCAGTACCACCAAATTGACGTGTGGTTGAATCGTCTTCTTGAGCGAACGGTTCAAATATCTGTTTTTGTTGCAGTGAATCGATACCAATACCCGTGTCTCGTACAGCAAATCGAATGGTGGCATTGTTATCTGCTTTGTTGAGCGTTTGAATTGATAATGTGACGCCACCTTCAGCCGTAAACTTCACCGCATTCGACATAAAGTTCATCAAGATCTGTCTTAAACGGTGATCGTCTATCATCACGCGTGCTGGTGTATCTGGGCTGATATCAACGTTAATCGATATTCTTTGTTCTTTCGCTTTTGGTGCCACAATAGAGGCGATGTCGTATATCGACTCTCTAATCGATGCAGAATGCGGGCTGATTAATAGCATGCCAGACTCAATTTTAGAGAAGTCTAAGATATCGTTGATTAAGCTAAGGAGCAGTTGGGATGAAGTTTCGATCGTATCAACATAGTCACGTTGTGTCGGTGTAAGCGGCGTATCTGCGAGGATTTCCGAAATACCAATAACACCATTGAGCGGGGTGCGAATTTCATGAGACATGTTGGCCAAGAAGCTACTTTTTGCTTTGCTGGCTTGTATTGCGTGGTCTTTCGCGTGTTCGGCATCCTCTTTGGCTCTCTCTGCGTCTTCTTTTGCTACCGTCAATCTATCTTTCGCGAGCTCTCGTTCGATGGTCAATCGTTCAACTTGCTGAGCAAACAGACTGAGTTCATCTTTACCTTGGATTAATTTATCTAAAGAAGGGCGCGTGTCATCATTTTCGCTTTTTAAGAAAGCTAACACCAAATTAAGGTTGTTAGTGACTTGTCTCGCCAAGCTAAGAGTTAAACCCATAACAATCGCTGCCAGCAAAGCGACGATTGAGATAAACAGGGTTCGTTGTATTTGCGCGTCATAGATGGCTTGCTCAACTTCTTGTTGAAACTCTTGCTTGATTACGCCGCCAAGGCTTTGTAATAAGTTGAGCCGTGCGCTCATCGCTTCTAAGCCGACAGACACTTCTTGTGGCGTCAGTTGGCTGATTGTATTTAGGTCGAGTAGCGCGCTTCTTATCTCTTGGCTTTGAGCAAACACATCATTTCGAAACACTTCAACCATCAAAGAAACTTGATGTTCGTTGGCGTTCAATGAAACAAAGCGCTCTAAGAACAATTGCTGTCTTTCACTCAAGGTTTTGATCTGTTCGGCGAGTTCTGGGTCGTACTCTTGGCTGATTTGGAAGATCTCAATCAGTGAACTACCAAGCTTGAACTCTTCGTTCGACCAAAACATCAACCACTCAAGTTGTTGAAGGGCAGTGAGGTGCTGTTGAATTTCACGTTTAGTGTTTTCAAAAGGGACTTTCTCTACTTCAAGTAACAGTTGCTTGTATAAATCGCTCTGCCATTCGAGGGCATCCAATTTATCGTAAGTGTCATTCGCTTCCATCGTTGATAGGGTCGCTTCACTGAAATCTGAAACCAGTTGATTCATTTCATCAGAAGCACCTAAAAAAATGATAGGCGAGAGTGTTTTCAATTCTGCCTTTACTTGGCTGCTTTGTGTTGCGAACTCTTCAGGGCTAGAAGCGAGGGTACTTCGATATAAGACCGAGATATCTTGAAGGTACACAGATAACTGATTGGTCCGCTCAAAATCGGTTAATTGAGTCGTTAAAATATAAGCCTGTCTACCTGCTAGGAAGAGTAATAATGAAATGGGAAGTAGAACTAAGCCAAAGAGTTTATGTTTGACTGAAAGGTTATTCCAGACCGTAATCGCCATATAAGGATCCATCCAACTGTCGTTATATAAAAACAGTAGAATAAAAATGCCGATATGGAAACTTTGAAACGGTAAATTTTACGTAAGTGTGGGAGGGGTATAAGTTCTTGTGATTTCAGAGCTTATTTTGAAATGCGTTCTTTTATTAGTAATTTATAGCGTTTGGCAGTTTGTTTAATTTTATGCTTATTGATGAATCACTTAAAAAGCTTATTAATGAGGACGATTGCTATCGAGGCTTAATTCGAAAAGAAGTTGCTCTAATACGGTTTTTGCAGAGGGTTCTAATGTCCAAACATAGACTGAACCTTAAGCATTAAGACCAGCATAAATCCCGTCTAACGTGATGTTTTTCTTTGACTTCCTCTGGGCGGACTTTTGTGCGTTCTTAAATATATAGCTAGAGGCCCATTCCAGTTTATTGCCTATTTCTGACCATGCCTTGTGGCTGATACATTCAAATATGGGCAACAGCCACACATCCACATTTTTTGCCGCCTTAAACAGCGAGACCGATGGCATTATCTGAAGCGCAGTACTGCGCCTGATGATCAGCGAGAGTAAACTGGCCCAGATAAGCCCATCAACGATGGCCTTTTGTGCGGTGACAAATCGTTGCCAGTTTGTGTGAGATTTTAATTCTTTAAAAAGCAACTCCACCTGCCATCGACAGCGGTAGATCGCCATTATGTCATCAGCAGTATAGGTACCTGAAGGCAAGTTAGTTAACCAAATACAGAATCGCTTTTCTTCTGCAAACCAACGTCTTACCACTCTAAATTCTTGCTTACCACTACGAACTTTAAGGTCGAGTACCTGTGAGCGATTAGTACCTCGAGTGATGTCTTTGAGCTTCTTTCCTTCTAGTTTAGATAAATGCCGGCCCTGACCGTTTCTCGCTTCTATAACATGAGGATTCAGGGACTTTGCTCCTCGAAAAATATAGAAACCACCATACAGTTCAAGCTCAGTAAAGAATTGGAAGTCAGGGTACCCTGCGTCAGCCAACAACAATTTGTTACTCATTGTTTTGGGGGGCGGGCAAAAAGTCTCTTTCTGATGCTGTATCAGCGCTGATGCTCATTGCGACTGGAGAAAAGCTTTTTTAAAGACATTGTCATATGGCATTCAACTGCGGCTGGATTGCGTTTAAATCGGCTCGGGTAAACGTTCGAAAGGTCACGATGAATGTGGAAAGAGCTACCATCTTGAAGCAGCACATCATCAAAGGTGGCGAGTTTATCTGGTAGGTTGGCACTCTGCTGGCGAGCAAACTGAGCTATCGCTCGCATGGCCAATTGGCGCATGAATATCGGAAATTCTTCTTTTCTTAACTGGTTATGGTAGGGCTTATAAGCCACAGTATCTTTAGCGCTTAAGCACATCCCATTGAATTGCCTTAGTAAATCGGCAATAGATGAGCAGTTTCCTTTGCTCAAAGCGGCCACTAGGCTTACTACTAGCTGGTCGGGTAAGATAGCCCGACATCGCTTCATAAGTCCTGTACTTTTCGCCATTTTTTGAAGGCTATCAGCATTAAAGAATTGCTTAAACTGCTTTTGTAGGGAGATAATCGTCATCGGCTTCACGGTTGATATGGGTGGTTTGTTTGGCGACGATTATCTGATCATAAATGAAGCCTTTTTTCTATCTAAATAAATAGCTTAGAGCTTAAGATCCTGTCTATGAATGTCCAAATACCGAGCATTCTGTTAAGTGCGGCGCGATACACTCTGTTTTTGAGTAGGAAGGCGAGTGTGCTCGTATCATTGCTGAATACGTGCATTTGTACGACGGTGAGCTCTGCTTTGTTCTCAATATCTATTTTCTGAAGATTGAAAGCGGGTAGGAAGGCAGATTCATACCAAACCTCAACGATCTCTCGAAGCTCCATCTCTTCTTCAGGTACATCGCACTCCTGAAGTTGGTGGTTTTCAGGGATTGCGGATAAGTAAGCTACATCAAGCTTGTCTGCAACGAATGTGTACATATTCTTCCTTGTTACCTGTGGTATTGGGGCGAATCATCCCTCTCACTTATGAATTTGTCAATTATATCCATTTCCCTAAATAGCGAATTGTGATTAAGCGTTGAGGTTTTAGCTTAAGCTGTTTAAGTATTTGTCTGTTAAGCCAAAATATTTCAAATTCCCATCCGGCTCTAAAACTAAACTCATGTTTGATGTTGCGATCAAACCAGGGTCGTTAGTCGAAAAAATCACGGTCTTATTCAACAATTTATCGGAGAACAGGCGATTAAAGTATTGAGCGTTTTCTTGCTCTGCACCGTTGAACGGTTCATCAATGATAATCAGAGATTGCTCACAGTTACCTAGGCCAAGCGCCAGCCGCAACTTTTGTTGAATTCCATTCGGAAGACTTTTGCATTTATCTACGCTTAACTGAGTAGCCAAGCCTTCCGGAAGCCATTCATCTAACTCGAAGAAGCTCACCATCTCTTGCATCTTGTCTGTTGGAATCAGCCCGTTATGTAGAATGAAGTTGGTCTCGAGTGAGCCTTCAAAAATATGCAAATTAAAAGGGATGTAGTTAATCGAGGTACGATAACGGTAGCTATTGAACTGTTTAATGTTGTAACCATCGACAGAAACTGCGCCTTGATACCGGTCTTCTAACCCAGCAATGATTGAAATTAAGGTGGTTTTTCCGCAGCCTGTTGGGCCACAAATGACCACTTTTGCACTGGGTGGGATTTTGAACCCCAAGTTAGTTAAACCCGTCGCGGCTCCTGCGTATCGGTGACTGACTCCGCTGCCCACAATGCTGCCTTGGAACAGGCGAATAGGCGGGCTTTTCTCTAAGGTTAATTTGTCGTCATTCATCGACATTAAATTGTTGATTTGCGCGGACGAAGCCTTAATCGACTGGAACTTAGAAATTGAGTTATAGATACCCATGATTGGGCCTAACGCTTTCCAAACCAAAATAACGGTTGCGAGCATGGCACCCGCATCAGAAGTACCTTCCATCACGCCGATTACCGCGGTCACGATACTTGCTGTACCAATCACTTGAATCAAACTGCCGCCAGCGGCCTGAATCTTACTGTTAGTCACGGCAACGTTCTCTGCATCGCTGGTGCTTTGCATATGCGATGCACTGAATCGAGATTGAACGACACGAAGTAAAGGCAGGCCTTGGATTGTTTTGATACCACGAAGGATTTCGTTCCATTGATACGAGACCATCGCATTGGCGCGCGAACTTTTGGATGTGGCCTGCGAGTAGATATAGCGCGAGTAAATACAGAACACTAACATCAGGATCAAACCACCCATCACCACTAATGCCGCTGTACCAGACATCAGAGCAATGGCGATGATAAATACGATCACAAACGGCATATCAAAATAGCTGAGGGTTGATTCGGCAGTCACCAAGCGTCGGAAGGTATCGATATCTTTCAAACGTGCTAGCTGAGAAGAGACCCCAGCAGTAGATGTCATCGCATAGGGTAGCCAAAGTAACTTAGATATAACGGCTTGCGAGATGTGCACGGCGAGATCTTTACCGGACGTGGCAATGATATTTACCCGCATCTTTTTAAAGAAATACTCCGAGAAGCCAACAATAATGGCGAATAAGGTTAACCAATAGAGTGTGGCTTCGGAGCTCGAAGTCAGTGCGAAGTTATATACACTCATAATAAAGAATGGCTGCAATGCACCGAGAATACTGATGACGAAGCTGAGAATGATCAGGCTTTTAAGTTCATTGTTATAACGATAGAAAGCGTATTTAATCCAATTACTTCTGTCTTGCGATTCCGGAGGTGGTTCGCGGAACAGACGAGAATATTCGCTAATCGCAATCAGCAAACAGGGCTTTTTACACATTGGGTATTCAATGGTGTTGTTGTTCGTGTAATCAAACAGCAGCAACTTTCCATCTTTGGTGCCTAAGAAAATCGCACTTAGATTCTCTATTTCAATAAAGCATGGGTGAGGGTGTTTATCGATATTCTCGAGTGTCTTTAATTTGGTCACATCACAGCGATACCCAAGACGCTCTATGGTTGCTGTAAAGCTGTCGCCGTCTTTGGGTTTTGGAATAAAAGCATCGCTGAGTATAGCGGGTGTGCCTTCCCATTCGAGTGCTATCAGGGTGTAGGCCAAACCACGAATAAGTGGCGATTGACTGTAACGTTCGTCGTATCCACTAGATTCAAAATCCAAGACACGTTGCGGTACATTATTGAAGTCGACTAAGATACTCATTGGTCACCTCCGGTAAGTTTTACGCGTTTGAGGCGATGGTTAAGCTTGTCCATTTTATTACTGGCGATGATCAAGATTTTGTCGTTGGCTCGATAAGCTGTACTGGTGAGAACCACTCTCGCAAATTCGTCATCAAACACACAATCGATGTCATCAAATATCAATACGCGTTTACTGGCGAGCAGGGCGCGAACTAATAATAGGGCGTAGCCAACTTGGCGTGAAAATGGGTTACGCATATGGCCTTTGAGTTCTGTATAAAAACCGGCAGGAAGCCCATCAATTTGAGCTTTGATGTTCATGGTTTCACACAGTGCAAACGCCGTGTTATTCAAGCTTGGGCGGAAACAGGTGAGGTTATCGATAATCGTCCCTTCTACGAACGAACTGGTCTTATCAACCATCAGAACACTGTTACGCCAAACGTTGTAATTGACGTCATCCAAAGGCGTGTCGTTAATCATGATATCGAGTTTGCTATCACTGTTCTGACGCGTAATACAGTTAGCGAGGTGGGTCTTACCAGAACCACTTTTCCCTGTCAGCAAATAGGCTTGTCCGAGTTCGAACTCGATGCGCTGCTTTTCAGAATACTTAACCGAAATACGTTCTACTTCTGTTGTTTCATGTTGGTGCTCGACAGAGGCTGCCAATTCAAGGAGATCAGCGATACGTTGGATATGGAGTTTGTTCAATTCCCAGCGGCTCGCGGTGCGCATTACTTGCTGGTAAGGCGCAAAATAACGGTTGGTTAGCATGATGATGGCGGCCATGATGCCTTGACTCGATTCCATATTGATAACGGCTGTTGCTAGTACTACCACAACACAAGCAATGGAGAGCTGTTGGATGAGCGCCAATATTAGGCTGAAGTTCGATTCAATCTGCTCATATTTGATGTTCTCAACTTCGCGTTCTTCGACCATTTGTGTCATCAGGCTTTCAACGCGGTATTCCATATTTCGAGCTTTGATATCAAGCGGACTAGAGATGATCTCGATGATTTTGGAGGTGGTTAACCCTTCGATGTCTGACTTATTCTGCAAGCTACCAATTTTCTGTTTGGAAAGGCTCCAAGCGAAAATAGCTAAGACGGCCGAGGCAATTAGAAGGGTAATACCAGCCCATATGTTGATGAGACCGATGATAAGTATAGTAATCACGCTAACAGCAAGGTTGATAAGCGCTCGAACTGACTCACCACCAAAAAAGGTTTTAAGTTCAGGAATCGTTGAGATTCGTTCTAGGTATTCGCCTGGTTCCAAACGACGGAATTTAGAGATTTCCGCCAAACAAATGGATTGGAATACCTTGTTGGTTAGGTTAGTTTCAAACAGCCTCATGATGACGGAGGAAATTTTCTCTTCCTGACTTTTTAAGTGGTAGTCGAGGAAGATGGAAATCAAAATAATCGCGAACAATAAGAACAGCGTATCTTGTGCTTGGTTGGGTAACACTCGGTCAAAAATGATCAGAATAGAGAAGGGCAGCACCAAACCAAACAGGGTCGATATTATCGTTGAGAAAGTCAGATAACACTTATCTGCCATGTTGATCTTTTGCGAAAACTGCTCAGTTTGCATTGTGACCTCCTTTTCTCAATGACTCCGTTGAGAGAAGGTGTTTAGGCACCAAATCTTGATTGTCTCGTCCCTCAATATCGCTCATCAATTGCATGATGCTCTCTATCGATTGAATTGAGAGTATGCCTTTAATTTGCTCAAGCTTGATTGTCTCGATGATGTAGTCGTATCGTGCGCTTTCATAGTCTCTCAAAGCGCTGAACAGTTTACTTTCCGCCGCCAGCAAGTCGGTGATGGTACGCGTGCCTAATTGGTAGGCTCTTTGGATCCCTTTATAAGAGGCGTAGTTGGCGCGAATGATGTTTTCGTAACTGCTTATAGACTGTGAGAAATCGTTAATATTGAGCACTGAGGTAGTCACGCTGTTACGTGTGGTATAAAGCGAATCTTGGTAAAGCAGTTCAGTACGCTCGATGGCCGTCGATGATTTTTGATAGCCGTAGTAATCAGAGCCACCAGACAAGATAGGCACGGCGAGGTTTAACCCAACACTGGTTGAGTTACTTTCGCCTGTCGCTGTAATGTCGGTTTTGTCGTAGTTATTGGCGTCATCGTGTCGATAGCTGGCTGAAAGCGATACGGTCGGTAAGAAGTTCGAACCGCTCTCTTTTAAGCTTCTGCGGCTTCTCTCTACGTTTTTCTTTGCCACCAACAAGTCGTTATTCAGCTTTAACGCCTGATCCATGATCGAGCGTTGTTCAGTTTCGTTGATCTCTTTTAAAGGCACGCTTTCGTATATGTCTTGTGACGGAGTAATAGGGTATTGAATTTGAATAGAGAGCCCGTTGAGAATGACACGACGATCTTTCTGCAAGGTTCTTAATCGGTTCGACACACCTTCTTTCTGAGCTATTACTTCGTACAGCTCACTGGCAGCGGTGTTACCTAGCTCTACATTACGTCGCATTTGATGTTCACGCGTTTCGGACGATTTAAGCTCAACTTTAGTCGCTTTGATTTGGGCGTTGTTTTTTAAATACTCAAAGTATTGAGAACCGATTTCCGAAATGGTGCTTTGGATTTTGTTCTCGTGTTTAATCTCTTCGATATTGAAGTCGAGTTTTGCCGTCCCATATTTGAAAATGTCGCCAAGGTTGAATATGGATTGGGATAACGAAAGACTGTAGCTGTTTGAGTTATAGCTAGAGGTTTCATCCGGCACGCTCGATAGCAAGGTTTCATTCTCGTTCCATGTGGTATCGGCAGCACCATTGAGTGAAGGCAGAAATTTAGAGCGACTAATACCAATGTTGTACTCGTTTTCTTCCACGCCCTTATCACTAGCGCGAAGAGACAGGCTGTTTTGCAGGCCGAGCTCTACCGCTTCAAGCAGGGTAGTCGCCGATGCTGAAGGTGTCGTGCTTAATACAAGCGCAGCCATGATGCTGCTAGTTAAGTTTTTGTACCGCCACATACTTGTTGATCACCTTGATGATTTGGTCGCTTTTATAAGGTTTGCTGATCACGTAATCCATTCCGGCCTCAATACAAGCCTGGTGTTCGTTACTGCTGGTCAATGCGGTTGCACCTATGATGGTACAAGGGTTTTTCTCGTTTTGTTGTTCGAATTGGCGAATACGTTTTGTTGCTTCGATGCCGCCCATACCCGGCATGATGCAGTCCATGAAAATGATGTCTGAGCGTTTATTCATGAAGTGTTTCACTGCGTCAGCGCCATCGCCAACCATGTCAGGTTCATATTCTTGTTTGGTAAGAATCCGTTTCAGTAAAATCTGCTGAACTCGGTCATCCTCTACGATAAGGAATGAGCTGTTTTCCATCTGTTCTTCCGATGCTTCCGCTTCCATAATGGTGAGTAGGTTTGGAATGAATTCGTAAGGAATAGCAGGAGCGTTGATGATTTTGTCGACAAAGCTATGACACTCTTGTGCTTGCTGAGTGTTGGTCACTGACAACAGTAACTTGGTATTTGGGTGGTTCTTAAGTTGGGATTTCACTGTTTTACTCAGTGAGGGCAGTTTGTTGGGTTCAAAGGTATCGGTCAGCATAATCGCATCGTATTCACCGAACGTTTTAGCCGCTGAGAAAAGCTCATTTGCAGTACGAATTTCGGTGATCTCTAGCCCCAAGTTACTGAGCATTTTCTTCATCACATCTATACGAACTTGAGTATTAGCACACAAGAGTAAACGCTTGCCATCAAAGCGAGTTTTCTCTGTGTGGAAGTTCTTAGCCTTAAGATCAAGCTCGATCTGAAAACGTTCCTGAGCCCCTGACTGGAACCAGTGGCTCTCGTAATATCCGTAATCCTTCAGAACGCTTTTCGCTAAGTCATCTGTGCTGGCTGTATGGTCTTTGTGTGCGCTCCAATGGAGTTTGTTGAGCTTGGCAACAGAAACATCCAGTGTTGATAAGAAGTTGAGGTTGATGGTGACACGGGTATTTTCCATGTCTGAAGCCGCACCCGATTCAATCGTTACAAACAGTTTCTTATTTGATTTGAGTTGAATAGCGTTAGAAAGTTGAAGGAACAGTATCCAGAATAAGCTGGTGGATTGGCCTGCAACACGATTCGGTAAGTTGTCAGAGATAAAACAGTCAAGTTGGCTTTCATTACGTTGTACTTTGGCACTGATATGAATCATTAATTCCGACAAGACGTTGAGTAGTGAAAATTCTTTCGATTTACTTTCCGTCCCCTGTGATATCAAGCGATTATAGTTCTCTGCTAACTCAGATAAAGTACTACATGCAGAGGTAATATCGTTCGCCATCAACACGCCGTTTTCATCGGTTTCTTGAACCAGATATTGGACGCCACCGTTAATGGTGTTTGTAATTCCGCGAATCTCATAACCGATCAGCGCATACAACTGTTTGTAGAGATCGTTATTGCGCTTTTGGTCTTCTAATTTACTGAAAATAAGTTTGAGATGAGAGTAAATCTGACGCTGCTTGGGGTTGATGCTCACTTCATTAAGAAGCTCTTCAAGACGTTGTAAATTTAGCTGCTTCAGCTCTTGATACAGGGCATCGAATTCATAGTCGATTGCGCGTTCGTTAGAACTGGATTTCTTTAGCTTCAACATAGCAACTGAGTTGGATAGAATCGTAATCACAGCCAATATCACGACCACCATAAACAACCAGATAAAGAACTCGTTTTTTTCTGACATTAAGTCATTCGCATGGTTGTTAAACATGGTGCGATAGTTGTCGTCCATCTTCAGGTAGTTATTGGTCAATGAAAGGTACAAGCCTAATACGTCGTTACGCGTTTTAGGACTATCGGAGAAACGATTAATCGCCAATTCCAGTTGCGTGTATTCAGTTGCTCCAACCAAGCTGAACTCGGTTTTGTTCAACGAGGCTAAAGAGCGAAACTCATCAATTTCACGCTTCAAGTGAACTAGGTTGAACTCGTTAGTGCCGCAAGTGTTGGTACTTAAACACTGTTGCAGAGTTTGAATATCTTGTTCTATGGTCTGATTAAGCTTCTGGGCTTGTATGAGCAGTGGGGCGCTTTGCACTTGTGCGACTGAATCTATTTTCGACCAAGAAAAGTATAAATAGAAAGCGAGCGCAGCCAATACCACGCTAAATAGTATGCTTAGACGTAGAGCGGGTACGGAAATATTGTACGAAGGTTTACCGCTCATTGATTATCTCTCATCGAAAGCATCCTCGATGGCTGACATCACAGGTTTCGCAGCGTATTCGATCACGCGACGCGAGCCTGTTTTCACATCGGCGGTAAACTCCATGTAAGGTGATAACTTGTATTGAGTGCCTCCTCGCTCAAGAAAGTTTCGGTCAATTTCAATCTCTGCTAAATAGAATTCAGCGTCTTCTTCTTCGTATGATGAACGGCTGATTGAGGCGATGGTTCCCTCAACAAATCCGTATTTTGCAAAGTTATAGGTATCCATTTTCACTTTCACTGCCTGACCAATTTCGACAAATCCCATGTCTTTACGTGGGATCTTCGCTTCACCGTGAAGGGAGTTATTGATCGGTGCAATATCGGCGATACTTTCTCCTGGCGGGATCACAGCAGAACGGAAATTGAAGTGCAGTTTGTCGACCACACCATCCACCGGAGAGTAGACGACTAGGCGATCAACCTTGTCGGAATGCTGTGGTTGTAAGATTCGCTTCAGTTTGAGGTCTTTATTCGCTTGAATGATTTGCGCTTGATACTCAGAGTTTCGATTCTCAACCAAGTCACGGTGTTGTTTTTCAAGCTTGTCGAGCTGGAAACGCTCATTCATCACAGATTCGTCAAGGTTCTCAATCTCACGCACCATATTCGACTCTTGTACTTTCATGTTAAGAACGTCGACATAAGACGCCATCTCTTCTTTATAGAGGGTGTTTTTGATGTTGAGCTGCTTACGTATCAGAGATAGTTGATTTTCTGAACTTTTGCGACGCTTTAACATTGAACTGATCAACGAGTTCTTGTGCTTAATATCGTGAGTGATGAGTTCTTCATTAGAACGATTTTTAGAGAACTCTTGCTTCCACGTATTCATGTTGACCTGAACTTGCTCTGGGTATTTATCAATGAAGGCGTCGAAGTTAGGTTCTATCATGTCGCGTAAGCTTTCATAACGAATCTTATCGAGCTCAATCTGAATAATTTCAGTGTTCACGGTATCAAGTTGAGTGTTACGGTCGAGTGAGCGTATTCGAGCAATAGGTTGGCCCTCATAAACGACTTCACCTTTCCTGACTAACAATTCTTCTAATATCCCGCCTTCTAAATGTTGAACCTTCTCAACATCCGATTCCAATAACAGTTCTCCACGTACAGAAACAACAATGTCGATACGTGCTTGTGACGCCACCGCAATAGCGACCAAAGCGAGCAAGAATATAATGAGCAACGTTTTGTGAACGCTGGTCATGGCACTAGCAAGCACAATAGTGTCATCAGCTGTGACCTTAGAAGCCTCGTTATTGGAAACAAGTGCTTTTCTGAGGTGATGTTCTATTTGGTTATTGCTCATGACTGACCTCGGTTACTTGCCATCTATAACTTCCTTAATATCCAACAAGTGGTTGATTTGTCGATTGACGTTGTGCAATTCAGTTTTTACATCCTCTATTAGATCTTCCGGCGCAGGGAACTTGTGTCTACTCAAATGTTCCAATTTGGCCATTTTGGGCGGAAGGTCTTGGTCGCAAAGCAACGTTAAGATGGTCTTCAACTTTTTTGAGTAACTATTGAGTTCATCAAAACGATTACCGTTATGAAGCTCTTCTATATTTAGGGCTGCGTCAGAAAAGTCATTGTAAAAGTCGCTTAATAGCAATTGCAGCCCTTTGTGGTTGTTGTCGACCGAGCGCAACAAATTCGTCATGTCTATCATCGCTCCACCGCCTTAATTGCTTTAATCACAATAACTAAGGATCTTTAAAGGCAGTTTTCAAATTTTTTTTGATTCTTTCTCTTTAAAAAGAAATTATGAAAAATGTTGTATAAAAAATTGGTTTTTCAAAATGATGTCCTTTAATGCTTCTATAAATACGATCAGTTAGCTAGTAGCAACGGAGGCTGTAATGGCAGGCGAAAATAACCAAAACAACCAAAATGAAGATCTAAATGACGCGGTAGAACAAACGGACACGAACGACGCGGGTACGCCCTCCCAACAGCAGAATCAACAAAATCAACAAAATACGATTGCGTCGACAATAGCGACGGGTGCTGAAAATACGGATGCGGCAGACGAAGTTAACCAGGCTTTAGACGACAATCCGAGTGGTGCAGGTAATGCTGAAGATGCCTCGGCTTCTGGTGCGGCTGTGCAAGAAGACACACCAGAAAGTAGTAGTGATTCAGAGGCAGCTCAATCCAATGTGGTCGATAGTGTTGCTTCTGAAGGAGGAAGCGCTGAAGGTGCATCGGGAAGTGGTGGTGAGGGTTCTGGTGCAGGTGCACAAGCTGTAGGAGGCGGTGGTGGTGCCGGATCTGAAGGAGGAGTTGATGCAGAAGGCAATCAAGCCCAAAGTCAAGCAGTACAAACTTCAGCAGCATCAAGTTCTTCTACAGACTCTGAAGGGTCACAAGGTGGTGATAATCTAGATTCGGAAACCGCAGAAGAAACGTTTGCAGTCGATGTTCAGGACCAAAGTGGTGAAGCAACGAATCAAGTAGAAGATGATTTTGATTCTGAAACGACGAGTGAAACTTTCCAAATCAATGTAGAAAGTGAAAATGATGCACCAGAAGCAGAACAAGATCTGGCTTACATCATGGATGAAGATGGCTCCATAACATTCACTCAAGAACAATTACTCGAATACGCAAGTGATGTAGATGGGGACGAGCTTGTTGCTTCTAACGTTCAAGTTGGTGCTGATGCAACAGTTCAAGACAATGGTGATGGTACTTTCACCGTTGTTCCTTCAGCTGATTTTAATGGTGAACTTGACCTTACTTTCGACATCAGTGACGGCCAAGAAACGATTAGTAGCGCAATTGATTTAACGGTACGTCCGATTAATGACGCGCCTGTTCCTGAAGATAAAACGTTTGAAATCGAGGAAGATGGAACTCTTGTCTTCACCGACGCTGACCTTCTTTCTGGCGCTACTGACATTGAAGGCGATAACCTAACGGTTGAAGGCATCACTTATGAAGGTACTGATGGCGTACTGACTGACTTGGGTGATGGCTCATATAGCTTTGCGCCAAACGAAAACTTCAATGGCGATGTGAACTTTAGCTTCGATGTGTCAGACGGTACCGATACGGTGTCTGCAAACATTGATGTTAGCGTGACTCCTGAGAATGATCCGCCAGTTGCGGGCTCTACGTCTTACACAGTGAATGAAGACAATTCGATTACCATTTCTGATGCACAACTATTGGCAACATCTTCAGATATTGAAGGTGATGTATCGATAGACAGCGTGACTTACTCTGGTAGCGACGGTGTCCTTGAAATCAATGGTAACGGCACTTACACCTTCTCGCCAAATGAGAACTTCAGCGGTGAAATTGCACTGGATGTGGTTGTTGCTGATGAAGATGGTGCTACCGACGCGACGACTGCGGGCATCAATGTTCTTGAAGTGAACGATCCGCCGGTTGCAGGTCCAACGTCTTACACCATTGATGAAGACTCAGTACTGACCTTTAGTGAGTCTCAAGTGTTGCTTAATGCCTCAGATGTAGAAGGGGATGTTGAGCTTGTTGGTATTAGCTACGATGGCCCTGAAGGTATCTTCTCAGTAAATGGTGATGGCACATGTAGCTTCGCTCCGAATGAGAACTTTAATGGCCAAGTTCAGCTTGATGTCACCATTCGTGATGAAGATGGTGCAGAAGTGGAAACCGTCATCAATGTTGACGTATTGCCAATCAATGATGCGCCAGTATCGGGTGATTTGGCTTACAACGTTAACGAAGATGGTTCAATCACACTGAGCCAAGAACAGCTGTTGTCTCAAGCGTCTGATGTTGAAGGTGAAGACCTAACCGCGAGCGGCTTAACGGTTGGTGGTGATGCGACGGTTGTAGCTAACGACGATGGTAGCTTTACCATTACGCCAGATGAGAACTTCAACGGTGACATCGATATCAGTTTCGATATCTCAGATGGCACCAACACGGTTCAAGCTTCAGCAGACCTAACCGTTAATCCAGTTAACGACCTACCAGTACCACAAGATCAACAGTTCAGCGTTGAAGAAGATGGCACGCTCATCTTCACCGATGCAGACATGTTAACAGGTGCTACAGATATTGAAGGTGACAACCTGACGGTTGAAGGTGTGACCTACGACGGCGGTGACGGTATTCTTACCGACAACGGTAACGGCACGTATACCTTTGCTCCGAATGAGAATTTCAATGGCGATGTAAACTTCGGTTTTGATGTGTCAGATGGCACCGATACGGTCTCTGCAAACATCGATGTGAGCGTGACGGCGGTTGATGATGCGCCTGTATCGGGTGACCTAGCGTACTCAATCGACGAAGATGGTTCGATTCGTCTAAGTCAAGAGCAGTTGCTATCACAAGCCTCTGACGTGGAAGGCGATGACCTTACTGCTAGCGACTTAACGGTTGGTGGTGATGCGACGGTTGTAGCTAACGACGATGGTAGCTTTACCATTACGCCAGATGAGAACTTCAACGGTGACATCGATATCAGTTTCGATATCTCAGATGGCACCAACACGGTTCAAGCTTCAGCAGACCTAACCGTTAATCCAGTTAACGACCTACCAGTACCACAAGATCAACAGTTCAGCGTTGAAGAAGATGGCACGCTCATCTTCACCGATGCAGACCTGTTAACCGGTGCTACAGATATTGAAGGTGACAACCTAACGGTTGAAGGTGTGACCTACGATGGCGGCGACGGTATTCTTACTGATAACGGTAATGGTACGTACACCTTCGCTCCAAACGAAAACTTCAATGGCGATGTAAACTTCGGTTTTGATGTGTCAGATGGCACCGATACGGTCTCTGCAAACATCGATGTGAGCGTGACGGCGGTTGATGATGCGCCTGTATCGGGTGACCTAGCGTACTCAATCGACGAAGATGGTTCGATTCGTCTAAGTCAAGAGCAGTTGCTATCACAAGCCTCTGACGTGGAAGGCGATGACCTTACTGCTAGCGACTTAACGGTTGGTGGTGATGCGACGGTTGTAGCCAACGATGATGGCAGCTTTACCATCACGCCAGATGAGAACTTCAATGGTGACATCGATATCAGTTTCGATATCTCAGATGGCACCAACACGGTTCAAGCTTCAGCAGACCTAACCGTTAATCCAGTTAACGACCTACCAGTACCACAAGATCAACAGTTCAGCGTTGAAGAAGATGGCACGCTCATCTTCACCGATGCAGACCTGTTAACCGGTGCTACAGATATTGAAGGTGACAACCTAACGGTTGAAGGTGTGACCTACGATGGCGGCGACGGTATTCTTACTGATAACGGTAATGGTACGTACACCTTCGCTCCAAACGAAAACTTCAATGGCGATGTAAACTTCGGTTTCGATGTCTCTGACGGTACCGATACGGTCTCTGCCAATATCGATGTAAGTGTGACTGCGGTTGATGATGCACCTGTATCGGGTGACCTAGCGTACTCAATCGACGAGGACGGTTCGATTCGTCTAAGCCAAGAGCAGTTGCTTTCTCAAGCATCTGACGTAGAAGGTGATGACCTGACAGCTAGCGGCCTAACGGTTGGTGGTGATGCGACGGTTGTAGCCAACGATGATGGCAGCTTTACCATCACGCCAGATGAGAACTTCAATGGTGACATCGATATCAGTTTCGATATCTCAGATGGCACCAACACGGTTCAAGCTTCAGCAGACCTAACCGTTAATCCAGTTAACGACCTACCAGTACCACAAGATCAACAGTTCAGCGTTGAAGAAGATGGCACGCTCATCTTCACCGATGCAGACCTGTTAACAGGTGCTACAGATATTGAAGGTGACAACCTGACGGTTGAAGGTGTGACCTACGACGGCGGTGACGGTATTCTTACCGACAACGGTAACGGCACGTATACCTTTGCTCCGAATGAGAATTTCAATGGCGATGTAAACTTCGGTTTTGATGTGTCAGATGGCACCGATACGGTCTCTGCAAACATCGATGTGAGCGTGACGGCGGTTGATGATGCGCCTGTATCGGGTGACCTAGCGTACTCAATCGACGAAGATGGTTCGATTCGTCTAAGTCAAGAGCAGTTGCTATCACAAGCCTCTGACGTGGAAGGCGATGACCTTACTGCTAGCGACTTAACGGTTGGTGGTGATGCGACGGTTGTAGCCAACGATGATGGCAGCTTTACCATCACGCCAGATGAGAACTTCAATGGTGACATCGATATCAGTTTCGATATCTCAGATGGCACCAACACGGTTCAAGCTTCAGCAGACCTAACCGTTAATCCAGTTAACGACCTACCAGTACCACAAGATCAACAGTTCAGCGTTGAAGAAGATGGCACGCTCATCTTCACCGATGCAGACCTGTTAACCGGTGCTACAGATATTGAAGGTGACAACCTAACGGTTGAAGGTGTGACCTACGATGGCGGCGACGGTATTCTTACTGATAACGGTAATGGTACGTACACCTTCGCTCCAAACGAAAACTTCAATGGCGATGTAAACTTCGGTTTCGATGTCTCTGACGGTACCGATACGGTCTCTGCCAATATCGATGTAAGTGTGACTGCGGTTGATGATGCACCTGTATCGGGTGACCTAGCGTACTCAATCGACGAGGACGGTTCGATTCGTCTAAGCCAAGAGCAGTTGCTTTCTCAAGCATCTGACGTAGAAGGTGATGACCTGACAGCTAGCGGCCTAACGGTTGGTGGTGATGCGACGGTTGTAGCTAACGACGATGGTAGCTTTACCATTACGCCAGATGAGAACTTCAACGGTGACATCGATATCAGTTTCGATATCTCAGATGGCACCAACACGGTTCAAGCTTCAGCAGACCTAACCGTTAATCCAGTTAACGACCTACCAGTACCACAAGATCAACAGTTCAGCGTTGAAGAAGATGGCACGCTCATCTTCACCGATGCAGACCTGTTAACAGGTGCTACAGATATTGAAGGTGACAACCTGACGGTTGAAGGTGTGACCTACGACGGCGGTGACGGTATTCTTACCGACAACGGTAACGGCACGTATACCTTTGCTCCGAATGAGAATTTCAATGGCGATGTAAACTTCGGTTTTGATGTGTCAGATGGCACCGATACGGTCTCTGCAAACATCGATGTGAGCGTGACGGCGGTTGATGATGCGCCTGTATCGGGTGACCTAGCGTACTCAATCGACGAAGATGGTTCGATTCGTCTAAGTCAAGAGCAGTTGCTATCACAAGCCTCTGACGTGGAAGGCGATGACCTTACTGCTAGCGACTTAACGGTTGGTGGTGATGCGACGGTTGTAGCCAACGATGATGGCAGCTTTACCATCACGCCAGATGAGAACTTCAATGGTGACATCGATATCAGTTTCGATATCTCAGATGGCACCAACACGGTTCAAGCTTCAGCAGACCTAACCGTTAATCCAGTTAACGACCTACCAGTACCACAAGATCAACAGTTCAGCGTTGAAGAAGATGGCACGCTCATCTTCACCGATGCAGACCTGTTAACCGGTGCTACAGATATTGAAGGTGACAACCTAACGGTTGAAGGTGTGACCTACGATGGCGGCGACGGTATTCTTACTGATAACGGTAATGGTACGTACACCTTCGCTCCAAACGAAAACTTCAATGGCGATGTAAACTTCGGTTTCGATGTCTCTGACGGTACCGATACGGTCTCTGCCAATATCGATGTAAGTGTGACTGCGGTTGATGATGCGCCTGTATCGGGTGACCTAGCGTACTCAATCGACGAGGACGGTTCGATTCGTCTAAGCCAAGAGCAGTTGCTTTCTCAAGCATCTGACGTAGAAGGTGATGACCTGACAGCTAGCGGCCTAACGGTTGGTGGTGATGCGACGGTTGTAGCTAACGACGATGGTAGCTTTACCATTACGCCAGATGAGAACTTCAACGGTGACATCGATATCAGTTTCGATATCTCAGATGGCACCAACACGGTTCAAGCTTCAGCAGACCTAACCGTTAATCCAGTTAACGACCTACCAGTACCACAAGATCAACAGTTCAGCGTTGAAGAAGATGGCACGCTCATCTTCACCGATGCAGACCTGTTAACCGGTGCTACAGATATTGAAGGTGACAACCTGACGGTTGAAGGTGTGACCTACGACGGCGGTGACGGTATTCTTACCGACAACGGTAACGGCACGTATACCTTTGCTCCGAATGAGAATTTCAATGGCAATGTAAACTTCGGTTTTGATGTGTCAGATGGCACCGATACGGTCTCTGCAAACATCGATGTGAGCGTGACGGCGGTTGATGATGCGCCTGTATCGGGTGACCTAGCGTACTCAATCGACGAAGATGGTTCGATTCGTCTAAGTCAAGAGCAGTTGCTATCACAAGCCTCTGACGTGGAAGGCGATGACCTTACTGCTAGCGACTTAACGGTTGGTGGTGATGCGACGGTTGTAGCCAACGATGATGGCAGCTTTACCATCACGCCAGATGAGAACTTCAATGGTGACATCGATATCAGTTTCGATATCTCAGATGGCACCAACACGGTTCAAGCTTCAGCAGACCTAACCGTTAATCCAGTTAACGACCTACCAGTACCACAAGATCAACAGTTCAGCGTTGAAGAAGATGGCACGCTCATCTTCACCGATGCAGACCTGTTAACCGGTGCTACAGATATTGAAGGTGACAACCTAACGGTTGAAGGTGTGACCTACGATGGCGGCGACGGTATTCTTACTGATAACGGTAATGGTACGTACACCTTCGCTCCAAACGAAAACTTCAATGGCGATGTAAACTTCGGTTTCGATGTCTCTGACGGTACCGATACGGTCTCTGCCAATATCGATGTAAGTGTGACGGCGGTTGATGATGCACCTGTATCGGGTGACCTAGCGTACTCAATCGACGAGGACGGTTCGATTCGTCTAAGCCAAGAGCAGTTGCTTTCTCAAGCATCTGACGTAGAAGGTGATGACCTGACAGCTAGCGGCCTAACGGTTGGTGGTGATGCGACGGTTGTAGCCAACGACGATGGCAGCTTTACGATTACGCCAGATGAGAACTTCAATGGTGACATCGATATCAGTTTCGATATCTCTGATGGCACCAATACCGTTCAAGCTTCTGCAGACCTTACTGTTAATCCAGTTAATGACCTGCCAGTGCCACAAGAACAACAGTTCAGCGTTGAAGAAGATGGCACGCTCATCTTTACTGATGCAGACCTGTTAACCGGTGCAACGGACATTGAAGGTGACAACCTAACGGTTGAAGGTGTGACCTACGACGGTGGCGACGGCATCCTTACCGACAACGGTAATGGTACTTACACCTTTGCTCCGAATGAGAATTTCAATGGCGATGTCAACTTCGGTTTTGATGTATCAGATGGCACCGATACAGTATCAGCAAACATCGATGTGAGTGTTACTGCGGTTGATGATGCGCCAGTATCGGGTGACCTCGCGTACTCAATCGATGAAGACGGTTCGATTCGTCTAAGTCAAGAGCAGTTGCTATCACAAGCCTCTGACGTGGAAGGCGATGACCTTACTGCTAGCGACTTAACGGTTGGTGGTGATGCGACGGTTGTAGCCAACGATGATGGCAGCTTTACCATCACGCCAGATGAGAACTTCAATGGTGACATCGATATCAGTTTCGATATCTCAGATGGCACCAACACGGTTCAAGCTTCAGCAGACCTAACCGTTAATCCAGTTAACGACCTACCAGTACCACAAGATCAACAGTTCAGCGTTGAAGAAGATGGCACGCTCATCTTCACCGATGCAGACCTGTTAACCGGTGCTACAGATATTGAAGGTGACAACCTAACGGTTGAAGGTGTGACCTACGATGGCGGCGACGGTATTCTTACTGATAACGGTAATGGTACGTACACCTTCGCTCCAAACGAAAACTTCAATGGCGATGTAAACTTCGGTTTCGATGTCTCTGACGGTACCGATACGGTCTCTGCCAATATCGATGTAAGTGTGACTGCGGTTGATGATGCACCTGTATCGGGTGACCTAGCGTACTCAATCGACGAGGACGGTTCGATTCGTCTAAGCCAAGAGCAGTTGCTTTCTCAAGCATCTGACGTAGAAGGTGATGACCTGACAGCTAGCGGCCTAACGGTTGGTGGTGATGCGACGGTTGTAGCTAACGACGATGGTAGCTTTACCATTACGCCAGATGAGAACTTCAACGGTGACATCGATATCAGTTTCGATATCTCAGATGGCACCAACACGGTTCAAGCTTCAGCAGACCTAACCGTTAATCCAGTTAACGACCTACCAGTACCACAAGATCAACAGTTCAGCGTTGAAGAAGATGGCACGCTCATCTTCACCGATGCAGACCTGTTAACAGGTGCTACAGATATTGAAGGTGACAACCTGACGGTTGAAGGTGTGACCTACGACGGCGGTGACGGTATTCTTACCGACAACGGTAACGGCACGTATACCTTTGCTCCGAATGAGAATTTCAATGGCGATGTAAACTTCGGTTTTGATGTGTCAGATGGCACCGATACGGTCTCTGCAAACATCGATGTGAGCGTGACGGCGGTTGATGATGCGCCTGTATCGGGTGACCTAGCGTACTCAATCGACGAGGACGGTTCGATTCGTCTAAGCCAAGAGCAGTTGCTTTCTCAAGCATCTGACGTAGAAGGTGATGACCTGACAGCTAGCGGCCTAACGGTTGGTGGTGATGCGACGGTTGTAGCCAACGACGATGGCAGCTTTACGATTACGCCAGATGAGAACTTCAACGGTGACATCGATATCAGTTTCGATATCTCTGATGGCACCAATACCGTTCAAGCTTCTGCAGACCTTACTGTTAATCCAGTTAATGACCTGCCAGTGCCACAAGAACAACAGTTCAGCGTTGAAGAAGATGGCACGCTCATCTTTACTGATGCAGACCTGTTAACCGGTGCAACGGACATTGAAGGTGACAACCTAACGGTTGAAGGTGTGACCTACGACGGTGGCGACGGCATCCTTACCGACAACGGTAATGGTACTTACACCTTTGCTCCGAATGAAAACTTCAATGGCGATGTCAACTTCGGTTTTGATGTATCAGATGGCACCGATACAGTATCAGCAAACATCGATGTGAGTGTTACTGCGGTTGATGATGCGCCAGTATCGGGTGACCTCGCGTACTCAATCGATGAAGACGGTTCGATTCGTTTAAGCCAAGAGCAGTTGCTATCTCAAGCATCAGATATTGAAGGCGATGACCTTACTGCTAGCGACTTAACGGTTGGTGGTGATGCGACGGTTGTAGCCAACGATGATGGCAGCTTTACCATCACGCCAGATGAGAACTTCAATGGTGACATCGATATCAGTTTCGATATCTCAGATGGCACCAACACGGTTCAAGCTTCAGCAGACCTAACCGTTAATCCAGTTAACGACCTACCAGTACCACAAGATCAACAGTTCAGCGTTGAAGAAGATGGCACGCTCATCTTCACCGATGCAGACCTGTTAACCGGTGCTACAGATATTGAAGGTGACAACCTAACGGTTGAAGGTGTGACCTACGATGGCGGCGACGGTATTCTTACTGATAACGGTAATGGTACGTACACCTTCGCTCCAAACGAAAACTTCAATGGCGATGTAAACTTCGGTTTCGATGTCTCTGACGGTACCGATACGGTCTCTGCCAATATCGATGTAAGTGTGACTGCGGTTGATGATGCACCTGTATCGGGTGACCTAGCGTACTCAATCGACGAGGACGGTTCGATTCGTCTAAGCCAAGAGCAGTTGCTTTCTCAAGCATCTGACGTAGAAGGTGATGACCTGACAGCTAGCGGCCTAACGGTTGGTGGTGATGCGACGGTTGTAGCTAACGACGATGGTAGCTTTACCATTACGCCAGATGAGAACTTCAACGGTGACATCGATATCAGTTTCGATATCTCAGATGGCACCAACACGGTTCAAGCTTCAGCAGACCTAACCGTTAATCCAGTTAACGACCTACCAGTACCACAAGATCAACAGTTCAGCGTTGAAGAAGATGGCACGCTCATCTTCACCGATGCAGACCTGTTAACAGGTGCTACAGATATTGAAGGTGACAACCTGACGGTTGAAGGTGTGACCTACGACGGCGGTGACGGTATTCTTACCGACAACGGTAACGGCACGTATACCTTTGCTCCGAATGAGAATTTCAATGGCGATGTAAACTTCGGTTTTGATGTGTCAGATGGCACCGATACGGTCTCTGCAAACATCGATGTGAGCGTGACGGCGGTTGATGATGCGCCTGTATCGGGTGACCTCGCGTACTCAATCGACGAAGATGGTTCGATTCGTCTAAGTCAAGAGCAGTTGCTATCACAAGCCTCTGACGTGGAAGGCGATGACCTTACTGCTAGCGACTTAACGGTTGGTGGTGATGCGACGGTTGTAGCCAACGATGATGGCAGCTTTACCATCACGCCAGATGAGAACTTCAATGGTGACATCGATATCAGTTTCGATATCTCAGATGGCACCAACACGGTTCAAGCTTCAGCAGACCTAACCGTTAATCCAGTTAACGACCTACCAGTACCACAAGATCAACAGTTCAGCGTTGAAGAAGATGGCACGCTCATCTTCACCGATGCAGACCTGTTAACCGGTGCTACAGATATTGAAGGTGACAACCTAACGGTTGAAGGTGTGACCTACGATGGCGGCGACGGTATTCTTACTGATAACGGTAATGGTACGTACACCTTCGCTCCAAACGAAAACTTCAATGGCGATGTAAACTTCGGTTTCGATGTCTCTGACGGTACCGATACGGTCTCTGCCAATATCGATGTAAGTGTGACTGCGGTTGATGATGCACCTGTATCGGGTGACCTAGCGTACTCAATCGACGAGGACGGTTCGATTCGTCTAAGCCAAGAGCAGTTGCTTTCTCAAGCATCTGACGTAGAAGGTGATGACCTGACAGCTAGCGGCCTAACGGTTGGTGGTGATGCGACGGTTGTAGCTAACGACGATGGTAGCTTTACCATTACGCCAGATGAGAACTTCAACGGTGACATCGATATCAGTTTCGATATCTCAGATGGCACCAACACGGTTCAAGCTTCAGCAGACCTAACCGTTAATCCAGTTAACGACCTACCAGTACCACAAGATCAACAGTTCAGCGTTGAAGAAGATGGCACGCTCATCTTCACCGATGCAGACCTGTTAACAGGTGCTACAGATATTGAAGGTGACAACCTGACGGTTGAAGGTGTGACCTACGACGGCGGTGACGGTATTCTTACCGACAACGGTAACGGCACGTATACCTTTGCTCCGAATGAAAACTTCAATGGCGATGTCAACTTCGGTTTTGATGTATCAGATGGCACCGATACAGTATCAGCAAACATCGATGTGAGTGTTACTGCGGTTGATGATGCGCCAGTATCGGGTGACCTCGCGTACTCAATCGATGAAGACGGTTCGATTCGTTTAAGCCAAGAGCAGTTGCTATCTCAAGCATCAGATATTGAAGGCGATGACCTTACTGCTAGCGACTTAACGGTTGGTGGTGATGCGACGGTTGTAGCCAACGATGATGGCAGCTTTACCATCACGCCAGATGAGAACTTCAATGGTGACATCGATATCAGTTTCGATATCTCAGATGGCACCAACACGGTTCAAGCTTCTGCAGACCTTACGGTTAATCCAGTTAATGATTTACCAGTGCCTCAAGATCAACAGTTCAGTATTGCCGAAGACGGTACTTTACTGTTCACAGACGAGGATCTGCTTACAGGCGCGACAGACGTTGAAGGTGATAACCTGACGGTTGAGGGCATCACTTATGAAGGCACTGATGGCGTACTGACTGACTTGGGTGAGGGATCATATAGCTTTGCGCCAAACGAAAACTTCAATGGTGATGTGAGCTTTAGCTTCGATGTGTCAGACGGTACCGATACGGTGTCTGCAAACATTGACGTTAGCGTGACTCCGGAAAATGATCCTCCAGTTGCGGGTTCTACTTCTTACACCGTAAATGAAGATAACTCGATTACCATTTCTGATGCACAACTATTGGCAACATCTTCAGATATTGAAGGTGATGTATCCATAGACAGCGTGACTTACTCTGGTAGTGACGGTGTCCTCGAAATCAATGGTAACGGCACTTACACCTTCTCGCCAAATGAGAACTTCAGCGGTGAAATTGCACTGGATGTGGTTGTTGCTGATGAAGATGGTGCGACCGATGCGACGACTGCGGGCATCAATGTTCTTGAAGTGAACGATCCGCCGGTCGCAGGCCCAACGTCTTACACCATTGATGAAGATTCAGTACTGACCTTCAGTGAGTCTCAAGTATTGCTTAATGCCTCAGATGTAGAAGGGGATGTTGAGCTTGTTGGTATTAGCTACGATGGCCCTGAAGGTATCTTCTCAGTAAATGGTGATGGCACTTGTAGCTTCGCTCCGAATGAGAACTTTAATGGCCAAGTACAGCTTGATGTCACCATTCGTGATGAAGACGGTGCAGAAGTGGAAACCGTCATCAATGTTGACGTATTACCAATCAATGATGCGCCAGTGTCTGGTGATTTGGCTTACAACGTTAATGAAGATGGCTCAATCACACTGAGCCAAGATCAGCTGCTGTCTCAAGCGTCCGATGTAGAAGGCGAAGATCTAACCGCAAGCGACTTAACAGTTGGTGGTGATGCGACGGTTGTAGCTAACGATGACGGCAGTTTCACCATCACACCTGATGCGAACTTCAATGGTGACATTGATATTCAATTCAACATCACTGACGGTACTGACACGGTTCAAGCAACCGCCGATCTTACTGTTAACCCAGTTAATGACTTGCCGGTTCCTCAAGACCAACAATTCAGTATCGCAGAAGACGGTACGCTTCAATTTACAGACGCCGACTTACTTACCGGTGCCACCGATATTGATGGCGACGACTTAACCGTTGAAGGTATTAGCTATACAGGTGGTGATGGCGTACTGACCGACCACGGTGATGGTACTTATACCTTTGCGCCAAATGAAAACTTCAATGGCGATGTGAACTTCAGTTTCGGTGTCTCTGATGGCACAGAAACAGTCAGCGCTAACATTGATGTGAGTGTGACTCCTGAGAACGATCCGCCAGTTGCGGGTTCAACCTCATACATGGTCAATGAAGACCATGCCATCACAATTTCTGATGAACAGTTGTTAGCTAACTCTTCGGATATTGAAGGTGCCGTGTCGGTTGATACTGTGACTTACAGTGGCACTGATGGTGTGTTCCAAGATAACGGCGATGGCAGCTATACCTTCCTTCCTAATGAAAACTTCAGCGGTGATATCAGCCTTGATGTGATTGTTGCAGATGAAGAAGGTGCAATTGATGAAACCACAGCAGGTATTACCGTTCTTGAAGTGAACGATCCACCAGTTGCGGGTCCAACGTCATACACCATTGACGAAGATTCGGTTCTGACGTTCAGTGAATCTCAGGTTCTTGTGAATGCTTCGGATATCGAAGGCGATGTAGAACTTGTTGGCATTAACTACGATGGCTCTGACGGTATCTTCACTGTAAATGGTGATGGTACATGCAGTTTTGCACCCAACGAAAACTTCAATGGTCAGGTTCAACTGGGTGTGACCATTCAAGATGAAGATGGTGCAACGGTTGAAACACACATTAACGTTGATGTATTGCCAATCAATGATGCACCAGTATCGGGCGATTTGGCTTACACCATCAATGAAGATAGTTCTATCACGTTAAGCCAAGAGCAATTGCTTGCAAGAGCCGATGATATCGATAGCGACAACTTAGAAGCTATCAACCTATCTACTGATGAAAATGCGACCATCCAACACAATGATGATGGCAGCTACACCATTACACCTAACGCCGACTACAACGGTGACCTAGACCTGAACTTCGATATCATCGATAACGATGGTGGTTCAGTTCAAGTTGGCCTAGACATTACCGTGAATCCGGTTAATGACTTGCCACAAGCGCAAGATCAACAGTTCACGATTGAAGAAGACGGCACGTTACTCTTCACCGATGCTGACCTGCTTGCAGGCGCGTCGGATGTTGATGGTGATGAACTGTCGATTGAAAACGTGCTCTACACAGGTGCAGATGGTGTTCTTAGCGATAATGGCGACGGCACATACAGCTTTGCTCCAAACGAGAACTTCAATGGTGATGTTCAATTCTCATTCGATGTCTCTGACGGTACTGATTCAACATCAGCTGTTATTGATGTCAGCGTAACGCCTGAGAATGATCCACCGGTAGCGGGATCAACATCGTACACAGTTCAAGAAGATGGCCAAATCACGATCAGTGATGAGCAACTATTGGCAAACTCTTCCGATGTAGAAGGCGATGTATCATTGTCTGGAGTATCGTACTCCGGTGATGACGGCTCTTTTGTTGATAATGGCAATGGTACTTACACCTTTACGCCAAATGAAAACTTCGATGGTGATATTTCACTAGACGTTGTTGTCGTTGACGAAGACGGTGCAACCGCAACCACAACCGCTGGCATCGATGTTATTGCTGTGAATGATGGACCTGAAACTTCGGGCATTCAGGCTGAAGTCGATGAAGATAATTCAATCACCATTACTCAAGAGCAGTTGCTTGCAAACGCAACCGACATTGAGGGTGATGAGTTAACGGCATCTAACCTTCAAACCAACGATCCCGATGCAACAATTGTTACTAATGACGATGGTTCATTCACCATTACGCACACAGAAAACTTCAATGGTGAGTTGGACTTCACATACAACATCAGTGATGGTGAGAATGAAGTTCTGACGACACTCGACTTGACGGTTAACCCTGTCAACGATGCGCCGGAAGCGGGCGATGAAATCTTCATCCAAGCGCAAGAAGACCAAACAGTTGGTGTGACACTTCGTGAAGAACCAGCACTACGTTTAGACCAAGCGCCAGAAAACGGCATCATTGAAGCAAATGTGAATGACGAATGGGTGGTACTGGAAGTAGGACAAGAAGTTCCTGCAGATACCGAAGTGCGCTTTGTTCCAAGTGAAGATGCTCTTGCTGAAGGTACACACACCACACAAATAGGTACGTTTGACGATAACGCGAGCGTGGATGACTGGGGTACAGAAGTAGACCCTTATACGCGTGAGTTCTCAGATGGTGACTTAACGGTAACCGTTCAAAGTAACGATGATCCTCTTGGTGCCTGGAATGGTAACACCCACATTGGTCACGGACTTGGTGATACAGACCGCCAAGGCTTAAGTGGTGATGAGAAACTGACGGTTTCAGTTGAAGGTCAAGACATCAATGAAATCAGTTTCCACCTAGATGGTTTGGGTGGCTGGTTCATGGAAGAGTCTCGTCACTTTACCGAAGTAGAAATCAAAGCGTTCAATGAGGATGGCGACCTAATTGACTCGATGACTTACCATAAAGAAGACCGTGGTACTTTCGAGACAGATTACACGCTAACGGTTGATCAACCAGTGTCTTACTTTGAGCTTGGTACCGTACAAGGTAATGGTACTTACGTGGTTCAAAACATGACAGTGTCACAAACTTGTCATGATGAAGCGGTGTTTACATCGATTGGTGTGGATGGCTCAGAGATTACTGAAACGGTTGAGTTGAATATCCATGCGGGTGACAACGAAATCGAGTTAACGGCTGATCTTCCGAATATTACTGTCGATACCGATGGTTCTGCCCAGTTTGCTTCGGTTGTAATTACCGAAGAGCAACTACTGGCGCAAGCATCTGATATTGATGGCGACGACCTTGATATTGAAAATCTAGAGCTAGTGGGTGAAAACTCAGAGCATGCAACACTCACCGATAATGGTGATGGCACTTGGACGGTAACACCGGATGAAAACTTCCATGGTGAAATCGAACTTGGTTATCAAGTTACCGATGGTGAGCTGACAGACAGCAATATCATCAACATCAACTTCGAATCAGTAAATGATGCGCCAATCGTTTCTGGCCCGATTGTTCTATCGACAGATGAAGATGAAGGTATCACGTTCAGTGCAGATGACTTGCTAGCGAACACCACAGATGTAGAAGGCGATACGCTGTCTATTTCTGACATCAGTTACGGTGGTGATAATGGTGACTTGGTCGACAACGGCGATGGTACGTTTACCTTCATGCCGAATGAGAACTTCAATGGTGAAATCGACATCGACTACAAGGTGTTTGATGGTACTGATGAAGTTGCAACGCACCTAGACCTAACGGTTGTACCAGTCAATGATGTGCCGGTTCCGGGTGAACCATTGCACACCCAAATGCTTGAAAACGGCTCCATGATCATCGAAGCGAAAGACCTATTGTCTGGTGCTACCGATGTTGATGGCGACATTCTTCACGTCGAAAACCTATTACTTGCAGACCAAACGCAAGGTACCTTAACGGATAACGGTGATAATACCTTTACCTTCGAACCTGCAGAAGACTTCTACGGTGAAGTGAATCTGACTTTCGATATCAGTGATGGCCAAGCAAGCGCGCCAAGCACTGCAAGAGTTGACGTTGAAATTGTCAACGAAGGACCTGAAGTGAGCGGTCCAATTGAAGCTGCGGTTGATGAAGATGGCTCAATCACCATTACTCAAGAGGACTTGTTGGCGAACGCGACGGATGTCGATGGCGACAACCTTGAAGCCGTTAACTTAGCAACCAACGATCCAAATGCGGTTATCGTAGAAAATTCAGACGGTAGTTTCACGATTACACCAAGCGCAGACTTCTTTGGTGAGATTGAATTTACTTACGATGTCACTGACGCGATCGAAACTGTTGTCGCTGACCTCAACCTAACCGTAAATCCAATCAATGATGCCCCAGACGTGCCTGACATGTCTTTCACTACGGAAGATGGTCAAGCGATTACTATTACCGAAGCTGAGTTACTAGCACAAGCGACAGACGTTGAAGGTGATGAACTGTCTGTTGTGAATGTGACGAGCGCAAGCGACACGGTAGAAGTCACAGACAATGGTGATGGAACATACACATTAACACCAGAACAGGGCTTCTTCGGTAATGTTGACTTAGCGTTTGATGTGAGCGATGGCACTGATGTAGTTGCCGCAAACATCGATCTAAAAGTTGAGTTTGTCAACGATGCGCCTGAAGCGACGCCAATGGTGGCTGATGTCGACGAAGACGGTTCAATTCTCGTTACACAAGCGATGCTACTGGAGAACGCGAGCGACCAAGATGGCGATGAGTTGTTTGCAAGCGCGCTTGAAACCAACGATCCGAATGCAAGTATCGTAGATAATGGCGATGGTACTTACACAGTGACACCTTCGGAGAACTTCAACGGTGATATCGCATTCACTTATGAGGTGAGCGATGGTGAGTTAAGTACGTCTAACGACATGACATTGACCGTGAATCCGGTGAATGACATTCCAATTGTTGCTCCAGGCATGTACCACATCGAAGAGGATGGCAGCATCCTGTTCACTCAAGAAGATCTATTGAGTGGTGCAATTGATATTGATGGCGACGACCTAAGCGTTACCAGCATCAATTACTCTGGTGATGAAGGCACAGTAACCGACAACGGCGACGGCACGTTCAGCTTCGTTCCTGAAGAGCACTTCAGTGGTGATCTACAGTTTAGCTTTACAGTGACCGACGGAACAACTGAAGTAGAGCAAGACCTCAATGTTCACATTGAAGCGGTCGCAGATGCGCCGGATCTTGTGATTACCGATGGTGATGGTGTTAACGTCGACGACCAGGCGATTTTGGTTGAGCCAGGCGGTATTGTTGAACTGAACATTGCTGCGGCACTTGTCGACCAAGACTTGTCTGAAACACTCACTGTAACGGTAGATGGTGTGCCAGAAGGCTCGGTTATCCAATACGATAACGAAGGCGTTCTGAATGACCAAGAAAACGGTATCACCAGTTACAACGATACTGAAATCACAGTAACGTTTGAAGGTGAAACCGCGGGTTACCAAAACGCAGCGGGTTACTACAAAGTCGATGAAGACGGTAACATCACAGGTGTTGAAGTTGTTTACGAAAACGCGTCACAAGTTGGTGGCGGTGGTGACCTTGTTCCAGGACAAGACCAGTTCAGCTTCCAAGTTGAAGAAGGTGAAAGCTTTAACCTGTTCTTGATTCCAAACGGACATCAACACAATGACTTTGACGCGATGCAGGAGGGTCAGTACGAGTTCCGCGCAGCGGATGGTTCGCCTGCAAACATGGATACGGTTGATCCTCAACTTGTATTTGTTGCTGCCGATGGCACTGAAACTGTCGTTCAAGGGCAGAATGGTGACGCGATCTTCCATGGTGGTTCAAGCTCTCAGCTAAACCAAGATGGTATCGAACATACGCGTACCACGGTTAATGAAGACGGCGAGCTCGTTTATGGCTTTGAAGATTTGTATGGCGGCGGTGATGCTGACTATTCAGACTTCAATTTCACAATCGATGTCGGTGAAGTCAACAGCCAAATCTACAGTGGTGAAGTGACGGTTGGCCCTGATGGTACGGTGAACTTACCAACAACGGCTATCGAAAATGCGTTACAAATCCAGTTACCAGAAGACTTCAATGAGCAGCTTGAAGTTCATGTAACCGCAACTGCGACAGAGTTATCGAATGATGATTCTGAAACGGTCTCTCAAACTATCTACATTAACGCGACAGGCGCGCACATTGAGCACGCACCTGAAGCACTACCTGTTGCAGCAACAGTAGAAGAAGATGGTTCAATCATCATTACGCAAGAAGACTTATTGGCTAATGCGCGTGATTTAGATGGCGACCAACTAACAGCGCTTAACTTAGCGACTGATGATGACAGCGTAACTATCACAGACAACGGTGATGGTACTTACACATTAACGCCAGATGCTGATTTCAATGGCGATGTGAGCTTTACGTTCGATGTGTCTGATGGTGATGATGTTGTCTCTACCAACCTTGAGTTAACAGTTTCACCAGTGAACGATGGTCCAGAAGCACAAGACCAGGCATTCACAGTCGGCGAAGATGGCGTGTTAACTTTCAATGACCAAGACCTATTAACAGGTGCAACGGACATTGAAGGGGACGACCTAAGTGTTGAAGGTGTAACTTACACTGGCACTGACGGTGTCCTAACCGATAATGGCGATGGCACATACAGCTTCGCGCCAAACGAAAACTTCAATGGCGATGTGAACTTCTCGTTCAATGTATCAGATGGTACCGATACGGTAACCGCTAACATTGATGTGAACGTGACGCCAGAGAACGATCCACCGGTTGCGGGTAGCACGTCTTACACGGTTCATGAAGACAACTCTATTACGATCAGTAACGAACAATTGCTAGCGAACTCTTCGGATATCGAAGGCGAAGTCGCAATTGATAACGTGACTTACAGTGGTAGCGACGGTGTTCTGGAAATCAACGGTGACGGCACATATACCTTCTCTCCGAACGAGAACTTCAATGGCGAAGTTAGCCTAGATGTTGTCGTGACGGATGAAGATGGAGCGACTGAAGCAACAACGGCGGGTATAACTGTCCTTGAGGTGAACGATCCGCCAATTGCTGGCCCAACGTCATACACCATTGATGAAGATTCAGTACTGACTTTCAATGAGTCTCAAGTTCTGCTTAACGCTTCTGATATTGAAGGTGATGTTGAGCTTGTTGAGATTAACTACGATGGTCCAGACGGCATCTTCTCAATCAATGGTGACGGTACATGTAGCTTCGCACCGAATGAAAACTTCAACGGTCAAGTGCAGTTGGATGTGACCATTCAAGATGAAGACGGCGCTCAAGTTGATACGTTTATTACGGTTGATGTATTACCAATCAACGACGTACCAGTATCAGGCGACCTGGCATACAGTGTTGAGGAAGACGGTTCGATTACCTTGAGCCAAGAGCAGCTTCTTTCTCAAGCGAGTGATGTAGATGGTGACGACCTTACTGCTTCTAACTTGATTGTTGATGGAGACGCGACGGTTGTTGCTAACGATGACGGCAGCTTTACCATTACGCCAGATGCGAACTTCAATGGTGACATTGACCTAACGTTCGACATTAGCGATGGTACAGATACGCTGGTTGCGACGGCTGACCTAACCGTTAACCCAGTTAATGACCTTCCACAACCACAAGACCAAACGTTTAGCATCGGTGAAGACGGCATCTTGAACTTCACTGATGAAGACTTGCTAACAGGTGCGACCGACATTGATGGGGATGACCTATCGGTTGAAGGCGTTACTTACACAGGTGCGGATGGTGTTCTTACTGATAATGGCGACGGAAGCTACAGCTTTGCGCCAAACGAAAACTTCAATGGTGATGTGAACTTCAGTTTTGATGTGTCAGATGGCACGGATACGGTTCAAGCCAACATTGATGTCAGCGTGACACCAGAGAACGACCCACCGGTTGCAGGTAGCACGTCTTACACCGTTCATGAAGACAACTCAATCACCATCAGTGACGAACAGTTACTTGCTAACTCTTCGGACATTGAAGGTGATGTGGCCGTTGACAGCGTGACTTACACTGGCGCTGACGGTGTCTTTGAAGACAACGGTGACGGTACTTACACCTTCTCACCAAACGAAAACTTCAACGGCGAAGTTAGCCTTGATGTTGTTGTAACTGATGAAGAGGGCGCAACTGAAGCGACCACCGCGGGTATTACTGTACTTGAGGTGAACGATCCACCAATCGCAGGCTCAACCAGCTACTCAGTCAACGAGGACGAAGTTATCACCATCAGTTCAGAGCAACTGTTGGCGAACGCTTCTGATATCGAAGGTGAAGTGGCGATTGATAGCGTTAACTACACAGGTTCAGACGGTATCTTTACCGACAATGGTGACGGAACATTCAGCTTCGCACCTAACGCTAACTTCGATGGCGATGTAAGCCTTGATGTTGTCGTTACTGATGAAGAAGGCGCAACCGTAGCGACCAACGCAAGCATAGATGTTCTGCCTGTTAACGATGCTCCGGTATCGGGCGACTTGGCGTACAGCGTGGATGAAGATGGTTCAATTACCTTGAGCCAAGAGCAATTACTTGCTCAAGCGAGTGATGTTGACGGCGATGACTTAACAGCGGCTAACCTAACCGTTGGTGGTGATGCGACAGTTACAGCAAACGATGATGGTAGTTTCACTATCACGCCAGATGCTAACTTCAATGGCGACATTGATTTGAACTTCGACATTACCGATGGTGATGCGACGCTTCAAGCAACGGCTGACCTAACGGTTAACCCAGTTAATGACTTGCCAACAGTCGGTGAGCCACAATTTGTGACTCAAGAAGACACCAGCTTTACCTTCACAGAAGAACAACTGCTGCAAAATGCGGGCGACATTGATGGCGATAACCTATCGGTTGAAAATGTGGCTTCAGATAGCGGTACTTTGGTTGATAACGGCGACGGCACTTACACATTCGCACCGAATGAAAACTTCGACGGCAATGTGAATGTGACGTTCGACGTGAATGATGGTACCGCGACAGTACCAGCTGAAGCGACGATTGATGTTCAATCTGTGGTTGATATGCCAGAGCTGTCGATTGCTTCTGACCTAGTGATTGCTTCAGACAACTTCGAGTCTGGCTCAAACGGCTGGAATACAGGCACTGAAAGCTCACAAGGCTTCGAATCTGGCGACATGCTAGGTCGTATTGGTGGAACGGGCGGTGATGAAGCCGTCAGCAAAACTTACGACATTCCAAGTGATGTGAGCGAAGTTAATATCTCGTTTAGCTTCTACGAAATCGACTCTTGGGATGGTGAGTCGTTCCAAATCTTTGTCGGCGGCGAAGAGCTTACCTCGTTAGATAACTCTGCGTTCCGTACCGAAGATGGCACGACAACGTTGTACGATTCAGCGGGCAATGAAGTGGGTGAAGTTGTTCACGGCGTGTCGCAAGGTGAAGGCTTCAGTGGTTGGAACGACCAAGCACACCAAATCAACCTAACGGTACCCGTTGAAGACGGCCAACTTGAGTTAGGCTTCGGTTCAACCTTGAACCAAGGTGTGAGTGATGAGTCGTTTGGCATCGATAACATTGAAATCACAGTGTCTGACGCGGATTACCAAATCATTGGTACCGAAGATACACCTGTACCACTTGATATTGATGCGGCGCTTACTGATACCGATGGTTCAGAAAACCTTGCTATTTTGATTGAAGATGTGCCGGAAGGCAGCTCGCTTTCTGCAGGTACCGATAATGGTGATGGCACATGGTCATTACAACCAGGTGAGCTAGAAGGGCTAGAGTTTATCCCTTCAGGTGACTTCAATGGTGATGTGGTTCTAACCGTGAATGCGACATCGACTGATGTTGATACGGGCACCACCGCAACGGCAACCCAAGATGTGACGATTCATATCTCGCCAGCGAACGATGCTCCAGAAGTTGATGGTGACATCAGTGCTGTGACAGCCGAAGATAACAGCATCACGCTAACGCAAGAACAACTGCTAGAGCACGCTGTCGACATTGATGGTGATGACCTATCAGCAATCAACCTAACCACCAATGATGAAAATGCGACCGTTCAAATGAACGACGATGGCAGTTTCACCATTACACCGAGTGAAAACTTCAACGGTAATATCGAATTTAGTTACGATGTCACCGATGGAGAGGACATGGTCGCTGCTGGCCTAGACTTGACGGTAACACCTGTCAATGATGCGCCAGAGTTGCAAGACCAAGCATTTACTATTGGTGAAGATGGGGTTCTTAACTTCTCTGACACTGACCTGTTAACGGGTGCAACGGATGTTGAAGGTGATGACCTAACAGTCGAAGGTGTGACATACACTGGTGCTGATGGTGTGCTTACCGACAATGGTGACGGGAACTACAGCTTTGCGCCAAACGAGAACTTCAATGGTGATGTGAACTTCAGCTTTGATGTGTCAGATGGCACGGATACGGTTCAAGCCAACATTGATGTGAGCGTGACGCCTGAGAACGATCCACCTGTAGCGGGTAGCACGTCTTACACTGTGCATGAAGACAACTCAATCACGATCAGTAACGAACAGCTATTAGCCAACTCTTCAGATGTTGAAGGTGAGGTTGCGATTGATAGTGTGACTTACACTGGCAGTGACGGTGTGTTCGAAGACAACGGTGACGGCACTTACACCTTCTCTCCAAACGAGAACTTCAATGGTGATGTGAGTTTAGCGGTTGTTGTTACCGATGAAGAAGGAGCAACAGAAGCGACCACCGCGGGAATCACCGTACTAGAGGTGAACGATCCGCCAATCGCAGGCTCAACCAGTTACTCAGTCAACGAAGATGAAGTTATCACCATCAGTGCAGAGCAACTGTTGGCGAACGCTTCTGATATTGAAGGTGAAGTGGCGATTGATAGCGTGAACTACACAGGCGCTGACGGTATCTTTACTGACAACGGTAACGGCACATTCAGCTTTGCACCGAACGCAAACTTCGATGGCGATGTTAGCCTCGATGTCGTGGTGACTGATGAAGACGGTGCGACAGTAGCCACCAGCGCAAGTATTGATGTTCTTCCAATTAATGATCCACCAGTATCGGGTGACTTGGCATACAGCATTGATGAAGATGGTTCCATTACTCTGACTCAAGAGCAGTTACTGTCTCAAGCATCGGATGTGGATGGCGATGACCTGACCGCAAGCAACCTGAGCGCAGGCGATAATGCGACCGTTGTTGATAATGGCGATGGCACCTTTACGGTAACGCCAGATGCGAACTTCAACGGCGACATCGACCTAAGCTTCGATATTTCCGACGGCACTGCGTCGATTGTGGCGAACGCCGATCTGACGGTAAACCCAGTCAATGACTTACCAACGACATCTGATGTTTACGCGAACGTTGATGAAGACAACGTCATCACTATCACGCAGGAACAGCTACTTGCGAATGCCGCTGATATTGAGGGCGATGACCTTGTCGCATCCGACTTAACCTTAGTGGGTGACGATGCAACCATTGTCGATAATGGGGATGGCACGTTCTCAATCACTCCAAGCGAAAACTTTAATGGCTACATTGATGTTGCCTACAGCATCAGCGATGGCGACACTCCAATTGCCGCTAACTTAGGCTTAACCGTTGACCCAGTTAACGACGCACCAATTGTTTCTGCTGATGTGGCGATAACCATTGAAGAAGATGGTTCATACACCATTACTCAAGAAGAGCTCCTACAATTCGCGACTGACATCGAAGACGATGACATGACCGCAATTATTGGAGAACAGGGCGATGAAACAACCGTAACCGGTACAGTGTTGGACGCTGAAACCAGTAATCCAGTGTCTGGTGCAGAAGTCACCCTGACCGACAGCGCTGGCAATAGCTACACCACAGTAACGGATGATTCAGGTAATTATTCTGTTACAGGTTCAGTCGTTGACCAAGGCACGGTAACCATTGAACAAGAAGGTTCAATTACCAGTAGCTTCCTTGTCCCTGCGGGCGAAGATGTGAATGGTGGCGTAACTGCTATATCTGAAGTACTTGAAGAAACAGATATGCGTATCGTGGTGACTTGGGGTGAAAGTCCTCGAGATATGGATAACCACTTATGGCTATATGATACAGAGAATGGCAATGAGCTAGACCATATCTACTACCGCGACATGAGCCATGATCTTGGTGAAGGTAACGTTGTTCAACAAGATGTAGATGACACAAATGGTGGCGGCCCTGAAACCATCACCATTCCAAACTACCAAGATGCGGACATGCACTATTCAGTACACAACTACACCAACAGAAGTTGGGATGTAGATGGTGTTGAAGATGTACAAGTTCAGGTGTTTGTAGGTGATACATTGGTTGAAACCTTCAGCCCAGATTTATCTGATAACCCATCAGGTGATCACTGGCATGTATTTGATATCGTGAATGGCATTATTGTACCAAGTCAAGATGTGGGTAGCGAAAATGCATTTGATTTACCAACGGTAGAAGAAGTACTCGCGAATGAAAACGGTATTGATATCTCTGAATTGCTAAGCGGCGACGAAGATGACGACTCTGGTGATACGGATGGTAACGAACCAAGTGTTGGAGACATCTCAATTGAGAATGCGCTTATCACTGACAATGGTGACGGTACTTACACCATTACACCGGAAGAGAACTTCAATGGTGAATTCTCGATTAGCTACAACGTAGACGATGGCAACGGTGGGGTTACTCCAGCGGAACTAGACGTGACCGTAACAGCAGTTAACGACCTGTCTGTAATTTACGACCACGACTACACCATTAATGAAGATGGCTCGCTGACCTTTACCGATGAACAGCTATTAGCTGGTGCAACGGATATTGACGGCGATGACCTATCTGTCGAGTCGGTTAACTACGAAGGCACAGACGGTGTGTTCACGGATAATGGCGATGGTACTTATACCTTTGCGCCAAACGAGAACTTCAATGGTAATGTCGACCTAACTTACGATGTGAGTGATGGTACTGATGTTGTATCGGCGAACATTGATGTTCAAGTGGTTCCAATCAATGACGTACCGGTAGCTGGTTCTACAACTTACAGCGTTGAAGAAGACGGCAGTATCACCCTAAGCGATGCACAACTTCTGGCGAATAGCTCGGATGTTGAAGGGGAAGTGTTTGTCAGCGATGTAAGCTACAGCGGCACTGATGGTGTATTCACTGATAATGGTGATGGTACTTACACCTTTGCTCCAAACGAAAACTTTAACGGTGACATCAATCTTGATGTCTCCGTTATGGATGAAGATGGCGCAACCGCTGAAACAACCGCAGGTATCGACGTCATTGCTGTTAATGACTTGCCAGTTGCAGGTTCAACGACCTACAGCGTTGACGAAGATAACGTGATTACCATCAATGAAGCGCAACTTCTTGCGAACAGCTCAGATATTGAAGGTGATGTGTCCGTTAGCGACGTTTCCTACTCAGGCGCAGACGGTATCTTCACTGACAATGGTGATGGTACTTACAGCTTCGCACCAAATGAAAACTTCAACGGCAATGTCAGCCTAGATGTCACCGTTGCAGATGAAGACGGTGCAACCGCTCAAACAACTGCGGGTATTGATGTTATCGCAGTCAACGATGCACCAGTATCGGGTGACTTGGCTTACTCAGTGGATGAAGATGGTTCAATCACGCTAAGCCAAGAGCAACTGCTTGCTCAAGCATCGGATGTGGATGGCGATGATCTTACCGCTGCCAACCTAACCGCGGGTGATAACGCTACAGTTACGGCAAACGATGATGGTTCATTTACAATTACCCCAGATGCTGACTTCAATGGCGATATTGACCTAAGCTTCGACCTTTCTGATGGTACTGAAACGGTTGTCGCAACGGCCGACCTTACTGTGAATCCAGTGAATGACATCGCAGTTGTAGAAGATGTCGCTTACACCATTGAAGAAGACGGTTCACTTACCTTTACAGACGAGCAACTGCTAACGGGTGCTTCTGATATTGATGGTGATGAGCTTTCAGTTGCCGACGTGTCTTACACTGGCGCAGAGGGTGTGTTCACCGACAATGGCGATGGCACTTACACCTTTGCACCGAACGAGAACTTCAACGGTGACGTAAGTCTAGACTTCTCAGTATCTGACGGCACTGAGACAGTCGATGCAAACATCGACGTAACGGTAACAGACGTTAACGATGCACCTGTGGCAGGCGCAACGTCTTACCAAATGAACGAAGATGGCACCATCACATTGAGCCCTGAGCAGTTGATTGCTAATAGCTCCGATGTGGACGGGGAAGTGTCTCTTGATAGCGTGAGCTACTCAGGTACAGACGGTATCTTGGTTCAAAATGAAGATGGTTCGGTAACGTTCGCACCAAACGAAAACTTTAACGGCGACATCAACCTTGATGTGACGGTTATTGATGACGACGGTGCTACCGCTCAAACCACCGCTGGTATTGAAGTTATTGCAGTTAACGACGCACCAGTGGCCGGAAACGTGGCTTACTCGGTTGATGAAGATGGTTCAATTACGCTATCTCAAGAGCAGTTGCTGGCTAACGCATCGGATGTTGATGGTGATGCACTAACCGCAAGCAATCTATCTGCAGGTGACAATGCGACTGTAACAGCGAACGAAGATGGTTCATTTACTATCATGCCGGATGCTGATTTCAACGGTGACATTGATTTGAGCTTCGATGTGTCAGATGGCCTTGAAACTGTTCAAGCTGGCGTCGACCTAACCGTTAATCCAGTCAATGACCTACCAACAGCAGAAGACCAAAACTTTACTGTTGAGGAAGATGGAATCCTAACCTTCACTGACGCTGACCTATTAGCAGGCGCTGCGGATATTGATGGTGATGACCTTTCTATCACGGATGTGTCTTACACGGGCGCAGAGGGTGTGTTCACTGACAACGGTGACGGCACTTATAGCTTTGCTCCGAACGAGAACTTCAATGGCGATGTCAACCTTGGCTTCACAGTGACTGATGGCACTGAGACAGTCGATGCTAATATTGGTGTGACGGTAACGGATGTGAATGATGCGCCGGTAGCGGGTTCTACGTCTTACCAAATGAACGAAGATGGCACCATTACAATCAGCCCTGAGCAGTTAATTGCTAATAGCTCTGACGTTGATGGTGAAGTGTCACTTGAAAGCGTGACTTACTCAGGCTCTGACGGCACCTTGGTTCAAAACGATAATGGGTCTGTGACCTTCACTCCAAACGAGAACTTTAATGGTGATATCAGCCTAGATGTGGTTGTGACCGATGATGACGGTGCAACTGCCACAACAACGGCAGGAATCGAAGTTCTGGCTGTGAACGATGGACCTGAATCTGAGGATGTGAAACTAACCACAGCCGAAGACAGCACCATTCTTATCACACAAGACATGTTGTTAGCTCAAGCTACCGACATCGATAACACCGCAGACGAGCTGTCGGCTTCTGGTCTACAAATCGACCCTAGCTTGGGTGAGTTGCTAGATAACGAAGATGGTACTTGGTCATTCACACCAAACGAAAACTTCAATGGCGATGTGCCAATGACGTTTAACGTTAGCGATGGCCAAGAGACAATTTCAGTCGACGGCAACATCGATGTCACGCCAGTCAATGATGCACCTGAAGCGCCAACCATTGAGATGCAAGGCGAAGAAGATGTGGTCATGGTGATTGACCCAGCATACATCGCGGGTCAAGTAACAGACCTTGATGGCGACGAGATCAGCATCGAGAGCATCACTGTTCGAGCACCAGCGAACGCGACCTTAACTCAGCAACCAGACGGCATGTATCACTTAGTGACTACTCAAGACTTTAATGGCTTAGTAGAACTGGGTTATCAAGCTACTGACGGTGAAGAAGTGGTTGATGGCTCGCTGAATGTGGATGTCATTCCGGTTAACGACGCACCATTCAATGTCGGCAACGCAATGATGACCACAGACGAAGATGGCGCGTTCACTTTCGATGCTGGCGACTTGATGAACTTGTTCGGTGACATTGATACCGCTGACCTGGTTGTTTCTCGCATTATCACCGCAGACGGTGAAGATGGCGGAGAAGTAACAGACAACGGTGATGGTACTTGGACATTCACACCAACAGGCGACTTTGCGGGTGTTTCCGACCTACAAGTTGTCGTGAGTGACGGTGAGTTCGAAACGGTTCTCGATGTTCCTGTGTACGTACGTCCTGTTGCAGATGGCGCGGTTATTTCAACTGACCATGATGGTCCATTAGTCTTCGGCGAAGATGAAACGGGTCACTTGGGACTGAACGTTGGCCTAGTCGATGATTCAGAAACACTAAGTAACTTGGTGATGACAGGTTTCCCTGTTGGATTCGAGGTAACAGATGGTGTGAATACCGTGATGATCACCGAGCCGGGTCAATACATCGACCTGTTCGATTGGGATATCTCAAACATTCAAATGACGCCTCCTGAAGATTTTCATGGTGAGTTCTTCGTAACCGTAAGCGCAACAACGGTTGACTACGGAGATGAGCCGGAAGCGTTTGAAGATGGCATCGATTCTGGTGATTTCGAAACCGTAGCGGGTGATTCCATCATCCTAACGGCGGACGACCTAATCGGTTTGGCTGAGAATGTGGATGCTGACAGCGATGATGAAGTGAAACTGGTTCATCTTGCCGACCGCAGCCAAGGTGAGATTGTCGATAATGGCGATGGCACTTGGACGTTCACACCAGCACCAGGCTTCACTGGCGAAGCAGACATAGCTTACGTGGTTGATAAAGATGGCGTGCTTCATGATGAGCAAACTGGCGTAGTCGTGAAAGAAGGCGACTCACAAGAGAATGCAGCACCAGAAGTTAACAGCATAACGACGACGGAAATCGCAGCGGATGCCACCTTGTCGTTCACTGATGAAGACATGTTAGCGAACCTGAGCGATGCAGAAGGCGACAGCTTGAGCATTGAGTCAGTAAGCTTGATGGAAGGTCAGGGCGTAATTGAGAGCGATAACCAAGGTAACTATCAATTCACTCCTGCGGAAGACTACACCGGCGATGTTCAAGTTGGGTTTATAGCGACCGATGGCGAAAATCGCATCGAAAGCTTCTTCAATGTGGATATCCAAAGTGGCGATGAAGCTGCGGCTAGCGAAGGTTATGCCTTAGCTGATGATGGTTCATTAACTATCACGGATGAACAGCTGGTGGATGAGTTAGGCGTGAGTGATTCTGCACAAGTTGTTGATGTTGCAGACGCGAACGATGCTGGTTTCTTTGCTCAATCTGGTGAAGGTGAGTGGACTTACTGGCCGAACGAAGACTTCGATGGCAATTTAGCGATGAATGTTGAAGTTAACGACGGCGGTGAAGTATCAAGTCACAGCTTAAGCATCCAAGTTGAAGATGATTCTGTACAAAGTGATGAACCACAAGTCCAAGCTGCTCAAGAAACAGAAGAGCAACAAGTGGAAGTGGCTCAACAAGCTGATGACCAAGCTCAAGATGCTGAAACTGAAGACAGTACAGCAGATGTAACCGCGGCACCGGGCGATACCATCTCTATCTCGATTCCAGATGAGGTGAGTGGTAACGAATCGGTTGATTACGCTGATATGTCTGGCTTACCTGAGGGCGCTACTGTGAGCAACGCACTGGATAACGGTGATGGTAGCTTCACAATCAGTGGCAACCTAGAGCAGCCTGTATCTGTCGAACTACCAGAAGGTTACGAAGGTACTAGCGAGATCCAATTCCAAGGTTACGACGAATTGGGTAGCTCAATAGACGGTGCTAGCGGTTCTGTTGAGGTTGAGGTCGATGATCAATACACCATGCAAGGTTCTACCCAAGAGCAGCAACCGGACATGGCGGGTATGGAATCTGGTGGCAGCGACTGGACAAGTGCGGGAGGCCAAGACCAAGGTGTTGACTTCACGGACGACTCTGGAAGCTTCGATTCAGATTCTCAAACTGGAACTGATCAAGGCAACGACTTCGACCAAAGCTCAATTTAATCGAGAGGGCTTGGTTTTAATCTGAACCGACATTTAGTCTAAACCAACAAGGAGATAGGGCAGCGTAAAGTTGCCCTGAGCAAAGCCATGTAGAGTGACCTTTGCATGGCTTTCTTATTTGTCGCTGAGATTCATTCTTTGGCTTCAAAAAACTTGAGAATCCACAAGAATGTTCTTAGTTACTATAAGAAAGAGTTAAAAAGGAGTGACGACATGTATCGTTATGTCAGTTCGCCACAAGCGTCGAGATACATCGTGCCACCGCCTCAACATCGTGAATTGTCGAGTGTGGATGTGCCTGAGTCCGAATTGGAGATGCGAGAAATATTGAATAATTGGTTTGCTGATGGTTTAGCACCCATTATTGAAAGTGAAGGTGACTACATCTCTGCGAGCGACCACGTTCGATTTGAAAAGCTTAGCCGCACCGTTGGGATGTTGTTGAGAAACAAAGATTATTATTTTGCGGCCAAACGGATTTTATCAGTGTGGGAACAAGATTGTCTTGAAACCACTTATATCAATTATCTCATTTTGCGCAGTGAGCGAGTCACTTTTCTAAGGTAAATTAATGCTGCGCCATTAGCCATTAGCGACTTAGGGTTCGTGTGCTTAAGATCTTTTTGTTTTTCTAGCGAACCTGCAAACAAAAAGGGCAAGCTTGGAGACTCACCCCAAAAGGTTCTTTGTTTTACTTACGTTCTTTGTTTTACTTACGTTCTTTGTTTTACTTACGTTCTTTGTTTTACTTACGTTGTTTTTTTTAATTACGTTGCTGTTTTGGCATAACTTTATGTTCAACTAATTCTAAACTGGGTTACGAATTACACCCAACCATCAAATTTGAGTCGTTTTTGAATTCTCTCGACCGCTTCTTTTTGCATTTGTCTAACACGTTCATTAGAAACATTCACATCCAACATTTGTCCGACCTCAGACAGCGTTTTCACGTTGTTATCAAAGAAACCAAAACGGTGGATGAGCACCTTTTGTAATTTTGGAGGAAGTGTATGGATGATTTGTTCTAGAGCTTGGGTAAAGGATTGATCTTCACAATCTTGTTGAGGGTCGGGGATATATTCACTTTCGCATTGATCAAGCACCATAGGTGCATGGCTAGTTCCAACCGTTGTCGTCACGTCAATAAACCCGCTTAACGCCACCAGTTGATCGACGCGTTCGGCCTTAACACCTGAACTGTCTGATAGCTCAGAAATTGAAACCTCTTTACTCATTTTTTTGCTTACATCGAGCTTTTTTGAGGCGAGGCTGTTTATTTCTTTACACACGTGAGCTGGCAATCGAACGGTTCGACCTGTGTTCATCAGTGCGGCTTCAATGTTTTCACGGATCCACCACACAGCATAGGTTGAAAAACGATAGCCTGGTTCTGGGTCGTATTTGTCGATGGCCTTAATCAAGCCAATGTTGCCTTCCTCGATTAGGTCAAGTAGGGTGAAGTTATTGCCTTTACGCTTTAGGTAACTCTTTGCGATTTTCACAACAAGGCGCAGGTTTGATTCGATCATGACATCACGCGCTTTTTTATCACCCGCGCGATTCAATTTTGCGTAATACACTTCATCTTCACGTGATAGCAGATCAATGCCTACAATATCTTTCAGATAATGAGCATAAGGATCTGCACTGGTAGAAAATGATTCGGTGATGGGTGTTTCGTCCGTGAGCCCCTGAAACGCAGCAAAACTATCGTTGTTCATTTCCTTGTCCTTATCTAGCCGACTGAACGTTTTATTTTATTATTATGCCACCAAGTGATTAACGCTTGGTCTCATTAGAGTGTAGATAACAGTTTCTTCTTTACCAATAAATAAAATGCAATTTCGTATGTTTATGTCACAAAAAGATCTACAAACATTTAACTATTTTGCATCTCATTAAGTGTGTAGGTTTTTCATTTAAAACATTAAGACGGATAGTTTATAAAGCACGTATTATGCATTGATTTATCTAGATAAATGACGTGAATTTATAGGTGTGGGTTAGATTTATAATTGAGGGGGGTGTGATGAAAAAAATGGTAAGAGTCGAGGTTCAATGTTTCCAAGTACCTCAACTCTTTTAGCTGTGTCGGCTGTTAAGTATCGCCACGCACGTTTTAATTCTATCGACTAATAAGTGCTAAGAACCTCATCGATTTGCTGATTAATGATCTTCATTTCGCTGTAGATAACCGAAAGATCATCATCTTGCGGCGCAAGCTTATTGAGTGTGTTTTGTTCTACTCTTTCCAATGCAACTGTGGCCGTTTCTTCACCAAAACTGGCTAAAATGCCTTTTAAGGTGTGTACGGTAAAATGAAGCTTGCCCCAATCTTGTTGTTGAACCAACTCTTCGATCTCTTGTAGCGAATTACCATGGTCTTCTTGATATGTAGACAAAACGGCGTAAATGACGTCTCTGTCATTGTCTAAATAGGCGTTTAAAGCATCAAAGTCTAGCATGTGGACTCCTGTCGGCTGAATGTTGAAAATGGGCTAGGCGGCTTAGTGGAAAAACCATACCTTGATGAATCACTAATCCATTGGTTCCATTTTGGAGGAAGTTCTAATTGTAAGATTTCTTCTAAATAGTCGTCGCTAAGTTTCTCACCTATATGAGCTTTATGGACGGCATATATATAGTCAAGTTTGGCGGCAACTGAATATGGGTAACTGTGAATGTAGTCCTTTAATTCCTGGATTGAACCCAAGTTTTCAATGTTTATACACGTTGAAGGGTCGACATTTTTGGACTCAAGTTGGTGATTTATGGCTTCTCCACGAGATTTGAGACATCCCATTGCTAAATGATAAAGAGAGTACTCACCAAAGTGGACGAGCAGTGGTAATAGTTGAGCGAGCAAGTAAGTCGGTTGGCTGTGGAAATTGTTCGCTAGCAGTGTCGAAGCTCTAATCACTTTTTTGTGGGCAACCTGAGGACTATTTTCGATGAGCAATATGCTGCTCTGAAATAGGGCAAGGCTGGCCAAAACCTGCTGCTGTTGTTTTACCGGAAGTTTCAGGTTTACCAACTCGGTGAATTGGTTGGCGTGCTCAAGCAAAATACGTTTGTACTTTAGTTGCGTCTCGCGTTGATACGTTGCTTTTAAGGAATTAAAGTGCGCACCAATGGAATGAATGACATCAATGTCAGCAGCTGAAATGTGGGTAGCATACATCTCGCCTAACTTAATAATCATATGTGTGTTATCTGCGTTCTCAGCTAAGTCGATCGCCCTGATTGCACGATGGCTGATACTCGGTGTCATCTCAAATGCACGAATCGCCAATTTAAGAGCAGGCAGCAGCATCTTGTGTTTTTCATAGATACAGCTTAAGCAGTCAATCACGCTCAATGAGAGTGGCTGTGCTATTAAAAAATTGTGGAGCTTATCTATGGCTAAATTTGGCTTGCCTAAGCTGTCGAGAATGAGTGCCTCAGCCACCAATTTTGTTGGGTGCATGTTGGTTTTCGAGTTGTTAATGACGCTAGCGAGTAACTGCCATTTTTTACCTGCTATTAAATGTTCAATCAATGTCGCTTCGAACTGGACGCTATTGCCATTCGGGGAGATCGCTAACGCTTGTGTCAATCGTTCCAGATTAGTGATCGGATATAAGTCATTCAGTTGGGTGAGTTTCTTCGAAACGGACACAGCACTTTGAATCTTCTTGCCTAAAGATTGAGTATTGATCGGTTTAGAAACAAAGTGATGTGCTTCGCCAGAAAGGGCCGTCAATACGGTTTCCTGACGCATATCCCCAGAAACAAGAATCGTGGCGACTGTATGATCGATGAGCCTGTTTCGATAAAGGATCCCCAACAGCTCAAACCCCGTGAAGGATTGCTCTAAGTGGTAATCGATGAGGAGTACATGAAAAGAGTGCGTCTCGACCGCCTTGATGGCTTGTCGATAATCGGTCGCAATAAAGATGCAATCATGTGAAATGCCCAAGCTCGAGAGTTGCTGCTTAATAAGTATTGTTGCGCTCTTAGAGTCGTCGACAATCAAAACCCGCAGGTCTGTTGGTAAGGTCAAATCCATTTTCCTCAATACCAAATGTTATGTTTAATTTAGGTGTCAAGTTGCACATTGTCAAGGTGGCGTACCCCTAATTAATTAAGGTTTAAGTCATTGTTGTTAAGATGATTATTTGTGCTTCAAGAGATAGCATCGAACGGCGCTATTAGAGTATTTTATAGAGTGAGTGAAAGCTGGCGAATTTTAAATTTCTGTTGCGAGAAAAGCAAAGGTATATCGTAATTTTGGTTTACCGTATTTAAGTGTTTAATCGAAATTATTTATGGTGATCATATTCTATCTGAATTGTTGTTGGCCAACCTTGGAAGTATTCTTGTAAATAAACGACGGTATATTATTCCGTTTATAAGGATGTTTCATGTTTTCGCTTTCTATAAAAAATAAAGTTATGGCTTTATGCCTTTTTTCTTTTGCTGGATTCAGTAGTATTTTATTTGTGGGTGAGGGGGACTTAAGTAATAATAATCAACAGGTTAACAGGTTAACAGGATAGATGAAGTTATCTATCCGGTCATGAACTCTTCGTCAATGAACCGAGTGTTAATATCTCAGGTAGCAGAACGGTTTAATTTGGCTGTCACTTTAGGCGATGAAGAATTGCTTGAAATGAATACTGTGACCTATAAAGAGATCCTAGCTAATTTTCAGATGCAGGCCGAATTAGATTCATCGATTAAATACTCTACTGTTGAACTTCAGAAAAAAACCACCGCCTATTTCGAGTTAGCGCATCGTATCGCTAAAGGAATGATCGATGGAGGCCTCTCATTTGCTGAGGTTGGTGACTTGGCTAAGCAAAATAGTGAAATGCTTGAAGTACTTACGAGAGATATAAATCAGTTCTCGGAAGCCCGAATCTCCGATTTTGAAAATTCAGTCACTTCTCTTGAAGAAAATAACCTTCGTTCAAATAAAATAATGACGGTGCTTGGCATCACTGCACTTATTTCATTATGTTTGTTTGGATGGTTCGTCGTCCATGCAATACGCAAAGATCTTGCGAATATCAGCGACAAGATGAGAGATATTGCTGAAGGGGAAGGCGATCGGCTTTGTTGCGTAATTCAATGGAACTAAATCAAGAACCTACGATCTGATCAGCTACCTCCACCCTCTCTCGTAGCCCTATGCTTAAGCCTCGTTACAAAACAACCAACTGGAAGCAATACAACCAATCACTCATTAACCGTGGCTCTCTGACCTTTTGGATTGATGAAGAAGCAATAAGCGGGTGGGCGCAAAGTAAACAGAATAAGCGCGGGAGGCCGCGTCGGTTCAGTGATTTAGCTATCACGACAGCACTCATGGTGAAACGAGTTTTTTCTATGCCATTGAGAGCGCTGCAAGGATTTATCGACTCGATATTTAGGTTAGCCCATGTACCGTTAAGTTGTCCGCATTACACCTGCATCAGTCGTAGAGCCAAGCAAGTTGAGGTTTCATTTAAGACTAAAACGAAAGGAGCGATACAGCACCTAGCTATTGATGCTACTGGCCTTAAGGTTTATGGCGAAGGTGAATGGAAAGTCAAAAAACATGGGACGGATGGCAAGCGTAGAGTCTGGCGAAAGCTTCATATTGCCGTCGATACCAACACTCATGAGATCATTGCCGCTGAGCTAAGTTTATCGACGGTTACAGATGGAGAAGTACTCCCTAACTTACTGAAACAAACACGCCGAAGTATCCTTGAGGTGTCTGGTGATGGCGCTTACGACACGAGAGCGTGTCACGCTGCTATTAAGATTAAGGGAGCTATTGCGCTTATTCCCCCAAGAGAAGGGGCTGCCTTCTGGGAGCGAGGTCACCCTCGAAATCTCGCCGTGGGTTGCCAGAAATTATACGGCTCAAATAAGTATTGGAAAGAGCGGTATGGATACCACAAACGTTCACTCTCAGAAACAGCGATGTATCGAGTTAAACAGTTGCTAGGAGGGAAACTGAGCTTAAGAAATTACAATGCCCAGGTGGGTGAAACTTACGCGATGATAAAAGCGTTGAACAAGCTTACTGGGTTAGGTATGCCTGAAACTTGTCGTGTTGACTAAAAAACAAGCGAAACGGGTTGCTCTATCTCTAAATTTAATTACGCAACAAAGCCAAGGCGATCTAACGGTTCGACTCATACATGAAAAAAATGATGAGCTTAAACCGCTAGTAGATTCGTTTAACTCTTTTGTTTCTCACTTGCAACGCAATGTAACTGAGACCATAGAAAACGTTGTGGAGTTGGACTCCATTTCGCGCTCGTTGGTCAGTACAAGCCAAAATACTCGCACGTTATCAAAGAGCCAACATTTGGCCATTGAAGAAGTATCCCAATCCTTACAACAACTCTTTAGCGCAGCTAAGGATATCGCCCTCAATGCTAACGACGCCTCTTTATCTGCAACAAGTGCTAGTGAGCAAGCTTCTATGGGTGAGGCTCAGGTTAAAAGTACGATTCTCGCCGTGCAAGAGTTGACTACAGATGTACGTCAAGCTTCTCAAGTGGTTGGCCAATTGGATACGAGCACTCAAAGTGCTGGATCAATATTAGATTCAATCAGTGCGATTGCCGAGCAAACCAACTTGTTGGCTCTGAATGCGGCAATTGAGGCGGCTAGAGCTGGCGAACAGGGTAGAGGATTTGCTGTTGTCGCTGACGAAGTTCGCACGTTGGCTTCAAGAACGCAAAGCTCGACACAAGAGATTCAGTCGGTGCTTTCTCAGCTACAAGAGCAAGCGAAAATGGCTTCAAAAATCATCTCTGATAGCGCCATTAAAGCCGAAAACTGTGTTGAACAATCTTTAATTGCCGAAAAATCCCTTATACAGATCACCAATGACGTTATGGATATTAGTCAACGTAACGACAGCATAGCTTCTGCAACAGAAGAGCAAGAGCAAACGTCCTCTCATATCGAGACGTATGTCAAAGATATCCGTGACATGGCAGAAGGCACAACGGACAGTGTTCAACAAGTAGATTCAGTCGCGCAAGATATTCAAAAAATCACACGAAATTTATCTGAATTAACGGGTCATTTTAAGATTCGTTAATAGTCCTTAATTCTTCCTGCTGTTTTTCTTAATGATGTTTTTCTTGACTACAACCGAGAAGAACAGCGGGAGTTTGCCTCGTATTTGGGGCTTCAAATAATAAAAATGAAAACATAACTGTGGAGTTCGTTATGAAAAAGACGGTAATTGCTGCTTTAGTAAGTGTTGCTTGTGGTGCTAATGCTGCAAGTATGGAAGATATTAGTATCAGTGGCTTTGGTTCCGTAGGTATCGGGAAAGCGAACAATGATGTGAATTACGCGGGATACACCAGTGAGAATCTTGAATGGGAACAAGAGACACTTGCTGGACTTCAGTTTGATTTTAAAGTGAATGAGAAAGCTAAGTTTGTCACACAGATTGTTGCGAACAGTCGCTATGACTATGAACCAAAGATCGAGATGGCGTATGCATCATACGATTTTGAACGTTTTACAGCTCGTGCTGGTAAGCTACGTCTGCCTCTGTTTTTCTATTCAGATTATACAGACCTGGGTTACGCATACCCTATGATTCGCCCTTCACAAGAGCTATACGAAAACATCGTTTTAAAAAGCTATACCGGTGCTGATCTATTGATTCCTGTAGAGTTTGAAAACTCAAGCCTATTGATTCAACCTGTTGTTGGTATTGGCACTATTGACGAAGATGACTCTATTGTTGGCGAAGTTAAACTTGATAAGCTGATGGGTCTAAGTGCGAACTGGAACGCAGGGGATATGACATTCCGTGGTTCTTACTTTGTTGCTGAATCGAACCCATCTTGTGATTTTAATAGTTCGCTTGATCCTTACTGCCAGATGGCTCAGATGTTAGACAGTAAAGACGGCCAGTTTATTTCGCTTGGTGCGCAATACGACAACGGCGATCTAATCGCAAACATCGAGGGCGCAGATGTACAGCTAGATGGTGAGTTCTATGACTACCAATCGATTTCAACTTTAGTTGGCTACAGAGTGAATGAATTTACCCCTTATATCTCTATCAACTGGGTAGAAACGACTGATAACGAAGAGCGTGTAAATCTACCATCTTCGTCTCTTAGAGAAGCTATGAACTACGAGCGTTTGTCTTATGCGGTGGGCTCTCGTTGGGATTTTGCTAAGAACATGTCACTCAAAGTTGATGTTACCTATGTTGACTACAAAGGTACCAGCGGAGGCTTCCAAGAGAATATCGAAACAACTAGGGCGTGTTGATCTTTCGTGAGTGTTTTTTGAACAGCATGGTAAAGAGTTATAATTTGCTTCGCCAAAAGTAAAACCATAACCAATACCATGCCAAGAACAATGCTAACTGATATTCGCTGGGAACTGCTACTCCAAGTTATGAAAAGTACAGGTCGTATTTACGATAAAACTGAACATCGAATGACATTTGAAGGAATACTTTATCGAATGAGAACAGGTATTCCTTGGCGAGATCTACCCTCTGAGTTCGGAGAGTGGAGTACCGTTTACAGACGATTTAATCTTTGGTCAAAGAAAGGGATTTTAGATAATCTTTTCAAAAGCTTATCTAACATGGCTGATTTTGAATGGTATTTCTTGATGGCTCTATAGTTAGAGCACATCAGCATAGTACAGGTGCAGCTACTGAAAGTTCAGAGCAAATAGGAAAAAGTCGCGGGGGCAACTCAACCAAAATTCACTTAGCCGTAGATAGTGGTGGCCTGCCGATTTGCTTTGATTTATCAGAGGGACAACGCCACGATATAGTGCATGCCGAAAGCTTAGTTGAGCAACTCGATGAAGTTAATACCATCGTTTGTGATAAAGGATATGACAGCGAACCTTTCCGTATTTTTGTTAAGGAACGTGGCGGAGAAACGGTAATTGCTAAACGCAATTACGGACAAGATATAGACAAAGACAGTATGGATTGGTGTTTATACAAGTATCGTCACTTGGTCGAAAATGCCTTTGGGAGAATTAAGCATTATCGAGCTATTTCAAGTAGATATGACAAGCTAGAAAGGAATTATGCCAGCATGTTATCGCTGGCATTCATGTTAATGTGGCTACCGATGTATTGTTGAACGCGAAATGTACAGCAAAGATCAACACGCCCTAGTAACCCATTTATCGCAACGGGCAATTTCTTTGAAGATGACTCAATCTTGTATTCAGCTAAATTAGACTTCGTATTCTAAGGTATCAGTATGAAAAAGTTACTAACGCTTATGGCAGCAACGTTTATTTCGTTTAATGCAGCTGCGGGTATGGTTGTTATCGGCAATAGCGCAGGTGTTGACGCGTTAACCAATGCTGATGTGAAAAAATTATTCATGGGTAAATCAAACCAACTGGGTAATGGCAGTAAGGCTCAGATTATTGAGCTTGTTGATGGTGCTGCAGGTCGTATTGCTTTTCATGAAGTAGCAACGGGTCGTTCAGAGTCTCAACTCCAATCCGTTTGGGCTCGCTTGGTGTTTACAGGTAAAGCAGAAGCCCCAGTTCAAGTTGCAGATTACAGCGCTGTAATCAATCAAGTTGCTACAAATGCTAATGCGATTGGGTATGTTGATGAAGCTGCGCTTACTGGCGATGTGAAAGTATTGCTTAAGTACTAGTCTTTGGCGATACAACATAGCTCTATAAAGAGTTATAAAGCCCGATAACGAGTGCGTTATCGGGCTTTCTTGTTTCTATTCACATATATCTGAATCGTAAATCAATTGACTCCTGCGCTAATCTCGCATGTTTAGAATCAATACTGCCGCTAGAGCTAAGAACGCTGTCATCATTAAGAACACATCGTTGTAAGCCATAATGGCAGCGTCACGTTGCATGGTGCCAAGTAAACTTGCTTGAGCTTGTTGCATCGCCGTTGTGGCATCACTTCCTGACTGAATAAAGAACGCTTGTTGCTGCTGAAGCGTTTGCCAACCGAGTTGACTTACAGAAGGTAACGACTCCTTGATGTGTGCCAAGTGCTCACGGGTTTTGTTATCCAATAGCGTGGCGATAATCGCGATACTAAAAGCGCCCCCTAAGTTTCGCATCACGTTGGTTAACGTAGATGCGTCTGGCGTGTCCATTTTGCTGATGTTCTTCATGGCAACCAAAGACAGCGGAACCATGATAAACGGACTACCAATAGCACGCAGAACCATGGATAAAATCAGTTGTTGCCCGCCAAAGTCGATTGTCATGTGCGTATTCACGTAACAACTGAAACCGAACATCGCGAAGCCAAAGGTCACCAAGTACTTAGGCTTAATGATCTGTGTTAGCTTGGGCACAATTGGGAATATCAGAAGTTGTGGGAAACCCATCCACATTAGCACTTCACCAATTTCCATCGCGTTATATTGCTGAATTTGAGTGAGATACATCGGCAGCACATAGATAGAGCCAAGCAACGCCATCCCCAAAATCAAATAGGCGATACAAGACATAGCAAACTGCCCATCCCGCAATAGCCGCAGGTTAACCAATGGCTTTTTGTGTTGGAGTTCGTTTATCACAAAGTAAACCAAACTCACCGCCGACACGATACTCAAGCCAATAATAAAGCTCGAACTGAACCACTCTTCACGGTTACCTTCTTCTAGTACCACTTCCAAGCAACCTAGCCCTAACGCCATAGTGGCGATACCAAACCAGTCCGCTTTTTTCAGCGTGCCAAGGTCGAGCTTTTCATCATCCAAGCCATATCGGATCATGGTGATCACAAGCAAAGCAGGCGGAATATTGATGTAGAAAATATAGTGCCATGAAAAGTTCTCCGTCAGCCAACCACCAAATGTTGGGCCGATCGATGGAGCAAAGGTCGCGGTTACGCCAAACAGTGCCATACCCACAGCACGTTTGTTAACAGGTAATAACTGAATCACTAACGAGAAAGCAAGCGGGATTAAAGCACCACCACTGAAGCCTTGCATCGTGCGGAATACGATCATCGAGGTCATATTCCAAGAGAACGAACATAACAAAGATGAAATGGTGAAAATGGCCGTCGTCCACGTGATATAACGGCGTTTACCGAGTGCTTTAGAAAGCCAACCACTGAGTGGAATAGCAATCATCTCTGCGACTAGATAAGACGTAGAGATCCACGAACTTTCATCTAAGGTGGCAGACAGCGCGCCTTGAATATCTTTGAGAGACGAGTTGGTGATTTGAATATCCAAGATCGCCATAAACGCACCAATCAAACCGCCAAATAGGGCGAGCCAATGGCGTCTTGAAACTTCGTCATTATCATTAGTGTGGGTGACAACACCAGCATTACTCATGATCTAGCCTCGTTTATCGATGGTCGCTACCACAGACAAACCAGGAAGCAATCTACCTTTCAATTCTTGCTGATCTGGAATCGTAATTTTCACCGGTACACGTTGAACGATTTTAGTAAAGTTACCTGTCGCGTTTTCTGGTGGTAGGAGCGCAAACTTGGCGCCAGTTGCAGGGGAGAAACTGTCTACCACGCCTTCAAGTGGTTGACCCGGAAAGGCATCCAGTTCGACTTCTACGGTTTGGCCTTTGTGAATGCCGCTTAATTGAGTTTCTTTGAAGTTAGCTTCAATCCACACTTGGTTGTTTGGTACCAAGCTCATAAGTGGTGCGCCTGCTTGAATCAGCAAGCCTTCACGAACGCTACGTTTACCAATCACGCCATCCGCTGGCGCGTAAACTTTGGTGTAATCAAGGTTAAGTTGTGCTTGATCTCTTTGTGCTTGAGCTTCAGTCACGGATGCGTTTGCTTGTTCGATTTCACTCGCAATCACGATTAGCTGATCATTACTTGCGACGAGGTTTGCTTTTGCTTCTTCAAGTTCTGCTTGGGTGACTTTTTGTTGTGCGACCATGCTGTCGACTTCATCTTGCGAAGCATAGTTACGCTTTAATAAGCTACGAGAACGGACTACTTGTTGGATTGCACGCTCGTATTCAGCTTGTGCGGAATCAACACGGCTCTCGGCTTGATTTATTTGGCTACGTTGTAACGTTTGTTGAGCGATAAGGTTGTGTACGCTTGATTGAACGACGCTTAAATGCGCATTCGCCTGAGCAAGTGCAGATTGGTAATCACGATCATCGATTTGAACCAACAAGTCACCTTGTTTAACCGATTGGTTATCACTCACATAAGACTTAACAATATAACCCGACACCTTCGGGCTTATATTAGTGATGTCGCCTTGTAGGTAGGCATTGTCGGTAGATTCAAAGTATTGGCCATAGCCGTACCAATATCCGGCACCAGCAAGACCTAATGACAGCATGATCGCAGTAGCAATAAGCGGGGCTTTTTTACGTTTTTTTGTGCTTACTGGTTGCGAAGCGTTGTTGTTCTCTGTCATTTTTTATTTCTCATTTTGTTTTTATTTAGATGTAACGAATTGTAAATGAATTCGATTGATTGATAAGATAGGAAAAAAGGGAAACACTGTTGCAATAATCTTACTAATAGGGCTTTGGGAGAAGTACGATGGACTTAAATGCTGTGACTGTTTTTACACAAGTTGTTGATTGTGGGAGTTTCACGCACGCAGCTGAAGCATTGAACATGACCAAGTCGACCGTCAGCCGAAAGCTTGACGAGCTCGAGCAGCACCTAGGTGTGAGGTTGATCACTCGTTCGACACGAAGTTTAGTTTTAACGCCAGAGGGTGAGCGCTTTTATCAGTCGAGCATGCAGATGCAAGAGATCATGAACCAAGCTGAGTTAGAGGTTTCTGCCAATCAGGATTTGATCCGAGGGCAGTTGAATGTTGTGTTGCCTGTCGAATTGGGGCATCAAGTATTAGCCACATACATCCACAGTTTCCTAAAAGAGCACCCAAACGTGACTTTGAACTTAGAACTGTCGAATCGAGAAGTCGACATCATTGCGGAGGGGATCGATCTTTACGCGCAAATTGGTGAGTTGGTGGATTCGAGCTTGGTTTCTCGCTACCTCACAACATCAAAGCGAGTATTGGTAGCCAGCCCTGAGTATTTAGAGCAGTTCGATGAAATCTCTTCGCCCAATGATCTTAAACCGCCATTCAGAATGATTGAGGTCGTGAACAAGGCCGCGCGTCTACCCAAGTGGCATTTACAATTAAAAGGCGGAGAGTCGATTTTGATCGATCTACCGTGTCAGTTGCGGGTGAATACCATCACGGCATGCCTAACAGCGTGTGTGGATGGGCTCGGCTTGGCGGTGCTTCCTGAATTCATTTGTCGGGAACATTTCAAGACAGGTAAGCTGATTCGCTTGTTACCTGAATATGAGATGCCAGAAGTTTCAGTAAGCCTAGTGTATGCAGACAGGCAGTTGATGCCCAAACGTAAGAAGGTCTTTATCGACTATCTACTGACTGCCTTTCAAAATAGGAAGCAAAAGTAACGGGGTAAATCTTAGTGGTAAAGTGCTTAGGCTTCCTATTATTCGTTATTGTCTAAACTGTATCGAAGCTAACTATGATTGGGCTGCCAGTCGACGACTTGTCCATTCGCTAATATAGCTTTGACTGATAGGCCAGCAATATCGATACCGTTGTGACGAAATGCCTTGTTAGAGAAGTTGGCAATGATCTTACTCCCGTCACTAAACTCAGTTTGTTGAACATCGCCGTTTTTATCTAACCATTCGAAATCGACCAACTGTTTATCCCATAACTGTTCGTGCATTGGTTCAAAGCCATCTTGATAGTGTTTGAGTGCTTTGATTCTCGGGCTTGAACTTGATAAAGCTTCATCTCTGGTCAAGTGAACCATCGCTGGTGTGTTGTATAGCATGGCGGTTAAGTCACGTTCTGCTTGTACATTAGTGAACTTAAGGCTGTCTGAATGCCAATGGTGCGTATTGATTACTTCATCATGGAAAACGGCTTGGTAAAGTGGAATTCGATATTGTGGCGAAAACAGTAGCGACTTATAGGGCTCTTTAACCTCGGCCGGCTTAAAGAAGAAGTCAGGCTTGTGGTCTGGGTACCAACGACCTAAGTAATAGGGAGATTGGCGGTTTTCTTTCATGTCTTTATCTGTCCAACCAAAACCAACCGTTTCTAAGCCGTGTGCAAACGCGATGCCTTTTGTTGTTAGGCTATTGCCGTCTTCAGATCCTAATACTAACGATGGTTGCTCGCTAAGCCACTGCATTCGGTTGTTGAAGGAAGAAAGCATGTCCGACTCGTTTGTATTGCCATTTCCATTGCTGTTGCTATGACTGTCTATAGAGCCGCTGTAATCTTCACGTGCCATGGCGGTTGCATCAACATCCAAGAACAAGCTGTTGAAGTTGCCGAATTTCATAATGTCTTGAGCGCGCTGCTTTACGTAATCTAAATGGCAATTCGGATTAAGATAGAATCCGTTACCTCGAAACCCTTTTTTTAGGCTGCCATCCGCTAGTTCAATGGCACAACTCTCACGCATCGGCTTTGGTAATTGAGCGGTTAGCCAGTTGTCGTTCAGCTTCGCAGGAATGGCTGTGTTGTAGGAATCGTAGGTGCCGACCAGATATCCGGACTGTTTTGCCAGAGCCACGGCGTTAGGTTGGTAGAATGCTGGCATCCAATTATCGAATCCTAGCCACAGTTTGTTTAAACCAGCCTTATTTAGATTAGCGACCATGTCTGAAGACAACGCTTGTCCCCAAGTCTCTGACGAGTTTAGGTACGGAGAAGCGTGCTTTAGCAACCAGTTCTTTTTATCCTGTGCTGCTTTGTATTGCGCTTTAATCGTGTTGTCTTCGAGTGTCGGATTACCAACAGGATATAACACCTGCAATGACTGGCTAATAGAGTCCAACAATAGTTGTTTGTGATACTGACTGAACCAATCTTTACCCTTAGATAGTGACGACAGTTCTCTTTTCGCTTCCGCAGAAACGCTTAGTTTAGAGCCCTCTAGATACCATGTTTTAAATCCCCACCAGTTACTCACATCTTGGATGCTTAATGGGTCTTTGCCAAATAGGTAAACGTGGCTCGCGCCGATCAACTTAGTCACATCTGGATTGCGCTTTTGCTTTGCTACAAGCGTTTCAGACTGGTCATTATTGATGCGCCAATCGCGGTATTGTTTGGCACCATCTAACCACGACTCTCCGAGGGTGATACGAACAATAAAAGGCTGCGATTGATTGAGCATCGTAAATTGGTGTGATGCCTTCATGTCAATTTTGGTCTTGGAATTTGTTGAAGTATCAGAGGATACCTCTGAGAAGAGCAGTTGATTGTTGGTTGCATTAATCATCTTATAGCTAATGAAGTGGTCGTTCTGTTGTGCTGTCCAAAAAGGCATCTTTAGGTCTTGAGTGGTGTTGCTTCCAGAATGGTTGTCAACTAGATAACTACCCCAAAGCTTGTTATCAGTAGGTACGCGCATGCCTTCACTAAAGGGTAGAAATAGTGTCTGAGTTCGTTGTTCTGCAAGATCAAACCACGCCAACTCGATTGGATCGTTTCGTTTCACCTGTATATTCGAAGGTAAGCTGAACTGAAAAGTGAGTTGGTCTTGATTAAGCTCTGCCTCAACGTTTATCCCACTGGGTACTAAGGTCCAAGTGGCGATTTTTACTGAGTCAGCTTTATCGGAAAAGCCAATAACCAGATTGGTCGCTTTCTGTGGTTTGCTATCAACGGTGAGAGCAGCGCTGTTAACGCTTAAGCCGTTCCAATCTATCTCTAGAGTATTCGATGATATAGAGACGGTATTGCTGGTAGTGGCGTTAGCATTGTCGCGAATACTGCTGCCGCTGACGCTGCTATTACTGGTGAGCGTTATTTGGCTCGCTTGTGCATTGGATGAAAACAGACAAGCTGTTGTTAGAGCCACAATGGCACAAGTGCAAATATTGAGTGGGTAACGTACGCTGAGCATATTTAGATTCCGTAAAGGGTAAGTACGGTTATTACACCTAAGTAGCGCTAGTGCTTTGTCACCTATATGTCTCTATTTTCTGTTTGGCTTTAGTGGTTTTCCATTAGAAAGGCACGGCGACGCGCTGCACATATTGGACTTCAATAGCGCCTTGGTATTCAAACATTTCAACCGAAGCACTCAAGTGCTTGGCTTTAGTTCCAAGTGGACCTTCTGTGGGAACGGGTGCTTGCGCTGTTTTGATTGGCACTTTGTAACCTAACAGGTTGTAGTTTTCATCAAACCATTGCCAACTCACATTAGCGTCAGGGCAGTTGTCGATCTCCTTTGGAGGTGAGAGCACGATATGTGGTTCGCTGAGTTTATTTTCGAGCGTCAGCCATCGATTACTGTCATTTAAAGCGACAATAATAGGGTAGTGGTTTGAACCTATCTTTAGTTGATAAACACCAGATTCGGGTTTGATGAACATTTCGTTGGTTTCAATCTCTTGATACTCATTATTGGAAGCGAGTTGCCCATTGAGAAGGACTTTACCTTTAGGTGATACCAAAGAAAGAGTTTGGGTTTCTAAGCCTTTGTTGAGTTGCTCGGCAGAGACTTTGATTTGATAACCGTGCGATGACAGGCCATAGCGTCGAATAAAGCTGACTTGGATGTGGTGTTTCGGCTCAGCACTTTGTTTTAGTGAGGTTCCACATTGAGTCTGGCTTAATATCTCTTGTTTGACTGGCAGCCAAAGCTCACTATCGAGTGTTTGTTGATCGAGTGCGATTTGTAGCTCTTGCCACGCAACTTGAGGTTGGTCATCAAGCAGAGATTGATAGGTGTGTTGCAATGGCGTGTCGGTAAACCATGCCGCATGACTTGCGAACGGCAAGGTGCAGAGCAGTGCCGCTAACGAAGTAACTTTCATTATGATTCCCCAGCTAAGCGGTAACCAACGCCGCGATGCGTTTCGATATTCAATGTTGGCAGCTTCTGGCGTAAGCGCAGTATGTGATTATCAATAGTTCGGGTACTAGGAAAGGCCTGATACCCCCAAATTTTATTGAGTAACTCATCTCGGTGAAACACACGACTTTGGTTCTGAACAAACAAGACCAATAACTGGAACTCTTTAGGTTTTAGTGTTATTGGGCTTTCATCCAGATAAGCGATCCGTTCCGACAAGTTGATCTGGATATTTGCGTAATTTAAGAGGCTCACACCTAACGGACGAAGCTGGGTAATCACTCGAGCAAGTAATTCGTCGTTAGAAAATGGTTTAGTCACGTAGTCTTTGGCTCCCGCCATTAATCCTTCAACACGTTGTTGAACTTCTACTTTAGCGGTCAGCACAATTACAGGAAGCGCTTTGAGGAGCAACCAATTTGGAAGGTGTTGCAAGCTGTCACCATCTTCAAGCTGTCGATCCAATATCACAAGATCGGCTCGAAACCATTGCTTACTGGCACTCTCTGAATCGTTCGCCCAAAGGCATTGGTAACCACTGGATTCAAAGAAGCTGACGAGGCCTTGTCCAAGCAGTTGGTCGTCTTCAATCAGCAGTAGGGTGTTCATAAGCAATTTCCAGAATACATCGGGTTGGGTTACGAAGAATAATGAGATGGCCATTCGCTTGTTTCATCAAGTGTTCGACAATAGTGAGGCCAATGCCCATGTTGTCTTGTCTGTGATTGATATTCGGTGTTGCTCGAGATACAAACCGTTGCAGAAAAGAAGGGAAGTGCCCCTCGTCTTGTACCTCAATCGTCAGCTTGTCTCCGAGTTCGACCTTTACCAAAACCTTACCTTTACCGTGTTGTTTGGCATTCTTGATTAGATTATCCAAGCAGATGGTTAGCCAGTAATAAGGCAGGTTAAGTTCGACTTCACGCGCTTCACATTGATAAGAAATATTGTGCTTTTCACAGACATGATCGAGCCACTCTTCTAATGAAGCGTTTTGCTTCAACAAAGGCTCTGACTGATCCGAACTTAGGTACACTTTGCTGTTTTCGGTGAGTTGAGAAAGCCTTTGATAGTCGGATATTAAACGCCAAACCGCATTTTGAGTTTCATCAGAAAAATCATCGTAGCGATTTCTAAACATTTCGACGGTTAAGCCTAGGCTAGTAATTGGCGTGCGCAGTTCATGAGTAAGAAGCTGTAAAACGAACTGTCTCTCTTTTCGTTGTTTTGTTCTTAGGTATAAGACTCTACCGAGTCCGGAAAGCAACGTTAAGAGCAATGTAAAGATCAAGGTTTTCATGATCAGATTGTCATTGCTAGGCTCGCTTAAGCACACGTTGCTGTAACGAAAAGTACAGGTCTCACCCGTCAAAGATACCTCTTGCCGCTTTGCAATAGGTTGCCAAACATCTAAGGGAATGGCTTTCCAGCCTTGCTCGCCACTTAACCAAAGCACATCATCTTGTTGCCAAGCGCGGTATCCATTGAGCAATGCCTCTCTGCCTTGAACAGTTAGCGCTTTTAGCTTTGTATATAGAGGGTGCTGTGGGTTGGTAAGACTCAAAAACGGGCGTATTTGCTCGCTTACGTCTGGGTAAGTGGCTAAATAACGATCAGCAAAGCTGCCACCGGCAGGGTGATGTTTGGAGTGTGCTGCAAACCAAATCGAATCCAATGCTTGTTGCTGACATAAGGCAAGCTCAAACTCGATGGCGTCATGTAATGAAGGATTACTGCTTTCAATTGCTTGGCAGTGATCTTGTATTGAGGCTAACGTTGCGATGTCGTCCCAACTGAAATGGTTGAAATTAGGATAACGGCTACTTTCATGAAGCAGAACTTTTGGGTACTGATCCAACTCTTGTTGAGATACTAAGATTGGAGATGATTGCCAGGTCAGTTGATACAGGGTTTGCCACTTGTCTTGCAAACTTTGGGCATTGGCTAAAGTTGGGAGCCAAAAGGTCAAGCAAAGGGCTAAGGTAAACCTGCGCATCCAATCATTCTCATTAAAAGTCGTGAGGCGAGTCTAAAGACTTTTGGGTTAGATTTGTAACCTGAATGTCAATAAGTGCTCCCTTAACAGCAAACTGTCGAGTGGATCATGCTTTTAAATAATAAGATGAAATTACAGTAAGTATCATTTGATTCCGATAAATTAGATAATTATGTACTTATTGTCATTATTAAGCATGTGGGAAGGACTATACTCAACTCATACCAAATAAGAGGAACCATCATGAAACTAATCATCAAATCAGTATTGGCAATCAGTATTTTGGCCGCAGGCTCTGCTCAGGCGTTCGAATTAACCAGCAACGATATTCAAGAAGGTCACCCAATGGCGAAGACTTTTGAATACTCAAGTTGGGGTTGTGACGGCGATAACCTATCACCACAATTAATGTGGAAAGATGCACCAGCAGGCACCAAAAGCTTTGCTATCACAGCTTATGATCCAGATGCTCCAACTGAAAGTGGCTTCTGGCATTGGGTTGCGTTTGATATCCCTGCAACTGTGAACGAGCTACCTCGCGGTGTCGACATCTCTAAAGTCGGTGGCAAAGAAGGTCGCATTGATTACGGAACAGTTGGCTACGGTGGCGTTTGTCCTCCAGAAAAAGATGGTATGCACCGTTACCAGTTCACGGTTTGGGCATTACCAACGGACAAACTTAACCTCGACGAAAACACGCCGTCGGCAGTGGTTGGATTCACGTTGAACAGTATGGCTTTAGACAAAGCGAAACTGACTGCAACTTATACACGTTAATAGCTTATGTACGTTAAAAGCTTATACACGTGCATAATAAGCAAATAAGCAAATAAGCAAATAAGCAAATAAGGGGATGAGATGAATCATCAATATCAAGTGACGATCTTTCGTGCAGAGCAGTTACAAAAGCTGCGTAATGTGAGGATTCTATCCCCTAGTATCATTCAGATAATTACAGGCAGTAAGCGCCTGTTTTGGAAAAATTCAGCGGCAGAGCTCTCACATTCTGAGCTGCTGTTGTGTGAGGCATCAGCTTCACTAAGTTTTGAGAACATGCCCCATAAAGGGCGCTTCTTGTCGCGAGTGTTCAGCTTTCAATTCCAACCTTCTCAGGCGATGCTTGATTTAAGTGAGGAACGGTCGAATGATCTGGGACTGCCTATAGTAAAAGCGGATCGAAACTTACAAGACTCACTCAATGCTCTGTTCTCGTTTGATACACAGAGCATGAGCAAAGAGACTCAACAGTTTTGGCTGCAGGGCTTTTACCAGCAATTAGCTGAAAAAGGGGTATTGCATCGACTGTTTGTCAGTGCCAACGTCTCGTTTAGCCAAAAGCTCAGCCATTATCTTTCACATTCACCAGACGAGAAGCATCCATTAGAGTCGGTGGCGGAGCGTTTTGCGATGAGCCGAGCCACGCTGATTCGAAAGCTCAAACTGGAAGGTATGCAATATCGTGAGGTATTAGCTGAAGTTCGGTTAAGTCACGCGCTTTATCTGATGCAAAACGGACAGCAGAATGTGGCGATGTTGGCTCAGTCTTGCGGTTACCAATCGGAAGGGCGTTTTAGTCAGCGCTTTAAAGGCAAATTTGGTTTGTCGCCAAGTGAATACATCAAAACCGTAGTCAGCCATAGAGTCGCGAGCAAATAAAGTCGCGACGCCATAGTCATTCTGTTTGGCTTAAACGCTCACTTTCTTATCTCGTGCTGCCAATGCCGCGAAAATCGTGCACGCAAAGGCAACAGATGCGATCAACAGAATCGGCACACTCCAAGAACCGGTTTGAGCATGAAGCTTACCCACCAGCGTTGGACCAGTGGCTGCCAACGCATAACCGATTCCCTGAGCCATACCCGACAATGATGCGGCTTGGCTGCTATTCGATGTACGCAAGCCAACAAAAGATAGCGCGATAATAAACGTCGAGCAGTTGGCTAATCCAAACAGTCCCACCCAAAAGATCGCAAACTCAGGCAAATACAACAGGCCAATCAATCCAACAAATACACTCGATGCACACAGAGTGATGAGCCATTGTTGATTGTCACTTTTGGCTAAGAATGGCAGTAACAGCAGCCCCGGAACCATAGTCGAAAATTGCAAAAATCCATAAATGTAGCCCGCGTCGATTTCGCTGTAGCCAAGATCGTTCAATATCTGTGGCAACCAGCCAGCCAAAGAGTAGAAGGTAAATGAGTTAAGCCCAAGCGCTAACGTTACTTGCCACGCTACGCCGCTTTTAATCATCTGTTTCATCGGCAGAGGTTTGTCTTGTTGCTTGTTATTGTTGGCTGAAGATGAGCGTTTTCTGATTTTAGGCAACCAGATCATCAAAGCTAATATTGGAAATACCAAGTTCATTAACAGTGCCAATTGCCAACCTGTGACCGTGAATAAGGTTAGATTTGAAAACGGTACCATCAAACTTGAGCCTAACGTCGAGCCGATGCCCATCGTAAAGATGTACAGAGAAGTAACGGTTGCAATACGAGTAGGGAAGCTAATTTTCACTACAACGGGCAACAACACGTTACCAATCGCGATACCAAGTCCAATCATTACTGTACCGATGTATAACGTCGGAATTGCTCCTAAAGAGCGCAGTGTAATACCCGAAGTGATCAAAACTAAGCCTAATAACAGGCTAGGCTCTAGACCAAATCGTTGGGATATCTTGGTGACTAATGGTGAGAACAAGGCAAAAGTTAACAGTGGTAAAGCTGTTAAGAAGCCAGCAGCCGATGACGTAAGGTTGAGGCCTTCCATAACCTGAGAAAGCACAGGAGCCAAGCTCGTAAAAGGCCCCCGAAGGTTAAGTGCTAGAAATAGAATCCCTAACATGACGAAAATGCTATTACGAAGAGAGGCGCTCATAGGTTGTTCTACTGTTTGCTTATGAGAAGAAAAGCTAGCCTACAGGTCATTGAATGATTATACAAATACCGTTTAAATAGGTTTACTAATGACTGAACCAGCGTCGCGCGCGCTTCACCAAAAAAGGTAATCCATGACCATATTGAATATCCATAAACTCATTTCAGATTTCCCATTACTTCGACAATTGATTGCACTGGAAGAGGTGGTTTGGTTTAACCCAAATGTGACGACTCTGGAGCGCGGTTTGCCTTATGTGGGATTAGGCGAACAGGATATTCATGATGCGAGTTTGAGGTTACAAAGGTTTGCCCCTTATCTGGTGAAGGCATTTCCTGAAACTCATGTGACGAATGGCATCATCGAATCTGAGCTTATCGATATCCCTGCAATGAAGTTAGCATTAGAAGCTCATTATCAGCAGCCAATAAAAGGGCGTTTGATGATGAAGAAAGACAGCCATTTACCGATTTCAGGTTCAATTAAAGCGCGCGGTGGTATCTATGAAGTACTAACGCATGCAGAGAAGCTTGCGATTGAAGCTGGGTTACTGTGTGAGAGCGATGACTACAGCAAGTTGCTCGAACCTGAATTTCGTGACTTCTTTAAACAATACAGTATTGCCGTAGGCTCAACGGGTAACTTAGGTATGTCGATTGGCATAATGAGTGCCAAGTTAGGCTTTACAGTTTCGGTTCACATGTCTGCTGATGCGAGAGCGTGGAAGAAAAACAAACTGCGTGAGCACGGTGTTAACGTGGTCGAGTATCAACAAGATTATGGCGTTGCAGTGGAACAAGGACGTAAAGAGGCAGAACAAGATCCTCGATGCTTTTTCATTGATGATGAAAACTCGCAAACCCTGTTCCTTGGTTATTCGGTGGCAGGGCAAAGGCTCAAACAGCAATTTGAGCAACAACATATTTCAGTAGATAAAGAACACCCATTATTTATTTACTTGCCGTGTGGAGTAGGTGGTGGGCCCGGTGGTGTCGCATTTGGCTTGAAGATGGCCTTTGGTGACCACGTCCATTGTATTTTTGCTGAACCGACTCATTCTCCGTGCATGTTGTTGGGGGTTCATACGGGTTTGCATGATGAGATTGCGGTACAAGATCTTGGTATCGACAACTTAACAGCTGCGGATGGCTTGGCGGTGGGTCGGGCTTCAGGTTTTGTGGGGCGCGCGATGGAGCGTTTACTTGATGGTTATTACACATTAACCGATGAACGCATGTACCAATTGTTAGGTGAACTGAATCAAGCAGAGGGCATTCAACTTGAGCCTTCAGCGCTAGCGGGTATGCCGGGTGCGATTCATGTTGAGCAAAATAGTGAATACCTTGCTCGTCTAGAAATTGATGAGTCGACGCTAGCGAATGCAACACACCTTGTGTGGGCGACAGGCGGAGGCATGGTGCCATCACAAGAAATGGCAGCTTACTTAGCTAAGTCATCGGTTTAACCCCAAAGCTTTTATTAGCTAATGTTTTACAAAGAGAAGCAGTTATAAATATCAGCGATTAAAAGATAAGTCATGATAGAAGAGTGTTGTTTATCGGTTGAACACACTCTTTCTCACCTCTAATTCCCACCGTTACTTAAACAATAACTTGCGCAGATCGTTATCCAAAACACACATTTTATAAATTAAACTTCTTAGATGTTCTAACTATCAGTTAGGTTGAGTGGAATTTAACTTGATAGGGATTAAGCTATGCAAACGGATAAAGTGATGCAGACAAGACACATAAACACACCAGAAAAATTACTCCAGCGTTTAGATGCGATAGGGGACTCTTTGGAAGCATCGGGTAAGGCTCATGCTTTACTGGGATTGGGCTCGGTAGGTATTGAAACAGAACGACTTGATCAGTATTCAGATGTCGATTTTTTCGCGATAGTACAAACGGGGCATAAGCAGTATTTCTTAGACAGCTTGCATTGGCTCTCAGACATTCACCCAATCGACTACGCGGTGAGAAATACCGTCGATGGCTATAAAGTCCTGTACGCTGACGGAATCTTTTGCGAATTTGCGGTGTTTGAATCCCACGAGTTAGCGCATATTCCATTTGCTGAAGGGCGCATTGTTTGGCAGCAACCTGAATTTGATACTCAGTGCTGTATCCCACCAGTAAAAGGGGAGGCAGGCGCTAACTCCCAAGAGTGGATCATTGGTGAGGCTCTAACCAATCTTTATGTGGGTATGTCTCGTTATAATCGAGGCGAAAAGCTGTCGGGCAGTCGGTTCGTTCAATCTTACGCACTTGATCGTTTGATCGATCTTGTGGATCAAACTGAACATTCTGAGCCTGAATTCGTCGATGAGTTTATGTCGGATAGAAGACTAGAAGCGCGCTTTCCTAAGTTTGCTCAATTGCTACCAACCTTTACCCAAGGTTACGAGCGTACGGCTGAATCGGCACTTGCCCAACTAGCGTTCCTCAACACCTACTTCACAGTCAACCAAGCCATGTGTGACCGAATCATTGAGCTGTGTTCCGTTAAAGATTAAGCCTATAACCTATTAATCTTATGACCTATTTTCTTGGTGCGCGTAAATAACAGTTGTCGCTCGTCTGTATTGTTGATAGGTTTTAACCATGAAATTTAATTCTGCTTCAACTTCAATTTTCTTTTGGTGGTGCTCTCAATAGAGCAGCACGGAATACTTACATTCTTTAGCTGCTGGACGGTAGCTAAGAATGTCATCAAAAATGTCGCCTCTTTTTATCTCCAGTAGCCTTTTTAACTTGGAGATACACCATGAATACCAACTCAAACAGCCATACCGACAGCAATAATATTGGCAGTAAGAACAATACCAACAAGCCTGAAATTATTCTGACTGGCGATAGAGCAACTGGACCTTTGCATTTGGGTCATTACGTCGGTTCACTTAAACAAAGAGTCTCTTTGCAGCATATTCACGACCAAACGATATTGGTCGCTGACATGCAAGGGCTTACCGACAACGCCCATAATCCTTCGAAGGTTTCTTCCAACATTCTCAATGTAGTCGCTGACTATCTTGCGGTGGGTATCGACCCGACCAAGACCACGATTTGTCTGCAATCACAGTTGCCGATGTTAGCTGAGCTCACCATGTTCTACAGCAATCTTGTTTCTATCGCTCGCTTGGAACGCAATCCAACGGTCAAAAGTGAAATTCAGAACAAGGAATTTGGACGATCTATTCCAGCAGGCTTCCTCACTTATCCAATCTCACAGGCGGCAGACATCACTGCTTTTAACGCGACTTTAGTGCCTGTTGGCGATGATCAATTGCCGATGTTGGAACAAACCAATGAGATAGTAAGAAAGGTTAACTCGCTTGCTGGTAAACCAATCTTAAATGAATGTAGGCCGCTTCTCAGCAATGCATCTCGCCTCCCTAGTACTGATGGTAAAAGTAAGATGTCTAAATCGATGGGCAACGCCATTAATCTTGGTGCGACAGAGAAAGAGATCAGAGCTGCCGTTAAATCCATGTATACCGACCCAAACCATCTGCGAATTGAAGACCCAGGTAAAGTAGAAGGCAATATCGTGTTCACTTATCTTGATGCTTTTCACACAGACGCTAACTATGTCAGTCAACTAAAAGAGCATTACCAAAGAGGTGGGCTAGGCGATGGACAAACTAAGAAAGTATTGGAAGAGTGCCTGCAAGAGATGCTTCGTCCTATTCGTGAAAGAAGATCAGAGTTACTGGATGATAAAGCGCAACTCATCGAAATTTTACGCAATGGCACCCAAGTCTCTAGGGAAAGAACGCAAAAGGTATTGTTCGATGTAAAAAACGTCTTTGGTCTGAATATTATCTAGTACTGGCTGCATGTAAATAAAGTCAATTAATTTGAATGATGATTGCGGTTGATTTATAAAATGGATTTTGTGAATGGAAATGAGGTTGTATGGTAACGTATGATCTCAAATTCCAGCTTTCAGTTATGGTAATTAAATGAAAACTAGCGTTTTACTCCCTTTGCTACTTCCAGTTTTGGCCTTAATGCCTGGCTGTTCAGATGTGGTTATTGATGAGTATTCGACCTATGCACAAGCCAAACAAGAGCTATTGTTCGACAGAGGTTGGTTACCCGATATTCTGCCTAAATCTACAGTGACGATTGAAGTGAATAACGATCTGGATGCGAATACTTCAGAAGGAAGCTTCATCATCAACGAGCCAGCATTGTCTGAATTTGTTGGTAAATTAAAGCCAACTGAATCAACCAATCAATTTCAATTTGTAGATGGCGAGAATGTTTGGGTGTTCAAGGTAGGTGATGATAGTTTAGTTTCCTACACGCTCAGTAAGAGCGAAGGCTAAGTTCAGTAATTCCAACCTACATTTCGGTTATGAGTTATGTGGGTTGTCGAATGACATTGTTAATCTAGCTATGCCTAGTCACTGCCAATAAGCCCTTATCACTCTAAGTTACAGGAAGGTAATGATGGAAATCATTCAGTTGGATCATTTGGTATTAACCGTGAGTGATTTGCACATTGCGGTCGACTTTTATCAGCGGGTGCTTGGAATGAAGCCCATCGAATTTGGTGAGGGCAGGTTAGCGTTGTCATTTGGGACGCAGAAGATTAATTTACACCTCAGCGGTAGCGAGTTCGAGCCAAAGGCAAGGCGTGTTCAGGTCGGTAGTGCAGACCTCTGCTTTGTTACCAATACACCAATTACAGAAGTTGTCGAACACATCCAATCGCAAGGCGTCGCGATAGAAGAAGGGCCAGTACCACGAACAGGTGCAATAGGGAAAATTGTTTCTGTTTATATTCGAGATCCTGATGGCAATCTGATTGAAGTCTCGAATTATCAGTTCTAGGCCTGAAATCGTACGCTTTTGTTTACTCTTCAAGAACATGACATTTCACTTTTACGCTGCTTGGTGCTGGATGTAGTCAATCAAATAAATTACAATCGAACAATGTTTTATTAATTCGTGCTTTATCATTATGATGAAAAACTTACTCATATTCATCGTTGGCCTGTTCTTCTTAACAGCTTGTTCTTCAACGAGTAATCATCAGCTAGACGATGAGACATTGAGCAACGAAGACGCTATGTCGAAAAGCGTAGAGGGAGAGAGTAACCTCGAGACTTCAAGCTATACAAACGCTGAGACCAGCGTTGATTCTTCCAATGATTCTATCGTTAATCATCAACCAGTCACTAACCTTGATTCAAATAACGACACGATAGCTCACGCACATGCAGAGCCAGAGCCAGAGCCAGAGCCAGAATCAGAATCAGTGGAACCTTCTCAAGTAGCAGCGACAGAAACAACGGAAAGCGATGCTAAGAGTGGCAGTGAAAAAGGCATCGGAAGCTATTTTATTCGTCATAATAAACCGACTAAGACCGTGATTAAATCACTAGAGGGCGTGACAGATGCATTGAACGTCATGACGTTTGGGATATTTGCCACCGGTAACGGTTAAATCGTTAACCTATAACGACAACCTAATAGATAGAATGAAACGTGAAGGCGAGCCAGATGGTTCGCCTTTTTTGATCTTCTAAATCTGGCCACCGTTCTTCCTAAGAATCGTGCTCACTTATCTGAGCGCTGAGTCAGGCGACGGTAAACGAAAATAGGAAATTATTAGTTCTGGAAGGGACTCGCCGAATTTACCCTGTTTGACTTGTTATATGCATCAAGGGTTCTAATACTCATCCCAAAGTAAGCAATGAAATCTAATCTTACAAAGACAAATCTTATATTCACTTACGAGCATAGTAAGATGTTTGCTGTTAAGTGCGGTTAGGTTTAGTTATCAATATTCTAGGGAAGAAAAATGAAGAATAAGAGTGTGTTTTTAAGTGTCGCGATGGTGATGTTGTCAGCTCATGCAAATGCATCAGACACGAGCCATGAGTCTGTATCAGATGGTGTTATCGCAGAGCAAAGAGCGAAGCTTTCTGAAAACACCCAAGGGCAAGGTTTTGGCCCGCAAGCCCCACGAGATTTGGGTTCATTGAAAGGAACAAATACCAGGCTGTTTTCGGATGCCCCTGATTCAACAGCAATGAACTTATGTAATATTCACTTCCATAAGAACGCTGAGCACAAAGGCGGCGAGTTTACTCAATACGCTGGCAATGGTGATGGGAAGGGCTTCCAGAGTGGTTTTAAATACACAGGTAAGTTGAGTTCAGCTGAGCTGAAACCATTTGAGGGTAAGGTTTGTCCGAGCGATCATGGTTCTTTGCATTCGGGCGACACCATTGAAGTTCACTATGTTTATTCAACGGCGCAAGTTGAACCGGGTGAAACATTGGGCGCTTGTTTTAACGACGCAATTACCAACCCGCAACTGCGTGTAGAAACCCAAGTTTACGTATTAGTGAATGACGACAGAGCACTCGACTTTGAAGCGCTCGCTAAACATTCAAAAGTGAACGGCTTACACCAAGCACCAAACATCCCACAAGATACTGGCTCAGCGATCCAATACGCAGGCTCTACAACGGGCCCTGGTTACAATGAGCAAGGTTCACCTTTCCAAGTAACATGGAGCGTTAGACCACAAGTCGCGAAAGTAAATATCGCGACAGTAGGTAGCTGGTGTGAAGGCAATGACTTTAACGAAGATCACGCCCACGGTGTGAGAAACTTGGTGGTTAACCCTGAGTTGTTATCACCTATTCGTAATGACTAAACGATTCTGACCAATAAAATGATTAAGGCGAACCGATGGGTTCGCCTTTTTAGTTGGATATAAGTGACATCGTTTAAACAGAGACTTGTTTGTTAGTCACAATGGTGCAATTATTTAACGAGTGATATTACTCGAATGCATGTCTTATGATGACTATCGAACAACAGCTTTCTCGGCTGGATCTAAACTTATTAGTGTCGTTAAGTGTTTTAATCAAAGAGAGGAACGTAACGCGAGCTGCTAATACTTTGTATCTGTCTCAACCTGCGATGAGTCGTACGTTAAGTCGCTTGCGAGAGTTGTTTGATGACCCACTGTTTTATCGAGAGTCTAATGGCTTAGTGCCCACGCAAAAAGCGCTAGAACTGCAAGCACCTTTAGACGAGTTGCTATTGGCGATGAGAAGCCTAGTAACGAAATCTGCGTTTGATCCTGCTGAATGTGTTCAAACCTTTGTTGTTTCTGTGCCGCCATTAATGAGTCGGATGCTTTCTGTTCCCCTTGCTGAACGGTTCATGCACGATGCTCCAAACGCCAGTCTTATCGAATATCCGATTGCAAAAACGCCTACTAGTCAACTGTTATCACGAGATGTAGATTTTACTATTCATATCGAAGCCCCGAGCAATCCAATCGAATTCCCATATGTGAGTCTTGGCCAGATCTATCCGGTATTTTATGTTTCAGAAAATCACCCTTTAGCCCAAGCTGAAAATGTCACGCTTGAGCAGTGCCTCGAATCTCGTTTTGTCGATCTCACGCTCGATATTCGCTCGAATTACGGGCTGCAACACCCTGTAGATACTTACTTAGTTAAGAATGGAATGCAGAGAGATATTGCTTTTAAAAGCGGACAGCTTCTTACGCTGGTGGAAGTGATGCAGAGCTCGAATACAATTTTGGTTGCTACCCACAAATTGACGGAACTAGAGGGAATAGGCGACAAGATAGTGCCGATATTCTCTCTAGATAATGTACCCGAGTTAATGTTCGAACTGTTTTTGATTGAGCATAAAAGAACCGTTACTAGCCCAGCCCATCAATGGTTCAAGAACTTAGTCGTGTCGGTGATTGAAGACGTTGTTTGTGACAGTTGATTAAGGCTACGGACTTTAGAGCTGGCCTAAGCAATAACCAGCTAGAGCAATAACCGACCTCCAGTTTTCATATGGATCTGGTTTAGATACTTCAGCGCCTGTGATTCATAACATGACGTCTTCCTTTCCTGCTTTATTATTTCTAATCATCAGTTGGTTTGCGCTCAGCCAATTTCAACTACAGCCCTAAACTGGATTCATTGCCCTACCTGTCTATTGTTAACCAGTGAGCCTGTTGAAGGTAATCGTTCATCTTAAGAATAAATCGATAGTGGCGACATAACTTTCATGCATATCTCTTATACGGAGATGTCATTTGTGAATTTATGCTGCCTTGATAACATTGTTCACAAGTTGAGCGGTTAACGAACTAACTGTTCGAACAAAAACAAATGGACTATGTATTGATTTAGCGTTATCGATTTTATTAGAGGTCAACAATGAAAAAATTAGCATTAGTAGTTTTAGGTTTAAGCGCAGTTTCTCTTTCTTCTTACGCAGCTGAAGAAGTTTCGACTCTGACAGAGTTCTTCAATGCCGATGGTGAAGTGACTACCGTCGACAATTACGCGGTGTACGAAACGTCACGCCAATATTTGAAAAACCAAGAGCTTGTTGGCGTTAATAAATTCCTACACAAACGCGAGCTAACGCCAACTGATAAACAGCCTGTGGTTCGAATGAACCGAGACACATACTACTCAATGGCTGTGATTAACGTTTCACAAGGCGCGACGATTACGTTGCCTGAGATTCCTGAAGGCAAATACATGTCGATGGAGGTGATTACAGAAGACCACCGCATTCAGCCAATGCAATACGGTTCTGGTACGTTTGATCTTTCTACTCACAGTGGTGACCACGTGTATGTCATCGTTCGTACTGATGCGACGTTCACCAAAGATGAAGTTCATAAAATCCAAGATCAGATGAGCATTGATGCAAAAGCAGATGGCGAATTCATGGCAATGCAAGTGGATGAGAAATCATTCGATGAGGTAGAGAAAAACCTTAAGATGGAAATGCCCAAACTACTGAAACGCGATGGTGCTCAGGCGACGTTTGGTATGTTTACCAGCCCTGAAGATGCTTCAAAAGAGATGTTTACCAAAGAGAAGTACGCAGTGGGCGCGGCTATCGGTTGGGGTGGCGCGCAGTTAGATGACAATATCTATGAAGTCTCTGGCAACTTCCCAGCAGACACTTGTCATCAGGCAACCTTTGATGACCCTAAAAACCAAGCGTTTTGGTCGGTAACTGTCTACAACAAGCAAGGTTTCATGTTTGGTGAAGTGGCGAACGTAAGCTCAAACACGGCTGAGAAAAATGCCGATGGCACTTACACTGTAAGCTTTGGTTGTGGTGATGATGCGGTAAACAACATCAAAACAGAAAACGATTCTGGTGTGTTTAACTTAGCTTTCCGCCATTACATTCCAAGCCAAAAAGTACGCGATGGATTCCGAGTGCTTCCTTACGTGAAAGCAGTGAACTAATGTTGCGATAGTCGTACAACGATTGATAGATGCGCGTTATTACCCATGGTAGTAGCGCGTTTTTTTATGGGTTCTATTTTGTTTCTTGTTTTCTTAGTCGGAGAAACAGAAAGACCAAGTCAAAAAATGGTCTAACTTTGGTTATACGTAGCGTGCCTCAGTTCAAATAAATCAATTAAACCTTCTTCCATCGATACTTTCAGTTGCACCACGCATTTGTTCGAATTTAAACCCACTGACACCTTATGTGACAACGCTTCCAGTTATCTTTGCAGCCTCTAGATAGAACAAACACCACATACCAGTGTTATAAAAACCGATAGCCGTTGAGTTTTATGAATCCTAATCGCGATGTATAGTTATTGATAGTTTATTCAATAATTGTATCTATAGCTGTCATTTGATGTGGGTGTTATGAAGAAAAACGGATTTACTTTAATGGAATTAATCATTGTCATCGTGATACTTGGAGTCTTGGCCGTTACAGCAGCTCCGAGGTTTCTTAATATCCAAGAGTCAGCGAGAGAAGCGGTACTTGAGGGCGTCGCTGGTGCGATGGAAGGGGTCATCACTCAGGTAACCTCTAAAGCCATTATTGTTGGGCTAGACCCTAGTGCGGAAAACCCAGATGACCAAAGTAACTATGTGATCGATTTCGGTATCGGTAGCGTTGAGGTCGACTGGGGTACACTTTGTCCTGAAAGCCGAGGGGAGTCTGGCGACAAATTGAATATGCTCGATTTCCTTACCTTGTCAGATGATGACAGCTTAACGTCTGACTTTGCTAATAGGTATACAGTGGTTGGTTATGAATACCCGTTTACCACTGGAGATCTTGGCGGCGCGATAATAGACGATCTTCCATCTGGTTGTTATGTTCTCTATGATTCTTTTGGTGGTAGAACGAGTGGAGATACATGTCCAGCTGATGGTTGTGTATGTACCGTTCAAGTAGTTAACGATGAGTGTTAAACCGAACACATGAACTGATTTATGAAAATTCAATAAAAAAGCGCGTTATTGCCGAGTAGCAATAACGCGCTTTTTTGTATTAGCTTGATGATTTGTCTTAGTTTGCCAATAGAGCACTTGTTGGTGGCAAGTCACGCTTCTTAATCACGTATCGCAAGCGAATTAACATCAGCGTCGCTGAAACGCTCAAGCCCGTTAGGATACCAATCCAAAATCCTTCCTCACCCATAGCAGGAACAATGTGGTCTGTTAAGCCCAACACCATGCCGAGTGGAAGTGCTAAGCCCCAGTATGAAGCGATGGCTAAGATCATTGGGATCTTAGTATCTTTATAGCCACGCAGTGCGCCGTTAGCAGACGTTTGTAATGCATCGCTGAATTGGTACATAGCAGTAAAGGTCAACAATACTGCTGCTGTCGCGCTTATTGCAGGGTCGGTTGTGTAAAGCCTAATGATCCACTCAGGGAACAGTAAGAACATCGCTACTGAAAGAAGTGAGATTAATGCTGCAACTAAGATACCGACTTTACTGCGTTCAATCGCGCCTAGTTCGTCTTTTTCGCCAAGAGCGTGTCCAACACGAATCGTAATGCCAAACGAGATACTCATAGGAATCACGTAAGTTAGGCTTGAAATATTGAGAGCGATTTGCGCCGCTGCTACGTTCTCTGCACCAATACGGCCGATCATCAAAGCGATAACCGCAAAGATACTGCCACACACCGCGATATTCATCCCGATAGGTAAACCTAATCTTAGAAGGTGAAGCATCTCTTTTGCTTTTGGCTTTGCATCTGAAAAGTTGATGATAGTTTTGTAGTGGTGATGACCTTTAATGTAGGAATACAACATTCCGGACATTAGCCAATACACCAAGCTAGTCGCCCAGCCACAGCCCACAGCCCCCATTTCAGGGAAGCCAAACTTGCCGTAGATAAGCACGTAGTTGACCGGAATATTCACCAACAAACCAACCACCGAAATGATCATTGGCACTTTAGTGTTGTTCATACCCTCACAAAAGCCATTCAAGGTGTAAAATAGGGCAATACCCGGCACACCGAAGGCTAGGGCAAACGCATAGTCGCTACCAATTGGAATGATCTCAGAGGCAACCCCAATCCACTCTAAGATCGGTTTCGCACTCACTAAGTAAGCGATGAGTAATACGCTAGCAATTAATGCCAACCAAACCATTTGGAAGAACTCAACAGAGATACTTTGAAAGTCACGTGCGCCGCGGTGGTAAGCGACAACAGGCGTTAACGCCATAATCACGCCACGAAGTAGCAGCAACACAGGAATCCAAAGGCTGGTACCGAGTGCAATAGCGGCGAGATCGGCAGGGCTTACTTGGCCAGCCATTGTCGTATCGACAAATCCCATCGCCTGGGTCGCTATTTGAGTCAAAATGATAGGAACCGAAAGATGCATAAGCGCACCCGATTCACGAGTAAAAGGACGAAGTTTCGTTAGCATGGAAGTTCACAACACCAATATAAATACACGAATGATGGCAGGATGGCCGGTGTGTATTTTAGGATGTGCCCCGTTGGGCGGGCGACAATATAAACACCTTACCGTATAGGGTCAAGCATTGGATTGATTGAGCGTAATTTGACGATCCAGAGTAGCTACTTATCACAGTGCAGTTACAGTGTGATTGTACGCAACTTATTGATTTTTTATTTGAATCCTATTCAGTCCTTAAATTTCCTATTTGTTATGTTAATCACTAAGAAAACAATATCGCTGATTGTTATGGACAAACCAAAGCTAGTAAAATTGGTGGCATAATTAATTGGACAGAATTACTCTGTGTAACCGCTGTTAGGTATTTTGAGGTCAATTTTAAATTGTTGGATATAAATAAACCTGCTTGGAGTACTGATGAGATTCGACATGCGTATTTCAGAAATTTTTCGGAAACAGAACAAATTCTAAAGTGCACTGAGGGTGCGATATTGTGGCAAAGGCACGAAGAATTAATGGATTGTGTAACAGTATTGGAAGCATGCTACAACGATGTATTGAATAGCATTAACTCTTTTAGCCATGAAACAACAAAGTTAGACTTTTGGTATCCTGCTAATCAACAAAAGCTGGAACAAAAGCAGTTAGATGTTAGAAAGTCTATTTTTAGTGCATCTGCAGCAACAATGGCACTTGTTGATCATTTTAGACGGTTTTCACAAAAGTATTCCGTTGAAAAATCAAATGAAACACGCTTAGAGATCTTCGGTAACTCAGGCATACATGAGTTTATACAGGGACTAAGAAACTATATTCTTCATGTCAAGATTGTTGAAGCAAACTGGGTTATATCGAGAGACTTCAAAAAACAAACTAGGGACGTTCGCTTTTACTTCTATATTGATGATCTTAAAAAATACAAAGATTGGAAATCAGCTGCAAAACAATTTCTAGAGCATCATGGAGAGAAAGTCGATGTATATGAGACGTTCTTTAAGTATCTAGAGTGTGTAAAAAAGTACTATGCATGGCACAGAAATGCAGTACTAACTGAGTACAATGAACAAATCCAACGTCATCTTTCTTATGAGAATGTACTCAACGGAATCAAAAGTGATACGAGATGGGGTTTCATTGTTGCTAACCTCAAAACACGTCAAGAGTTACTGTCTACGCTTACTAAGTACCTATCAAAAGAACAGTTAAGACTTGTTTTAGCTTGTGAGGGTGGGTCTCCTCAGCAGCTTGATATGGTTTTGTCAGTTACTGACACATTTGATGCGTTCAGCGACCAACTAAAAGAGAAGTTTAGTGACTTGCTAATAAATGCCTGAAAAAACGATTTCAAGAACAACTTTGATCGACGTATAGAGTTGTCGTTTTTAAAGCAGATGCTACTGCCACAAAGCCAGTAGAAACACTAAAAGACCAATCCCAAGCGTGACCTTTAGGAGTAAGCCAAGAGGGGCACCACCTTTTGGCGCTTTATTGCAACATAACATAATTGTTTCCTCATTCATCGTTGGATTCATTTCACCTTAAACCTTTCCCTTACGGTAAGGTCAATCCATTTATTGATCTTGAATTTCAGAAAACAAAAAGGCGAACCATTTGGTTCGCCTTTGTTATGTTTTGCTGCTTAGCACCGCTACGAATTAATCTTCGTAATTGTCGATGCTCGGGCAAGAACAGATTAGGTTACGGTCGCCGTATACGTTGTCTACACGGTTAACTGTAGGCCAGTACTTCGAGTTCTTCGTTGCTTTCGATGGGAAACAACCAAGTTCACGAGAGTAAGGGCGATCCCATTCTGCGCCAGCTAAGTCAACTTGTGTGTGTGGTGCGTTCACTAGAGGGTTGTTGTCTAGTGGCCATTCACCGTTTTTCACTGCTGCCATTTCGTGACGGATTGCAATCATCGCTTCACAGAAACGGTCTAGCTCTTCTAAGTCTTCTGATTCAGTTGGCTCTACCATTAGTGTGCCAGCTACTGGGAAAGACATAGTAGGCGCGTGGAAACCGAAGTCCATTAGACGCTTAGCAATATCTTCTTCGCTGATGCCTGTGTCTTCTTTAAGTGGACGAATATCGATAATACATTCGTGCGCTACGCGGCCGTTAGTGCCACGGTAAAGAACAGGGTAGTGAGGACGTAGTTTTTCCATCACGTAGTTCGCGTTCAGAATCGCTACTTTAGTTGCGTCTGTTAGGCCTAGTTCGCCCATCATCGCGATGTAAGCCCAAGAGATAGGTAGAATTGAAGCACTACCTAGATCTGCAGCTGATACCGCGTAGTCAGAACCTTGTACACCGTTTTCGATGTGACCTGGTAGGAAAGGTGCTAGGTGTGATTTAACACCGATAGGACCCATACCCGGACCGCCACCACCGTGTGGGATACAGAATGTTTTGTGTAGGTTTAAGTGAGATACGTCTGAACCGATGAAGCCAGGTGAAGTTAGGCCTACTTGAGCGTTCATGTTCGCGCCGTCTAGGTAAACTTGACCGCCCGCTGCGTGTACTTGTTCACACACTTCTTTCACTTGCTCTTCGTATACGCCGTGCGTAGAAGGGTAAGTGATCATGATACTTGATAGGTTTTCTTTGTGCTTCTCGATTTTCGCTGCTAGGTCTGTCATGTCGATGTTGCCATCTTCATCACACTTAACAACCACAACCTTCATTGAAACCATTGATGCCGTTGCAGGGTTAGTACCGTGCGCAGAGCTTGGAATCAGACAAACGTTACGGTGAGCTTCACCGCGGCTTGCGTGGTAACGTTGAATCGCGATTAGACCTGCGTATTCGCCAGATGCACCAGAATTAGGCTGTAGTGAGAAATCGTCGTAACCGGTGATTTCACATAGCTTCTCTTTAAGATCTTTCGCTAGTGCTGTGTAACCAGCCGCTTGCTCTAGAGGTGCGAATGGGTGAATTGAACCAAACTCAGGCCATGTTACTGGGATCATCTCAGCAGCAGCGTTCAGCTTCATCGTACAGCTACCCAGTGGGATCATGCCGTGCGTTAGTGAGAAGTCTTTGTTCTCAAGCTGTTTTAGGTAACGCATCATTTGCGTTTCGCTGTGGTGCGTATTGAATACTGGGTGAGTTAGGAACTCTGATTCACGACGGCAGTTTTCTGGAATTGCTGCAAACTCGTTTGATGCAATCTCAGAAGATAGTGCTTGAACGTCTTCTTTCACGTCGAAGATTGCGAATAGGGCATTCACGTCGTCGACTGTGGTTGTTTCATCTAAGCTGATACCGATTTTGCCAACAAGTCGACGAAGGTTGATGTCTGCTGCTTGCGCTTTTGCGTACAGTGCATCTGTGTTCTCTTCAGAGTTGATTGTGATGGTATCAAAGAAGCTGTTGTTCGTTAGCTCGTAACCCGCTTTAGTCAAACCAGCCGCTAGGATAGCTGTCATGTGGTGTGTACGACGAGCAATAGTACGAAGGCCTTCTGCACCGTGGTAAACCGCGTAGAAAGACGCCATGTTTGCTAGAAGTGCTTGAGCTGTACAGATGTTCGATGTCGCTTTCTCGCGGCGGATGTGTTGCTCACGAGTTTGCATTGCCATACGTAGCGCTTGGTTACCGTGAGTATCGATAGATACGCCGATTACACGACCTGGCATTGTACGCTTATGCTTTTCACGAGTACCCATGAATGCTGCGTGTGGACCGCCGTAACCCATAGGAACGCCGAAACGTTGCGCTGAACCGATGACTACGTCTGCGCCCATTTCGCCAGCTGGCTTAAGTAGAGCAGAAGCAAGTAGGTCAGTTGCAACCGTTACAAGAGTCTTGTTTGCTTGAGCTTTCGCAATGATGTCTGTTAGATCACGAACTTCGCCTGTTGTACCAGGGTATTGAACTAACGCACCAAATACGTCTTGCTCTGGAAGTGTTTCAAGAGCGCCAACCATTACTTCAAAACCGATGTACTCAGCACGAGTTTTAACAACTTCTAGTGTTTGAGGGTGAACATCGTCAGCAACGAAGAATACTTTGCTCTTGCTTTTACCAGCACGCTTACACAGTGTCATAGCTTCGCCAGCCGCTGTAGCTTCATCAAGAAGAGACGCGTTCGCGATTTCCATACCAGTTAAGTCCATTACCATTTGTTGGTAATTCAGTAGAGCTTCAAGACGACCTTGAGAAATCTCTGGTTGGTATGGTGTGTAAGCTGTGTACCAGCCTGGGTTCTCTAAAACGTTACGTAGAATAACGTTTGGAGTGAATGTGTTGTAGTAGCCTTGGCCAATGAAAGTACGTTTCACTTGGTTTAGGTTAGCGATCTCTTTAAGAGAGGTCAGCATGTCCATTTCGCTCAATGGAGCAGCAAGTGTCATTGGTTTTTCAAGACGGATTTGTGCAGGAACCGTTTCGTCGATCAGTGCTTCTAAGCTAGTCGCGTTGATCGCTTCAAGCATTTTTTGCTGGTCTGCTTTATTAGGGCCGTTATGACGAGCAACAAACTCGTTTTGAGTACCCAGGTCTTTTAGTAATTGGCTTTGAAGTAATTCAGTCATGATATGTTCTACTTTCTCTCTGGAGCCGTGAGCTAGCCCCTAAAATTAAGCTGCTCAAAAGAGCAGCTTTATCGTAATGAGGTTACCTATTAGTCTTCTTCGATAGAGCTTAGGTATTCTTCCGCATCCTTAAGGTTGTCTAGTTCAGACGCATCAGACATCTTCACTTTAACAATCCAACCACCTTCATAAGATTCTTCGTTAATTAACTCAGGGCTATCTTCTAATTCTTCGTTGATTTCTACGATTTCGCCAGAGATTGGTGCGTAGATATCAGAAGCTGCTTTCACTGATTCAACTAGAGAGAAGCTTTCGCCAGCTTCGATTTCGTCTCCAGTGTCAGGCAGGTCAACAAACACAACGTCACCTAGCATCTCTTGAGCGTGCTCAGAAATACCGATAGTTACAGTACCGTCACCGTTGTCTTTTACCCACTCGTGGCTGTCTGCAAACTTTAGTGTATTGTCCATTGCTTATTCTCCAAAAATTTATGAGGTTTTAATTTAAATCTTAAAAACGGTTTAACGATAAAGAGGGAAGCGTTTGCAAAGCTCTTTAACTTGCTTGCGAACACGTTGCTCAACTTCAGCGTTGCCTTCAGGGCTCTCAACTAAGCCATCAAGTACATCACCGATCCATTCACCGATAAGTTTGAATTCTTCAGTGCCAAAACCACGACTGGTTCCAGCTGGCGTACCTAAACGGATACCAGAAGTAATCATAGGCTTCTCTGTATCGAATGGTATGCCATTTTTGTTACATGTGATCCCTGCACGTTCTAATGCTTCTTCAGTTACGTTACCTTTCAAGCCCTTAGGGCGAAGGTCAACCAACATCAGGTGCGTGTCTGTACCGCCAGTCACAATGTCACAACCGCGAGTTTGCAACACTTCAGCGAGAACTTTTGCGTTGTCGATCACTGAATCAATATAAGTATTAAATTCTGGGCCAAGAGCTTCGCCAAACGCCACTGCTTTAGCCGCGATAACGTGCATTAGTGGGCCGCCTTGAAGGCCAGGGAACACTGCAGAGTTGATCTTTTTGTTGATGTCTTCGTGGTTCGTAAGAATCATACCGCCGCGTGGGCCACGAAGTGTTTTGTGCGTTGTTGTAGTAACAACGTGTGCGTGTGGTAGTGGGCTAGGGTGAGCACCTGTTGCGATGAGGCCCGCGATGTGTGCCATATCTACCATTAGGATTGCGCCAACTTCGTCAGCGATTTCACGGAACTTGGCAAAATCAATAACGCGTGGGATAGCACTACCACCAGCAATAATCATTTTAGGTTGGCTTTCGATAGCTAAAGCGCGTACCGCTTCATAATCGATTTCTAGAGTATCGCGGTCTACACCGTATTGTACTGCGTTGAACCACTTGCCCGACATTGCAGGACGTGCACCGTGTGTAAGGTGACCACCAGCGTCTAGAGACATACCTAGGATAGTGTCGCCAGGTTGAAGTAGCGCAAGTTTAACTGCTCCGTTTGCTTGAGCACCAGAGTGAGGCTGCACGTTTACGTATTCACATTTGAACAGCTGTTTAGCGCGTTCAATCGCAATAGATTCAACGGTATCTACGTGCTCACAACCACCGTAGTAACGACGGCCTGGATAACCTTCCGCGTATTTATTGGTTAGGCAAGTGCCTTGAGCTTGCATTACTGCTTTAGAAACGATGTTCTCAGAAGCAATAAGTTCGATTTGTTCGTTTTGACGAGTGTTCTCTGCTTGGATTCCAGCAAATACAGCATCGTCAGTACCAGATAGGTTTGTAGAGAAAAAACTGTCTAAGCTATGGTTTTGGTAAGCGTTCATTGTCGAGACCTTTCATTAAGCTAATGGTGATTGTTTTTATAGTCCATTAGGTCTTACGTTGATTTCTGCATCGGTATCGTTTGCGCTATATAGGTATAAATAAACGTGAATAGCGTTATAAATATACTCTTACAGCGTCTAAGCGATCGTTGTAGGGTCAATGCAGCACGAATTGTTTCCCAAAAAAGTTCGGGTAAAAACAGCTCTTACAAATGTTAAATTTATCATTTGCAGCAAGCTGAAGTAGCATCTCTTCATCTAACAAGTCGATAACATAGCTCCGTTAAATTCAATTTTCAACAAAAATTTCCAATAGGAAACAACTTTTCTGGTTTTGCTACGGGGAGCACGCTTTATTTCTGTGTGCGCTCTTTAATCAACAAAGCGCTTCATGCAACAATGAGTTTAATAGACAGGAAGTAAGAAATTAATGAGGGACCTATGTCAGAAGACATTTATGATGAGTACCCATCTTTAACGTTGGCGAAAGAAACGTTAGACCAGAATATTGAACCACTTAGGCTCGGTCAGCGTATTAAAGATATTCGCAGCAAGCTTGGGATTACGCTAGAAGAGGCGAGTCAGCGTACTGGCTTAGCTCGTTCTACGCTCAGTAAAATCGAGAACGAACAAATTTCGCCAACCTTTCAAGCTATGCAAAAATTAGCGATGGGTTTGCAAATAGATATGCCGCAACTATTTGAACCACCTAGAAAAAAAGTTGCAACAGGTCGGCGAGATTTAACTAAAGTCGGTCAGGGTAAACCTCATCCAACCCCAACATACGAGCATGAACTGCTTGCAACAGAGCTGTCTAATAAGAAGATGATGCCATTTAAGAGCCGCGTGAGAGCTCGTACTTTTGAAGAGTACAATGATTGGGTTCGTCACGACGGTGAAGAGTTCTTAATGATTATCTCCGGCGATGTGATGTTCTACTCAGAATTCTACGAACCGGTGCCTATGAGTGAAGGTGATAGCATGTATTACGATGCCAATATGGGTCACATGCTTATCTCGACTAGCGCAGAAGACGCGCTCATTTTGTGGGTGACAGCAAAATAAATTAACAAAGATCGAATTTCTTATAGTGGATGCAAACGTTTGCTTTTGTTTCTAACGTTTGCCAAATGACGCGATATTGATGTGAAAATCATCAATATCGCGTTTTTGTATGCATCGAATAATTGTTTTTAAATTGTTAAATGTCACATTTTGAGCTGTTTTAATCTTGTTAAGGGTGTAAAACTGACTCAGCCTTGTTTATTATAGTGAACACTGTTTACTCATGTTGATTGAAGTTTACTGAAGTGAATTCTTAGAAAGTGAGTTGTATGGGATTTGTACAGCTATTCAAATTTATAAAGCTAACAATATAAGCTTATATAAAAGACATCACTTTTTACTATCTACTGTTTCTAACGGTAATCACTATCGTTAGGGCGACTCTAAATAGAGATATAAGCGGCAGATTCGATTTAGGAAAGCCTGCAACGCTTCATGGAGAATAAAATGACTCAAGAACACGCAAATCAAGACCTACTAAAAACACCACTGCATGCACTTCACGTTGAAGAGGGCGCAAAAATGGTTCCTTTCGCTGGCTATGACATGCCAGTTCAGTATCCATTAGGTGTAAAGAAAGAGCACTTACACACTCGTGATGCTGCCGGTCTTTTTGATGTTTCTCACATGGGGCAACTTCGTCTTCATGGTGAAAACGCAGCTGCTGTCTTAGAATCTTTGGTTCCTGTAGATATTATTGACCTTCCTTCTGGTAAGCAGCGCTACGCGTTCTTTACTAACGAGCAGGGCGGCATTATGGATGACCTGATGGTGGCAAACCTAGGTGACCACCTGTTTGTTGTTGTGAACGCAGCATGCAAGACACAAGATATCGACCACCTAACGGCGCACCTTCCAGCTGACGTGGAAATTGAAGTTATTGATGATCGCGCTTTATTAGCACTTCAAGGCCCTAAAGCGTCTGAAGTTCTTGCTCGTTTCCAATCTAGTGTTGCAGATATGCTTTTTATGGACGTTCAAAAAGTCGATATCGATGGCGTTGAATGCATCGTGAGCCGTAGTGGTTACACGGGCGAAGATGGCTACGAGATCTCTGTACCGAACGATCACGCAGAAGCGTTAGCGCGTAAGCTGACTTCAGAAGCTGAAGTTGAGTGGATCGGCCTTGGTGCTCGTGATTCACTTCGTCTTGAGTGTGGTCTTTGCCTATATGGTCACGATCTAGATACAACGACAACACCAGTAGAAGCTAGCCTTCTATGGGGTATCCAAAAAGTGCGTCGTACTGACGGTGAACGTGCTGGCGGTTTCCCTGGCGCTGATATCATCCTTGAGCAAATCGCAACGAAAGACGTACAACGTAAGCGTGTTGGTCTTGTTGGTCAGACTAAAGCGCCAGTACGTGAAGGCGCTGAGTTGTTTGATGCTGAAGACAACAAGATTGGCGTAGTAACAAGTGGTACTGCGGGTCCTAACGCTGGTAAGCCAGTTTCTATGGCTTACGTTCGCACTGACCTAGCAGTTATCGGTACTGAAGTATTCGCTGAAGTTCGTGGTAAGAAGCTACCAATGACAGTAGAAAAAATGCCGTTTGTACCTCAGCGTTATTATCGTGGCTAATCTCTTCTGAGAGAATTATTCCACATTAACAAAAAGCCTATTGTGTTTTCTCTGGATGGAGAAATAAGACAATGGGCTTTTTTGTTATTTGGAGCGTATCTAATCCACTCAGCTTGGTTCGAAAATCAGCTTAAATAGTGAGATGTGTGACCATTTCGTTATAAATACTTACTATACTGATGGTTATGGTGGCGACTCATCATTTTTGTGTATAAGTAGTAGGGGTTACAAGGAGTTAACTATGAATGTGAACCATACAATGAGCCCGGTTCGTAAGGCTGTTTTAGGACTTTTAGTACCATTGATTTACACATCCAGTGTAATGGCAACGGAAAGTGCGTTCGAAATTACTCCTGATGCAGGTGTAACACCTTATATTGTGAATGGCAGTGATGCTTCAGTGACGGAATTCCCTTCAATGGCGAGTTTGTTCATTGACCGTATTGATTATGATGGTGTCTACTCAACAGGGCCTTACTGTGGAGCAACAATTTTAGATAACTATCATGTATTGACTGCTGCACACTGTATCTATGGTGACGACAACTCGCAGTTATTTACGGTGGTTGTCCCTCAATTAGAAGACACTTCTTTATTTCCTAACGGCGGTATTCAGAAAGTACGGGTATCAGAAGTTTATTACCGAACTGATTATTCAAATAGTATTAATCAACTTTTAAGAAATGATATTGCGATTTTGAAATTAGAAGCTTCTCTCAACCTGCAATCTTCTTCTGAAACTGTTATCCCTCCATTTGATACATATCTTGATTCTGCTTATGATTTCGTTGCTGTTGGCCATGGCGACATAGAATCTGATGTTGAAGGAACAACATTGCTACAGCAAGTTGACCTTACATACGTTGATACACCTAACTGCATAGCAGTGTTCGGTTCTTTCGTTACTGACAAACAAATTTGCTTTAATGGTGATGGGCCTGATAATAAGTTGTACGGAGGCACTTGCCAAGGAGATTCGGGTGGCCCGGTATTTTGGAAAAATGGCTCTACTTATGAACAAGTAGGCATCACAAGCTTTGGACCGACTACTTGTGGTGCGGGAATTGGTGTTACGTCAGTATTTACAGAGATATATGACTATAAAGATTGGATAACAAATGTGACTAATGGAGTAATCGATAGCGCAGAAACTGTTCAGCTTTCTGCGACGGAAGCTAAACGAATAGCTTACGCTGGCACTAGTTCATCTGGTTCAAGCAGCGGTGGTAGTGTTTCATTTGGATTGCTCGGCATGCTGATGTTGCTTGCAGGCTTGAGATCTACTCTATCACGCAGAACTTAATGTAATGTGTAAGTCGACATGATGTCTCTGGATATCGTCGACTTACCTGTTGTTCGCTTTTTCTCTCGACTATGCACCATCCCCAGATGGTAGCTCAAACCTTCTCTGTTAGTTCAATTCTAGGGTCGATTTCCTGCCGTATTTCTCAATGATCTCATCGATCTCTTTAACAGTATCGTTAATTGTCTTGATACCACTCTTTACTATCTGTTTCTCTGTTGAATTGAGTGCTTCAAAAGCTTGCTTCATTTCCTTGTCATCTAGCATACTCTGGTGAAGTAATACTTCTTTATAAGTTAGAAGCCTATGTTGTATTGCTCTGATCTCACTTAGCGCATACTTTGATTTTAAAGCCTGTTTGATACAAGAAAAAGCCAATTCATATTGACTCGCAATTTCCCATTCGACATTTTTGTTATTCGCAACTTGCAATTTTAACTACTTCCCAATACTCGAATATTCAAGTTTTTAGACTGCTCGTACATCACGGTTAATGTGTGAAGGTTTATGAAACATAACGCTTTTTATAGGGCGAATAATATGCCTTTGATAGCTTATGTAAACTGTTGTTCGTCAATATGGTTTGTTTCTTGCTTAAATTAGGTCATAACTGTCCATTTAGGAATAGATAATGTCTCAAGAACCTATCGTGATAGCGCTGATTGAACGTAGAAAACAAGCCAATTTATCGCAAGAAAAATTAGCTTTCAGTTCTGGAATGAGTTTAAAAACGTACCAACGTATCGAGCGCGGTGAAGCGGATATCAAAATGTCTCAATATCGTTCGATTATGAGAACCTTGAAAGTAACGGATTTGGATGTCGTTCTTGATGTTGTTGGGGCATCTCAACCGACAAAGGCAGACGTAGCCGCGGCGAGTCGCTTGTTAAGCAGTGAAGAAAGAATGTTGTTAATCAAACTGATTTTGTCTGTCAAAAAGCAGCAGTAGTGTCGGTTTAGTTATTCTTAAGGAACGTTGATTTACTATGTTTAGATATTCAATATTAGTGATTGTGTTGATGGTTCGATTTACTTGAATAAACAGAGCTGTGCTGCAGTAAAGTGGTGTTCTATAGACGGCTTAGAATCGCCTAACTTACTCTTCCACGGAGTTGTTTTGTTGTACTTCTTTGCTTCTTACTTTCCAAACGTCTCTTTTGAGAGCCACGCGTCGGCTTAGTTGCTCTTCTGACTTTTTGCACTTTAGTCGCCTCCAAGATCAACTCCTTCAAACGCAATAGGGCATCATCTCGATTTTGTTCTTGAGTCCTATACTGTTGAGCTTTAATGATAATCACGCCATCTTTGGTGATGCGGTTATCTTTATGTGCTAACAGTTTTTCTTTATAGAAATCAGGTAGTGTTGAGTGGTTAATGTCAAAACGCAAGTGTATCGCGCTGGATACTTTATTGACGTTTTGACCGCCAGCTCCTTGTGCTCTGATCGCAGTTAACTGAATTTCCCAGTCTTGAATTGAAACAGAGTTTGAGATTTGTAACATAAACATCCATTTTGAACGGTAATATGGGGTCATGATACTGAATATTGGTTATGGTATCAGTAACTTTCTTAAAGAGTGGTAGTAGTGATGAAAATAGATTTGGCTGCATATGAAGGACTAATTTTTGATATGGACGGTACGCTGATCGATACGATGCCTGCCCATGTACAAGCATGGCAAAAAACGGCAGAGCAGTTCGGCTTTCATTTTGAGGCATCTTGGCTGCACAGTTTAGGCGGGATGCCTAGCTATAAAATAGCAGGTGAAGTGAACAGTAAATATGGCTTATCGCTTGACCCACAGGCTGTATCTACTTTTAAGATGGCTTCATTTGCGGCTATTGAAGACAAAGGCGATATTATTCCTTGTACGCATTCTTTGTTGTTAGAACACTTGGGTAGTAAGAAAATCGCTGTAGGGACGGGGAGCCAACGTAAAAGTGCCGAGCAATTGTTAGAGAAAACCGATATTCTAAACAAGCTTGATATTTTAGTGACCGCCACGGACGTTAAAAATCACAAGCCAAACCCAGATACATTCCTTGATGCTTGTTTTGGAATGGGTTTGAAGCCGGAACAGTGTGTTGTGTTTGAAGATACAAATCTTGGTAAGCAGGCAGCTCACGCGGCGAACATGGACTGTATTCTTGTGGTCGAAGGGAATCACTTAGAGTTTTATCCTGCGCCAAGTTGAATGAATTACTAATAGGTGGGCAAGCGCTTTGGTTAACAACCTAAAGGAACGGCCTTGATTTTCTGTTAGGCGATTTCACTCATCTCACTGTCTAGGAATAAACATACGTTGTTTCGACCCGCAGCTTTCGCTTCGTATAGGGCAAGATCAGCACACTTGTAATTGAGGGCAGGGTCGTTCGTTAGGTTGGTAATTCCACCACTAATGGTAACGACGTTGTCCAGTTCGATGCACACAGCGATTCTTAAACGGTTGAGTACGTATTCTGCTTCTTCGGTTGTGGTATGCGGCAGAATGATGCCAAATTCTTCACCGCCGATGCGCGCAACAACATCGGTTTCACGGCACTCACGTTGTAGTACCTGAGCGACTGTTTGAATGACGCGGTCACCGTAATCGTGCCCAAACCTGTCATTTATACGTTTGAAGTGATCAATATCTAAGATCGCCAAGCAAGATTGCTCTCGGGTTGGGTAACGGTTGACACGGGAACATTCATCGCGAAGTTCAAGATCGAATTTACGTCGATTCCAACACTCTGCTAGTGCATCTTTTTCACTCAGGTTTCGCAGCCTTTTCTCAAGTTCTTTGTGTTTACTGATATCAACAAAAGACGCGACATAAAATTGGATGACACCTTTAGAATCTTTAATGGTCTGAATTCGAAGTATTTCAGTAATTAAGGACCCGTCTTTGCGACGATTGACTACTTCACCTTCCCACATGCCTTTTTTCTGAATTACGCTCCACATTTTAATGTAAAACTCTTGATTATAGCGTCCAGAAGCAAACATTGATGGTTGGCGGCCTTTTACATCTTCCAGTTCGTAGCCACTGACACGAGTAAACTCTTGGTTCACCTTGATGATTCGGTTGTTTCTGTCGGTGATAACCAATGCAGACATACCGTTCATTGCTGCCTTGGCTAATTGGCTTTCAATACTATTTTTTTTATGGTTTATATTCCAAAGCACGAAACCGATTGAAATCATTGATATTAATACAACTAAAGTAATCGTCTGAACCAGGATTGAGTGTTGCTCTCGTTGGTATTGACTGTTTACTTGCTGATTTTTTATATGAAGAACCATATAAATAGGCCCTTCAAACTGTTTTATTTTTGGACTAATGTTTGAATGGAAATACCAGTTTTTGCCATCAAAATAGCTTGAAGAGCGATCATCTTGAATCGCTCGCCAAAGTTCTGGATAAAGCTTGGCGTAAGTTTTATCAGCACGAGATTCAATAAGGTGTCCAAATGATTCTTCAATATCGGGCCCCATGATGACATGTCCCGTTTGGCTGAGTATGACGGGAACAGCATACGATGTGCCGATTTGATACAGAAGGCGGTCGTATATTTCAAGCATGTTTAGGTTGGCAATAAAATATCCGAGAATACGGTTGCCTGAAGCAACTGGCGTCATTATTCGCAGTGCTGGGATCAGTGGGTGGACGATCTCACCATTTTCAATCTCCAGATCAATCCCATTAGAGCTAACTTCTCCAATTTTTAACTGCTGAAGTGTTTTAAAGTAACCACGAGCTGATTTGTCTTGTAACTTGTTATTTGGAACTATCTTTGCTTTTTTATTGTTGTAATTTATACGAAAAACTTCATTACCCTCTAGATCGAGATAGCGAAGTTGAGAGTAATATTGTTGGCCACGAGCCAGCATTACCCAAAGATCTTCTAATGTTTCTCTATTGATAGTTGAAGGCTCTTCAATTGCGCGTAGCAGTGTCCGTGAATCGGCAATGGCAGGAACAGAGTTTGAGATTTGATCGACAATAACAGCAAGCTCATTGAAGCTATATTCGATTTGATTTTGGCTAGACTGTTTAATATTTAACGCGTGCTGAGCCTCGACCCTATCAAGCTCGGAGTTAATATAGAGGGCAGGGACTAATCCTAGCGCAAATAAGGTGCACAGAAATTGACTGATTAGCTTTTTTATACTCGTATTCATCGCTGTCCTTAAAGAATCAGCGCAATACTATATATTTTATAGGGTTTTTAATGTGATCTTGACCCAGAACTTAAAACAAGATTTGCATATTATTATGGTTTTAGTGCAACTTTTTGAAATTGGGGTTGCTAATTGATTGATTAAGTAATAATAAACAACGCTAAATGATGCCTACTCGTAACAGGCTAATTCGTTAGATGGCGAGTAGGCAAATCGTTGATGAGCTTCTCAATTGAACTAAGATATTGTATTGATTAACTTAACCCGATGATGTCCCCTTTGTCATCAATATCCAACGACATAAATGCAGGTTTATCAGGTAACCCAGGCATGGTCATCACATTGCCACACAAAGCATAAATAAAGCCCGCACCAGCACACAGTTTTAATTCTCTAACAGGAACGTCAAAATGAGCCGGCGCCCCTTTTATGTGTGCTTCTGTCGAGATAGACAACGGCGTTTTTGCCAAGCAAACCGATAGGCCGTTAAAGCCGTGTTTGTTAAATTCTTCAAGCTGTTGTTTCGCAAGAGCTGATAATGTAATGCTTGATGCCCCGTAGCCAACTTCAGCAACTGCCATCAGTTTCTCTTCCAAACTCTGTTCAGATTGATACAACGGCTTGAACTCATTGTTATCTTGGCAAGCTTTTACGACGGCATGCGCTAGTTGAGTGGCACCTTCACCGCCTTTGCCAAATGCTTCGCTTATTTCAACGCGAACACTTGGGTCAAAATCGATGATCATCTGTTTTAAAGCGTTTAGCTCTTGAATTGAGTCTTGTGGGAAGCGGTTGATTGCAATGACAATGGGTACGCCGTATTGCTTGACGTTGTTGATATGCCATTTAAGGTTTTCAAAGCCTGCTATCAGCGCGTCTTGGTCATCACTAAAAATTGAATCTGGTAAGGGATTCCCTGGTCTTAAATCGTATAATCCAGAGTTCGCCTTTAAGCCGCGTAATGTTGCAACGACAACTGCGCAGTCAGGTTTCTTGTTCGACGCCTTCACTTTTATGTTGCACGCTTTTTCAAAGCCCATATCTGAGCCGAACCCACCTTCAGTTACAACAAAGTCACTAAGCTTCAATGCTATTTTATCGGCAATGATGGATGAGTTGCCATGTGCAATGTTTGCGAATGGCCCAGCGTGAATTAACGTAGGAACGCCTTCAAGGGTTTGCATCAATGTTGGTTCAATAGAATCCTTCATGGTCACGGTCATTGCGCCTGCAACGTTGAAGTCATCTGCAGTTAACGGCATGCCTTGTTTGTTGTAGGCAAGTACCACTCGTCCGATACGCTTTCTTAAATCTTGAAGGTCATTGGCTAGAGCAAGAATGGCCATTAGCTCAGAAGCGGCTGAGATATCAAATCCATCTTCGCGCTCAAAGCCATTAATTGTTTTGTCTGCTTCGTTCTTGCCAACCGTGATCATGCGTAATGCGCGATCATTATGGTCAAGTACACGTCGCCAAACGATTCTGCTTGGGTCGATATTCAATGCTTTTAAGCCTGAGCGCGTTTCAAAGGCGTCTAACCCTTCACGCTGTTCATGATACAAACGTGCATCAATGGCGGCGGAGGCGAGGTTGTGAGCGGCCGTAACAGCATGAATATCGCCCGTGAGATGCAGGTTTAATTGTTCCATAGGGGCAACTTGAGAGTAACCACCACCCGCAGCGCCGCCTTTTACGCCAAATACCGGGCCCATTGAAGGCTGGCGAATGCAGGCCATTGCAGATTGGTTAATCTTTGCGAGGCCTTGTGCTAATCCGATAGTAGTGACGGTTTTGCCTTCACCAAGAGGTGTAGGTGTGATCGCCGTGACTACGACTAATTTACCATCTTGTTGGTTGGCGAGGCGTTCAAGTGATGTGAGAGACACTTTAGATTTGAATTGCCCTAATGGCTGATGTTCGTTGTGGTGCAGGCCAGCTTGCTTGGCAACCTCACTGATGTTTTTAAGGGGAGTAGAGCGACAAATATCAATATCAGACAGCATATTTGATCCTTATATCAGAACCGAAAGGTGGTACGTAAACGTTTGCGTGGCGATAGTACTGTATAAATTTGCCAAGTAAAGGCAAACCACACGAATTATGTGCTGGAAGATAACAGATCTAAAGAGTCATTGCGCGAGATCAAATCTTAAACGAGCAAAATATTCGATCTGATTACCTTCAGCTGCAATTATATTGGCGTTGAATACAAAAAGGGCTGCATATAGCAGCCCTTCAAGGAATAGGTAATCTCACTTGGCGTTAACCTTTAAGAGGTAACTGCCTAATATGGTCGATTAACGATCCCAGTATGTTTCTTCTAAGCTATCTTCGCGTTCAGGTAGTGCACGAGAAAGGCGAGGAGAGTGCTGAGTCAACACTTCGTAGCTTACACGGTTTGCGTACTTACAAATTTGAGACAGTGAAGAGTACGTCAGACAAGCGTGCTCGTGTTTCTCTGAGTTTGGTACATTCACGTGGTGGTAGCTGTTTGCTGCCATGTCGTGAAGTAGTGCTGAAAGTGCACCATCGCCAGCGCCGTTGGTGTTCTTAATCTCAAGCGGGCCACCTAGGTAAGGGCCAATGTGAGAGTACACTTTTACTGGGTCTTTACAGTCTTGCTTACGCATCGCACGGCTGAATTCGTATTTATTGAACTCAGGGATATTACCCGGTAACAATGGCAGTGTGGTTTCGCGTTTCGCTGGTTCGTCAGTGTAACCTGCCATGTATAGACCAATAGGGCCTGCAGTACATAGAACTAGGTCAACCCACTCAAGTGCCTTGTTAGCAGCTAATAGAGGATCTTTTTCACCCGTTAGTGCTTCACCTTCGTCTTCGTTCATCGCGACGATGGTTACGTTTTCTTTCAGGTATTCTTGCCACCATTCAGCGTTGCCTTCGATCACATACTTAGTACCAAGTGTTAGTACGACAGGCACATTGTGCGCTTTCGCGTATTCAATCGCTTTTTGTACCGCTTTTGGCATCGGATCTTCAGGTTTGCCACGCATTAGGTATGACGACACAACCAATGCAGAAGCTTTCTCGAACACTTTTTCAGGAATGCTTTCTGGAAGAAGTTGGTTCATGTGGCCTTCGTTGATTGCAAACGTACGTTCGCCATCTTCAGAAATCAGCGTGTAACAACGACCAATTGGACCATCAACAGTTTGAAGGTGGTTTAGATTCATACGAGAAGAAGTGCGGCAAAGGTAACGATAACCAAATGAGCCAACTTCAATCTTCTTAGACATTACGCCAAGCAGGACAGATTTGCTGTCCGCAAGTACGGAATAGTTGTGCAGTGTGTTGCCGATAGTATCGCCAGGGTATTGATGCGTGATCAAACCGCGCTCAACTAACTCTTCATACAGCGCATCTGCTTTACTTTCTTCCAATACCAGTGAGTGACCTTTACTCAGCTCGTATTTTTCTAGGAACTCGTTGTCAACACGGGCTTCGATGTCAACAATCGTTTGGCCAACACCCACAATCGTTGCGCGGTGAAGCTTAGGCGTTTGTTGAATTTGGTTGACCAACGGATCACGTGCGTGAGTTGGAAAGTAGTGCTTAGATTTACGCTGTCCAGGAAACTTCATATGAAAAATACAGTGAAAAAATTTTGCCGCATGATATCACATTTTGTTTCTGTTTCTTTCATTTTTATTACATTTTGAATCACCTGCACAATGTCTGTACAGGTGATTCAACTAACTATATGTTTGAAACTACTCGGTTGGCTGTACTAACGTCGCTGGATCAACGTAAGCCTCTGTACCCCATAGTGGAACAGTTGAAAGGCTGTGTTTGAAGCTACCTTCTGTTTCTTTGGTGGTGTAAGACAAGTAAAGCAGCGACTGATTCTCTGCATCGTAGATACGACGAACCTTCATTGTTTTAAAGAAGATACTTTTCGATTGCTTGAATACCACTTCGCCAGACTTACTCTTGTCTATTTGAGCAATCATTTCTGGTGTAATTTCACCTGTTTGACGACAAGAGATAGAGCTATCACTTGGATCAGAAAGGCTGAGGTTTGCTTCGATTGATGCGATATGACAGGTAACACCCGCGATCTTATCGTCATCTAATGAAGACATCTTGATATCCTTCATTGTGAAGAAACCCAGTGAGACGTCGCCAACCTCGTTGTCCGAACAGCCAGCTAACATTGTCACGATACCTGCTGCTATTAAGGCTTTTTTCATAAGAAGTCCTTTTTATTTATATAGTTCTGTTTACTATAAGGATATTGAAAGCTTGGATACGAGTGTAGAGCTTTTCGTTAAGTTCTTAAAGGATGTTGTTGGATAATGAAAAATATGAAGCATTTAAAGTACTTGTTGGCCTTGGTCATGCTCTGTATGCTCTCTGCTTGTAGCTCGGCACCTCAGCCGACCGTATGTCTTCCAAATAACTGCGATATTTGGGGATACTAACCGTAGGTACTAAAAGAATGAATAACGAAATACCTGAAATTGCACACAAGAAAAACCAATGGCTATTTAGTCAGCTCGATATTGCTTACCCCGCAAAAGAGAGCCTCCTCGGCCGTGAACTTTATCAAAGCAAACTCCCATCCAAGACATACCAACTCCTAGCACAAGATCAAACTCCTTCCCAAATTGATGAACTTCATAAAGTCGATTTCCATAAATTGACCGTGCTATTTTCACTCAACCAAGCAAGCGTTTACCAAGATGAAACGGAAAGGGCACACATGCTTGAGTTCCTGAGCCAAATTATGCTTTCTGACGATCATGTCTTATATATTGGTACTCAAAACGGTGAAGTTGTGGTGAGCGCTATCGTCACAGAAGCGGATGGTTGCCTATTGATCTCGGATGTCGTTGCTGGGAATGGTCAAAGTATCAACAACTTTGCTAAGCAGTTACACGATTTTTGGGCACAAGATCATGCTTCTTGCGATAAAGTGTGGATCGAGAATTAAAGATTCTTTGACAAAGCGTTAATCTAAGTACAATACCCCGTCTTATTTAAAGGGTATTGTATGTACAAGCTATTGATATCAATCGCTGTATTATGTGTTAGCGCTTATTCTTCACTCAGCTTTGCTAACGACTGGGATATAAAACGCATCCTAGTTTTACACTCATACGAACCTTCTTATCAATGGACTGCTGACTTCCAGAAAGGGATAGACAGTGCGTTCAGCCAGTCTCAAACCGAAGTTAAACTCTCAATAGAGTATTTGGATTCAAAGCGTGTCCACAGCCCAGAGTATTACGACTCTCTCGCGAACTACTTACGTGCGAAATATGCAGGTTATAAGTTTGATGGCGTAATTGCGACGGACGATAACGCGGCCAATTTTCTTGAATCTCTGCCTAATTTGATTGCTCGCTCAACACCTGTCGTTGCAGCCGGGATCAATGATTTCAGCACCGACATGTACGCGGTTTCTGACCGAGCAACCGTGCTTTATGAAAACGATCAGATAGACGTTAATATTAAGCTGATCTCCAAATTAAGACCTAATCTAAAGAATCTCTATTTTGTAAATGATTACAGTGTCACGTCTGAATTGATTCATAAAGAAATGAATAAAATGATGGCTGAATTTCCAAATATCAATCTCGTAGAAATTCGCGACTTGTCGCTGGAGCAAACGAGCCAGTTTTTGGAAGGGATCTCTGCGGACGATGCGGTATTGCTCAGTCATTACAACACAGAGTTGAAGCAAGGGGTTTACCACACTTACCAAGAGATTGCGGATACGTTGTCAAAAGCGAGTGCCGCTCCGGTGTTTGCTTTGTGGCAGTTCTATATTTCGGGTGATGTACTCGGTGGCTACGTTAATCACTCACAAAGCATGGGTGAAGAGGCTGTCGATGCGTTGGATAAATACCTTCCTCTTGGGTTTACGACACCGTTAACTCCCGGAGGCAACAAACGTTTTGTATTCAATTACCCTGCAATGAAGCGATACGGGATTAGTGCAAACGCGTTACCTGATGAAGCGGTTTTCATTAATGAGCCTTCGTCCTTTATTCGCAAAAACTTCCAGTTGTTATTGGGGCTGTCGATGGTGATTGCGGGGTTAAGCCTGATCATCTTGATGCAATTCGTTACTCTGCGCCAAAAGAAAGAGTTGGCGAATAAGAACAAACGAATCTTAAAGCTTCAGAAACAGACCTTGAATATCCAAAAGGATATGATTCATGTTCTCGGAGAAGCAATTGAAACCCGCTCTGGCGAAACAGGTAATCACGTTAAGCGTGTAGCCAAGCTGTCTGCATTGCTAGCGAAGTATCGTGGCTTGAGCCATCGTGAGGTCGAGATGATTGAGATCATCAGCCCAATGCACGATGTGGGTAAGATTTCTGTCCCTGAATCGATCTTGGATAAACCTGGGAAATTAACCGACCAAGAGTGGGAGGTGATGAAGCTTCATACTACGGCTGGCTATAACTTACTAAAGAGCGGAGCGGGTGATATTACCAACCTCGCAGCAATCATTGCTAACGAACATCACGAGCGTTGGGATGGTGCTGGATACCCGAATGGCAAAGTGGGTGATGAAATACACCTGTTTGCTCGTATCACCGCCGTAGCCGATGTATTTGATGCGCTGCTTAGTGCGCGTTGCTACAAAGAACCGTGGCCATTAGAGATGGTGGTTGACTTGTTCGAGCGGGAGTGTGGCTACCAGTTTGACCCTCAGCTAACTAAATTGCTACTGACGCACTTACCCGAGTTTGTTGCTATCCGAGATTCGTATCCCGATACTGGTACTGTAGAATATGCGTCTTCACCTTCGATTGAAGCTAAGGTCTTAGAAGAGTCGGTTGTTAACTAATTGCCGCTCTATCTGAGTAGCCCATAAGCCATGTTTTTTATCTATTCATCACGATCCGGCTAGAAAGTAGTGATTTATATTTTCCCCTGAAATTGAGTTGCTTATGTAAACCTCGCAGTATTTGATTTCGTAGAATCTGGGTTAATTTGATGAAAACTGTTGCTTATGCCGAGCGATAAAGTGATCAACTCCATATTTCGCGAAGAGAAATAAGCCTGTATCTGCAAACTGTTACCTCAATCATCTCGCGCATTGAAAGAACACTATAGGATAAAACTTGGATTCAATCTGAGTGAGATACCTATGCGGTTAGAACAGACTAAATGTGTGATTTTCGATTGTGACGGAACACTTATCGATAGTGAAAAGCTGTGCTGCCAAGCTTTGGTGAACGTTTTCACTGGCTTTGGGGCAGAGTTAAACGTCAACGACTGCTATGCGCACTTTCAAGGCGGGAAGCTAGCCGACATCTTAATGGATACACAAGAACGTCTTGGGTTATCTATCTCGATTGATACACTTGAGCCGTTATATCGCAATGAATTAGAAGCACTGTTCCAGCGTCATTTAAAACCGATGGACGGCGCTATCGAACTTATTGAATTCCTCAAACAACAAGACATCGAGTTTTGTATCGCTTCCAATGCACCGAAATCTAGAGTTGAATCTTCATTGGCGATGACAGGCATGCTAGATGACTTCAAAGGCAAAGTGTTCTCAGCTTTTGATGCTAACAGTTGGAAGCCAGAGCCTGATCTAATTATGTACACGGCCATGAACATGGGCTTTCTACCGAATGAGTGCATCTACGTGGATGATACGTTGAAAGGGATTGAGGCTGGTGTTCGCGCGGGTATCCAATCGTTTCGATTACGCCCGAGTATTGATGAAGCAATCGTAGATCCCGAAGCCGACTCAGCAGAACTCGCGGCTCAGGATATCTACAGTTTAGAAGAAATTTCAGTTTGGATTAATGGCAAGCACTGCTCAAATGGTGGTATATCGAATTCTGCAGCTTTGGTGGGGTAGAGCTTAATTGAAGGCTGACTACCTTACTAAATTGTTTGGTATGGAAACCGCAAGATGCACAAGTAAACTTCTCTCCACTTTCTGAAAGCAGATACTCGTCGTGTTGGCACAAAGGGCATGTAATGTCGTCGGTGTTTGGTGTTTCTGTTTTATTCATTATGTGTCACCTGCAGCAAGAGGGTAAGCGAAAAAAGACCCGTTCAATTAGATTACTCCTAAGCTCGAATATTAGACAGTTCTGACACTTCTTAATCTCTCCTTTGCGACTTGCTTCATGGTAATTGATAATGTCATCGTTATTGACCATGGTTCTTGTAATGTTATTAAACAAAAGCCAAAAAGAAAGGACCCATTACGAGTCCTCATTAGTTTGTTTTCAATTCACGCCGCTAGTTCGCCAGTTGAGCCTTAAGTGCGGTAGCGTGCCAACGTCTGAGACAGAGAAACCGACGCTTCTGTTAGCCTAGATACGCCATTTGAAGAATTCTGAGCCACGTCTTTAATCACATCGGATTGGCTTCGAATATCGTTAAGTTCTGCTGCAATCGTATTGGCAACGTTACTTTGCTCATCGGCTGATGTTGCGATTTGGATACTCATGTCCATTAGTGCTTGAGCTGAATCTGCAATCGAGTTTACGTCGTGACCAATGTTTGAAATCAACTGGCTACTGGTTTGTGCTTGGTCAACCGTCTGTTCGGTGATCTTCGCGATATTTTGGCTCTCTTGCTGTAAGCGTTCAATCATCGCTTGGATTTCTACTGTAGCCGACTGAGTGCGGCTTGCCAGTGTTCTTACTTCATCAGCAACAACAGCGAAACCACGGCCTTGTTCGCCCGCACGAGCGGCTTCAATCGCGGCATTCAAAGCAAGTAAGTTAGTTTGCTCTGAAATAGCGTTGATCGTCGTGATGACTTCGTTAATTTGGCTTGTATTCACATTCAAGCTAGTAACAGAAGATGAGGTTTGCTCAATCAAAGAAGAAAGGGTGGTGATTTCTGAGATGGCCTGTTGAACCTTCGCGTGGCTATCGTTGATTTGCTGCGCGTCTTGCTCTGTTTGTTCAGTTGAGCGTGCAGAGATGTTAGATACTTCATTTGCCGAAGCTGTCATCTGATCCATTGCTGTCGCTACAGAGTCTAGAGAGGCGTTTTGGCTCATGATTTGTGTTTCGCTGCGCTTCATCTCTGTTTCGAAAGAAGCCGATGTTTCGCTTAGTGTTGCTGCACTGTGGTTTACGTTGTTGACTAACTCACTAAGCGTGTCCATTGAACGGTCAAGCGCACAACCAATCGTGCCGAACTCATCACGGCCAGGGTGGAAGCCAAGGCGTGATGTTAAGTCACCATCACCAATCTTTTGAGTCGTTGAATAAAGAACCCAAAGTGCGCCGCCTAGGAAAGTCGCTACCCAGTAACAGAAAAGACCAAAAGGCACACACCACAAGAAGCTAAGTAATAAAGTGTAAAGTGCTTGCTGCTTTTGATTCTGTATATCGTTAGTTGAAACGGTAAGTGAGTAGTAGTTGCCATCCTGTGCGAGTGCTGTGGCAGTCACAGAACCATTATTTGAAATAGTGGTTTGTTGAGCGCGAGTTTGCTGGCTAACAGAGCGAACAGATGCAGGGGAGTCTGATGCTGATAAAATGCCTTGCAGTTGATACTCGACCTGCTGTTTTGCAGTTACGTCAATGTGTTCCGTTTTGTTGACGTAGTTCAGTCCAGCTAGGCTTGCCAGAGCGGCAAAAAAGATTAAGAAAATGACCCAAAACTTGTCGTTGATCGACATCTTGATAAACAGTTTGTCTATCGTTCGAAATTGTACTTCTTTCATAAAAACTCCACGGTAAATCCTTTACCGTGGACTCTAAATAACCGACCTCAATAAAAATGTGACTTCAATCGACTAATTGTGAAAATTAATGATAGTGACATGTTATTTATGAGATCTGGATCAAGTAAATTAGTTCTGTATAGGTTTATTAGCCCAAAGAAGGCAGTAACCCTACTGAAATAAGAACTTGAATGGCAATGATAAATACGCCAATGCTACCTGCTAAAAACAACGCTTTGCTACCGCCTAACACTTGGTAACTGGCTTCTGAAGATTGAGGTTTGACAGAGAAATCAGTGTAACGAACCTTGTAGACCATCACTGTTGGTAACAGAATCGCGAGCACTGAAAGTGCAATGGCTGCGTAGCCTAAAGCCATGATGAAGCCTTGTGGGTAAAATAAGGCAAAACCCAGTGGCGGTAAGAAGGTGATAGCAGCTGTCTTAACACGTTTTGCGTTATCTAGTTTCTTGCTCAGTGAGTCGCCCATGAATTCAAATAAGCCCAAGCTCACCCCAATAAAAGATGTCAGCAGTGCAAGGTCCGCGAATACACCGACGATCACGCTTAGGTTGGATTGATGAACCGTTTGCGATAGTGAGACTAATAGCGCGCCCAAACTTGTATCAGATAGTAATTGCTCTTGGCTAATCACACCCAAAGTAACACTTTGCCAGAAAACGTAGATAACCAGAGGCAGTGCCGAGCCAATAATCATTACCTTACGTAAAGAACGAACGTCACCATCTAGGTATCGAACAATTGATGGGATGCTGCCGTGGAAACCAAAAGAGGTAAACACAACCGGAATCGCCGCAACAATCAGGCCTTGCTGTAAAGGCATGCTCATTAAGTATTGAGAGGTAATGTTTGGCGCTAGGAAGCTAAGTACCAACACCATTGCGATAAGCTTTAAGCCAAATAAAACGCGGTTAACTTTATCAACACTGTGTGTACCAATCGTCACAACACCGGCAACTAATAGGGTAAATAGAAGCGTGGTGATTTGAGCATTGAGTTCGATACCCGCGATATCCGAAATTCGTTGGTTAAATTGCGCACCGCCGCCAGCTATGTATGCCGCACACAGAGCGTAGAAAAGAAACATCACCGCGAAGCTCGCAATCCACTTTCCTTTTGTCCCTAAAATGGTATGAGCTAACGTGTGTAGGGTAGCGTCAGATTCTGCGAATTGGTGAAGCTCTACCATTAATAGCGCAGTAAAAGCCATTAACGCCCATAAACCCAGCATCAAGAAAAGTGAAGTTGAAAAGCCAATACCTGCAGAAGCAAGTGGAAGAGCGAGCATGCCAGCACCAATGGTTGTGCCTGCAATGATCAAAGTACTACCAAAAACCTTTGATTTATTCATTGTATATAATTCTTTACGTTAGGGTGTGTTTTCATTGTAATTCTTCTAGCTTAAGCGCATAAACCCAAAGAATATCTCGATTTTGAAGTATTCTGATTGAGTTTAATTCCAAATGCAATGCCTAATGTAATTAAAAACATCCACTGTAAATTAATTTTTACATTGAAGGGGCGTGGCAGCATTTAAATGAGTAAAGCAAACGTTTGACCATGACCGGCTTCAAAATTTATAGAGTAATTTGTTGTACTTGGTGTAAGGTGGCAGTACATATGTCGTTCGCGTATACCCCTTTAGCGTAAAAAAGCGTAAATGATCGCGAGTAGCTTTAAGCTATGAATATGGAATGGGTAGAGTAGAGTGCGTTCATCAAAGTGACATAATATAAGTCCAAGATGGTGCACTAGTTAATAGGACATCATGTCCACATCAAGGAATAGAGGGGGCACAATGAGTGACCAATCTTATAATGACGAAAGTCTAGAGTTGTTAGATGCTATGGAAATTGGCATTGATTTGTCTGACTATGAACAGACAGTGAAACAGTTAGCAGAAGAGCTTTTCAAGTCTTCGAACTAAGCTTTAAGATCTTTAATTCAGTTTCAACCGAAACGTTTTAAAGCTAAAAGTTTTCTTAGCTAAAGCTTCTCAAAGCAAACAATTCTAAACTGAGCAAATCTTATTCGCTCACACGTCATACCAAAACTATCCTCATTAAAGTTCGCGAAGACAAACGAGTGCGTTTACCATGTTACTTAGTTCTCGATACTTTAATGAGGTTCAATGAACTTTCTCGCACACCTTCACATCGCCAAGCACTGTGACAGCAACTTAGCAGGTAACCTGTTGGGTGATTTTGTTAAAGGCGACCCTAACAAACACTATTCTGATTCCCTTTCTGACGGTATTAGGCTTCATCGATTTGTTGATAGCTATACTGATCGCCATGATGTATCTCGTTCTGCAAAATCACTTTTCTCAGACCAAACACGACGCTTTGCGCCTATCGCACTCGATGTATTTTGGGATCACTGCTTAGCTAATCATTGGGCTCAGTTTTCACAGCAGACATTAGAACGTTTTTGTTTCGATAGCCATGAGCAGATCTTTGAACATCAAGAGCCACACTGGCCAGAAAATTTCGTTATGGTTCATCAGAAAATGGCTGAGCATCGATGGTTAGAGAGCTATCAAGACATGTCATCAATAGAGGTGGTATTGCAGCGAATGGCGTTGAGAAGGCCCAAGCTCGGTATGCTCGAGGCATGTTACGATGACCTCGAACGTCACTATGATACGTTGCAGTGTCACTTCAATGAGCTTTATCCCAATGTTTTAGAGGAAGCTAAGCAGTTTAATGCGCTTCAAATGAAGAAAAATCAAAAGGAAAGGTAAACAGCGTAATGCAGGTTTGCTACAATCCGCGCCTATTTAATCTTTGAGCATCATACTATGTCTGAATCTACAAAATCTTTTAACCAACTAGGATTATCTGAGCATCTTCTTGCCACGTTGTCTGAGCTTAATTTTACGGCTCCTACCAGTGTTCAAGAACAAGCGATTCCATTGGTATTAGAAGGCAAAGATGTACTGGCTGGTGCTCAAACGGGTACAGGTAAAACGGCTGCGTTTGGTTTACCGATTATTCAAAGATTAATCGAGACGAAAGACAACGTTATTCCGAACCCTAAGCTCGTTCGTGCGCTTGTATTAGTACCAACTCGTGAGTTGGCACAACAGGTTTTCGATAACTTAACTAGCTACGCAAAGGGCACCGACATTAAAGTCGTGGTGGCTTACGGCGGCGTTAGCATGAAGGTGCAAACTGATAACCTACGCGGTGGCGCAGATATTCTTGTCGCGACGCCAGGTCGCCTTATTGATCACATGTTCACTAGAAACATCATGTTGAGCCATACGGAAGTACTGGTACTGGATGAAGCTGACCGTATGTTAGATATGGGCTTCATGCCTGACATCAAGCGTATTCTTTCTCGCATGAACGAAGTGCGTCAAACTCTGTTCTTCTCTGCAACGTTTGATAACAAAATCAAAGCGATTGCACACCGTATGATGCAGAAGCCGAGTGAAATCCAAGTTACTCCAAAAAACAGCACCGCTGAAACCGTAACACAGATGGTTTACCCGGTAGATAGGTCGCGTAAAAGTGAGCTATTAGCGTATTTGATTGGTTCAAAAAACTGGCAACAAGTGTTGGTGTTCACTAAGACTAAGCAGGGCACCGATGCTCTCGTTAAAGAGCTTAAGTTAGACGGCATTAAAGCGGCATCAATCAATGGCGATAAGAGCCAGGGTGCGCGTCAAAAAGCACTAGACGATTTCAAGTCAGGCAAAGTTCGTGCGTTGATCGCAACCGACGTGGCAGCTCGTGGTATTGATATTCAGCAGCTAGAACAAGTTGTGAACTATGATATGCCATTCAAAGCAGAAGATTACGTTCACCGTATCGGACGAACTGGTCGTGCGGGCAACAGCGGTTTAGCGATCTCGTTGATGAGTCAGGACGAAGCCTACCTACTGGGTGACATTGAACGATTACTTGATACGCGCTTGCCTCAAGAGTGGCTAGAGGGCTTTGAACCAAGCCTTGAAAAAGATCTAGCGCCCGACCGTGGTGGTCGCAGCAAAAGCCGTTCATCAGAAAAACGTAAGATGAAAGCGAAGCTTAAGATTCACCAAAACCGCGGTAAAGCACGTCGTTAACAAGCTGGACAAAGCTCCAGTTTAAAGATCTATACATATAAAAATGCGCCGTTACAGTGACTTCTGTAACGGCGCGTTTTTGTATCTTATAAGCTCATCATGGGTATGAACCCGATTAAGCTTTATGTTCCTGGTTACACTTCCATTCACATGGCACTTCATAAATCAGCTCTTCAATCGAGGTTGGGTTTAGAACCCACTCTTCATCAATATTGAACTTGCTGACCATCTGCGTGTTGAAAAGCTGCCAATGCTTAAGTAGAACATCTTCAGGAGAGGTGACCATATCGCCTTCATTCCAAGTGCTTTCCATAAAGGGAGTGAGGCATACAGCGCCGTTTGCGTACATGATCATTTGCCATTTAACTTCGTAAATGTTGATCATTTTGTCTGGGTTAGCTGTATTGTACTCAGCGGCAAGGCCGTTAATCTCTTTTTCAACATCGCCGACATTGTCGATGAAGTAATCAACAAGGTTGTCTTCTTGGCGAACAGAGTCTGAAATAAGCTGCATTGGCCTACGTGAGTGAATCATGTTGGTGAACAGACGCATGCTAAACAGGTAGATAGCGATATTTGGCGCAACATCTTTTGGAAGCTCTTCCATAATCTTACTGATGTAAGACTGAAAATAATCGTGCAAACAATCACTTATCGCATGCCAAATCTTTTCTTTGCTACCAAAGTGATGACGGATAAGGCTATGTGATACGCCTGCTTTTTCACTGATGTTTCGCAGTGATACACGATCGTAGCCAAAGTCACAGAACATGTCTGCGGCAACGCTCATGATCAAAAAACGCGTCTCTTCGGCGTCTTTTGCACTTCTTCTACCTTGCTTCTTTTCGGTCATCTTCATTTCACATAATTACCTGATTACCACATTCTACACTGTTTTTACTGAAATAAAAAATACTGCACAAGTGGAAAGTAAAGCTTGAGAATTATTTAATATTAAATATACTGCCCACCTGTGTAATAAATCATAATAATTTAACGGAGAGACATCATGCAGTCCAATTTGTCTATCAATGCCATATCGAGCAAGCGCATGGGAGCTGTTATTGCAGCACTATTGCTCGCAGGCTCTCTAACTGGATGTGACAAAGTTCAGTCAGAGGAAAATGAGCAGGTAATCAAGCCAGTCAAGCTGTTCGAAATCCCGCAACAGACTGATATCGATCTTGATAGCTTCATTGCAAAGGTTGATGCAACCGACCGTGCGGCACTTTCTTTCCAAGTGGGTGGAGATATAGAAACCTTCGATGTTCGTATGGGACAAGAAGTGAAGAAAGGTCAGGTGTTAGCCGTATTAGACGCAACGGATTACCGTATTGCCGTTGATGCAGCCCAAGCTAAATTTGATCTGGCGAACAGCCAATACAAACAAGCTTCTGAGTTGTATGCGAAAAAACTGGTCAGTACCGATTACTACGACCAAGCCGTGAACACCTTTACTGCCGCTGAAGTTGAGTTGGACCAAGCAAAAACAAACCTTGGCTACACTACCTTAGTTGCTCCATTCGATGGCGTGGTATCGATGGTGTTTGGAAAGCAATATCAATTGATCGCAGAAAAGCAGCCTGTACTGAATATTTTGAATCACAGTGAAATGGATGTGACGTTTTCCATTCCAGTATCAAAGCTTGAAGACCGTTCTATTCAAGACCTAACGAGCTCAAACATGTGGGTTGTGATGGACAGCCACCGCGGCATTCGTATCCCGACTCGCTTTAAAGAAATCTCAACGCAACCAGATGAAGACACCAACAGCTACCAAGCGGTTGTGTCTATCGAAAAGCCAGAAGGCATCAATCTACTTTCTGGTATGACAGCGCAAGTTGAAGTTCAGAAGAGTAAATCTGACTACGGCATTGGTATTGTGGATTCAGCTTGGTTAAACAAAGACGCAGGCCATGGTGAACTATGGCGTTATAACCCTGACTCTCAACTGATTTCAAAAGTACAAGTCCTTCTAGATGAGCAAGGCAAGGTTATCGACGGATTGTCGTCTGGCGACCTTATCGTTGAAGCAGGTGTGGATGTGTTATCAGACGGACAACAAGTAAAAGCTTGGCTTCGTGAGGGCGGTATTTAATGAACCTTTCAAAATTATCAGTTGTTGTCGCGTCGGCTCTGTTACTTCAAGCCTGTAACAATGAAGCTGTACACCGTGACCAACCGCCTTTGTTGGTTTCTACCTTTGAAGTTGGCGCGCCGCTGACTAATCAGTTCAGAAGTTTTAATGGGCAGGTGATGCCGGCTGAATTGACTCCCTTGGCATTTAAGTTGGCAGGCGAGATTCAACAAGTATTAGTCGAAGCGGGCGATAACGTCGAAAAAGGGCAGTTATTAGCCACCTTAGATAACGCAACGTATGTCCAAGATCTGACTGACGCTCAATCTCAATTCAAACTGGCGAGCAAACAGTTGGCCCGTGGTACTGAGATGTTTGGTAGCGAAATGTTATCGCAATCAGAACACGACCAACTGACGGCTAACTACAAGCTCGCATCGGCGAATTTGGCGGCGGCGAAACGCAAGCTAAGTTACACAGAACTTTTAGCGCCGTTCTCAGGAACAGTTTCAACTGTCGATAAGCAACGGTTCGAAAACACGACGCCTGGAGAAACACTACTGAGTGTGTACCAGAACGACAAGGTGTATGTGCGAATTCAAGTATCAGATTCGATCTTGGCGTCAATTAGCCCAGACATGCGTTCAAATAGCTATCGTCCTGAGGCGACCTTTGGCGGTCACACAGGCCAGTATCCACTGACGTATCTTGAACACACCAGTGAACTGCACCCACAATCCCGTACCTACGAGTTTTGGATGCAGATGCAGCAGCCTGAAAGTGAAATTCTGCCGGGCACGAGCGTTACGGTGAACGTGGATATGGCGAAAGCCGGCTTGAGCGATGTTCAAGGCTACCAGTTACCAATGACAACACTAGAAGCGGGCTCTGAAGCGAATCAATTCTATGTGTGGAAAATGGAAGACGGGCAAGCATTCAAAAGCGAAGTAGAAGTCGACAAGATCAGTGGCCAAGGCGCATTAATCGCTCATGGCGTTGAGCAAGGTGATCGACTCGTAAACTCGAATCTAAGAAAACTCCGTGACGGAATCCAATTGTCAGGAAAAGCAGAATGAACATCGCAGAATATTCAATAAAAAACAAAGTAATCAGCTGGCTGTTTCTAGTCATTTTAGCCATTGGCGGTGTATCGTCTTTTGGCAACCTATCCCGTTTAGAAGACCCAGCTTTTACCATTAAAGATGCAATGATTATTTCAACTTACCCTGGCGCTACGTCAATGGAAGTTGAAGAGGAGTTGACGTATCCACTTGAAAAAGAGATACGACAACTGCCTTATATCGACAAGATTACCTCAACCTCGTCGAATGGCATGTCTCAAATTATGGTGAGTATGAAGATGGACTATGGTCCGGATGAGCTTCCTCAAATATGGGATGAAATGCGTCGCAAGATCAACGACCTACAGCCAACGCTACCAAGTGGTGTTAACTCTGTTCAGATCATCGATGATTTTGGTGATGTGTTTGGTGTGATGATTATGCTTACTGGGGATGGCTACGATTACGTCGAGCTCAAACAGTATGCTGATTATCTCACACGCGAAATCGAACTGGTTGAAGGCGTAGGCAAGGTAAGTATCGCAGGCGACCAACAAGAGCAATTGTTCGTTGAGATGTCACTTGAGCGTTTAGCGGCGTTAAACCTAGACATGTCGACAGTGACATCATTGCTCGCACAGCAAAACAGTGTGGTATCGGCTGGTGAGGTAATGCTCAATGGTCAAAGCCTAACCATCAAACCGAACGGCACGCTAAGTACAGTTGAAGAGCTAGAAAACTTAATCATTCATGGCCGAGATACGGGTAACCTAATTCGCTTAAAAGATGTCGCTGAGGTCACTCGCGGAATCCAAGAAAAGCCTGGTAACGTATTAACTTACAATGGCAAACCAGCAATCAACCTAGGCATTGCGTTCTCATCGGGCGTAAACGTGGTGGAAATCGGTAATGCGCTTGATGCTGAACTTGATCGTTTAGAAAGCATTAAGCCAGCTGGTGTTGAGTTGAATTACTTCTACAACCAAGCACAAGAAGTGGACAAGTCTGTTGCTGATTTCTTGATCAGCCTAGTGGAAGCGGTGGCAATTGTTATCATCGTACTTCTGTTCGCGATGGGCTTACGCAGTGGTTTGATCATCGGTTTAGTATTGCTACTGACAGTGTTCGGTACGTTTATCTTGATGGACTACAACGATGTTGAACTGCACCGTATCTCGCTGGGTGCTTTGATCATCGCGCTAGGTATGCTGGTGGATAACGCGATTGTAGTCGTTGAAGGTATTTTGGTTGGCTTGAAGAAAGGCAAAACCAAGCTTCAAGCAGCAAAAGACATCGTCAAGCAAACACAATGGCCACTGTTAGGTGCGACCATTATCGCTATCACAGCGTTTGCACCGATTGGTTTGTCGAAAGATGCGACAGGCGAGTTCATGGGTTCGCTGTTCTGGGTACTGTGTTTCTCACTGTTTTTGAGTTGGGTAACCGCACTAACACTAACGCCATTCCTTGCCGAGATGTTGCTTAAAGAAGAAGACAAGGTTGATGAGAACGAAGACCCATACAAAGGCATCCTGTTTGTTGTATTCGGTGCGTACCTGAAAGTAGCACTTCGATTTAGATGGCTTACCGTAGTCACTATGGTTGTGCTATTAGCAGTTTCTGTGGTCGGTTTTGGTATGGTGAAGCAGCAGTTCTTCCCGCCATCAAACACGCCAATGTTTTACGTAGACATGTGGATGCCAGAAGGCACCGATGTTCGTGAAACGATCAAGCAGACAGAAAAAGTTGAAAGCTACATTCGCCAGCAAGACGACGTTGAGTTTGTGACAACAACGGTTGGACAGGGCATGCAACGTTTTGCGCTGACATACCAACCAGAGAACAGTTACGAAGCGTATAGTCAACTGCAGGTGCGAACGACTGATCGAGACACCATGTTTAAAGTCCTAGAAGGGCTAGACAAAGACTTGGCCAATAAATTTGAACAACCTACGTTCCAATTTAAACTGATTGAGTTTGGCCCGTCGCCAGCTTCAAAAATCGAAGCTCGCATTAGCGGTGCAGACCCGCAGATCCTTCGCAGCATTGCGGTTGAGGTAGAAGATATCCTGTTGGCGGACCCTGGCTCTCGAAATGTACGTCACGACTGGCGTGAACGCACCAAAGAGATCGTGCCACTGTTTAACGAATCAAAGGCACGTCGCCTTGGCATTTCAAAGACAGATCTGTCTGAGACACTACAGATGGCGTTTGGTGGTTACAACATCGGCTTACTGCGTGATGGTACACACATGTTACCTATCGTGGCACGCCTGCCTGAAGAAGAGCGTTTTGACTTTGAATCACTAAACAATGTGAAGATCTGGAGCCCATCACTGCAAACCTACATTCCTGTAGAACAAGTGATCGATGGGGTTGAGCTTCAATGGTCTGAGCCACTGATTCAACGTCGTGACAGAAAGCGTACGTTAACGGTTCTGGCTGATCACGATGTATTGGGTGATGAAACACCAGCTAGCTTGTTTGCTCGCGTAAAACCAAAGGTTGAAGCACTCGATTTACCAGCAGGTTACAACATTAGTTGGGGCGGTGAGTACGAGAGTTCTAAAGATGCACAAGAATCTCTATTTGGTTCACTGCCAATGGGTTACTTGCTGATGTTTATCATCACTATGCTTCTGTTTAACTCGGTTCGTAAGCCACTTGTGATTTGGTTTACGGTGCCACTGTCTATCATTGGTGTTTCAATTGGTCTGTTAGGTACTAATATGCCATTCAGCTTCACTGCGTTCTTAGGTCTATTGAGTCTAAGTGGCATGATTTTGAAGAACGGTATCGTACTGCTTGACCAGATCAACAGTGAGCTACAAACAGGTAAAGACCCATATTTAGCGGTTGTCGACAGTGCGATCAGTCGTGTGCGACCGGTATCTATGGCAGCACTAACAACTATCTTGGGCATGATTCCCTTGGTATTCGATGCATTTTTCGGCTCGATGGCGATTACCATCATGGCAGGCTTAGGCTTTGCTACCGTACTAACGCTAATAGTAGTACCAGTGATGTTCGCTATTCTATATAGAATCAAACCGTCCACTGCGGGTTATTAGGGATTGATATAAAACAGATTCTTTTAAGCCAGCCCAGTCAAATTTGACTGGGCTTTTTTATACGTATTGTCCCGTCCTGAAATGTCTTAACAAGTGAAAGTGGCAAGAGGGTACGAATAGATAAGCATTAAAAAGCCGCTACCCAATGGGCAAGCGGCTTTAAGTAAGTTGAGGGGAGGCTCTAGATTGCTAGGCGTATGTCCAACTCAATCGGCTTTGGCATGGCTAAGTGGTAGCCTTGATACATATTGAAGCCTAAGCCTTGCATCGCTTCGAGTTGTTGTTGGGTTTCTATACCTTCAATCACAGTCTTTGCGCCAATTTGGTTTGCAAGATCAAGCACTAACTCCATTTCTCGAGTGTCGCCTTGTTCAAAGTCCAACATAACCGAGCGGTCTATCTTGATGATATGAGGGTTAATGTGACGAACGCGCTGCTCGGTTGATGCTTGTGTTCCAAAATCATCGACCGCTATTTGAAAGCCATTATCCGCAAGCGAAAGGGCGGCATCCTTCAAACGCTCTTCACTTTCTACATTCAACTCTACCAACTCCATCACTATCTGTTCGCATGAAAGGTTAAGCTCGTGAAGGCGTTTAGCTAACAAGCTATCGCTGACCTTTTCTGCAGCAAACAACTCCCCAACGTTTGGAAGAACGTTCAAAAATAGGTGTAAATGACGGATTGTAGATTGTGCGAAGTTACGAATATGAATCGCTCGACTCAGCCTCTCGACATTGATTTTGTCTGTGCTTGAGGTTTCGTCGGAATGGAAGAAGTGATCAGGACGAACAATATCACCTTTGTTATTTGAAATGCGCACCAAAGCCTCAACACCTATTTGAGTCATAGAAGAGTCGAATATAGGTTGATAGACGCTTCTAAGCGTCAGGTCTTGGTATTTCGCAATAAACTGCATATCAGCATCTACGGATATACAGCTAATAAATTCACTTCTGTCTGATAAAATCATAGTCGCTAGTAAAGAGGGCTTATTCAATGGCGGACGTACATGTCGCGGCTGTCACAATATTGACAGGTGTAAGTAAATTGTCAATTAATAAAAACTCATTTGTAGAGCCAATATTTAAATAAATATAATTAACGAAAAAACAGCATGATAATTGATATTAGTCATTAAAATTACTTATCATTCACCATTAATAATGACTATTGTGAATTTAATCTCTGAGTAATCTATCTCATATCAACATCAATCAATATAAGCTTTCAGCGTAAATACACCAGTTAAAAGTAGGGACAAAGCCCCAGTTTATGGGGGAATGTCAAAGTTGCAATATCAACAAGCAGCTCCGCTTGCATATAAATGATATCTACTTCTCAAAATATGAATGATGATCTGATAAGTTATTATTTTATCGAAGATAAACTTTGATTGATTATTGGGTAGGGCTTGATATGTGTTTTTATAAAATATTGGGATAGAGGTCTAACAATGTACTTTCAAAACTGATTGAAAAAGTTGACCCGTATTCCTACTGCCATTGAAGTACCGCATAAAGTTGCAGGTATTTACGAACCAGTTGTTGATTTCCTGACCGTTTTAAAGGGTGTCCAAATTTAATAAAGCAAGGGCTGATTTTAAAGTTGTTATTTAACTCAGTGGCGAATTGAGAATCACTCTCTCTTAGCGTGATACCTTGTTGGCTATATTCCGTAACCTCGTCTGGGAGCTCACCCATCCACCAATGCAGTAATTCACCACTGTTTTTACTTCGGCTAATCCAATGGTCGGAGACAATGATCAAAACGTCATTGGGTTGAATGGAAAATCCATACTCTTGTTGCCAATTATGGATGTCTAACATCAACTTTCTACGACAGGTTTTCCCGGCACTCACCATATGATGACTGATCATCCAAACGGTACCGATTTCGGAAGATATTCGGAAGTGTCGAGGCGTTTCGCCAGAGGAAAGCATTTCAAGTGGGCTGATGTTGCTTGCGTGATTAAAACTAACGAAGGTGTGCTCCATCCGGCGGGCAAATGCCTTACCTATATGGTGCTCACTGATCCCTTGATTGTGTACTGTCGGGTAGTGGCGTTCACAGAGCTTTAGGCAATCGTCTTGAAATTGATTAACGCTTTTAATCACTAGATCTAATAACAATGAAGTCCCTTATACACGGTTACTATCTTATTGATGGGCAATAGTACGGTAATTGTGGCTCCGTTACCTATCGTCAAAGTGTGAGTTCTTGATCTCTCTATCAAAATTAGCCATTGCCACGTGATTTTATGGATAGCACTGGCACTTCAATGGTCTGTATTCTAAATTATGAGGAATTCTAGTTAGTTACCACGATTATAGTCTAGTTAGCTAATAACGATTTATCTACTTACTCTTTACTTGGAAACATTCATGACTATTCAATTAGATTCGAAGCAAAAGTCTGAGCTTACCCATGCCCTTCAAAAGTACATGCAAGATGAACTTGATGTAGAACTCGGTCAGTTCGACACGGAATTCTTAGTCGACTTCATCAGTAAAAAGTTTGGTGCGGTCTACTACAACAAGGGGATAGAAGACGCTCAAAAGGTGATGGAGCGTAAGATGTTAGACATCTCTGATGAGCTTTACGAGATTGAACAAATCGTTGAAATTTAATGTTAACCCCAAACTTGTTCAAATAATTTGAATAACTCGTTTAATTTGAAATGATGTTACCAATGTAAAGCTTGGTAAATACTATGTTACACAAACTCGGTGTAGGGTACGCTTTGCAAAACTTCACCACTCGTTAACATTCGGAAGAGATGCATGGACAACAACGTTAGAAATTACAACCCTTTAGCAAGAGCGATGCATTGGATTTCAGCACTCGCAATATTTGGCTTATTTGGTGTAGGCCTGTGGATGGTTGATCTTTCATATTACAGCGAGTGGTACAAAACAGCACCAGACTATCACCGCTCGGTAGGCATTCTTTTGGCTGCAGTTACCGTTATCCGCTTGGTTTGGAAATTGGTTACCGTGTCACCTAAGGTGGAAGGTAAAAGCTATGAAGTTGCTGCAGCGAAGATCGCTCACGGCTTTATGTACATTAACTTAGCGGTTTTATTTATTTCAGGTTATTTGATTTCAACATCAGACGGCCGCGGGATAGAGGTATTCAATTGGTTCACTGTACCAAGTATGGGTGAACTGTTTGCAAACCAATCTGATCTCGCAGGAACGATTCACTACTATGCTGCATGGGTACTGATCATCATGGCATCAGTGCACGCCTTAGCGGCGATAAAACACCACGTTATCGACAAAGACGATACGCTACGAAAAATGATAGGAGCTTCAAAATGAAAAAGTCAATTATCGCTACAGGATTAGCATTTGCAATGGCAATGCCTTTCGCTGCGAACGCCGCTGATTACGTGATTGATACAAAAGGTGCGCATGCTTCAGTTAACTTTAAAGTTAGCCACCTAGGTTACAGCTTTATCCAAGGTCGTTTTAACACATTCTCAGGTGACTTCTCATTTGATGAAAGCAACGTTGAAGCGTCTACAGTAAACGTAACGGTTGATACTACAAGCCTTGATTCAAACCACGCAGAACGTGATAAGCATATCCGTAGCGGTGATTTCATCGACGCTGGTAAGTTCTCTGAGGCGACATTCAACAGCACAAAAGTAGTTGATAAAGGTGACGGCAAACTTGAAGTTATGGGTGACCTGAAACTTCACGGTGTAACTAAGCCTATCGTTATCGAAGCTGAATTCATCGGTGCTGGTCAAGACCCATGGGGCGGTGAGCGTGCAGGTTTCGTTGGTACAACTCGTCTAGAGCTTGCTGACTTCAACATCCCAGTAATGGGCGCTTCAAGCTATGTAGATATGGATCTACACGTTGAAGGTGTAAAGAAGTAATCTAGCTATCAATAATTGCTGACTGGTATCAACATTTTTAGAAACATCAAAAGTTTGGTCGATATCAACTAGCAGGTTAGTTAGAAAAAGAACAAGTAGTTAGAAATAGAGAAAGGCGCAAAGTAATGACTTTGCGCCTTTTTTATTGAGGTAAATGGCCACGCGTTTAGATCTGTTTTGTGTCAAACCTTGAGTTGCGTTTTAAGCCTCCATTTACTTCTAGCCAGTCAACGTTGCCATGACTGATTTATCTAGCTGAACTACTAATCCCTAATAGTTCAGCTTTAGATTAGTTAAGCTGTTTCTAGTTAAGCTGTTTCTAGTTCAGCTTGTGGAACCACGTTTAGTCGGTCACCGTAGATTGGGCGCAGTGCTTGCATCACTTCAATACGAGTCAACACACCCACCATTACGCCATTTTCTAACACTGGAAGCATATGTGGTTGGCTAACTTTCATCGCTTTTGCACGCTCTTCTAGAGAAAGAGAAGTCAGGCGAGTTGCGAAGCCCATACTTGTCGTCGGGTACAGTTGCTCTTTGTCGATGCATAGGAACTCAGCAACGTCTACTAGCTTGTCGTTTGCATCAATTGCCACAACGTCACGGCTCATAAGGTCTACGACTTTTTGGCCTTTAGTTGGGATGTAATCTTGGCACCAAAGGTCAACCATTACGTCATGAACAGAGAAGATACCCACTAGACGGCCTTCAACATCGCAAACAGGAGCGCTAACAAGTTGCGCGTCTAAAAGTGTATCAATCGCGACTGACGTTGGCATTTCTACGCTCAGTGTAATTGGTTGAGTGTTCATGATTTGCTTGATAGTCGTTGCTGTGTTCATAGTAATTTCCTTAACTGACGTAATTTCTGTTGTTTGTGTAATAGCGGTAATTTTTGCTGCTTTAAGTTGTGGGCGACGGTAGATACTCCAGTTGGCTAAGCCGACCAATACTGAACCACCTACGATGTTGCCGATTGTCACTGGTATTAAGTTTGCTGTGACAAATTGCATGACGTTTAAGTCTGCGTACTGCGCTGGTGTTGCACCGATTTGCATCCAGAAGCTTTCCGGGGCGAATGTTTGAATCGTGATGCCTAGAGGAACCATGAACATATTCGCCACACAGTGTTCAAAGCCTGAGCTTACGAACATTGCAACGGGTAACACGGTCATCATTGCTTTGGTCATTGCGTTAGCAGAGCTGAACGTTAACCAAATCGCTAAACACACCAACAAGTTACAAAGCACACCCAAAGCAAACGCTTGAACTGGGCTGTGGTGCAGCTTGTGTTGAGCAATGTTTAGAGCGTTTAAGCCCCATTGGCCGCCATCCAGTTGATATAAGCCTGCTGCGCTTACCAAAGCCAATAGGAACATGGCACCGATAAAGTTGCCGACATACACTTTGCCCCAGATAGACAGCATCTTAGTGAAGGTGATTTGCTTGTTAGCCCATGAGATGCTGGATAACACTGAGCTGGTAAATAGCTCACCACCGCAAATCACAATCAAGATCAAACCCATACTGAATGCAAGACCGCCGGCTAAGCGACTCAATCCCCATCCAGCATCAGCGCTGCCCGTGGTTACCGTGATGTAGAACAAAAAAGCAAGCCCGATGAATGCGCCAGCCATGATTGCCAAACTCAATGTCATGCTGCTGGTTTTATTTGCTTTACTTAATGCAAACTTCTCTGCTTCCGCCATCATTTCTGTTGGTGAGAACAGTTGATGATTTTCAGAAGTGCTGGTTGCCATATTCCCCCCTTGAACAATCCGTCATGTGTAATTCCTAGTGTTAATGACTTGGTTAATCCGTAATGGTTAATCAGTAATGTTTTGCAGGGCTCGTTGTGTCCTGCCATTTCAGATTAGGGCGTTGATGGGTAGAGGTAAAATTGATAATTTTTAGAAACCACATCAAATTTATTGATATAGATTGGGTTAAGCGTAGAATGAAATTGATTGCTCATTGGCTTTATAAAAAACGAGCATCAGGACACAAATAATTAAAAGCATTAAGGATGAATTTTGCGTTATTCATTAAAGCAACTCGCGGTATTTGATGCAGTAGCAGACTCCGGGAGCGTTAGTCAGGCAGCAGACAAATTGGCGTTGACTCAGTCGGCGACAAGTATGTCTCTTGCACAGTTGGAAAAAATGCTCGGCAGGCCTTTGTTTGAAAGGCAGGGCAAGCAAATGGCCCTGACTCATTGGGGCATGTGGTTAAGGCCAAAAGCGAAGCGTTTGCTGCAAGATGCGCAGCAAATTGAGATGGGTTTTTACGAGCAGCATTTGTTGAGTGGCGAACTCAAATTAGGTGCTAGCCAAACTCCAGCGGAACACCTCGTGCCGGATCTCATCAGTATTATTGATAACGACTTTCCTGAGATGCGAATCTCGCTTGGCGTGCAAAGTACCGACGCAGTCATTGATGGTGTATTAGATTATCAATATGACTTAGGCGTTATCGAAGGTCGTTGTGATGACAACCGAGTTCACCAAGAAGTGTGGTGTACCGACCATTTAACGGTGGTTGCATCGGCTCATCACCCGTTTGCGAAGCGTGAACGAGTCAGCTTGGCGCAATTAGAACAAGCAAAGTGGGTATTACGCGAACATGGTTCGGGTACTCGCAAAGTTTTTGATAGCTCTATTCACCATTTAATTGGCGATCTCGATGTTTGGCGAGAGTATGAACACGTTCCTGTTTTAAGAAGTTTGGTTGCAAACGGCCCATATTTAACGTGTTTACCTTATCTAGATGTCGAACAGTTTGTTGAGTCAGGTCAACTGGTGACGTTGAATGTTCCTGAGCTTGAAATGGAAAGAACCTTGTCCTTTATTTGGCGTGCTGACATGGCAGAGAACCCACTTGCTGAATGTATCAAGCGTGAAGGTAAGCGCATGATGAAAGGCAAACGGTCGGTTCTTTAGTCGCTATTCAACACCAATGCTAATAACTAAATATGTTGAATAAGCGATTTCGGTCTCCATCTAGTGATAAATGCATGTTCGCATACATTATTAATGTGATCGTGATCGGCTAAATAAGGGCTATCTTCCCATAGTATGCTTACTTGATTTTAAGTGAGGCTAAATCCGGTTGCGTTCAATTACGTAATTAGGCTTTAGAAATAGTATGAGTACATTAGTCGCGATTTCATTAACAACAGGTATTTTGTCAGGTCTATGGGGATGGATTGCTATCTCTTTTGGCTTGTTGTCATGGGCAGGTTTCTTAGGTTGCACCAGTTACTTTGCTTCGCCAACAGGCGGTGTTAAAGGACTAGCAGGTAGCTTATTGACCAACATGACTGGCGTATTCTGGGCAATGGTGATTATCGAAAGCTCAACCTTCGCAGGGTTAGAGATTTTAGGCTACATGATTACTGCTATTGTGGCTTTCTTTATGTGTATTCAAGCGAAACAAGCGTGGCTAGGTTATATCCCAGGCACCTTCATTGGTTGCTGTGCGACGTTTGCTGCAGGTGGCGATTGGCAACTTGTAGTACCATCTTTACTGCTTGGTGGTGTATTTGGATACTTGATGAAAGCAACAGGGTTATGGCTTCACGAGAAATCGACTCAATCTTCGGAAGTTGTTGAACAACACGCTAAACAGGCAAAGGCTTAATTCGTTAACCTAACCTTAGCTAGTCACTGTGAACTCTTGCAAGATAACCCCCAATTAATTTGTATATCGATTTATACAGGCACACCGTTTGGTGAGCCTTTTTTGGTTGAGGCGACTAGCTAAATATTTCATCAGTAGAGCAACTGATAGTATCTATAAGACAAATTATGCTTAGGTATTTCCGTTCGCCATGGTGATCACGCGTTTTAATGTCCACCTTAACAAAAGCGGAATGCATTCTTGTCCTTGATTCTCACAATGAGAAACAATGGCGAGTGCAAGGTCGGGTTTTGCATGTTTCTTCAATACCTTGGCAACCACTTTCTTCGGAGGGATAGGGTGATCGTATGGAATCTTAACCATGTCACGGAAAAAGCTCTCAAACCCATTCATATAAAGGTAATGCTCGATATCTTTATCTGGCAGTTCGGTGAGTCTGTGTCTTTCCTGATCATTACCGAGTTTCGATAACACTGTCGCGGCATACTTTTTACCGGCGGCATCGCCGTCAGTCACCACATGCCAATCAATACCAAACTCTTGTGCAACCTTAATCAGCGCCTTAAGTCCTGATTGGGCGAACTCAATAATCTGCACACCTTCCGCTGCTAGGTTATAGCCACATTGGTTGGCAAGTTCATTGAACAACCAAACCTCAGTTTCACCTTCTACTAATAGCCAACAGCGAGCAAATAGTGCCCCAGAGCGGTGGAAGCGGATATGAAAACCAATTCGACGAAGTTCATCCTTACTGAAATGGTTCATGTTGAGTTGATTGGCGATGGTTTTATCTGACTGACGAACCAAGCGACGAATAGATTGAAGTGGAACAGCTGCAAGTAGGTCGCCACTGTTGGTGATGAGGATTTTCTGCATGGGCAATTTCTGCATTAAGCTCCAAGCCCTTGCCAAGTGCGTTGGGTGTAATCGACCTTCTGGATCTTCAAGGATCAAAAGAGGGCGCGCACATCGTCTTAGGTCGTTTGGCCCTTTAGCTTGTAGATAAGCGTTAAGTAACCCCATGAATAATAAGCGGGTTTGTTTATTTTTGGTCTCTTCGACGAGTTGATGAATGCTCTGATCATTGGCGCCAGCAGAATAAAGTAATCCGTCTCGCTGTTTTCTAGGGTTGCGACGAGAAGTACTTTTGAAAGAAAAATAGTGCTCAATCAAACTTTGCATCGACTCTAGGCTACTGCGCATTTCACCTTTATTCACATGACCAGGAATCGCCATTAGACGACGGCAGGTGTTGTCGATTCGTTTTTCTATTCTTGCTTGTCGACCATTCCCGTTATTGGCGCCGTTTCCATTTGTGCCATTGCTTGCGTGATGATTCCCGTTCCCGTTCCCGTTTGAATTTGCATTATTAGCGTGACCATTGCTAGGAAGGTGAGCATTGTGGTTAAGGGACTTGCCGTTGAAAGGACGATCAAAGTGCCTTGCATCACGCAAACGTATCACGGGATGTAAGGTCATTAATTCTTGAGCGAGCTTTTCTGAATGATGAAGCTTGAGCGGATTACCGTCCAAACCAAGAAATGCATAGTGTGTGGTTGTCTCATACTGTTCTAACGTCGCGCTGATGCGATAATAGATGCGAAATACGCCAAACTCGTCTTGAACCCAAATAGGTTTGAGCTTGCGATAACGACCTGCGTTAAGTTCGCTCTTATCGTTAGCTTTTAAGGCGAGAACAATTTGAAGATGTTGAGACTGTGGATGTGAAACTGAGTAATCGACATGAAAATCGGTCATTTCAAAGTGATATGGCACACCGTCTGAGGGCAGAACGACGGAAAGGGCATCCAATAATGAAGACTTACCCCAAGTATTTTCACCAATAAGCGTGGTTAGCTCGTCAAACGCGAGTGACATGCGCTTGATACCTCGAAAGCCAGAAATCTCGATTCTTTCTAGTTGCATAGGCTTACTCCTAACGGAAGGCTCTGCTAATTATTTGAAAGCTAACAGATATCTTTAATCATAATCGAAAAATCCAAATCTGGTATGCTCACCTGTCACAAAACCCGTTGTTTATTAATACGGTGCAAAATGAGATTTTTGATCTATCTCGAGTATTTTTTTGCAGTGCAGTTTCATAAAATTCACGATTCTGTCATGATTCTCGACCTAGTATGAAGGGACAAAGAGAGAAGAAAATATGACTAAAAAGAATAAGCCAGCAAAAATAGTGTTGGCACACATCAACGACACCCACTCATACTTTGAACCAACCTCGTTACAGCTATCACTTAAAATGAACAACCACATCATTGAACCTTATGTCAGTGCTGGTGGCTTTGCTCGAATTTCAACACGCTTCAAACAAATAGAACAAGATGCCCAGCGTCAGACGGTTGGAACCGTGTTCCTGCACGCTGGCGACTGCTTCCAGGGCACTTTGTACTTTTCTTTATTCAAAGGAAAAGCCAACGCCGATTTGTTGAATGCCCTTAATATAGATGCCATGACGCTCGGTAATCACGAGTTAGACATGGGTAATGAGCCCGTTGCGATTTTCGCGAAAAGAATCAAATTCCCACTGTTGGCCGGTAACTGGAATCTATCGAATGAGGATATCAATAAAACTCATACGCTAGCGGACAACGACATTGTTAAGCCTTATCTGCCTGAAACACGAAGTGCTTCTTTTATAACGAAAGAATTTGACGGCGAGAAGGTCGCAATATTCGGCTTAAGCATCGACAAGATGGCAGGCATCGCTAACCCAGATATCGATACACCGTTTGAAAATGCTTTGGAAACGGCAAAAGCGACCATTGAGCAAATTCATCAAGCAGGCATCAACAAGATTGTGTTACTTAGCCATCTTGGTTACGAAGCTGATTTAGAGTTAGCAGCTAACGTAACAGGTATTGGCGTCATCGTTGGTGGTCATAGTCATCGCTTACAAGGTGATTTCTCTGATATCGGCTTAGTTAAAGATGATGAATACGGTGTGAAAATTGGCGATACCTATGTTGTGCAAGCGGGTTTCCACGCCATGAGCCTAGGACACTGCGAAATTGAGTTCGATTCTCAAGGTAAAGTGACGCACTTCAATGGTAAGAACGAACTGTTATTAGGCCGTCGACTCTTTATAGATGCGAAACTGAGCGAAGTTGGACAAGACGATGCTCACGATATGGCGTGTGAGTTTTTGAATAATCACCCCAATATCGCAGTGTGTAAGAAAGATCCTGAGCTGCAGAGCATTCTGACGGACAAATACCAGCCGCGAGTTCGAAAGCTTCAGCAACAAGTGATTGCTCATGCAGATACCAAACTTCGCCATGTACGTATTCCAGATGATAAAGGCCCGAGTCAACTCGCGCCCTTGGTTGCTCAATCATTTCACCATCTAATGAACAAGAAAGGGCATCAGGTTGACTTTGCCATTCATAACGCCGGTGGTGTTAGAAATTCACTGAATAGCGGTGATGTTTCTGTTGCCGATATTGCCGGAAAACTACTACCGTTTGCCGTACCCATTGGTGTGTATGAAGTAAAAGGTGAAACGATCGCTGGCATGCTTGAAGGTGCAATCAATAACGCGATCGATAATGGTGTAGTGGGCACAGGTTCAGGCAGCTTCCCTTATACGCATAAGCTGAGGTTTTGTTACCACAAAGAAGCGCCTTTAGGACACAGGATTCACCATCTAGAAATCCACTCTGATGATTCAGGTTGGCAAGCTGTTTCTCGCCACCGTATATACCGTGGCGCGTCGTCAGCCTACACAATGAAAGGGAAAGAGGGCTATAACGCTGTGTTGGATATGATTGGTGATGGCACGGTCACCACTGACTCTATGGCAGACTGCTTCATCGAGTTTCTGCAAGACCACCCAGAGTCGCTTCAACTCAATGAACCGTTGAATTGCATGGAGTGTTTTAGATAACTAAAGGTGATACTGATATTTAACACTATTAGTTTGGGTTATTGATAAAATTGGCATTGTTTATGCTTTATTTGTGCAGGTCGCCTTCTTGTGGAGATATGCATGGATAAGAAAGATTGGTTAGATGCGGTAGCAGTTGTCGGTTGGGTATCAGTTTGGTCAGCGTTAGTGTATTTGGTGCCAACTACAGGTTTGTAATGGTTCTGCGTGCTGGATAAGACGAGCTTTTTAACAGTCGCAGTATTCTTATTATCAATACACGCTATACCTAGCGTAAGTGGAAGAAATAAAAAAGGAGCAGATTGCTCCTTTTTTGCTTTTTCCGTGCAAATTTATATAGACGAAACACAATCAGAGGATTATTATCCACGCGTTTGGGGAGTAGTTAGCGCAAGTTTACATATCGTCATCTCGTTAGGCCAAGAGTCTATCCGGTATGTAAAGGTGAAATCCCATATTTCACTTCAACGAGACCAACGCAATCACAGTCAAGATCCGTAATGGAGCTTGATATGCTTTGTTTGCGGAAGGTCTTTGTACAGTTCTTCCGCCCGGAGGAATAATGAACTCAACTCAATCTCTATTATCTACAAATAGTGAATCCTTTTTTTCATCGCCAATCATGACGACTTATGCGGGCTTTTTCCTGCTGACGGTTATTCTCGTCTCTATTGATATCTATCAGACTCGTGGCGGTAACGTGACTATCAAGAAAGCGGCAATCTGGAGTGTATTCTGGTTTGTACTTGCGTTTTTGTTTGCTGGCTCTATTTACCTGTTTTGGGACATTTATGCGCCGAACAGTGACTACACAGCGCAAAAAGCAACCGTGTCATTCATTACGGGTTACTTGTTAGAAAAATCCCTTAGCGTAGACAACTTGTTTGTTTTTGCGATGATCTTTGCTCAATACCAGGTTCCTGAGCATCTAAGACCTCGTGCGTTACTCTGGGGTGTCATTGGTGCATTGGTGCTTCGTGCAATTATGATCGCACTAGGCGCACAGCTATTGGCAGAATACCACTGGGTACTTTACGTGTTCGCTGCGTTCTTGATTGGTACGGGTATTAAGCTGGCATTAGACAAGGGCGAAGAGGAGAGTGTGAATACTTTGCCTGAAAAGCTACTTCGTAAAGTGATGCCGGTAACCGAGGATTTTCATGGCACTGCATTATTGGTTAAACAGGGGGCTAAATGGGCATTCACGCCAATGATGTTGGTTATCGGTGCGATCGCAGTGATGGACGTGATGTTTGCATTGGACTCTATCCCTGCGATCTTTGCGGTAACACAAGAACCGTTCTTGGTATTAGCGGCAAACGTATTTGCGTTACTTGGCCTTCGTTCGTTGTATTTTGTACTGCAAGGTATGATGGACAAGTTCATCTACTTGAAACCGGCACTGGCATTCATCATGGTGTTCATCGGTGTGAAAATGCTATTGGTTGACAGTGAGTGGGCTATCCCAACTTATTGGTCGCTTGCTGTGCTGATTTCGACTATGACGATTGCGGTTATAGCGTCGGTTTATGCGAAGAAGCCAGGTATTGAACAAGTAAATTAAAAACAAATATAACTTATCGAAAAGTCGATAATGAACACGTGGCTGATGAAGTGGTAAATTTATTTATGTAAATTTTCTGTGACATTGGCCACTGTTGTTTGCGGAGTATTTGTACTAAATGCATGATTTAAACACTATGTTGAATTTATACTCACATAGTATGCATATCTATTTTGTGGTGTTGTTAATGGTTTGTTTTATTAGAAAAACTAATTCCAAAATCTAATTTTAGTCATTTTTTAACCTACAAAAGATCACCTATTATTCTTGTCATCAGAACGAAACACATTAATAAATTTATAGAGAGGCAATCATGGCTCAAGCAGTACAAATGAATACTATCGCTGTTCCTAACTCTATGGATAAGAAGACCTACTCGGTTAACTTCAAAGGATTGATTGCACACATTTTCGATATTCTTTTCGTAGACAACTCTCCACGTAGTTACTACGCAAGCGACCTATCTGGTCACATGCAACGCGATATCGGTATTAACCGTTAATCGCAGCGTTGACATGTAAATATAGAATTTTAAGAAAACGCCAGCTTCTAAAGCTGGCGTTTTTGTATCTGAAAGAAGGGAACCTGAATTTGAGTGAACGTATACAAAATTGGTTCTCAAAAGAGGCAAGCGACATCAACGTGAAGCTGATACCGTGTTCACAACTCACTTGACATCGGTTACTTCATATCTTGAGCTTCTTTAGAAAGGTTTAATCGCTTAAAGCTTGGGAAAGAGGGCAAATTAGTTACGTAATACAGCTGAAATACGTTAATATAGCGCGCTATTATTTTAGCTTTGAGTTCCTGCAATTAATGACTAACACCACTACACCAACCAACTTCTCTGATCTTGGCTTAATCTCTCCTTTGATGGCTCGTTTATCTGAGCTTGAATACCAACAGCCAACGCCTATCCAAGCGCAAGTTATTCCAAGTGTGTTAGCAGGACGCGATTTAATTGCAGGCGCAAATACCGGTTCAGGTAAAACCGCAGCATTTGCACTTCCACTGTTACAAAAGATTCATGAAGATGCACCTCTAGACCGTCGTTCAGGCAAAGGTAACTTTGTTTCTGGCCTTATCTTGGTTCCTACTCGTGAACTTGCTAAGCAAGTAGCAGACAGCGTTAAATCTTACGCTGTGCATTTCAATGGCGCGATTAAAACGGTTTGTGTGTTTGGTGGTGTATCGGTAAACACTCAGATGCAGGCGCTACGTGGCGGCACTGATATCTTGGTAGCAACACCGGGTCGTCTGCTTGACCTTATTTCAAGCAACGCTATCAAGCTAGACAAAGTAAAAACGTTAGTGCTTGATGAAGCTGACCGAATGCTAAGCCTAGGTTTTACCGAAGAACTTGATGCAATCTTGAAGCTCTTGCCGAGCAAGAAACAAACCTTGTTGTTCTCTGCAACTTTCCCTGAGCAAGTTAAAACGCTGACTCACGAACTACTAAGCGATCCAATTGAAGTTCAACTTCAAAGTGCCAATGCGAGCACACTGGTTCAACGTGTATTTGAAGTAGAAAAAGGTCGCAAGACAGCGTTACTCGCACACCTAATTCAACAACACGAATGGCGTCAAGCTCTGATCTTCGTTAATGCGAAGAACAGCTGTGAGCACCTAGCAGACAAGCTTTACAAGCGCGGCATCATCGCTGAAGTATTCCATGGTGATAAAGGGCAAGGTTCACGTACTCGTATCCTAGAAGATTTCAAATCTGGCGAGATTGACGTTCTTATCGCAACAGACATCGCGGCACGTGGTCTGGATATTGAAAAGCTTCCTGTGGTAATCAACTTTGACTTGCCGCGTAGCCCATCAGACTACATGCATCGTATCGGCCGAAGTGGTCGTGCAGGTGAGGTTGGTCTTGCGTTATCTTTGATCGATCACGAAGATTACCACCACTTCAAAATCATCGAGAAGAAGAACAAGATTCGTCTTGAGCGTGAGCAAATTGAAGGCTTTGAAGTGGATGAAGAAGCGACAGCTGAACTTATCGCTGCACTAAAACCTGTTGCGCCACCTGCTGGTACTGGCAAGAAGAAAAAGAAGAAGAAAGCTCCACAAAACCAAGATGTGTGGCTAAACAACAACTGATCTTGAGTCAGTAAACTATATGAGTCAGCAAGCCATATAAATCAATAAGTAATAGACATTCAAAAGGCGCTTAATTGCGCCTTTTTTGTGTCTGCAATAAGGGGGATTTGAGTCGTTAATAAACGACTGTTAAGGTGTTAAACAACCCGATAAGCCGTTCGAAGGATAGCGTCCTCCATAAGAGATTCAGCGATTTGACGCTTTGATCATAACCTGTTCGGGTTTTGAGCTATTGGGTAACCGCGTGAAGACCTCGATTAAACAATTAGTGCTGGCCACTTCATTTTTCCTGTTTACCCAACACTCTTCTAGTGCTGCTGAATTTGAGGTTAAAGGGGTTAATAAAACTCTCACCGAAAATGTAGAATTATATTTAGAACCTTTAGCCGATGTTCCTGCATCACAGCTATCAAAAACGAAGCTATCTAAACGTATTCAAGATGCACTCAACCCTTATGGTTATTATCACCCACAGCTCGATATCGACATCAATGATTCTGATAAAGTGATCATTAACGTCGATTCTGGTCCTGTCATGCGCATCGCAGAATCGATAGTAAAAATTACAGGTGAAGCTAGCCTAGATGCAGAGTTCATCAACATACTCAATCAAAGCAAGTTAGGATCAGGTCTAACTTTGTCTCACCAAGAATACGACCAAACTAAGCGTGCGATTTTCTCTTTAGCAAAGCGGAAAGGTTATTTTGACGGCAGGTTTATCGAGTCAAAGATTGAGGTTATTCCTAGCGAGAACATCGCGAATATACACTTGTATTTTGCAAGTGGTCCACGCTACAAGTTCGGTTCTATAAGTATTCCTGATGATGGGGTTGACCCTACTCGTATCGAGAAAATACCCACCTTTAAAAAAGGTGATGACTTTGACACCATCAAGTTAGGTGAACTGCAATCTGATTTGTCTGACACTCAATGGTTTCGAAGTGTCATCGTACATGGTGACTTTGACAAACTTGATGACAACCTAGAAGTTCCAATTGAAATCATTGCCGAGCCAAGTTCTCGTAATATCGTGCAGGTCGGTGGCGGCTATTCTACTGATCTCGGTTTACGAGCCTCTCTCAGTTGGTCAAAGCCTTGGTATAACCGGAGAGGTCACAGCTTTGAAACACAGACATATTTGTCTGAACAGGAGCAATCACTTCAGTTGGGGTACAAAATCCCCACAGAGAAAGTCACAACGGATTACTTTGGTATTCAGTTTGAATCGAAACGAATTGATCATCGAGACACCAATAGCTTCACAAACGATCTTAAATTCGAGCGCTATTGGCAGTTAGACAGTGATTGGCAAAGCACCATTTATGTCAAATACTTGCACGAACAATACCGTCAGGCCTCTGAAGAAGACCAATCGCAATTGCTGTTACCTGGCATCAGTTTTTCTCAGGTTGACCGTAAAAATGATCAGTTGGAGCTCAATCATCGACACATCTATTCTGTTGAGTATTCTGACCCTAGTCTGTTCTCTGATTCAAGGCTGTTGCGGTTGGAAGGAAACAGTGTCCTTTCGTGGGATATTAGTGACAGGCAGAAGCTCCATTTCCGCTCAAACGTAGGCATCAACATTGCCAAATCATTATCTGATGTGCCGTCGTCACTACGTTATTTTGCGGGTGGCGATGGAAACCTACGAGGTTATGGTTACGAATCTATCTCCCCTAGAGACGAGAATGGTGAATTAACGGGGGCACGTTACATGTTAACTGCTGGGCTCGAATATCAACATCAAGTTTATCGTTCAATTTGGTTGGGCGCCTTTCTTGATGTGGGTGATGCATTTGATCAACAACCGGATTGGAAGCGTGGGACGGGCGTGAGTTTGATTTGGAACTCACAGTTAATGCCAGTTAAGCTCGATTTTGCTTACGGCTTAGATGCGCCTGAAGGCGATGAATTTCGTATTCATTTTTCCTTGGGCACTCAATTCTGATGCTCGTACTTTGTTTGAGCTCTCGCTAATGGGTATTCAAGCCAATTAAAGAGTCGAATCCAGAGATGAAAGTCGGTATTTATCACGGCAGGGGGATGTGGGCATACTTACGATACGGACCTATTAAACTACGTTAGAATGGTCAATAACGTGGACAATAGATCCATTACACCAAGGATGTAAGATTCGTTTTTCTTCATGACAAAGAAACCGCGTATGTGACGCGGTTTCTTTGTTTTATGGATCAGATCAAGTTTACGTAGTTTTGCTCTAGCTAAGACAAGCATTCAGCCATTGGGTTAAAGTTCAAACTCGCCATTCATTTGTCGAAACAACCAATCCGGTAGCTTGTTCCATGAACTGTAGTTAGGGTTCTTAGCATGTTTCTTTTCTCCTGAAGCCCACGTCGTTTCTCCTGATTGCTCTCGTGATACAGTCCAGAATAACTCCTCTTTCTGACGCGTTAAATAGTGAATCACTTGCTGGGCAAACGCTTCGCTGTCGATCAGTACCCCCAACTCGACATTCAAAAAGTCCGATCTTGGATCGAAGTTCGATGATCCTATATACGTGACACGTTGATCGAGAATCACCGTTTTGTTGTGATAGTAGGTATCAACATGGAAGTAGTGATCATCATTAATGGCTTGGCTCTTGTATTCCAATAGGTTGACGTTTTTATCGAGTAACGTTTGACGATGTTTCTCATAGTAAGCCGGGATAAAACCTGAGTCATTCGACGCCGAAGAATTGGTGATCAACGTCACTTGAGCTTGTTGCTCGGTCAATGCATCAATAAACTCAAACTGCTGGTCACTTGGTACCACGTATGGGGTTGAAATCACCGCTTGTGATGGTGACGGCACCTTCTGTTTCATCAAGTGTTCGATACGTTGGCGAAAGTAGGGCTTGTTGTCATTGAGTTTCTCCAGTGAGTCAAATACCGGCGTGACAGAGGCCGCAATGAAACTCGGTTGGTTTAAGTTCTCTATCTGCCTTTCGATTTCAGACGTGATCAACGCGGTATTCTTCTCGCCTTTGTTCAACGCTTTAGTGAACGCTTGAAATTGATCTGTTTCTTTGATTTTAATGCGCTCTTGAATGGGCACTACATGCTCACTGTTCCACAACGCTTGGTAATTTTGGTCGAATGCAGCAATCACCTCGCCTTTAAACAGCACATCCATATCAAAGAAGTTGGCACTTTCACTGTAACCAAAGTAGTCATCACCGATGTTGCGCCCACCGAGGATCATCGATTGGTGATCAACGTTAAAGTATTTCTCATGCAGTCGGTTATCTAACTGTTTTTGGTGGGTCGAGAAATTAAACGCACGTCCTATCCAGCCAGCTTTGCGTGACTCAAAAGGGTTGAACAAACGGATTTCAATGTTTGGGTGCGAGTCTAGCTCGGCCAACCATTTGTCATTGAATACCAGTAAGTCGTCCAGTGTTAGGCGAACAGCCACATCGCGATCTGCGGCGTGTTTTAGCTCGTTTAACAGCATCAGACCTAGAGTGTCGTTTTCCCAAGAGAAGTAAGTCATATCAATCGAGTGTTTTGCTTGGCGAACCAGATCAATGCGGCGCGCAAAGGCTTCAGGCGCACTCGGGATCAAATAGACTTCGGCTTGATGTTCTGTGCTTTGCCAGTTAGCTTCGAAGTCGGGTTCAACATTGGGGTAAGGTTGGGCACATCCTGTGATCAAAGCAATCAACATTATTGTGCATGCTGTTTTTAGTTTGCTAAGTGTCATAACTAACCTGCGTTTAAACATAAAATTTAGATATAAAAACGGCCAGCGAACTGGCCGTGAAAGTAGGAGGGGTGTTGAATATGATTAGTTTAGGTACCAGTCCCAAGGCATAAGACCTTGCTCTGCTAGACCCGTTAAGCGACCTTCACGAAGCTTTGGATCAACACCTGGGTTTGTGACATAATCCCAGTCGAAGGTTGTACTGTTGTCGCTGAATCCTGCACCATCAATTACAAGCACATTGTCGGCAGCATCGCTGTACTGGTAGCTCTGGAATAATTCATCGCTAAACCAAAGACGTGACATTTCATTCATTAGTGCTTTTTCTTTGCTTGATGGATTTACTTCGCTTCCATCAAAACGTACAGCTTTGTTGAACATAAATGGCAGCTCTGAACCGTTACATGCACCGCTGATGCAACCAATCGTTTTGAATAGATCAATGATTGACAGTTGGTCGTATTCGCCCGTTTCTTCATTTAGACCTGTTTTAAAGTTCCACATGTTAAAGCTTGGTTTGTGCTCAAAGTGGTATAGCGTTGCTTCTACTTCGCTGTTTGCTGCCATATAACGAGCTGGGCCATTGAACAAGGTGTCATTTAGCAGGGTTTTAAATTGCTTCATGTTGTCAAGAGCACCACCTATGCCGGCTTCTGAGTTAGGGTAGAAATCCGTTAGAGCCAGAATATCTTGGGTTTGCTGGTGGCTAGTGATCTCAACAATGTCGACCAAGCAACCTACGGTACCCGTAATGTCGCTGGTATCAATGCATCCAGTCATTTCAAGTAGATCACCTTCTAGCTTGGCACCATAAAATAAACCCGTTACTGCGCTGTAAGCACTGCTTGGCAATGCAAGGTCTGCTGAAGCTTCATCACTTGCTTGCTCAGATAGTTTTTGCTGCAGAAGAACGATGTTGTTTTCATCTTCTAACCAGTTAACCATAGCTAGAACTAGCTTTGCTGGATCTTCATTAGTAAGCAGTTCAGGTTCATCATCTGTTAATAACTCGATGACAGTCGGAATTAAGAACGTAGTGGTAAAGAGCATGCCAAAGCTGTTCGCTTCATGTGCATTTTCACCTAGGACAATTGGTACTGAGAAGCCTGCTTGCATTGGTGATTCTGCTGATTCGCTACAGCTACCAAGGAAACTCGTTTTTTCACACAATATGTATGGAGCAAAAGGCATCAGGTTTGACATTGGAGTCTCATCTGCAGTTGGGCTCAGAATTGGGATTTGCAAAGAACCTAACAACCAATTTTTTAGCTGTTCAATACCATTCAAAGCTGTCTCTTGCGATGCCATGATCTCGTCGACCGAAGTGTCTGCATCAAAGTTATTGTTGCGGCTCTTAGCAACGTCATAGCTAGGATACTCAAAACCATACGGGTTGCTCTGCATGATTGCACGTTGGAAATATTGACCTGCGATATCATGATCTTGCTGCAAGAAACCAATAGACATAGCACCTGAGCCTTGACCCATAACGGTTACTTTTTGAGCGTTACCACCGAAGTCAGCGATATTGTTATGTACCCACTCCAAGGCACGCTTCTGGTCACCTAGGCCATAGTTGCCATCTTTGTTCGCGCCTTTAACCCATTGAGTACCTAACTGACCAAGACGGTAGTTAAAGCTTACATAGATGAAAGGCTTACCATCGTCGCTTCCTTGAGCAACCACGGTATCACCTTGCACAAGTACTTCAGAACCAGATCCATATTCAAAGTCACCACCGTGAATGAATACATAAACCGGTAGTTCTGCGTCAGCATCTACGCCTACTGGACGCCAAATGTTAAGGTTCAAACAGTCTTCAGATTGTATCTGTGAAACGGTCTTCAATTGAGGACAAGCATCACCAAAAGACGTTGCTTTAACAATGCCTTCTGAATTCATCAGCTCAGTTAAGTCGACAGAATTACTATGCTCAAAACGCTCTGCTTCGGCAAACTTAATGCCTTTAAAAGACTCAACGGAAGCCAGTTTGTCGTCTTCGGTATTAGATGTAATCACCAGCTCTTCTTTGGTCGCAGTAACCATCACATCGCCGATTTGAGTGGTAAAGGTTTCTACAGGTGCTGGAATTAAAGGTTCAGGTTTATCAGGGAAAGGAACCGTTGGTTGGCTATCGTCGCCACAGCCTATTAGGGCAGTAGCAATAGACAATGCGATAAGTGAGCGGTATGCAATATTCATATTTAATTTTCCACAATAATATTCGGTATAGTTACGATCAAACGCACTTGTATCGACAATCCTGCAGTTCCATTGGGTATTGCGCTCCATCTATGGAGCATCGACATGGCATATATTTGAGTTGTCATCTTGCTGGACAACTGAGCTTCAGAGGCTCGTATGAAAATATTGCTCTAACGAATCTATATTCAAAATAGAGCGATGGTTTGACCGTTAGAATCGGTAGCCAAGGTTCAATGTCACAGCAGAGCGAGTTTCACCTTTGTTGTACAACAGGGTCATGTTGTAGTGCTTGCCAATCTGCTTATTGAATCCGGTTAAGAATGCCCACTGGTTAATGTCGACACCAACGTCGTAATCAAACTCAATATCGTCTGTCTTTACAGTACCTTGCATACGTGAATCTAAACCTTGGTATTCAGCACCAACGAAGAATTGAGCTCGATAATCAACCAATTGATAGCCCAACATTGGCTGAACCGTGACAATGCCGTCGCCCCAATCATCCATCCCTTTCAGACGCGTTTGTGAATAGGTGCCGGTCAGTGATGCAAAGAACTCTTTATAACCAACAGATAATGTTGTACCCGCACCGCGTAAGTCATATTCGAGATGCAGTGGTACATTTAAACGCCCACTGTTACACAGTGCTGATACGCCCTCGCACAGTTTGTCACCTAGACCAGGTAATTTGTTATTGAGTTTATCTTGTAGATATTCTCCCGCAGCGCCGGTGTAAGAGGCATCAACATTCGCGTCAACGTTTACCTTTCCTACATACCCGAATACATTCCAGAACGGAAGAATATTCACATCACCACGTATTGAAAGACTTTCTGCTTTAACCGTAGCAACGCTATCTTCAGGGTCGAACAGGTCATTCAAGCGCACACCGCCAATCACGTAATCGGTCATAGGAAGGTTCATGTCTTGATTGCGATAAGCAACTGAAACACCAAATGGTAATGGCAAATCGATACCTTGACGACGCACCATGTCACCCATTAAAGGGAATACTCGATCTAACTTAACACTCGCTTCTTGCATACGAGGATCTGAAACTTCTTCTAGACGCTCTTCATGCAGGACATTAACGCCGTTGTCGTCTTCATAAATTGCGACTGGTTCAGTTACAGTGCTCATGGTCATCGGTTTCTTTTTAGACGTACCCTCAATGTTAGTTGTCTTACGTTCAATCACGACTTTACCAGAGTCTAACGTTTGGAAATCAATCACTTGGTAATAGGTATCGACTTTGGACTTACCAAGATTAAATGGCTTGTCGTTGGTGATTACCATGCGTTTTGGTGTGCCGCCTACAAGTTCAATATCAACATTCAAGAAACGGAAATAGGCGATGTCTTGTGGTAAGCCGTATTTCGAATAGTTGAAGCTAATGGTCACGTCGCCGTTGTCTTTTTCATTGACTTTCACTGACGATGGATCGAAGCTTTCTGCATAATTTCTTAGACGATACTCAGTGCGCGTAAACTCTTCAATTTCATCGATCAGTTTTTCGTTTTCATCCAGCTCTTGCGGGTTGTATTTGATGCGCAGATCAATGTTGCCTTTGTTGTCCGTATTTTTGATCAGATAAACCGATGACTCGCGAATGTCGTCGCCTACCTTAATCGTACGCTGCGCGTGCTCAACCAAATGTTCGCCTTGAACAAGAGAGCTGATTGCAAGCTTTGGTAAATCACGACTAATCCCATATTTGTCGAATAGGGCACGGCCTTGTTCCATAGATTGACTGTAAGTTGTGGCTTCTTCTGTCGCTGAAGCGTAAAAAGGGGTTGTAACTAATAGAGCGCTCGCTAGGACAGAAAGAGGATAGTTCTTACAGGCGCTTTTGCTTAATTCAAAAAAACTCATGACGGTTTCCACGCTGAGTAGTCTCAAACCTTCGAGACTCAAACAGACAATGTTGTACTGAACTTCGTGTGCAGTTTGTAATGTATTTATCCGAGAGAATTAAATTGGTGAATACTTCTCTTGGGTATGCATCGCTTCAATCAATGAGAGGATTCTAAAATGAGAGGGGAAAAGTCGTTAATCGCGTTTGATGGATGATATCCTCACTTAGTGAAATTTATAGTTAACTATATGATTTATCTATCTTTAAATGGATATAAAAAAGGTCTGCGAAGTAAAAATACTTGGCAGACCGTTTTGTTTTGAATTGTTGAGTGTATTTAGTTCTAAGCAGTGACCTTCACTCTAAATAGATCAGTAAACAACTTCGCTATCATCAGAATAATCATTATGTTTACGAGCATCAAAAGTGGCGTTTCAATTCTATAAACCGGTGTGAGGTTGAGTGCACCTGACGTGAGAACAACCAGCAAGTTAATCCCTAATATTCGATGTACCATGAGTTTTGGTGTGTTGAATACTTTCCAAATCACGACAGTATTGACGAAATAAAATAGGGCGAGCTCCCATAGTTCTGTCATCAAGGGCATAACAAAAATGTACTGCAATAAAATGACAGTGCCTGTACCTAATACACCAAAAAAAGCATCTTTGATTATGCTCGGTGGCATCGTTGGCACCATAGAAGAAAATACGCCCGCAATCATAGGGAAAATAAACCCACCAGGTACGGGTAGATAAATCCAAATCAGTAAAGAGGTGACAAACATCAACACACCCTGAAGTACCTTGCGCGCATCTTCATTCAAATGTTGAACAAATGTACGGTGTCCATGGTGCCAAGACACCTCTTTGTTCAATTCCATGCCTAAAAGATCGTCCCCGATTAAAGAGTCGCTTGGTGTAGATACGCTAAAGCTCTCGATGCTTACAAGGACTGTAGACCAATTTGTTGTATCTTGATTTTCGCCTGATGCATGCTGTAACAGTTTGTCTTGCAGGTGAGCCATCTCATTAATACGAAGTCGCCAATGTTGGATGTTTTCTTTCAGGTGATAGCTCCCCGTCAAAGGAAGTTCAGCCAACTGAAAAAGTTTGTCTATGTTGGCAGTATTACTTTCTAAGTCTTCGACATTAATGGTACCTGTTTCTTTCATAGCACGGATGAGTACCGCTCTACTATTATCGAAGCGGTCTAAGAACTGTTGTTCAGTGTTAACCGGCCAAATTAAACGATAGACGACAGAAAAGGTCGCGATGCCAAGTACGGTTTCTTGTATGCGTAGTACGGCAAAATGGAAGGTCACTTGGCTATCAAACCCACCCATACAAGAAATAATCGAACAGACCGCGAAACCAATTGAAAACACATAACCATACTTCTCATCACTAGACATGAAAATACAAGTGCCTAAGAACACGGTAAAAAATGTTAGAAACAAAAATCGATCTTGTGAAAACATCGCAATGAGGAAAAAGGCATAACCGGTCCCTAACAAGGTTCCCATTAATCGGTTATGACCTTTGTTTATCGCATGAGCAAAACTCTCATTCAATGCCATCACTGCAACCGCAATCGCTGCCCAATATGGCTTCTCCCATCCGAACCATAAGGCCAGGCATATAGAAATAACGATAGAAAGCGCCGCTTTGATCGCTTCTTTAGTCGATGCAGTGAGCATAAATATCACCTAACTATTTGATTATTTTAATCGAGGCAGTCATGCCAACGCGCAGTTGTAAATCTTCTGGTCTTTCGTCTAACGTCACTTTGATAGGAATGCGTTGAGCTAGGCGTATCCATTGGAAGTTTGGATTCACATTTGGCAATAAGTCATTACCTGTGCTCCCATCTTGCTTGGCGATACCAAAACCAATACTTTTGATATGTCCTCTTAGTTGAACATTGTTATGCATCATCAGTGTCACATAGGCAGTGTCTTGAACGTCGACTCCGACTAAGTCTGTCTCTTTGAAATAACCTTCAATCCAAAAACTATCCTCATCAATTAACGCGACAACGGGCGTGTTTGCGACTACTTGTGAGCCTTCACGTAGGCTTAGATTAGTAATATAACCATTAGTTGGCGCATACACCTTTGTATACTCAAGGTTAAGTTGTGCTTCTTCGACGTTTGCTTTAGCCAGTTGAACGTTCGCAGACGAAGTCTCAACCGCATTACTGAGGTTGTTTAGCGTTAAAACTGGAATAGCACCTGGCGTTCTTTTTTCTAAGTTCAGTGCGCGTTGCTCTTCATTCTTTGCTTTTGCAAGTAATGCTAATGCTTGTTTTTGAGAAGCTAAGGCCTTGTGATAGGTAGCTTCGTAAAGGCTTGGGTCGATTTCGAACAGAATATCGCCTTTGGCCACTTGAGAGTTATCATTAACATGGACTTTCGTTACTTGGCCTGTGACACGTGGTGTTATAGAGACAATATAAGCACTCACCTGGCCGTCTCTAGTCCAAGGGTTGCTTGAATAAGATTGGTAATATCCATAAATGACAGAGCCAGCGGCTGAGAATAATAGGAGTGTAATGAGATAACGTTTTATCACAGGAATTGCCTCAAAAAATGGTAATGAATTGGCCGATGATGCCAGTAAAAATGACGATTAGGCTTAACTCAACTAATGCAGGAAGTGCGACATATTTATGAAGTCCTAATCTGGTTGTGATTGAGCCGGTCAATATCGTCAACACATAAGCCAATGCGACAACCAGTAACAGCGGTGGAAAGTAAACCTCTCCCCATACAAGTTCATGCGGCATCGTATTCATGGTTTTGCCCTCTATTCGTTTGATGAATGTAACGATAGCGGAGTTATATTTATTGTGATAATCGCTTATGGAGGACCGTATCCATCAAAAATCCAACTTTACTCGGTGACTATAATAAGCACGCCTCTGTTTAGTGCCGGAAGCCAGTAGAACAAGGAAAGATAGGTTTAGGCTTTGGGTGTAAAAACATTAATCGAAATTTATTTCGAAAATAATCTCGATTTACTACCGTGAACTAAATCCAATAAAAACAATCACTTTAGAGGTAAATTGCACATTAAGACCTCTCAAAATAGTCAAAGTGATGATTTGATCCATCAAATGGGATTACATAATAAAACCTTTTGTTCTTAATATTTGGTTCGAAGCAACGAGACGCTTTATTTATTTTGAATAATCCAACAAATATCATTATTAAGTTATTCGTTAGGTTATTTAATCCTTATATTTAGTAACAAGAGTAAATTTGTCATGGACATTATTTCTAATCTATTTGACATGGCACCATTTGTCGCACTATTTATTACACTCTCATTGGGTTATATGGTTGGTAAAATTACCATCGGCCGATTTGTTTTAGGCGGAGTAGCCGGAACACTATTAATGGGCGTAATTATTGGGCAATTTGGTGTTCAGATTGATCCCGGCGTAAAAAGTATTTTCTTTGCGCTCTTTATTTATGCTGTTGGTTATCAAGGCGGCGCACAATTCTTTAAAGCGCTTAACTTTAGAACCATCAACATACTGTTGTCTGCGGTGGTTATGACGGTTTCAGGCTTATTGTGTGTACTTGCTGCTGCTTGGTTATTTGACCTAGACAGAGGTACTGCTGCGGGCCTAGCGGCTGGTGGTTTAACTCAGTCTGCGATCATTGGTACTGCAGGCGATGCGATCGCACGTTTGGGTGGTGTGTCTGAAGAAGCCAAACACCTGATGCAAACTAATGTTGCTGTAGGTTACGCTGTAACATATATCTTTGGCTCATTAGGTCCAATCTTGATGGTGACTTGGGTATTCCCAACACTGATGAAGTGGGATATCCGATCGGAAGCTATCGCAATAGAGGAAAAAAACTCCAACGGTAAACGCGATTTAGCAGATGGCGAATTTAACGCAGTCACCGCTCTAGTCACACGTGCTTTTAAAGTAACTAACGACGACAAACTGGTTGGAAAAACACTAGCGCAATTGAATCAATCATCACTTGCTGCGTGTATCGAACTTATTGAGCGCGACGGAAAAGAGCTGAATGCAGACAAGTTCACAGCACTTAAAGCGGGCGATCTTGTTGTGGTTACTGGCCGTAGAAATGCGGTTCATGAGCTACAGAGTAAGGCTGAAAGCAATGAAGTAGCCTTACCGGAAAGCTATGAAGTTATTGAAGAAAATCGTCAACTTATTGCTGATAACCGCAAGCTTATTGGTCGTTCTTTAAGAGAAATCAAAGACAGCTCGAACGAACGTTCATTCCGTGGCGTGTATGTGACAGATTACATCCGCGAAGGTGCTTCAGTCGCGATTACTGATGATCTTATTGTTCAGAAAAACGACGTTATTCAATTAACAGGTACCGCTCAAGACATCAACCGAGTTGAAAAACACATCGGTAAGCGCATGGGTTCAGCAACCATGACTGATTTCATCGTACTGGGTTTCGGTATGGTACTGGGTCTACTTATCGGCTTAATCAGCTTTAAGATTGCAGGTATTCCCGTAACGATTGGTTCTGGTGCAGGTTGTTTGATCTCAGGCTTGCTTGTTGGTTGGTTGCGTAGCCGAAACCCACATGTGGCTCAGTTCCCAGCGGGTGCAGCAAACTTCATTCGTGATTTTGGTTTAGCAGCGTTTGTTGGCATTGTTGGCCTAGAGGCTGGGCCCCAAGCAGTTGACACTATTAAAGAACACGGTATGTCACTTCTGTTTTTGGGTATGGCGGTCACCATCATTCCACAGATTATTTCGTTCTTCTTCTCGTACTTTGTATTGAAGATCAAGAACCCAGTAGAAGCTTTAGGTTGTGTAACCGGTGGTCGAAGCGCAAACCCAGCGTTCGCTGCATTGATGGAAAAAACAGGCAATGCAACGCCAGTATTCTCTTTCACTGTAACTTACGCCGTAGCCAACGTGTTACTGACTCTATGGGGCCCAATTATCGTCGGAATCATTACTGTTAATGCTGGTATGTAATTAAACGACCAATTCATTACAAGTTTCATAGCGACAAGAAAGATTTCAATTTATTAAAAGTCCTAACCAATAACGACATTGGGTAGGACTGAATAATCACACTTAAGTAAACACACTAATTTATTGTTAAAGTTTTCAAAATTAAATTATTAGGTAAATATTATGACTACACAAAATACAAATATCGACTTTTCAAAATTCGCTGATTTAAGCCCATTTGAATTAAAAGACAAATTAATTGAAGTTGCTCAAGCAGTGCCAGACCGTGCTTTACTAGACGCAGGTCGTGGTAATCCAAACTTCTTAGCAACATTGCCACGTAAAGCATTTATTCGTTTGGGTGAATTTGCAGTAATGGAAGCGGAACGTAACTACGCTTACCTCGGTGGTGATTTCGGTGGTATCCCTGATGGCGTGGGTATCGTTGAGCGTTTCGATACGTTTACTAAAGAATACTCAAACGACAAAGGTGTTCAGTTCATCGAGCGCGCACTAAGCTACGCAAAAGATCGTCTAGGCATCCAAAAACAAGCGTTCCTAAACGAACTCGTTCTTGCTTACCTAGCGTGTAACTACCCAGTACCACCACGTATGTTGACTAACATTGAGAAAGTGGTGAAGCAGTACATTGCAGAAGAGATGTATGGCCTAGTTCCAATGACCACGGACTTTGACTTGTTTGCAACGGAAGGTGGTACGGCATCAATGACCTACACATTCCAAACGATGTTCAACAATGGTCTATTGAAAAAAGGCGATAAAGTGGCGCTAATTACGCCAATCTTTACCCCTTACCTAGAAATCCCAGAGCTTTCTGAGTACGAACTAGAGATCGTTGAACTGCGTCTTGATGAGACCACTTGGCAGCTACCAATGTCTGAAATCGAGAAACTGGCAGATACAGACATCAAACTACTTTGCGTTGTTAACCCTGCTAATCCAGCATCAGTGAAATTCTCTGACGAGACTCTAGAGAACCTAACAAACTTTGTGAATGAGCAACGCAGTGACCTATTCATCATCACTGATGACGTATACGGTACATTTGCCGATGACTTCGTTTCTCTATTTGCAAAACTACCGTACAACACACTTTGTGTATACTCGTTCTCTAAGTACTTTGGCGCAACAGGCTGGCGTTTAGGTACTATTGGTATCCAACACAAAAACGTATTTGATGACGCACTAAGTTCTTTCAGCGAAGAAAAACAGTGTCAACTTGATGACCGTTACAAAACACTGACTCCAGAGCCACGTGACATTAAGTTCATCGACCGCATCGTTGCGGATAGCCGTAGCGTAGCCTTGAATCACACTGCCGGTCTATCTCTACCGCAACAAGTGCAAATGGCGATGTTTGCTCTAACTTGCCTAATGGATTCTGAAGGTAGCTACAAAGCAGCATGCAAACGCATCATTCGTGAGCGCTACATAACTCTATACACCAACATGGGGCTAGAAGTTGAAGAGAACAAAGATCGTGTGGACTACTACACACTACTAGAGCTAGACACTCTAGGTGGCAAATTATACGGTCAAGAGTTCGTTGAATGGTTCAAAGCAAGCGGTAAAGGTAAAGATTTCTTATTCCGTCTAGCTCACGAAACTGGTGTTATTTTACTACCAGGAAATGGCTTCGATACTGTACATGCGTCGGTTCGCGTATCTCTGGCTAACCTGACTCACCATGAGTACGAACTGATTGGCCGCGCAACTCGCAAGGTATTGGACGAGCACTTCGCTGAGTTTCAAGACGCATAAGTTCAAGTCTGGCTTAGAATCAAATACATGATTTAAAGCCGATGACGTCCAACTCATTAAGAATAAGCCTCGGCGATGTCGAGGCTATTCCGACCAAATAAGCACAGTGGTTAGATCGAAAAACTGCTTACCTTGATGTTCCATTGTGTTTATTTAGTCGTCTTATCCAAGTAATCAAATCTATTTCAAACTCAAAGAGCGGCGTATGAAAAGCATTATTTCTATTCAATCTCACGTGGTTTATGGGCATGCAGGAAACAGTTCTGTGGTTTTTCCAATCCAAAGAATGGGACTTGATGTGTGGCCAATCCATACTGTTCAGTTCTCTAATCACACTCAATATCAACAAGGTTGGACTGGGCAAACATTCGGCTCAGATGATATTCGAAACTTGATTCGAGGCTTAGAAAACATCAACGTATTGAAAGACTGTGGTGCGATCCTATCGGGTTATCAGGGAAGTGCAGACCAATGTAAAGCGGTTGCCGAGTCGGTTAATCTAATTAAAGAAAAGAACCACAATGCACTTTATGTTTGTGACCCTGTAATGGGTGACCCAGATAAAGGTTGTATTGTTGATGATGGCGTTAAAACCGCCATTACCAAGCACTTGTTGCCTATTGCCGATGTCATCGTGCCAAACCAATTTGAACTAAGCGAATTGACAGGAACTAAAATCCTCTCACTTTACGATGCGGTTACTGCATGTAAGAAAGCATTGGAGCTTGGGCCAAAGATGGTGCTTGTGAAGCATCTTCACTCATTACCCGATGACGCGTTCAGTATGATTTTAGCAACAAAAAAGGCATGTTATTTAGCCCAACGACCGAACATTGAATTTGCTCAACAACCGGTTGGAGTCGGTGACCTTATCTCTGGCCTTTTTACCGCAGGGTTAATAAAGAGAATGTCTCCCGTTGCTGCATTCCGACATGCCAATAACGCGGTCTATGGTGTGTTGGAGCTAACTAAAAGTTATGGCACTTGGGAGCTACAAACGATCAATGCACAATATGAATTTGTAGAGCCTACCCACGATTTCAACGTGGTCAAAATTGGATAGAACGTTTAACTCCAATAGCGGTTGAGGGTGTACCTATTCGATGGGTCGCATCCTACAAACGAGATTACGAGCTAAGCCTAAACCTAGCTATATTACTCCCAGAAAGAGACGGACTTCACTTTATCCCTATTTATTAACTTCTCTGTTTATCGTTTTTTATTAAACAGAGTCTCTGAATCATTTTAGAGAACATTAAATGAGCCTAATTATGAACCGTCTAATTTCCTCGGGTTTTACCGTTGCTTTGTCATTCCTCGTAGTGGCATGTAGCTCACCCCACACGTTGGATGTACGTGTACACAAAGACAATTACAAAGAAGTGGTTGTAGAAGAAGCGATATCAGAAAAAGAGCCTTTGCGTATGTGGGCGAGTGAGAATCCAGACTTCTTATACTCTCCAACCGATCAAACCACTCCAATTACCGTGTCAGGTGACCAACTAAATATCTTAGCTTTGTCAGGAGGCGGCGTGAACGGAGCCTTTGGAGCCGGTATTTTGATAGGGCTGCAAGAGTCTGGCCAAATGAAAGACTACTCAATAGTGACTGGCATCAGTGCAGGAGCGCTAATGGCACCATTTGTATTCATCGGCGGAGATGCATTTCCGAAGATGAAGAAGGTGATGCTAACCATCAATGACAAATCAGTGCTTGGCAAAAAGAACTTTTTAAACACCGTGTTTAAAGATGCTTTTACTGACGGTAAAAAATTGAATCAATTTATCGCTCAGGCGTTCCCTGAACAGATGATCGAGCAAATTGCTGCGCGACACCGCAGCGGTAAGCGTTTATTTATTGGCAGCACACACTTTGATTCTGGGGAGCTCGTGATTTGGAATGTCGGCGCAATTGCAAATAGTGACATGCCGGATAAGTCTGAACTTATATATAAGGTTTTAGCAGCAAGTGCCTCCATTCCTGGCGTGTTCCCGCCGCAGTTTATCGATGTGAAATATGAAGGTAAAAGTTATGAAGAGTTGCACGTCGACGGTGGTTTAGCCGCTCAAGTGTTCTTCAATCCATCAAACTTCGACTATCAGCAGATCTCAGATGCTCTTGGGTTAGAAAAACCACCACAGCTCGATGTTATTCGAAATGGCGCACTGAAAGCGCCGTACCACTCGCTGAGAGATAAGGGTTTAGATTTAGTGGCAAACAGCGTATCCAGCCTGACTCTTGCTCAAACACGTGGTGATTTATATCGAATGAAATACATCAGCGAAATCAACAACATTGATATGCAATTTACTTACATCGAGCACGATTTTGGTTATGCCAAACGAACCAAAGACATGTTTGATGAACACTACTTATTAACCATATATGAATATGGTTATCACAAAGCAACTCAGGGCAAACCTTGGGTAACCGAATTACCTTAATTAGGGATATTGTAAAATGAATAAAACAGTATTAACGCTACTTATCATGGCGACGTCTAGCGCTACAATGGCACAAAGCGTGACCTCAATGGATCAGCAAAAAGTCGATAACGATATGCTACAACTGGCCGACGTTCAGCAGGAAGCGGCGTTGTTCATGGTTGAAGAAAATTCAGACTACGTGGCGATTGACTACATTGGTCAGTGGGTTGAGGTGAACAATTACGTCACACACAAGGAAGCCAAAGAGCGCCAGCTTCAAAAGACCACCAAGAAATACATTTACTCGCAAACAGGTGAAACTCTAGAATCCATCGAGCAGCGAATTGCTGAGCATATTCAAGTGGAGCAACCTAAGTATTTCAGTGTCGATGTTTACCGCAATTACCACGGTGATTCAGGCGACTTTAACTACCTAGCTCGAGTTATCGAATACATTTAAGTTTTCGGTATAACATCAAAGATAAAACCTACTGGCTCAAGTAGGTTTTTTTGTTTCAAATCGACGAATTATTTCACTAATATTATTCTGACAAAGTAGATATTTCGTCAACCTGTGATAATTTAAATAGATAACGATTAAAAGTAAGCACAACAAAATGAATTTCAGTATTGAACAACTTCTCGCGTTCGTTACCGTTTATGACCAGCTTTCCTTCAGTAAAGCCGCCGTTAAACTCAATAAACACAGAACGACAATCGGGCAGGTTATTACTAACCTTGAAGACCAACTCGCGGTAAGCCTATTTGAAAGGGTTGGGCGCTCTGTAACGCCGACAGAAGATGGTCATCATCTTTACCACTACGCTAAGCAAACCATTGAGCAGGCGCGCACTTTTGACAAAGTGGCACTGAGCCTTTCCTATGGTGGGTTAGAAAGCATCACTTTCGCGTACTCTAATGTTGTTCCTCACGACTTGCTGCTTGATATTCGCAAGAAGTTGAGTGGTGACTTCCCAATGATGCGAGTGAACTTTTTAGTTCGAAATAAATCAGATATCAAACACGGACTCCAAAATGGCGATTATCATTTCGGGTTAGTGAATGTACATGAAAGTCGTGGAATACACAGCCTAGATTCCAGCTTCCTGGGACACATTGAATTTCTTCCTTTCGTCAAAAAGAATGGCAAGCTTGCATCGCTTGATCCCGACGAGCTGTTTACCGCCTTAAAAAGTTCAAAGCAGTTTATCTTGCGATCGCTGATTGAAGAGGGTTTGTCTGATAAAGTCACATTCAGCTCAGACAATGAACAGGTCGATCAGTTAGGCTTGGTGATTAAGATGGTGGAAGCCGAATTAGGTTGGGCTTTACTGCCGACAACTTTTTCTGACAACGAATTTGCATATCACGACATTGAGCCTATTAGGGCATCAGAGATGCTGTCGGGCTTGAAGTTTGGCTTCGCGCTTTGGTGTCCGCATTCGAAGCAAATGGAAGAAGTCAAACGGTCGATGTTATCAGTCATCAAGGGTTATACAGCAAAGTTGTCCAATTAGCCTAGCGTTATAAAATACACAGTTGTGGTTCAGCCCCCCCCCCCATTTTTGTAGGGCGGCATCCTCTATATAAGAGTAGGGAAATGACGCTCGAATCGCTATTATTATTGTGCTGGCAGGGTCTTACCCTTCAGAGCAAATTCTTAATTTCAACTGTTTATTGCATGGATGCACACTTTTCAGCCGAGGCCAACGCCTCGGTTTTTTTGAGGCAATTTATATGAACCGCTGTGGTGTGCTTGCGCTATTCTTAAGTTCTTTACTTACCCCTTTTACTTCAATGGCATCTTTTTACGACCCTATTGATGGTCAATTTGATATGGGTCATCATATCGCAGAAAATGCGACTGGATTCTTACCTATACCAATCTTAATTACAGAGCCTGCAGTTGGTTATGGTGGTGGTGTTGCTGGGTTATTTCTACATGAGAGTGAAGAAGAAAAACGAGTTCGTAAAAAAGCTACATTAAAGGCTATTGATGGTGGCGCGCAACTCGTTCCGTCTGCGATGAGTGTTGTCGGTGCTTTGGGAACTGAAAATGAAACCTGGTTTGTTTTTGGCGGCCACAGACGTTCATGGATGAATGATTCAATTCGCTACACGGGAGGTGGCGGCTTTGGTGTTGCAAATGTTGATTTATATCAGAAGTTTACTCTTGGCGGGAAAGATTTAGAGCTAAAGTTTGGCACAAAAACTTCAGTCGCTATACTGTCACAAAAGGTACAATTCAGAATTGGTAACACGCCTTGGATGATTGGTGTGAAACAGTTATTAGCCCAGTCTAAAGTTGAATCTGATAATAACTTGGTCGACAAGCTCATGGAGCTTACCCTAGGCACTGAATCTGTGACATCTGGTTTAGGTATTGAAGCTGAGTTCGATACAAGGAACAATTTGTTTTACCCAACAAAAGGATACCGATTTTCTGCAGACTACATGGTATTTGACGAGGCGATTGGTAGTGATTCAAACTACCGCAACTTAAATATTGAAGGGGAAGGTTATATTCCAGTGTCAGAAAAGTGGACACTTGGGGTAGCGGGTAATTATCAAAATTATGAGCAAGGTGATGGATTTGTGTCTCCAACAGCTAAGCCCTATGTTGAATTAAGAGGTGTGTCTTCATTTCGCTATCAAGGGGATGAAATTGAAACCCTTCAAGGACAACTGACTTACAGTATCAATCATCGTTGGAAGGTGTCTGGGTTTTACGGTTCAGGGGTTGCAAAGCAAGATAACGGCATAAGCCACGACAGTACCGTAAATGCCGGAGGTGTCGGCTTTCGATACCAAATCGCGAGACGTTACGGTTTGCACCTTGGGATGGATTATGCGCAAAGCCATGAAGAACGCGCTATCTACTTTAACGTGGGGAGTGGTTTCTAGAACAACGGAATAGGGTAAACTTTCCAAGAAAAAAGGCGCTAATTAGCGCCTTTTCTTTTTCTATCACTTGCTTACAGTAAGATTACTTCTTACGGCAGAACTCAGCGATTACGTACATTGATTGACCGCCGTTTGTTTTACCAGAAACAAGCTTAGGATCGTCACCAACGCTGATACCACGGATAACAGTACCTTGCTTAATCACTTGGTTAGTACCTTTGATTGGCAGGTCTTTGATTACTGTTACGTCGTCACCTTTCTTAAGTTCAACGCCGTTCACGTCAAGAGGCTTGTCATCAGCAGACATACCGATTTGTGCCCAAACTGATGTTTCTTCTTCAAGGTACATCATGTCTAGCGCGTCTTGAGCCCAGCTTTCTGTGTTCAGACGAGTAAGTTGACGCCATGCAGTTACTTGAACTGGCGCTTCTTGACTCCACATGCTGTCAGTCAGACAACGCCAGTGGTTGATATCTTTAGGATCGTCAATCTCACCAAGACATTTGTCACATACCATGATGCCGTGATCCACTGTTACGTGGCTGTGTGGCGGTACTGCGTATGCAGTAAGAGAAGAATCAGAACCACATAGTTCACATTTAGATTGGCAGCGTTCTAGCATAGTAGCTTCAGAAGACATAATGGACTCACATTTATTAGGTATTAAATTACGGGGCTATTATCCACTTTATTTACAATAAAGAAAGAGGTCGTACGGTATTCTGTCTTGATTAATTTTAGCTGAGATCAACCATTTGTGTTTTAAAGTTTTATGCAAACGGTTAACTAGGGGACTTGTTCGAACGACAGATACAAAAATGCCAGCGGTTAGGCTGGCATTTGGTTAAATTAAATTTTGCTCATGCGCTTACTTACTCGCATCTAACAAGCCAGCGGTTACGGTTGCAATGCCAGTACCTTGCGACAAGGTAAATTGTACAATTTGTGAGGTCATTTCTGCGTTGGCTGCTGCATCACCAGCATTTTGCTGAGAAATTACAGTGGAGTGGTCTGCTTCTGAAGATGCTTTGTCAAAATACGAAGCCAGCTTGTCTCCCGAAGAGTCCAGTGCAGTATTAACCAAGGATAACTTTTTAAACAGGGGTTCGGTACCTGCTGTTGGAAACTCAGCGACCGAGTTTGGTATCGTTTCGTCACCATTCGCTTGAATACCAAGCACAGGTCCCGTAGTTGTAGATGCAATATTATATGGGTCAACGTTATCTAGAACTGTTTGCGCAGCATAAGTGAATGAAGTAAGGGTCGAATCGATTGTCGCTTTGACTGCTTTGTCTGAGGCTGAAGCACTATCATTACTTAGGGCTGTGTAGTATTCATTAAAGCAATCACCACCTGACTTACTGACTGGCACACAGTTACTTACATAATGTGCTTGGTACTCGGTTACACTTGATAGGCTCACGGTGTGCTTAATCTCAGGAGAAAACGAGCCTGACTTAAGCAAGAAAGGTGCAATGCCACCACCTGGGTTAGCAAGTGTTGCACTTGTATAACTAAACATAGAATCAATAGCAGGGTTCAACGAACTGTTACCAACGGTATAAGAGCTGATACCTGTAATCGCCCCGATAGAATGCCCAAATAGAGACACATTCGTTTTGTCGAGGTTACTAAATGCTGCATCAGTAGCAGAATTTAACGCAAAACGAACTCCAAGACCATCAATGGCGCTCTGACGGATGTTATCTCGTGCAACAGGTAAATACTCAAGATTCATGTATACAGTAGGTGTTGTTGGTGTCGTAACAACATCTGCACTTAGTGCGCGTTGACCGTGAAGTGGTTGGTCGATAGCAATAATTGCATAGGGTTTGTATGGTGCTGCTCCAGTAAGTGCGCCGCCAATATGCTGCATCGCAAAAGCATAAGCACTCTCTTTGATGCTAGTGATACCGTGTTGGTACTGTAAAATTGGTAAACTGCTGTCGATAGCTGCTCCTTCAGGTACAAACATAACGAATGGCACTGACTTTGCTGCTCGAATTTGCGGTACAGCGCTGTATTTCGTCATAACTCTAGCGCTATCCAATTGCTCTCCGCTTGCAAGAGTTAACTTTTCTCCAATGAGTAATTGTTGGTACTCTGCTTGATAGAGTTGAGTAGCAGGCTCTGTGATCCCTAAACCTGCCAGCTGTGTAGCAATAGCTGTTTTGTCCGAGTCACTTCCTGAGCTGAGGACATTCAAGATAGTTAAAACACTAGGCATCGCACTGCGCCAAGGCGTTGTTTTCCACGCATTGTTAGTTAACGAATCTGACAGGAAGTACGGTAATTCAACTGTTCCTCGATACACTTGAATAGAAGCTGCTGCTGGTGTTGAAAAGTTAGTGTTATAACCCGCAGCTAATTGTGTTGCAGCATCGTCACCAAATGCACTCTTAAACATCGCGTCAGCTTGTACAGCTGTAGCAAAATCCTGTTTCGTTCCATCAACTGTAAATGTATACAGATTATCAAGATCAGCTTCCGAAATACTATTTGGATTCGCTAGGTTCTTCCATATATCAGACGGGGTAACTGCGGGGCTAACTGTTTGTGCAATTGCAGCTTTGGTCCCGTTCATAACGTTACCTGCCGACGCCGTAGTAAACCAAGATGAGTAGATGATTTCATCTGAGCTTGATACAGAACCATAGCCAGCGAACAACGCTTCAACTTGATGGATGATTTTCTGTGGTAAATCGAGCGAGCCTGCTTGGTCAATATCTTTCGTTTTTAAAGATGCGTAAGAGCTTGATGTTCCAAGTGGTTCATCTGCGCTATCAACAATTGAGTCAGTTAATGCATAGATGTAGTCAGAGCTAGGATCTAAACCTTTAAGAGGTAAAACTTGTATGGTCTTAAAATCGCTAGATGCCACTAAGTAGTCAACTCCAGCAGTTAGAGCAGTAAAGTTAGACATGACACCGGTGCTCAGGTCAACATCCACTTTAGCAACTTTTACACCGGCATTTAGGTGCGCGCTAAACGGTGTCGTACCCATCATCACGACATCATTCTTCAGCGTCCTATCACTTGGAAGATTCACATTGATAGTGAACGGCATGATAGTACTCCAACCATCAGCTTCACCCATGGCTACTTTTGGATCATTCAAGAGTCCCGTTGAATTTGCATCTAACGGAATATTTAGAGTGTGATCGTTGGTATCGAACAAGAAAAACGAAGGAAGAGGAACATCCGCTTCATTACCTAGAAGAGTGAAGCTAATTTTTGAACTTCTAGCTAATGATTGGTTGATTGCATCTGAATAAGGTGCCGCTGTTGAATCACCAGAGCTTTCACTATTGTCCCCACAGCCCGCAAGTAGTAATGCTGAGCATACGAGAGATAAAGAAAATTTGTTGTTCATGTAATTATTCCCGTACGGTTAGTTGAAGGTGTAGTTAAGTTGTATCGCTGAAAGGTAAGCAACGCCTTCAGCATCAAATGTAAGCTTTTGTCCCGCCGCATCAGTTTCGGTAAACGAACCGCTTTCACTTTGTACGAGTGCAAATGCAGCATCGACAGTCATATTCTCTGAAATAGAATAGGTGAGGCCTGCTGAATACCACATACGATCGCTGTCTGGAATGCTTAATGTCGCTTCACCAGCTTGCTCGTCATACGCTAGACCCGCTCGTACCGTCCAATTTTGATTAACCATGTAGGTTGCACCTACAGACCATCTTTGATTGTCTTCGTAATGTTCGGTTTTTAAGAAACATTCATTGTTTTTACAATCTGAACTAGTGGCTTTTAACTCTTTGAACTTACTCCACTTAGTTAACTGCCAACCATAGTGTATTGCCCAAGCATCGTTAAGTTGATGAAAAGCAGATAATTCGAAGATATCGGGAAGTTCAATTTCTAGGCGCCCTGTGGTTTTACCAGGAGCGCCGTTTTCCATTTTTAGACCTGTGTAATCAGTGAACTCACCGTCATCAAAGTCGAGTTCAACGGATGATCGGTAACCAAATCCAAAACGGTTGTACTCGTTCAGTTCATATAACGCTCCCACATTCCAACCAAAAGCAAAAGTCTCACCAGTCATCGAGATTAGTTTGTCACTTGGTGAGCCACCAACAGGAAGGCTGCCTTTGTGTCTGTTGAGCTCGGCCTCTGCATAAACAAAGTTAACGCCAGCTCCTACACTAAAACTATCGTTAACTCTGTACGCGATATTTGGATTTAAGTTGACTGAAATTAGTGATGTGTCACCTGCCAAATCACCTGCATAAATATCATCTGGGTAATCAGTGGCTACTCCGTAAGTCGTGAACATGCCAATTCCCCAAGCCCATTTGTCGTTGATAGGACTAATGTAATAAGCAGCAGGGACAATTTGTAAAGGAGCGACATCTGATGATTTTTGGTTGAAGTCGCTGTCATTGATTTTGGTTTGAGTAACGTCTACCTCTGGATCAACGATAGAAACCGCGCCTGAAAATTGGGCTGTATCAAATAGGGTCATTGCGGCGGGGTTTCTCGCTAGTACACTCGCGTTATCGGCTACAGCGCCTTCACCTGAGAATGCGCGACCAAGACCTGAGGCAGAATGCTCAGCAACTTGGAAACCAGCCGCAAGTGAATTGCATGCAAATAGCACTGAAAGAGAAACGAGAGAGCGTTGTATTGTTTTCATCCTTGACCCTCCTAGGGCATCGAATTTCATTATTATCGTTTGAAAACACACTGAGCATTGTTGGTGTTGAAGCTCTAATGTAAACAGCATGTTAAATTCATGTTTTATATAAAGTCAAAGAAATAGTTGCTATTTTGTGAGGTTATATTTTCGAGGGGCGGCACTTTAACAATAATAATATAATTACAATCAATAGTTTATTTGTGGTTGGAGGTGTGACCAGAATGTTTATGTTAGCTATTGGTACAAATAGTGTTCAATAGCTCAATATGTAACAACTTTGTTTATGTTTACCGCCGATCGCTAAATCGGCATAATATCGACACTCGTTAGAAGTCATTAAATTGGAATTTAAGTTTGGAATTACTCGCGATAGAGTTTCTTGGTAAACCACTTCGATTAGAAGGGTCAATGGCAGGGTGGCAACAGTTGTATTGGGACAACACTCTGGTATCTCAATTAGATGCGACCACAGACCAAGAAGACGCACGAACACACGAATTTACACTACGCGCTGGCGAAGAAACGTTGCAGTGTCACGTTGAGTCGACGGTTCAGTGGCAACCGTTTGAGATGACATATAAAGCATTGGTCAATGGCCAAACCATTTCCGAAGGCAATCGAAACACCAAAGATATCGAGCAACAAACCCCTGTTGTCGCTCCTAAACCAGAGAAGCGTTTTAGCCTAATTGGGTTGGTGTCGCTTGGTATGAAAGCGCTAAAAAGCGCCAAGCTAATCAAGGTCGTACTTGCTTCTGCGAGTTTAGCGGCCTATTCATGGTTATTTTCAATTCAGTTCGCTTTGGCCTTAATCGCCTGTTTAATGTTCCATGAGTACGGTCATATTAGAGCGATGAAATACTTCGGCATGAAAACCAAAGGGATCTATTTGATACCATTTCTTGGTGGCTTGGCGTTATCCGATGAAAAGATTAATACGCGTTGGCAAGATGTGGTTATCTCAATCATGGGGCCATTGTTCGGCCTGATATTGTCGTTAGTATTTATGGTGCTGTACTGGGCGACGGGCGAAATGTTCTTTGCCGGCCTTGCAGTATTTAATGCTCTATTAAACCTGTTCAATCTATTGCCGATTTTGCCTCTCGATGGCGGACATGTTCTTAAAAGTATCAGTTTCTCGATGAACAGCGTACTTGGCATTGTACTTTGTGTCGCGGCTGCCGTTGCTGGTGTGGTATTGAGTTATCAGTTGAATTTAACCCTGTTTGGTTTCTTATTGATCATGGGCAGTGTTGAAATACTGTTCGAATGGAAAGGACGTCATCACAGTCACTTGTTACCGTTAGACAAATACGGGCAAGTCGTGTCGTTCGTTTGGTATGTAGGTTTAGTGAGCAGTTTGATTGGTGTTATCTGGTATTTTGCATCTACTGGTGATCAGCTATTAAGCCTACCATTACAAATTCTTGGTACTTAACCAGTGAGTTTCTGTTGTTGGAATTATCCAGCTACTTAGTGCACTTGAACTGTTAGCAAGCAAGAAACTAAAAATGCCCTAACCAATATGGATAGGGCATTTTTGTATTTACACCAGGTAAGCGGATCTAACTTAGACTAAGCTTTGCAATTTGGTCTTGGTGAACCCGATTGAGGAAGCGTTTTTATCGTCGCTTGCAGATCTTTAATACGCGTGCTGTGGGAAGGGTGCGTAGAAAGCAATTCTGGCGGTTGATTACCACCTGATGCTTTCGCCATATTTTGCCACAAGTTGACACTTTGGTTTGGATCGAACCCTGCTTGAGCCATATACTCTAAACCAACCACATCGGCTTCAGACTCTTGAGTCCGCCCATACGGCAGAATAACGCCATATTGAACGCCTAATCCTAACGCGGCCATCGTCATACCTTGATATTGTTTGTACTCTGATGCACCTAACGCGACATTAGTAATAGACAAGCCAGTATTAGCGATTTGAGACTGAGACAGGCGCTCATTACTGTGGTCAGCTAGAACGTGTGCCACTTCGTGACCGATAACCGTCGCGAGTTGGTCTTGATTGACTGCGACCTTGAGTAAGCCCGTGTATACACCGATTTTGCCGCCAGGCAGAGCGAATGCATTCACTTGGTCACTATCAAACACAACAACTTCCCATTCACTAAAACCTTGTTTAGGAATATATTGAGTGATGCTGTTCGCTACGCACTGAACATAAGCGTTCGTTTTGGCATCTTTGCTGATGGGTTGTTCTTTCTTCATTTGTTCAAAAGACCGCGCTCCAAGCTGAGACATGTCTTTATCTGAAAAAAGCAGCAATTGGTTTCTACCTGTCGGAGAAGCGCTACACGCGGTTAGGCCTGTAAGTGTGAGAAGCGAGGCAAACTTCATCCATGACGTCATACAATTTCCTCTGTGTATTCGGTTTTTATGCATGTTAACATCAACTTGCGTAATAACTAAGGGCTGTAAGATAACTAACAGCCAGTAATATAGAAAAAAGCTATGCACGCGATAACAAGATCAATAATTAAGGAACCCACATGAGTATTTGGAAAAAGCCCGTTGACCTAGATACCTTCAACGCGACCTCAAAAAATACCTTAATTGAACATCTCAACATTGTTTACACCGAAGTAAATGACAATTCTTTGGTAGCAACCATGCCGGTTTGTCACTTTACGCACCAACCACTGGGTATGCTTCATGGCGGAGCATCGGTTGTGCTAGCAGAAACGCTTGGCTCATTGGCTGCAAACTTCTGCGTACCAGAAGGCTATTATTGCGTTGGGCTCGACATCAATGCGAACCACGTAAGATCAATGCGTGAAGGGCTCGTCATCGGTACTGCTGAGCCTATTCACTTGGGCGTCTCTACTCAAGTATGGCAGATCAATATCACTGATGAGCGTCAACGCTTAGTTTGTACCAGCCGCTTAACCATTGCCGTGAAGAAACATAAGCGATAACAGATTAGGCAGTCGTACGCTGGTTTTGTCTTTAGAAGAAGTAATCAGTACTTAGAACAAGCAATCAGTATTTAAAGAAGTAACCCGAGAAGCCCATGGTCATAACGTTTAAAAGTGGAAAAGTCATCGCAACCGCACATGAATTGGTTGTTCGTTTAGATGGTGAGCACAGAGTCACGCTGCAAGCCCAAGTTGATGCAATTCAATTGATCGGAAAAGGGGCAAATGTCATTTCAGCTAACGGTTCTGAGTGTAAATGGTCGATAAAATTAGACGATGAACAGCAGCTTCGTGAAATCGCTAATGAAACTGGCTGCGATGTAATGTAATCCTTTACGGTAAAAGCACTTAACCCTTCAGGTTCAATAACATCTTAGGATGTCGTACTCAATAATTCACAATAAAATCGTGTCAGTAATATTGATTTTACGCCATAAAATAGGGAAACTGAATTCAATGTCCTTTGAATAAGTTTTCCTCTTTATGAGCAGCCCAAGACTTCGCGTTCAATTTGAAACCCTGTTTGAATACTTCGATGGTAAAGATTCTGATGTTCAACTCGACGACATCACGGATGTGCTCTGTTGTACCCGTCGTAATGCCCGAATGGTACTCAACAAGCTTGAGGAAGAAGGATGGGTCGAATGGTTACCGGCAGCGGGTCGAGGGAAGTTATCTCAACTTATCTTTAAGCAAAATCGTTGTGATGTGAGCGAGAACTTAGCGAGACGCTACTTACAGGAAGGCAAAATTGGACAGGCGCTGTCAGTGCTTGATCACAATGCTGCCAAACTCACCCAAGTCATTCAAAACTACTTAGGTGTGCAATATCAAGAGGGCGAACAGGTCATTCGTTTGCCTTATTATCGTCCGCTATCCATGCTTAATCCGACAAAGTCTATGCGTCGTTCAGAGCAACACATCGCCTGCCAAGTCTTCAGTGGTTTAACGCGTTTGGATGAAAACGATCAGCTCCAGCCTGATCTTGCTCACTCGTGGCAGCAGATCAGTGACTATCAATGGCGGTTCTTCTTGCGGCCAGGTGTTCGTTTTCATAACGGGGAACCTCTGTTAACTAATCATGTTGTGGATACACTTCTTGCCCTCGAACCTCTCAACATGTTTTCGCATATCAAAGATGTCTCTTCACCTGCAAATTGTGTTGTAGATGTTTTCCTCACACGTCCAGACAAGTATTTTCCACTCGCATTAACGGAGTCGGTCGCTAAAGTCACTTTACCGGTCACTTTACGTGGTGAAGACTATGATATTCGACCGATTGGAACAGGGCCTTACCGCATCGAGAAGAACGACGAGAAACAACTCGTGTTAACGGCTTTTAACGGATATTTTGGTTTCAGACCGTTAATTGATCGCGTTGAAGTTTGGGTGGTGGATGAGGCTTATTCATCAATGGTTTATCCAAGTCTTTCTAAGCCTGTAATGGCCGACCGCGGCGATAGCGATGAAGTAGAGCTCGATCCGGGCTGTACGTATCTATTACTCAACAGAAAGAAAGGTATAGCGCAAGATCCCGCTTGGGCGGAGTTTTTATCAAACGCGTTAAATGCTGCCGATCTTTTTGTACATATACCAAAAGAAACCGTCATTGATTTGGGCGTTTTGCATGCTTATGGCATCAAGCCTGGTTGGTACGATATCAAGCTAAAGGTTCCGGAATGTCCACCAGCCGATAGTAAGCCTGCAATAAAGTTAGCTTACCAATGCCAGCATCCAATGTTTCCTACGCTCGCGAAGGCCATTGTTACTGTGCTTAAGCAATATAATGTTGATGTTGAGCTTTTGGGTTACGAAACCGATCCACCGCATGCTGATGATGTGGACATCTGGATTAACCCTATGGGAATTGCGAATAACAGAGACGACGCACTGGCATGTTGGCTTATGGATTATAGTTTCCTCGATGAATCGAGTCCCGCAGACGATTTTGATCAATGGTGCCATATGATTGATCGTTGGCGCTCTGGTGAATTTGAACAGTTTCCAGCAAGGCAACTCGGTAAGCAACTGGTACAAAGCAACCAATTGATTCCGATGTTCCATTGTTGGTTAGGCGTAAACAAAGACCAATGTGGTACCTTACAAAACGCGAAGTGCAATGCGCTTGGTTGGTTTGATTTTAGCCAAGTATGGGTTAAACCTGACGTTGATTAATACACGGCTAACCTCTGCAAGGACAAGGAAAGACCGATGCAAACCGTTTTAGTAACCCTGATTACGCTGGTGGCGTTTGCTGCTAATTCAGTTTTGTGTCGCTGGGCCTTAATGGATCAAACGATTGATCCTTTGAGCTTTTCGATCGTGCGCATCTTGTCTGGTGCATTTACGCTTCTGATTTTATTAACGTTATCTTCCCAATCTAAGTCTAAACGTGTGTTAACAAACAACACATCGCTATACACAAAGCTCAAATCACAGTTTCAACTCACATCAATATTGTCACTGCTCGTGTATATGTTTGGCTTTTCGTTCGCTTACTTAGAGCTTGGCGCAGGTCTTGGTGCTCTGGTGTTGTTTGTCGCGGTGCAATTTACGATGATTGCCGCGCACTTGTTTTCTGGCAACAGAATGTCGCTCATTGAGTGGGGCGGGTGTATGTTATCGGTGGCAGGGCTTGTTTACTTGTTAATGCCAACGGAATCGACTCAAGCCCCCGACTTAGTTTCGATTATCTTAATGTATCTGGCCGGAATTGGGTGGGGCATTTACACATTGGCAGGAAAGAAATCGTCAAACGCACTGCAATCGACCACCGCTAACTTTGGATTCAGCTCGCTAGTTATCCTTATGGCATTGAGCTTATTAGTTTTTATACCTAATGCGTTAACGAGAGTGTCTATCACTGAACAAGGTTTGATTTACGCGGTTATATCGGGCTCTGTGGCTTCTGGTGTGGGTTATAGTTTGTGGTATTACGTAGTGAAAAAACTGAATACAGTGGTTGCGTCTATTGCACAGCTTTCTGTTCCAGTTATCGCAACACTTGGTGGCGTATTACTGTTATCTGAACCTGTCACTATGCAATTTATAGTTTCATCAACCGTTATACTTCTTGGGATAAGCTTGGTTCTTGTCGCTCCTAAATTTAAGAAATAAAGAGTTCAATCATTAACTTCTATGGCTAAACCAAACAAGAAACAACCGACCAAGACGGTTCAGATTTTCTGTGCCAAATGTAAAACGCAGCTTTTTAAGTATCGGAAAGGTGGTAAAGGTGCACTCGTGAAATGTTTTAAGGAGCGTATCGTTGAAGATTTCACGACAGAGCCATGTGTGTGCCCTGAATGCGGGATTGAATTTGCGCGAGACACTTTGGTTCGAGGTACGCCAGCCTACAAGTTTGTTGGTGGCAAGGTAACGATGAAATAACCTGTCACGATGAAACGACCAGTCATATTAAAACGAGCAAACAATGCTGAAACAAAAATGCCACAGCACGGTCTGTGTGTGGCATTTCAACGTTGCTTTTGATACTCAGAGTAAAGAATTGAGCTCAGTGAGTTCTGACACGCCCTTGAAGCTTAAGAAGTAATAGCGAGACAATTGCGCCAGTGGTGTCACACAGCATATCTTTCTGTGCATCCCAAATATCGCCTTGTGAGCCAAGGAACGCGATACCTTCATCACCACCTGCAATCTCCGCGTACCACCACTCGATAATTTCATAACCCGCAGCAACACTCATGATCGCAAATAGCGCAAAGAAACATGCCAGTACCGGTTGAGCCAGTTTTTTACGAATCAAGAACTCAGCGAGTGGGTAAGCATAAAGGCCAATAGAGAAATGCGCGACACGGTCAAAGTTATTCCGTTCAGAACCTATCATGTTGTTGAACCAATCAAATGGCACTTCAGCGAAGGTGTATTTCGCGCCTATCGTATGCAAAATCAGCCAGATAAACATCAAAACGTAGGCTGTCTTAGTGAAGGTGAGCTTGGTTGATAACCACCAGATTCCCACCAATATCGCAAGCGCTGGGACAATTTCGGCAATCCATACCGCTCTTGAAGAGGGAGCAAACGCTGAAAATAGAAATACAATCAGATACAGCGTCGTCAATGACAATAATGGTCGATTTTGAGCAAGTGGCGTGATTGTCATATCAAGATCTCTCGTCGAAGTTTTTATTAGTGTTACACAATAATGAACAGTGTTCAATTGGGCTTTAATCACCAGTTTTGTTGAAAAGTAGCGTTATCGCCCAGTATCTAGACAAACGGTTGCTAGAGTTTCACAAAAGTTTGATTTACAACAAAGCGATCCTTAAAATCGCTCTATTACTACATAACAAGAAAGAAAGTCATGAAACTGGAAACTGTCGATTACCTTGCTGACGACGCAGCAGAACAATTTGTTCGCTCTCTACGTGAAACTGGTTTTGGTGTTCTTAAGAACCACCCAATCCCGAAAGAGCTTGTTGAGTCAATTTACGAAAACTGGTACCAATTCTTCATCTCTGAAGAAAAAGAGAACTTCCACTTTAATGTTGAAACACAAGATGGATATTTTCCACCTTCAGTATCTGAAGTTGCTAAGGGCCACACTGTAAAAGACATCAAAGAGTACTTTCACGTATACCCTTGGGGCCAAATCCCTGAACAGCTCAAAGAACAGATTCTAGATTACTACCAACGTGCGAATGCTTTTGCTCAGGAGCTGCTAGGTTGGGTTGAAGCTCATGCTCCTCAAGAAGTACAAGAGAAATTCTCTATTGCGTTATCAGAAATGATTAACGGCAGTGAACAGACTTTGCTTCGTGTTCTTCACTACCCACCAATGCAAGGTGATGAAGAGCCAGGTGCAATCCGCGCTGCGGCACACGAAGACATCAACTTATTGACTGTTCTTCCTGCAGCAAACGAGCCGGGCCTTCAAGTTAAAGCACAAAATGACGAGTGGTTAGATGTTCCATGTGACTTCGGTAACATGATCATCAACATCGGTGACATGCTTCAAGAAGCATCAGGTGGTTACTTCCCATCGACAACTCACCGTGTAATCAACCCATCAGGTGAACGCCAAGAGAAGTCTCGTATCTCTTTGCCTCTATTCCTTCACCCGAAACCAGAAGTAGTGCTATCTGAAAAGTACACAGCAAACGAATACCTAATGGAACGTCTAAGAGAGCTTGGCGTTATCTAATGAGTTAAATGCTTAGTCCCTAATACTGGATAGATGTGAAAGGTCAGCTAAATTGCTGACCTTTTTTGCATCTGTAGCAAAAAATAGCTCCTGTATTGCTTACGGTTGCGTTCGACTAAACGGTATTCAGTCTTGACGGTAAAAAGTGTCTTTAAGCCAAGCGATAGAAAGTTGTTTGTCCTTAAGCTCGACAAATCGTAGAAAATCGCTTTCAATTAAAGAAGATACGCAACGGATGAGAAACAGATTACTTATAGAACCACTGTTTTGAAAATCCATTAATTCAGAAAAGCTAACTGAGTCAACTATGTCGAATCATCAAGATGTGCGAGCAAACTTTCACTGCCATATGGAAAACCCATTGCTTTGGCCGATAATGGAAGTGCTTAAGCAAAAGCCAAGCGGCTGGAAAGTACATACATTGGCGGCTCATTTGAACGACCTTGGGTTTGTGCCAGTGTTAGACTCGATACCTGAGAAAGAGTTGTTTAAAAAGAACTTCCTGATCATGAATGCGCTTTATCAGCTTCAAGAAACTTTACATCCTGATGGTTGGCTCCAAGTCCAAGCGATGGACATTGAATTGATGAACGGTCGTTATCACGGAAGCAACCACAACATCGATCGTCAAGATCCACTTCGAGACTACTATATTAATTGGGTTAACTATGAAGCGGATGAAGGTGAAGTTAAAAGACTGTTGAACGAATTTTGGACTCGGTACCGGAAGTTTGTTGGTGGTGATGAGCTCGATATGGATCGAAGCCGAGCGTTGAACTTATTTGAGCTACCCATAGACGCCACTCACCATGAGATTAGAAAACGTTGGCGACAACTGGCGTTGAGATGGCATCCAGACCGAGACGAGGGTAACACCGCAAAATTTCAGACGCTCTGTGAAGCATGGCATGTATTACGAAGCTCATAATCGACAGTCACTTTTAACTGCCTAGCTGGGTGGAACCCTAAAATATAAAGCCCCATATTGTGAGTGACACAAGTGGGGCTTTGTCGAAATTATGTTATGTTTTGGGTAACTACGTTATGTGTTGTAGCGACTTAAGTTGTTGGTGCTAGGAGTGATCTTTGCTCTCACCACTTTTATGCTCAAAGGCATAGTCGAGTACTTTACGGATATAAGGTGCGCCGACTTTCGAGCCGCCGTTACCGTGTTCAATGACCACAGTCGCGACATATTCAGGGTGTTCATAAGGTGCGAAAGCTGTGTAAAGCGCGTGGTCAAGTAGATGCCTAGCGAGTTTCTTCGAGTTGTAGACCTGATCTTTCGCAAGATCAAACACTTGTGCAGTTCCTGATTTACCGCCGCTCGTGTATTTAGTTCCCTTAAATGCACGCCTGCCGCTGCCTCGACTTCCGTGGTTCACGAGTCGCATCGCGTTGATGGGCACATCCCAAATTCTATCCGGTACTTCAGTGATTGAGGGCATTGGCTCCGGTTCGACAAGTTGTTGTGTACTGAAATCTTCGCCGTGATCTAAGGTTGCTCTCAAGATATGAGGGGGCATCACCTTACCATGATTAACTAATACTGATGTTGCTTTAGCAAGTTGCATTGGAGTGGATGTCCAATAACCTTGGCCAATACCAATCGGAACTGTGTCGCCCTGATACCAAGGGGTGCGATAACGCATCATTTTCCATTCTCGAGTCGGCATGTTGGCGGTACTTTCTTCATAGATGTCGATACCTGTCGGTTCACCAAATCCAAATCGGTTCATCCAACTTGAGATTCGGTCAATACCCAAATCAAAAGCGGTTTGATAAAAGAATGAATCCACAGACTCTTCAATCGCTTGGGTGACATCAACAGGCCCGTGCCCCCAACGTTTCCAGTCACGCCACGATTTGGAGTTTCGTTTAGAGCCAGGAATTCTCCATACCCCATGGTCGTTACGAATTGTATCTTCAGAGATAACATGCTCTTGCAGTCCTGCCACAGCCATAAATGGTTTAACAGTTGATGCAGGAGGATAAACACCTAGAGTCGTACGGTTTACCAACGGGTGAGCAGGGTCATTCAATAAGCGTTGATAGTTCTTACTCGAAATGCCGTCGACAAAAAGGTTAGGGTCGTAACTCGGGCTTGATGCCATCGCTAACACGCTGTTGTCTTTTGGATCGAGAATAACTGCGCTGCCAGTTCTATGGTCAAGTTGCTCAAAAACGTATTTTTGCAGTTCAAGGTCGATATTTAGCACGATATCTTTGCCGGCTACTGGCGGCACGTATTCAATCGTTCGAACAACTCGTCCGCGGCTATTTACTTCTACTTCCTGATAGCCCTTGGTTCCATGTAGGATATCTTCGTAATAACGCTCAACGCCGAGTTTACCTATGATTGTTGTAGCTTGATAATTCGCATCTATCCCTTGTTCTTCAAGTTTTCTTAGATCGCTATCGTTGATATGCGCCACGTAACCAAGAACGTGGGTAAGAACCTCACCATTCGGGTAAAAACGCTTTAAGCTGGTATCGATAGATAACCCGGGGAACTGGTACTGATGAACAGAGAACTTCGCAATCTCTTCTTCCGTTAAGTTCTCTAGAATGGTCACTGATTTAAAACGGCGGGTGTTGTGATAACGTTTTTTGAAACGAGCGATCTGCTCGGCATCACGTGGGACGTATTTGTCTAGCTTGGCGAGCATTGCATCGACATCATCGGTTTGCTCTGGAATCATAGTCAGATCAAAGACAAGTTTGTTCTCTGCAAGCAACACGCCGTTACGGTCGTAAATAAGTCCACGAGTAGGGGCGATAGGTAATACTTTGATTCTGTTGCCATCGGCACGAGTTTGATAGCTTTTAAAATTTTCAACTTGAAGTCGGTATAGATTACCGACTAAGACAAGAGTGAACATCAAGATCCCACAAAACGCGACGATTACGCGGTTTTTGAATAGGTTCACTTCGATTTTATGGTCACGCATCTTAACGCGTTTATGGTTCATTGAAGCCTCAAGAGATTGTTACATTTGGTTACACTTGTCGAATCGGGACTTTATCTGAATATCACTAGGGTTTTGTAAAAGCTATGTCATGATTTTTGGGATCGACAGTATTAGGTGGCGGTAAACAACGTGTTTAATTTTATTATTTCACAAGATGATAAGTAATTGATGTAAAGATTGGTTTTATGAATTTATAGCGTTGGAGAGTCTTGATAACACAAGACTTCAGGTAAATAGAGGTTAGATAAATTTACGGCCCTCAGAATGAGAGCCGTAGAAGGTTAATTTGCTTATTTAGTGGCTTAGAAGCTTTAGTAAACTAAAAGCTTAGAACTTCAAAAGCCTAGAAGCACAATAAATCCGATATTTAACGAAATCAGTTCGAAGGCTTGAACTGAGATTTACGCATACGGTTCAGAGCAGCCATCACATCTAATGTTCTTGGCTTCGCTAGGTCACCGTAGTTAGGCATATTAGCGTGCCATTCGTTTTCTAAAATAGCGTTGAACTCTTTCGCAGGGTTGCTTGACCAACCTGGAGTTTGCGCGAATTGGAACCAAGCCCAACCGATCGCGTTCACTTCAGACGGTGATTCTAACTGCTCAAGCGCAGAAAGGTCTGCGAACTCTTTACCAAAACGCAGTGACTCTTTGCCTTTAGCATTAACACGGAATTTACCGTCAGTCAGAATGTTCATCAGTGAAGCACGGTTCAATGAACGCGGTACAAACGTTTCTAAAGCAGTTTCACATTCGTTAGTACGCTGAGTCGGGTGCTGAGCAATCACGTCTTTTGCTTTTTCAGTCACATCTACCGCTTGGTAGTCGTGCATTTGAATCACAGTGTTCGCGACATCTAGGTAATCGCCAGAGCCGCCCATTACAACAATGGTAGAGATATCTATCTCTTCACGAAGCTGACCAATGCGGTCGACAAGTGGTGTGATTGGCTCATCGCCTTTTGACACGAGTGCTTGCATACGCTCATCACGAATCATGAAGTTAGTCGCTGACGTATCTTCATCAATAAGTAGAGTTTGAACGCCGGCTTCAATCGATTCTTGTAACCAAGCCGCTTGAGACGTAGAGCCTGACGCATCTTGTGTGCTGAAATCAGACGTGTCTTTCTTCATTGGTAAATGGTTGATGTAGTTTGACAGGTTCAAGCTGTGTACACATCGGCCATCTTCAGCGCGAATCTTCATCGTATCAATTGCAGTTACAATGCCTTCGCGACCGTCACCAGGAATATGGTTGTAGATAGAACGTTCAACGGCGTTCAACAGCGTCGATTTACCATGGAAACCACCACCAACGATCAGCGTTATGCCTTTTGGAATACCTAGGCCTGTCACGTCGCCTTGGTTTGGAGTGTTTAAAGTAACACTCAGCGATTCTGGAGCTGCGAAAGGTACCGCGTCTTTCATTGGAAGGTCGCAGTTACCTGCGATACGCGGTAACACACTGCCGTTTGCAACGAATGCCGCTAGGTTCTTTTCATCCAATTGAGCACGCAGTGCTTCTTGGTCTTCAATCGTTTCACAATGTTTGATCATTGCATCGATGTTTAACTCACGCTCAAGCGTCGCACGACGAATAAACTTCGGTAAGTAGAAAGTGATGATGTTGTTCGCTTTCTTAGCAAGAATGCTACGACCATCAGCTGGTAGATTAATACGGAAACGAATTTCGATGCCGTGGTCTGTGAATACAACAGCTGTGTTGTCTAAGACGGTTTGACCCGTCAGGGCGATAGACACGGTCGATTCTTGTTTCGCGAACTCAGAGAAGCTACGTGCGATAAAGTCACGAGCGGCTACTTGGTATTCGTAAGATTTTTCTTTCAGCCAATCTAACCCGGTCAAAGACCACGCGCGCGTTGCACGAAAACGAGAAGCTGACGCGTACGGGTCACCTTGGATGTGGTCGATGTGTAATTCAAAATCAGCAAAGTCGTATTGACCTTTAATTTGTTGATATGCACGGTAGTTTTGTTTTTCGAGCTTTTTAAGCTTTGCAGTCAACTGATCCATAACGAGGAATGCCTATAGTAAGGGGAAAGATAAAAACAGAAAGGCGGCGATTATAAAAATCACCACCTTTAGAGTAAAGAGAAAGTAGACCTAAATCCAAAACTAACTGCTCTTTTTTGCTTTAAGCGTAACGAGTTATCCCCAAATAGTTTTGATTGATTAAGCTGTGTTCGAATTCTTGGCTCGGCATTGGTCTTCCGTAAAGGTAACCTTGGCCCACATCACAGCCTTCATTAATAATAAATTGCTCCTGAACCTCGGTTTCTATGCCTTCAATCGTCACTTTTAAGTCGAGCTTTTTGGCAATTTGGACAATAGAACGAACAATTTCCGAGTCTTCGTGTGAGTTGAGCATTTGGTCGATAAAGCTCTTATCAATCTTAATGGTGTCGAATGGGAACTTCTTCAGATAACTGAAGGAGGCGTAGCCCGTACCGAAGTCATCTAGTGACAATGTAATGCCAATATCGTGCAAAGATCCCAAGGTATTCTTGGCAACCACTTCATCTGCAATCAGTCCGCTCTCCGTAACTTCAAGTTCTAAGAAACGAGGCTCTAAATGATAGGTTTCGAGTAGGTGAACCACTTGTTCCGCAAAGTGTACGTTCTTGAGTTGAATGGCAGATACATTCACGGCCATTTTGAAATCGTCGACGTATTCGGACCACTCTTTGGCTTTTTCAATCGCGTTGCGTAGAACAAAGCTGCCCACTTCGAAAATCAAACCGTTTTGCTCGGCCATGTGGATCAGGGTTTCGTTAGAGATGTCGCCCAAAACAGGATGTCGCCAACGAAGCAAAGCTTCTGCACCCACCCAACGATGCGTCAACGGACAAACTTTGGGTTGAAAGTAGAGCATAAGGTCATCATTACGAACGGCTTGAAGCAAATAGCCTTCGATCTTATTAATGTGGGTTTGCTCTTCGGTATGGGATTGAGAATAGTAAGCGAACTTTTGTCCTGAATCTTTACACGCTAACATCGCTTCAGAAGATTTCTGCAGAATGCTTTCCGCGTCATCTTCGCCGTTCGTAATTGCAATCCCTATAAAGGCATGTAAATGCACTTTGTCACTTTCGATATCGAATTCTGAATGACCAACTTTAACGAGCGTCTGGCAAAGTTCTTCTAAGCGCTGGTGCAAATCTTTAACGCTAAACGCCAATACGAGATCTACCGAAGTAGGGCGTGCAGTTAATACATCGATATCAGACATACTGTCGATGCGTTTTCGGTATTCAACAAGCACTTGGTCTAACGCGTTATAGCCGTATCGTGCTTGTATGCGTCTACCGTTGGTAAAACCAATATGAACGACTGCAAATGAGCTGTCTGTCAGCCTTCTCTGTGACAGTAGCTTGTGGTTTAAGCGAGATTCAAATGCGTTTCGGTTTAAAAAGCCGGTGCCGAGGTCGTGATTCTTTTGGAAGTTAATCTTCTGTTCAGCCGCTTTTCGTTTATCAATTTCTTGATTCAACGAGTAATTAAGGCTCGCGAGATCTTTAGTGCGATTGTAAACGCGGTTTTTTAGGTCGCGATTCATTTGGGTAAGCTTGGCGTGTTGGAATAGGGTTTTAAGCTGAGATTCAATCGAAGTCCGAAAGCTCTCTAACAGTTTGATATAAGTAGGGGTGTAGTGATTCTCTTTCGAGTCCAAGATACAAATGGTGCCAAACAGTTCACCGTTAGGCCAAAGTAATGGAATACCACAATAGGAGACTAAGCCGAGTTTGATGTCTGGGTTGTTGTCCCACTTAGGATCGGCAAGCGCGTTAGGCACAAGAAGCTGTCGTTGAGTTTCCATCACTGTTTCGCAGTACAGCCCATTCCCCAGCGTTTCAGAATCACCTTTGTTGTATGGGTTGTTCTCGCTACGACTGGTTGAAAAAACTTCAATGTAATTGGCGTGAACACGCATGATCAGTGCTGCGGGCACTTGAGTAATTTGAGCTAAGAGGTCGACAATATTCTGCCAACCGTGCTCCATATCGTCTGGGATATCTAAATCGAGAGTTTTTATTTTCTTCATATGACTCCGAGTCAATTATGCTAAATGCATCAACACATCCTGTGTTAATTATGATGAACCAAATAAACTATGAACCTTACGTTTAGTAAGTATAAGAAATGTTGCACAAAAAACCTCGGCAATTTTGCAGAGGTTTTCAAATGTGAATCCGGGTCTCAGTAATGAGATAAATTTCGATTAGGGCTTTAATTTTATAAAGTCTTCGCTATTCAGTTTCTTACTGTAATCTACTGATGGCTGCGCAAACCCGTTGAGCTGCAAGAACTCGTCTTTGAACCCTTGGTAATCACCTAAAGTTTTGAAGTTGTTTTCGTCCATCTTCTCTAGCAGTTCGGTCACATGTGCTTGGGTTTCAGGATCTAACTCCCAATCGTCCATACGAATCAGACGTTCACCATCAAGCGGAACTTTGGTTTGTCCATACAGTTTGCTGCTAAACAAACGCTGCATCTGCTCGATACAACCTTCGTGGGTTTCTTTCTCTTTCATCACTTTGTACAAAGCAAGCAGGTAAGGGCTTAACCCTGGGATGAACACACTTGCTTTGGTTACCAACGCCTTACACACGGTCGCGTAAGCATTGCCGTCGAAGTTAGCTAGTTCGAGGTTTAATGCATGACTGGTTTGATGAAGGTCGATCTTAGCGCGACCTAAAGTACCGTCTAAGTAGATAGGGTGCGTCACTTCAGGGCCAACATAGGAGAAGGCGATCGTCTTACAACCCGGAGCAATAGACTCAGCGTTGATCAGTTCGTCTATCCAGTTTTCCCAATCTTCACCACCCATCACTTTGAGTGTACTTTCAGCTTCTTCTTCTGTTGCAGCGTCGAGCGTGTTGGTCACCCAGTTGTCGTGTTCCAGAGAAATGGTTGCGCCAGTTACGCTTTCACCAATAGGTTTGATGGCAGAGCGCCAAAACTCATCGGAATCTGGTTTAGGACGAACGCCTGCAGCTAAGCTATAGATAATTAGATCCACTTCACCTTCAAAGTAGGTTTCAATGGCTTCGACAACTTGTGAACGTGTTTCTTGCGAAAATGCGTCGCCAACGATGTTAATTGCAGTGCGTTGCTCTCGGTCTGCTTCTTTTTTGAAGTAGATGTTGTTGTACCAACCAGCACTACCTAGGGATTTTTCGTTTGGACCGCGCTCGAATGAGACGCCGATAGTGTCAGCTTTTGCGCCGCCAAAGGTAAGGGCAATACGAGCGGCTAGGCCAAAGCCTGAGGAAGCGCCGATAATCAGTACTCGTTTAGGGCCATCTTTGATTTGCGGCGCACTCTTAACAAACTTGATTTGTTGCTTTACGGCTTCTTGACAGCCAAGAGGGTGAGCGCTTTTGGCTACCACACCCTTGATAACAGGTTCGACAAGCATAAATAACCTTACAGTTAACGATGATATGCACTCAGGCTAACGTAAAGCTGTGTAAAATTTATTGAGCTAGACCATTAAAACTTAAAGATACTGATATAATTCTTCGGCGACAAATTCAGCAATCCAAGGTTGAGCTTCTGGTTTTGGATGCAGTCCATCGTTCATCATCCACTCAGGTTTGAGGATGATATGCTCTAGAAAAAACGGCAAAAGTGGTACGTTATGTTGATCAGCAAGCGCTGCAAAAACGTATTCAAACTGTTGGTTATAACGCTTTCCGTAATTCGGTGGGATTTTAATCTGCATCATTATAGGTTTGGCGCCCGCAGCTTTTATCTGCTCAATGATTTGATCAAGATTCGCAGACATCAGCTTTGGTGGGAACCCACGAAGTCCATCATTCGCACCAAGTTCAATAAGAACGGTGTCTGGAGCATGTTCTTCAAGCAATTGTGGTAAGCGAGCTAAACCATTGCCCGTTGTATCACCAGAAATACTTCCGTTAACCACGGTTACCGTTTTGTCATGCTTTGCTAACGCGTCTGGTAACAGGCTTGGCCAACTCTGTTTGATGTCCATGTTGTAACCAGCACTCAAGCTATCACCAAGGACCAGTAACTTAGAATCTAAGTCGGTATCTTGAGCCAAAGAAGCGGTTGAAAATAAAATAAAGAATAAAAAGGAAATTAGTCGAGTCATGCATACATCCATCATTAAAGCAGAAGCTGTTTCGAAGACAGTGTCTACTAATCAAGAACATTTAACAATCCTAGAGCACGTCGATATCGATATTCGTGAAGGCGAAACTGTCGCGATTGTTGGCACGTCTGGCGCGGGTAAGTCGACCCTAATGACGCTGCTTGCTGGTCTTGATGTACCAACGAAAGGCGAAATCAGTTTATTAGGACAGCCACTTTCACAACTTGATGATGAGGCAAGGGCTAAGATCCGCAGTGAATCGGTAGGGTTTGTATTTCAAAGCTTCTTATTAATTCCAAGCCTTTCTGCGCTACAAAATGTCACGTTGCCTTGTTTGTTGAAGGGAGAAGACGAAGACATCGAACGCGCGACGGCTCTGCTTGAATCAGTAGGCTTGAAAGACAGGCTTGATCACTTGCCGTCCCAATTATCTGGTGGTGAGCAACAAAGGGTCGCGTTGGCGCGCGCATTTATGATCAAGCCAAAAATCCTTTTTGCTGATGAACCCACAGGTAACCTAGACCAGCAAACGGCTGCCAAGATTGTTGAGTTGTTGTTTGAATTGAACGCATCTCACGGCACCACGTTGGTTTTGGTGACACACGATCCTAAGCTTGCACAACGTTGCCAAAGAACACTTAAGATGCATGTCGGTCAGATAGAGGAAGTCTAAATTGAATTCATCAAACGGACTGAATAAACGCCTTTTTTCATGGAGTATTGAAGAGATTCGACACGGTCAGTTGTGGCCAGTTTCAATCGCTTTAACGCTTATTATTGCTTGTGTGTTTGCATTGTCGGCGTTGGCAGAACGTATGGAGCAGGTAATTGTTAAGCAGGGCAAAGATGCACTTACTGCCGATAGCGTGTTCATATCAGCAAACCCAATTCCGCAATCCTTGTTAGACCTCACTCAAGTTGAGCAACTAGAAAGCTCCCAACTAACCCGTTTTTCAACCATGGCATTCAGTGACAACTCGATGCAGTTAGTGACGGTGAAAGCGGTTGAAAGTAATTACCCATTACGTGGCGAAATGATCTTAGAGGGCGTTGATAAAGCATTAAGTAACCATGTTGAGCCGGGTGAACTTTGGCTAGACGAGCGTATATTTGCGCAGTTAGAAGTAGACATTGATGACAATGTCACTATTGGCGATGCCGATTTAACGATAACAGGGCGTATCACTCAAGAACCGGGCTTGAGCTTTAACCCATTCCAGCAAATGCCAGCTGTATTGATACACAAAAGCGATATCGATGCGACTGGTGCCATTCAACCGGGAAGCCGTGTGAGTTTCAGGCTGTTTCTAAACGGTGATGATTCAAAACTGCAAGCCGCGCAAGACAGCGTAGAATTAACCCCGAGTGACCGCTGGCGTACTCAAGATTCTTCGAGCCGTACTAACGACATGTTCGAAAGCACGACTCAATATCTTTCGCTAACAGTTGCTATCGTTGTGATCATGGCTGCGACCACTTTGGTACTCACGTGCCAACATTATGTGGCGAGTCGTCGTAAAACCATCGCGATGCTTAAGAGTTTAGGTGCAAGCAAGCAGTGGATCGTTAAATGGTTGTCTGTACAGGTCTCTCTGTTAGTGGTTATCGGTGCAGTACTGGGAATTACCATAGGTATCGGCTTAGAGTTTTTGCTTCGTATACCTCTGGGTGACTTATTACCAACGCCGCTTCCTAGCTATGGTATTGAACCTGCTATCTTGGCGATTTTATCAAGTATCTTAATTGGTGTACCTGCTCTTGGTATCCCGTTAATTGGCTTGGTCAACACCTCAGCAATCAGTGTTATTCAATCAAGTCACCAGTCAAATGAAAGCTATAAGAAATACTTGTTGTTACTGGTACCGATCATTCCAATGGTGCTGATGTATGGCGACAATCTATTAGTATGGATAGTTCTAGCGGGTATCGCATGCCTGTTCTTAGTGCTTGCGGTCGTTAGTACGCTTGTTCTGCGTTTGGTTGGTAAGTTGCCGACATCGACTTCTATGCGTTTAGCATTGAGCCGAATTAATCGCACACCATTAGCAACTGGGATTCAATTTGGCTCTTTAGCGCTTTCACTGATGTTGCTGTCTATCATTTGGTTGGTAAGAAGTGATTTACTGTCAGATTGGCAGCAAACCTTACCAGAAAACGCACCGAATGCGTTTGCACTTAACATTGCAAGCTATGAGAAAGACAGTTATCTCGAGACGATTGATGCAAACGAAGTAGAGCGTACTCAAGCGTTTCCAATTATCCGAGGACGACTAACGACGATAAACGGTGTTGAAGCGTCAGAATACAGTGATACCTCTGGAGAAACAGACGCACTAAGCCGTGAGATCAACTTCACTTGGGGAGATACCTTACCCGAGTACAATGAAGTATTAGAAGGTAGCTGGACACAAGAGCAGGGCGTATCTGTGGAATCGGATGTCGCGGAGCAACTGGATCTAAAGATTGGCGATGAGCTGTCGTTCACAATCAACAGCCAGAATGTTTCTGCCAAGGTGAATAGCATCCGCAAAGTCGAGTGGCGAGAAATGAAGCCGAACTTCTACTTCATTTTCACTCCAGATGTCTTGAGTTCAATTCCTTCTACTTGGTTAGTGAGTTTCAGATTAGAAGAACAACACAATCAGATGCTCAACGAACTATCTCGAAATCACCCAACCGTGAGTTTGATGGATATTCGTAAGATGGGTAGCAAGATCCAAGAGTTGCTAAAACAGATTGTTTGGTCGATTACCGTACTTGCGGCGTTAGGTGTGGTGGCGGGGCTGTTGCTTATCTTCACTCTATTGCGATTGAGCTTATCTCAAAGACAACAAGAGATACGCTTGTACCGAACCTTAGGCGCGAGTAAGAAGCGAATTCTCAATACTATTTGGTGTGAATACGGGTTAATGGCGTTAGTCGCAGGCTCAATTGCAGCACTTGGTTCTGAACTCAGCGTGGCAGGCGTGATGAACTTTGGTTTTGAATTACAACCTTCACTTCACCCGATGTTGTGGATAGCGCTACCGGTGTTAACGTTCATCACATTGGCCGCGGTAGTGAATAGCTTAATCAAACGTTTGTTGGCACCAGTAAACAAGGATTTTGGTTAGTCGCTAGCACGATCTAGCCAAGCGCTTAAAACGGTCTAAAAGTGAGATTATTTATACTTAGTCATGCACTATTTATAATACGTCGCTTTAGACCGTTTTTTATTTGACCAACCGGTAGCATAAGTAAAAAATATCGCACCTTATATTCCACTCTTTTTAGCATTTTTTAAAACTAATTGTCCAATAATGCCGATTTAATGAACAGCGGTTAGTCCCTGTAAACAAAGGGTTTGCGCAACTTAGCAAGAACGTTATCAACAGTTATCCACAAAAACGGTGGATAACTTTAGGGATAAGTTAACCGCTATGTTTTAAGAGTACTGAGGCAGCCTTTATGTGGCGTCACTTAGGACAAATTTGACTGTTAGAATAACCTTTAAAACTCTATCTGGAGTTATTGAGTCAAGAGATTATTTATATTTTTTACATAGATATTAAATCCCGCCTATCTAAGACCTTGATAAAAATGTGTTTTAATTCATCGCAGAACAAAAGTAGAATAGATGCAGTTAATCTTATTCTACAGAACACGATGAACCACAACAAAACGGATACAAATCAACCTTCTATTGCCATTGTTGGTGGTGGTATTGCCGGAACAACGAGCGCGATTCACTTTAGTGAGTTGGGTTTCAAGGTCACTATCTTAGAAAAAGGGCCGAGTTTGGTTAATGGTCCACCCATTTGCCACTTGCATGCTGGCGGCAATTTGTATCGAGATATTTCTGTAGAGCAGTGTCTTCAGTTGCTCTCGCAGTCAATTGATACCGTCCGCTTATTTCCCCATACGATCAATATTCGCCCGACAATCATCGCCGTTCCGCACAGTGATGGTGGAGAGCCATTAGATCTTCTTCCTCGTCTCAAGATAATCAAAAGCGCTTATGTCGATCTTGTTAAACAAGATAAAAGCAACCAAGTGCTTGGTGATCCGGAAGAGTATTACAAGCTGTACAGCAAAGAAGACTTACTAGCACTTTCTACAAAAACTCAGCCTCTGAAACCAACATCGCTTGATGATTGGTGTATTCCTTTTGCCAAACATACGGATTTAGAGACCCTTAAGTATCCTGTTGCTATGGTTCAAGAGTATGGTTGGAGCGTATTCCGCTTATCTGCGACCGCTCAACTGTCTTTAGGGCAACAAGCTAACTGTACCGTGTTAACCAACAGCCGATTACGATCTGTTGAGTCGACAGGTCAAGGTTGGTCTTTGACTTATACCGATGCCGAAAACCAAAGCTGCCAACTAACGACCGATTACTTGATCAATGCCAGTGGATTTGAAACAGGTATTGTGGACGACTTTGTTGGCTCTAAGCAGCAAAGACTGGTTGAGTTTAAAGCCGCATACGTTACAGAGTGGCCGTATTCACAAGAATGTAAGGAAGAGTGGCCAGAGGTTATCTTCCATGGCCCGAGAGGCACTCCGCAAGGTATGGCCCAATTAACGCCGTATGCTGATGGTGTATTCCAACTTCACGGTATGACAGAAGGGATTACTTTGTTTGAGGGAGGGCTTGTTTCATCATCAACAGACTCGTCACAGCCACAGTTGCCTTCGAAGTTGCTTAAGAAAATTGTATCGGGTTGGAGTGAAGAGCAGCTTGAATTAAGAACTCGCGCGGCAATAACGCATATGTCTCAGTTCATCCCAAGTTTCAGCTCTGCACTGGTTGGTGGTAAGCCTTTGTTTGGTGCACAACAGATTCCGGGAACGGATCCAAGCTTAAGAGCTTCAGACGTTTCATTCTGTGGGGATCGCTATGCTCGACTTGAAGTCGTCAAAGCTTCCTCAACCTTAGAGGCTGCACAAAAGGTTGCTGAGCAATGGTTTGATGTATCAGAGGCGGTATCTATTGAAGATATGCACTTAGTGACAATGTCACTTAATCTAAATGATATTGAGAACCGAGCAATAGATTTGACCAAAGAACGTGGATACCCAGAAGCGCTTGCAAAGGTGTCAGGCCAAGATCACGCTTAATAGCCAATCATCATCGACTGCGCTTAACTTCTCCAATTCGGCTTACCGTGATAGATAAGCCGAATCTTCATTCAAACGCCAGCTTAGATACCGAAACTCACCTAAACTACATCTTCCTAGCTAATTATTCTTAGCTACATAGCAATTAGCACATAACACATAGCACATAGCAAAGACTAATAGCCGAAAAACTGAGCCCATTGGCACCAAACATCTTGCAAGCCTAAGCGATCGCCTTTGCTGAACGATATCTCATGTCCCGGTTTGGCTTGTGCCAAGCGCGGTAAATCGATTCTGGCGACACATCCAATCTTCGGATAACCACCTATGGTCTGTCTGTCATTAAGCAGCACGATAGGTTGTCCATCTTGAGGGATTTGAATTGCACCTAAGGCAATGCCTTCTGACAACAGCGAAATGTCAGGCGAGTCGACGGGATCGCCACTGAGTCGATAACCCATCCGATTAGAATTTTGATCAACGTGATACTGCGCGTTATACAAAGTCTCTCTTGCTGAATCGGAGAATAGCTCGCTTTGATAGCCTTCAATCACTCGTAGGTTCACGGGTAGATTGTAATCAGGCGTGTATCGGAAGGTAACACTCAACGCTTTAAACGGGCGCGAGAGTTGATGTTGGGTAAAAGCGATTTGTTGTCCTTGCTGGCATGGCTCTCCATCTTGCGTTAATCCACCAATCTTTTCACGAGTCACTGTAGAGCAGCTATCAAGAGTTGATGGAACATCGAAACCGCCCTTAATGGCTAAATACGCCCTTAGACCATTTTTAGGCAAACCAAATGAGAGAACTTGTCCTTTAAAAGCTTGAAAAGTGCGCCAGTTAGCCTGTGGTTTACCATCGAGCTTCGCTTGTAAATCACCCCCGCATAGTGCCATCTCACAATCAAAATCGATTCGTAACGCACATTGCCCAAGCGTGATTTCCAACGCCGCTTGGTTGACTGGGTTGCCCAATAGATGATTGGCCCAGCTATAAGAGTAATCATCAACCGGTCCACCTTGCGTTAATCCAAGATGAGCAACACCAAATCGCCCGAAGTCTTGAATCAAACTCAACGGGCCGGGCTTAATCACTGTCAGTGTTGGTTTAGTTTTGATCTCAGTCATTTACGATGCCTCCACCCAACTCTACAAATTCTTGTTTTGAAATCGCGATGAAACGGACTGTGTCACCGACATTAAGTAGAGATAGCGGTCTTTGCATGATGTCGGCGTTCTTCAATTGGCTATGATCGAACAACGAAAGCGGGCAATTGCCAATAATATTCCAGCCGCCCGGTGAATCCGAAGGGTACACAGCTGTTTTAGTATCCGCGATGGCGATACTGCCTTTGGGCACATTTAAGCGGGGTGTGGAGTGTCGGGGCAAGGCAAGCTCATTAACCACATCCGACATAAACGCAAAGCCAGGCGTAAACCCAATCGCACTGACGCTGTATGTCTGTGAGGTGTGATATTGAATAATATCGTCCAGAGTCACACCTTTGTCTTGATATCGGTCTAAATCGAGCGCCGTTTCTGGTGAGTAATAGGCAGGAAGCTCAATCGTATCGCGAGTTTTACTAAGACTAGAAAAGGTCGATAGAGCTTGACTCAACAAATTATTGAGCTGTTCAATAAGCTGCTGTTCTGATATTCGATAAGGGAGGTAGTCGACCAATATTGTTTGGTAAGCAGGCGTCACATTCATCAACACTGATGCTAAATTTTGGCGAATGGCATCGGAAAAGTGAGCCATATACTGCACATATTCAGCGCTAGATTGATTATTTGAAGGCGATAGCGTCAAGGTCACCAAAACGCTGCATTCCGCGACTGGCGCTATATTGAATTCAATCTTATTCGTCGTCATTTCGTTTCCATACGTTTGTTTGTTTGCCCTTTGTTTGCTTACTTGGCATGTCTCACTTCCGCGAATAAACCAATACAAAGCAATTGAATCTTACGAGCGATTGATTAGGTGCTTGGTTAGGCGAACGAACAGGCCATGCGTCATACCAATCACACGCTTCATACTAATTAAAAGCGTTGAGGTCTTGTCTAATTTTTCTAATTAATGCAATAGATTGAGGGTTATCGCCATGAACACAGATGGTATCGGCTTCAATAGGCAGTCTTTCGCCCTCTAAAGTCGTGACCGAACCGTAGTTAATGATTTGCATGACTTGGTTGTAGATGTCGTCTTGATTGACGTAAACCGAGCCTTTTTGGGTTCGCGGCGATAACTGCCCATTATTCAAGTATGCACGGTCGGCAAACGCTTCAAACAATAGGGGTAAGTCATGATCGTCAGCAATATCTAAATACTGCTGATTGTCTGACGAAGAGAGGATCATTAAGGGGATGTTAAATTCAGCGACGGCTTGGGCTACCGCATTAAACACATCAATGTTCGCCATCATATCGTTGTAAAGGGCGCCATGAGGTTTCACATATCCAACAGATGCATGGTGATATCGGCAAAGGGCTTGTAATGCACCGACTTGATAGCACACCAGTTCACTGATTTCGTCCATGGTGTGTGGAATAGAACGGCGACCAAAACCAACGAGATCTTGATAACCGGGATGAGCACCAATTTGGGTGTGATAGTGCTGTGCCAGTTTTATCGTCTTGGACATAACGTGCGGATCAGACGCGTGGAAGCCACAAGCGATGTTTGCCATATCGACCCATTCCATGACCGACTCGTCATCGCCCATCTTCCAATTGCCGAAACTTTCTCCCATGTCGCAATTAAGCAAAATCTTCGTTGTCACGTGGTGCTAATCCTTTACGTTGAGGTAAGTAATGACGGTCTTATAAATACCATAAATAAACAGTGACCTAACTCAAACTTTCGACACCGTAAATTTACCAGTATGGCATTTTATATATAGTTGAACTATTGATTAAAGGATTAATATCTATCTGTATATTAGGTGAGCACATGATATCCCGCCAGGTTTGCTTAGGACTAGCATTAACGACACCTGTTTTTGTCTCTGCTCAAGAAAACTATCTAGACCAGCTCATGTCGATGAGCCTTGAAGAGTTGTCTATGTTAGATGTCGAAATGGAAACGGCTTCGAAAGTAACACAAAAACTCACTGATATTCCTTCGTCGGTGTACGTGCTTTCTAATGAGCGAATTCAGCGCAGTGGGGCGAAAACCATTGCTGAAGTCCTAACGCTTGTACCCGGACTCAAAGTCACCAAATTCAATGAAACCTCATGGTTTGTTTCGACACGCGGCTTTCATGATGGGCTGTATAACAAGATGCTCGTGATGATGGATGGACGAAGCTTGTTTAGCCCAGTCTATGGCGGTACGTATTGGAGCGACGTTGATTATGTACTTGCCGACATCGAACGTATCGAAGTACTAAAAGGCCCCGGTGGAACAATTTGGGGAGGCAACGCGGTTAATGGTGTGGTGAATATCATTACTAAGTCTGCCAATGATACTCAAGGGACGTATCTCTCTGGTGTCGCCTCTAATACTGATAATTACGAGTTTAGTGTTCGTCAGGGTTTAAGCCTGAATGACGATGTGAATGCGCGTGCATTCTATAAGTACCGAGAAGAGCCCACATATCGCACAAACGAATCTGAAAAATGGAAAGCGCAAACGGCAGGGATGGTATTTCAGCCAAGCAATGCAGAAGAAAATTGGTCATTACGTATTGGTGGTGAGAAGAGCTTTTATGAGTCGGAGTTGTATACGTTCCAATATGATAACTCAGGATCGTTTGTCGGATCACAAGCCAACGATTTTGATAATAAGAGCCAATCTGTTTACGTCCAGTTCAACGATTCTCGCCATTTTGATGAAAGTTCTACACTCTCATATTCGTTATGGGGTGAATATAATGAGGATAACGCGCCAGACGCTCCAGGAAGCTACTCGACCCTCGATTTTGACTCTACTTATATCAACCAGCTGTCGGCAAACCATCAGCTAACACTCGGTGGTGGCCTGCGATATATGTACCTTGATTTCTCCTCAAGCCAAGTTTCGGACGTGGATTGGTATAATCCCGATTACTACGGTCGAGCTTACAACATCCAATCTGCCAACGATTATATTGCGAACGCTTTTATACAGTCTCAAATTCAAATGACGGAAGCGCTGTCTATTACTCTTGGTGCCAAGGTTGAACACTTTACACAGAATGATTCAACTGAGCTTTCACCTCAACTGCGTGGTTTATATAAGTTCACTCAACGTAACTCCGTATGGGCGGGGCTTAGCCGTGCAGTTGTTGCACCATCTTATATGGATTCCAATTCCACCTATTATTTCAATAGTTACAATGCTGATTCAAACAACAGCTACTTAGATGTATATAAATCAAGCTCGAATCTTGAAACCGAGAACGTCGTAACGGCGGAAATGGGTTATCGCTATTCAAACAATTCAAATTTTGAACTCGATGTAACGATTTACCTGAGTGAACATGACAACCTTCGCTTCCACAGTTATGACCCAAATGATATCCCCGCTAATCATGTCTATGTTGGGGCGTTGTCTGACGATTATAAAGCAAAAACTTATGGCTTAGAGTTAGGCGCGAGTTACCAACTCACCGCAGATCTAGCCAGTTACCTGAGCTACGCCTATGCGACGTTAGAAGGTAAGAATAAAGGTGATGCCCCTAAATCTAGTCCTCAAACGAGTGTTTATTACGATATTGATAATGAACATTTAGCCACGGCACAGTTGATGTGGAATATCACAGAAAGTTGGCAATTCGATGTGATTGGCCAATACATTAATGTGAATTACCCAGACTATTGGGTAGCAGGCGATGGCACTCAATATGAATGGCAGTCTTACCCACATGAAATAACCTTTGATGCACGTCTTGCATGGAAAAAATCATCCGCAGCACCTTTAATTGAAGTGGTCGTTGAAAACATTGGTAAGAGTGACGGCTATCAAGCTGAATTCACGTCTGAGAAAAGTGTTAACCAAGAGTCTGTATATGTGAGGGTCTCTCATGAATTCTAAGTGGCTCAAGTACCGTATTAAACTCGGTTTTAATAAACTCAGCCTTGCCACTTTAGCTATGTTTATTGTGCCTTTGAATACATCGGCGGCTAGCTTCAAGCCTTATGAAGTGAAAGCAGTGTACCTTTTTAGAATTGCCAACTTTATTCGTTGGAACGACGAAAGCACCATGAATACGGTTAACTTCTGTGTGATTGGCGATGAGAAGGTAAGCAAAGCACTGACGTCGATTACACAAGGGAAATCTATTCGTTCTCTCGCTATTCAAGTACATCAATTGGTGACTCCGAAGTGTGATATCACTTATCTATCTGTTCTCGATAATGATAAATTTAGCCGTAAAGCCCACTCACCACATACTGTGACGATTAGCGATATCCCAAACTTTACGGACATGGGAGGAGTCATTGAGCTAACGCACATCGATAATAAGTTAAAGCCTAAGATCAACTTAGTGAATGCAAGACGCGGTGAATACGTCATCGGCTCAAACCTGTTACGAATCGCTATAGTGGAGGGCCAATAATGTTGTCTTTCATTAATAATTTATCGATTAAAAACAAGCTGATATTACCGATTGTCATCTTCATCGCGGTTACTTTTGTGACGATTCAATCAGTTAATTACACTGTCACTTTGGAGCGAGAAAAAGAGAGTCTTATTCAGCGAGTTAAAGTGTTAGCACAAGGTGTTGCTTATAACCTACAAGCCGCGATTCTATTTGAGGATAAATCTTCGGCTCAGGAGATTTTGTCAGCCTTCGTTGCGGATAAAGATATCGTCAGGGTGAAGCTCTATGACATTAATGAACAGATTTTTGCGAGTTATCAAGTCAGTAATACGCTGGTTCCAAGGCCGAATACAGATGAATTAAATGACATCGCGGATCACCAATTTGCCATCTCCGAGAATTTCATCTTTTTGCTTGTTCCGGTGACGCTGGATGACGCTGTGATCGCTAACTTGAGAGTGACAATATCAAAAGAAACGTTTAATACGATCTTAACGAATATTTTCAAGGTTGCGGCCGTCTACTTGCTGTTTCTGGTGATCTTAGGCGGGGTACTGGTCAAATTGGTTCAACGCTTGATTATCGATCCAATGTTTGACCTTAATGAGGCGATGCAAGCCTTTGTTGAACGTCGTTCAGAACAACCAAAATTAGTCGCAACGAACCACGATGAGATAGGGGATCTTGTTCGAGCTTTTAATACCATGCTCGAAAGACTTCAACATCGTGACAATCAAATCAATTTTACGCTAGATAAACTACAAGAAGAAAAGTCGTTTGCGAATGAGGTAATTGAAACCGTTCAGCACTCGTTGTTGGTAGCAGATGAAAAAGGGTTCATCGTTCATGCGAACGCTGCCACTCGTGACATTTTTAAGTGTACCGAAGCGTTTCTTGAAAATTTATTGATCCAAGAGTTGATCGCGACAAAGCAAACTGGGTTCTTACAAGAGGTTATCGACGCTAATATTGAGCTGAATGACGAACTACTCGAAACCACCGATCTCTTTAACTCAAAACGCTGGCTTCGTGTGAGCAGCCGTTCGTTGTTAAAGCACGGTCGTATTCTTTATGCAATCCAAGATGTCACGGGGATAGAAACTGCCATGAGTCGCCAGCGTATAGCCGCGGGTGTTTTTGAGAACAGTAAAGACGGCTTAATCGTACTGAATTCATCCAATGTAATTACCATGGTAAACCCAGCGGTCACCCAACTTCTTGGTTATCACGCTGATCTGCTGGTGGGCAAAACACCATTTGACGTTTTTTCTTGGCAACAGTTTTCATCCCTAATGCCGACAATTCGCAGTTCATTGGAAAATTATGGGCAGTGGCAAGGCGAGGTATGGGAGAAGAGTGCATCTGGCACTTTGGTTCCAATGTTTGTAAAAGTGAATCGAGTTTCGTCAGACAACGAGAAAGACGAGTTTGATATGGTACTCACACTGTCTGATTTATCTAATGTCAAAGAGATGGAAAGGCTTGAACACTTGGCTCATCACGACGCATTAACGGGTTTGGCCAACAGAGCTCAGCTGTATAAGGTGATGGATGATGTCGTCACGTCTAGCCATTATTCTAATCAGCATTTTGCGGTTATCTACTTGGATCTCGATGGCTTTAAACACGTTAACGATAACTATGGACACGATGCGGGCGACGAAATCCTCAAAGAAGTATCGAGCCGGTTGCTATCTCAAGTTCGTCCAGGAGATTTGGTAGCACGTTTGTCGGGGGATGAATTTGTTCTTATTATTAAACAGACCAACAAAGTTTTGTTAGCAAAGTTAGCGGAGCGACTGTTGGACCTGATCGGGCAAGAAGTGACCCATAAACAGCGTTCGCTTCATGTTGGAGCGAGCTTGGGCATACACTTAGTTGATGGTTCAGAGCGTGATATAGACGTGATTCTAAAGGTTGCCGATGAGGCGATGTACCAAGCAAAACGCAAAGGAAAAGGTCAATTTGTGTTCTCTCGTGATAGCTAATAGCCATAGGCGTTTGTGACCTCTACCTAAGTTGTTGTATCATAAGTGATAGGTTGAATATTTTTAATTAAAAGGTCTGCTAAACATGAATGTTTTAGTTACAGGTGGTATGGGTTACATCGGTAGCCATACAAGTATCCAGATGATCAACGCAGGAATGACACCTGTACTTTTTGATAGCTTGTATAACAGTAAACCAAGCGTTCTAGAGCGTATCGAAAAAGTATCCGGTGTTCGCCCTAATTTCATTGAAGGTGACGTTCGTGATAAAGCGCTTTTGACTGAAACCATGAAGCAACACAACATTGAAGCCGTTATTCATTTCGCTGGCCTAAAGGCGGTTGGTGAATCTGTGGCTAAGCCTCTGGAATACTATGACAATAACGTAAACGGCACGTTAGTTCTTGTTGATGCAATGCGTGACGCTAGTGTGAAAACCTTAGTATTCAGCTCTTCAGCAACGGTCTATGGCGATCCTGCGAGTGTGCCTATCACAGAAGACTTTCCAACAAGCGCAACCAATCCTTACGGTCGTAGTAAGCTAATGGTTGAAGAGTGCTTAACCGATTTCCAAAAAGCCAATCCAGATTGGAGCATTACGCTGCTGCGTTACTTTAACCCAGTAGGTTCACACCCAAGTGGTGAGCTAGGTGAAGACCCGCAAGGTATTCCAAATAACCTAATGCCATTTGTCTCTCAAGTAGCCGTGGGCCGCCGTGAATTCCTATCGGTATTTGGTAGCGATTATCCAACAAAAGACGGGACTGGTGTTCGTGATTACATCCACGTCATGGATCTGTCTGATGGACACATCGCAGCGCTTGAAAAAGTAGGGAGTAAAGACGGTCTTCATATCTACAACCTTGGCACTGGTAACGGTTCGAGTGTATTAGATATGGTTAAAGCGTTCGAGAAAGCGAGCGGTAAACAAGTCCCTTATAAACTGGTCGATCGTCGCCCAGGTGATATCGCAGAATGTTGGGCAGACCCTGCTAAAGCTCAGAAAGAGCTCGGCTGGAATGCGACGCGTACATTGACTGAAATGACGGAAGATACATGGCGCTGGCAGTCAACCAATCCTGATGGTTTCCCTGGTTGATCTAGTTGTTTCATGAATAGTTAACTTACAAAAAGATGCTTTAGGGCATCTTTTTTGATCTAAATCGAATAAAAAGTAAATTAGTGGTTAAAAAGTATCATTCTGTATCTGTTGTGTTATCATGCACGCGAATTATATGTTTAATGTTAATTTTCTTTGGAGTTAATCATGGAACTAGGCCTAATCATCACTTTCATCATTGCTGCAGCAGTAATGGTTAAGAAAGAAATGGCAGAGAAGTAATTTCACTTTATCCCTTTTTGATACAATTTTTAGTGAAATAATAAAAGCCAGCATTTGAACTGACCCCCAATAGTTGGACACCAATTATTGGGGGTCTTTTTATGTCCAAATATAGCCGAGAGCTAAAATGTATCATTGCTAAGCAATACTTAGATGGCACGTCATCTCTCTACTTAGCAAAACAATATTCAATTTCTTCAAGGCAGATACGGTATTGGGCTCAAGTCTTTGCCATCCATGGTACTGATTCATTTTTACCAACTAAGCATGCCGCGACTGCTCAAACAAAACGAAAAGCATTGAATTTAATGTGGACGAATGAATGGTCTCTCACGCACACTAGCGCAGTATTAAACCTCTCATCCCTGGGACACTGTCTGCCTGGCTCAAACGATTTAATGAGCTCGGTATCAAGGGGCTCAAAATGCGCCAGAAAGGAAGACCCTCAATGAAACAGCAACCTCAACGAACCACTAAGCCTGATAATGAAATGACACTTGAGGAGCTAAAAGAGGAGTTAGTCTACTTACGAACCGAGAATGCTGTTTTAAAAAGTTGGAAGAGTTGGAGCAGGAAAAACCGTCGAACAAAGAAAAAGCGGTCATAGCTCTAACTCTTAAAGGCAAGTACCTGTTGAAGCACTTACTGCAGACTCTACAGCTGGCAAAAAGTGTCTTTTATTATCAGGCTCAAACGAGCAAGCGCCCAAATAGCTACGAACGTGAGCTGCGGTTGATAAAGTCAATTTATCATGAACATAAGGGCCGATACGGTTATCGTCGTATTCATTTAGAACTAAAAAATCAGGGGGTCTCGCTTAATCACAAAACGGTTCAAAGGCTTATGGCTCAGCTCAACCTTAAATCGACGGTCAGGATTAAAAAGTATCGTTCATACCGAGGAGAGTCAGGAAAAGCTGCTCCCAACGTGCTTGAAAGAGATTTTAGTGCGACTCAACCCGATGAAAAGTGGGTAACTGATGTCACGGAGTTCAAAGTCAAAGAGCAGAAAGTATACTTGTCTCCAGTTGTCGACTTGTTTACTCAGGAAGTGGTAGCTTATAGAGTGGCCAAAAATGCCTGCTTGCCGCTTGTCACGGATATGTTGACGGAGGCTATATCAACGCTGAAACCCAACTCAAAGCCAATTATACACAGCGATCAAGGTTGGCAATATCGCCATCGACAGTATCAGAAAAAGGTAGCGGAGAGTGGGTTAACGCAAAGCATGTCGAGAAAAGGTAACTGCTTGGATAATGCTGTTGCTGAAAACTTTTTTGCTTTACTCAAAACCGAGATGTATCACAACCAAAGCTTTGAAGATGCAGATGCTCTGATAGAGCAAATTAAAGAATACATCGAGTACTACAATACCAAACGTATAAAAGTGAAACTAAAAGGCCTGACTCCGATAGAATATCGAACTCAGGCCTTGAAAGCCGCTTAACAGAAATGTCCAACTTTATGGGGTCACTTCAATTTAGCTGGCTTTTTAGTATCTGCAATTCAGGTTTTTAACGAATTAGAATTCGTATTTAGCTGAAATACCGTAGTTTCTTTCCGCTTGTGAGTTCTCTTTATAAAGCTCATCATCGCCGCGAATGTCGTTCCAACGGTAGTACTCTTCGTTAGTTAAGTTGAATACACCACCACGAATAGTAAGATCTTTCATTGGCTTGTAGTAAGCTGTCAGATCAACAACCGTAGCACTCGGAAGCTCAGCTTGATCAGCGTTGCCGCCGCTTTCGTCCTCGAAGTTGATGTCTGAACCAGACTTGCTAGCTGTGTAGTTTAACTTAAGGCTAGTACCCCAGTTTTGGTTTGGCGCATCATAGTTAAGACCAAATACTGCATTCCAAGGATTAACACTATTCAGTGCATTACCGTTTCCATCTTCACCTTCTGTGTATGAAGCAACGAAGTGAGTTGAAATACCCTTAGGTGCACCAACCAAAACATCCCATAGTAACATGTTAGAGAATTCAACCCCCTTAATTGTTGCCGAATCTAGGTTAACGTTAGAGTAGTGTGTCGTTCCGCCAACTTTTTTCGTTACCACTGTTTCGATGAAGTCATCGTAATCACTGTAGTAAGCCGCAATTTCAGACGATGAACCCTGTGTATTATGACGGTAACCTAGCTCGTAAGAGATACTGGTTTCTGACTTAAGGTCCGGGTTTGGATCGTTTACGTAACCATGTCCTGGGTTATCATACGTGTAGTACAGTTCATCGAAAGAAGGGGCTCTAAAGCCTTGGCTAATCTGGCCAAAAATGGTGCCTGTATCAGTAAGTTTGTATGTTGAGCCTAAACGTCCAGTTACCGCAGAATCAGAGAAGTCCGTAAGTGACTCACCCGTATTTTTACCAGGGTCTGTAGAGAAGTAATCGAAACGAACACCTGGAGTAACAACAAGTTTGTCGTTCATTAAGCTAATTTCGTCTTGTACAAACAGACCAAACTTTTGCTCTTTAGCATCAGGAGTGTATACATAAAGCTGATCATCAGTATCAGGATCAGAGTTGTACTCCATGTTTGTATTGCTAATATCACTATGTGTGTATGTTGCACCATAAACTAGGTAATGGTTGTTAATCTCTTTATCTAGCTGAGTTTCGATCTCAAGCTTATCTTCGGTGTATTCATAGTCTTTTGTTTGAAGATTGTCATTGTTAGCAGGGACATAAGGTGGGAAACCAGGACCTGCCGGTTTAAAGCGCTTCGTCACCCCATTTTCTTCTTTAGAGATGTATGACACTTTGCTCGTCACTGTGTCAGCGATAGCGCCATCAGCGAACCAAATGTGTTTAATAGCAAATCGATTTTGCTCTGTATCATCTGCACCCGTGTAGTTATCGTAGCTTGAGTGATAAATATCAGAGTCAGAAGTATCCTTAATTAGCTCAGCTAGAAACTCGATACGGTGGCTTTCGTTCAATTGGTATTGCAATTTTACCAATAGGTTATCTGCAGATGTATCTTGATCTTCTACTGCGTAATTCTCTAAGTTATTAGAGTCGCGGAAGTTTTGAAGCTCTTCACCGTCACGGCGAGTGTAAGCAACTAATGTTTCTAAATCACCGAATCGATTAGCTAACGCAACGTGCTCACTGAAAGAGTTATCTTCTGAAGAGTACGACAGTTTCGCTTGGCCGCCGAAGTCTTCGCCATCTTTCAAGAAATCAGAAGGGTCTTTAGTTTCGAAAGCAACAACGCCACCAATAGCGTCACTTCCGTGTAAACTTGAAGCAGCGCCTTTGATGATTTCAACGCTTTTCAGCATATCTGGGTCGATTGAGATACCGTTGGAGTTAATAAATGCGTAAGGACCACCATCAAATGAACCTGGTTGCGATGAGCCATCTACTAGGATCTTGACGCGCTTACCTTCCATGCCACGAATGTTGATGGTTTGTGCACCTTGACGAGAGCTTGAGTTCATCGTTACACCTGGAGTGTATTCGAAGATTTCATTCACGTCTTTCGCCATATTCTCTTCAATTTGCTTATCCGAGATAACAGTAACAGAAGCTGCTGTATTGATAAGTGTTTGATTAGTACGAGTCGAAGATACAACAACCTCGTCAAATAGGGCATAATCTTCAGCAAAGGCTGATGTTGATGAAAGCGCTAAAACGATTGAAGCAGAGAGTAGGGATTGCTTATACATCTGATAGTTACCTTAATTCCATAGTATTATCTTGATTTGCGAAAGATAATATTGGATCTAAATGATAATTACTATTATTTGCATTTCAATTTATTTGTACTTTTGTCATTAAAAACATGCCTAGACCGTATAACTCATTGTATTAAAAGACCTTTAATGGTTCCATTTATCTGGTGAATGCTTCCATTTTTGTGATTAACCTCTCATTTACAAAGTAGGAAACTGATGCATAGTCCAATAACACTTGAAGCGTTACACATCCTAGACGCCATCGATCGACGAGGAAGCTTCGCCGCTGCGGCCAATGAAATGGACAGAGCGCCTTCATCACTCAGTTATCAAATACAGAAGCTTGAACAAGATCTGGACATCATGATTTTTGACCGTTCTGGACATCGTGCAAACTTCACAGAAGCGGGCCAGTTGATACTTGAGCAAGGTAGGGTAATTCTTGGAGCAACAGAACGCCTTGTTAACGAGGCAAGCATTCTAGCCAATGGTTGGGAGCTCGATTTGACCATCGCCTTTGATGGTATTATCCCGATTGCTAACTTTTTCCCTCTGGTAGATGAACTAGGAAAAATCAGTAAAACACGTGTTCGTTTGCAAGAAGAGATCTTAGCAGGGTGTTGGGAATCCCTTTCAGACGGCCGAGCAGATTTACTGGTGTGCCCAAAGGTTGACACTATCCCAAACGACATGAAAAGTGACGTTATCGGTAAAATGGAAATGGTTTGGGTAGCGGCATCGAACCACTATGTTCACAAACGTTCTGGTGAATTCGACCAAAAGGCGAGAGAAAGTTACAGGGTTATTGCTATTGCAGATACCGCGCGCGATCAGCCAGCACTAAGCATCAATATTCTAGAGAAACAGCCACGTTTAACCGTGACAAGCTTTCCTGCGAAAGTAGAGGCTTTGACATCAGGACTAGGGATTGGCACTTTGCCGAATAGTGTTGCTAAACCTTTGATTGAATCTGGCGTACTACAGCAGATCTCCGGTACCGAGCCGCAGCCTATTGATATCGTAATGGCTTGGCGACGCAACAAAATGGGCGACGCCAAGTCTTGGTGTATCCAACATCTTAAAAAGACATGGGCGTTAAAGTAACGGTAACACCATATCTGCAGTACCGTCTTCAAAACTGATATCTAGCTTAAAACCGAGCTTTTGAGCTAGTGTTAGCATCCCTCTATTGGTTGGCATTGTCATACCCGACATCTGTTTAGTCTGCTTCGCTCGGCAGTAATCGATAACTTTCGTCATCAGAATACGACCTAGACCAACACCTTTCAGATCGGAACGTATCAGAATCGCAAACTCGGCATCGGTGTTCTCTGGGTTAATCAGCGCTCTCGATACACCGATGATTGCAGGAACCCCTTGTTCTTCACGCACCACAACAAAGGCGATCTCTCTATCGAAATCAATCTGAGTAAAATTAGCCAACGCTTCATGATTGAACTCACCGACATCACTAAAGAAACGTTTATAAAGATCCTCTTTAGATACGCGATTAATAAAGTCAGCATGGAGCGGTTCATCTTCGGGCAGAATAGGGCGTAACAACACTTCGGTTCCATCTTTTAGCTGGATACGTTCTTCAAGCTCGACTGGGTAAGGGCGAATGGCCAACCTTTCTTGCGGGTCTCCTTCGTAAGCTTTCAATATGATATCGGCATCTAAGATCGTGAACTTGTCTCCGTTGGCCAGTACTGGATGGATATCTAAATCATGTATTTCAGGGCAATCAACGACCATCTGCGATATACGAACCAATAATTCAGAAAGGCCCTCTATATCAATCGGGTTAGGGAGCTTTTGTAGGCGAATCTTGCCACTTTTTATCGCTCGAATAATCAAGTAGCGCGCCAGTGTCATGTTGAGCGGTGGGAAAGCAGCGGCCGCATCAATCGATTCATCCCACTCCGAACCACCTTGTCCAAGTAAAATGATTGGGCCAAAGGTTTCATCGGTTGTTACTTTGACTCGTAGCTCTTGGCCACCCGCGAGCTTGGCCATACCTTGAATTAACAAGCCGTGGATGTGAGCTGTAGGGAAGGATAGTTGAGAACGATCGAGAATTGCCTGAGCAGCATTCGCGACTTCACTACTGTTTCGTAAATTGAGCATTACACCTTGAACATCTGACTTATGCGCAATGTCTGGCGAGCGAAGTTTTACGGCGACCGGGTAACCGATCGTTTCAGCAATGTGCACCGCTTCACTTGGGTCAGAAGCAATCCATGTCGGTAGCACATCGAGGTTAAAACTCTTGAAAAACTGGCTATTTTGGTGAGTATCAAGACTAACTGTATCTTTATCCAGTAGTTGTCGTTCTATCCAACTTTTCGCATCTGCTAGATCTTCAATATGTACTTTTTCTGCCGTGGTAGGCGTTTCCATTAACTGACGTTGGTTTCGTCTGTACTCGACTAAGTGCATGAATGCGACCACTGAGCTTTCAGGCGTTCGATAGGTCGGGAAACCCGCTTCGGTAAACAGCTTTCGCGCTGGCCTAGCTGTTAACTCACCAGACCAATTCGTCAGGATGTTAAAGCGCTTGTGGCGAGGGTGCTTCTTAATCGCTTCAATAATTCGTTCAGCCGTTCTAGCGGAATGTGCAATCGCAGAAGGGCTATGCATGATAAGAATCGCATCCGCTTCATCGCCATCGAGTAAGATGTTTATGGTATCGATATAACGCTGATCACCAGCATCACCAACAATATCGATAGGATTGCTGTGAGACCAACTAGATGGCAACACCTTGTTCAACTTATCAAGAGTCTCTTGTGAAAACTCTGCGAGCTTGCCACCGCGGTCAAATAGCGTATCCACGGCCATAATCGCCGGGCCGCCACCGTTGGTAACAATAGCCAAACGCTCACCACGCAATGGTACTGAATGAGTCAGTGTCTCTACCGCAGCAAACAATTCATGTAAGTTCTTAACTCGCAACATGCCACTACGGCGAATCGCGGAATCGTAGATAATATCTAAAGTATCGGCACCACCGGTGTGTGCCATTGCGGCCGCTCGCCCTTTCGCTGTTCGTCCGCCTTTTAGCACTAGAATTCGTCTGTTGCGCGATGCCGCACGCGCTGCAGAAATAAAGCGCCTCGCATCAGTAATGCTGTCTACATAAAGTAATATCGCTTCGGTGTGAGAATCGGTACTCAGATAATCCAATAACTCCGAGAATTCGATGTCACTGCCATTACCTATAGAGATAAACGCCGAAAAACCGATCTCTTTGTCATTAGCCCAATCGAGAATCGTGGTACACACAGCTGCAGACTGAGAAACAAAGGCGATCTTACCGGGTAATGCTGTCACTGGAGAGAATGAGGCGTTTAAATTTAACCAAGGGACAATTACTCCCAAACTATTGGAACCTAACACTCGAATGTTGTGTTTTTTGGCAATCGCTAGGCATCGTTCATCATACGTCTCACCATTATCGCTTTCTTGCTGCATGTCGGAAGAAAGCACAATGACAGAGGCTATACCTTTCTCGGCTAGTTCTTTAAAAATGGCGACATTACGGGTCGCATTGGTACATAAAATGGCAAGGTCAGGAACGATCGGTAGCGACAAAATGTTTTTATAAGAGAGTACGCCTGCCACAGAGTCATATTTTGGCGTAACTGGCATCACTGCACCTTTAAAATCCCCGTGCAGCAAATTGTTCATGACGATATACCCTGCACGCGTTTCTCGTTGAGAAGCACCAACAACAGCGATTGAACGGGGTTTAAGTAGGGGATCAAGATGATTCATAGACATATCCTAGCAATGCACGTAAGTTCATCGTAACTTACTTTGCACTCACGGGTTGATGGCAAATTCACCGAATTAAGATGAATAAGCAGACACTGCATAAAGTTTGTGAAATAGGTCACCCACTAATGGTGTATAATCTCAAAGTTAACTTGATTCTAAACCGACGTATCGGCATGATTTATGGTAATTATTATTAAGGATATAGAGCTTTCCATGAAAAAATTTGCAATTGTGACTTTGCCACTGCTCTTGGCTGCATGTGTATCTGACGACTACGTTACCAATGTCACTTCAGATAGTTATCAAGAAGAATACAAAACGGCCAAAGTTGAAGCTCTAGTTGTATCTCAATCTGAGCAAACAGGCGTTGTTGAAGAAAACGTTGTCAACGTGATCAGAACTGAACCTGTTGAACAGAAAGTCACTCAAACGACTCAAGCGAAGCCAGTTGCAGTAGTGACAGGCCCAACCAAGAAACAGCAAGACATGAATCAGCGTTTTGGTTACACCGTTCAAGTTGTTGCTGTTGGCAGCCAAAGTAAAGTCGATTCTTTCGTGAAAATGCTACCTACGACTTCTCAACCAGTTTGGGAAAACTACAAAATGGTTAACGGTACCAAATGGTTCACCGTACTTTACGGTGACTACGCAACGCGCTTAGAAGCTAAAAAGGCAATCTCAACACTGCCGAACACTTTCCAAAACTTGAAGCCGTTTGTTAAGAGCATTGATGACATCAAGAACTCTGAATACCCTACGCTTAACAAGTTGAACTAAGTTTTGATTCATAAAGAAGGGGCAAATGCTCCTTCTTTTGTTTTAAGACTCGCTGTTTTGTTTAATAGTTAATCGCTCGATCTTTCGAACGTAATTTTAACAATCAAAACACTGTACCTATCTCGACTTTTGTTTATCATTGAAGTCAGTATTCCTAGTTTCAAGGACCGAATTTACCCATGAACACCACAAACATACTTCTACTTTGCGGCGGTGGATCTTCAGAGCATGAAGTGTCTTTAGTATCAGCCAATTACCTTTTCGAACAACTCAATAGCGTTGCAGATTTCAACGTTGTGAGAGTTGAAATTAAAAACGAAGGCTGGTGTCTTGATTCAGGTGAATTGGTTTATCTTGATATTAACGATCAAACCCTGCGCGGTGACAATTTAGCATCTAAAGTCGATTTTATCGTTCCTTGTATCCACGGCTTCCCAGGTGAAACAGGTGATATTCAATCACTGTTCGAAATGGCGAAAATCCCGTACTTAGGCTGTGGTTCTGAAGCTAGCAATAACAGCTTCAACAAAATTACGTCAAAGCTTTGGTATGACGCACTGGGTATTCCAAACACGCCATATCTATTCCTATCTGACAACAATGATCAAGCACATTCACAAGCAACTCAAGCTTTTGAAAAGTGGGGTAAAGTGTTCGTAAAAGCAGCTCGTCAAGGTTCATCTGTTGGCTGTTATCAAGTAAACCAAGTAGAAGATCTAAGCGAAGCAATCAACAAAGCGTTTACCTTCTCAGATCAAGTGCTTGTCGAGAAGTCAGTCGTTCCAAGAGAGCTAGAAGTTGCTGCTTATGAAATCGATGGCGAGCTACATATCAGCAAACCGGGCGAGGTGATTGCACCGAACGGCGCATTTTACTCTTACGAAGAGAAGTACAGTGCAGACAGTCACTCGATCACTGAAGTTGAAGCAAGCAACCTCACTGATGAGCAGCGTGAACTGATTGCAGAAAGCGCTCGAAAAGTCTTCACCCAGATGAAGCTTCGTCACTTGTCTCGTATCGACTTCTTCTTAACGCAAGACAACGAGATCTACCTGAACGAAGTTAACACCTTCCCAGGCATGACGCCAATCTCCATGTTCCCTAAAATGGTTGAGCATGACGGCCACAAATTCAGCCAGTTCTTGGAGAATTGCGTGAGAACGAGCCTTTCTTAGGTTGTCTAACTCATTTTCGTTCGTGCGACCTGAGGTCGTATGAAGCGTTGTTCACCGCTTTATGAGTGAACCATCTGTATCACCAGATGAACCTACGAGCCTGAATAAAGCAGCGGCTCGGACAATGTAACGAAACTTGGCCGTTGGGCTGAGTGGGAAAAGAATCGTGAGAGGACGTTCCTCCTGAAAACCACAATTCGGGTAAGTGCTAGGTAGTCAGTATGATGAACGTATGTGAATCCATTCAAGGTGCGTTATATGATGAAGCAGCGGAAGTGGTTAATACGCTGTGGCCAAAAGGCAATGAGAGTTGGAAAGAGGTTGGACAGTACTTTTTCGTGGTCGCCGTACTCTCCGCACTATAGTGGGCATCTAAGCTGACATTTTACGTAACATACGGAACAGGGTAAGCCTGTATCACTCCCTTTGGGAAAGCCTTTGTGGCCGATAGTGATGCAGGTATAGGAGGTCGGAAAAAGCGAAAGCTACATTGTAATGATGCAGATACAGACTTATGTCTGATCACGAAAGTGAGCCCACTTCCGACTGGTCTCCCATTGCGAGAGAATTTGAAGAACTTTATTCAAGGAGAAAAGCAAATGGTGATCTCGAAAGAGATTAGTGCATCTTCTGACGGCGCTAAATGGCAGTCCATCGACTGGAAATCCGTTGAAGCGCACGTATTGAAGCTTCAAATGCGTATCGCAAAAGCAACGAGAGAAAAGAAATACGGTAAGGTGAAGTCCTTACAGTGGCTCTTGACTCATTCTCGCTCAGCCAAGCTTCTTGCGGTTAAGCGAGTCTCTCAGAATAAAGGCAGTAAAACGTCTGGAATAGACGGTGTCACCTGGAACACAGATGTACGCCGTATGAAAGCAGTCAATCAACTGAGCCGCAAGGCTTACTCTGCAAAACCACTCAAACGTATCTACATCCCCAAAAAGAACGGTAAGCTCAGGCCATTGGGTATTCCATGCATGATTGATAGAGCGCAACAAGTCCTCCACCTTCTAGCATTAGAACCAGTGTCCGAAACGCTCGCCGACCTCAATAGCTATGGGTTTAGGCCAAATCGCAGTACGGCTGACGCCGTCAGTCAGTGTTTCAAATGTTTGGCTCTAAAGCGATCAGCGAAATGGATTCTTGAGGGAGATATTAAGGCTTGCTTCGACAAAATCGGGCATCAATGGCTTATCGACAATATCACGGTTGATAAACGTATGTTAGAGCAATGGTTAAAGTCTGGCTATGTGGATAAGGGTCTGTTCTATGATACCGATGAGGGCACACCTCAAGGTGGGATAATATCTCCAACCTTGATGCTAATGACTCTCGTGGGAATAGAGCAACGAATAAAATCTACAGCTCTGAAAATGGGTGCTAGGGCCAACTTTATTGGTTATGCGGATGATTTCGTGGTCACCTGCTCTTCAAAGGAAGTGCTAGTGAACGATATCAAACCGTTGATTGCTGACTTTCTGGCAGAAAGAGGGTTAACCCTCTCCGAAGAGAAAACGAAGGTCACTCATATTGATGATGGCTTTGACTTTCTGGGTTTCAATCACAGGAAGTACAAAGGGAAATTGCTCATTAAACCGAGCAAATCTAACACGCTGTTATTTCTTAGAAATCTACGTGAACTTATTAAAAAGCACGCAACCATCCCTGTTAACGATCTTATCAAGTTGATAAATCCGAAACTTAGAGGGTGGGCGAATTACTATCGCCACTGTGTTGCTAAACAAGTATTCGGGTATGTCGGCCACAAACTATTCCAAGCGTTATGGCACTGGGCAGTTAGACGTCATCCAACCAAGTCCAAAGACTGGGTTGTTCATAAGTATTTTCTCAATCGTAAAGGCCAGTGGCAATTTCACGGTTGGCAGAAAATCATGGACATGGACTGTCACTTCAATCTGTTCCAAATAGCTAAAGTGCCCATCGAGCGACACGTAAAAATCAGGAATGCAGCGACCCCTTTTGACCCTCAATACCAAGAATATTTGGTGAAGAGAAAATCTAAAAGGCTAGCTCGTAACTCTTGGAAAGAGCCTGTCCCGACTGCGTTATAAGTTGCTGGGTATCAATGATGCCTTAGTGGAGGCTTGAGCCGTATGCAGTGAAAGTTGCACGTACGGTTCTTAGAGGGGCGGCACTTGGTAACAAGTGTCGTCTACTCGACACTTAGAGCTGAACCAACAAGTGCCTTGAGCTTTCTGCCAAGGCACTTGTTGTTTTTAAAGCCAGCTATTTTAAAAATCTATCGTTTGAACCGCAACTTATATCCAAGTAATCTGCGACCCGTCATTGCCAAGGTATTAACGCCTTAAACTTCATCTTCTCACTATCAGCCGTTTCCGTGAAACCGACATATTGAGCTGGCATTGCCGGGCTAAGCCAACGACCAAAGTCCTGAATCTCTCTCACCTTAAGACCTTGTTTCGACAACTCTTGTGCAGCACCAACACGAATCGAATTTCCAGAGAAATGGTGATTTTCTGGCAGTTGAAGTAAGTCGCTAGCTCTTCTCAAGATCCTGTAGATGGACGAATCATCCAAAGGCTGCAAACCAATATTTTCATGCTTGTCTATCGCACGAAATACTGGCAAGTCATCTTGTATACCAGTAAACGAAAGCCAACGTTGAAGTGCAACACTGGCTATTTTTGACAACTGATAATCAGATTCTTTGACTGTTACTTGGTAATGATCTTCAACGTACTCAACATCACTCATCGATAACACCTTCAGCTCTGAGCGTTTTAAAGCACACTCGAACATCACGTTATAAATAGCGATGTCTCTGATTTCTTTCAGGTTTGCTTTCTCATGGGAGAGCAACGTATTTAAATCAATGAGATGCACAGATGTCATAGCATTGGTTTGTTTAGCGTCACCGGCCATTTGAGATTGTAAGTGGAGTAGGGTAAAGCGAACTTGCCTGTGCTTGATCGGGTTAGCAAAGCTCAACACAGTGTGTAACACACTAAGCGTTGCAGTGTAACGTTTTAAGGATGCGTATTTTCTATCGTTAGACTCCGTTTCAAGAAAGCGGCGAACAGCAGTTATAGATGCGGGAAGTGTGTTAATACGATGTTTGGTACAGAACGCATGATAGCGATTCCAATCACTGTAAATGCCCAACAGTGAATTGCGAGAGTATTGAAATCCTGTCAACTCATCTATAATTTCTATTGTCGCGTTACTGTTTAATTTTTCAACAAATGAACCAATTATCACCGAGTCAGTTAAAATAGGGACTTTTTTTCTCAAATTACCATACCTCGACAGGTGTTTTTACCATATTATGCTTGATATCATTATTAGTATACTTATGATTAATGCAGTGAAAACAGAAAGATGATTAATAGATATGGCTAATTCAATTTACCGAAGCGTCCATCTTCAATCGATAGATGCTAACAACACAGTTTGGCGTGCTAAGTTAAAAAACAACGTTATTCAGGGCAAACTAGCTGCCGTGAAAAAAAGTATTGATTGGTGGATTGATACCGCATCTATTATTGATCCAAAAGAATTCATGTCATTAAATAAGTCGAGAGGAACTGGTGGCTCTACTGAAAACTTCAACGGCTACCAAATCAAGAATGACACCGGTGAGCCTAATGCGTGGTATTGCATGTTTAACGGTCGCTTAATCAAAGGCGGCAAGATTGCAATTCAACGCCATATAGAAGCTTACTTACTCGCAAAACAAAAAGCAGAGCAACAAAAGAAGTAAATTATGAGCCTAGTATATTCAACAGAAACAGGTCGTATTAAGCCTGAAGAAGAGAAAGTCCAACGTCCTAAAGGCGATGGGATCGTTCGAATCCAAAAAGAAACCAAAGGCCGTAAAGGCAAAGGCGTTTCTGTAGTAACTGGCTTAGACCTAGATGACGCACCATTAAAACTAATGGCAGCAGAACTCAAGAAAGTTTGCGGCTGCGGTGGCTCAGTAAAAGATGGCAACATCGAAATTCAAGGTGATGCTCGAGACAAGATCAAAGCGCACCTTGAAAAGAAAGGCTACAAAGTTAAATTTGCTGGCGGTTAATCTCTAACTAATACCAGGGCTAAAATCGAAGATTATTATCACTGGTTATTAGGTATTTTATGGTAAATAGCCAGTATGGTTAAATACACAGTATAAATTAGAGACTATCGACACAATACAAAGGCAGGGCATCACACAAAGATACCTGCCTTATAAACCCCAGACTATTTAACATAACGTACATAATACGCAGTTGGCTAGTGCTTTATTTGGTGTGGCTGCCATCAACGCTAATCCCGCGCAAGTCATTGAAATCGCTTTTAATCCTAGCCCGTTGCACTTTTTTGCTATGTGTTCCCATAGCTGTTTAATTTCTGGATTTTCGTTGCGGTCAACGTGACAACCAAGCAATGCCATCTCTGGATCAATTCCTGCGCTTTCCGCAAGAAAAACTGCTTCTGAATCAGATATATAGCGAGTTCCTTTTCGCATTTCACCAATCCTTTGTCTAGGCAGATTCAAATCATGTGCAATCTGCTTATCTTGTACGTAGTTTTGAGCCTTTTTGTAGGCATCTAACAGTTCATTTTGATACATAAGACATTCTCCCTTTAACTACATTCTAGCTGATTAGGCATGATTTTCCGTGCTTAACAGGCACAACTTTTCGTGCCTATAATCCTCATCAACGAACCAAATTTACTTATTTAAGCATTTTGACTGTCTAGGTCTGGGCTGTTCGCCCTTGACGCTTACGGCTCGGTTTAGACGGTCAATCCCCATTCTCAATAATCAGTCAGGTGGTTGTTATGTTTACAGTTGAATCCATTCAATACGGCTCTGTGCTCAAATCTGAACACATTAGCTTCTCTAACTACCCAGATTTCACACACGCGTCTGTGTCTCTTCATAACTCACCACTTGAAATCTGCTTTGAGTTCCTTGTTGGCGAACTTGAGTTTGGTCAACGCACTATCGGTGAAGAACGTTTCCACACTGTGACTTATAAGAATCCGCTTTATAACTCTGAAGACTCTTTCACTTTTACGTTTGATAACGACCAAGAGCTTGAACAGTTCTGCTCGTTCTACGGTTTGGAACTTTAATCATGGCTTACGAGCGCGTTTTCGACCTCAAAACAAAAAGCTTTGAAATGATTGATTTTGTTCAAGCTCAATCATGGGCTACGGCCGACCGTATCCACGATAACCGTTTTGATTATTTGTCTTCATACAAAGACCATACGCGCCCCGCTTATCCTTTGGCCGCTTCGGTTGTCCCTGCGTTAAATCACCAAATTTATGCTCATGATGTTACAGGGCTTTCATTTACTTCCTATCGCCCTGCTCCATTGCTTTGTAATTCTTTACCGTTTGGATTAAAGCGCAATGGTGATTTCACTCGCCATATGCTTCGTGCTTATAAAGATATGTGTAAGCAAAAGGAAGAGATCGAAGCGGCTTACGCTTTACACCGTGCACACGAACGACTGACAAAGAACGGTTATAGCGCAGCAATGCCAGATGACGATATTCGCCAACTTGCCGAAAACAAATCTAAGCAGTTCGGACGTATCGTTTCGAGTCTTCCTGATGTTGAAACACAATTCGAATCTTGCGTTGAGCTTTTAGCTTCTCTTGGCCTTGGCTTTCGTGAAGATACGATTAAAAAAGCTGAATCTAATAACGAGTTACATTCTCTTGTTGCTCGTGCGATTGATAACAACTGGCTTGTTCGCCAGTTACGTAGAAAGTGTGCTTATGAAGTTGAACAGGTGGCGAGAGACTTGGCACTTGTTGAACGTCATAAGCAAATTTACTGCTCTGATTTTTCAGTTCGCAGACACCGTGACCGTATGAAATCAAATGAGGTTGCACTGGATAAAACAGTGGCATTTGATGAGAACGACCCTCAAACGTTTTTTACTCTTTCTGAGTTGTCGGCTAAATCAGTTTCAAATCCAGAATTAAGACGCAATGAAATGTTTGCCCGTCTAAATGGCTTCGAAAACATCGCTAAAAAATCTGGTCATGAAGCGGTTTTTTATACCGTTACTGCTCCATCAAGATTTCACGCGATTTCTGGTGGTGTGACTAATCCCAAATGGGAAAAAGCAGGACGACCGGACGCGAAACAATCACACGATCATTTGATTAGTGTTTGGTCTTCGCTCCGTAAAATCTTGGATAAGAACGATATCAAAATTTACGGTATGCGCATTGTTGAGCCTCATCAAGATGGCACACCGCATCACCATATGCTGCTATTCATGGAAAAAGAACACCGCGCTTTTGTTACATCAGAATTTAACCGCTTAGCCCTTGCTGATACGCCTAACGAATCAGGTGCTAAAAAGTACCGTTTCAAATCTGAGCTAATTGATTTTAGTAAGGGCTCGGCTGTTGGTTACGTGGCTAAATACGTGAGTAAAAACGTTGACGGTAAGCATATCGACAAAGACCGCAGTTCAAATCTAGATGGCATTGCAGCTGCTGAGCGCGTGGTCACTTGGGCGCGTGTGAATCGTATTAGACAATTTCAATTTATAGGCGGTGCTTCTGTCACTGTTTGGCGTGAGCTTAGACGTTTACGCGAAGAACTTAACGAGGAAGACGCCATGTTTTCAGACTTAAACAACGAAGAGCATCTAACACTAGAAAACGTTCGCAGGGCTGCGGATGCCGGTGATTGGGAAGCGTTCTGTTATGCAATGGGCGGTGTGTTCGTCAAGCGCAAAGACCAAACCATCAAGGCCGCTTATGAAGTGACTAACACTATCGAAAAGCTAATTGAATCCGGTGGTGAATACTCTACTACTCGCTATGGTGACGCGGCTCAAGCTCGTATCTCTGGCTTGATGTTCCGTGACGTTCTTGTCGTTACTCGCTTCAAGTCATGGAAAGTTGAAAACAAAGACAAATTCATCGCATCACAACAAAAAATTATGTCTGGAACTGTGGACTGGTTTGATGCTTTGGAGCGCGAGAAAGAATACGAATACATGCTCGATAGTCAGTATGAAGAATACGAGAAACATATGGCTCGTATGGATGAAATTGAGGCGCTTGTTCTCTCTGGCTCTTTAGAACCTCATGGGGCGTGTTCGGTGGGCGCAGCCCCGCCGGACATGCTCCATTAGGTTCCTTGGACTTGTGTCAATAACTGTCTTTTTCTCTTTTAACCAAAAAATTTACGTCAAGAAAGGAAACACAATATGAAACTCGAAGGCTTAATTTTAGACGATACCGATATCATTCAAGAAACTAAACCCGCCCGTGGTACGGGTGAATCTTTGACTGTGGGTAAGTTGAAACTAATCACCACTAACCCGACCAACACTATTGAAGTAAAGATCTCCTCTGAGCTTTGGAACGGTGGAAAAGCAGGTGAAGTGCTGAAATCTTGTGTCGGTCAACGTATGCAATTTAACGTTGAATACAAAGAATTTAGCTTTGGTAATGATGAGGGTAAGCACGTTGCTTTAAATGGCTTCCACTTGTTCGACTTACCGAAAGCAAAAGGTTAATCAATATGACTGCTGACCAATTTGACGCGCTTTATGCACTCAATGAAACGACTTATATCATGCAATTTTGTATTGGTCTTATGGTCTGCTTTCTTCTTGGTTGCATGTATGGGGGGCAGCGCTAATGCCTACAATCGAATTTGTTATTGGTGCCCTCCTTACTTCTTCCGTCTTTGGGTACGTGTGCGGAGCTACTTTCTTAACTTTCAAGAAAGCGGCTGAAGTATCTAGTTAATTTTATTTAATCACTCTAAAAAAGGATCAATCCTATGAAATACATGAACGTCGTTAAGCGTCACGCTTCAAAAATCGCTGTTGTTGCTGGCTCTTCTCTAATGGTTGGCTCTGCTAACGCTGCTCTTTCAGCTGAAGCTGAAGCGGCTGCAACGGCAATGACTACAGCTGCAACGGATTACATTGCAATGGCTTGGACAATTGTTCCTATCGTTGTTGTTGGTTTTGTTGGTATTAAGCTATTCAAGAAAGCTGCAAACAAAGCAACTTAATACTAGTTGTTTTTGGGAGGGGTTCGCCTCTCCCTATCCTCTTTTAATCTTTTTTTTCTAATCTGGTAATAAGCTATGAACATTAAAACAAGCATCTCTCTTTTTATCTTGATGATGGTTTCTTCTTTTAGTGTTTATTCTCAACCTATTTCTTACATGCTGTTTGGTGAAAAGCAATTCGCTAGCAGTCCTCAGTCTGGTGCTGACTCCTTATTAAACACATATTGTTCTTACTCTCCATCAAGACGAAAATATCAAGGTCTCACTTCTGTCAGCGTCAGTTCGAGTAAGTTTACTATTAGGTCTATTTTTTACGAAGATGAGGGTTGTACTGGGGCTGTATCTTCTCCCGGTTCATTTTCAATTAATTTCATTTACGAATCATGCCCAAATGGGCAAGAAGTAAGTGATCTTACTCAATCTTGCGAGGCGGTTTGCGATCCACCCTCTATATTAAATCCTCATACTTCAGAATGTTACACTCCTGCTTTTTGTGATAGAGAATCGACTAATGATTCTTTATTTGAGGCTGAACAATCTTGCGCGGCCAAGGGCGGTATTTTCTCTCATCAATGTTCTGATTTCCTTGAATCGTTAGAGACTCGCTGCACTCAATCTGATAAATGTGCAATTGGTTTCCCCGATTGGCCTGACTGTATTCAGGATTTAGATCCAACTGATGATATTACACCGCCTAGTGGTGGTTTTAATCCGGGTTCGGGTTCAACTGCCAACCCTGACGCACCCACTTTTGACAAGCCAGAACCTGACGATGTTACTCCCACTGACACTACAGATGAGGCTGTATTAGAAGCTATTCAGAATTCAAATAGGGATTCTAACGAGGGTTTTAAGGCTCTTAGCACAGATTTAAACAACGGCTTTACTGATATTAATAATTCATTATCAAATCTTAATGCTACGAATACCGCTATAGGCGAATCCGTTGTTGAACAAATGAATCAGGATTATCAGATATATCAAGCTAATAAGGACTTAGCCCTGCAGCAAACGGGCGCTATTACTGCGGGTGCTTCTAGTATTACTGACGCGTTAGGCGCTCAAACGGGCGCTTTAACGGGCGCTCTAGGTGAACAAACGAGTGCTTTAACTGATGCTCTTGGAGAACTTGCCGCTAAGCTACCCGAGCAATGCGACCCTACTGAGGATAATAATTACTGTCAGTATCCTCACGGTTTAGGTTCTGAATTTATTAGTGATACTTTCGGCCAAATGGATAATCAAGTGGGCGGTATTATTTCCGGTGGTGAAAGTCTTATTGAATCAACTTTACAATCCGTTATTGATAGCCCTTTAAATGATGAAAATGAATCAATCATGAATAACGCAACTGCCGTTCTTTTAAACGCGCTTGGTTTTAATGAGTCATGTTCCCCTTTGACGTTTGAGGCTAACGGGAATACTTATTCTATTGACTGCTATGTCAGTGAAAAAATTAAGCTCATTCTTTCTTTCTTAATTGGCATGTATACGCTTATGACGCTCACAGACATTTTATTAGATGGCATTACACCGATAGGCCGTAAGCCATCAGCTACGAGGTACGCATAAATGGCAATTGCTTTACTTCCTATTTTATCCGGTATCAGTGGCGCTTTGTCATTGCCTGCCCTTGCTGCTTTTCTTGGTGGCCTCGCTACTAAAGTATTTGAGTTCTTTTTTCTCAAATTTACAAAGCAAATGGCTATTAACCTAACCATTGTCACAATGATTATAGGTATGGCTACGGCTACCAGTTACGCCATTTATGCCATGCTCACGGGTTTGCATTTTCTGGTGCCTCCGTTCCTATCACAAGCTTGGGGCTTCTTTGTTCCTGACGTTGCTGTTCCTTGTGCCAGTACCATTTTAAGCGCTCGTGTTATGCGTTGGGCGTGGGAATGGCAAGTGTACGCGGTTACAAGGATTGCTCCGTAATGGCTAGCGTTTATTTTGTTACGGGTAAGCTCGGTTCCGGTAAAACTCTAACGGCTGTCGGTAAGATTCGAGAGGCGTTTATGCGCGGTGTTCCAGTAGCAACCAACCTAGATATTAACCTTAAAGAAATGCTAGGTGCTAAGAAGAAAAACACGCGCTTGTATCGTATCCCTGATAAGCCAGTCGTTGAAGATTTGACTGCGCTCGGCTCTGCGAATAAAAGTTATGATGTCACAAAGGACGGGCTAATTGTTCTTGATGAATGCGGTACCTGGTTCAACTCCAGAACGTGGAACGATAAGAACCGACAAAAGTTAATTGATCACCTTTTGCATATTCGAAAGCTTGGTTGGGACGTGATTTTCATCGTTCAAGATATCTCAATCGTTGATAAACAAGCGCGTCTTGCTCTCGCTGAACATACTGTTTTTTGTCGTCGTTTGGATAGAATGCAGGTTCCTATCCTTTCGACTCTTGTATGGTTTTTGACGCTTGGTCAAGGCCGCTTACCTTTCCCAAAGCTCCATATTGGCATTGTTAAGTATGGCGATAATCAAAATTCTCTGACAGTTGATAAATGGGTGTTTTTTGGTAAAGACCTATACACGGCTTACGACACTAAACAGATGTTCCGATCTAACTATGAGGACGGCGTTTATTGCGTATTTCGGTGATTGCGATCGCTCGTTTCGGTTTATTCCGATCACCTGATCCTACCGTTTTTCCCTCTTCTTATTTTTACTCTAAGTGATCGGATTGCGCCAGTTTTCTCATTGACTCACCTCCCAGTTCTATTCTATGACTATTGTGTACTAGCCGATCCATTAGCGCGTCCGCGACGGTGGCGTTGCCGATCATGTTGTACCACTCCCTTACAGGTAACTGGCTGATGACGATTGTGCTGCTGTTTTGATAACGCTCTTCCAGCACTTCTAATAAGTGACCCGCATGCTCTTGAGTGAGTTTTTCCATCCCCCAGTCGTCGAGGATCAGTAAGGCTTTCTTAGCCAGCGATTGGAGTTGCTTTTGATAGCTACCATCCAGACGACCAGCGGTCAGGTCGTCAAGCAAGCGAGTTAATCGGTAGTACTTAACCGTTTGTTGTTGGTCACAGGCGCTGGTTGCCAGTGCGCAGGCAAGATACGTTTTGCCTGCGCCTGTTGGGCCTGTAACCAAGATGTTCTGGTGTTTGTATAGATAACTGCCCGTCAGAAGTTCGCTCATCTGTTTACGATTGAGGTTTCGTCCCTCCTTATAGATAAGTTGGCTCGGCTGCGCATCTACTCTCAGCTTGGCTTGTCGTTTTAAGCGTTGGATTTTGCTCTGATTGCGATTCAAGATCTCGCTTTCCAGAAGTAGGCTTAGCCTTTCCTCGAAGTCCAGTTCTGCGTAGGTGGTCAGTTGCTCTTGCTGCTGCTCTAATGCTTTCGCTGCATGGCTCAAGCGTAGGGTTTTGAGTTGGTCGTTCAGTGCATTCATATCCTTTCTCCTAGTGATAACTGTTCGGGCCACGAACATTGCTATGAACAAGATTTGGCGTACTCGTGTTGTCTTTACTCAGTTGTCCTTCACGATTGTTTTCAACAAATTGCTGATGAAGGTGTAATTGGATTTTGTCAGCATCAGCGCATCTTTACAGGCTTGCTCTAGGCGCGATTCGCCATAGGTTTTACTGAGGCTGAGCAAGCCAAGGCAGGAACGATAAGACTGCTCTGGATGAGGCTTGGAGTTCAGCATCTTATTGACGACTTCTCGTGTGGCTGGGCCGATATTGGCTCCCCAGCTAAGCAAGCGCCCTGGCGACCACTTCTGATGTTGATGGTTGCTTGGCATGTGCTCTGGTTGGGTGCTGTTTCCTCGCTCTCTTTGGCTACGTGGATGCTGGGCCACCAAGTTACCTTGATGGTAGATCTGCACCAGGCGATTAGAGGCTTCCAACTCGACATGGTGACCAACAAGTTGATGGGGAACCGAGTAGTAATGACGGCGATATTCGATGTGATAGTCAGGGCCAACTTTGGCTCGTTTAGTTTCGGTATACAGGTAACGCTGCCTAGGCAGTGGCTTTAATGCAGGTTTGTCGAGTTTATCGAACAGCGCTTGGCGGCTGGCGCCATACTGTTTCATCTCACGCTGATTTAACTCATTCATGAGTTCACGGATGGCGAGATTCAACTCTTTAAAAGTGTGGAAGGCTTGGTGTCGCAACCGCATCATGATCCAGCGTTCTACTAGGAGCACGGCATTCTCTGCCTTGGCTTTGTCTTTCGGTTTGTAGGGGCGAGCAGGCATCACGGCTGTTTGATAGTGATTAGCCAGCTTTTGATAGCTGTCGTTCAGTCTCGGCTCATAACGATTGGCTTTGGTGACTGCGCTGCGTAGGTTATCGGGAACTAAGAGTTGTGGTACGCCACCGAAGTGTTCGAACGCATTCGCATGCGCCTCTAACCAGTAGGGCTTCCCTTGGCTGGGAAGGCTTCAACATAAGTGTAATTGGACGCGCCTAAAGTCGCGACGAACACCTCCGCTTCGCGCACTTCGCCTGTGTCAGGGTTGACCACCTGAAGCCGAGGCCCACAGTAATCGATAAACAGTTTATCACCTGCAACATGAAGCTGGCGCATGCTGCGTTTTTGGGTTTTGAACCAACGAGTGAAGTGCTCGCAGAACTGAGTGTAAGCGTAAGCTTGCTCTTGATATTGCTCATGATACTCCTGCCAGAGCAGCATCTTTGTCATACCTTTACGCCTGAGTTCGACTGCGTATTGAGTGAAGTCTGGCATAACTTTATCTCGACTGACTTTCTTGCCGTGATACAGCGCCTGTGTGAGATCTGCATCGCTGCAACTGTCGGGTAGAGGCCAACCAAGTTGGCTTTGTTTAAAGCGAGTAAGGAGTTCTGATACGGTGGACGGGCCGAGTTTAAGGCAAGAAGCGATACCACGATTTGAGAGACCGCAGTCGTATTTAAGGCGTAATACCTCTTTGATTTTGTTCATTGGAGTTCTCTTTTTGGCCATTGTCGCTTCCTTTCCTTCTTGTTTAAGAAGTAAAGAATAGCGAGCTATTGATTTAAAAGAGAAAAAGGAAGGATTTCGGCCATTACGATCGCGGTTTTCGCTATTCCGATCACCGATTTCGGAGTTTGACTAAAAGTGATCGGATAATCGCGGAATCAGTGATCGGTTTAAACCGAAATGGGTGATCGGATAATCCCGAAATGACTGATCGGAATGCTCCGAAATATGCAGTTTATAGCGTTCTGCCTCCCTACTACACTCACGGCCGTTATACTGTCCCTTACAATTTAAGGAATATTATGAGACTTACTAAAATTCACGCTCGTAAATATTCACGCTTTCTTTGCTTTGCTCTTGGCGCTTTACTGACGCTTGGCATGTCTATGTTGCTGATGCCAGAAACACCAGAAACAACGGTTCAGATTGTTGAAGCAAAACAGGACGCTGACCAACTGAAAGACCTATTGGACGGTTATCGAATTGTCAGTGCTTGGAATCCGCCCAATCAACTGCCGTCTTTTGAGTTGGATAAATCGGGTAATCGCATAACGAGTGTTGAACTCCGTTCGATGGGTTTTGATGTGACTGTTTTCTCTAGCTGCCGCGTGTCTGTATCCAGTGGTACAAGTTCTTATGAGGTACATTGCTAATGCTTCGTGTAATCCTTTTAATCACCTTTTGCTTATCGCTTCCGGTTCGCGCATCTGCTCCGGCTGTTTTTGAGTCTCGCAATACTCCAATCGCTGAGTTTGTATCATGGTTTGCTACTTATACGGGGCAAACCGTTGTACTTGGTCAAGGTGTGACGGGTAAAGTTAGTTTTACCGCCCCTGAACTTAAACAATCTGAGTACGCATCCTTTTTCGATTCGGTTTTGCGCTCTCATGGTTACGAACTCGGGTATTCAAACGGTGTGTATACCGTGTCCGTTGATACTGATACGTTTTTACCTACAGAACCGCCAGTCGTTAAGCTTTACCGTTTCCAAAACGTCAGAAACACAAAGGTCACTGAGCTTGTTAATTCGATGCTGAGAGCAACGCAAGCGCAAACGACACAGAAGCAATCTAACTCAAATTATGATGTTCAAATTCTTCCTACGACCAACTCTATTATTGTGACTGGTGCGCCCGACCAAATCACCAAGATTGATACACTCATAGCAGGTATAGACCGACCTCAAAAGCAAGTTTTCATTGAGGCTATCATTACTGAAACCCTGATTGATGATAGCGAGGAGTTTGGCGTTAATTTGGAATTAGCACTGGATAACGCTGGTTTCATTACTCAGCCAATCGCCATTGATAAAGCGGTCGATAACTTACTTTTCTATGATAGCGGAGATTTTTCTGCATTGGTCAAAGCTGTTCAATCTAGTGAAGATACCGAGCTGTTATCACGACCTAATATGCTAATTATGGATAGGGAGAAAGGTTATATTACGGTAGGTCAAAACGTCCCTTTCCTTACTTCCAGTGAAGTCACGGACGGTGGTAACACCATTCAACGCATAGAACGTCAAGACGTGGGCGTTTCTCTTGAGGTTGTGCCTCATGTCCTTGGTGACGATGTTGTATTGATCATTAATCAGGAATCTAGTTCTGTTACTAACTCTGCTATAGCTTCCGATATCATTACCAACAAACGAACCTTGCAAACTGTTGTTAAGGTTAGAGATAGACAAACAATCGCGCTAGGTGGACTCATATCGAGCGAGGAACGGAAGTCCGTTTCAGGCGTCCCTTTACTTATGGATATTCCCCTGCTTGGTGGTCTATTCCGCTCTGAGGGTACAAGCCAAATAAAAAAAGAACTCAAAGTCGTTATTAAGACTACGATTCTTTAATCCAGCTCGCTTTCTGCTGCTATAAGCTTGCTTGTAGAGCATAAAGGAGCAAACAAGCGTAGCGCGTTAGATATTCCCAATAACGTATATCGAATTATTGGCTTTCGGTAACACTATGATACAAAACCTTTATACCCTTAGATGTGAAACCAGTATGCTACTTGTTGACCATTTTAAGGAGGGGAATTGTGTTTACATTATTGATTGGACTACTAGCAATCGGCTATGTCGTCTATAAGCTTACAGAAGATACTCCTAAACAAGATCCATGGGCCAACAAGACCAACACCACATATCGATTAGAGCCTAAGATTGAACCAATTCGACGACCTCAGCCACCGCGTTCAGACAATGTTCCAATACCCTGTACAGCGGAAAAAAAGCTATCGATTACAAGAAATAAAGTCGATACATTTTCGAACAAGGTTGAGCATAAGCGTTCGGAGTACCTGACTTCGAAAAATGAACGTAATTTTTATATCGCCCTAAGAGAAGCCTTACCTGATGACTACATGATTCATTGCCAAACCTCATTAATGGCATTAATTCAACCTGTAGAATGGAAAAACAATTCAAGAACTTGGGCAAAGCGCATGGACTTCGTTGTAACTGATAGCACCACCAAAGTTATATGCGTAATTGAACTAGATGATCGTTCTCATCAACGTGCTGACCGAAAAAAGCGTGACCAATACGTTAATGAAGCTCTTGATGGACACCACAAACTAATCCGCTTCAAAGCTTCTTGGACTTATGATTCTGAGAACATTTACCAAAAGCTGAAAAATGAAATTGACTGCCCTCACCCTCGTTTTGTATCACGGGGGTAAATTCGACCTAGCTATCAGCACTCACACAACCCTGCTCTAGTTGCAAGCTTGCGCGCTAGTTTCTTAACTAGAACTAAACAGATTATTATAGGCTTCTTCGTTTTTTTGTGTATAGAGGTAAGTGATTGTTAATAGGTTAGAACTTCTAGTAGAATTGCTTTAATCAGGATAATGGCAAGAATATTTCCGCACTGAAATATTAAGAAGTTTCTTACTATGCGCTAACTCATAGACTGAACCTTAAGCATTAAGACCAGCATAAATCCCGTCTAACGTGATGTTTTTCTTTGACTTCCTCTGGGCGGACTTTTGTGCGTTCTTAAATATATAGCTAGAGGCCCATTCCAGTTTATTGCCTATTTCTGACCATGCCTTGTGGCTGATACATTCAAATATGGGCAACAGCCACACATCCACATTTTTTGCCGCCTTAAACAGCGAGACCGATGGCATTATCTGAAGCGCAGTACTGCGCCTGATGATCAGCGAGAGTAAACTGGCCCAGATAAGCCCATCAACGATGGCCTTTTGTGCGGTGACAAATCGTTGCCAGTTTGTGTGAGATTTTAATTCTTTAAAAAGCAACTCCACCTGCCATCGACAGCGGTAGATCGCCATTATGTCATCAGCAGTATAGGTACCTGAAGGCAAGTTAGTTAACCAAATACAGAATCGCTTTTCTTCTGCAAACCAACGTCTTACCACTCTAAATTCTTGCTTACCACTACGAACTTTAAGGTCGAGTACCTGTGAGCGATTAGTACCTCGAGTGATGTCTTTGAGCTTCTTTCCTTCTAGTTTAGATAAATGCCGGCCCTGACCGTTTCTCGCTTCTATAACATGAGGATTCAGGGACTTTGCTCCTCGAAAATATAGAAACCACCATACAGTTCAAGCTCAGTAAAGAATTGGAAGTCAGGGTACCCTGCGTCAGCCAACAACAATTTGTTACTCATTGTTTTGGGGCGGGCAAAAGTCTCTTTCTGATGCTGTATCAGCGCTGATGCTCATTGCGACTGGAGAAAAGCTTTTTAAAGACATTGTCATATGGCATTCAACTGCGGCTGGATTGCGTTTAAATCGGCTCGGGTAAACGTTCGAAAGGTCACGATGAATGTGGAAAGAGCTACCATCTTGAAGCAGCACATCATCAAAGGTGGCGAGTTTATCTGGTAGGTTGGCACTCTGCTGGCGAGCAAACTGAGCTATCGCTCGCATGGCCAATTGGCGCATGAATATCGGAAATTCTTCTTTTCTTAACTGGTTATGGTAGGGCTTATAAGCCACAGTATCTTTAGCGCTTAAGCACATCCCATTGAATTGCCTTAGTAAATCGGCAATAGATGAGCAGTTTCCTTTGCTCAAAGCGGCCACTAGGCTTACTACTAGCTGGTCGGGTAAGATAGCCCGACATCGCTTCATAAGTCCTGTACTTTTCGCCATTTTTTGAAGGCTATCAGCATTAAAGAATTGCTTAAACTGCTTTTGTAGGGAGATAATCGTCATCGGCTTCACGGTTGATATGGGTGGTTTGTTTGGCGACGATTATCTGATCATAAATGAAGCCTTTTTTCTATCTAAATAAATAGCTTAGAGCTTAAGATCCTGTCTATGTGCGCTAACTAGTTTAAGGATAAGTATGGGATATCGAGGAAAAGTTTATAAAGGTGACTTTAAGTATAAGTACGTTCCTTATGGAGATGGAGCCAAGGCCATCATAAATGATGCAACTATGAAGTTTACAGATCCTATAGACTTCAATGACCCTTTTGATTGTTCTCCTTCATATATGGTTGGTGATTTTAACGAGTTGATGAAAATTAACCAAGAGGCCTATAAAAATGCAGGTCGTGATTTAAATCTTTCCCCAGCTCAAAGGATACAAGAAAAAGGCAAAATGAAAGCTCGATTACAGAAAGCTCTTGAGGATGGGAGCTGGAAGAGAACATTGCAAAACAGTATTGGGATTTGTTCCATGACTACCAAACCTTGCAACCTTTTAATGTGGGCTCATTATTCAAATAACCACACAGGTATTGTCTTTGAGTTCAGTAATGTCTTTCCTAAGATGGTAGACCTTAAAGAATTCTATTTATGCGCATTCCATGTTAATTATGAATTAGACAAGCCAGTAGCAAACCTTTCAGAGGCGCACTATGGAACTGATTTTTTAACAAAGGGCATTGATTGGGAATACGAAGATGAAATTAGGTGCCTTAACCAAGAGAAGAAGTCTGGTATTCATGATTATAGAAGGGATTTGCTTAAATCAGTAATACTTGGTGCTCGAATTGATAGTGATGACGAAGCTGATATCAGGAAACTCGTCAAAGAGGTAAATCAACGCGAAAATGTATCAATTATCGTTTATAAAGCTCAAATGTTGGATGATAAGTACAAACTTATTATTCCTAACCACCCTGTTTATGGTGACCCAGATTGGTGATTTTTTAATAGGCTTATATCAAAAAAAACCGAACTCAATTAGTCCGGTTTTACTGTGATAAGACCAAAACTATACTTGTCTAATTCTATTTTTTAATGCTGGCTATCGCCCTCGCAAGTCCAAGTAAGTGTGTTGACGTTTTGATTTCTAATTCCGACTGAATCCCCAATAGCGCAATCCCTGCTAGTATTTGTTGTGGCCTCACCACTTGGCCAGTCGGCAGCTCCATCCTGTCGTATAACATTTTGAACTGCACCCAATCTTCACTAATGCTTAGTTCCCGACCTTTTGCCATTCTCATAAGTCTTTTACACTCGGGCGGTATTGGATTTCCCTCATCCCAACCTGTGACAGTTCTCACAGATTTAAAACACAATTCGGCGACCTCTTCCTTGGTCATTTGGCATTCCAGTTCTCGAAAAATGTAATTCTTACTCATTTCGCGATACTTCAATGATAAAACCTCTAAATACAAGAGGTTGCACTGAATTAAGGAGATATGCACCATTAAACATAATCAGACATAATACGCAGTCACGTATAGTTAATTCTAAAAGTAGTATTCTTATCGTTTCGCCTTAAAACCCTTGTTCCAACTGACTCTCACGCTTATTGCGCCGTTCAGAGTTTTCTTAGCGCATTTGAAATCTAATAATTATATGTGCGGCCAAACGTCTACACAATCCAAGCCTGATTCAGCAAATCTTATTGACGCGAAACTTTGTCCATCTGGTTTAACTTATATGCCACTTCTCTGTTTGCACTAACGGACCGCGCGTTGTGTGTAATTCTTGTGAGCATTGCTGTTGTTTCTTTTTCAGATTTCACACACGCGACCAATGTTTTTTATCAGCTGCACATGCTAGCTCTCGTTTAAATCTATCAACTAATAAAGTTCGTGTGTCTTAAGTAGATTCGCGCAAAGGTTTTGCAAACCTTGCTAACAATTCTCTCTAGAGCTAGTACTTTGTGTTTATCGAGATTATTAAATGGCAATGGCTTGTCCTATGTTGTTTGAAACACCATGCCAAGCTGCCGCAAACATGTTTGCATAGATTCGTTACACTTATACGCTGGTACACAACACCGATACTTGGGAAATCCATAATCACGGTTTACCCTGAAATTACGTTCAATTGGATTTAGGTAGCTTTGGTAATAAACCTAAGAGTTGCTTAAAACCCATTGCGCTTTGTTTTGCTTTACCTGTTTTCTCTAGCTGATATGCCCGCTTTTGAAGTCGCAATGGTGTTACCGCCTGAGATTAGAAACTTAGAAAGCGTGTATTGGTTTATCGACACATGTAGTCAACAAATAAAGTGACACTGTAGCTAGCTGTACAGGTAAAGCTTGGTCCTATTGAACACAAAATAAAGACCCCAAACAATATCTGTATATATATACAGTTAAATTATTAACCCGTTAAAAACGTCACCTTTCGTATAAATACCGAACAAAAACAACGCTATTTAGGCATATATCGATCGCTGGGCGCGTAGTGTTTGGTGAAGAACGACAGTATCTGGCTTGTTGAGCAAACGATACTAGCCAAACTCAATTCAAAATCGAATCCCTAGTTGCACCTGCATACTCCATCACGCATAATGTTACAGGTTTACGTACGAAATATATTATGAGCGACAAAGCATTCAGACAACTCAACATCTTCTTCTCTGTTTTTTGCCTGGCAATGACCGTACTGTCGCTGATCTCTTTTCATACCATCATGGATAAGAATTACATAATCACACCAGACAGAAACCCTACACGCGTAAACACAGATAGAGACCATGATGGCGGCACTATAGGGTCATTACTCAGGTCAAAGGACAAAGTTGAGTTACAGTGTGACTTTAATCGTACCTATAGTTCACCTTTCTGTGAGGTTGAATTTGTTCTTTCTACTGAAGGTAAAGGCTTAGATCTTTCCACATTTGATTCTGTGACCATCAATATGGAATATGAAGGTCAAGAGGACCCAAGGTTTCGATTCTACATACGTAACCACAACGAAAACTACAGCGTCCAAGGCGACCCTATTTCTAATAAGTTCAATCGCTTAGACTTCTCACTCCCCGATAGAAAACACATCGATTTAGCTTACTTCAATGTCCCTTTATGGTGGATTGACTACTACAATCACCCAATAACCAACAGCGGAGTCGATATTACTAACGCTGTTTCAGTTGAATTGGGGCTGGGAGCTAGCACGCTAGATGGCCCCCATACTCTGACGGACGAGAGCATCGTTTTCCACGGTAAGATTATGGACAAGGTTATGCTATGGAAGATCTTGATTAGCTTATGGGTAATCTACGCGGTCTGCTATGTCTGTGGGGCGTCATACGTAGCTAGGCGAGCGAGAATTCTATCAGTAAACCAACAGCGCTTGTTATTAGCCCAAGAAATTGAAGAATTAAAGATAAAGGCGACTACCGACCCTCTAACTGGCTGTCGCAACAGAACCGAAGCGTTAGATACCTTTTATGATTTTGAACGCCTCGCAAAACAAGGGAAGACAATTCACATTGCTCTGTTTGATTTAGACCACTTCAAGCAGGTCAACGACCAATACGGTCATGAAACTGGCGATCAAGTTCTTATTCTGTTTGTCTCAACGGTGATCGACAACCTTGGAGAGCAATACTTATTGTATCGTTGGGGCGGTGAGGAGTTCTTGTTAGTTTGCATAGAACAAACAACGCTACAGTGTAATGCAACTATTGCCAAACTCTACTCTTCAATGGGCGAAACCACTTGGCCCAAAGGGCTTAACATCACCGCATCCGTTGGTTTTACCCAACTTACACAGAATGAATCGATTCGTTCAGCCATTAAGCGTGCAGACAAAGCACTCTATCAAGCTAAAGATAACGGACGAAACCAAGTCGTTACGTTTGACTAAGCCTCGCCAGACTGGCCTGCAGCTCAATATTCAATGCTCTATCAACACACAATCAATACCTTGTCGATATCTACTCTCTATTTAGTCAGCAATTACATAATTACATTTTTAACGGCTGACTAAACAAGCCCATAAGCTTTGCTTTCTCATCAGAATTCTATTCGATTCGTACACACATTATCCTTAATACCGCCATCATTAGCATTCTCAAATTGATACGCGTCGTTCCTTAATCGACTTCTACACAACTCCTTTACGCCTCGTAAGCGGTGATAAGTCACTCGCGGTATCGATTTTGAACATTACCGCTGTGGCTTATCTCACTCTGTTCTTCGATAAAATCCTCATTTGTCTCCTTCTGAACATTCATGGATTCTCGTCCGTTCAAAATAGAAGTCACAACGTCACTAGCCGTAAAAACGGCATATATTTAGTCATCTAGACATGGTGACACAAATACTGACACCTAAAGTGGCGATTGTTTTACTTTCAGATCTTGCTGTAATTTAATTACAACTCAAAGCCAAGTAGAGCCTAAGAAATTAATTACTCTGACGTAACTTATTGAATAAAAAGTATTTAAGAGTTTCGGGCAGGACGGGATTTAGAGAAACTAAAGAGTAGGTATGTACGAGATAATATACTAGAGGGTAATGTATTTAGTTATAGTGCACTATTGTATTAAAAAAGAAGGGCTGATGCCCTACTCTTCTTTATTACTCATTTCTTCACGGATTTGCTCAGCAACGATTTTGATAGCTTGTGCTGTGCTGATGCCTTGGGTCATCATTTCTTGAATTCGTTCAACAGCTTTCTGTTGTTCTTCGTGAGAAAGGGTTGGTAAGTCGTTTAGCATGCTCTGCTCCTTTATTTAGGTGCAGAACTATATAAGGACTGTTAGTAACTAGCAAGGAAATTGATGGATGCACCCATTGCATTTTCATTCGTGTAGTTAACACTTAGATCTAGCTGAAACAAGTTCAATGGCGAGATACCAACACCAGCTGTCACTGTTCCTTCTGAATCAGAGTAAGCCAGGTTCTTGTAATACCCTCCCCTTAGCTTAAGCTGACGTAACAGGTCGACTTCAGTACCAACACGAATCATCTGTTCGTTGTCTTCGAACGAAGTAAACTTCTCTGTCTCGTTTAGGTCGTAATCAACACTCAACGTAAAGTAATCAGAAACGATACCTGCCCCGACAGTGTAAACAGGCTCTAATTTGTAGGCGTATTGTCCTCCAACTGAACGTCCGGAGATTACTGTTGTCGTGTCTTTTGTTTCGATGTCTCGAGAGATTAAGTTAGTCGCTGCGAATCCAACTCTAAACGGGCCAAAGAACCACAGGGCGCCAGCATCTATATTAAAAGCCGTTTCACCGTCACCATTTTCGCGTACGTCAGACAAGTCATAATTATTGACCGATGCAACATAATTGTACGTGTAGATACGCTGTAGTTTCGGTGAGATGCCAAACGATAAGTGATGCCCCATAAAAGTTTGATACTTCGCTAAAGAAAGACCAACTTCAGCAACTCCAATTGAAACCGATTCTACTGCCGAGCGCTGCAAATTATCCGTGTCACTTCCCGACGTATATACATCTGGTGTAACAAAACTTTCAGTGTATGCTTTACCAAATATATTGGCTGCAATATACTGATTAGGTAGTGCAAAAGCTACCACGCCACCTAAATCAAAGTTCGCTTGATTACCATCAAGTTTCTTCAATCCATCTGTAATATCACTGCCTGAAGCATCGAGTACCGCATCGATGTTAGACTTCATGTCGTTAGGGTCATTGTAATTACCGCCAAAACTTGGCGCAATCATTCCCACGTCATCATTACGACGATAAATAGCTACTAGTGCTGGGTTATAGAATGGAGCGGTTAGGAAGTTAGCCGAAACAACACCCACACCACCCATCGCATCACCACGCGCTTCAATGGCGTAGTTTGCTGCTGAAAGAGGAAGACTGGCGAATGCAATTGACGCTGCGAGTAGTTTAGTAGTTTTTTTCATGCCGTTTATCTTTGTTTGATCCGTACATAGTTAACGGCACAATTTTAAATTACTTTAGCTCTTCTTCGCTAGAAATATCATAAGTTTTGCTGATAGTTTGTGCTTGTTCTATCGCTATGTCGCCTTGCCAGCGTGAATGCACCATTGAAACCGCCAAGACATAGCGATCATTGGGAAGTTCTTCTCCAGTGAGGTTCATTGGATAATCAGATTCGTAGCTCTTGCCCCACACCTGTTCATAGTGTTCATCAACGTAATCGTACAAACCGATTTCAAGCTTAGGGAGCGGACAATAAGGATTGAGTAGTTCTTTTTTATCGATTCGCCACGTGTCTTTTGATGCCCAGCGAACTTGTTGACGCATGGCAACTTCACCCAAAACAACCCAAGTGCTCCAAGACTTTCCGCCATCACCTTTAACGCTTAAACGGTATAAACCGGATTCAAGTTGAGAGGCTAAATTGTAACGCTTGCGGTATAGACTCACCGATGCGTTGTTAACCACTTCACTGTCTTTGGTTAACTCACTGTCCGAAGAAACGATCTTATCGACCCACTTCTCGAAGGTAATGTCTTGAATGTTGTTTTCGGATTCAACATTAATCGATACACGAAAGGTATCTCGGCCAGGGCTTTGAATGATGTGTCTTTTAACGACGACTGAACTAATCCAATCTGGGAGTGTTTTTCTAGTGAGAGTTTTACCACAATCTTTGTTCAATGCTTGATCGAACAGTTCATTGAGGTGATCTTCTCGTGATTGAGACGAGTTGATTTGCCAAACTTCCACTAATGAGTCAAACATCTGAGGTAAATCATTATCTAGCAGATGTTTATGAACTTGAGTCAGAGCATCGCTGCTCTTAAACCAATCCGTTGCTTGCGCGGTATTCGCTACGCAAGAAAACATTAATAGTGGAAGTAAGGCTAATCTCATTACGCTTTCATCTTGTAACCAACGCCACGCAGCGTTTCAATTTCTAGACCCGGCAGTTTCTGTCTTAGTTGCAGAACATGCGTGTCTACCGTACGTGTTGTTGGGAAATGGTTGTAACCCCATACATGGTCAAGCAGTTCATCACGTGTAAACACACGTCCAAGGTTACTTGCCAAGAACAGTAGAAGGTCAAATTCAGTGCGCGTTAACGTTACTTCCTGTTCATTGAAAAACACTTCACGTGTCGCTTTATCGATAACAAGATTCTGAGCGATAACTTTTGATGCATCTTGTTCTTCAGAATCTGGCAGGCGAAGTTGAGCACGAATTCGAGCAAATAGCTCAGCCTCTGCGAATGGCTTTGTTAAGTAGTCGTTTGCACCTGAATCTAGGCCCGCTACTTTATCTTTTACTGTCACGAGAGCCGTCAGCAAAATAACTGGGATATCTTTCTTTTTCTTCCAACCTGGAAGTGAATCTACTGAGTCGCCATCAGGAAGTTGACGATCTAGAATCACTAGATCCGCTTGTTCCCAGTAGCCTTCAACTTCAGAGATCAGTTCTGCATGCAAACATTCATATCCAGCTTGCTCAAGGCTAACTAATAAACCGTCAGCTAAATTTTTATCATCTTCAACGAGAAGCAATGTCTGTTTCACAAGGTATCTCCAAAATAAATGTTGTTGGGGGGCCGATAAGCGTCATGTGACCGCCCATTTTTCCGACCATAGATTCCACTATCGTCAGACCTAAACCGAGTCCACTCTTACTTACGAATGGCTTTCTTAGTTGCCCCCAATCTTTGCGAGACAAGTCTCCATTATCTATAACTTTGAATGTCAGCTTCTTGTCAGAAGTATTCAGTTCTAGAATTACTGGTGCGACACCGTATTTCACGGCATTTCTGATTAGGTTATCGATACACGTTCCTAACCAATATACGTTCACTTTTGCAGCAATATCTTTGTTTACACGCAGTTCAATTCCCGGTGCAAAATCTTCTTCAACTTTGTATTGGAGCCACTCTTCAACACTTGGCACCCACTCTGTTGCGAGCGGTTGGTTGTCTGATTGCAGGTAATCTTTACTTGCTTCCGCCAACTGTCTTAAACGGCGTGTATCTTCACACAGCCTACGGAACTCATCATATACCGATTCTGGTAAGTGTTCGAACTCACGCCTGAACCCTTCCACCGTCAATGACAAACTCGCAATCGGCGTTCTTAATTCATGCGTTAGGATTTGAAGAACCAGCATACGACTCTTCATCTCTTGTTTCTTACTGTTCCAGCGGTAAATCGCCCAACCTAAGACAAGCATGATGTTGGCGATCACCAAGATAAACATGGCGACTTGCAGAAGCTCCGAATGATCTTCTATTTCCCAACACACGTTACCACGCTGGACAAAACAGCTTTTGCCTTCTGAAGACAAGCTAAACGATAACCCAGCAAGCGTGGCGTTTTCGTTCCAGACTGATTCTTTATACAGGTAATATCTGTCGCCGCGTTTTACCCACATCTCATCGAGCTCAACAAACATACTGGCACCAGCAAGCAGCGCGGTGATGGCTTCGCTATCCATTTGTTGCAAGCGAGACAGCAGTTCGTCATGTTCGGTATTTGGTCGCTCTTGAATATGCATAAAGCGCTTCAGAGAGTCGAACTTTTCTGGGTACTTCTCAACGTATCGTGCAGCATAAGAACCACCACCAGGGTGAATCAAACCACTACGGCTAAACCAACGGTCAGAAAGCTTGGTGCCTTTACACATTGCACGAGTAAAAACTAAAGGCTCAGTAATCAACGGGCTTAACGGCAGTTTACCGCTACAGGTTTTTGATAACTGGTATAAGCGCTGGATGTCTTTTAATGGATACTCTGCTGTTTGTGGCTGCATAGAAGACGGCATGATCAAACGTGTTGGATAATCAGCCTGTAGCACTCGAATATCGTAAGATTCGATTGCCATTTCATGATCAAAGAGTTTGGTGAAATTATCGATACGCTCAGGTAAAGAGTCAGCAAATGCGTTTGCAGACACAGACAACGTAGCGATAAGAAGAGTAAATGTTCTTTTGATGATCACAAACCAACGCAAATTCATATAGATCAACCAAATATATACCATTCGCTATCAAAGATAAATTTTTAACCGCATGAAAAACAGTGAGAATGACGAGTTACAGAGATAAAGTCCGATATATTACGGCCACTTTGTACAGACGTACTAGTAGGCTGATTGGCAAGCCCAACCTCAATTGCGATAAGTTTCTGCTAAGCTTCGTAGCAGCTGAGCTCACACACAGGGTCACTCTCGTCAGATAAAAAAAGGAGCTCAAATGAGCTCCTTATCGAGTTATTACAGATTACTTAGAAGCACTTTCTATAGATGTTCTAAGATGCTTAGACAGCTCTTTTTAGCATCAACCAATGGTACCTAAGGGTGTTTTCTTGAAAGTTCAGTGGGTTATACCTCCCTCTAAAGTCTAGCATCAGTAAGAGCTAACTTAAACACAACTTACATCACGTATTACACTGTCACATAGCGAATCTATCACTATCTACTTTACCCATTAATTAATATCTAGCTCATTCAGTACCTAGAAGACGCTTTATTGAAGCTGTTCTTTGAGTCGAAGGTGGAGCTAATAGCCCTACTGAATAAGAACTTGAAGACAATTAAAATTAAGGGCCCTTAACGAGCCCTTTTGATAACTATTGACAGGTTAACCCATCTAAATTAAAGCACTTATATTCAACAAGCTCGCTTTTGCGTCGCCAAACAGCATCTGCGTGTTCTCTTTGAAGAACAGTGGGTTTTGCACACCGGCGTAACCTGTGTTCATCGAACGTTTGAATACGATAACATTCTGAGCGTTCCAAACTTCAAGTACTGGCATACCAGCAATTGGGCTGTTTGGATCTTCAAGTGCTGCAGGGTTTACGGTGTCATTCGCACCAATTACCAATACAGTATCTGTCTCATCGAAGTCATCGTTGATTTCGTCCATTTCTAGAACGATATCGTAAGGCACTTTCGCTTCAGCAAGGAGTACGTTCATGTGACCCGGTAACCTACCAGCAACTGGGTGGATACCAAATCGAACATTAATGCCCTGCGCTCGTAGTTTCTCTGTGATTTCATGCACTGGGTATTGTGCTTGAGCTACTGCCATGCCGTATCCAGGAGTGATGATTACTGACTTAGAGTTTTTCAGCATATCAGCCACATCTTCAGCTGATGTTTCGCGGTGTTCACCCTGCTCTTCATCGCCATCAGACACAACCACTTCTTGGCCGAATCCACCAGCAATAACGCTGATGAAAGAGCGGTTCATCGCCTTACACATAATGTAAGACAGAATCGCACCCGACGAACCAACCAATGCACCAGTTACGATAAGCAGATCGTTTGCAAGCATGAAACCTGCCGCTGCTGCTGCCCAACCAGAGTACGAGTTAAGCATAGAGACAACTACTGGCATATCTGCGCCGCCAATCGATGCCACTAAATGGTAACCGAATGCGAATGCGATAAGCGTCATCACCATTAGCGCGAACATGCTGCCGTCCGCTTTAACGAACATGATCATCAGTAGTGTAGAAACTACGATAGCCGCTAGATTCCACTTGTGCTTATGAGGGATGTTCAATGCAGACGAAGAGATCACGCCGCGAAGCTTACCAAACGCAACAATAGAACCCGTGAACGTCACCGCACCGATAAACACGCCAAGGAACACTTCCACTAGGTGGATCACGTGCTCTGCATGAATATCTGCAGGGTTGATAGAAACAGTAGCAGGTGGATCGATATAGCTGTTATAACCTACAAGTACCGCTGCCATACCTACGAAGCTGTGCAGAATCGCCACCAGCTCTGGCATTTCAGTCATTTCTACTTTTCTTGCGTAGTGGATACCAATGCCACCACCGATCACCATAGCAATGATGATCCATACAATACCTGCAGAGTGAGGACCAAAGATCGTCGCGATCAACGCAATTGCCATACCAGTAATACCGTAATAGTTACCTGCACGCGCAGATTCCTGTTTCGATAACCCAGCCAAGCTCATAATAAAGAATACAGCAGCAACAATATAAGCTGCTTGTACTAATCCTTCAGACATCTGTTACTCCTTAGTCTTTACGGAACATTTCAAGCATACGTTTGGTCACGGTAAAGCCACCAAAGATATTGATACTTGCAATTAATACGGCAATAAATGATAAGAACGTGACGACGCCACTTCCTTGTCCGATTTGTAACAGTGCACCAACTACAATGATGCCTGAAATCGCGTTAGTCACGGACATCAACGGCGTATGCAGAGAATGGCTTACATTCCAAACTACGTAATAACCCACCACACAAGCGAGAACAAAAACGGTAAAGTGAGATAAGAACGCAGCAGGAGCAACCGAAGCTACCCAAGCGAATGCACCAACACCTACCGCCATACCCGCCGCTTTCTTCATTGGAGAAACAGGTTCTTCAACTTTAGGCTCTGGTTTGGCCGCTTTTGGCTTAGCTTGTTGTGGTTGAGCTGAAACTTGAATTGGTGGAGCTGGCCAAGTGACCTCGCCCTCTTTAACGACAGTAACACCACGCAGAACAACATCTTCAAAGTCGATATTGATGTTGCCATCTTTCTCTTTGCAAAGCAGTTTCAGCAGGTTAACTAGGTTCGTTGCATACAGCTGAGATGATTGAGTCGGCAGTCGACCAACCATATCAGTGTAACCAACCACCTTAACGCCGTTAGCCGTTGTAATGACTTGATCCGCAACCGTGTATTCACAGTTACCGCCATTGGCTGCCGCAAGGTCTACAATCACACTACCTGCACTCATGCTGTCTACCATCTCTTTGGTAATCAGCTTCGGAGCCGGGCGACCTGGAATCAGCGCTGTTGTAATGATGATATCAACGTCTTTCGCTTGAGCTGCATAAAGTTCTTCGGCTTTCTTATTGAATGCTTCAGACATCTCTTTTGCGTAGCCGTCACCAGCACTGGTATCTTCCTTGAAATCCACTTCCAAGAATTCAGCACCCATCGACTCCACTTGTTCTTTAACTTCAGGACGAACATCGAATGAACGAACGATCGCACCTAAGCTACCCGCAGCGCCAATTGCCGCTAGGCCAGCAACACCAGCACCTGCAACAAGTACTTTTGCTGGTGGAACTTTACCCGCAGCCGTAATCTGACCCGTGAAGAATCGACCAAACTCATGCGCCGCTTCAACAACAGCACGATAACCCGCGATGTTTGCCATAGAACTCAATGCATCTAACGCCTGAGCTCTTGAAATTCGTGGAACAGAATCCATCGCCATCACGTTGATGTTACGACTGGACAATTGTTCCATTAATTCTGGATTTTGAGCAGGCCAAATAAAGCTGACCAATGTTGCGCCATCTTTAAGAAGATCGATTTCATTTTTAGACTCGTCAACGATCGGAGCGTTAACTTTAAAGATAATATCGGATTTCCAAGCTTCATCTGCGGTGACAACCTTTGCTCCAGCTTGTTCATAAGCTGCATCTTCAAAACTTGCTAACGCACCTGCTTGTGATTCAACACAAACTTCAAATCCTAATTTTAGAAGCTGTTCTACCGATTTCGGCGAAGCAGCGACTCGCGTTTCACCTGCGAGCGTTTCTCTTGGTACACCAATTTGCATAGCTATTCCTTGACTATTGGCACGAATGACTTATTCGTTTGTATCTAACGACAACTAATACTTCAAGCGTTTTGTTCAAAGAACAGGAAAAGTTATTACTTATAACGATTTGGATGGAATTTGAGCGCTTCATTTGAAGAAATGACGACCGTCTCGAACGGAGAGGTCAAACCACTTGCAAATAATCCTTTAAATAACAACTTACTAGCTGTTCTTTGTCCCTAAAACTAAAAAGAGCTTTCAGCATATACACTGAAAGCTCTCTAAATTATGACCAACATCAATTCTAACCCTATTTGGTTAGCTAAATATATTGTCGCCCATTTGGTCGATGAACATCTGCGATTTTTTTAGCATCAATTCATCGGCATCTTGTTTGTTTGAAACAACATCTGAACGAATAAAACGGTGAGTTTTGATTTCACCGTCGAATTCTTTCTCGATTCGCCCAGCAACACGGTATTGACCAGATTCTGCAATGGCATCTTGATAGATATTGAAACCTTTATATTCGACTGGCTCAATCTCTACTTTTTGTTCGGTTTTTTCTTTGCCACCAAATAATCTAGAAAAGAATCCCACGTTTTTTACTCCTTAAATGACCGTATTCACCCTAAACTATCATGACTGTTTACGGTTCAACAACGGCTTTTCGTACCATTGCAATTCTACGTCATCATCAAAATTGTGTTGACTAAATATAACGGGCACATTGTCGTCACGTTCACGTCTTCGATCGTCAATGATCATACTTTCAGCATTTTTGACCGCGATCTCGCTATTGCGTTTATAGAGCACCAATTTGTCTTCTGGCAATGCTGAGAGAAAATCGATATCAAAACGAATATAGATAGGTTTTAGCTGACCTAAAGCCAAGCACGCGAGGTCGGCCAACTGTTCATTGGTATAACTAGACACATATTCCTCCGTAGCCAAAACATGACCTACCAGAGTTTCCATATAGTTATGTACATCAACACTAATTTGCATACCACACCTCCATTTGTAGCGGTTGTTTATGGCCTAGTTTTGATCAATCAACAACCTTATCCCAGAACTTACATTAATTCCGTTCTAGACCTTACTCGAACTTCATTACAGATTTACAGTTCTCGCTTGTTGGTCATCATGTAACCATTAAGTACAAACCACCTAGATTTTGCTAAGTATCTATAACGACTAATTAATTTCTCATATATACTGTTTAGTTCGTTCTATGGTTAATAGCAACTCAAATACATATAAAAATGGTTGCACCAATAGCGAGCTATGGCTATGTTTTTGCTCTCATTTAAGCAAAATGCTTGGCAATTGCTTGTTTAACCGTATCCTACGTATAGTATTAATTAATAAGAACATCATTATAGTTAGGCTCACCACATAAATGGCATCTTCTTTTGTAACGTCGAGCATGTTTCGATTCTGCTTTCCCTTACTTCTATTAGCAATGTTATTCGTAGGTATGAACAACGTCATTCTCGTGACAGATTCAAACTTAGGGTTTGCTAGCAACCTTCCGTATATTTTATTAAGCGTTGCCGTTTTGCTGTGTCACACATTTAGGCAAGGTCGTATGGCTATGGTGTCTCTCACCATGCTTGTCGCTTATCTGATCATCCAAGTTCGCTTACAGACGCCTCTCAATACCGGCACAACACTATTGGAGCTATCAATACTTGCTGCATTAGTACCTGTCACTTGCCTACTTGTTTATGCCTTCCCTGATAACGGCGTAAACTCAAAGTCGATGCTGCTCTACGCCATCGTTCTTATTCTGTTTATGGTGTGGGCGCAATTAATCGTCTCTCACTTCCACGCCGGCGGTTTTAAATCATGGAGTGAAGGTCTTCTGTTTATTGTTCGAGACTTCTCCAAGCTGCCTTTTGTTTTAGTGTTGTATAGCCTTTGTTTGCTTGGCCTTACTGCCATTCTAGTGTTGGTGTATAACCGCTCTATCGATGTTGTGGTTTACAGCGCTATCCTACTTTCTTGTTGTACGTTCATCTTCTTTGACGTTCAGTACATCTCCAGCACCATGTTCTCGTTGTCAGGCACGTTGATCATCGTCTATGTGATGTCCGCTAGTCATGATATGGCCTTTAATGACCAGCTGACCAACATCCCGGGTCGACACGCCTTAGAAGTCGATATGAAGCACTTAGGGCGTAAGTATTCGATGGCGATGGTCGATATCGATCACTTTAAGCAATTCAACGACACCTACGGCCATGACATTGGCGACGATGTGTTAAAACTGGTGGCGCGTATTCTGAGGGAAACCACAGGCGGCGCTAAAGCTTATCGCTATGGTGGAGAAGAGTTCACGATTATCTTCAAAGGCAAACATTCGGAACAAGTTAAAGAGCACCTTCAAGCTCTGATTTCCGAAGTTCAAAACTACGACATGACGATTCGGAATAGCCATGAACGCCCCGACGATCATGAAGTGGGTATGAAAAAGCGTGGCAAGAACGGTAAACCATCGGAAGTGGTGAATGTGACGGTGAGTATTGGACTTTCCGATAGCACTACCACCAGACATCCTGAAGAAGTGTTGAAGCTTGCTGACCAAGCGCTGTATAAAGCGAAAGAAACCGGTCGAAACAAACTATGTATTGACCGTTAACAATGGTTGATAGCGAAAGATATTGAGTGCTAGAGATCTAAATAGCTTAAGACGTTAATAGCACTCTGCTTCAATAAATATCTCTTTCAAGTACAACAAGCCTCAATTGGTTGAGGCCGTATAGCTCAACTGGAAAAAGAGAGCTTAATCTTGGTTGAAGAATATAACCAAGCTGCCACCTTTCAAGCTACTTCCGTAGTTAATCGTAAAACCTATTCCCACGTTATCGACCCACTCATTAAACAGGTTTGGATTAAGCAACCAACCAACACTGCCCTCGTAGTAAGATGTGGTACCCATAGAGGCCACCGTGTCACCACCAATATCAATTCGTCTTATACTCGAGTACATCGATGTGATGTTCTTATCCCAACGAACGAGATCATAGAAAACCTTGGCTTCATTGGCGATATACCACCCTTCTGGATGACCGACATTACCATTATTCGCCTCGCCCCAGCCTATGCCATTAAAGTAATGCCAACTGGTGCTCAATTTATACTTTCCCCAGTCATTCTTATCTTCGTACATCAGCTTGATTTTAGGCTCGATGATGTAAGCCCAAGCATCAGTATTGAGATATACGCCATCCAGTTGGTCTTGAATAGGCTTTAGAAACGAAGCGCGATATTCATAATCATTACGGTAATAAGAGATGTGGTTACCGATTGCTGAGCTGAAGCTCCAATATTCATCTAACTGGGACACATTCGCGAATTCTACGTAGCCAGACACTACCGACTCTTTTTGAAAATCGTTTTTATTTGCTGCCGCGTACTCGACATCGTTCTCGATCCGCAATGCAGACAAGCGCAGCGTCACCTCTTGATGGTTGTCTTCAATGTAACTGGGTAGTTCAAATGTGTAAGGCAAACTCAGGGAGGTAATGTTTTGTCGACGACTCACCGAATCATTCGAACCGATGTCTTCATTGTCCAAACTAAATACTTTATTGGGATCAAAGTTGTTGATGCCAAAAGTGAAAACATCGGTGTCGTTGAGCAATACACTGGTGGCAAAGCTCTGCTCTAGATCCTTTCGAAAAAGATCAGATAGCGTATTGGCATTAACCGTGGTCGGCAAAGCGGTAAAAAATAGAGGGACCGCAAGCGTCCAAGATGTGTTAGTCATAGAAAATGACTTTGAATGTGGCATTTCTTTTATCACTTAATGCACTTCCTAGCTCAAACGCTATTAGAAGTATAAATTCAAATATCTAAAAGAGCTCGCCAACTAACGAGCAAGCTCCAAAATGTTGCGTTGTACAAAGGTATTTCTACCACTTTGCTTCGCTTGATAAAGCGCTTGATCGACCTTTTCGTAAATAGAGGCGATAGGCTCGCTACCCTCTGGCACAAATGACAACACACCTTGTGACGCTGTCACTCTATCCGATACCGTTGAGTGCTCATGAACGTAGTTCATCTCATGCAACGCTTCTTTTATACGTGTAGCTTGCAACATAGCAGCGTCACTGTCTGTGTCACTTAGGATCAAAACAAACTCTTCACCGCCGTAGCGGCCGACAAACTCTCCCGCACGTACAAAAAGCTGCTTCAAGGTATCGGCAAGCCCTTGCAAGCACTTATCCCCTTGAATATGACCGTAATTATCGTTGTAAGGCTTAAAGAAGTCTACATCTAGCAATATAACTGTCATGGGTATATTACGCCTTCCATGCCACGCAATGCTCTCTTCAAGCTTAGTGTCCATATATCGACGGTTGTTCAATTTGGTCAAGCCATCTTCATTGGCTTGTTGCTGCAGAAGGATGTTCAGTTCTTCGAGTTTGGCTGTGCTTTGTTTTAGCTCTCGTCTCATGTGCGCGATACGTTGCATCGCAATCAACTTAGAATTTAAAACGACCTTGTTTACTGGCTTGATCAAGTAATCATCGCCACCAGCGTCAATCGCTTTAGCGATCATCTCAGGTTCTTCGTGGCCACTTAGAAAGATGATCGGAACCCATTCTGGAAATTGCCTACGAACCTCGTTAGCCACCTCAAAACCATCCATCTCTGGCATGCTGATATCAAGTAACACAAGTTCAGGATCAAAATCAGAATAAATACTTAGGGCTTCTTTTCCGCTACCGACAGCTTCCACAATATGACCCAGTTGCTTGAGTCGGATAGCAAGTTGCATCCTATCTAGTTGAACATCATCAACTAGCAATATGCGCATCGAAGATCCCTTTTCTATCATCACATCACCTTTATCTAGTGTTGAATATTCAAAGTAGCTCAAATTTGGGCTTAAATCATGCCCTAATCTCTATATTATATTGACTTTTTTACAGATCTTTTTAGCATTGTTTCTTTTTAAAGAGAAATACTATGTCAGACGCTACAAACAACGAACAACAAGAAATCGATTTAACCACCATCTCACCAGAACTTCGTCAAGTTATCGAATTTGATGGCGTGCCAAAAGAGATGCACTTTATGGTTACTTCTATTCACGAAGTGTCTGAAGAAGCAGTACGCGAAGCTTGGGACAGCCTTCCAGCAAGCGCACAAAATGTTTTAGACAACTTCGAGCAGTTCCACGCTCTAATCTCAGTTAGCCAAGCTTTCGCTGGTGTTAACGTGATGGAAGAGTTCCCTACTCTTAAACTTCCAGAAGACATGACTGACGAAGAAAAAGAAGAGTACCGTGCTCAACTGCTAGACCAAGTTCTACACAACTGTGTAAAAGACATGGTTAAACAAATCAAGAAAGCTCGTCGTGATGCAATCTTGAAACGTGATTTCAAAGAAGTTTTTACTAAGTAAGTCGCTAATCGCCTAAATCTAGGCAGAGCGCTAACAGTAATACTTTAAATTAAGCCGCATGTTTCTTTAAACACGCGGCTTTTTTATATCCGCTATTTTCTGTTCGTCGATCGGCACGTCTGTATGTTCTTGTTGCTAATGTTCATATGACTCGACAAATCATATGCTTTAACATTCATACAGTGTGGCGCAAAACTGGCAGTTATACCGTATAAAAATGACGCATGTATCCATTCATGGAATCAAGATCGAATTTTCAGAACCTATAACAGGCAGTATCGCGACAATATCGAAAAGCTGACCTTGTCAGGTTTAATGCGTTACCGCGATATCTCTTTGAGCGACACTCACACCTTTAATTTGAGCGTAAACACGCTGCCCGATTTCTAGATTTAACTCATCCAGCGCCCACAATGTAATGGTTGCCCAAAGGTAGCACCCAGACTCTAACTCTAGCTCGACCGCGACACTCTGCTTATTTGTGCCTTGCTGGTGCGTCTCTACGCTTTTAATGGTGACAGGAAGGATGTTACGTATAGAAGTCCCTTTCGGCCGTTCTAGCGTGATAGAGACGTCATTTGCCCTAACTTGTAGCCTCACTGTCGTACCAAGCTCACTCGACACTTTCTGAACCCACAATGACGTCGACTTTCCTAACATCAAACGAGACAGCGCATAATCGTCATTGTGTTCCGCTAATGTCGCTTCAAACAACGAGCTTTGCTCTGAGAAAGATTGCCAAGGTTGCATGGCTCTCGATGCCCAAACCTCTTCCGTCACACCCGACGAAATCACTTTGCCTTGGTCAATAATCACAAGGTGATTTGCCAAGCGTAAAATTTCATTGAGGCTATGAGTGACATAGATGATCGGTATTTGGACGGTTTCGGATAAGTTTTCCAGAAATGGCATTACTTCGCGCTTACGAGGCAAGTCAAGAGACGCTAAAGGCTCATCCATCAACAGAATGCTCGGCTTTGACAACAATGCGCGGCCAATCGCCACACGTTGCTTCTCACCACCCGACAAACGAGCTGGGTAACGGTCTAGCAATAAACCGAGAGATAACAAGGAGACAATCTGATCGAAATGCGTTTTATCAAAGTCTTTGATGCCATATTTAAGATTGCCTGACACCTTCATGTGCGGAAACAATCGCGACTCTTGAAACACATAGCCGACATTACGTTTGTGAGTCGGCAAGTTAATGCCCTTATAACTATCAAACAAGGTGGTTCCCGATACGCTGATCAAGCCCTTATCTGGCTGTTTAAGACCACTAATCGCATTGATAAGCGATGTTTTACCCGCGCCAGAACGACCAAAGATCGCAGTAATACCGGAACTTGGGAGTTCTAGGTCGATATCAAAGAAAGTTTCACCCAACTGTTGCTGGTATTGGAGGATCAAAGCACTCATGCATTGCCTCCTAGTCGCTGTGCAGACTTCTTATTGAGCCATTCAGAAAGCATCAATGAACCAAGCGCTATAACAATTGAAATGACACACAAACGTGCCGCTTCCATTTCAGCGCCAGGGGTTTCAATAAAGGTATACATGGCTAATGGGATGGTTTGCGTTTCACCGGGAATATTGGAAACGAAGCTGATTGTCGCGCCAAACTCACCCAAGCTTCTTGCGAATGAAAGCATGGTGCCGGTAATAATCCCAGGGATCATCAGCGGTAATGTAATAGTGAAGAACACACGAATCGGTGAAGCGCCCAATGTAGCAGCGGCCTCTTCAAGCTTACTGTCTACGGTTTCTAGGCTCAGCCTGATGGAGCGAACCATTAATGGCAGTGCCACAACCACGCAAGCGAGTGCTGCGCCCTTCCAACTAAAGCTGAATACAATACCAAACACGTCATTGAGCCACGAGCCTATGATGCCTTGCCTACCCATCATCACTAACAGTAAATATCCGATGACCACAGGTGGAAGTACCAGAGGTAAATGGACAATGCTCTCTACAATGCTTTTGCCTACAAATTGTTTCTTAGCAAGTAGCCACGCCAAACCAATGCCGATAGGAATAAGCCATAAGATGGCAAACCCAGCGACTTTCAAGCTCAGCATTAAGGCTTGGTATTCGTATTCCGATAAGTAACTCATTTAACGCACTTCAAATCCAAAACTGTTCAAGGTCTCTTTCGCTTTTTCGCTCTTTAGGAAAGTATAGAACTCTTCTGCAACGACTTTATCGTTCAATTTCGCTACAGGGTAACGTATTGGTGTGTGCAGATCAGATGGGAACGTCAACACTAGATTTACTTCTTTTGAAAGCAATGCTTCCGTCTTGTAGACAATCCCAAGCTTAGCTTCACTACGCTCTACTAAGGCTAAGGCCATACGAACATTGTTACTTGGTGCCAATCGAGTCTTCACATCGTCCCATACACCTAACGTTTCTAACGCTTCTTTCGCATAGATACCAGCAGGAACCGATATGGTGTTGCCCACTGCAAGCCTCTCATTAGTAAGCAGTTTAGCCCATTGATTACCTTTTGATAGGTCTAATGTTACCGATGTCTCTTTAGGGGAAATCAGCACAAGTTCGTTTTCACATAAATTTGTGACATTGTCACTAGAAACCAATTTACGATCGACTAAATGCGTCATCCATTTTTCATTTGCCGAGATAAAAATGTCTGCTGGTGCTCCTCTTTCGATTTGTCGCACCAAAGACGACGTACTCGCATACACAGGAATCACATCGACAGAATGGTCTTTCTCAAACTCTTCAACCAACAGATTAACCGCATTGGTCATCGACGATGCAGCGTAAACTCGTAGCTTTTCCGCAGCAAAAAGATGACTAGAACTCAATGCCGAAGTTAAGGCAATGGTTAAAAGGAAGACTCGCTTTTTCATTGTTATCACTTATCTATTGTTCGTTTAGGTTCTTTAGCTAACTTCTAAATGGCGGCTTAAGCTGTTAACTCTGGCCAAAGCAGCTCTAGATTTAAGTACTCTTCGATGGCATCAGCGATTCGATTAATACCCAGCTCTTTAAGCTGTTCGTGGTCAATCGCGGTCACATCGCTGGCTCCTGCCCATTCGCAAATAAGCGACAACGCGTCACTGTTATCGAATACGCCATGCAGGTAAGTACCAAAAATCGAGTTATCTTGATTCACAGCGCCATCTAGGCAGCCAGATTCTAACTGAACCGGTAAGTCTGTTTCTTTGACATCAGTCCTACCTACGTGGATTTCATACCCTTTTACCTCTGCTGTTTTTCCATCCAGCGTCATGGTGCCGCGTACGTTGGTTAAGGTTTTCTGCTGTGTAAGGGTTGTTTCAGTATCCAGATACCCTAACCCTTCGCTGCTGCCGGGCGCGCCTTCAACACCATCAGGATCGTGGATGATGTTACCTAACATTTGGTAGCCGCCACAGATACCCATCACCTTGCCGCCTAAGCGCAGATGGCGTTGAATATCTTTATCCCAACCTTGTTGCTTTAGGTAGTCCAAATCTGCCCTTACCGATTTTGTACCCGGCAAGATAATTAAATCAGCGTTGTTTACACGTTCACCTTTACCGACATAACGTAAATCAATTGAAGGATTCAATCTTAACGCGTCAAAGTCTGTATGGTTGCTGATTCGGGTTAGCACCGGCACCACCACCTTAAGCTTAGCTTCTCCGTCAGACTCTTGAGCAGAGGTAATGGCATCTTCCGCTTCTAAGTTAAAACCATGCAGATATGGCAAAACACCAATGACTGGCTTGCCGGTTTTTTCCTCTAGCCAATCTAGGCCAGATTGAAGCAGTGCGATATCGCCTCTAAAACGGTTTATCACAAAGCCTTTTACGCGAGCTTGTTCAAATTCAGACAACAACGCCAATGTGCCGTAGAGATGCGCAAAAACACCACCACGGTCAATATCAGCAACGATGATCACTGGGATGTCCGCTTTCTCAGCAAATCCCATGTTAGCGATATCATTTTCGCGAAGATTGATTTCGGCTGGGCTCCCCGCACCTTCAATCATCACGCTTTCATACTCTTCAGAAAGTCGGTCAAACGAATCGATAACCGTATCCATCGCGACTTTCTTGTAATCATGATAGCCCGTCGCTTCCATGTTGCTTAGCGCTAGGCCTTGCAAAATCACTTGCGCGCCGGTATCTGAATTAGGCTTTAGCAATACAGGGTTCATGTGAACGGTTGGCTCTATATTACAAGCTTGCGCCTGAACCGCTTGAGCGCGACCAATTTCGCCACCATCTTTTGTCACAGCACTGTTCAACGCCATGTTTTGTGGTTTGAAAGGTGCCACTTTGATTCCTTTCCTTGCCAAAACACGGCATAAACCTGCCACCAAAACACTTTTTCCGGCATCTGACGTTGTCCCTTGAACCATAAGGGCACTTAATGGTGCTCGCATTTGTACTTAAATCCTTAATTTCTTAATTTCTTAATTTTCAATTTGTAGCTATGGGCAATATTTCTCTGCGACCATCTTAACGTCATTGCCGAGTAGATGCTCAATAAAATGAATGGAAAATGAATACCTTACTCACTCTGGATTCAACCCTAGTGTTGTTTAATAGCTCCATCGAAACGAAGCTTGTGAACGATAACAGGCGCTTCAACGAAAAACGTACTAACAAAAAGAAACGTTTCAAATTCAGAAAAACGTTTCTACTAAAAACAACATTAAGGGATTCACCATGAAAAAGACTCTATTAGCTATCGCATCTACTATTATCCTTGCTCCTACTTTCGCAATGGCTAGTGAACACAACAACAATAATAATGTCAACAGCAAGCACGAAAGCGCTATTGCTTACACTGGACCGATTGAAACCGTTTCTGTTGCGACACTACTTGCCGACACAAGCATGTTCGCAGAGCAAGAAGCAATTGTGGATGGCAAGATTGTTCGTCAACTAAAGAATGACACGTTTGTCTTCTCTGATGGCCAGAGTGAAATTCAAATCGAACTGGATGATGATATCCGCCTAGCACAACCACTGACCGCTGATACAAAAGTTCGTATCTTCGGCGAATATGAAGGCGGCAAGACACCGGAAATCGAAGTGGACCACATCCAGATTCTATAAGCGATTAATATAAAAATACCGACTTCAAATAATTGGCCTGCATATTGCAGGCTTTTTTGTATTATACTGCCGCAAAATACAATTTATATGGAGTCACCATGCTAGGTTGCACGAATAAGACTGTCCTTTTAGGACTCGCTGCACTGTGTTCATTCTCTGCGTCTGCAAACAACTTTAACTACAACACATTCGAGCTGCGCATGGGTACTAGCCCAAGTACTTTCGGTGGTGAAGTCACAACAATGTTCACTCAGAACTCTCACTTTGTTGCTCGTATCGATTCAGAATTTGAAAGTGATTGGGATGCAGCGGTAGGTATGGGGTTCAACGGCCCAATCAATCAATTTGCTGACGTTACTGGCCAAATGTTACTGCACAACATTGAACGTAATGACGACAACCACATCAAAACAGAAATCAACATTGGCTTGAGAGCTTGGTTAATGGCAAACGTTGAAATTAATGCGCGCCTTGGTCAACTGATCGACAACGATGACACTCGTTCAATTGTGGGTATCGGTGCTCGTTTCCATTCAACTGATCAACTGTCTGTTGGCCTTGATATGCGCAATAACGGCACTTACGGTCACCAAATCTTAATGTCGGCTCGATTTGGTTTCTAATCTAGATTTCGTATCTAGGTTTTATTGATCAGCTTAGGTTTAGTTACTGAGTAATAAATAGCTAAACATATTACATAGAAAAACCCCGAACACATTAATGTTCGGGGCTTTTTTTGTTAGTTCCGCTGACTGTTAATCGTTTAACAACCGAAGCTAACAACTTACTCTATAAGTTAACCATCAGCATCTTTTTCTGGTGGTCTAAGTACTCTTCATAAGTACCTTGGAAGCTCACTAGCTGTTGGTCTTTCACATCGATGATGTGTGTTGCCAGTGAAGAAACGAACTCACGGTCATGACTTACGAAGATAAGCGTCCCCGTATAAACCTTCAACGCGTCGTTCAGGGCTTGGATTGCTTCCATGTCCATATGGTTCGTTGGTTCGTCCATTACCAGCACGTTGATGTCTTGCATCATTAGCTTGCCGAACAACAGACGGTTCTTCTCACCACCAGAACAGTTGCGCGCTTTTTTGTTCGCATCGTCAGCAGTAAACAATAGACGACCTAGAATGCCACGTACCATAAGATCATCGTGCTTCACGGTGCGCCATTGCGAGATCCAATCGAAGATGCTCAGGTCGTTATCAAAATCCTTAGTGCTATCTTGCGGGCAGTAGCCTACCGATGCGTTTTCAGACCATTTAACGATGCCTTCGTTTTGTTCTAGCTCTTGAACTAGGCAACGTAGCAGCGTGGTTTTACCCACACCGTTCTCACCGATAACCGCAAGACGAGTACCTGCTTCAAGTAGCAAGTTACCACCAGCAAACAATGTTTCACCATCGAAGCCGTGACCAAGGTCTTGAAGTTCAAGCGCTTGACGGTGCAGTTTTTTGCCTTCACCAAAATCAATTGATGGGCTCATACGGCTCGATGATTTCACTTCATCAAGCGTGATCTTGTCCATTTTCTTAGCACGAGAACTTGCTTGTTTCGCTTTCGATGCGTTCGCACCAAAACGGTTTACGAAGTCTTGAAGCTCACTGATTTCAGCCGCTTTCTTAGCGTTGCTTGCTAGAAGCTGCTCTCGAATCAAACCAGACGCTTCTAGGAAGTACTCGTAGTTACCAGGGTAAACGCGTAGCTCACCGTAATCGATATCCGCCATGTGCGTACACACAGAGTTCAGGAAGTGTCTATCGTGCGATATGATGATCATTGTACATTTACGCTGGTTCAGCTCTTCAGCAAGCCAGTTGATCGTATGAATGTCCAAGTTGTTGGTTGGTTCATCAAGTAGCAAGATATCTGGGTTTGCAAACAGAGCTTGTGCCAATAGCACACGCAGTTTCCAACCTGGAGCAACTTGCTGCATCAGACCGAAATGGAACTCTTCTTCGATACCGGCTTGGATTAGAATATCGCCAGCACGGCTTTCTGCTGTGTAGCCATCCATTTCCGCGAATTCGCTTTCAAGTTCTGCGACTTTCATACCATCGTCTTCGCTCATTTCTGGCAAAGAATAAATGCGGTCACGTTCTTGTTTTACTTCCCACAGTTTTCTGTCACCCATGATTACAACGTCGATAACGCTGTATTGTTCGAAAGCGAACTGATCTTGGCTAAGCACACCCAGTTTTTCTCCTGGGGTGATAGAAACGTTGCCCGAACTTGGCGTTAATGCGCCACTTAGGATTTTCATGAACGTTGATTTGCCGCAACCATTGGCGCCGATCAAACCATAACGGTTGCCGTTACCAAATTTAGCAGAGATGTTTTCAAACAGCGGCTCTGCGCCAAATTGCATTGTGATGTTCGCGGTAGATATCAAAGAACTAATTCCTAAGCGTGTACTGACAGATAATTATTAGACTATTTCAATAACCTAAATAAGAAGTACGAAAGTATGGATTAAACAAAAATCGAAGCGCGGATTATATAGAGATCTCGATCACGTTGTCGAGGTTAAACAGTAAACGAATAGTAAACATAGACCATTTAGATGCTTTTCATACGTTATTGGGGTGTAAATAGAAAAATCCCCACCAGCAGAACCGGCAGGGATTTCATTTATCAACACTAAAAGTCTTTTAAGCTCGTCACTTTTGAAACTATAGCTCTTCCAAACGAAAAGCTTTGATGACTAGCAGAACTGTTATTTAGTTATTTTCTTTTGAACGTATTTTTGGCTTACATCTACTACCGCAACATCTCTAAAGAAGCTTCTACCCAACAGAAGTGGGAATGAAAGATGCGTTCGGTCCGCTAGAGTAAACTCAGTTTTGTCTTTCAGGTCACCGATTTGAATTGAAGCGACAACCACAGCACGTCGTTGTGTACCTTCCGCGCTCGACTGCTTAATCTTAACCCAACGCTCTACCGGTAAGCTGATCTCTTCCGTAGTGATGCCGTCATGTTCGATTTTGAACTTAACCCAGTCTTTTCCGTCACGTTCAAAATCAACAACATCAACCGCACTGATTGAAGAGGTTGTTGCGCCTGTATCGACACGTGCTTTAAACGCTTCTTTCAAACCTGGTACAAACACCCACTCTTCTTCACCAAGAATCAGTTTGCCATCGCTTGTTTTAGTCGGCTTTGGAGCTGGCTTTTCTTCAGGCTTTGGTTTCACTTCTGGTTCAGTTGGTTTTACTTCTTCAGGCTTCTCTGTAGGTTCCGTTACTTTCTCGCCTTCAGTTGCGTCAGTCTTTGAAGAGTCATCCACAACAGGTTGTTCTACTTGAGGCTTTTGCTCTGGCTCGACAGGAGCTTGAGTCGTCGTCGAACAAGCAAACAGGCCACCACTTAGCATCAAAACTACAATCGCTTTCCAGTTATACATTCAGTCACCTTCTATTTTGAAACGTTGGCTATCGCTTTAGCTACATAAGGAATATGAGATTCGGAAAGGCCTGCAATATTGATGCGTCCATCACCAACACCATAGACTCCATACTCTTCACGTAATTGATTCATTTGAGTTTCTTTAAAGCCTAGTACACTAAACATGCCTTTATGGCTTTCAATGAAATCAAATTGTGACGTGTTATAAGTATTTCGCAATTCATCACATAAACTTTGGCGCAGATTTAACAAACGTTGCTGCATTTCACTCAATTCTTGCTTCCAAATCGATGTTAGCTCTTGATTCTGAAGAATTGTTTTAACCAAAGCGGCACCATGATCTGGCGGCATTGTATAAGTTGAACGAGCAAGCGTAAGAAGCTTACCTTTAGCATTACCAACGTGTTCGCTGTTCTTGCCAATCACGATAGCGGCACCCGTTCTTTCACGGTATAAACCGAAGTTCTTCGAGCAAGATGTCGTAATCAACATCTCTTCGACGTTGTTAGCCATGTGTTGAAGACCTTTAGCATCTTCTTCTAGGCCATCACCAAAACCTTGGTAGGCAATATCAACGAACGGTAAGAAACCATTCTTCTGAGATAATTTGGTGATTTCCTGCCACGCTTCAAAGTCGATATCTGCACCCGTTGGGTTATGGCAGCAACCGTGCAGTAGTACCACGTCGGATGGACCCGCTTTCGAAAGGTCATCCAACATTCTTGCAGTATCAACTTGCTTCGTTTCAGGACTGAAGTAATTGTAGTATCGAACTTTTAAGCCTGCCGCTTCCATCACCGGTTTGTGGTTAACGTAGCTTGGGTTTGAAATCCAAACTGTGGTGTCTGGTTGAGAAACTTTCATTAAGTCACCCAACATGCGAAGTGCACCACTTGCACCAGGTGTTTGAATCGCAGCAACGCGATCCATTGCAGAAGTCCCTTTAAGCAGCAGATCAACCATGCTCTGGTTAAACTCTTCACAGCCTGCTAGGCCAACGTAAGCTTTGGTTTTCTGCGTATCAACAACGATATCTTGAGCCATAGAAACGGCTTTCATGATCGGTGTTTCGCCTTGTTCGTTTTTGTAAACGCCAATGCCTAAGTCGACTTTATCAGTACGAGTATCGCCGCGGTAAGCAACAGAAAGAGATAGAATTGGATCTAAAGTTGGTTTTGGTAGATGTGAAAACATGAAAGTCACAACCCTTTGAAATTCAAGTAATGAGTTTCACGTTAACATTATCGTAGACAAATCAGAAACATTTTTTAATAGAAGCGCTTAGTTACCATAAGTAATCAGAGATTGGTCATTTCAAACGGATAAATAGTGAAAATTTCAAACACCTAATGACATATTTAACAATTTAAAGCGCTTTATTTCTATGTGTCTTATGTTCCCATGTGCCCTATTAAGCACTTTGTTTGAATTGCCTTGGTGTCATTCCCGACCACGCCTTAAATCGGGTACTGAAGTTGGCAGCATTGGGATATCCCACTATCTCACCGATATGTTGAATCGACCAATCACTCGATTTCAACAAACGTGCTGCGTATTCCATTCTCATGCGCATGATATGAGTCATTGGGCTGTGTGAGTAATAGCGCTGGCACAAGCGATGGAAATGCGGCTCTGAGCAAGGGAACAAGCTCGCAAGCTCGTGAACGTTCCACTCTTTGTGAAGCTGCTTTTGTACGTTGTCGAACACGCGTCTTAAACGAATCAAATTGCGTGATTGCTGCTGCGGGACTGGCGCATTAATCATGAACTCGATTTGAGCGACACTGTGATTGGCGATCGCTCCCCCCAAATCGATCGGCAGCGCAATGCTTCTCAATAGAGTGTGAATGCACGACGAGACGACTTCTGCGGCCGGAGACAACGTGTAACTCACTTCATCACTCACTACTTTATCCCATTGCTTATCTGGCGAGAGAAAGATCCATGCGATTTGCCATGTCTCTTCTTCAATCCCAAAGCCATTCTCTGTGCCCGCTGGCACGGTAATACACGACCCTGACTCTAGAGTATAGCGACACGACCCGCTTTCTAACCACCCTTTCCCCCTAACCGTGTATAGCAGCATGTGTTTCTGTGGATTCTTCCTATGGACCGAAAAGAAATCTCGGCACGACGCCGTCCCACACTGAACGATACCCAACTCTTCGAATGCCAATACATGGCTTTGATCGACAAACTCTTGGTGTGTCTGATCAGAGATCTCGTACCGTTCGTGTTTCTCACTCATTTCACTGGTCGCTCATTAGGTTTGTCTGCAATTAAATCGCCACATTAGTCATTCGATAGTTTTGAAATAGATGATTCTGAAAACAGATCGTTTTGACAAATAGGCAGCTTTTGAGAATAGATAGTTTGGCAAAAGTTTGTGATGAACCTGAACAATACAGCCAAAACAAATACCGATAAACTTCTCGCATATTAACCACAGGGGAAATGCGATGCGCTCGACATATCGTCATCTAGACAAAGATTTTTGGCAAAAGCTTTTACACATCGTTTTGCCTGTATCGCTACAAACTATGTTGTTTTCATTACTTGGCGTAGTCGATATTTTTATGGTTAACCAACTGGGTGACTCTGCAACCGCAGCGGTTGGCGTGGGTAACCGTATATTTTTCTTCAACTTAATCATGGTATCTGGGATTAGCGGCGCTGTCAGTGTGCTAGCTTCGCAATATTTCGGTGCGGGAGATTTCAACGGAATTAGACGCACATTAGCGCAATCATGGGCATTGTCTGTCTTTGCCATCATCCCCTTTGTGTTCATTTATACATTGGCTCCTGAATCAGTCGTGTCTGTGGTGGCCTCAGATCCTGATTACGTCCGCTTGGCAACGGATTACCTTTGGATAACAGGAGCCAGCCTTATTGGTACGGCTATCGTAGTGCCACTAGAAAGCGCACTGCGATCGGTCGGCGAAGCCAAGCTACCTACCAAGATCAGCATCTGGGCGATCATCATCAACGCGATTCTCAATGCATTGCTGATATTCGGATTATTTGGCTTCCCTGAACTAGGTGTTGTAGGAGCTGCAATTGGCACCACTGTCTCTCGATTCTTTCAAACGATTGCCCTACTTGTGATGGCGAAGAGACACTACGCTCACTTGTTCCCAACACTGAGTAATTGGCGCGATACGATATTGCCGAAGCATAGAAAGAAGTATTTCAAGATAGCAATTCCGATGTTGGTTCATGATACGGCTTGGGCGGGCGGAATACTGATTTATAACGTTATTGTTGGTCAGATGGGTGTTGGCGAGCTTGCGATCATTTCACTGTTATCGCCTGTCGAAAGCATCTTGATCTCAGCGTTCATGGGCTTTGCCGTCGCTGCTTCGATCATTTTAGGCAACGAGATCGGCGCAAAGAACTATCAACGTGTTGAGAATACCGCTTGGGGATATGTCTTGGTCAGCTGTGGGCTCGCCGCTCTATTAGCCTTGTTATGCTGGTTTGCCAAACCCGCGATCGTATACATGATCGGTCTTACTCACTTAGAGCTCAAAGACACGGCCGTTAACGTCACCTTAGTCATGGCACTCGGCATGATACTAAGAGTCTTCAATATGGTCGGTATTGGTGGCGTGCTGAAAAGTGGTGGAGACATCAACTACAGCATCTTCATCGACCTGTTTGGCCAATGGGCAATCGGTATCCCCCTTGCCTACTTTACTGCGCTGGTGTTGGGTTGGCCGCTAGAATGGGTTTTGATGATTCTACTGCTGGAAGAGCTCGCCAAAATAATTCTGACCAGTCATAGGATTCAATCCAAGAAATGGATAAACAACCTAATCGACGAGCCTGAGCACATTCCTATTTAAGCAAGCGCCAAACTGACATTGATGTGCAGGCGATCGATTCAAAAGAACTCACACTCAAGGGCTGATTTGTAGCATTGCGCTAACGATGGTGCCCTTTTTTCGGTTTCTGTTTACGAGAGTACTAAATTAGAACAAGCTTATAAGTCAGCAAAGCTATAAGTCAGTAAATCGATGAATGATTTGGTTTGAACTACCACGCCAATCCAACATTGGATCTGCTTTATCTTGCTCAAAGCGGCCATCAATCAAAGTATCAACGTATTCCAGTACTTGCTTCTGTTTTTCATCAAGCTCACCTAACTCGTAACCAGTCCACATCCAGATGTCTTTACCCTCACATTCTGCTTTCACACGCTGAACCAACGTAAGAACTTCAGACACGTTTGCAGGATGCAAAGGATCACCACCAGAAAGCGACAAGCCACGACGCTTGATTCGCGGATCATTCAGATCAGCGATAATGTGGTCTTGCAGCTCTTGAGTAAACAAATGCCCAGAGTCCAACCTTTGCGTCGATTGGTTATAACACCCGCGACACTGGTGCACACAACCCGACACAAACAAAGTGCAGCGTGTTCCTGGGCCATTTACAACGTCGATTGGGTGATATTGGTGATAATTCATAAGGCAGTATTGAGAACTCGTGATGGCTTAATGGTTTAACTCGAAAAGTAGCGAGAGTTGAAACAAATGAATTGGTATCGACATAGCGCCGATACCAATCATATTTCTTGAAACCTAGCTCTTCTAAGTAAGCTAGATAATGATCTTAGCGGTTACTAAAGATGCTTCACGCGACGTTTAACTTCTTCTTGCTTACCGAAGTTAAATGGTCGTGCATCTGGGCTACCAAGGTAACCGCAAACACGGCGTGTTACCGATACTTTCGTAGAATCATGGTTGCCACACTTAGGACACGTAAAGCCCTTACTTGTACAGTCAAACTCACCGTTGTAACCACACTCGTAGCACTCATCAATAGGCGTGTTGGTGCCGTAGTAAGGTACGCGTGTGTAGCTGTAGTCCCATACGTTTTCTAGCGCTTCGATGTTCTTCTGCATGTTAGGGAATTCACCGTAACAAATGAAACCACCGCTAGAGATTTCAGGGTAAGGCATCTCGAAATCGATCTTGTCGTATGGGTTCACTTTCTTCTGCACATCTAAGTGGAAGCTGTTAGTGTAGTAACCGCGGTCTGTTACACCATCGATCACACCAAACTCTTTGGTATCGATGCTGCAGAAACGGCTACATAGGTTTTCACTTGGTGTGCCATATAGGCTGAATGCGTAACCTGTCTCTTTTGTCCAAGATTCCACTTCACGCTTCATGTATTCTACCAACTCAAGCGCTTTAGCACGCATTTCGCCATCGTCGTACAAGTGAACGTCAGTGCCGTAAAGCGCTGTCATTGCTTCGTGGATACCAATGTAACCAAGAGAAACAGATGCACGGCCGTTCTTGAAGATATCAGCAATAGAGTCGTCTGCTTTCAAGCGAACACCACACGCACCTTCCATGTATAGGATTGGAGCAACACGTGCTTTCACGTTTTCTAGACGAGAAATACGTGTTTCTAATGCACGACGAGCCAGCTTGAGTTTTTCATCAAGCAGTTCGTAGAACTTAGCCATATCTTGCTTTGCGTTAATCGCGATACGTGGCAAGTTCAAGCTCACAACACCTAGGTTGTTACGGCCTTCATGAATCAGCTCACCGTTTTCTTCGTAAGTATTCAAGAAGCTACGGCAACCCATCGGTGTTTTGAATGACCCTGTCACTTCTACTACTTTGTCGTAGTTTAGAATGTCTGGGTACATACGCTTAGATGCGCACTCTAGCGCTAGTTGCTTGATGTCGTAGTTTGGATCTTGCTTCTGGTGGTTCAAACCATCTTTGATTGCAAAAACCAGTTTAGGGAATACGGCTGTTTTACGGTTCTTACCCAAACCTGCAATGCGGTTTTTCAAGATAGATTGCTGGATAAGTTTTGAACCCCAGCTTTCGCCTAAACCAAAACCAAACGTCACGAATGGTGTTTGACCGTTAGCAGTGTGTAGCGTGTTTACTTCGTATTCCAATGACTGGAACGCGTCGTAACACTCTTTCTCTGTACGAGAGATAGCAAAAGCTTCTGGGCTATGAATGTCCCACTCTTTCGCTAACGATAAATGCTTCTCGTAGCTCGCCATTACATAAGGCTCTAGAACCTCATCGATACGGTTAATCGTAGTACCGCCGTATATATGGCTCGCCACTTGCGCGATGATTTGCGCTGTAACCGCAGTCGCCGTAGAGATCGACTTCGGAGTGTCGATTTCCGCGTTACCCATCTTGAAGCCATGCGTTAACATGCCTTTCAGATCGATAAGCATACAGTTAAACATTGGGAAGAACGGTGCGTAGTCTAGATCGTGGTAATGAATGTCACCACATTCGTGAGCTTGTACGATGTCACGCGGCAAAATGTGAGTTTTCGCATAGTGTTTAGCCACGATACCCGCCAGCAGGTCACGCTGAGTTGGGATAACTTTGCCGTCTTTGTTGGCATTCTCATTGATCAGATCAACATTGCTTTCCTCGATCAAACCTTCGATCTCACGAGTTAAAGCACTTTGCTTTTCACGTGCGATGTCGCGGTCATGACGATATTCAATGTAAGCACGAGCCAGAGACTTATATGGCCCCTGCATTAGCTCGTTCTCGACCATGGTTTGAATTTCAGAGATATGAACTTCATCGTAGTCTTCGAGCTTCAACTCAACTGCTAATGCCACATTCAGTGCATAAATAGCAATTTCCTTATCGGCTTTGTCTGATGCTGCTTCCACTGCAGCTTGGATGCGATCTCTACTGAATGGAGCTCTTGAGCCATCACGCTTGATTACGATTGATTTCACCACTTCTCCTTACTCTTGAGGTATTCACAGACTTATCCACAAACACACTATATAGAGCGATTTATCGTTTAACTAACACTAGATATTGTGGCGTATTTAACGAGAACCACCAACTTTGAGTATTGATTTGGATCAATAAAACTCTCACGCTGACTAAGATCAATTCAATATTATTACGCCAGTTCTCAAGTCGAAAAGAAACAATGTAACAATAAAAAAACTGCTAAAAAGAGTTGAATTTTTGGTAAGTGTTGTAGGATAACGGCTCATCAATATTGGCAGAGAAAATTAGGGATATTTGGCATGAAACGACTTCGAAACTGGATGATGTTAGGTTGCTTACTCAGTAGCCACGCATTTGCTGAACCTTTGACCATATCCAATTGGAATATCGAATGGTTATCAACCAACGAGGCTGTGAATAAGTTTTCCGCCCAACGTGATCAAGCTGATTTCGACAAACTTGAAGAATACTTTCAGTCTTTAGATGCAGATGTGGTCGCCTTTCAGGAAGTCGACGACTTAAATGCCATTCAGCGCGTGGCTGGCGATCAATACAAGATATTGATGTCTGACCGAGCATTACCAGAAAACAGTAACCGCCAGTTCAAAGAAGTGAACCAATACACAGGCTTCGCAGTTCGCAAAGGAATCACACTCACCGACTACGCTGACTTTCCTCTGGAGTTGGATTCTAACAGCAAGCTTAGGTTTGCCAGCTATGTGGTCGTTGAAACGGACTCAAAACCAATTCACATGCTGTCTGTGCATTTAAAGGCAGGCTGCAGCGGAGCGTATAAGTCTAACCGCGATTGTTCGCGCCTAAAAGACCAAGCACAGCAACTGAATAAATGGATACAAAAAAGAGAACGTAACGGTGAAGACTACGCGATCTTAGGCGACTTCAACCATAACCTATCCTACTCAAGAGATTGGATGTGGAAGGATTTAACTGAAAACACGGATGCTCGTTTGGCGACAAGGAAGACCCGTGCAGATTGTAAGGTTCGCTCAAATCGTAATAACCACCGCACGCACCAGTTCCGTTCTGTAATAGACCATATTGTGGTGAGCAAGTCCTTAGATGCTACTCCTGCGAAACAAAAGGTATTTGAAACGCAAGATGTGCTGGACTACAAACTCAGTGACCACTGCCCAGTTTCAACGACTATCAACTAATTGTTGTAGATCTAAAAAGAGACCGACTGGCTGCGAGTCGGCCTCTCTAATGCTTATATCAAGCCAATTCGATACACGATAGGTTTACCCTAACAGGTTTTATTCGTTCGACCTGCCAACCACATCCCCGCCAGCATGCTTATCATAAACACCCACACGGTTGGGTTACCGCCACTAAGACTCGTAACAGCAGGTCCTGGACAAAAGCCTGCAAGCCCCCAACCTAATCCAAACGCTGTTGAACCTAGAATCAGTTTTCTGTCGATTAGCGGATTGTTACGGCTATCTAACGGCTCACCATTGATCGCTTTAGCGCGCTTTTTAATGACTAAGTGATAAAACGGAGCGAACACCAGTAGCGCACCGCCCATCACAAATGCCAAGCTGATATCCCAATTGCCAGTCACATCTAAGAAGCCAAGTACTTTCTTTGGATCAACCATACCTGAGATGATCATACCCGAGCCAAACAAGATTCCAGCAAGTAAACCAACAACGATACTAAATGAAGAATTTTTCATTATGCCCCCAACCCTATCAGGTTCTTGATAAGCACGGTTGCTATTGCCACACCCATGAATACACACGTTGCGATAATGGAGCGTTTAGACAAACGCGCCATGCCGACAATGCCATGCCCACTAGTACAGCCGTTTGCCGTTTTAGTGCCAAAACCGACTAACAGACCAGCAATAACGACTACCAAAAGGTTCATCTCTTCCAATTGAGGGAGTTGGTAACCGGTAGGAATTAACAACCAACCACTAACTACCATTCCAACAACAAACGCGATACGCCAATGCTTTTCAGTTTTTTCTGCATCCGTGTCTTTGCTTTCTTTGTTGCTGGTGCGAACTGGTAATAAACGGCTGACAATGCCACTAATACCTGCAACTCGACCAATGCCCAACATTAAAACAATGGCCGACACACCTAACAACATGCCACCGAAAAAAGCATCCCAAGGAATAAAACTAACCACTGACCTCTCCTATCCACAAACTCTAATCTAACTCACCACAAGTCACATTAGAGTTTACTAATAAATATAAATTAGTCAATGCTAATGTAATGACACTATGTTTCGGTTTGCAAGTCTAGTGTCTAAAGCCAAGAAGCTTCACCCATGAAAAAGCCCCTAGGCGTTAACCTAGGGGCCTAAGATTTATTCTGTCTTTGTGGTAAAGAACAGCTATTTGATCTTGTTCTTCTCAGCAATCCACTGCGACATGTACTTAGTGCTCGCCATGCTGTGGTGCTTAAGCATCGAACCGAAGAAGTTATCCAGTCGATGTGATTCAAGCTCAGACTCTAGCGCAATCAATCGCTCGATCAATTTGTCGCCCAGTTGATTCTGTTCGTAGTGCGCTTCAAGAATTGAATGACACTGGCTTTGAGCCTTGAGCCACTTCTCTTCATCTTTATAAAGAGCAACAGCTTGTTCAACAAACTCGTCGATATCGTCTGCAACCGCGCCCGGCCATTGCAAATCACCTTGCGGCAACATGCCTTCACTACCAATTTCACTGGTCACGTTTGGAGTCTGAAGCTTCATTGCATCAAGCAACTTACCTTTAATGCCCGCACCAAAACGCAGTGGCGCTACACACACACGTGCCTGCTCCATCACTTCTTGAGCATCTTTCGCCCAACCTTTGATATGGAAACCGGTTTTAGGGTTGTGTAATGCGGTCGCTTTTGGCGGCGGATACGATCCATAAATATGAAGTTCAGTGTCAGGCAACTGCTTGCGAATCTTCGGCCAAATCTTCTGTAACTGAAGCACAGCATCCCAATTCGGTGCGTGTCTAAAGTTACCTATTGTCATGAAATGCTGACGTTCTTCAAAGCTTTTCGTGCTTACAGGAAGCGTATTAAGATCAACCATGAACGGCAGATGATGAAGCAGTTTGGGATCGATATTGAACTCGGCTTGAAGTAGTTCCATCTCGTAACTTGAAATGATCAACGAAAGATCACAGCGCAAAATCGCGGCAATTTCACGTTTAGCTAAATCACTGTACAAGTGTGCTTTGGTCAGTTCCGTCTCTTTCTTAACGGCTTCATGGCGCGCATTACGCAGGAACTGCAAGTCTTCGGTATCCAACAGCTTAAACGCATTCGGACATACCTTCTCAACACGCCAACCAAACTGTTCTTCCATCATAAAACGGTCAAACATCACGACATCGGGCTGCAGCTCTTCAATATAATCGTCAAAGCTATCGCAATTTAACTGTATAGATTGGCTTGTAATGCCCTCTTCAAAGAGATCGATCATGTGCTCGGTTTCTTGAGCTGGCGTTGCAAATTCAACGGACCAACCTTGTCTCTTGAACAGGCGTAAAAGAGACATCATATGGCTGCCCGCCGCCGATGAATTCGGTTCTGGCCAAACGTAGCCAATTGCTAAAACTTTCTTCAAAACACTTCCTAAGAAATAACAAAAGGGACTGTAGAAGTCCCTAATTAAACGTAAGTCGATTTATACCGCTGATTATAATGAGTTCTAAAAACTCAGCGATCAGATTCGCTCACCTACATTGCGAGCTATCATAAGCACTTCATCAGCTGAGTACAGGTTTGAAATCGTGGTTTCGACTTCTGCACCCAACGTAGATTGATAAAGCTTTTGTGCAAAGTTGTCTGCTCTGGTGGTCACTAGCACGTGTTTGAGCGTCGAGCCTTGATCCGCCAAATGCTGTTTTACCTGCGGCAGGGAATCTAGAATCAGCGTTTTACCCAATCCTTGCCCCTGCGCGCTTGGTAACACGGCAAGTTGCTCTAGCTCCAAAACAGCCTCAGGTCTAAACCCACTCTTTTGAACCCAAATAATGTAGCCGACAATTTCGCCATCGCTTTCAGCAACAAAGTTAAGAAAGCGTGGTGAAGCGTTTAAGTTACATTGTAACCAAGTTTTTGAGTTTTGCTGTCGAACAAAAGTAGCTTGGTGAACTAAAGCCGCCCCATCGAGGTCGGCTTTCGTCATAAGACGTACTTTGACGACTGTACCCATCAACGTTATTCGCTCGCTGAATTCGGGTGTGTTTTACAGTGTAAAATGGCTCTTTCTAGAAGCTCTAAAGCAGATTTGTCGGCTTCTGGAAGCTTAGCATCTGATTGACCTAGCGGCTCAACACGGCTACCCCATTTAATATGGCCAGCACCCCACGTCAAACCCGCACCAAACGCTGCAACAAGAATATTGTCGTTAGGCTTAACGAAACCTTGCTCTAGCGATTCACACAATGCGATTGGTACAGTCGCAGCGGATGTGTTGCCGTAATTTTGGATGTTAACAAACGCTTTCTCGCGATCGATACCCGCCATATCACACAGAGTTTGAATGATTCGGATGTTCGCTTGGTGCGGAATCACAACGTCAATGTTGTCGGTTGAGATACCAGTGCGGCTCAATACTGTGTGTGCCGCTGCACCCATGCCTTTCACTGCACGTTTGAAGATCTCTTTACCAACGAAGTCAAAGTCCCAATAACCGTTGTCAGCAGCAAAGCGATCCATAGATGTACCGAATTTTGGTACCGCTAGAATATCGCGGCCTTCGGCGTCACAACCGATCTGAGCTTCTTGTAAGCCAACTTGTTCTTCGGTGCGAGATAGAACCACAGCGCCAGCGCCATCACCGAAAAGAACCGCGGTATCACGCTTGGTCCAATCAATGAAGAATGACAGACGTTCTGCGCCCACAACGATAGCGTTGCGGTAGTTACCCGCTTGAATCAGTCGAGTCGCCGTTTCAACACCGTAAATGAAGCCAGTACACGCTGCATTAAGGTCGAAAGCCGCTGCACTCTTAATGCCTAGGTTCTGTTGAACCTTAGACGCAGTGTTTGGGATCAGTGAGTCTGGGCTGCACGTCGCGATGATAACAAGATCGATATCTTCAGCAGTTAGGCCAGCACACGCCATTGCATGCTTCGCTGCAACAGTCGCAAGTTCAGAGGTATTTACATGACTGATACGACGGTTTTCGATACCAGTTCGAGTTCGAATCCACTCGTCAGACGTATCAATGAAAGTGCTTAGATCATCATTGGACAGCACGGCTGGTGGCAGACACTTTCCCCAGCCAGTAATTTCGGCGTAAAATTTTGTCATCATTTACCTGTTTATTGTTTGTTTTTATTTAAGTATCGTATTCTAGTTTTAAACAGTATAAGCGCTCCGTGCGTGATTCGTAAATCGCGTTAGACACGGAGTTACAATAAAAAGAGAAAGTTATGTCTACATTCAACACACGTTGCCCTTCTTGTAATGGCGTAAACCGAGTTCCTTCAGAAAGAATTTCAGAAAGCCCAACTTGTGGTAAGTGCAAAACAGCGCTGCTCGATGGCGCTCCTATCGAGGGAACGTCACTTAATTTCCAATCTATCTTGAACAGTTCACAACCTGTAGTTGTCGATTTCTGGGCAACATGGTGTAACCCATGTGTGGGCTTCGCGCCTGTGTTCAGCGACGTTGCAAAAGAGCGTTCTGGAGATGTTCGATTCGTTAAGATTGATACTGAAGCTCAACAGCAGCTCGCGGCAATGTATCAAATCAGAAGCATCCCTACTGTTATGGTATTTAAGGACGGAAAACGTGTCGACACGATCAACGGTGCGTTACCAAAAGGTCAATTTGATCAATGGCTTAATCAAGCTCTAACTAAGTAACACTATTGGTTAAGCTATTGATCTGCCTTACTTAATTCTAAGTAAGCTCGCAAAAATAGGTTAGAGAGTCCTATCAAACCAAGACTTTCTAACCTACTGTTTTATTTAGGGTTATCACTTAATTTCTTGAATCACACCACAGCTTCGCCTTTCGCTTGAATGCCAGATTCTTGCTTGCCAAACCCGTATTGCTCTTTAATCTGATCAGCGACTTTTTCAGCAATCATAATGGTTGGCGCATTAGTGTTTGCCCCAATCAGTGTCGGCATAACAGAAGCATCAATGACTCTTAAGCTATTCAAACCATATACCTTGAGATCTTTATCCACCACGGCTAATGAATCACTATTAGGTCCCATTTTACAGGTACCTACTGGGTGATACTGAGTGTCTGCACGGTTACGGATATCTTGCTCTATAGCCTCGTCATCACTAGCGTCAACCGGATAGAAAGCATTGCCACGAATATCTTCAAACGCCGAACTCTCTAACATTTGATACTGCTTCTTCCAGCCCTTAATCATGATCTCCATGTCTTCAGGATGGCTGAAAAACGCAGGATCGATCTTAGGCGGATCATAGGGATCATTACTATTGAGCGTTACTGTGCCATGGCTCTTCGGTCGCAACAAGGTGACATGAGAGGTAAAGCCATGACTAGTATGGATTTTTCGGGCATGATCATCCACAACAGCAACGACAAATACAAACTCTAAATCAGGCACGGCGATATGATCATCAGAGCAAAGAAAGCCGATTCCCTCTGCAAAGTTACTGCTCATCTTGCCACGGCGCTCTTTGTGCCATAGCGGTAAGGCTTTGGTCATTTCAGAGGCCATTTGCAGCGAGATGCCGAAGGTTTCACGCTTTTCACTGCATTTGTACGAATGGACTAAGTCGATATGGTCTTGCAGATTCTTGCCCACTCCAGGTAATTCATGAACTTGTTCGATGCCATGTGTCTCTAATTCAGTTTGAGCACCGACACCAGACAGTAATAGCAATTGGGGAGAACCAAACGCGCCTGCAGATAAAATGACTTCTTTGTTACTCCGGATTTGATAACGTTTGCCTTTCGAGCCATATTCAACGCCAACCGCCTTCTTGCCTTCAAATAAGACCTTATGTGTGGTTGCTTTGGTAACGACAATGAGATTCGATCGTGACAGGTTTGGGGTTAGGTAAGCCTTGGCAGCACTACACCGTTCGCCATTTAACTGTGTTACCTGCGTCGGCATTGCCCCAAACTGAGCGACACCATTAATATCCTCGTTACGCGGGACACCTATCGACTCACAGGCTGTTAAATAGCGTTCCAACATAGGGCTTGGCGATCTAAGGTTCGCCACATTTAAAGGGCCACCTTGACCATGAAACTCATCTTGGTGGACTTCGTTATTCTCTGCTTTTTTAAAGTAAGGCAGACACGATTCATACTTCCAGCCAGCATTGCCTAAACTTTCCCATGTATCGTAGTCATAGCGATGTCCACGGGCGTACATCATGGCATTGATAGAACTGGAGCCACCGAGAGTCTTGCCCCTCGGTTGATAGCCCTTCCTACCATTTAAACCCGGCTGTTCGACTGTCTCGAAAGCCCAGTTATTGAGCTTGGTCGGCATCATAGCCACAACGCCAACCGGCGTATGAATAAATGGGCTCGTATCTTTACCGCCAGCTTCTAACAAGCAAACCGTCACATTAGGGTCTTCCGACAATCGAGAAGCCATCACACAACCAGCCGAACCGCCACCTACGATGATAAAGTCATAGTTATCCATTGATTGCCTCCGCAACTTCTAAAGGGTGTAGCTCTCGTTTTAAGACTTTTCCGGTAGCAGTCATGGGTAAGGCGCTACGAATAAACACCTTACGCGGGTATTTGTAGTCGGCGAGTTGCTCACGACACCAAGCCATCAAAGATTTGCTATCACACTGAGTATGCTCGTGAAGTACAACATGGGCGTGAATCTCTTCACCCAACTGCTCATGGTGCTCGCCCACCACCGCCACCATCTCCACATCAGGGTGACACATCAATACTTCTTCAATTTCTCGTGGATAAACGTTGTAACCACCACGGATGATCATGTCTTTAACACGATCAACAATAAACAAGTTACCGTGCTCATCGACGCGTCCGATGTCACCCGTTAAAAACCAGCCGTCTCTGATCGCTTCTGCCGTTGCTTCAGGTCGTTGATAATAACCTTTCATGACACTTGGGCTTTTAATGCAGACTTCTCCCAAATCCCCCATAGCGACTGAGTTGCCTTGTATCTCAGTAATCTTAATGAGGTGGCCACATAAAGGCTGACCCACACTGCCCGTCAAACGATCGCCATCAATATGGTTAAAGGTCGCAACCGGCGCCGTTTCTGAGAGCCCATACCCTTCTAAGACTGGTAATTCGAAACGAGATTCAAACTGTCGAATAACCTCAAGTGGCATCGAAGCACCACCAGACACACCAAGCCTCAAGCTGTGTTTGACTTGCTCTGAGCGCTCTAAAGACCCTTCTCCAGCTTTTAGAAGCGCAATATACATCGTAGGAACGCCCGCAAACACACTGACTTTATGGTTAATGATCTGCTCGATCACCAAGGACGGCTCAAAGCGCGGAATCAACACCATGGTAGAGCCCGTTAACACGCTCGCGTTCATCATCACGGTTTGGCCAAAACTGTGGAATAGAGGAAGTGTGGCCATTGTGGTATCGCTATATTCCAATCTCATAAGATACTGCGAAGACATCGCATTGGTTTGCATGTTGGTGTGGGAAAGCTCAGCCCCTTTTGGCTGCCCAGTCGTACCAGAGGTATAAAGGATCACAGCAGTATCATCGCCATGACAAGCCACAGATTCAAAAGGAGTCAAAGGTTGTGCTAACCAATCAGCTATTGATTCATGCTGCTCATGGTTTTCTGAAAGCAAGGATGTTGCGCCGTTTGGTATTGGCATAGACACGAAATGTTCGCAGTTATCGGCCTGTACAAAACCTTGTAATCCATAGCGTCCGATAGGTAACTCTTCACTGCCCTCAAAGCATAAATAAGCTTTCGCATCTGAATCATTAAGGTGATAAGCGATCTCTCTGGCCTTGAATAACACATTCAAAGGCACCACCACACAGCCCGCTTTTAGAATCCCGTAATAAGCGATTGGAAAATACGTGACGTTCGGACACGACAGCGCGACCTTATCTCCCTTTTTTAACCCGAGCCTTTTAAGGTTCGCGGCCACGTTTCCAGAAAGTTGTTCTAACTGAGAAAAGCTGACTTCATCCGATCCCATACGCAGAGCGGCTTTAGTTGGAAAAAGCGAAGCGCTGCGCTCCAAGTTAACAGCAAGATTGTGCATCCATGATCTCCTTATTCGGCTTGACCTTGCGGTCACATTCGCCTTAGACGTTTTAATCGTTGTAATAAGTGTTGTCTTTGTTGCTATCAGAGCCTGCACATTGGCGTGTCATGTAGGTAAGAATACTTATTGAGCAAAATAGTAGGTATCGAGCAAAATGTTTAAGATGTTCCAATATGCAACCCATCAAATTACAACATTTTGATAACATTTCGAACAGGTTTCAAAAAGACAAAAACCGGTGATATTCGGACGCAGCTCTATCAGGCCTTGTAAAACCTTGGACACATAAAGCAAAAGTTTGAACAAGCTTGGAAAAGTGAGAACAGGCGACAAGCGTAAATGTTAAGAGTTCGGTTAAGATGGGAATATTCAACAAGAGGCATCCTATGGAATACACCGCAGTCTACGAACCCGATATGCAAGCATTCGGTATTCTTGATCTTCAATTACTGCATCGCTATATGTCACCCGCCCTCAATATCGAAGCATTATTGGAAGGCAGTAACATTGATGCTCTGCAACTCAACACGCCAGACACCCACATTACCTTGGCGCAAAAGTTGGCGGTGTTCAGTAACGCATTGGCGAATACTGATGAAGGCGGTTTAGGGTTAAGAGTCGGCCAACAAGCACGGTTTAGCGACTTTGGTGTTCTAGGTTATGCAGTATTCAGTAGTGAAACGCTTTTAGATGCTTTGTTGATCGGATTTAAATATCTGCAGCTTGCCGGTCCTGTACTTAGAAAAACGATGTCAGTAAAAGATAACGTTGGATACTTTAGAGCCGAGCAGCTGATCGACTTGGACTCGCTGCTGCCATTTTGTTGCGAATATTGGTTCACCGCAATTCAAAGCCTGTGTGAAGAAGTACTACAACAACCATTCCCATCCCAAGTGATCCGCTTCCCTTACCCGAAGCCAGAATACGGCGACCTCTACACAGAGATTTTCCGTTGCCCTGTTGAATTCAATAGTGATCGCCTTGAATGGCAGTTTGATGCAACAAGTTTGTACTCGCCTCTTCCTACCGCCAATACCATCACGCTGCAGATGTGTCTGAAATCGTGTGACGACATGTTGGCAAAAGTCAGTGCGTCCACCAGCCTAAAAGAAAAAGTCTCTCAAATGCTACTAGAGAGACCTGGATGTTACCCTTCGATAGAATCTATTTCATCAGAATTGGGGATGTCTTCTCGAACTCTGCGTCGTCACCTGAAAGCAGCGGATACGAGCTACCAGAAGATACTGGATCATGTTCGCTTTCATCTTTCCCGGCACTATCTTTCTTCAACTCGAATGAGTATTGAAGAGATATCTGAGCGCGTTGGGTTTTCAGACAGCGCTAACTTTCGACATGCCTTTCGTAAGTGGAGTGGAAGCTCGCCCAGACAATACCGAAAAGAAGTGGTCTAACACGATTAAACGCCCTAAATTAAAATCTGATGAATACAACGAACCTCTCTCCGTCTTTCAAATTAAATAGTCGTTTGAACAACGCTTTATCGGCTATTTAACCGCAGAAAATATCGCGAAAACATGAAATATCACAACGGTATTTTAGCTAACAAACACGATAAATTTCTTTTATCTTAACGACCATTTTTATTCGTTTTACCCAATTCAGTTTCTCCCCCATAGTCGCGGAAAATTCATCGTTTCTTTCACTATCAGAGGCTCCTGCATTGGACAACATCCAACCAACAACTCGCATAACTGTTCCTGTTATTGCATTGTCTTTTTACGCGATAACTTCAGGCTACTTAATGAGTTCATTACCATTAATGCTGTCTGAGTATGGCTTAGACAAAGATCTATCGAGTTGGTTGGCGAGTGCCTTTTATGCAGGTCTTCTAGCGGGTACGTTATTGATTGAACGCGCCATCGCTCGTATTGGTCATAAAGACGCATTCGTGGTGGCACTGAGCGCATTCATTGCAACGATCCTTGTATTGCCATTGATCCCACATCAAGCGGTATGGCTATTGGCTCGTTTTGTTGCTGGTGTTGCGGTAGCGGGCATCTTCGTAATTGTTGAATCTTGGCTAATGAGCGGTGATGAATCTCAGCGTGCGAAACGTTTAGGGGTTTACATGTGTTCGCTATACGGCGGATCTGCCGTTGGTCAACTTGGCATTGGATACCTTGGTATTACAGGCGGCGTGCCTTTCATTGCAATGTTCACCTTGTTGTTTGGTGCAATCATTGTGTTGATGTACGGACAAGCGACAGCACCACAAATTCACGATGCTAAGTCTTTATCACTGAAGCAAATCAGCAAACTGAGCCACAGCGCACTAATTGGTTGTATTGTATCGGGGCTAACACTTGGTTCTATTTATGGCTTGATGCCTGTAGAACTGGCTCAGCGCAACATCGCACACCAAGATATTGGTGGTTTGATGGCGTTAGTAATTATGGGTGGTATGGCTGTTCAGCCGATGGTGACATGGTTATCTCACCACATAGGACAAGTGTTATTAATGGCTCTGTTCAGCTTACTAGGGGTTGCAAGCATTGGTGTACTAACGATAAACCATGATTTCTACGTACTAGGCATGAGCCTATTCGTACTGGGCATGGCAACATTCGCACTTTACCCAATTGCGATTAACTTAGGTTGTCGTAACTTAGACCCAAGCTATCTGGTGTCAGTGACTCAGGTTATGCTGTTGTGTTACAGCATCGGTTCAGTCGCAGGGCCATTAGTTGCAGATAGCTTTATGGACTCTCAAGCAGGACTATTTACTTACCTGTTTGCGTCTCTGCTAGCGACAACGATTTACATGTTAATCGCAAGTCTAAAGCGTTCTCCTCTACAGATTGCTGGCGAGTGATATAGCAAGTTCATTAGATAGAGAATAGTGGGGCTCTTCGTGATGACTAATCGTCTAAATGAAGCGCCCTTTTCTTTAACTGTAATAATGCGGAGAAATATAAAACCAGCGAACAGTGTTTAAGGTTGGAACACGTAACCTTCACCCGTTATCGTCATGATCAGCCCATCACCAAACAAAGACCGAATTTCCGATATGGCGACGATCACAGAAGAATTGGTGACTTTCTCACTTTCCCAGCCAATCTTCTTTAATTGACCAACACTGAACAATTCACCTCGATGTCGATTCATAAATAAAATGATCTTTCGGTATGCCAAAGGCATGGTAGCCAGTACGTAGCCATTCTCTACATTGCGAATAAGTTTGGTGTTGAGTTCAACAATTTTACCGTTTAATTCAAGTATTACGTTGTTTTCAGAGTGGTTCGTTTCTATTCCAGGATAAGAGTCCATTTTTAGATAATTCCCTTACTATATAGCCAGCGACAATGTCAGATTTGTTCGTATTTATATAACGTCGCTTATATGTGGACGTTTTAGATTTGACGATAATCAATGGAATTTGTACGGTAAAGAGATTAAATTTTTATTATTAAAATATTAATAGGATATCAATAGGAGATTATTTATCACTCCATAACATACCCTTCGTTGGAAACGGTTTGTATACAACGGCAGTCGAGAATCCTTCGTATCTCGTAAATAGCCACCAATACAGACGCACATGTCACAGCTTTACCAGCCCAGCCTACGCTCTTCAATATTTGCTTGCTAACTACTTGACCTCTGTTCAGGTAAAGATAGAAAAGCACTTTACGATGAGGCTCAGAAAGCGTTCCTATTATTGAACCACAGCCCTGTTTTCGAACAATTTTTGTGCCTGATTGAAACTCTTTACTATTTAAAATGAGCTTTGATGGAAGAACAAAATCATCCACCTCGCCGATATCTTGTTGCATTTATACCTCACCCTGCATATGCAGTCGTGCTTTTAGATGTTTCTGATAGTACCGAATAGGGCAAAAATACTAAATTGATAGATAGCTCAATACAGTAATATTACTGCAAAGTTTGATCTTGCGTAATTGATCGAGGAAATAAGCATGGCTAACCGGGCAGTCGATGACTCTTTCGATATTGACTAGGTGACAGACCGAAATGCTTTTTGAAACGATGTGAGAAGTTATATGGGTCTTTATAGCCTAGACGATTGGCTATCATCGACACCGACCAATCTTGCTGCTTCAACAAACTGGTGGCTTTATCCATTCTCAACTGAATCAATTTGCTGCGTGGTGATAGGTCGAATAGCGTCTTGGTGACTCGATTAAGTTGCTCTTCGCTGATAAACACCCTTTGTGCCATGCCAGCGACGGTCCATGGTTGGTGCAGACTGCTTTCAATCTCATTATAGAGTGCTTGAACACGTGCAGTAGTACTGGTCGACTTAGGCTCAAATCCCGTCAATGTTCGGATAATTTCACTCAAGAGTAACTTACGGTAACTGGCTCGACCGCCTATCTCAAAGTAAACCAAGTTCATTAATGACCAGATCTGCTCACACTCTCCGAACGGCACAATCCCCTGACCTAAACTTGCTATGTGCTGCCATTGCTGCGTATCGGGCGTCAGCATCCACGCCATTTTCCAATAATTATATTGAGGATCAAGTTCAAAACGAAATGGGGTTTCAGCAGGAAGAACCACCAGCGTATAAGGTGTAATCTCTTGTACCGATGTTGCGGTTGTTAGAATACCGCCACCTTCCATAGTGAAAATCAACGTATGAACATTAACGGATTCTCGCTCAACCCAATAACCATCATATAGCTTCGCCATACCTCCCATGTAGACACCAAAGCTTTTCATCTCTGGAATATCTTCAACGGTCAAAAAACGTTCTTTGCACTGTTCAGCGAGAAAAACATCATCGTGCCAAGTTGATTTTGGTCTCATTGAATCAATGACAGATTCGCACAGGTTTTGTTGTTTTTTAAACATGTTGTTACTTCGCTCAAATCACTATAGTTCTGCCATAAATCGGAGAGCTTATGACAACTAACATCAACCCTAACTCATCTATGAATAACAAGCCAGAGAGCATATTACCTCGTATCGTTAAACTTGGTTTACCTGTTGCTTTACAAAGTGCGCTTGTCGCTATTCTTGCCCTTGCTGACGTATTAATGGTCAGTGACTATGGTATGGAAGCAGCTGCGGCTGTGGGAATTGCATCAAAATGGCACTTCGTTGCTATTATGATTATGGCAGGGTTGGCTTCAGCAAACGGTACATTAGTCGCTCAATATTGGGGAAAGAATGACCGAAAAAGCGCACGAACGGTATCATCTATCGCGATGGTGTTTGGCCTAAAAGTTCTATTGCCTGTGACTGCAATCATCACTCTTGGTTCTCAGTTTTTAATGATGTTGCAAACCAGCGATCAAACCGTGATTAAGCTTGGCGCGACTTACCTTTGGTATGGATTCCCTGTTCTACTTCTGACTCACATTGTTGTCGTAGTAGAAGCAAGCATGCGCTCATCAGGTGACACCGTAACTCCATTATTGCTTGGTGCGGTGACAATTGCCCTCAACATCGCACTTAACTTCGTGCTCATCAAAGGTGCCTTCGGTATTCCAGCGATGGGTGTTGCAGGTGCGGCATTAGCAACAACTTTAGCGCGCTTGATTCAAGTGGGTTTGATGTATGGCTACATGCGTATGCGTAACCACTGGCTGTTAACGACACCGAGTTCACCACATCGCCCGTCGCTTTGGTTGTCTTACCGTCGTATTGCGCTACCACTTACTATGAATGCCGTTTTATGGGCAATGGGTACCATGGCATACCAAATGATCTTTGGTCACATGGGCACAACAGAACTCGCAGTCTTCTCAATGCTCGCGCCGTTTGAGTCGCTGTGTTACTCGATATTCTTTGGTATCTCGGTTGCGTGTTCAGTGTTGCTTGGCCACTCACTAGGTCGTGACGAATTTGATGACGCCATGAGTATGGGTCTGACCTTCATTAAAGCCGTGGTTGGTTTTGGTGCGGTTGTAGGTTTGCTACTGTTTATGGGTAAAGAGCATGTTCTATCATGGCTAAACCTGACCACAGACGCTTTATACCCGCTTGCTTCACCAGCGATGATGATCATGTGCTTTGCGGTTGTGATTCGTATGCTCAACATGGTAATCATTAACGGTATTATTCGTGCTGGTGGTGATAATGCGTTCTGCCTTCGCATGGATTTCATCGCGATGTGGATGGTAGGCATTCCAGTATGTGTTTACGGCGCATTTATCGCTGGATGGGACTTCAAATACATCTATGGTCTGATGTTAGTAGAAGAAGTAGTGAAACTAGCTATCTGTTCACACCGTTACTTGAGCCGACGCTGGATCAACAACCTAACGGTTACTTATGAAGAACCACAAGCGGCGTAAGTTACAGTTACCTGGCTATATTCAAGCTTAGATAAATCGTATCTACATCAAAAAAGGTCTGAGAAATCAGACCTTTTTCGTTTCTTTAGAAATTACTTTCAAGCGCCACTTACTTCTTGTTCATTCGGATATGACGATTAGATACGTTCGGCAGCGGCTTTTCAGGCACTTTCCGCTTCTCATGAATCAGATGTCGAATCGCTAAAATAGGATGCTTAAGTAGCATTCTTGGCCCGGCATAGCGCATCACTAAACGCATTTGCTCTTTCGGATCAGGTTTATAGCAATGAATCGGACACTTATTACAGGTCGGTTTTGCTTCGCCATAAGGACATCTATCCAGTCGTGTTTCGGCATAACGCAGCAGTTGCTCACACTCCTCACATAACGCATTATTCTGACGAACTTCACCGTGGTGATCTTTGCAATAGATGTGCACCATCGCAATAACGGTTTTGTACTCCGTTGCGAGCTCGCCTTGTAGAATATTGTTATGTTGGAACATGTTTTAATTACCTAATGAGAAACCGTACAGGTTGAGATTAACACTTTCGCTTATCACATCTTCAACTCGCTCAAACACAAAGCCTAATTTAGTCAGTAGTGCGATACTTCGAATGTTATCAGAGGTTGTGATGGCAACTAAATGATCGATATCAGCATTCTGCTTAGCTTGTTCAATTATCGCCTCCGCTGCTTCTTGGGCAAAGCCTTGACCATAAAACTCAGGAACAAACCCATAGCCAATATCATGCGACTCTAAGGTGTCTCTTTTTATTAGCCCGCAGATACCAATTGGTGTTGAACAATCCTTGATTTCAACCATCAACAAACAGACTCCCTTCTCTTCGTGCATCTTAAGAATGTTGTTTTCGATGTATTCGACAGCCTTGTCAGTGTCGCTGATTTCCTTATCACCAATGTAACGCAGGAAATCTTCTGAGCTGTATAATCGCTGAATAAACGCCGCATCTTGAGGCGTGATCATTCTTAATCGTAAACGTTCGGTCTCGACGGCCTGCATAGTGATATTTTCCTTGCTGAATACCATGTAAATATTGAGTTCTAGAGCTAAAATGATTATCCTCCACCGCCTAAACTAAATACAAGGCTATGCAGCAATGAACCGTAAGAAAAAAATCAATCAAATTCTAAAAAAGAAGCAGAAACAGGCGAATTCTAAACTGCATAGTAGCAACAAGCCTCGCTACATTTCTAAAGCTGACCGCGCAAAAATGGAAGCTGAAGAACAAGCTAAAGCGGCTCAAGAGCACGCTGAAGGTTCAGTAGAAGCGACTGTCGAAGCTGAAGAGACAAAAGCTGCAGAGTAAGTTAAAACTCGCAGTCCTCTTGTCCAAATCTCCGTACTGAGTCAATGGATAAGAACAAAAAAGCAGCCTTTATTTGGGCTGCTTTTTTGATCCTACCATTTTAATCGCGCTGATTAGCCTTTGAAAGGCTGTACTTCCCAACGGGTAAACGGTGATTTTTTGTTGATTCCTGCTCTACCCCAACGATCAACAGAATCCACCACTAAGATACGCTCATTCGGTACCAATGATTTAATCAAGTTAGTTGGCTTTTTCGCTGTGACTAACCATAGAGTATCGTCTTCCGAAAACATCTCTTTAAGCTTGGCTTTGTCTTCGTCTGTCCATTCCAGTTCAGCTTTGAACATACGCTCTTCAACAAACAGTTGGCTGCCAGAGACAAAATCTTCCAAGCTTTCTGAAAGCAGCAATACTGAATCTACGTCATTATCTAGTAATACCGCTTGCTGCTTGTTGATCAGTTCACGAACATCCAACATCACACGCTGTAAGTTGCTATCAATCGTTTCAGCTTGCGCAGGCCACAACAACTTAAAGTCGTCAGCCACAATTGCAGCCATACGCGTTAAGTTGGTCGGATTTAACCACGCGTATTTAGACACATCACCATTCGACAATGTAAGCGCTGCAACACCTTGTGCACGCGGTGTGATCGCTTGAGCCGCATCCACCTCAACCAAACGGATATTGCCTTGTCTTGCGTATACAAAGGTAGGATCCGCTTGCCAGATGGATGACAGTGTTACCGCAACGGTCGCCTTTTCGCCCGATTGAAGCACTTTACTCGCACCCTTTGTACCAAACCAATTCGGCAGGCGGTCAATACCGTAACGCTTGGGTGGTAGATATTCGGTCGTAATGTCGGTGCCTTTGGTTAGCTCTGTCGCTAACGCGTAAGTCACAGGTGTACTGGTTAGGATGTCTTCTGCATTCACGTTCAGTGACAGCACAGAACCAGCCATTAACACACTACCAAGAACACTCACTTGAGCCGTTGCTTTTACTGAGCTAGCGATACGATTCATTAAACAAGTCATGATTACGCCTTTCTTACAATTCGGTAAAGCGTTGCTGCTAGGAAAAACGTTGCAGAAACGATGATGATTGACGCGCCCGATGGCACTGGCAGTTTTAGCTCCATAGGCAACACAGTTCCGACTAAACACGCGATGGTTGCGAGTAATGCTGAAAGCAGTACAAAGCTCCCCATGCGTTTAGTCAGCAATCGAGCGGTCGCACCTGGAATCAGCAACAACGCACCCACTAAAACCGCACCCACTATTTTCACCGCTGCAATCGTTACTAAGGTGATCATCATGACAAACAGGTAGTCGTAGAAGCTGGTGTTATAACCACGAACCTTGGCAATATCAGGGCTGATACAAGTAAGGAGAATACGGTTGAACGTCGGTATCAAGAGCAAAATGATGATCGCGCAGCTGCCCGCGAGAATCGCTAAGTCTTGGTCTGTTACCGTTAGAATCGAGCCAAACAGTACGTTCTCAAGCATATGGATGTTGATCTTGCGCGCTACGTACATCAGCAATGCCGCACCCACTGCCAGCGCTAGCGCTAGAAAAACGCCAACTAAGGTATCGTATGGCACATTGGTTCTGTTTCTTACAAAATGAAGAAGCAGAGCGAAGATCATACAAAAGCTAAACAGACCAATGATTGGGTTTTCCGGTGGCTCGCCAAGCAAAACACCAATAGCGATACCGGTTAATGCTGCGTGGCCAACGGCTTCTGAGAAGAAGGCCAGACGCTTAGCAATCACCAAAGTACCGAGGCCACCTAGTAACGGGCCAAGTAATAGCGCCGCCACCAAGGCGTTCACCATGAAGGCATACATGAAGCTGTCGGATAACCAGCCCGCTTCCACACCACTAATGGCAAGTTGTCGTAACCAATCCATTACGCAACCTCCTTCGATTTGGTCATGGCAGAGCCACTGCTGTAGTGCTGGAATAAGCTTTCAATCTTACTTGGATGTAGTACCTGTTCGTGTGGACCACTATCCACCAAGAATCGATTCACAACATGTACGTTAGCTTCAAGGCGACGCACTGCGGTTACATCATGGTGAACCGCAAGGATCGTACGATCTTCATTAACACATTCACGAATCAGTGATTCAAGATAACGAACGCCCTGCTCATCCATACCGGTCGTTGGTTCATCCAAAACCAGTAGGCTTGGATTATCCAATAGCGCTTGAGCAAACAACACACGTTGCTGCTCACCACCCGACAACTGTCCCATTCGGCGATCGCTACGAGTCGCCATACCCACTCGATCCAATTGCGCGAGTGCGAGATCCAATTGCTTAGATTTACGACGCCAAAATAGAGGAATTCGAGTTTGGTTAAGCAATACAAAATCCATTACCGTCAAAGGTAAGCTTGATTCGAAGGTCGCTTTTTGTGGAACGTAACCGATGCTTGGCTTTTCTGGCCAATGAATATTGATTTGACCAGAGAAAGGCGTCAAACCAAGAACAGAGCGTAGCAAAGAGGTTTTACCACCGCCGTTTGGCCCCATGATCACATGGCACTCACCCGCTTTAAGTTCTAGTGAAATTTCGTCAAGAATGACGTTGTTGTCGTATTGCAGACCAAGTTGATTGATTGAAATCGATGGACCTAACATTATGCGTTCCCGCTTTTAGCTTGGTTCGCCGCCGCAAATTTCATTGCTTCGATTAACGTCTCAAGGTTCTTTTTCATCTCAACTTCGACTTTATCGTCTTCATATTCGCCGTGCGTCATGTGAGAAAAACGGTAAAGCTGAACACCTGTTTCCGCTTCAATCGTGTCAACAAAACGGTTTGGCATGTTTAGCTCGTAGAACAGAACATCAATGCCCGATGCACGGATCTTTTCGATCGTCTCTTGCAGCTGGCTCGCACTTGGTTCAACACCGTGTGCAGGCTCAATCACCGCCGCAACATCCACACCAAACTCTTGCAAAATATAGCCATAAGCATTGTGCGTGGTCGCTACCTTCATACCTGATGTATCTAGCTCACCTAATGACAACATCGCATCGCGCTTCATAAAGCGAAATTGCTTTGCGTATTTACGTGCATTCTTACGATAAAAAGCCGCGTTGTCTGGGTCGAGCTTAGAGACTTCACTCGCGATGGTGTAAACCTTTTGAATTGTTGTCGAAAGTCCAACAAACGTGTGCGGATTCACCGCGCCTTGACCCACAGATTGACCTAATGCGGGAAGTAAAGGCACTTCTTTGTTCGCTTCGATCACCACTAAGTCATCACGTTGCGCAGCTGAGATTACTTTTAGTGCGAAGTCGTCATGGCCAATACCGTTTACCACGATGGCGTCCATCTGGCTCAATCGCTTCAAGTCGTTCGGTTGTGGCAAGTAGTTATGCGGATTAAAGCCAGCATCAACCAAAGGAAGGATGTTCACTTTGTCACCCACCACGGCTTTTACGTAACTGTAGTAAGGCTGAAGGGTTATGCCAATCGTCAGCTTATCGCTGTCGACCTTGTATTCTTTTGCCAATGCATTGGGTGTCATTAACACCGCCAATAACGACATCAATAGAGTCATAATTCGCATAGTAATTCTCTTATTATTAGTGAGCATTTTTATAAGCCGGATTGTTTAATGAGAAGAAGCATCATGCTGCTCAACTTCTGATTCATTGACGACCACTTTCCAGCCAGCAGATTCAAGTGTGTTCTCATCAAAATTAGTCGGTTGACTTGCTACGCCGCCAAAGAAAATCCAGATTTCAGGAGAGACACTGTTGGCGTTCAAAATAAAGGAATCAGCGAAGCCGTGTTCGGTTGGCGTAGCTTGTTCACTTGGTGCAGTATCTTCACTTGGCGTAGAAAAGTAATAACCACGCTCGTCCAATAACCAAGTATGAGAACCTTTGCGCTTCCAACTCTGGTCTTCAACAAATGGCGCGACCCATTCATCTTTCAGTGACGCAACACTTGGCCATTCGCCGTCAGAGTCCATATGCAGGTCGCGAATCTCTTCATGAGCCAAGCGAAGCTCTGATAACATCGCCAAGTTTTCTTGCTCGACATCGGTCACTAAGATTTGATGATCAAGTACCGCTTTGATATGCGATTCTGCTTGATGAAATGGGATAGCAACCGTGGCAAAGCTCAGAATGAACGCAATGATCAGCCCTACCCATTTGCCTTCTCTGCCGCCCGTGTCAGCACGTACGCCTTGAATCATCATTTTTCGCTGATCTCAACAACGTCTACTTCAACAGGAAACTCGTGGCCTGAATCAAACACAAGGTAGAACTCAGTGTCAGGGTTTGGAAACTCAACAATAGAGCGCTTATCCGTCATCTCTTTTGCAATCAAGTTGTCTTCGTAGTCATACATCTCAACCGCGTAATCAATCGCTTTACTACCGTCTGAATAGCCCGCTTCGCAAGCCACAGTTTTGCCTTCAAACCAGCAGCTCATCAATGGAAAGTGTGCTTGCGCAGGTAATGCAGCGAATCCAAGTCCCAGAGCCAAGCATGGAGTGATTATCGATTTTAGTTTTATTTTTATTGTCATGGTTCGTACCCTAGCCACAGTGCAAATTCTCAGTAGTAAACTGAGCGATAAAGGGCTCAAATGAGCCCTTAAGTTTTTTGGTTGCTTAATCAGGGATCTAGCCCCGACATCACAGACTATTGAAGCAGTGCTTCGAACGTTAGGTGAACGTTCGCGCTTGCTTTGTCTGCCAGTGGGTTGTCAATCAACTCACCTTTGTAGTTCGCTTTCATTACGTAACGACCCGCTACATCTGGAGTGAACGTGATTTCGCCGTTCTCGTCGCTCACTACATCAATCTGTTCTTGGTGGTTGCGGTAAAGCGTGCCTTCACGAGTGATCTCAGCTTTCACGTCTTTTTGAATTTCACCGTTGTAGAAGAATTGGAACGTTACTGGTTCGCCTTCAACGATGTCTGAAGGGTGTGTCACAGGCTTCATTTCTAGAAGCTTCCCTTCAATTTTGAATACTGAATCCGTTGGCATACCTACTGTGATGTAGCTTTCAGCGCGAGTGAAGCTGATTTGTGTTACCACGTCACGTGATTTTTCAGGAAGTACAGAGTCACGTTCCGCTTTGTTTGCTTTGATCCATTTCACAGTGTCACGACGGCCCGCTTTGTACTGTGTGTAGTAAGATGGCTGGTTGTTAATTGCAACTTTGTGTGTACCTTCTTCTTCAAAGTAGAAATCGAAGATTGAACGACGTTTACCGCGAACAACAAAGTTAGGACGCTCGCTACGGCCATCAGGCATGATGACATGTGCATTTTCGCTGCCTGCAGGCTTATCAAAAACAAACGTACCGTGAGACGCAGTCACATCGAACGTTAGCCAATCACCGCCTTCTTTCGATACGGTAAAGTGTGATGGCAAAATCCAACGTGGGTGAGCTTGTGCCGTTGTCGTTGCTGCTAGGCCGAATGCCATCACACCCGCTAGAGCAAGTGCTTTGATTTTTGTCTGTTTCATCATGTTCAATTCCATTATTTATAATTGTTAGCCGTGTCGCTCTATCTGAGCCTACGATGACCACTGTCTATTCTGTTCTGCTTGGTTTTACTGTTCGCACTTACTATTTAGCGATGTAATTCAGTGTGATTTCACCCGTCTCTTCTGTTGCCTTTAGCTCATAAGAAGCGTTTGAATCTGTGAGTGATACTTTTTGACGAAGATAGTTACGGCCGCCGTGTTCACGAACAACTTCGATATGAACCGTGTATTCGCCTTGCTCTAGTGCTTGGCCATCATCACTCTTACCATCCCAAACGAAACGGTACTTGCCAGCTGGACGCGTAGCGGATGTTACAGCATCAACGAGTTCGCGATCGTAACGTCCAACTTTTCTCCACCAGCTGCGTAGATCTTTCAGCCATTCATCTTTACCGACCCAAAGCTCAATGGTTTTCACTGATTTTCGTTCGCTGTTCTCTACCCACACCGCCACATAAGGACGCGCATACATAGAGGTATCAATCTTTGGAAGCTCGAAGCTCACATCAAGTTTTGCCGTATCAGAAATCGCTTGTGCCATGCCTAGGCTTGGCAAAAGAGATAAAGCAAGAAGCGCCTTGCTCCAGTTCATTTTTTTCATGTTTAACAACCTTTTAAATCCGTTTAACCTTAAGTTCGTTCTTCAATCCGATTCATCAATCGAACCAAGCGTTAAGGCACGGCGACAAAATAGATAGCAAGTGAGATTACAGAGCCAAATACCGTCCATTTAATGGAAGTATTAAGCGTCTTTTTCTTAGGTAACAGTAAGCACACGCCAGTCAGCACAAAGAAGACCATCAGTAGTGCTGTGATATCGATGAACCATTTCCACACTTCACCGCTGTTACGACCTTTGTGTAGGTCGTTCAACAGGGCAATCACGCCGTAATTCGTGGTTTCGACCTCGACCATTTCAGATGTCACGTCAACAAATACAGATGCGTTGTAACCTGGTCCTTTGAAGTCCATGGACACTTCACCGATCAGCAACTCACCGTCTTCAATTTCAGCGTAGATGTCTAAACCAGAAGGAACACCGGATAAATTAGCCTCTTCAAACAGAAATGCTTCGAAGGCACTTTCGTCGGCTTTTAATCGCCCGTCTTGGATCGTGAACAAACTCGTTGGAAGCTCTAAAGTAGAGCGTTGGATATTGGGTTGGCTTGATTCAAATAACTCAGGTCGGTTCAGGGTGATACCTGTGACTGAGAAAAAAAGAACCACGAACAGAAGCGCCATAGAAATATAAACATGAAGTCGACGAGCCCATGACTGAACCGCCCTACTTTTTAACGACATACAAACCAATACCTATAAATTTTATGGCGACAATTTAGTTGATAATCATTCGTATTGGCATTCAATTTACATTGTTTACGTTTGCCGAGTGGCGTAAGGAAATTTACATAACATTACATGGGAAGTAATCGAACTGTATGCATATTCTTGCTAACGTGTACTAAAGGGATTTGATTCGTTCTATTAGAGGTTATCGATAACAGGGGGCAAAGCTCAAAAAACTCAATCTCAACACGCTTGATTGAGATGGGTTTAAGGTAGCAGTTGTGGCTTTAAGGATAGAAAGTTGGAGCTATTTAAGCTTCGTGACTATTAACCTTCGGAGCTATTTGATCTTTGGATCATTTTGAAGATCATACACAAACGGCGGACTCTTCGGTTGATGCGGTTTGTTAAATACAGACGAATAACCAGTTTAACGATAGCTAATTAGGCTTAAAGGGATTTTGAAATGCGTATTATTGTTTTGGCTTTTACCGCGCTTGTAACAGCGTGCAGTAGCCAAATGAGCAACACAGAAGAGCACGTCCAAGAATACATCGGTTCAGACATAACCGATGCACAAGAGCAATATCTAACCGAACGCTCACGTCCTATCAGCTTTTGGGCATCTCGAAACTATGCTTGGGTTGAAACAAAGAAACCACTAGATAATGGTTACACTTTACATGCCTTTAAGAACCCTTATCGAGACTGCACCATTAACTGGGTCGCTAACACCAGTGGCGCAATTCAAAGTGCAACGCTTAGTGGCACGATGTGCGAGCCTTAAACAATCCAATCCAATCCAATCCAAGGCTAGATGAGCTAAAGTCCCAAGATGGGCTTAAGTCGCCTAAATTAAAAAGGGTGTCATTTGAACGATCAAATGACACCCTTTTGCTTTTGTTGGTTCTTATGTGCTGTTCTTGTCTTCTGTTTGCGATGAGCGGTTAGACGTTTCCGTTATCGCTTACCGTTCTAAGCTGAGTCAGGTATTTGATCCAACCTTTCGCCTCAGAAGATGGCTCAATGTTGTTCGCACGCTTGGCTTGAGCAAGGGCGTTATCAAGATTCTTTAACTTGTACCATGAACGCACTTTCGCTAACGCAACGTCGGCTTGTTTGTTTTTGTCTTTCACTTTATCTAAAACAACCAGAGCTCGGTCGTAGTAACCTTGCTGAACCAATAGCTGAGCCACATTCCAATGATACTGAGTGTCTTTTTTAGACGCTAACGTCCACACTTCAATCGCATTGTCCCACTCTTTCGCTAGCTGCCAGTAGGTTGCTTGCTCTGCTAGAAGTTGAACGTCGCTGTTCGCATCATCTAGCTTACTAATTTCTTGTGCTGCGCGCTCTGGAATACCACGTTTCGCGTAAAGCTGTGCAAGCAAGCGGCGATCTGAGTTCTTCAGATCAACACCTTGTAAATCAGCCAGTGCTAACGTGTTCAATGCATCGCGATTACGTTCTAGTCTTAACTGAATACCCACAAGTTGACGCCACCAGTTATCTTTCTCTGGTTGAAGTTCAATCAGGCTTTCCAGTGTAGGAATCGACTGTTTCCACTGCTTTAACTGAAGCTGTGCGCCCAGTTTTAGCGATAGAGGTGATAACTCTGGTTTTGAATTGAACTTGTCATGATTACCGATGGCCACTAGTACTTTCGACCAGTTTTCAATTTGGTATTCAGCTTGTGCAATTCGCATCCAAAGCGTGTCTTTCTTTTCCTTTTCAGGCGCTGTTTTCACTAACTCGTAGTAGTGCGGAAGCGCGTTTTTGAACTGCTGATCATTTAATAACAGATCAGCAAGCATACGCTTCGTTATCCAAGCTTGTTCATCCACCAGTAAATTGGTATCGACGGCGTATGTAAGCTGCTTAATCGCCGCGTCGGTTTTGCCATCTTGCCAGTAAAAAACACCCAACATACGAGCTACGTATGCTTTGTCGTAACCTTTAGAAAGCTCTAAACCTGCAAGTACATCAATTGCCTGTTTAACCTGTTCATCTTGAGCAAGCTTATGCGCCTTTTGAACACGAATGGCAGTATATTGAGATAGCTCTTGCGCTTGTGTTGTAAGGGGCATTAACAACAAGCCCACTAATATCCATATCTGTTTCATCATTTTGCCAACTTAAACTCTAGTTTCACGGTTTGACCAACCTGAGCTATCGCTTTTCCATCGACGACTTTTGGTTGATATTTCCATTTTTTAAGTGCTCTCATCGCTTCACGTTCAAACATACGACGTGGGTTTGCTTCAGTGACTTGAATGTCAATTGGGCGTCCCGTTTCGTCGATGGTAAAAGACATAATCACATGACCTTCAGCGCCACGCTTCAGCGCTTTAGCTGGGTAACGAGGTTCTACTCGATACAGAGGCATTGCCTGTTGGTTTGACCCAAAATCAGAAAATGTCGGAGCGTTAATCGCTAGGCCGTCAATCGATGTATTCAAATCCAAAGAAGGCAGTGAAGACATCGAATTCAGAGGCGCAACTTCAGCTTGTGACTGAGACGTTTGCGCTTCCGGTGGCGGCTCTGGCATTTCTGGTTTTTCAGGAACTGCACGTTGTCTTCTTTGGACTTCTTGTTCTTGTTCCACCATTACCATGTTGAAACTTAACGTCTCACTGTTGTCTGGTGAACGTTGGTGGCCATTATCGACCATCCAAGCCATAAAGGAAAACAGAGCTAAGCCCAATGCACCCGCTAGAGGTAAAGCAAGAAATAGGCGAATCATTTATGAAGATCCTCCAAGATCATCGCTTTTCAGCAGCAAGCGCGATGTTTTTAACACCCGCACCTTTAGCGGCGTCCATCACTTTAACAACCGTACCGTTGTAAGCGTGTTCATCCGCTTGAATAACCAAAGAAGCATCAGGTTGTTCTAGCAACAAGTGTTCTAATGTCGCTTGAACACGCTCAACATCAACAACACGTTTATCGATGAAGATGTCATTCGCAGAAGTAATCGCAACAAAGATGCCCGCATCCTTTTGGCTTACCACGTTAGACGCTTGTGGGCGATTGACTTCAACCCCTGATTCACGAACAAATGAACTGGTCACAATAAAGAAAATAAGCATGATAAATACAATATCAAGCATCGAAGTAAGGTCTATTTGAGCCTCTTCGTTTTTTGAATGACGTCGACCGAGTCTCATCGTTGACTCCTTAAAGATTTTTCTAATTTCAATTCTAAGCGGTTACACACTTTCGCTAAACGAGCGTGAACAAACATGCCTGCTAATGCAGCAACCATACCCGCCATGGTTGGCAGTGTTGCCAACGAGATACCTGAAGCCATCAATTTAGGGTCACTGCTTCCTTGAGTCGCCATGACATCAAAAACAGAGATCATACCGGTGACGGTACCTAGCAAACCCAGCATCGGACAAATAGCGACTAACAACTTAATAAAGTTCAAGTTTTGGTTAAGTAAGATACTCGCTTGCCCCAACCAACCTTCACGAATGGCTTTGGCATGCCAAGAAGAGTGATCTTCTCTTTCATGCCACTTAGTAATCCAAGCTTGGCGCTGCTTTGGAAAGTAGAACGCAAGATAAAGCACGCGTTCTACCACAAGCACCCAATAAACTAGGACGACAGCCGCTAGCCACCACAGGACGAAACCGCCCTGCTCCATAAAGCTTGATAAAGACAGCAGCCAGTCACTCGTTAACCAACTCGCTGGTAATAGAGAACCCGACAAAATATCCATTACGCAGCAGTCCCAACTGGTGAAACCACAGCTTTTGATTCAACCGTTTTTTCTGCCTGCTCAGCAACAAGGCCAATACCTTGTTTCTCAAGAATGTTGCGAATGTTTTCAGCCTGAGTGCTAAGAATGTTGTGTGCTAATAGCAGAGGCATTGCTGCAACAAGACCAAGTACGGTTGTTACCAGCGCCATCGAAATACCACCCGCCATCACTTTAGGGTCGCCATTACCGAACTGTGTGATCACTTGGAATGTTTCGATCATGCCAGTTACGGTACCTAGAAGACCTAACATTGGAGCAAGTGCCGCTAGAAGTTTTAGCATCGATAAACCTTTCTCTAGGTGAGTTTGTTCATCCACTACCGCTTCTAAAAGTCGTAACTCTAGTGCTTCAACGGTTTGGTTTTGCTCTTTGTTGTAAACCGCAAGAACACGACCTAGAGGGTTATCACCCGCTTGCTCTGGGTTCTTAAGTTGAGCGCGAATTTTCTGACGAGCGATAGCCAAAGAAATACCACGAACTAATGCGATGATTAAGCCAATTGCAAGCAAGCCAAGAATCACTTTACCAACCACACCACCCGCTTGAAGGCGATCAGTTAAGCTTGGTGTTAGCGCTAGTTGCTCTAGCATGAACCCACGAGAAGGATCGACAAACACATTAGATACTTCGCCATTCGCAATTGAAGAAAGCGATGCCAGTGTTGGACCATTTGATGGCTGTTTCAGATACGCAATCGCATCTTCACGCTGAGTGTTCCAGCTAACATAGCCTTGGTCTGTTACTAGGCCGATTGAACCTAAACGATAAGCGTCGACAGTTTGTGTGTTGCCTTCACCATTGATGAATGCAATTTGAGATTTGCTAAGCTCAGAGCTCGCTTGGATCTGTTCAACCATGCTCATCCACAAACCGGTCAGCTGTGGCATTGAAGGCAGTGATTTAGCATCAATGATTTGATCAACAGTTGCAGTGTGTTCCGCACGATCAACACTATTCACGGTTGAGCTAAGCTCTGCGCCGAGTTCTTTTGCGTTTTGACGAACGACACCGAACAGCTCGCCTAAGCTACCGGTTTCTAAACGCAGCTTCTCTTCTAAGCGAGCAAGCTTGTTTTCGTTATCACTGAAGGTTTGAGTCAGAACATCTGTCGCACCTTGGATAGAGGTACGTTTCGCTTCAAGCTGAGCTTTGATCGCTTTCAGTTCTTGTTCTGTCTTTTTGAAATCAGCTTCACGCACTACGTTGTGAGAAGCTTGAGTTCGACTCTCTGATTTTACTTTATTAACTAGCTGAGCCGTCATGTCTGATGCAGAATAAGCAGAAAATGAAATAGACGTAATGCAAAGCAATGCTGCTAATGGTTTTAAGTTCATTACTTAACCTCCGCAACAGTTAGAGAAACAGGTAAAGTAATTAGGCTTGGAGCCGCTTGTTGGCTTGCAATGTCGTAAGCTTTATCTAGCTCAGATTTCATTGAAGAATCTAGCTCCTGCCACTGATTTTGTGTTTGATTCCAAGACCAGTATTGGCTGCCATTTAGGTTACGAGCCACCAAAGAGATACGACCTAAGTGCAACACGTCAGCTTCAATCGTTCTGTCGCTGCTCAATGCAACGCGGCCTTGATAAGCACCAAGCTTGATGCCGTAGTCCATCTCGATTTGGTAAGCTTCTAGGATACGACGGTATTTCTCAGCATCACTCACATCAGCACGAGTCATCATTGCTTGCAGCTTTTCAACTCTTTCTAGACGCTGCTCTTTCCTGATTGGCACATCTTGCTCAACTAACTGTTGAAGGCCATCAATCATCTGATACATCAAAGGCACGACACCTTGACGTGTGTATTTGATCTCGTCGATCTGCCCTTCAATGCTCTGAGCTTCTTGATTCTGGCTTTCAACCAATGCAGCAAGGTGATCGTGATAGATTTCTAAGTTTTTAACTTCTTCTTGCAGACGCTCAATCTCAGCTTGAAGCATTAAAGTCGCTTGTGAGCTTTTATCAATAACCTTTTGGCTCGAAGCCGACGCGTTATTGGTCTTGTTTTGAATTGATTGAGCTTGATCCAAGCTGTTTGCCATAGAAGACGTTGCAACCAAACTGATGGCAAGCGCTAGGCTAGTTTTTAAAAGATTCATAATTGTAGTCATTTACTATAGAAGAAGGTCAAATACATTTTATTGATAAATACTATTATTGATAAGCACTCTCATTATCATTAAAAGTCACTCGCATTACTAGGGATATTTTTACTGAATAGCAGAATCACGAAAGGGGAAAGCCGAAACTTTCCCCTTAGTATTTAGGCTAACAATAGTACCCTACTAACAAATTAGTATTTTACCTGTAAAGTCGCCATGTAGTTACGGCCTTCGCCGATTACTACGTCTTCAGCAAATTGGTGGTTTGAAGATGTTGAACCGCCGCCCGCTAGGTATTCTTTATCAAATACGTTCTCTACTGTTAGACGCGCTACGAAATCAAGAGAATCGTCGTACTTAAGTGTGTATGCAGCACCCATATCTACACGAGCGTAACCGTCTTTCTTGAACGTGTTCGAACTATCACCGTAACGAGAACCTTCGTAGATAAGACCCAGGTTCACATCAACTTCGTTTGTTGCTGCATAAGTAGACCAAACGCTTGCTGCGAACTCAGGTACGTCTACTGGACGGTTACCTTCATATGTTTCATGATTCGTGATTTCAGCATCTAAGTACATTGCAGAACCAGACATTGAGAAGCGCTCTGAAATAAAGCCTTGTGCTCCTAGCTCAGCACCACGGTGAACTTGTTCGCCACCTTGTGTCTTAGTCCAATCACCTGATGCTGTATCTTCTACATCCATAGAGATGTTTTCTTGTGTAATATCGAATACCGCACCTGAAACGAATAGACGCTCGTCCATCAGTTCCCACTTAGTACCGACTTCGTAAGATACACCTGTCGCAGCATCAAGAAGTTCGCCATCGTTCGTGTAATTACGGCTACCGCTAGAGACAACACCTTGTGGTTCAAAGCTTTCAGAGTAAGAAGCGTAAATGCTACCGTTTGATGCTGGGTGGTAAATCACGCCAAGCTTAGGTGCAACGTTTTCTTCTGCAACACCATCACTTACTTTACGGTCGAAACGAGCGCCCGCAAGAACTTGCCATTCGTCATTGATAGTAATCAGATCTTGAATGTAGAAACCCCAAGTATCGTAAGTGCTCATCTTACCTAGCGATGTTGGACCCACTGACGGTGCTGGTACCGTTGCATCTGGTGCGTATTCACCGCTGCTGAAGCGATCCATACCACGATAATAGCTGTAGCCTAACCAGTTAGCGCCGAATAATAGTTGGTGCTCTGTGCCCGCAAGATCAGCGGTTGTTGTTAGATCGACGTAAGCCGTTCTGAAACGCCATTTATCGTGACGGTAGTTACCACCTTGAGTGACTGTACCCGAACCATCAGGGTTCATATTTTTAAAGCTTGGGTAGCTTTCCATATCGATACGTTCGAAATCTTGGTAGTTGAAACCTGTTTTTAAAGACCATGTGTCAGTCAGGTTAGCAGCAATATCAAAACCAATGTTCTCAACATCGTTTTCAATCTGTGACCACTGCGCATCCCAGATGTGTTTGTCGCTACCTACTCGATTGCCATCTAGTGTGTATAGCGCACCAGAATCTACGCTGCCTTCATCGTTGGTCTTGTCGTAGTGAACAGAAACCATTACGTCTTCAGTTACATCGTAATCAACAAATACACCACCAACAAAACGCTCTGTTTGTGGTTCAGTACCGTCACCGTATGTTCTCCAAGAGCCGTAGCTTTCTTTAGACACAATTGCACGACCACGTAAAGTTTCAGCATCGTTCAATGCGCCACTTACATCAACAGTCGTACGAGAGTGATCATTCGATCCTATGTCTTGGCTTAAGCTTACTTGCGTATCATAAGTAGGCTTCTTGCTTACCATGTTGATCAAACCACCTGGTGCAGAAATTCCGTAAAGAAGACCAGAAGGTCCTTTAAGTACTTCAACACGTTCTAGAAGCTCGATTGGCTGACGGTAGTGAGACCAATGTTGCTGGCCATTTTTAAGGAATCCCGAAGAGCTTTGTACCGAAAAACCACGCAAAGAAAAACGCTCGCGGTTACGGCTTGTACCACCCGCACTTACACTTGCGTCATTCTTAAGAACGTCACCTAGCGTTGTTGCACGCTGTTCATCGATGATTTGCTCATCGATTACTGAAACTTGTCCCGGAGTCTCTAATTGAGTCGCCTCCATGCGCATTGCTGTTGTGTTCGTGTCGGCTTTATAACCGTAGTCACGACCTTCAACAACCATATGCTCGTCTGTTTTTACTGTTTCTGCCAATACTGCTGGTGAAGCTAATACTGCGCCGATCACTAAAGCCAATGGGCTCTTTGAAAACATGTCCTTTACTCCGCTTTTATTCTTTTAGACGAGCACTCTGTTAGTTATTCGATGTGCTCGCTGAACCGTTTCCGGTACCACTGAATTATTTCGGGAGAGAATATAAGTGATAATTATTACCATTTGCATTAAATTTACATTCTTTGCATTCGTAAAGTTTTGTAAAGGCGTGGCGGAAAGGCGTTTTTATAAAGTTAAACAAAACCAATTCAATACAGATATTTAGAGAACATTTACGCTTGAAAGTGGTTGTCGCCATCCAGTTTTTTTGAAACTGCGTTATTGGCCGGGTCAATTTAAGGTGCGACGATCCATAAGAAAATCATCTCTTCTTATTTACTACCTTTGAAACGACAGCTTTATGTATAAAATTCTCGATAAATGTAAATATGTGGTGAATTATTTTGTTTGATTTTGTTTGATTAACGGAATTATCAGTGATTTTGATCACATCTATAATTCCAAACTCATTTTTTGTTTTTCGATTTGAACAACCGACTGCTAATCTCCTGCTCACTTTGAAAAGGTATCAAAGTTATAAATAATAAGGAGTGTTCTAAATGAATACCAAGAAACCTATGTCTCTGACTGGTCGAGTAATCCTCGGTATGGTCGTAGGTATATTAACGGGATTCGCCATTCAATCCCTTTTTGCAGACAGCGGATTTGTTAACAACTACATCGTTAACGGACTCTTTGAAGTAGGCGGACAAATCTTTGTCGCCAGTTTAAAAATGCTTGTTGTGCCTCTAGTCTTCGTTTCACTAGTGTGCGGTACAAGTTCTCTTAAAGACTTATCAACTCTTGGCCGTATGGGTGGCAAAACGCTTGCACTTTATATCGGTACTACTGCCGTTGCCATCACTCTAGCATTAACTATCGGTAACCTGTTCCAACCTGGAGCTGGTGCGGATCTTACTGCTGCGAGCTCTTTCAAATCAGCGGATGCCCCATCTTTAGGCCAAGTTATCATCGACATGTTCCCAACCAACCCTATTCAGGCGATGGCTGAGGGCAAAACGTTACAAGTTATCGTATTTGCAGTGTTGTTTGGTATCGCAATCAGTGCAGCGGGCAAACCCGGTGAACGTATCGCTGCAGTTTTCTCTGATCTAAACGAAGTGATCATGAAGCTAGTTGCGCTACTGATGAACCTTGCTCCTTACGGCGTATTCTTCTTGATGGCGAAACTGTTCTCTGGCCTTGGCTTAGGTGCAATTTGGAACCTAGCAGAATACTTCTTAGTACTTGCAGGTACCCTACTGTTACACGGCTTGGTGACTTACAGTGCGATGCTTAAAGGATTCACAGGTCTTAGTCCGATTACGTTCCTACGTAAGATGGAAGATGCAATCATGTTTGCATTCTCAACGGCATCTTCGAACGCAACAATTCCAGTAACAATGGAAACAGCTAAGAACCGCATGGGCGTAGACAACAAAGTCGCCTCTTTCACAGTACCACTAGGTGCAACTGTGAACATGGACGGCACTGCAATCATGCAAGGTGTTGCGACGGCGTTTATCGCGCAAGCGTACAACATCGACCTTTCAATGGCTGATTACCTAATGGTTATCCTAACGGCGACACTGGCGTCTGTTGGTACTGCAGGTGTCCCTGGTGTTGGTCTTGTTATGCTAGCAATGGTATTGAACCAAGTGGGTCTGCCGCTTGAAGGTATTGCTCTAATTATGGGTGTTGACCGCCTTCTTGATATGATTCGTACCGCTGTAAACATCACAGGTGATAGTGCCGTATCTATCATCGTTGCTAAGTCTGAAGGCGCTCTAGACGAGTCTCGCTTCAACGACCCAGCAGCAGGTGAGAAAGAAGAAGAAGTTAAGCTAGCTCGCCAACAAGCATAATCTCGCTTATCTTATGCTCTTGTCTTCAAGCTTAGGCGTAATTAATGGCTACGCCTAGCCCATACCAAAGCGCATAAAGAAAAACGCCACTGCAGATGCAGTGGCGTTTTTTATTGGGTATCGCTTAAGTCAGTACTACTGAGTTGGGACAGTTATCAATTTAAGGTAATTATCAATAGGGAAAGCTAATCACCGATTGGGAACATCAAGTTCACTCTCAATCCCCCACCTTCTCTATTCTCAGCGGTTACATGTCCATTCATCACACCCATCGCTTCTTTAACAATCGCAAGACCTAGACCGTAACCACCAGACTGTTTGTCTCGGGCTGATTCTATTCGTGTAAACGGGTCGAATATACCTGCAATCTTGTTATCAGGAATACCATCACCGTCATCTTCTACAGATATGACACTGTAACGTTTATCTATTACCTGTTCATATGTCGTCACGACAACATGAGCGTTTTCACCCGCGTATTTAATGGCATTCCCGACCAAGTTACCAATCACTCGAAGCAGCAGCCTCTCATCCACGTTCACCATTGAGGTCGGTGTCTCTAGAGAGCCAATCAAAGTTTGATTCGGTTTTAAATCGTTTTGCATCTGCGCGATCAACATTGAACAATAGTGCTCAAGATGCATTAAACTTAACTTGGAGTCATAGCGAGAGGTTTCTAAGCGGCTAAATTCAAGTATCTCACCCACCAGCTTGTTCATCTCTTCTGTTTCATTTTCCATTCGCTCTAGCAAACCAATGCTTTTATCATCAACCTTGCTTCGCAGCAGGTGTAGTGCGAGGTTTTGCCTTGCTAATGGTGTTCTTAACTCGTGTGAGACATCACGAATCAAACGACGTTGCTTTTCAGCCAGAGATTTAATCTCAAAGGTCATATGATCAAAATCGTGTGCAAGCTCGTTGAATTCGCGCGTGGTGGAGTTCAACTCCGACACCACACTGACCGTGAAGTCACCTTGAGCCAGTCTGCGGCTCGCTTCCCTTAATCTATCCAACGGTTGCTGAAGGCTTTTGGCCATGATAATCGAGAACAGAGACAGTACGACCAATGCAATCAATGCTTTAAGCATATAGGAGTATGGCGCAAAAGATTTAGCGGGATGAAATTGGTGCGGTAGTTGGATAACCAGTGTTTTACCGTTATCCAATGGCAGACCGAAAATCGGCTTACTCACACGATCACTAAGTTGGTGATCTAATGTTCTTAAGTATTTGAGCTTAAATTCAAAATGGGGGTGCATGTGACGATGTGTGATCGGACGATTGTCTTTGTCGATGACGAACAGATAATACTGCTGAGCATTACCCCAGTCCGCGAGTTCATCCATGTCCCCTTCTTCAATCAACACATTCGCTTGGTAAGCAAGGTCGAGCATTTCCGCCTTAACCGATTCTGGCACTTTAAGCAGCGCTTTCATCAAGGCTCTTTCTGCTACCCCTTGCAGAATCAAAATACTCACCAAAATGACGGTTAGGTAACTGAACAGTTGGAAAGTGAGTCCGTCTTTACGCTTAGCAATAAAATCAGGGCAACGCAGCAGCTTTTTACTCATGCTCCGACCGACTCTAGGTAACTGTAACCTTTACCACGAACGGTTTTAATATGTTGTTTAGACAAACCCGCCTGAACGAGCTTTCTACGTATATTGCTGATATGCATATCTAAATTACGATCAAAAGGACATAGTTCTTTCTTCAGTACATGGATTTGCAAATCAGATTTTGAGACGACAATACCATCGTTTTTAACTAGGTAATCAAGCAAGTCTTTTTCAGTGCCGGTTAATGGCAAACGAGAGAGTTGTTCGCACAAGCCGTGATTAGAGGAAGCTAAAGATTGTCTTTGGCGTTCAAAACCCACTCGGCGCAAGATCACCTTAATACGGGTTAAGAGTTCAGGAACATTGAAAGGTTTAGCGATGTACTGGTCGGCCCCAGCTTGGTAACCATCGAGCATTGAGGCATCGTCGTTAAGCGCGGTTAGCATAAGAATGGGAGTAGCAAAACGCTGACAAATACGTCTTGCTACTTGAATGCCACTTAGGTTCGGAAGCATTACATCGAGTAGAACCAAGTCGACGGGGTGAGATTGAATAAACTCAAGCGCGGACTCACCGCAATGAACAGTATCAACGTGATACCCCTCATTTTCTAACACTTCACCCAGTAACTCACACAACTGAATATCATCATCAACAACTAAAACGCGAGACATTGCACACACCGATAAATAAGAACTGTTTGCATTCTAATTATCGTTATTATTGATTTCAATTATAAAGTGCCCAATTTCCTCTATAGAAGAAAATCTTTTTCAATCGGTACAAATTTTGAGGCAGAATCGATAAGATTTTGAGCAGTTAACCCCGGAACACCATACACTTCAACAGGCTTGCCAAAGCGCTCTTTGATTCGCTCTACAAGGATTTCGAAATCACCGTCTCCTGATACCAAAACAATCGTATCAACCGTCTCAGCAAGTTCTATCGCGTCTAACGCAATACCCACATCCCAATCGCCTTTTGCACTGCCATCTCGACGCTGAATAAACGGCTTTAACTTCACATTAAAACCCACACCACGAAGGATATGGTGAAATTGACGCTGCTTTGGATCTTGGCTTGAGATTGCGTAAGCATTAGCGGCAACAACGTTACGCCCTTCCGTGGCAACATACCAAAACTGGTTATAGTCGAAGTTAGAACGGTATTTGTCGCGCGTCGTGTAGTAAACGTTCTGAACGTCGACCAAAATTGCTATGTTTTCCATAAATTCATACCTTTAGATTTTCCGTATACCCTATTCTATTCACTTATAAAATGCGAGTCGCTTTACTCAATAAAAATGAACCTGCCAGCTATCGTTAACGTAAATCTAATATCTTTAGCGTAAAGCTAAGTGTCTTCACGTAATCCTAACTATGCTTATTGTAAGTGGATTTGTTTTGAACGTTTCTTAGGTGGGTCTGATCTTCACCTTCTTCTTTACGTAGCATTCAAATCGTACTGAGGCTTAGAACTTTTAAAGGGAGGTTGGCAATGCTGCACCGACAAACACACAAATCGAACGTAAGCATCGACACAACCAAAGCGATGCAAACTTTAAATCAACCATCAAACTCTGGTGTCTGGTTTAGTTTGCTTAAACTACTGACCATCAGCACGGTATTAATCATGAGCTTAACCATCAATTCAGTACTCGCCTACCCCGCCTATTCTCACTCAAAGCCTGTGCCGCACCGCAGTGTGATTTATTTCGCTCCAAAGGAAGATTCAGTCATTAAAGAGTTTCTGAATGAAGTGTTGCTCAATAACTGTCAATTAGACGAGCGAGACGTCGTCATTATGGTTATTGCAGAGAGTGGTTATACAGTCCCGACTTGGCTAGAAGAAGAGTTTAACTTAGAGGCTGTCACTAGCATTTATGAAATCCCGAAAGGATCACATACCGCTGTTTTGATTGGCAAAGACGGAAAAGAGAAGCACCGGTGGAGTGGCAAAACAGATTGGAAACAGATCACCAATATCATTGACGAAATGCCGATGCGCCAACAAGAAATGCAGCGACAAGGCAGCCGCTGCAGTATTTGATTCTTGCTGAGCTCAGTAGTGGCTTAGAGAGCCAACTAGAAGGTCAAACGATTAAGCTTGCTTGTTAAACCAAGCCAGTTTTTCATGGAGCTGAGCCACGCTGCCTACAACAATCAATGCTGGGCTCTTTGCGACACTAGCAAGGTCAGCCAAATCACGTAACCCACCTCTAAACACCTTTTGGTCTTGGCGAGTACCGTTTTCGATGATCGCAACCGGCATGTCCGCTCGCATACCGTTATCCAGTAAGTTTTTCTGAATGTTTGGACTCTCTTTCAAGCCCATGTAAAACACGATGGTATGGTTGTGCTGAGCAAGAGATTGCCAGTCAATATCTTCGCCATCTTTCTTCAAGTGGCCGGTAATAAACTGCACGCTTTGTGCATGATCACGGTGCGTCAACGGAATGCCCGCATAAGCCGTTGCGCCTGCAGCTGCTGTGATGCCCGGAATCACTTCAAATCTCACATCATTCTCAGCTAACGTTTCACACTCTTCACCACCACGGCCAAAGATAAACGAGTCACCACCTTTTAGGCGTACTACGTGCTTGTTCTCTTGCGCTTTAGTGACCAACAGTTGGTTGATCTGATCTTGCGGTACACAGTGATGATCAAGCTTTTTACCCACATACAGCATTTCTGCTTCTGGGTTAGCCATCGCCAAAATATCTTTTGATACCAAGCGGTCATAAACGACTACATCAGCCTGTTGAATAACACGTGCCGCTTTTAGGGTAAGTAAGTCTGGGTCACCAGGGCCCGCTCCTACTAATGAAACCAATCCTTTGGTTACTTCTTTAACATTCGATGACGATACTTCTGACATGCTGTGCTCCGAAGGTTTGCTTGTTTTATCTCAAGCTTCAATCTATATGATAAGTCACTGTATTCATGATGACTTATCCAAATCCTTAACCCTTAGACTATCAGGTGTTGATATAAATATTCAGTCTAAATACTAACGAAGATAGAAGTAATTATAACAAAACAGTCTATTGCGAGTAATTTGCGCAATAATCTAAGGACTTTCGAACTAAAAAAGCCCCAAACATATTGTTGGGGCTCTTAATCTCATACTAAATTACGTTTCACCCTAAATTAGGATTACTTAGCACCTAGAGAAGGTGCAGTTTTAGCGTGAGTTAGGTATAGAGGAACACACGTCATTAATAGACCACCAACGATGTTACCTAGGATTGTTGGGATAAGGTTGAAGTTCAACCATGTCGCGATACCAAAATCAGCGCCAAGAATCATACCTAGTGGGAATAGGAACATGTTTACCACTGTGTGCTCAAATACGAGTGCGAAGAAGATGAAGATTGGGAACCACATCATTGCTACACGGCCTGACACTGTACGAGCAGTCATGTTGCCAATCACACCTAGACATACCATAAGGTTACAGAAGATGCCGCGTACGAAACACGTGATCCATCCGTCCATTCCCATATTTTCAAAACCTAGGCTACGGCCCGTAGAAACAGCAATGAACTTTTGAGCAACAGCGTTTGGTTCTAGAGAGAAGTTACCTGTTAAAGAAACAGCCACTAGGAAAGCAACAATCAAAGAACCGATAAGGTTACCAAGACCAACAATACCCCAACAACGCAGGATACGGCCCCAAGTGATGCCTGGACGGTTGTCGAATTTAGCCAAAGGAGCAAGGCCGAAAACGCCAGTTACTAGGTCATAACCCATCACACTTAGAATCACGAAGCCAACTGGGAACACTAGTGCGCCAACAAGACCAATGCCTGTTTGTACCATTGCTGTAATTGCAACAACAACCGCTAGAGAAAGGATGATACCAGCCATAGTGCTTCGAATCAGAAGATCGCGAGTACTTGTTTTAGTTTTCGCTTCACCCACATCAATCATCGTTTGAACGAATTCAGCTGGTTTGTAATCAGGAGACATAAGGTTGTCCTTAAAAAGTTTAAATTAAAAGTTAAAATTGGATAGGAAAAGGCTCTAGTTGCCGAGTTAAGGCAATATCGAGAACTAGAACCCTTGAACTATCAAATCTTACTCATCCGAAGATTAAGCAGAGATTTCTACAGCGCCTTTGGCAACACGAGCTTTGTACGCTTTCACGTTGAAGTTGTCGTCTTCCATGCACAAACCTGTTGCTAGGTTAAAGCGTTGCTTCTTAAGTGGGCTTGCCACCCAAAGCTCTTCTTTGTGCTCAACAATCAAACCACGTGATAGCACGTTAGATTGGAAGTATGGGTCTGTGTTGCTAATCGCGAATACTTCTTCAGCCTTAGTTGGGCGGAAGATAGCTACTTGCTCACCACCAACCAATGCACAAACACCAGTACCTGGGATAATGTCTTCGATCTTACAAACTTTGGTAAATGCCATGATGTCGTCTCCCAATTAAACCAGTTCAACGTGAAGGATATCGCCCTTCGCTTCAGGATGTTTCTCAGTGAATGTCGCTGGACGGTGTTGTTCACGACCATCTTCAACAAACACAACGTTATCATCACGGTCATCAGCATTGATGAAGTGTGCAAAGCGCTTAAGTTGAGCTTCGTCGTTGATTGTATCTGTCCATTCACAAGCGAAGTTATCAACTAGGCCAGCAATGTCAGTTTCAAGTTGGTCATTAATACCAAGCTTGTTGTCTACAATCACTTCACGTAGGTAATCAACACCACCTTCTAGGTTGTCCATCCATACCGAAGTACGTTGTAGTGGCGCAGCCGTACGGATGTAGAACATCATGAAACGGTCGATGTACTTGATTAGCGTTTCTTGGTCTAGGTCGCTTGCAAGTAAGTCTGCGTGACGAGGCTTCATACCACCGTTACCACACACGTACATATTCCAACCTGCATCAGTCGCGATGATACCTAAGTCTTTACCTTGAGCTTCAGCACACTCACGAGTACAACCAGACACACCAAACTTCATCTTATGAGGCGTACGGATGCCTTTGTAACGATTCTCGATCATCACGCCAAGACCAACTGAATCTTGAACGCCGTAACGACACCAAGTAGAACCAACACATGTCTTAGCCATACGAAGTGCTTTTGCGTAAGCTTGACCCGTTTCGTAACCTGCGGCGATTAACTTTTTCCAGATTGCTGGTAAGTCATCTTTTTGAGCACCGAACAGGCCGATACGTTGTGCACCAGTGATCTTAGTGTAAAGGTTATATTCAGCCGCAACATCAGCCAGAACGCTTAGCGCTTGAGGCGTTACTTCACCACCCGCCATACGAGGGATAACAGAGTAAGTACCGTCTTTTTGCATGTTACCTAAGAAGTTATCGTTGGTATCGTGCAACTTCACTAGCTCAGGCTTAAGGATGTGTTCACCCCAGCAAGAAGCAAGGATAGAACCTGCTAGAGGCTTACATACTTCACAACCGTAGCCTTTACCGTATTTCTCTAGTAGCTCATCGAACGTTTTGATTTCTTCGATGCGAATTAGGTGGAAAAGCTCTTGGCGAGAGTAAGCAAAGTGCTCACACACATCGTTCTTAACTTCTACGCCTGCTTTAGCAAGTTCAGCATTAAGTACTGAAGTCACTAGTGGAATACAACCACCACAGCCAGTACCCGCACCCGTTACTGCTTTGATATCTCCGATTGTGTGGTGACCTTCAGCAACCGCTTGAGCGATCTTGCCTTTCGTTACATCGAAACAAGAACAGATAACTGCAGATTCAGGAAGAGAGTCTGCGCCAAGTGTTGGTTTTTCAGCACCAGCGTGTGCAGGAAGAATCAACGCATCTGGGTGTTCTGGCAGGTCAATTTCATTCAGCATAAGCTGTAGAAGATCACCGTAGTCAGACGTGTCACCAACCATTACCGCACCAAGAAGCTTCTTGTTGTCTTCAGAAACGATTAGGCGCTTGTAAACTTCTTGTTCTTCGTTTTGGTAAACGTAGCTCTTACAGCCAGGAGTACGACCGTTCGCATCACCGATAGAGCCTACTTTCACGCCTAGAAGCTTAAGCTTCGCAGACATGTCAGCACCTTCAAATGTGCTTTCGTTGCCAACAATGTGGTCAACTGCGACTGTCGCCATTTTGTAACCAGGAGCCACTAGGCCGTAGAACGTTTGGTTCCAAGAGGCACACTCACCGATTGCGTAGATGTCTTTGTCTGTCGTTTGACAGTGGTCGTTAATCTCAATACCGCCACGAGGCGCAATACCCAGCCCCATTTGACGAGCAAGTTTGTCTTGAGGGCGAATACCGGCAGAGAATACGATGAAATCAGTTTCTAGCTCAGTACCGTCTGCAAAGCGCATTACGTTACGAGCTTCAGTGCCTTCAGGAGCAATCTCAAGCGTGTTCTTACTCGTATGTACGTTAACGCCCATACGTTCGATTTTTTGACGAAGTTGGTTACCACCCGCTTGGTCAAGCTGCTCAGCCATTAGCTTTGGAGCAAACTCAACAACGTGTGTGGTTACGCCAAGTGCTTTAAGTGCGCCTGCCGCTTCAAGGCCAAGTAGGCCACCACCAACAACAACGCCAGATTTAGAGTTCTTAGCCGTCGCTTCGATAGCTTTTAGATCTTCGATGGTGCGGTAAACAAAACAGTCTTTACCTTCGTTGCCTTTGATTGGCGGAACGAATGGGAAAGAACCGGTAGCAAGGATAAGTTTGTCGTATTGAATTTCACGACCAGTGCTTGAGTAAACTGTTTTCTTTTCACGGTTAACGTTAATAGCACGTTCGCCGATCAGCATGTTGATGCCGTGTTTCTCGTAGAAGCCTTCTTTAACTAAAGAAAGTTCGTCCGCAGTATGGTGTGAAAAATAAGAAGAAAGGTGTACACGGTCATAGGCTACGCGAGGCTCTTCACAGAACACCGTAATGTCCATGTTAGCAACGTCTGTCTTCTCGACTAAATCTTCGATATAGCGATGACCGACCATCCCGTTACCGATTACGACTAGCTTCATCTTGCTCATAAGAATTCCTGAAGGTTATATATTTCTTAACTGAGCGAATAATGAATTATGAAAGAAAATGAAAATATGATGTAAATCAATTACGAAATCGAACTACCCAAAAGGGGTAGAACAAAAGAGGTAGAAGTGGCTAATTTTACGCCATAGCAAACGAATAACCATAGGTTTGATAAGGTTTAGAGGCGTTTTATAGGCAATTTCACACACAAGCATGCTTGTTGTAATATTTCACAATAGACTAGCAACAACGCAAGTAAATGACAATCATTTTCATTTGTAGTCATAAGAAGTGTAATAACTCATGAAAGCGTTACAGGTTCATGAGCAACTGTGTATAAATGTGAAGAACTGGATAACCAAAAACAGAGTCGTCCCGCTCCCCTACCCATTAATTCCATTTATAAATCGCACACTCGATTAGCTTAGGTTGTCTTACTGAGCTACTAACAGTTTTCGTCAAACAATTTTCTCAGAAATACGTTTGGCCAACTTATACAACTTGTGCAATAAAGCGCCTTGATAACGTAGAACTCCGTAAAGCAGATCAATCAGATCGAGTAATTTAGCCAGAAGTTCGATCTAATGAATGGACGGCGTTAAAAATTAGGAAAGCGGGAAGAAATGGAATTTCAGATAGCAAAAAGGCCAGCATTTCTGCTGGCCTTTCAACGTTGAATAGTGGAGGCGCCTCCCGGAGTCGAACCGAGGTCCACGGATTTGCAATCCGCTGCATAGCCACTCTGCCAAGGCGCCTTCAATAGTGTTTTAAGAGAACAACTCTTTTGAACATTACCCAAAAAGGTAATAATCAAATAGATGGTGCCCCGGGCCGGACTTGAACCGGCACAACGCGAACGTCGAGGGATTTTAAATCCCTTGTGTCTACCAATTCCACCACCAGGGCACGCAATTCTTTATTGCGATGCCGATTACTGAAAAGTAAAACACCATCTTAATGTCGACATGAATCAACATTACAAAATTCTTTATCTCTAGAACTGTGTTGTCCTGAGAACGAGGCGTACTTTAACTGATTAAGATAATGAGTCAATAAAAAAATTTATTTATTGGATTCAATTGGTTAAAAACCGTTCCAACGTTTGTTTTTCGACCTAAAATCGAGAGAGAATTATACACAACAATTAAGCACAGGATAAACTGGCAATGAGCAGCGCACAAAGAATGCAGCACAGGATGTTTATTCGATTAACATGAAAATGAAGCGGACAGAATATTCTATCCAATGTCCGCTTCGAAACTTTGTACATAAATTAAGACACAGGCCACTCTTCTGGAATTAACTTTTCTGTCCCAACCTTATGCCATCGATATTTAACCGCATTTTTATATCTTTTATCATCAGAAAAATACGCATGCTCCAAGACTAGAACTTGTAGTCCACTACGACGTTCAACTTCATCAAATAGAAAGTCAAAATATTGTTTTAGGGCTAAGGTATCTTCATCCATTTGTGTATTACTCACGCCTACTTTTAACTCAACTTCAGACTCATTACCTTCTTTCATTGAGAAGTATGGGCGACTAACTTGGTCAATTACAACAAAATTAGGAACTGGTCTCTTAGCTTCTTTAAGATATCTTTGCATTCCAAATATTAACGATAAATGTATAGTGAGATAGTTTTCATCAGATCCTACATCATCAAACTGATACTCTCTCCCAGCTTCATTATCGTAAAGAACCACGCTAGGCTTCTTTGAGAAAAACTGTATTTTGCTTGTATCACAAGGAATTCCTCTCGGTAAATCTTTCATAACCTCCGATGCATAATTAGATATTGTATTTTCAATTATACTTAATCTTTGCATCTTCCTCTCAATATTAAACCTTTCCTCTAGCTCTTCTTTTTCTTCTATATACGCATTGAGCCTTGTTGAATCAAATGAAGAGTTGAAATCATGCGAATCCAAAAAATATGAAATCCTACCCGAAATCCTTGCTGCTCTCTGTGAAAGGTTATTAAATCTTTTCGCTTCCTCTGACTCAGCAATTAATGATTTTATATTGTTATCTAAATTCACTATTTCTCGCGTATTTAATTCAATTTCTTCGTCGATACTACGAATTAGGTTATCGACATTAGGTTTATGTTTTGATACAACTTTTCTTTCAAACTCTAACGACTTAAATGAACCATTAATTTTTTCAACAACTTCGTTAACTTCTGCAATATTAGAGTCACAGATAGGACATACATGAACATCATAACAGTTATAAAGGTCTAAGGATTTTAATTTTTTAGTTTGACTTTCTACTGTTGACTTAAATGATGACGATTCACTTCCAATATTTAACGCCGACTTCCTTTTTCTCTTCAATCGACTGATCTCAGAATGAATACAAGACTTATCTTTAATTAAACTATTGATTTCATCTTCATTTGGTATATTAACTTTTTTGAAATCCCATTTGGAAACATTTAGTAACCTTTCAATCAAAGCGTCTGCCTCTACAGGAAGCTCTTGATTCTCGTATATACCAACTTGACGTGACTCCCTAAGTAAGGAATGGCATTTATTAATAAAATCCAAGTTCGACTTATTTAAGTTTTCTTTTCGCTTCACCTCAGCTTCAATCATTTTTTCCAGTTGCTTTAGCCTGCGCTCCGCCGCTATTTCATCTTCCTTTTGAGCCCCAAGGAAGAACGGCATTGCACCTACAATCATTGGTGCAGCTCGAGAATCATCCAGTCCATGCATTAGAATCGTATCACTATCCACTACGTTTTTAGTGAGATACATGTACGGAGTCGCTTGACGTATAGATATTCTATTTCTGTCTGCTATCGAACTATCGCCACCTTGGTAAGCATTGCCGATTCCAAATAGCTTCTCAATAGCTAAGCGTGCCTGCTCTAAACTGGCCCTTCCTTTTAAGTCTTCGATTTTTCCCGGTACGTTAACACAAGCACCATATTCAACGAACATTTTAGTGGACGTCTTTGCACTTTTCTTAGGAATAGCCCTAGAAACAATCAGATCTACGTCTCCATTTGTCCATTTCGTAAGTACAAATGAAGTTCTATCTTTAATAAATGAAGGAATTCTACAAGATGAGGAACCCAAACAATAATCAATTACTCTAATTATTGCTGTTTTACCAGTATTAGAGTCGCCAGTTATTATATTTACTTCTCCTAATGAGAAGTTTAAGTCACGCGTTTTACCATCAAGGCTATAAAATCTAATACTTTCTAAATTCCAACTTTTCATATTTCCAGCCCTAGATGATTATATATTGTACTTGTAGAATCAACTTGACCTAGCCATTGGCCAAATCTATATGATTTAGTTATTATTCTGCCCAACTCGCTACTCGTCGACACCTTTTTTGGAGGTATAATATTTTCACCATCAGAGATCAATCTTCCAAAAGAATTTATTCCTATAATCTTTTTTGCAGCTCCGAATTTAATTGCACTCTTAGTAATTATTTTTGTATTTGATATTAAGTCAGCCAACTCAATAATAATATTAGGATTTCTATCAACCCAAGTAAAAAAACCAGTATCTACACGCGTATTCTTGAAAGATGTATCGTAATTACTTGACATCGAAATAGGTAGTGCTAGAAACGCTAATGGAAATTCGACACCTTGCGAAGACTCACTTTGAAAACCTTGAATATAGCCATGTAATATTAACGCACAATATGCAGGATTGGTTTCCACAAAAACATCATCATAGATCAAAATTTAGTCCTCATCAGTAATACGTTCCATATAGTCAGGATGCCATCCTACTGATTTCTTCGCAGATAATATTTGGTAACTGCCTCGCACCAAATCAGGGTTTGTCCAACCATACCGGATAGGTGGAACTTCATTATGAGCTTCAAAGTGAGACCACTTTAGCAGCTTTTTACCAACTTCAACCTTCTGAGCTTCTTGTTCTATATCTTCTGTCACTTCTTCGAAAAGATCTTTCCATTCGCTTACCAATCTCGAATCATATTGCGTTATCTTGGTTGCCAACGATAACCTTCGTTCAATCCATTGTCTTCTTTGGTTTCTAGCCTTCATTTCAGTTACTGCTGATCTTCTTTTCTGGCTATCAGTCGCGTTAATCAAGTCAAGTTGCTTTTCGAGCATCGGCGTCAAATTAGGCTCAGGAAAGATATCATTAAGAATATCAGAGTCATCTGTAAGCCCATCATCAATTAAAATAGCAGCCTTTTCTGCGATAAACTGTTTTAGTTCTTCCGCATATATAGCTCTAGCTCTTTCCCCAGTGAGACTTTCAATTACTTCTCTATCCCACCAAGACAATATTAATTTTGCTAGTTCCATTCTAATATATTCCGGATATAATTTACTTATAACCTTTTCAACTTCTTTTCTACCTTCATGTATCTGAAAAGCGCCTTTTTTATGAGTTATATTATTAACAAGTTTAACTTGATCAGGATTTGACATATCTAAAAAAGACTTACAGCCTTTGTATTTATTTTCATAGGGTAACGAATTTGGTTTTTGACTATTTTTTATTCGTTGTTTGTTATCTAGCTCCACTTCCTTCCTGGCATCTATAACTTTTTTGGCCTCTTTCCGCATCTCTTCAACTAAAATACTTCTATCACTTGACGTATCAGAAAGAACCTTAAGTGGCGAGTCCTCTTTAATATCAGCAACCGTCACTAACACAAACAAACCTTGGGATAAGGAATGTTTACTAATGAAATCAACCCAAACATTAATTGTTGACCAAAATTCTCGACTGGCTACACTTATTTTCTTTTCAGCATCAATAGAATGTTTAAGCTGATGGAGCTCTTTACTAGCACCATCACACAATTCAACATCATCCCATGTCTCCACTGAGACAAAAGCTTTGTCATTTGTTGAATCAAATAAGAGAGTAAGGGCATAAACACTCTGGTAGTAATAACCTAAAGCGGGGCCAGTTGCAGAATGCACATTACTGCCGGAGGAACTCTCCCCGTGTAAGTCTTCTTCCATACCTATTTCCTAAGCATAATAAAACGTCCGTCGACAACTTAGCCTCGAACGGGTTCAAAGTAGAAGTACGTGCAATGATCCAGCAACGTGCTCTCACCGAAACTATGAACAACAGGGTATTATGAAGATGTACGAACATCAACAACACTCATCTTAATATATCAGAATATGTTGTCATGGACCCGCGCACCAAAGCTCAAAACTCTGTTTTTAGTCTTATTTTTGAGCTATGGACGAAGTGAACGATATTTCTGGCCATTAGACCTTATCTATCCTTAGTAGAGGCTCGGCAACCTTAAATGCCCCAAAGATCAATAGCATTTTCCGCGCATTCTCCATGCTCTAGTTATAGCTTGCGGGTCGTTTACACCGAATTAGCTATGGAATGGCTCTTGACCTTATTCTGCGAAAATTTCTATATGATTTAATCAGCAACGTTGTTTTCTGTCTGGTTTTAATCATGTTTTGTAAGTCAATTTTTTGGCCATTATTTAGGTGGACATCATAGACAGGATCTTAAGCTCTAAGCTATTTATTTAGATAGAAAAAAGGCTTCATTTATGATCAGATAATCGTCGCCAAACAAACCACCCATATCAACCGTGAAGCCGATGACGATTATCTCCCTACAAAAGCAGTTTAAGCAATTCTTTAATGCTGATAGCCTTCAAAAAATGGCGAAAAGTACAGGACTTATGAAGCGATGTCGGGCTATCTTACCCGACCAGCTAGTAGTAAGCCTAGTGGCCGCTTTGAGCAAAGGAAACTGCTCATCTATTGCCGATTTACTAAGGCAATTCAATGGGATGTGCTTAAGCGCTAAAGATACTGTGGCTTATAAGCCCTACCATAACCAGTTAAGAAAAGAAGAATTTCCGATATTCATGCGCCAATTGGCCATGCGAGCGATAGCTCAGTTTGCTCGCCAGCAGAGTGCCAACCTACCAGATAAACTCGCCACCTTTGATGATGTGCTGCTTCAAGATGGTAGCTCTTTCCACATTCATCGTGACCTTTCGAACGTTTACCCGAGCCGATTTAAACGCAATCCAGCCGCAGTTGAATGCCATATGACAATGTCTTTAAAAAAGCTTTTCTCCAGTCGCAATGAGCATCAGCGCTGATACAGCATCAGAAAGAGACTTTTTGCCCGCCCCCAAAACAATGAGTAACAAATTGTTGTTGGCTGACGCAGGGTACCCTGACTTCCAATTCTTTACTGAGCTTGAACTGTATGGTGGTTTCTATATTTTTTCGAGGAGCAAAGTCCCTGAATCCTCATGTTATAGAAGCGAGAAACGGTCAGGGCCGGCATTTATCTAAACTAGAAGGAAAGAAGCTCAAAGACATCACTCGAGGTACTAATCGCTCACAGGTACTCGACCTTAAAGTTCGTAGTGGTAAGCAAGAATTTAGAGTGGTAAGACGTTGGTTTGCAGAAGAAAAGCGATTCTGTATTTGGTTAACTAACTTGCCTTCAGGTACCTATACTGCTGATGACATAATGGCGATCTACCGCTGTCGATGGCAGGTGGAGTTGCTTTTTAAAGAATTAAAATCTCACACAAACTGGCAACGATTTGTCACCGCACAAAAGGCCATCGTTGATGGGCTTATCTGGGCCAGTTTACTCTCGCTGATCATCAGGCGCAGTACTGCGCTTCAGATAATGCCATCGGTCTCGCTGTTTAAGGCGGCAAAAAATGTGGATGTGTGGCTGTTGCCCATATTTGAATGTATCAGCCACAAGGCATGGTCAGAAATAGGCAATAAACTGGAATGGGCCTCTAGCTATATATTTAAGAACGCACAAAAGTCCGCCCAGAGGAAGTCAAAGAAAAACATCACGTTAGACGGGATTTATGCTGGTCTTAATGCTTAAGGTTCAGTCTATGAGGTGGACATAAATCCTTTCTATAACTTTTATTTAGGTTTTTCGTCCAGTTTACGTTGCTCGATATTTACGACACTGGTGACTGGTGTATATCCATTAGATTTTATGTTCCAATCCAAATCTAACTCCTGACTCATGCCAGATTAGCTCTGTAGTGCTATCTGCCGTTGGGGCTTTTATCGGCTTCATTATGAAACAACAATTCTAGGCCGGCTTTGTTGCTTAAGTCGATGGAACTTAATCTAGAAGCTACGATTTGTGCGGCTATCCCTATCAATCGTCGCAACCTCATGTCTAAACCTCGTTACAAAACAACCAACTGGAAGCAGTGTAATCAAGCCTTAATAAGCCGTGGTTCTCTGACCTTTTAGATTGACGCGGAAGCGATTTCCGAGTGGAAACAAGGCAAACGGGTTAGACCACGCCGATTCAGCGACATATCCTTAATTACCACACTAATGGCGAAACGAGTTTTCTCTATGCAATTGTTGCTACAGGTCTCAAGGTTTATTGCGAAGGTGAATGGAAGGTCAAAAAGCATGATACTGGGGGGAAGCGTAGAGTCTGGCGTAAACTGCATATCGCAGTAGATACAAGCACCCACGAAATAGTCGCAGCAGAGCTGAGTTTATCTAACGTAACTGATACCGAAGTGCTCCCCAACTTACTCAAACAGACACGTCGCAAAATCATTGAGATATCAGGTGATGGCGCTTATGACACAAGAAATTGCTTTGATGCCATACGGATAAAGCGAGCGGTTCCGCTTATCCCGCCACGAGAAGGAGCTGCATTCTGGGAGCTAGGGCACCCTCGCAATTTAGCAGTAGGTTGTCAGAAGCTCTACGGCTCCAACAAGAAATGGAAAAAGCGTTATGGTTATCACAAGCGTTCGCTCTCTGAAACAGCCATGTATCGCGTGAAGCAGTTGCTAGGTGGGAGGTTAAGCCTGAGAAACTTCAATGCTCAAGTTGGCGAAACCTACGCCATGATTAAAGCGCTGAACAAGCTTACAGGTCTTGGTATGCCTGAAACTCAGTGTATTGTTTAATAATCACTCAATCTCGGCTATTTGATTTTCTGTCCGAATTACGCAACAAAGCCCATAGAAACCCTACCCCGAATCACTCCGAAATTCACCAGCAAAATCACATCACCTGATTATCCGCATGAGTTTACTGACGTCGACGGCGGCGCCACTAAAACAAAAAATCCGGCATCGATGACCAAAGCCACCAATGCCGGTCGTATTGACTTGGTTAAATATTAGGCTCATATAAAACAATGAGATAAAGCTCTAAGCCGGATTTAGTAGTATCGATCGGTAACACCACAACTAAAAAACCAGACTTTCATCACAAAAGTAAAAGTTCACTCGCTCTCAGAACGTCTTTAAACAAGCGGATAAACTCAATTTTCCTTTCAAAAAGCGTCTACCCTCGCGAGAACCATTCTGAGGGGCTATCAACCATGTTTAAAAAAAATCAAGAACAAATTTCCTGCCATTTATACGCACTTTTCAAAATCAATTTTATAGGGCAAATTTATGTTCATCAGGAAAACTTAACTCCTGATTTAATTGAATAAATCATACTATCGGAATTAAAGAATGAATACTAAATTAACAACATTAACTAACTCTGTTTCACCATCTAACGTCGCTCACTACGTTAAGCTGGCGTACAACTTGGTGTTCGCTCCATCAAAATTACCTGCTGACATCGATAACATTATTGATTCAGAAGAGTGCTATAACGGCGAATGCGATTACTCAAACGGATCCACAGCAATCACCATCGCTCAAAACCATTACTTGAGCGAAATTGGTGATCCCATTGAACATATTTTTGAAATGAAAGAATGGATTGGTTCCCATGCAGAAGCCATCAACGATGCAGATATTGAAGTAACTACAAATGTTGTGTTTCCCAATCTGGAAAGAGCTTCGTTCAGTTGTATTCACAATAAAAGCAACCTAAAAGGGCTACCTCAGTCCATCTACGATGCAATGGCATATGTGATCGAGCATATTGAAATGACTAAGGTTGAAATACTCGAACTTTTTTCTGCTGCCACCCATTCACTGGCTATCGACTGCTTTTACTCAATTGATGATTTTGACTTTAATGTCAAATCCGCACTTGAGCACGACCTAAACAAATAACTGATTCAATATATCAATAAAACCCAAGGAAAAAATCTCATGCCATTTAGTACTCAAGCTCTACTCATCACTTACACAAACAAAGCCAAACGACACACCTGCAAAGGTCAGAAAGTCCGAATGGAAGAATTTGTCGAATCCGCAATCGAAGTACAGGCGCAAGTTGGCCGTATAGACAACCTAGACGCCATCACTCGTGAGTTTGAACAACGCTTAACTATTAAGTCGAATTGGGGATATAAGCTGGCTGCTGAGCAACTATCCGAAGCCATTAAAACCGTCGAAAAACACTAACCCTTTAGCAACACCACTTTTTTACTTTGATTTTTGACTAGCCGAGCCTCTCGGTGACGGCCTTCTTATACCTCAAATTCGGCAGCCAATATATTGGCTGCCGAATCAAGAATAAATTTTGGAGCACATGATGAACTACTCAAACAACACACATACTTCGGCAAACTACGAAACACATGGCCGCAACTCTATGGTGAATTTCAACGATTTTCCTAACGGCGATTCAAGTAACCAACCTAACTTTGCACCTCTGGCACTTCAGGCTGTTGATTTAAAGAATTCGTCCGCAGAGCTGACCTTCTTTACGCCTATGGCAGAGAAAGTCTACTTTCACTACATGAATGGCTTCGGGTTCCTTCAGTGCAGTGGATCCGATTGTCTGATGTGCCGCGCTCAAATTAAATTAGATAGCCGCTACCTATTTCCCGTCTACGATCACATTGAGGGAGAGGTGAAGGTGTTGGCTGTTCCACCATCCGAAAAGCCAAAATCCTTGTTTCCGCAGATCAAGCCTTACGTCACCAAGGGCGGTCAACTCGTGTCAATTGAGAAAAATGGCTTCAACTATGATGTTCATGCGACTGCCCTCCCCGAGTACGCCACTATCGATGAAGATAAAATTACCGCGTTTTCCGACTCATTCGATTCTGGCGAAATACGCTTGTCTGATATCTACCGTATTTTGACCGACGACGAACTGCGAGATATCCCAGAGATCGAGAGACGCCTACGTTTCAAAGGTGTGGCTTGATTATGGTTAATCCAGTCATCATCAGCGGGGCCGAAAGCCTCGCTGAATTTCGTTTTAATAATAGTGCTCAGGCTATGCTTGAGATGCTGACGCGACACCACTACGTGCTCAACGACTGGATGGTAGGCGTTGGTAAGTCGTACCAACTGGATAAGTTGACCACTTTGGCGTTGGAGTCGAAAACATATGATTGCGTCATTGTCTCGGCGCCGACTCGAAGAATTCTTGAAGAAAGAAAGCCCCTTCAAAGCCCTCCAGCCGATGTTAAAGTTGTCAATATACAACCCCGTCCCAGCAAGTTGTGTGGTGAAACTCGCGATCTGAGCTGGAAAGGCTACGAATGTAGAAACTTAGGTCTACTGGGCAAAAAGCACATTTGCGCCCTTTGTCCAAATAAAGATAAGTGTTTTTGGCCCGACCAATACGGCAAGAATTTGAATGGGGCGAAAATTGTATATGCAGCTCAATCCCACTTCGTGCGTAACCCCTACTTCATCCAACACATCGTAACGATGGCGAAAGCAAACAATGCTTTAGTCATTTTCGATGAAGCCAATGTGAGCATAAACCATTACAGTCGATGCATATCGCCCATATCGATTGAACAAACCCTAGAAGCCGTGCAAGAGAGTCATCTATCAGACTATGTAAAAGGCACTCTAACGCACTACCTAGAATGTTTACGACAGGCCTCGACGGAGGAACTGCGCGATATTTCTGCGTGGCGCTGCCCTGCAATTTTTCCAGATCAGATCACTCAAATCACCAGTATTGGCGATCGCATATTTGGCGATCGTTTCATCAATATTCTGTATGACATTCAAAGCTTCGGAGTGTCTGAGGTAGAATCACGCGAAAAATTAGCGGATGGTTCAATTCACTTTCCTGCGCCGCCAGTCAATGCGGGATACGACACAGTGCTATACAGCGGCACCACCTACCCGGACATACTCAAACTTAAGCTCGGGATGGATTTTTATAGCCCTTACTCTCACATTGAGTTCCGAGGGGAATCGACGATTTGGCACAATATCGCGTCCTCAATTGGGACTGCGACAAACTTTAAGAAAAACTCACCACAAATCCTAGATACCTTCGCCCAATTGACGCTCCAACGAGTGAGAGAAGGAAAACGCGTATTGTTGGTCTCTAAACAGAAACACGTCGACCACTGCGTTTCCTTGTTCAATCAATTTCTGGCAGAGGAAGGGGTTCAGGATATTCGTGTGGTTCCCGCAAGCGCTTACGCAGAGTGTGACGATATGACCTTAGTCCCCATGATCCATTACGGGGTCATCGGTATTAATCAATTCGAGGAGTTCGATTGCTGCTACTGCCTAAACAGCTATTACGTAACCCAAGACATACTTAACAACGCGATTCAGGATCTACGAGCCGAGGATGAGCGAATAGACGTGGCGATTGCAACCACTGACAACCCTCGACGGCGTTATGGCGTCATCACAGATCAAAAGTATCGGTACTCTGATGTCGCTAAAGTCGTAAACCCAATGCTGCAAACATTAGAAATGGGTGTCGTCATCCAAGCCATTGGACGTGTTCGCCCATTTACAAAATCGCGTGAAATCATCACGTTTCAAAATAACGATGCACCAAAGTCGGGTTACGACCATGAGTACACCAATCTAGATCAACTGCGAAAACACTTCTGTTTAAAAAGCAAGCAAGCCCGAACGTCGGCAAGCCTGTCAGAGCAGATCAATCAGATGATAGCCGACGGGATTAAGCAGCAAGAGATTGCTTCAACTCTTGGGATCAGCACTCGAACCGTTCGACGCCATAAGACCGGATAACCAACACTAACTCAGCAAGGAAGGCATTGTCAGAAATGCTTTCCTTACAACTTAAAGGTCATGCAATGGAATTATTACCTGGAACCCAAGCGCATCTAAAAAAGAGAACAAACCCACCATCGAGTGCCTTGATTCTGCCTCAAGATACGTCACATACCATCGGGAAAACTCAGTTCATTCAGCATGAAGCCGAGCTCGAACAATTGATTGATCTGGCATACCAATTAACTCTATCCGCTGTCAGTCTCAGCTTTCAATTCACTTACTCGACTCCGGTAGTCACGCTACCGAACGGCAATGACAGATATGATATTTCGTCCATGACTCCACGCTTACTCAGCATGACGCTGATGGAGAACACAAGTAACTCACTAGCGCTGCACTCGTTCGTCATTGACGTTGCGACTCCCTCGATTAGTCCAAAACTACAAAGCCTTTTCGATCTGCCTGTGACCTACGTAACCCACGACGCCAAATCTGACCTGCACTGTATTTGGTCATTGGGCCTACACGAGCCCAGATATTGGTGGGATACCTGCATTGCAGAAAAAGCCAGATATCTTGGTCAACACAATAACGCTAAGCCCGCACAAGGTATTTCAACGGTCGAAAAGATACAAGCCCAAAAAACATTGGCTGAACAGAACATGGTGTTTTATGGCTTAGCGGAGACAGCTCAACGTTACAATGTACAAAACGGCCTCGCTTCCAGCGTGAAGTTACAGATGGGCTCTGAGCAAGACCACCAGTCTTTTTCTGCCTTCCAGATTGAACGGACGTCGCAGCTCAGCATCACGGTGGCAAAACTGTATCTACCACAAAGCCAATCCTGCCTCATCTTTGGTATCCACCAACACCTTATCAGTATTGAGATGCCTTGGATCGTGACTAACGCCGCTATCGAGTGGAACGGCTTTAAAGTATGCAGAGATAAGTGCAGTCAAATTCTCGAAGCGTGCGAGCGTAAATTTAATCTATACAGTCAAGAGCTCGCACAACTAGGGATGACAAACCCCAATAGCCAGCATCAAAAACAAGCGCTTTTTGCTTCACTCGGATTACTACATCACTTCAAAGATGGTGACGACTATAATTTTAAACGTGAAATGCTAAGCAAAAACTATGCTTTGCACCCTGCTGTGGCATTCTTGGCCAAATATACGCATATCGATTCTGTCTACAAAGACGTCATTTTACAGCCCGGTATTGTCGGTAGTGACGGACGCGTTCACCCAGAACAAAAACAGCTTACGGCTGCGACAGGCCGACAGGCTACCGTTGCGCCGAATATCTTAGGTCTTCCTGCTGTCCTTCGTCCGTTAGTGGTTGCACAAGACGGTTACGCGATTGGAGAAGTCGATCTGGCACAGATTGAGGTGGCGATTGCTGCTGGCGTGTATGGCGACTCAAACTTAGTCAAGATGTACAACCAAGGCGACCTATACACAGCCATGGCACAAGAGTTCTTCAGCGAAGAGTTAGAATCAGAATACCGCAGCTGCGATTCGTCGGCCTTCAAAGAGAAACATCCAGAGAAACGAGCCATCATGAAGCAATGTACACTTGGCCTAATTTACGGTATCACCAGCTTCGGAATAGCGAAAAAACTCAATATCAGTGTCAACAAGGCCACGGAGCTGATGGATAAGTTTCTATCGATGTTTCCCGAACTGCAAAAAGCCATTAAGAGAATGCCCCGGTATGGCACTCTGCGAGGGCATGTCAGCACTGCAACGGGATTGCACCGATACCGCCAATTGGATGCTAAGCGCGGCCACACTGAGAAAAATTGGATGGTAAACATGCCAGTACAAGGTACAGCAGCAGCCTTGTTCAAAGCAGCCGGAAATCGACTTCATCAGTTATATAAAGGTTACAACGCCAAATTGATCGTTGCGATGCACGATGCCTTTGTTTTCGAAGTACCTAAAGAACACTTAAATGTAGTCAGTGAGTTAACAGCGCAGATCATGACCCAAGTGGTTCAGGAAATGTACCCACAGTTGAAGATAAGGTCTGATATCAACATAAGCCAACCAGACTGTTGGACCAAAGATGGTGATCCGAACACACTTGATGTGTGGCTAGCCAAATGACCAGAACTGGACGCAAAGCCTAATAAGTTTGAATTTAGGTTTTGTGGCCGACTCTTTTGGTTCTCAATCGTGACTGGTAGGTAAATCGATACTTAGTTGATTGGATAGTCAACTTTACTAGTGATCACATTTAGTGGTATCAAAGCTCTAGCTCACTTATACCCCAATATCGTTTAGTGCAAAAAAAATTAGTCCATCATATCAACTCGAGTGAGACTTACTTCAACTAACCCAAAGATCTTAAAACTATTGTCTGCTGAATATAAACCGTGAGCTTACGACTTATTAATGCATAGATTTTTTAAGTAAAATCTCCTTACTTGGTATTGCGACCTGATAATACGCATCAGAACACACAATTATCGTTCTTGCTATTTACGCTTAGGAGTGGTTTTTGTTATTTTAGTCAGTGACTTAAAGTGGTCAATAGTGCGGAGGCTGAAGTGGTTTTCGCTAAATTACTCCCGTATTTGTAATGATCAGACATGACTACCCAATACTAATCGTGACCTTATAAGAATGGTTGCCCTTGGAAGAGGTAATCCTTGTCATTTTTTAGAAAGTATATACATAAAGGATCTCTCTCTTGACAAGACTTTCAGGAATAAAGCCATCTCAGTTGACACGAGTTGGATATACGTATCAAGATCTTATGTGTATTCGTATGCTGATAAATTGGTATCACGAGCCAGAAAAATACCAATGGATGAGTATTGAGGATAACCAAGGGCTAGGTGGTGTAAAAAGCCTAGATGATGTTATTTGTTTTACAGCTAGTGGTGAGTATGAGCTTTATCAAGTCAAATTCACAATCGATTCAACTCGTGAAGACCTAAGGCTTGATTTTGATTGGCTATTAAAGAAAAAGCCGAAGGGTACTTCTTTAATAGAGAAATGGTCTGCTGATCTTGAAAGGTTCGGCGATTCAAATGTGATATCGATAGCCAAGCTCATTACGAATAGGAAGCCCGACACTGTTCTATCCAATTGTCTTCATGAAAACAAGATCGATTACAACTTAGTTCCAGACGAAGTAAAGTCTAGAGTATCTACCCAGCTTGGCGACGAACGAAAAGCCATAACATTCTTCGAAAACCTAATTTTTGAGCACAGCCAACACGAAATCGAAGATTTAGAATTCAAGCTTCAGGACTCACTAGTTCCCGATCATGCAAATAATGAAAGTTGGCTTCAGCTATTAAAAACGGTTGAGCGTTGGGCAACTCGAAAAAACGAGCCATCCCCAGACGGGAGAATTTGCCTCGAGCATATTCACGAGATCTTATCCCTTGGTTCAAAAAGGACTATATCTCAGTTTTTTGAGGTACCGGGAGGCTACATACCACCTTTAGAAGAATTCCATAGCGAAATACTAGAAAGAACCACCAAGCCTGGCTGCTCGGTTATCTCAGGTCTTCCAGGCATGGGGAAGAGTACATATCTTTCTTTCTTGACCGACCAACTTATAGAGAAGAAGACACCAGTTATAAGGCATCATTATTATTTGTCTCCACATTTTATAGGAGACAGGATTGCCTTCAATAACGCAGCACAATCCCTACAAAGCCAGATAAAGAGCCTATACCCATCTGATTTTTCTCAGGATGAACTCGATCCAGAGAAATTAGACATGTGGATTCGCAAGGCTGCTGACATGGCGACTGAAAGTAATGAAATACTTGTCGTCATCATTGATGGGCTAGACCATGTTTATCGTGAAAGATCAGATATCAGTCAACTTGAACATCTAGTTAATCGAATTGATCCACTCAAAGAAAAAATTTGCTTACTCTATGGTACACAACCAATAAGTGACGAATATTTACCTAATTCGTTATTACGATCAGCGCCAAGAGATAAGTCATGGCTCGATATTCCAGCTATGGGACTAGCTGCTATTAAGGATAGAGTAGACTTCTTGGTCTCAATTGAAGAAATAAATGTTGTTGGTGTGGATGAGCACAGAAGGCAAGAAGTCGTAGAAATATCACAGGCATTGCTAGACATTTCAAAAGGATATCCCCTCCATATTATTTATTCTCTGAACAGCATGAAGTTGGCTAGAAATAAAATCAATAAATATGACGTGGAAAGGCTTCCAACCTGCCCTGATGGGGATATACACGCATACTATGAGAATTTGTGGGTTTCACTATCTGAAAGTGCGAAAGAAATTCTCCTTCTTATTGTGAATGCTGACTTTTCATGGCCGGATAAAACGCATTTGGAATTTTGTTTTGATGACAGTCTTATTTTTAGGAATAGCTTTTCTGAAATTCAACACCTCATTGAAAATAGACTTAGCGGAATAACGCCATTTCATAACAGCTTGTTTGTTTATCTAAAGCGAAAAGATGCTTTTTCCAAATCAAAAGAAAGGCTAAATAAGAAATCAAAAACCTGGATCGACCGACATGCCCCCGAATACTGGAAATGGGGTTGGGATTGGATAATTCAAGCAAATTTAGGGAATGCTACTCCTCTACTACAAGGGATCACCAAAGAATGGCTCGTCCGGTCACTCTGCAAAGCATATCCATTAGAGCATATAGAACACATAGTCGGTGTTGCTGAAAGTATAGCCTTCGAACAATCACTATATTCTGAGCTATTAAGACTTCGGACTTTGAAAATGAGATTGCTTAATGGTCCTGAATTTCAGATACAGGACTTTAGTCAATTTTTGGACTGTTCACTTAACTGTTCATCAGATACTTTCGGGCTTCTTTGGAGAGCCGATAATCTGAGGATTATTCCTGATAATGAAATAGTAATCGTTGCTAAGCATTTACAAGGAAAAAATGAAAGAATCGTCAAAGATTGTGAAAGAGAAATTTATCGCAGGATACAATTTTATGCTCGACTGGAGGACTCTAATCACTATCAGACATTAAACAGTCTTGTTGATGACTATTTACAAGTCTTGATGAGTTATGAGAATCCTGATTTAGAGGTCATCAATGAATTTTATGAAAGACTTACTGATAAGTCATCGTCCTTCACTAGGATCGTAGAACTTCTTATCCAATATGGGCATAGACATTTACTACTAGATTTATCTGTCTTTGATATACCAAAGAGTATTTCCTCAAAAATAATTGATGAAATTGTTTTAGCAGCTTGCATTGAAGGTGTATCGTTAACAGAAGCATTCCCAAACCTTCGTATTTCCAATTCCAGCCTAGGACTACTCCATTTATTACTAAATGGGAAAGATGTTGAATCTGATGAACTCCCGCAATTAGAGTGTCCAGAGGAATATGAAGGTGCTACTTATAATCTTTTCTATCAGTACTTCTTCAATACTCTTGCTCACAGGTTTAGTAACTCGGTCGTGATTGAGGAACCGCATTTGGTCGAACCGAACAGTATCGAAGAGTTTATTAAAAATGCGTGGGTCACTTTTCAATATGCATCGACCACTATCGCTGAAAAACTTAAGGCAGGGGATAAATTCGAAGTATCGGATCTATACAATTGTTTCGTCATTCTTGCACTACCAGATCAATACCGGATGGGTTATAAGTTAACGTCCATATTATTCAATATAAGGAAATCTCTAGCTAAGATATCCTTACATCTAAGCATTATCTGTGACTCGGTTGACGAGCTTACTATGTTCAATGAAAGCGACTTTTCAATGATTACAGAAAGCCTCTGGTGGAGTTCGCATGTATTTTTCGATGTTTCAGCTCAAAATTCTATTATTAGCTTTCCTAAAGGTATTACATCTCAAGCATTTCACAAGCTCTTTGATGCCGAGATTCTCCGCAGAGAGGACACTGCCACACTAGCAAATGACAGCCTTGCAATAGGAATTTTGGCAAGCAAGTACGGACTTCACGATGAAGCTAGCCTATTTCTCAAACGTGCCGCTTTGAATATGGTCGGGTATGGCCATAGAAAAGACATTACCCTACATGAAGTTTTTGAAGCCATTGACGAGTGCTCGAACTCGAACTGTCCTCAAGTACCAGGTTGGTTGAGGCGCGTAGCAACATTTACAACAGATGTTTTTGATTTTTCAGAACGAGAAATAGGGCATATTCCAAATTGGTTCACAAAATTATTAGCAAAACACAACCCAGAACGTCTGGTTGATGAATTTGACTATCATTTGTCAGAAGAAAATTGGCATCGAACAGATGTTATTCTTGAGAACATAATCAAGACATTTCCACTGTCTACACAATCAGAGCATTCATTTCTACGTTGTATGACCACAGTTGATTCACTCAGAGCATTAAAAGAAAGGGCTGAGGGAAACGCAACACTAGACACAATTTATCAAGAGCAATACAAAATTCTTGGTGGTATTCCCCCACTTCTTAGAGAACTAAATTCGACAGAACATGAAGAAACATCTGAATTCTCTGACGTTAAGACTATCCAGCCGAACAACCTGGATGAATTTAGGTCTACTTTACACTCCATATCATACAAGGTTCGCAAGAAATTTGTCATAGATTGGATAACGTACTGGAAAGAGCAAGGTCAGGGGGCCATTATTCTCAATTCGTTTAACGAATATTATGAACAAGAAAAATCAGACTATGAGCTTGATAGGTGTCTACATGAAATATTTCTATTGAGTAAAGATATTAATGGCAAGACAAAAGCATATACATGGGCCGTTAGGGATATAAAACTAAACAATAGCTGGAATCGGTATTCTCACTCCCAATCAGAAGAATCATTAAGAGAATATGGCTCAACATATAAGAACAAATGGGAAAATATTTTACGAGATACAATGCCGGCAGGCTCATCGAAGGTACAAAGAGACGAGGCAATAATTGTTCCCTCTACTCAACTTGTGACTTATTTAGTTGCCGCAGGCCAATTGGATCTTGCTGCTGAAATTACAGAAGCCATGGTTAGTGGTCTTGAGGGAGATATTGCACATCTTCCACTAAATGAACTGTATTGGTATAAGCAACCTATTGAAAAAAGACTTGCACCCTTACATCTAATATATCTTCATTATAAATGGCCTGACCGCTATGCTAGACTCCAAACTGCAAAGCAAATCTCAATGCTCTTGCAAGACGATGCTAATACTGAGTTTCGTTCGCTATATATCCAATACCTATCAAAACAGCAGTACGAAGTTGATATCGTAGATTACTTGTCAATTCTCTTACTTATTGAAAAATCTCCCTTTCACAAAGAAGAGATAGTTCAAAACATACGTTTCCCTTCTATTATATCGGATGAACTGATATCAAAGCTGGGCTATATGGATGCAGGAAGAGATGATTTAACACCTTTATATTCTGAGTTTTTGGAAGGTCTAATTCCAAATAGAGCAAAGTATGAAAGATATGCCAATGGCCTTGCATTGAGGTACATAATGACTATCGAAGAGTTGGAAAAAGAACATAAAGCACCGCTAGTTAAGCATTTCCTTCTTGAATGGGAACAAATTCAGGAAAGGCACTTTTGTCCTGTTTTCAACCCCCATAATTTCTGTGGTGATCAGTTTTCCTCTCGAGATAAAATTAGCTGTAGTTTTTCATGGACTGCAGAGTCATCAATATTATCTGCGTATACTAGGACGTTGGCTTACGCTATCGATCAATACTCTATTCCAGTAGATATGGCTTTGATGCATGCTGAAGAAGTATTACCCTTTGGTTCCATTGCAATAAATCTCTCACCTTCAGATTCGCCTAAGCTCTGGCCTAGGTTAGATGATTTAAAGAAGGATGATCTTTTACCTGGTCAAAGTGAACTTGAGCAATACCTTTCCCAGATAGCCAACTCTGACGAAATATTATTACATGCCAATGGTCCTGTTCTCAGAAACTATACCGGTGTTTGTATTGATCTGAGGGTAATCTTAGTCTCTCTACATGAGATCGAAATGGTCGACCCTCATTACATATTCGATTCAATTAATAGTGCAAGGAATACTAAAGAAGGTATTTTTCCTTTAGCCAAGTGGACTTGGCCGTCTTCTTTTGGGCGGTGGGAAATTGATTGGCTATCTAGGGGTTATTTCCGTCCTACTTATTGTGTTGGAGATTTACCAATAAGCTCAGTAACCCAGAATGAATCCAGCGTAGAATATTTTGGCGGTACGGTAAGTAATGGTGTCTGGAGGTATTGGGTAGAACACTGGTATCCAGCGCATCGAATAGAAGTTGGTAGCTCATTGGGAACTTACATGACTGTATCTAAGGACTTTTTTTCAAAGTTCAAAGAGCACACTAACAGTAATTATTATTTAGTTGCTGAAATGACTTGTGTTGACCGTCGTGAATTCATGCGTGATGAGGACTCTATTGTAACTTTCGCCATACAGCCTATTTAGGAAATCATGTTCGTAATAGTTACATTGAACAATATGGTGAAAAAGGTAAAGTTCACTATTACCATATTAATAGCGGAAAAGTTAATGTAGAACCTACGCTTAGGAGTTCCATTACGGAAATTCAGGCTGAGCGCTAACATACGTTTAAGGTTTCAAGATACTTTTCTAATTTGAACTAAGTACTTTAGACCAAAATACCTAAAACGTTTGTGTCAAAAACAATTCAGTATCCGTAAACACAAGTAAAAAGCGGACTCGAAACCTAAAAATATATCTACTTAGGCTTTGTGTCCGCTTTTGGCGCAGATAGAGATAAGATCTCGATACGCCACATGTGGTTTTTATCTCTCGCCAACCTTGTGGAACCAACGTTTGATATAAGTCTTGAATTGCCTGCGGCCAAAGGAGTCGTAACCTCCTTTCTTGGCTAGATCATTGCGGAAGCAAGACCGAACGTAGTTACGTAGATAAGCTCTGCCTTTCATCGGAGCATACCTTTCCTCGTATTGATAAATACTGTCTTCCAGCACAGCCAAATATGCACTCATATTGCCGTTCTTAAGTTCACTTGTGTTGTGTTCGATAATATTATTGAAGTTTTCCATGACCTTATCCTTAATGATTAATTAAAAGTAATCCCTGTACAGCGAAGTGCTATCTAACAGGGTTATTACTTTGTTAAGAGTCACGGACAAAACTTGAAATACCGTAAGAGGCTTTTAGTTACCCCCGCAGTCTGCACCACTTGACCATATGGTTTGTTCTTGTCGATATAAAAAAACAGAAACATGCGTCCCTGCTTTATTGATTAACTAGTCCTCCAGTACCTCATCAATCAAAATTCCTGCTGAAAATCCGCAGATTGTCCCAATTAACATTCCATATGGCCCACCAAATCGAAGGCCTATAGCACCACCAAGCTGAGCAGCTTTAAATCCTAATTCTTTCCTACTTTTAGATAGAGTCTCTGATCCTTTTTGTGGTTCAGAATAGTTGTCTTTATCCACGTACTTACTCCTTTTCTGTAGATATGATACGAAAAGGGCCATGCTCAATGAAGAACATGACCCCTTAGATTTTTACCAATACAGCTTTAGTGAGAGTGACCGCACACCTGACAGCTACCATCATCATATGCACGCTCACCACATGCAGGACAGGTTTTAACTAGTGTTGTTATTGATTTAATCGCCATGTAAAGGTTCCTTCTTGTTGGTTTATTAGGGTGTTGCAGAGCTCATTGATACCTCAGCCTAGAGAGTTCCAATTTCGAAACTGAGATATCGTGAGCCAAGCTCCGCAACAAAACTTATTGTGCTTTACCTTTCGGGGTATCTGGGCTGCATTGAGTCACATCAGTGACATGACCATTCATTGTTCCACAGGCATCGGCATACCACTCAATACGTTGGCCAGACTGAGAGTAAACTTGTTTACCTGCTTTCCCATTCCAGGATTTTTCTATCTTCGAAATGTCAGCCGGATTACCGCCGAGCGTACCGCCAGCGAATGATGATGTGGTAACGAATAGACACGATAGACCTAGCAGGATGATTGATTTTTTCATTGTGTTGTTTCCTTGAATACGTCATGACGCCATCGGTAAAGGCACCGAAAGCGAGAATGGTTAATAGTTTAAAGAGGGTGATCGACAGGTAATGTCGAGACGAGTGAATCAATTTCACTCAAGTTACATATGCCTTGTCAGACATACGCTTTGGCGACCAATAAAAGCTATAGCAATATCAGTAACCTTATGAAGTTTCGCTAGAAATAATCGGATTCTCTCAAAGCACGACATGCCCTGACGAGTGGTCTATCTAAAATGCGTAGCATGAAAGAACACGACACCCTAGCGAAAAGACTTGGTATTATTTTGACCCGTTTGAATACGGGAGAACGGCTATGTCTGGAAGAATTGAGGCGAGAGTTCGGTGTGAGTGAAAGAACCCTGCAGCGGGATTTCAATGAGCGATTAAATTACCTCCCTATTCAACGCGAAGGTGCATGTTATTTTCTTGATCCAAAAGTCTTGGGTAAGCAGACTAGCCACGAAATATCAACATTACTTGCCAACATGGGACTAGACACCCTGTTTTCGGGCAAGCACTACCTGAGTAACGGAGTGCTTAACAACAAATCGACGCCGCCGTTTCTATTCAAGAACCCACGGATTGAAGACATCAGCGAAAACGCTTCTATGTTCCAGAAACTTATCGAATCGGTTCAACTACGGCACGTAATCAGCTTTGTCTGCGATGGACAGGCCTATGATCAGTTCCACCCATACCGGTTGGTGAACGATAGAGGACTCTGGTATCTCGCCGGAGCACACAGAAACCGCCTAGATTTACTCAGAGTTGCCAGAATTTCCGAGTTAGTCCGATATGAGGACAAATACTCTCCCGATACTAACGTCGAGCAGATCATCACTGGTTGGCGATCAGATGTTGAGTCAATAACTCCTGTCGACGTGGTTATACAGATTCGAGGACGCATTGCCGATGCCTTCTTCAATGAAAGCACCGACCATGATTTTCGAGTGTTGAAAGTACTGAATTCCGGAGACGTATTAGCCTGTAACCAAACCAATAACATTCCACACTTGCTTCGTCAGCTAAAGGCGTGGCTTCCTGATGCAGAGGTATTGTCACCCGACTGGTTACGGTACCAGTTGAAGCAAGAACTTCAGATCTACCTGAACACCGTCATGTAAAAGCCACAGTTCCTAGTCAATCACCGTCTAAATCTTGGTGTTGGCTGGCATCTCCGTCGTAGACATCCCGCTACATAATCAAGCCGCGAGTTACCCAACTCCTCGGCCCTAGCCTTGAACATTCCAGTATGAACCATTTTCTTGTCTTTCCATGCTCCGCATGCAAAGCCCTTGACTTGATGGAATCGTAGACTGATACCGAATAAGGGAAAACTTAAAACGTTGCCATTTTTTAGTACATCCTAATAAACTAATAAATAACCCGCTAGGGGCCGAATTGTTAATAATATATAGCTATTGAAATTACAGATTCAATCACCTCTGGCTATCGTTAGAGTGCATCACGTTTAACGAAAGTTGTCCGTTTGGCGATCCATTACCCTTCCTCATTGCCAGTAATGGTAATGGGGCCGGAATAGCCGATTACTAATCCGTCCCCCATCAACCGGCCAGTTCACCTTATAACAATGTGATTTAGGCTCCGTGGCCGCTTTGACCTTCCACAAACACAACGCACCTGTTTTCAGCCCTTACTTTTACATGTAGCCATGAGTCGAACGCTAACTTTCTCGGGAATTTTCCCTGACAGTTCCAACTACTGATTTGACACAAGGTCATTCAGATCTCCTCCTTTGGCTTTGAAGTTCAAGGATTTTCTAATCCCTTGGCTTAGTAACCTGTAATGAAAAGGCAAAAGCCATCACACCTTGTTTTCACTGGTATGATGGCTTGTCCAATTCACAGACCAGAACAACGTGAAAATTTCTCCTGTTCATTTCTTGTCCCGGTCTGGTACTTGGTTCCAGTCAACAGTTAGCTTAACGTCATCGTAAGCTTCCATTTCTACATAACTGATAAAGTTAGCCTGGTAGGTGTTAAAGAAGTCTTGAACATCTGGCCTGCTTAGTGGCACTTCCCCCATGAACCGTATAAAGGCAACACCGTGAATCACATCGAAATCAACTTCTTTCTCAAGTTCGGAGTAAAGGCCAGCATAGGAAAAGTCCGTCAGGTAAGACAGATACCAGCAGTCACCTTTCTTTTCGAAACGTAACTCGATTGGGTGGAATCCTCCATCTTCAGTGGAATATAAACTATCACTGTAATTAAGCGTAATTGCGGTAACATCATCGCTAATTTGATGTTCACCGACTTCATCATTGATTAGTTGTTTAAAAGCGTCAGACACAGGTATCCCTAGCTTTTCGCCATAGGTCAGTTTCATAATAATTGCTCTTTGATTTTACGTGTACTGCACTCTTGGTTTGTGCGCAGTATGAAAGGGGGGTTTTATGCAGTGGTTTTAGGGGTTCCGTCAGCGTCAACTAATGCGATCAGTTCATCACAACGTACATCAAAATCTGGCGACAGAACGTGAAGAAACAAACTATTTGGCGCAGCCTTTATTAGTCCCATCGCATCAGATCTTAGCGTACTAGCTATAAATGATGGATTATTCGCACTTCCGCCGATTATTGCTGGTTTTAACACTGTACTTTTAAATGATTTATCTTTGTACTCCTTAAGAATATTTATCAGTTTTTTCATTGGAATAAGCTCTTTGGTGAATAATCCCCCACTGTCATTACCCGTTAGCTTTAGATACAGTTCTTCATCTCCTCTCATTTTGACCAAGTCGAAATAAATGCAACTTTCGCTCTTTGGACTAAGCTTTTTTGCTTTCCCAGATAACAGAATGGAAGTATTCTCACACTCTATTGCTTCCTGATTATCTTGGTCTTGTGTCTCTTGTACTTTCTCCGGTTCCGCTCCTGTCTGTAAACTTTCTTCCATAACTTCGATTTCACTATCGGCTTTATTTTTATTGCTGGCGATTTTGCGGGACATAAATACTTATCCTTATTGTTTGGCTTGAGTTATAACGATTCTGCGTGCGGTAACAAAATCCGTACAGGGTGAGACGTATTTGATATTGGACTAACTAAATAAACGCCGCCCCCTGCTGATGTGATGATTGCAAGGGCAATTATAAAACCCGTGTCAATACTGTTAATTAGGTAAACTGTTTCGGGGTAGTTTTGTACAAAACGAATAAGGTGCTGAACACTCTCCGGTTGCTGACTAATGGTTTCATCCGTATCTGACTCTTCGATTAATATCAGGCTAGTGCTGACTTCTTGCCAGAATTCGGTAGTAATTACATCATCAAATTCGAATGGTTCAGTCATGTGGTGTCGTAAAGCTGCTATCGTCACTTCTGGTAGAGGCAATGAATCAAGCTCATTAAATTGTGTAATTATTTTCATTTTCTAAACTCCATATATGAGAAAGCCCGAACTCATTCGTTGAGTTCGGGCTTGATATGTTGATTTAATATTGAAGCGATTAGGCTTCGTCGATTAATTGGATTAGAACTTGCGAAGATTGACGAAGAGACTCATTCCCAGCTCTCGCATAACGCATTGTGCTACTAATGGACTTATGGCCGAGAAGTTGCTTTAGCACACCAACATCAACGCCTGCAGATATAAGTGATGATGCATAAGAGTGACGCGCCGTATGAAAAACGATCTGTTCGGGTTCTTTAAGCATCAATTCTTTTTTGATCTTGTTGAATAAATGTCGAGGTTGGCTTATGTGTGACTTTTCTTTTTGCCCTGGAAATACATATGGGTTCCCCTTCTTCTTGAGCCTTAGCAAAAACCGAAACTCTTGAATCGCCTGGGGTGTAAGCTGGATCTGGTGTTGAAATCCATTCTTTGAGTCTTCCCTTGGTATACGCATCACACCATTTTCAAGGTCAATATTTGGCCAACGAGCAGCCCTGAGACTGCGTTCTCTGCATCCCAGCATGAAAAGCAGAATAATAAACCGGCTACGAATAGGACAATAATCCGGTTTTCTTAGCTCTTCGAAAATCCGTTTTATCTCCTGAGGCGATAGCCATCGCTCCCTAGCTCCTGTTTCTGGGTAAGCGTCTAATTAACCACACGTTCTAATTCCAACCAGCCTTTGTCATAGTTTTTCCAACCTAACGGAGGAACTATGACTCAATCTGAAAAACACCAACATTGGACGACCATTGTCTCTAACCAGCAAGAAAGCGGACTTTCTGTTCCGCAGTTTTGCAAAGAGCACGACATCAATTACGCCACTTTTCATTATTGGTTGAAGAAACTCAAACAAACTGATGATGAACAAATCGCCCACCAAGTGGTAATGAATGATCGTCCATCATTAAGTGCAGAGACGGTTGTTGTTCATCTACCGAATGGACTTAAAGCAGAGCTGCCGACCTCGTTATCACTGACACAAATTCAAACTTGGCTTAAGGCGCTGCAATGATCCCAAGTGGTGCCGTTTATCTCGTCTCGGTATTACCGACATGAGAAAGTCGATTGATGGTCTGTCTCTCATTGTCGCAGACGTGTTAGAAATGGATCCATTAAGCAGCGCGTGGTTCATCTTTGCAATCGTGGCCGAGATAAAATCAAAATTCTCTTTGGGACACCAACGGATTTTGGCTCTACTATCGCCGATTAGAGAAAGGCCGCTTTAAATGGCCCAGACCTACAGCAGCGGGTCATATCCATATCTCAACTCAACAACTTAACTGGCTATTATCTGGGCTGAATCTTGAAAACCCTAAGGCTCATCAGCCCTTTATGGTCGAGAAGTGTGAGCTAGAATACTGATCATCATATTGGGCTTGAACGATCCTTTTTCGCTGTCAGACTAAGTGGAAATGATAGATAACGAGCCCTAACCATGACCGAACTTCCTGATGATGTAGAACAACTCAAAGCGATGCTGCTTAAGCTACAGGAAGAGAACAGTGCACTCAAAAAGACGGTCGACACTCAAGCTGAGGAAGTCGTTGAGTTAGAAAACAAAATGCAGTTGCTCCTTGAGCAGCTTAACTTGAGTAAATCAAACGCTTCTCGGCCAAAAGCGAAAAAGAGCCCAAAGGCACTTTCAACGAAGCCGAGCAGCAGAATGCATTACCAAACCAGCTCCCAAGCATCATAAGAAGGGCCGAAAGTGCTCCCTGCAGAGTTAGAGCGTGAAGTACATCAGCACACTCAATGCCCCTTACTGTGAATGCTGTAATGAACCGCTGCATGAATGCGGTACCGAAGTCTCGGAAGAGCTAAAATCATCCCTCAGAAAGTCAGCGTCGTGCGCCATGAGCGTACCAAGTACGCTTGCCGTCAGTGTGAAAAGACACAAACCAGCAGCAAAATTATCACAGCGCCTCGACCAGCCAATATGCTCCCGAAAGCATGGGTAGCCCTGAAGCTTTCGCCGCAGTCGTGACAGCGAAGTATGTTGATGCGCTGCCGCTGTATCGTCAGGTTGAGATTTTAAAACGTTCTGATATTGACTTAAGCCGTGGGACGCTTGCCAACTGGTGTGTGCAACTGGGTAATAAGGTGAATGTCATCGTTGAAGCGATGAAAGCCCATTTACTGAATGAGAAGCTAATCTGCGCCGATGAAACCACCGTTCAAGTACTGCGAGAGCAAGACCGAAGTGCTCAGAGCAAATCTTACATGTGGGTCTATCGTAGCGGCGAGTTCGTCAAACAGCCTGTGGTGATTTACGACTATCAACCAAGTCGAGCGGGACAATGCGTCAAAGACTTCTTAGGTGATTATTCCGGTTACCTGCTTACCGACGGTTATCAAGCTTATAACGGTCTCGACAATGTCAGCCAAGCCGGTTGCTTAGCGCATGTCAGGCGCAAATTTACTGATGCACAAAAGCCCAACCGAAGAAGAAATCAGGCCGTATTGAAAGGCAATTAACTTTATCGCCAAGCTTTATGGCATTGAGCAAGAAGCTAAAGGCTTAAGTGCTATCGAAAGGCAGCAGTTACGCCAACAAAATCAAAACCTATCTTAGACAAGTTCCACGAGTGGTTGCTGGAAAGCCAGGAAAAAGTGCTACCGAAAAGTCAGCTCGGTGGCGCCATCAATTACACGGTCAATCAATGGCCTAAGTTGCTCACCTATCTAGAAGATGGCGACATCAGCATTGATAATAATGTGACTGAGCGAGACATCCGCCCGTTTACAACGGGCCGGAAAAACTGGATGTTCTCAACCTCGGTTGAGGGCGCTACAGCAAGTGCCAACTTGTATAGCTTAGTGATGACGTGTCGGGCGAATAATATCAACCCGTATTACTACTTCGCACACTTGTTCAAAGTGCTACCAACGCGATCCCTTCAAGACGATCTGAACGATCTTATGCCTTGGAACTTAGAAATAGATGAGGTTGAATAAGGCCTCACTGCTTAATTAGACGCTTACGTTTCTGGAAACAACTTAACACGAGCCGCAACGTTGGGAATGGAGTACTCTTCTTCTATCATGCGGCCCATTAGCTTGAGCAAACATAACACACGGTTAATTGTTGAACGACTTAGCTTCTTACCACGTAAATGAACCTTGTCTATCAATCCTGCGACCATGGACTGTATGTGTGAGACTCTAAGCTGGTCATAACTGATATCCCAAATTTCAACACAGTGGTTAAATCTTGCTATATCATGTCGCCAACTTTTCTTGCGTGACTTAGAAATTTTAATGAAGTGATTGTTGAAGTATTCGGATACAGTAGGTATGTCTGGTTTGACAGTTGAGTTTTTTGGATCTACTCCTTCAGCAACCATTAGCTTAGTACGTTGTGCTTGCTTCCTTGCATCCGCCAACGAAACTTCAGGAAACGTCCCAAGAGATAAAGAGCCTTTTCTACCATTCAAGGTATATCGAACCAGCCACTTCTTTCGCCCATTCTTACCAACCAGAACCTTGAAGCCCGATAATTCGGAGCAGGAATACTCTGCTTCAGTGGATCGAGAATTAGGATCATTAGGCGGTAAACTCGCGATCTTATTAGTAGTAAATTTAAAGCGTTTCTCCATTGAGCAACCTCATTACATTAGAGACTGCTTTATTAATATAAATCTACACTTATTTTTAATCCGGATAGATCATCAATACTTATACAAGTAAGAAAATAGAACTACGCACCTCCAATCAATTCATTTATAGCCGCAGCTAGTTCAACACGATCTTCTTGAGATGCTGTTCTTAATTCCTCAACCAACTGTTTTATTCGGGTATCTTTAGTTGCTATTTCCTGTTTTTTCTTTAAAACCTTTTTTAATCTATATAATTTACATTTCTTGATGGTCTCACAACCTTTATCATCAAGCCCTTCATATACAGCCCCATCATGAATTTCGACACTTTTGTAATAGTTATCAAAATGTGGATGAATTATCTTTATATTACTCCCAGTTCTAGGGTAATAGGTAATGCTTTTAAATAGAACCTTCTTTTTACCTTTTGAGGTATTGCAACCTGGACAAGATAAAGCAAGATTTCTTGCATGAAAAGTAAACTGACTATACTCTGATTTAGGTATTATATGTTCGATATCTACTTCTTTTATATCAAACCCTAACTCCCAACGACAATAGCAACATTTATTCTCCTGCTTTATTCTTAGATAATCAATTATATTCCCTTTAATCCCATCAAATACGGACTTAGTCCAATCATCATGTGATGTAAAATTACCTTGTATAATTTTTTTTTCATCATTTGTAAACTTATAAGGGGTAGAAATCTTGCTATACATTGACTACCTCTCTAAAGAAATCAGTGTAACTAGTACATCTTTGAGTGGATCAACATCTTTTACATGCAAAATATATCTTTTAAACTTGCTAACAAGGAACTTAAACCTTTCACTATCTCGACCTCCTTCTGCAACTATTTCCAACGCTTCAGAGACCTCATTTGACAAGTAATAATTTCTGGTAGAAGGCATATCAAATATATTTAGTAAAATATCTTCCGCTGATAATCCATGAGTCTCACTTTCAATGTAATCACATTCTACACTTTTACCATTGTTCGCTTTAAAGTGAACCACACTCGATCTACCCATAGGTAGGTCTGATATTACAAAATGAGAATGCGTTGCAATCACAACATGGCATCCTCGTTTTCTAGACAGTATTTTATCAATCAGCTCAATGTATCTATACTGCCAAGATGGATGAAGGCTAATTTCAGGTTCGTCAATTACTATTAGGGAATCATTTTCCACATTTGGCGTCAGCGCAATCAGAGTAGATAGAATACTGGCCTCTCCGGAACTAGCATCGTTAAAGTCAAACTCACCACCATCTTTTTTATAAAGTTTAGTTGTTGGACCTCTAACTAAATCATATTTTCTTAATTCTTCTAACTTCAAGTAAAGATCAAGGTTTAACTCATCTGAACCTTGTGTATCTCTTACTTCATTTCTTTCAGAGAAGTTAACAAGCAATGAAAATTTATTCTTGTGCCTGTCTTTGTGGGACGATATTTTGATATATTGATAAACTTTCGCAAGCTCATCCCAGTGGCTATCAGAGTAACGGTTTAAACTTCTCTCAATAGAATCCTTTCGAAAACCTCCTCGACTCGATGAATAGTCATGAAGAAATTCTTTAAAGTCTTTACCTGTAATCTCAATTAAATCACCAGATAAATTTCTTGGGATGCGAACTTCGTAACTGAGCTTTACTACTGGTTCGTAATTTAGATAGTCAAAAATATACCTGTAACTTTCACTATGTTCTTGGTAACCAACATTTACCACTAAAGCCGATATAGCCTTATCCATTAATATTCTAGTGGACATGCCATTAATGGCTCTGGGACCTAAGTAAAGGTAGTAGTCGTCTCCATTTTCTTGTAACTCGGTTGGTCTAAGTTGATGGTAACCATCCCTCGGAAATTTGTCAGACAGGCTTGTTGTTATAGTGATAACGCGGTTGGGTGAACACGGCTCTCGGTTTACAGATAGTTCCGTTTTGTATCTACGACCATTTTTACTTTCAACAAACTTTCTTTCTATTTCATACAAATAACCATCTCTTACGTAATCCAAGCGATATTCTGTAAGGTCCCGCCTTTTTTTTTCATTAACGTCACGAAACGCATCAACAAGATTACTTACAAATCGACTTTTACCAGCACCATTGTTACCAATAACTACCGTGAAATAATTTTCATCTTGAGCACTATCATTCCTTGCCAACTCTACTAAAGGTGTTTTAAAACTATCACTTTCATAAGAGAAACTAACTACTCGAAAACTCATCCAATTAACTCTTTAACTGCCTAAATCACCATCAGTATATAGTCAATTAAATTACAATAAAACAATGTGTTTCTAAAATAGTATCCACTCTTTCAATACCATGTTTTTAACAGTCATTTTACTAATAAAAAATACTTGCTATTGATAACCAATGGAGACGTAAAATCGAGCTCATAGCAGGGCTAACCGGACACTAACCCTTTAGTAAGATTTTTATTAGGGTTCGCGTCCACTTTATTGCGTCCCTGTCTACAGGACTAAGACAAGAGACGCACAGAAATTCAACCTTAAGTATGCTAGCAAGAGATTTCCGCACAACACATCAGCACAGGAGATCCTTGGCACTTAACTCGCACAGGAAATCTGCACAGGGAACAGGAGATAGACAGGAGAAAGGATTCTGAGGAGAGGTTTATCTGAATTTTAGGTACAAAAAAACCAGCATTAAGCTGGCTTGATAATTCCGGACTTGAACCGGCACAGCGCGAACGCCGAGGGATTTTAAATCCCTTGTGTCTACCAATTCCACCACCAGGGCACGCAATTCTTTATTGCGATGCCGATTACTGAAAAGTAAAACACCATCTTTATGTCAAAATGAATCAACATTACAAAATTTGGAGCGATACATCGGGTTCGAACCGATGACCTCAACCTTGGCAAGGTTGCGCTCTACCAACTGAGCTAGTATCGCATTTTCATTCTACTAATTTCTTACCTTATCAAAACGTAAGAGAAAGAGAATGGAGGCGCCTCCCGGAGTCGAACCGAGGTCCACGGATTTGCAATCCGCTGCATAGCCACTCTGCCAAGGCGCCTTTATCAACATAAAAATATATTGAAGTGTTTTAAGAGGACTACTCTTTGTTCAACACTCTACTCAAAGTAGAAACTAGATAGATGGTGCCCCGGGCCGGACTTGAACCGGCACAGCGCGAACGCCGAGGGATTTTAAATCCCTTGTGTCTACCAATTCCACCACCAGGGCAACGCAATCATGCGATGCTGATTACCGAAGAGTAAAACACCATCTCTCTGCGACCTAAGCCGTGAGAACGAGGTGTACTTTAACGGATAGAAAAAATTCGTCAACAGTAAATTTTATCTTTTAATTCAAGTGATTAATTATCGAACTCAAAAGAATAAATTTAGTGCAGCTTGTACGGTTCTTATACTTGGATTTCTAATTTAAACGGACAACTCACTGACAACCCTTGATTCAAATACCAATTCCATACGGTGATTTTATTGTTTTAATCCAAGCAAATGGCGTTTTCATGTGCATTTCACATTCAACGACTAGAGTTTTAAGTAACTCTTATTAAGAAGTAAACATGTGAAACCACTAAAACGATATCAATATGAGCGCTATGCCGTTCTTTGTAACCTCGCCTACCCCAGAGTTTTTAAACAAACTCGCTATGGTTTTGACCCTAATGGACAACGCATCATCAAGAACCAGTTTGGTAAAACCATGATTCGAGTGTTGTGGAGTAGCGACAAAGATGAAGTAGTTGTGGTTATCAAAGGATCGCACAGTATCTCAGATTGGCTACTGACCTTTGCTCTATGGACAAGAAGCTGCAAGAGGATTGGGCTCAATTATCGTGTGCATGCGGGCTTCTACCATCTGATGTTTCAAGAGAGCCAGCCAAGTCGGAATGAAGATAAGCTTGGCTTGACCGTTATTGAACGCTTGGAAGCCACGCTCACTCCTCTCATCGAACAAGGCAAAAGAGTGTCTATTACTGGCCACTCTTCCGGTGGCGCTATCGGTTGTGTCTTCGCTGATTACTTTGATCAAAAGTACCCTGGCTGTATTAAGCGAATAGTGACTTTTGGCCAACCCGCCATTGGTGATTGGAGCTTTCGAAAGCACTATCGCATGAGTAAGAAGACCTACCGAATTTGCTGTGATATCGACATCGTGACCTTCATGCCACCGGTACCCTTACTCTATTGGCATGTAGGTAAAGTACTTTGGCTTTATAACGGGCGTATCTACGAGAACACCCCAACCTTAATCCGCCTTGGTCGCTCTATCTTTAGTTGGTTGATAAGACCTTTATCTTACCACTTAATGAGCAAGTATATCCGTAACAAAGATTTCTTTGATAAGCATTAAAATGGGTACGTAGGAAGCTTTTAGCGGGGCCAGAAACGAAAAAACCAGTCACTAGGACTGGTTTTTTTTCTGAATGATGGAGGCGCCTCCCGGAGTCGAACCGAGGTCCACGGATTTGCAATCCGCTGCATAGCCACTCTGCCAAGGCGCCTTCAATAGTGTTTTAAGAGAACAACTCTTTTGATTAATACCAAGCGAGGTAATAATCAAATAGATGGTGCCCCGGGCCGGACTTGAACCGGCACAACGCGAACGTCGAGGGATTTTAAATCCCTTGTGTCTACCAATTCCACCACCAGGGCACGCAATTCTTTATTGCGATGCCGATTACTGAAAAGTAAAACACCATCTTAATGTCGAAATGAATCAACATTACAAAATTTGGAGCGATACATCGGGTTCGAACCGATGACCTCAACCTTGGCAAGGTTGCACTCTACCAACTGAGCTAGTATCGCATTTTCATTCTTAATATATCTTAACTTATCAAGCTAAGAAAAAGAATGGAGGCGCCTCCCGGAGTCGAACCGAGGTCCACGGATTTGCAATCCGCTGCATAGCCACTCTGCCAAGGCGCCTTTTTAATTCAACACGTTAGGGGCTTAAGTAAGCCGCACCGCTGTGTTCGGGTGCCTACTTTACGGATTGAGGAGAGATAGTCAAACAAAAAAGTGAATTTAAATTCCGTTTGCTGACATTTAAATCAAATTGCTGCATGTTCGATCTCTTTAATCAAAAAACACACAGCAAAATCGAGTTAAACAAGATGTTCTAGCGCTACCACTTCTTCATGAAACGACCGACAAGACTCGGATGATACGCCCAGCAGTGGTCAAACATAGTCATAAGTTGAGGGTTACCATACTTAGAAAGACTAACCGCATGGAAACGGTTTTTGTGTTCTCTCAACTTTTCAACCTGAGCAATCATTTCGTCTGATTGTTTCGGTGCAATAAAGTCAGAAAGTACGATTAAATCGGCATTCTTGTATTTATCACCAGTCATCAGGTCAATCGACTTCATGAGAACAGGTTCCAAATCCGTACCGCCGTGGAATGAGTAACTTAAGAAGTCGCTCGCTTCACGTAGGCCATCTTGCCTTGTTAACTCATAGGTAATCTGCTCAGAAGAGAACAGAATCACGTAACAGTCTCTCTCTTCCGCAAGAGCGATTTGCATCAAAGCATAAGCCATTGCTTTAGCGGACTGCTCAGGGAAACCACTCATAGAGCCCGAAGCGTCCACACAGACGATAAACGGACCCTTTTCAATATCGATGTTCTTGCTATCTGGTTTTTGCGCTTTCACTTTGCGTAACGTGCGTGATTTACCTTGCGAACGATAGCTCAGTAAACGCTTGTCGGCCAAGTGCTTGTAAAAGATAACCTCAAGTTCAGGATAAGCTAGGAACATGGTTTCGTTTGGCAGCATTTTGTTCAGGTCATCACTTTCATGAATTCCTACAATATCATCAACCGCTTCATCGCTTTTCTCTTCAACCATCTGCAATTCTTCTACAGGGGCTTTGTGTAGCGAAGGATCATCTTCCTCACCAGCCATACGGCCTAGCTTTTCAGCGATCTCTTGCAAGCCCTTGTGCTTATTCAAGAACTCAGCATGACGCTTCATGATGGTAAGGTCTGTTTTGCTTAATTTGGCAGAAGCCATGTCCCACAAGCGACCTACACTGCCTTCATCACCCGACTCAGTCACTTTGTCCATGTTTTTCATGGTTTCCATGCGCTGATAAAGATCGGCTAAGACTTTTTCTTTGCTTGTTTCAAGTTCGGTTACTTGAGCTTGCTTAATCGCATCAGAAAGTGATTGGTACCATTGGTCGCAAAAGTAGTGTGGAAACATCGCGTTATAAACGCCCTTGTTGTTCTCCATAAGGCGTCGAGCTTGTAGATAAAACGCGGAATGCCACTCCAGCTTTTTGATAACGCTGTCAATCTCATCAAAGAACTGAGGTTCATCCCAGTAAATTACTTCTTGATAAAGGGCGATTTCCTCTTGGAATCGATCAGTTTCACACACCTTAGTAACGCGTTTTTTAACTTTACCGCGCCATTTAACTAAGTGGTTTTTCACTGAGGTTTTCACACCTTTGTTCTCAGCAGCCATCATGACTTGAGAACGAGCGATGAGATCATTCATCGCGGTATCAATGATTCCTGAGTCAGCTACCATCAAAGCGAGGTTTAAGCCGTCTGCTCCTAACATATGCTCTCCTCTTACTCGAAGTACTGGCTCATAAACTTAATACGCTGAGCGATCTTGGCACTCTTCACTTTCGTGGTTTCAAGATCTTGCGTTACCGCCTGCAAACTTGCTTCCATTGCCTTTGGTAAATCAGGATCAATATAGTTATGAGGCAGCGCATCATGGAATTCAGTACGAACGCGTTTTAACTTGAATTCAGCTTCAGTTAACTGTTCTAAGGCTTTCTCAGCGCCACTCAACCACTTGTTGTACAGTTCTTGGTCTAAACCGTCAGTAGTAACCACACTCACCAATACAGAGCGATTGGCGATGTCTTTAATCACTAATTGGTTTGATGCATCCAAGTCGAGTTTTAAACGGCACAGGTTTTTGTTTTCGTTTACGTAACCGTAAATATCCCCGTGGCCTTCTTTAAGAACACGATCAAAATCGTCTTTGGCTACGTATACCCAACGGCTATCGCCTTTCTCAGATTCAGAAACCGACATGTTGCTTTGCAGCATAACCAGTTTCACTAGATTGTAAGCACTGCCCACGCTGTACATTTTCGCGTTCTTGATGTCATTCTGGTAAACATCTTTACGCAACAAGCCACTGGTTGACTCCATAGAAAGCGACACCGACAACGTTGATTCAACATCGTCTTGAATCTCTTCTAACTCTTCACGAGCCATTTCAATTTGAGCTTTCGACTCTTGTTGATCAAACGCTCGGTTCAATGCAAAGTCTTTCACCACGCTACGAACCACATCACGTGATTCTGGGCTATGCCACAAACAATCTTGCAGAAGCATGATATCTAGCGGGTTCACGCTATCACGACCACTGAAGAACGCACTCGCTTTCAATAGTTTAACGGCCTTCTTCCAGCGTCTGTCTGATACATACAATTCTGACTCTGAGGCAGAGCCTTGCTTCTTAACCGTCTCTTCAAGCATGGTTTTTAGTTCAAACAACTTATCAAACGAATTATCAGTCAGTTCCAGCTTATCGAGCTCTTTCTGCCATTGATGGTATTCAATATCCGTAATCGCCAAACCTTTTGGAATTACCGCTTCTTGAGAAGTACCCGTTGTCAGCATCGATTTGAAGTTTTGTTTGTTTTGAATACGGTTTACGAACACACGTACCAACATACGGTCATAAAGTGCTTCCAAGCCGCTGTCTTCATCTGGAAGTTCGTTGGATGCCGACACGAGTAGACGCATCGGTACACGTTCAATATCGCTGCCGTTTTTGAAAGTCTTTTCGTTAACGACAGTAAGTAGTGTGTTTAGGATTGCAGGGCCGGCTTTCCAGATCTCATCGAGGAAGACGACTTGTGCGGTTGGTAGGTAACCCTCGGTCAGTCTTACGTAACGACCGTTGTCTTTTAATTCTTGGATACTTAGTGGGCCGAACACTTCCTCGGGAGTAGAGAAACGAGTCATCAAATATTCGAAGTAACTACTGTTGTCAAAAGCCTGAATGAGACGTTTAGCGATAAGGCTTTTTGCGATGCCCGGAGGGCCTAATAGAAACACACTTTCACCAGCCAAAGCAGCCAGTAAACAAAGTTTAATCGTGTCTTCTCTTTCGTAGACACCATCAGAGAGAGCATGCGCTAATTTATTGATTCTTTCAGAGAGTAGCGCCTTGTCAGCATGTGAAGAAATAGAAGGGTTCATGCGTTACTCCGAAAATCTTTGAACAGTTGAGAGTGTAGAATTGTTTTTATACATTTGTTAGCACTTTGTTACAAGTGTATTTTATTATTGAGTTGCATTTATATCAGATGGTTACGTCGGTAATTTTGGCGCAATCATAGATTCCAATTATGAGAGTAACATCACGAACGGCGTGAAACTAAATCTAATGCGAAACCTAATTTTTCTTTTATTTTCGACACCATAGACGTTATGGTGGTGCACGTCTTCCGTTATACGAAAAATTGGCAAGGAATGTGGCCAGACTGCATGAGTAAAGTTATCCATAAATGGAAAAGTATTTCTCTCATAGAAGAGAACGTGACGCTCCCTACGAACGTCGTGGTAAAACATACAACAATCAACCACCCTGGCGCGGCAGTTATTCTTCCTATCACTTCGTCTGGAAAAATCATCCTCATAAACCAGTTTCGCCCTTCTCTTAAAAAATGGCTTTTAGAACTACCCGCAGGCACGATGGAAATAGATGAGACACCTCTTCAATGTGCCCAACGAGAGCTAGAAGAAGAAACAGGTTACAGTGCAACTTCTTTTCAAAGCTTAGGGCAAGTCACCCCTTTAGCTGGCTTCTGTGATGAGATACAACATCTGTTTGTCGCGAAAGACTTAAGCCTCACTACCCGCTTTGAATGCGATGAAGATGAAGTAATAGAAGTGATCGAACTGAGTTTAGAAGAACTGCACGATAAAATACGACACGATCAAATCACCGATACCAAAACTATCGCTTGTTTAAGCAAAGCCCAATTATGTGGCCATCTATAGCCAATTATATGGCTACCTAAAGTACTCTAGGAGAGAAACATGGACTTTCGTTCTGATACCGTAACTAAACCCTCACAAGCAATGCGCGATGTAATGGCAAGCGCAGAAGTCGGTGATGATGTATATGGTGATGACCCAACAGTAAACGAGCTTGAGCAGTGGGCAGCCAAAGAAACTGGCTTTGAAGCCGCTATGTTCACCTCTTCAGGTACGCAAGCCAACCTACTTGGTTTGATGGCGCACTGTGAGCGTGGTGATGAATACCTGTGTGGCCAGCAGGCGCACAACTACAAATACGAAGCTGGCGGCGCTGCAGTACTTGGTTCTATTCAACCTCAACCAATCGAGAACAACCCAGACGGCACATTGGACTTTAAAAAGCTTGCCGCTGCAATTAAGCCCGATGACAGCCACTTTGCTCGCACTAAGCTTCTTAGTTTAGAAAACACGATCAATGGCAAAGTACTGCCGATGTCTTATCTAGAGGAAGCGCGTGAGTTCGTAAACCAACACGGACTTCAAATGCACCTAGATGGCGCTCGCGTCTATAACGCCGCAGTAGCATTAGACGTGCACATCAAAGAGATCGCACAACACTTCGATTCTATGACGATTTGCTTATCGAAGGGTTTAGGCGCTCCAATCGGTTCACTACTTCTTGGCAGCAAAGAATACATCGCCAAAGCACGTCGACTGCGCAAAATGGTCGGCGGCGGTATGCGCCAAGCTGGTATTCTTGCGGCTGCGGGTAAAATGGCTCTAACAGAGAACGTGACTCAGCTTAAAGCAGACCATGAGAACGCAAAAAACCTAGCGATTGGTTTAAACAAGCTAGAAGGTTTTTCTGTTAACCCTGATTTTATTCAAACTAACATTGTGTTTGCTAAGTTAGATGAGTCTGTGGATATCAACCGAATCGCACGCGAACTGGGCGAACAGGGAATTACGATGTCACCAGGGAACCCAGTGCGCTTTGTCACTCACCGTGACATTAGCGCAGAAGACATTTCTCGATTCCTCACTGAATTGGAAAATGCGCTTTAACTCTTTAATGAGATTAGCCTCTACCGTAATCAAGACTAAAGCTTCCTGTGACAAGCTTTAGTCTTTCAAAAAATTCATTCAACAATTCCACAGTAAATCATCTTCTCGACACAGACGAGTTTTCTAATAAGCACACTAAATTGACTGGAACAGAACGCGATCTCGTTTTGGCCTATGTGAATACCTTCTAAGAATCATTCCCCACATTTCAGCATTCTATTACCGCTCAAGTTTGACTTGCATTAATGAAATAGAACATTGAATGGTCGCTGAAGATAAATAATTCAGCTACAACAGTTAATTTTTTAATCAACACGCATGCGGTAATTAGAAACAGATTACATCATTCCTAATTATACTTCTGTAAACATCTAATTTTAATTGATAAATTGCCACCAGCTTAGGTAATCACTCTCCGTTAATAAAATTTTCAATTACACATTCATATTAAAATCAAATTACAAAATCCTTATTTACTTAATAATACTGTCAATTTTAAGACACCAAAAACAGTGGCTCATCGGAAAGTTCAATACAAATCATCATCGGTAGACCATAACGGCGTTGTTGCCTAAATCAGTTGAACCTTTTCCAAGATCTGCGATCTGATCCTTTGTGATGATTAGAATGGTGGTGACATGGGCAAAGCGAAAAAGAAGATTACTAACTGGGCGGAGTATAATAAGGCTCTGTGTAAACGTGGTTCGGTTACGTTCTGGATAGATGACTCAGCCATAGATGCATGGAAATGCAAAACCCATCATGGCAAGCGTGGTAGAGGCTTTCAGTACTCTGATACAGCGATTGAAACCGCCTTGATGATTAAAGGGGTCTTCTCTCTGCCATTGCGTGCTCTTCAAGGCTTTATCGACTCTATCTTTGAGTTATTAGATGTTCCGCTGACATCCCCTGATTACACCTGTATCAGTAAACGTTCGAAGACAGTTCAGGTCAAATATCGTAATAAATCCAGAGGAGCTATTCGCCATATAGCCATTGATTCGACTGGTCTTAAAGTCTTTGGCGAGGGTGAGTGGAAAGTGAAAAAGCATGGTGCAGAAAAACGTAGAACATGGCGCAAACTGCACTTAGCTGTTGATGTAGATACTCACGAAACGATTAGTGCGGAAGTCAGCCTTGTAAATGTTGGCGATAGTGAAGTGCTACCGACGTTGCTCAATCCACTACGCAGAAAGGTCATTGCCGTATCTGCCGATGGAGCATATGACACTAAAAACTGCCATGAGACTCTGAAAAATAAAGGCTGTATTCCGCTAATACCGCCTCGAAAGAATGCGGCGCTTTGGGAAGATGGGCATCCCAGAAACGAAGCTGTAGAGGCTCTGAAAAATGGAACAATAGCGGAGTGGAAATCGGAGTCTGGTTACCACTATCGCTCAATATCTGAGACCGCAATGTCTCGATATAAAGGACTAACCAGCGGTAAATTGAGCTTGAGATGTTACAACGCTCAAGTGGGAGAAATCATGGCGAATGTCAAAGCTATAAACAAAGTCATAGGACTAGGTATGCCTGTTAGAAGCTAACGGCTAGTCATATATGGCTTCGTTGATCTTCAAGCTGATTTGATCAACAACGCCGACCATAACCCTAATTTTATCAATTAAATAAAAAGCCCTCGTAAACCAGAATCTTCAACGGAAAACACCTATCTAATTGAATGTAATATTATTATCTAATTCTTCAGCCTCTACTCCTCAAGTTAAAATCATACTAAAACTCATACTTCTCTTAAATAATAAACTTTTTTTACTACTTCACCATTTTTTAAAGCACATATAGTTTTCAAAGTTAAGCAACAAGTTACATTCAATCGCTGAGAGGTGAAATTATGGTTAGAGTATTTAGGACCCTTCATAACTTCATCGTCTACATGTTTATTTTTAGTATGCCATTCTCATTATATGTTAGTGCTAATAGTTTAACGTTAGGAATTAGCGGTCAGATCAAAGATCGATGCGAAATAAACTTTTTTTCTGGCAACACTATGAATTTTACGGAACACCATGATGTGCAATCGTTGCCTTTTAATATCTATTGTAACCGTCCGTTGGGTATAACAATCAACTCAAAAAATGGAGGCTTAAAATATCAACATCAAGGGGTTGATATTATTGAAAGTTACAATTTGTCATTACAAATAGACGAAATTCGTCTTTATGAAAGTAGGCACAGCAGTCAACTTACTTCACCAGTAATGATAGACAGTTCTGGTGTTATTCCGTTCTCTCAACATGGGAGTCTTAGGGTAGCACTCGAAAATAGCTTGCGTTTCGCAGGTTATTATCAAGACGTTATTGAGATCGAAGTTTACCCTTCGATTCATAGCGTGACAAAGTGAAATCTCTGCAATGTATCTGCAGATACAACATACGCTCAGCAGTATTCGAGCAAATCATTTAAGATAAAGGAATTTCTAATGAAAAAGCTAACACTCTATGCAGCAACAGTCACAGCTATTTTTGGTGCTCAAGTCCAAGCCGCTCCTGGTGATGTCCAGTTAGTTGGATTTGTTTCACCTGTATGTGAGGTTACTGGTCTTTCAACACAATTGATGGACTTTGGTAACGTATCTCAAATTCAAAACCTTTCTGTTAGTGGCCTTAACATGAAGTGTAATGACGTCGATGGTGCAACGGTAACACTAACAAGTGCTGAAGGTGGTCTAGAGTCAGACGATAGCGAAGACTACGCTCTTACATATGATGCAACATTCAACCCGTCAGGCTTAGCTCCTTTCACGCTTAATGCACCAGGGGGTCCAGGTCAAAATGATGTTTCAATCAGTAACTCTTATGGCGGTTCTGGAGCATTAGCGACAGGTGTTGCCGCATCTATTGATATTGTGACGACAGAAACCTCGCCGTGGGCAGGTGGTTACTCAGATACATTGACCGTAAATATCACCTCGAATTAGAGGCTAATAAGTCGGGGGCTTTTATTTGGCCTCCGACTTAATCTCAATCTCAATCTCAATCTCAACGACATAAGTTTAATTTGGAGCTCTTCGCTATGTATAAATGGATCATGCATAAATGGATCGTTCTTTTCCTATTGTCATTCACTTGTTTGTCTGCTCATGCGTTCAAAGTAGAGCCGATGTCTATGGAAATGACACCGCTTGGCAAAAGAGCTCAAATGACCATGAGGGTTGAGAACTCATCTCAAGAACCACTCACGGTTGAGCTGTCACCTGTTTACATGACAATGGACAAATATGGCAAAGAGACCACCACTCCTGCTGATGATGAACTACTAGTGATTCCAGTGACCGCAATTATTGAGCCTGGACGATCACAATCGATTATGGTCCGGTATTTAGGCGATCCTTCTATCACAGAATCTAAGGCGTATCGCATTGCTGTTAAGCAAGTGAAAGTCCAAAGGGCTAGCAGCAATCAGGGGCAAGTAAGCCTTTTGCTTCAATTTAATACACTTATCAACGTCCGACCTCAGAACACGGCTTCTCAGCTAGAAGTCAAAAGTATCGAACAAAATGACAAAAGGAATAAATGGGTTCTTGAAGTACTTAACAGTGGTAATAGTTATGGTCGATTAACCAATACAACATGGAAAATATCTGATGGTAAAAATTCAACCTATTTAAAAGGCGTAGAAATCGCAAAACGAATTCCGGGAACTTTAGTCCTTCCCTACTCCACGCGTTTTTTTGAAATGCAGCCTCTTAAAAATTATGACGTAAACACCCTATCGATTGAAATAGAGCAGGATCAATAGTAATGAGACGTTATATTTGGGGAGCGCTCATTTCTTGCTTTCTGTGTGCACAAGCGTTTGGCATAACACTGTTTCCAACCGTCATCGAACTCAACACCGATCACCGGGCAGCATCTCAACTGGTTGTGACTAACAACTCAACACAAGCTCTCCCACTTGAAGCTAACGTTCGTCGTTTGAACTTCTTATCAGATGGTACATTCGAGACATCTGATCTAGCGAGTGAAGAGATGTTTGTGTTTCCACCAGCGGCGATGTTAGCCCCCGGAGAACGTCAAGTCTTCCGTATACAATGGTTGGGAAACAGAACACTCGAAACCTCTCAAAGTTATTTCATTCGTTTCAGTACCGTGAATATTGGACAGAACAACGCAAGAATAGATAAGCCCATCGGTTTAACCACCGGTATCAATTTGCAAGTTCACTACAATGCGTTGTTGCACATTCACTCATCCTCGTTAAAACCTGACGTGAAATTGCACGTAGATAAACAAGGCAAGCTAAGACTTACTAATTCAGGGTCACGATTTACCTATACATCGTTCATAGACAGGATCTTAAGCTCTAAGCTATTTATTTAGATAGAAAAAAGGCTTCATTTATGATCAGATAATCGTCGCCAAACAAACCACCCATATCAACCGTGAAGCCGATGACGATTATCTCCCTACAAAAGCAGTTTAAGCAATTCTTTAATGCTGATAGCCTTCAAAAAATGGCGAAAAGTACAGGACTTATGAAGCGATGTCGGGCTATCTTACCCGACCAGCTAGTAGTAAGCCTAGTGGCCGCTTTGAGCAAAGGAAACTGCTCATCTATTGCCGATTTACTAAGGCAATTCAATGGGATGTGCTTAAGCGCTAAAGATACTGTGGCTTATAAGCCCTACCATAACCAGTTAAGAAAGAAGAATTTCCGATATTCATGCGCCAATTAGCCATGCGAGCGATAGCTCAGTTTGCTCGCCAGCAGAGTGCCAACCTACCAGATAAACTCGCCACCTTTGATGATGTGCTGCTTCAAGATGGTAGCTCTTTCCACATTCATCGTGACCTTTCGAACGTTTACCCGAGCCGATTTAAACGCAATCCAGCCGCAGTTGAATGCCATATGACAATGTCTTTAAAAAGCTTTTCTCCAGTCGCAATGAGCATCAGCGCTGATACAGCATCAGAAAGAGACTTTTGCCCGCCCCCAAACAATGAGTAACAAATTGTTGTTGGCTGACGCAGGGTACCCTGACTTCCAATTCTTTACTGAGCTTGAACTGTATGGTGGTTTCTATATTTTTCGAGGAGCAAAGTCCCTGAATCCTCATGTTATAGAAGCGAGAAACGGTCAGGGCCGGCATTTATCTAAACTAGAAGGAAAGAAGCTCAAAGACATCACTCGAGGTACTAATCGCTCACAGGTACTCGACCTTAAAGTTCGTAGTGGTAAGCAAGAATTTAGAGTGGTAAGACGTTGGTTTGCCGAAGAAAAGCGATTCTGTATTTGGTTAACTAACTTGCCTTCAGGTACCTATACTGCTGATGACATAATGGCGATCTACCGCTGTCGATGGCAGGTGGAGTTGCTTTTTAAAGAATTAAAATCTCACACAAACTGGCAACGATTTGTCACCGCACAAAAGGCCATCGTTGATGGGCTTATCTGGGCCAGTTTACTCTCGCTGATCATCAGGCGCAGTACTGCGCTTCAGATAATGCCATCGGTCTCGCTGTTTAAGGCGGCAAAAAATGTGGATGTGTGGCTGTTGCCCATATTTGAATGTATCAGCCACAAGGCATGGTCAGAAATAGGCAATAAACTGGAATGGGCCTCTAGCTATATATTTAAGAACGCACAAAAGTCCGCCCAGAGGAAGTCAAAGAAAAACATCACGTTAGACGGGATTTATGCTGGTCTTAATGCTTAAGGTTCAGTCTATGATACATCGTTACTTAATTTTGCGGGGCTCGAATCTCAGAGCCAAAAAGTACATGCGGCTTTAGGTGAGCAATTTATTCCACCACACTCCACTATTACTTTCCCTTCTTCTTTAAATTACTTACCAATGGGCACTTACCATGGGCATGAAAACTGAAACCCATCACAAGATGTGGCGAGTTTTGTATGTCTTGGGATTAGTACTTCTATATTGTGCCGCCTTAAGCCCTGCAGCTTGGGGCCAGGAAATGGTCTTGAATCCAACAGGGCGAGATATTCAACTTACCTCTTTACTGAGGATAAGTGACACCATACTGGGGGAAGCGGACATTATCATTACCGCAAACAACGAGATCTTGTTACCCAAGGAAAGTACGCTTTCTCTCCTTTCTTCCGTCGTAACTCATGAAGGTATTGCGAGACTCAATGACACGACAGACGATGAGATGCTGTCTCAGCATCATTTTGAGAGCGTAGGATTAGATCTGAGTTTCGATTTCTCATCATTAGAATGCATCGTGACGGTACCACCTGAATTTAGCTTAACCCAACAACTGTCTATGAACGGCGCAGATGATTTTTATAACTATGCCGAACCAAGTTTATTAAGTGGGTACGTTAACTTTGCCCTTTCAGCCAATGAGACCCAATATGTGGACCAGAATTCGTCAAGGCAAGATCTCTATCGCGGTCAATTCGACTCCGCACTTAACATTGGTTTTCTAAACTTTGAGTACGAATCCTATTTAGAAAACAGCTCATCACAAGATTCGAGATACGTAAGAGAAGGATCTCGTCTTAATATTGACTTTGCAGAGCAAGGCACACGACTTGTCCTCGGCGATATGTACAACAGTGGTCAATCTTTTCAGGACAGTACCGACATACTTGGTATTGGGTTAACGCGAGATTTCACACTCATTCCAACCAGAAATGCGCGACCACGAGCCAATCAATCATTCACCCTTCAAAGGGCATCAAATGTCGATGTCTATATAGATGGGATCGCAGTCCAACGATTAACCCTCGGCGCTGGTAGCTATAACCTTAGTGATATCCCCCTGGCGCAAGGTAGCAATGATATTGTACTCGTCATCACCGACCGCTCCGGGAATGAAGAACGTATCGAGTTTTCTATTGCAACCGGTAACGACTTGCTCAATAGCGGTGAGTTTGAATATAGCATCATGTATGGAGCGCCTTCTGAATTACAAAATGGACAACTAGAGTACCTAACCGACGAGCGTATTTTCCATGGTTATATTGATGTGGGTATTAGCCCTTGGTTAACGTTGGGTACGAACTTTCAAACCCGTGAAGATCTTTATCAATATGGTGCCACCGCGTTACTCGCTTCTATATGGGGCGTCACTGAACTCACTGCCTCTCGTAGCGAACACCCTACATTTGGAACTGGCGACGCTTACAAATTTGCATTCGACGCGGAGTTTTCCAATACCAACACTCTGCCCCCACAACTGAGTTTTAGTTATGAATATCTGGCCAACAATTTTACTGGGGTCTCAGGGTTTGATGCTTCCGATATCGATATCAACTTAACCACTCATTATGTGTCTGCATTCAGCTCCATTTACCTTGGTCAGTCTTTACGTGCCGCCATGACCCTAAATTACCGATCAGGAATAGACAAAGAGAACGATTATTGGCTGATTAGCCCGAGTTTATCGGACGGACTGTTTGATACTCCCGCTACCTGGAGTGCACGCGTTAACTATCGACATAACGCAAGCGAAGACGATGACATCAGCACGACTGTCACCATAAGTTGGCCTCTTAGTCGACAAACTCGTGTTGTCGGTCGTTACACCACAGAGCTCAATGAAGCCGCCTTAGATTACAGCTATCAGAATAATATTGGTAACACAGGAGGGGTGTCGGCGTTTGCGAGTGTTATTACTAACGAAGAGACGGATGCCGATATGGATGCTGGGATTAACTACACGGCCAACCGTTATGAATTGAATGCGACCCACGCTTCGCGGCTTGAAGAAATTAGTGGTGAAACACGAAACCACAGTACCGACGTAACTATTAGTAGTTCACTTGCTTTTGCAGGTTCATCTGTGGCAGTCGGCAGACCAGTACGCGAAGCGTTTGCGATTGTCACTAAACATAAGAGTCTGAAAGAGAATGACGTGGCTATCGATCCCGCAAGAGACGGTGAGTACGCACGCGTTTATCTTAAAGGAGATGCAAGTGCTATGGTCCCAGACCTTGTTGCTTACAATGGCCAAGTAATCAGTTACGAGGTCGATAACTTGCCGCCCGGGTATGACTTAGGTGATGGCGCTTTTTGGATTAAGCCGGGTTATAAACGGGGCTTCCAACTCCAGATTGGATCTGATGCTGTATTAACCGTTATTGGCAAGCTATTCGATCGTCAAAGTAACAACCCTATTTCACTTGTCGCTGGTGTAGCACATTACCTTGGTGAGGCAAAACAGTTGCCCATTGACTTCTTTACCAATCGTAACGGCATATTTGCAATCTCTGGATTAAAGCCAGGTAAATATCAATTGGTACTAGACACTAAAGAACAAGAGTCAGTCATCATTTCCCTCAGTGAACGCAGTGACAACTTGATAAGACTAGGAGATGTATATGTTGAATAAACACGTACTTTGGGGATCCTTTTTCCTCATCGCCACAAACCATCTGCCTTATGCATTTGCGTGTGAAGCTAATGCGTTGACTATTCAACCCGTCTCATCTAAATCACAATATGATGTTTTCAGTGCAGGCACATTCGCGACAATTAACACTTACCGAATAGATGCAAACATAATTGGCGAACCATGCGAGTTAAGCTTAATTTTGCAGCTTAACGATACCAGTCGCTCGTTAAAAGGGTCGAACCAAGACAAACTCAACTTTGAGTGGTCAGGGCAGATTGGCATGCCGGTTGCTAATCAATGGCACTTATCAATAACCGATAGCCACCCTTCGGCAACGATACAAATGCGATTTCCGAGCAAGCAATGGTTAGCGTCAGGAACCTATCGAGGGCTTTTAGAAGTCTCGCCTTCTTATACCTCTGATAGTAAACAAGTGGAAATTAGCCCTAGTTCCATTCCGGTATCGGTTAACGTTCCGCCTGCTGCGAAAATTCATTTTTATGGATTGACCCAACAACATTATGACCTTGATCTAGGGACATTATATTCAAACAAGATTATTCGCTCTGCACCTAACCTATGGGTTCAAAGCAATACAGCTTATACCATCGTATTCGAATCATCCCATCAAGGAATGCTACGTCATGAATCTAATGAGACTAAGTGGGATATTCCATACCAACTTTCCCTCGATAGCGACAGAATAAACCTTGAGCAACTGGATGCGAGAATTCAACGTCTTTCCGCAACGATTGGTCAACCTATTCCTTTGAATTTTGTCATTGGTGAAACAGAGAACAAACCAGGAGGGAAATATGACGATACATTACAAATTTCTATTGAACCTCGACTTTCACAGCAACCATAATTATGCAATTATGTAAAAATTAAGCCGCAGAGCTCAATTTTATAAAACACAACGTCATAGAATCAAAACTTGATTTACCAGGCTCGGGATAAGTTATGCATAGAAATAATTTAAAGCACATGCTCCTAATTGGTGACAACGGTATTAACAACCAGTTTATTCAGCGCGAAATAGAAAAATACAGTGATTTTTCTTTTAGCAGAGAATGTATGACAAGCATTGGCCGCTCGAGTAACCGTAAGACTTTCGATGTCATCCTTATTAGCTACTTACTATTAGCAAATATCGAAGATATCAATATCATTTTATCAAAAGTAGAATCAAATAAATGGGTAGTCTACGATGTTCCTGCTGACATTACCGGACAGAGTATTACCGTAATGCAGTTATTCCACTTGTTTAATATAAAAGGAATCATCTATCAGGACGCTCCTGTTGATCACCTTACCCGTTGTCTAAAAACAGTGTGTGACGACGATTTGTGGCTACCGAGAAAGTTAATGTCACATATTCTATCTAATAGACACGATTACACTTTCAAGTCAAAAGTAATACTATCTAGCCTTACGAAAAGAGAAGTTCAAATATTTAAGCGCGTGATTAGAGGAGATTCAAATTCAGAAATTTCAAACGAACTATTTATTTCAGAAAGTACGGTAAAGACGCACGTATACAATATATATAAAAAAATAAATGTCACAAACCGCAAAGAAGCGATAAGAAAAGCATATTTTATCAATAGTTTAGAGACTATTATACAACCTGATATGAAGCTCAAGGTATAACCACAATACAAAGATAATAGTAAATTAGAGTTACCAACAAGCACTATGGCAGTTGAGGAAAGTCCCCTTTCAAAGCTTGGTGCAAGTTTCCCGTGAACAAATTTCTGCTCTGAGATCCAACAACTGCGCATCAACAAGTCGCCTATACTTCAAGCAAACTTACTGAGCTCATTGAAGGTCGGGATAGATATACCTTTACACGTATCATCCAACCCTTACAATGTGCAGCAAATATATTTATCAAGGTTTATCTCTATGTCTATTCAATGGTTTCCGGGTCACATGCATAAAGCCCGCAAAGAAATCGAAGAAGTTATCCCACAAGTTGATGTGATCATCGAAGTACTGGACGCTCGTATCCCGTTCAGTAGTGAAAACCCAATGATCTCTTCACTGCGCGGCGATAAGCCTTGTGTAAAAGTGCTGAACAAGCGTGACCTTGCAGATCCAGAACTGACTCAACGTTGGATTGAACACTTCGAGAAAGAGCAAGGCGTTAAAGCGATTGCGATTACGACTAGCGTAAAAGAAGAAGTTAACCACGTTATGGAGCTGGTACGTAAACTGGCACCGCACCGTGAACAGATGGGCAAAAACATTCGTACAATGATCATGGGCATCCCGAACGTGGGTAAATCGACCATCATCAACTGCTTGGCTGGACGTACGATTGCGGTTACTGGTAACCAACCTGCGGTAACTCGTCGCCAACAACGTATCAATCTGCAAAATGGCGTGATCCTTTCAGATACTCCAGGAATCCTTTGGCCTAAAGTAGAAAACCCACACAGTGGCTTCCGCTTGGCTGCAACAGGTGCTGTAAAAGATACAGCAATGGAATACGATGAAGTGGCATTTTACACAGTAGAGTACCTAGCAAAACAGTACCCTAACCTTTTGCAAGAGCGCTACCAAATTGAAGAGCTGCCTGAGTCTGACATCGAGCTGATGGAAGCGATTGGCCGTAAGCGTGGTGCACTTCGTGCCGGTGGTCATATCGACATTCACAAATGTTCAGAAATCCTGCTTCACGAATTGCGTAATGGCACTTTAGGTAAGGTAACGCTTGAGTTGCCAGAAATGATCACACAAGAGCTGATCGAAGTTGAAGAAGCGGCTGCGCTGAAAGCCGAACAACAGATCAAGAAAAAAGAAGAGCGTCGTAAGCGTTATTTGAAGAACAAGCGTTAATCGCGATTAGTTTTTATAATCTGCTTTAATTTCTGTTTACCACTCTTACACCAGCCTCTAGATATTCACGCTCTATCGATAATAGAGCGTGAATATTGCCCGCTACCGTTTGTTGATCTAGCTAACATACTGACAAATCTATAGAAATGGTCGTTTACAATCCCAAAGACTGTGACATACTACGCAAATTATTGTGTATCAATCTCGGCTAATTTCTCAATGCGCTCTTATTCTGGGTTCAAGAATCAAAGATTTAAAACCTATTTCGATAATGAAATTTATTTGCCGTACATAAATTTCATCTACATCCCTATCTCAATATTCTGTGCTTTTATCGTCACCGACTACATCCACTTTGGTAGCGAGTGCATTACGCCTATCATTTTCCGAGTCATACTTTTTTTATTGATGATGGCCGCCGCCAGATACTGTATTACAAACAAACCCAACGTATTGGAACTCGTAGAAAGTGCCTTCCTTGTAATTAGCTCACTTTTCTTGGTCTATGTCGGTCGACTAGCCATCGAGCTGAACAACTTCGATTACCAAGGTGGGATCATTTTAGTGATGATCTACATTGGTACGTTTTCAAGATTGTCAGCCAGATACAGTATATCTACGCTGTCGTTTATCTTTTTGGCTTATCTCATCGGCCTTGCGCCACTGCTTTATGAAGTGGAGCCAGAGCATGAAATAGAAACAATTTCCGTTTATATTTCGGCTTACATCCTGATCTCAGCGGCTTGTATAAGACGTGACTTGGAAGTACACAAGCGTTTCGCTCAATCCGAGCAACTGCGCAAACAAGCGATTCAGCTTCGCAAGCAATCTAATATGTTCGAGGCCCTTTCCTATCAAGACGCACTAACGGGCTGCTACAACCGCCTTTATCTTCATCAGGTGATAGAACCGAGCATAGACCGTCAGCGATCCATTACATCGATCATGATAGATATTGATCATTTCAAATCGATTAACGACACCTACGGCCATCAAATGGGTGACATGGTGATTAAAGAACTGGCCGATGAGATTCAAAAACGACTACCGACTAGCAGTAACTGCTTTCGATACGGCGGTGAAGAGTTTTTGGTGCTGGTCCAAGGAGAAACCGAGGCTTCAATTGAATCGCTGGTTAATGCCCTTTTAGAATCCCCTACTCGCCTTAGATTAGAAGTAACAATTTCAATCGGTGTGAAACATGCCCCTCAAGCCCTTGGTTCTGTCGAGCAGCTTATCGACGACGCTGACCAAGCACTCTACATTTCGAAGAAAGGCGGTAGGAATAAGATCACATGGTGTGATTAGTCGGCCAATATTTCACGCTCCTTCGAGAATCATTAAAACGACCACAGATCCAAAGACAAAAGCCCCGAGCAACTTAATACTCAGGGCTTTTGTCTTTGTTCTTCTGCTTTAAATTAGCTTCGTTAAGAACCTGCTACTCAGCAAATAAAAAGTACTCACAAGAATCGACTAAGAATACACGACGCTTGCTGTTTTCTGTTCAAGTTCAACGGGAGAGTTCCAAGAAATCACTTTCTCGTTCACTTGGCTGCCGCATGGCGCGTTCCAAACTTGCTCTAGTTCTTCTTTACCACCAATCGCTTCATAAAAAGCTATCGCTTGATGGTTCTCAGACATCACCTCTAAGTAGAGCCCTGAGTCCGAATAGTATTGCTGCAACCACTTCGATAATTCAGACAACAGACGCTTGCCTACACCTCGACCGCGATAATTATTGTCTACGTGTAACGCATCAATGAACGTGCCACGCTCAAAGTTGTGATTACCAAACGCGCAGACGAAACCAACCAGTAAACCACCTTCTTCAAGCAATAAAACATGTTGGTTGAAAGGAGGATTAATCAAACGAGTCTGCCAAATAACAGATCTGTCCTCCAAAACATCATTTTCTAAGTAATCATCAGCAAGAATGCCACGGTAATATAGCTTCCAGCTATCCGCGTGTAATTGGGCAATCCGCTCATAATCTTTATATTCAGCTACCTTAATTTCCATTTATTAGCCCTTAGTACTTCCATTTATGACTTGCTACTACATTTCACACTACCTTTATACAATATTTAAGCAAAACATACTAATACACGTTTACACTTTCAATATTGACTTACACGTGTACGCTGATATTCTAGCGCACAGATGTAAGCCCAATTGGAAATTTGCTAATGAATAGTGCCGACAAACAATCTACAAGAAAGCCGCCATTAATCTGGCTCAATATTTTTGTGTTCTCTTTTAGTATGCTGCTTGCTGTTGTAGCTGCTCCCGTTTATGGCTACTTTTTTGGCTATGGCATGGAGCACTGGATATGGCTAGCAATCTGCTTTACGTTCTGTAACCTTTCAATCACGACGGGTTATCACCGCTTATGGTCACACAAAGCGTTTGAAGCGCATTCAAGCCTAAGATTCCTGTTTGCTTTAGGTGGCGCATTTGCCCTGCAGAACAGCGCGCTACACTGGTCTTCTGATCACCGTGTCCATCATAAGCATGTCGATAACAACAACAAAGACCCATACTCTGCAAAACGTGGGTTTTGGTACTCACACATTGGCTGGATGATTCGTAATTACAGCACTTCAATGTACGAAAACTACGAAAACTGCCGTGACCTTAAAAAAGACAAGATTGTTATGTGGCAGCACAAACACTATGTTCTGTTGGCATTACTAATGAACTTCGGTGTTCCTATCGCTTTAGGTGTTATTTACGGTGACGTAATTGGCATGTTGTTAATCGTAGGCGCTGTTCGTTTGGTACTTAATCACCACACAACATTCTTCATTAACTCTCTTGCTCACATCTGGGGTAGCCAACCTTTTACCGATAAAAACACGGCCCGTGATAACGGTGTGTTAGCGGTTCTTACTTTTGGCGAAGGCTACCATAACTTCCACCACATCTTTGAGAACGACTACCGTAACGGCATCTACTGGTGGCAATACGATCCAACAAAGTGGCTGATCAAGAGTGCTTCGTTGATGGGGCTGGCAAGTAAGCTTAAGAAAACCCCTCAAGCTCGTATTGAGAAAGCTGAAGCGTCAATGTTACTTAAACGCACCCAGCAAAAAATCATGCATCGTGCCGACAAGCAACAAATCGCAGAGAAGCTTCAACAAGAGTTTGATGCTCTAGTATCAAACATGAACGAGTATTACGAAGTTAAAAAGCAGCTACTTGAAAGTAAGCGCGAAGACGTTGTGAAGAAGTACGAACATTCAGTTCTTAAGGTTCGTTATCAGCAAATCAAGATGAACTTTGAACAACAGAAGAAAAATTGGGCAATGACGGTTGAGCAATACGCTTAAGGTAAAACAGTACGCTTAACACCCCAGTAACAACACAGTTTGATTCTTATTCAAAAGCCCTCATATTGCTATGAGGGCTTTTTTAATAAGCTTGACCGCTTGCCCTTGGCTTTATGCTCTCGAGTTTGAATTGTGGATGGTAAGAACCATAGTTATTGGATTTCAGAACTCTTTCTTCATTCTGAATTTATACTTATATTACTTGAACTTATCGAGTTTAAAGCCGAGGAATTGAAAATGAGCAAACTGACTATTATTGCAACGATCGTCTCTAAAGAAGACAAAACTGAGCTTGTAAAAGCTGAGATGATTAAATTGATCGATAAAACCCGTGTTGAAGACGGCTGTATTAACTACGATCTGCACCAAGACAACAGTAACCCTGCTCACTTCATTTTTCATGAGAACTGGGAGTCTGAAGCTCATCTAGAGAAACACTTAGCGAGCCAACACATCGCCGAGTACATGGCTGCGACTGAAGGTTGTATTGAAACCTTTGTGCTTAATAAAATGACGCACATTGCTTAACCAGTCACTCAGTACTTATTCAATAAAAACCCTGCTCTGATCGCAGGGTTTCGTTTTTCTTACGTGTTAGGTTTTTTAGAGCTCATTAAATTCCTTTCTCTCCGCGCTATTTATACTCCTTAAACAACCAGAAACGAGACTCTCCACTGCCCAAATATTCCTAAACCAATATCAAGTAACCTCACGAAAGATCATTCACATTCATTTAAATACTGTTCGCGCGCTTTGACCATAAACTAAGCGCCAAATTACAAGAAAAACAGTCGGCAGGAATGTAGATGAATACCAAACAACTTGAGGACGCGGTAAGCGAAGTGAGCTTATTCAATCAGCACCTCCACTTAATCCAATCCGTGCATACCATTCCAACCCCAAAAATGAATTGGGAGTCGATTGCGATGGAACCTGCGCCGGCAATACCAACGGTCCGATTCGATCATAAAGTCAAAGCCATGGAAGCACTCGATGAGTATAAGCCTAACTGGCTAGATATGCTGTTGGGCAGCAAGTCGAAGTTGTACACCCTCACCAACAATATTGAGCGTGCCGCCGAACAAGACATCGAACAATACAAAAATGAGTTTATAAGTTGGGTTCAACACTACAGCTACTGGGCCAAAGGTAATCAGTTGTCGAAAGGCGTTTTGAATAACGATAGCGAATCAAAGCTGTCTGCCCTTTCTGAAGCTCAGCAGAACTCGATTAACGCCGCGGTAGTCGACACTAAGCTGATTAACCATAACTTCAATACCTATAAAAATGGTCACCTGCTAGAAATCAATATTCAGGTTAATAAGGGCTTTGTTGCGTAATTAAGTTTAGAGATAGAGCCACCCCGTTTCGCGTATTTCTTAGTCAATACGACAAGTTTCAGGCATACCTAACCCAGTAAGCTTGTTCAACGCTTTTATCATCGCGTAAGTTTCACCCACCTGGGCATTGTAATTTCTTAAGCTCAGTTTCCCTCCTAGCAACTGTTTAACTCGATACATCGCTGTTTCTGAGAGTGAACGTTTGTGGTATCCATACCGCTCTTTCCAATACTTATTTGAGCCGTATAATTTCTGGCAACCCACGGCGAGATTTCGAGGGTGACCACGCTCCCAGAAGGCTGCCCCTTCTCTTGGGGGAATAAGCGCAATGGCTCCCTTAATCTTAATAGCAGCGTGACACGCTCTCGTGTCGTAAGCGCCATCACCAGACACCTCAAGGATACTTCGGCGTGTTTGTTTCAGTAAGTTAGGGAGCACTTCTCCATCTGTAACCCTCGATAAACTTAGCTCGGCGGCAATGATCTCATGAGTGTTGGTATCGACGGCAATATGAAGCTTTCGCCAGACTCTACGCTTGCCATCCGTCCCATGTTTTTTGACTTTCCATTCACCTTCGCCATAAACCTTAAGGCCAGTAACATCAATAGCTAGGTGCTGTATCGCTCCTCTCGTTTTAGTCTTAAATGAAACCTCAACTTGCTTGGCTCTACGACTGATGCAGGTGTAATGCGGACAACTTAACGGTACATTGGCTAACCTAAATATCGAGTCGATAAATCCTTGAAGCGCTCTCAATGGCATAGAAAAAACTCGTTTCACCATGAGTGCTGTCGTGATAGCTAAGTCACTGAACCGACGCGGCCTCCCGCCCTTATTCTGTTTACTTTGCGCCCACCCGCATATTGCTTCTTCATCAATCCAAAAGGTCAGAGAGCCACGGTTAATGAGTGATTGGTTGTATTGCTTCCAGTTGGTTGTTTTGTAACGAGGCTTAGGCATAGGGCTACGAGAGAGGGTGGAGGTAGCTGATCAGATCGTAGGTTCTTGATTTAGTTCCATTGAATTACGCAACAAAGCCGCTGGGTTTCTACCTTTATTCCCAAGTCACATCTTGAAGGGCATTATTTAGCCAATACAGCATCAATTATTAACCCGTCCAATAATATGATTCATAACCAGTCTGCTATTAACATCGAGTTTAAGAAGAATGACAGTTATGACCTATTGTACGTATCGACTCAGCAAGTCGGCTTTACGTCATGGGGAGCTTACTCTGTCACTCAACACGACATCTCACTGGATGAGAACCAACACCAACAAATCATCCCGAATCGCGAGTTGTCGTTTTACGAAAAGGTGATGATAAGTGAAGGGTCTACCCTATCTTCTGACGCCATGCCTTACATTCCATTGAATAGAGAAGAGTTTTTACTCATTACTCGCTATGGGATGATTCATTTTTGTAAGAAGGTTATCTGTTCTGAGCTGCCAACGTATTCAAATGACACTCCTGACGTTGATATAAACTAAACTCGCTCGCTATTTTTAAACCTAATTATATTTGAGTGCCAACTTGTGTTTTAGCGCTTACTTATGGGAAATAAGTAGGCGTTAAACATAAGTAACCTTTAAATGTAAGTAAGCTTAAAAGCTAAGATTCTCACCTCTTTACTCCGATAAATACCCAGTTCGTTACACGTTCCCTTCCAAAGTACAAAAAACACTCACGATTTATAAAACAACACCACCATATGCAACTAGAACAATTAAAGGTGATCCAAGTTATATTCTAACAAGCCACAAAATTTGTTTATTAACATCTAAACAACAGTAGTTAATCACGATTTACAACCACAATTAACATCGAAAAAAATGTTTGTCTTAGATCATATCAACCTCAACTATGCCTCGTGCCACAGTGCAGTTTTCTGTACATTCATTGTCATATTCTGAAACACTTTCTTATATTTTTTAAACTTTGTGGAGATTTCTATGTTAGAGCTCTTGATCGGATTAGTGATTACTATTGCTGTTGGTTACTTTATTGTAAAAGGCTATAAAGCGGCGGGTGTATTACTAACTGCTGGCCTTGCCCTACTTCTTATCACCGGCCTTATTGGTCACACAGTCTTACCAGCTAAAATCGCTTCAACAGGTAACATGGTTACCGACTCACTAGAATTTGTTAAGTACATGCTTCAATACCGCGGGGGCGGCCTAGGCATGCAAATCATGCTTCTTTGTGGTTTTGCTTCTTACATGACGCACATTGGCGCTAACAACGTGGTAGTGAAGCAGTTCTCTAAACCACTTGCTGCGATCAAATCTCCCTATGTACTTCTTGTTGCGGCTTACATCGTAGCGTGTCTGATGTCTCTAGCAGTAAGTTCTGCAACGGGTCTTGGTGTGCTATTGATGGCAACCCTATTCCCAATGATGACGGCAATGGGTATTTCTCGCCCAGCGGCAGTTGCAGTTTGTGCATCACCTGCAGCCATCATTCTTTCACCAACCTCTGGTGATGTGGTTATCGCGGCAGAAAAATCAGGCATGTCTCTTGATGTGTTTGCTGTGCAAACGGTACTGCCTGTTTCTATCTGTGCGATCATCGTGATGGCGGGTGCGGCTTTCTTCTGGAACAAATACCTAGATAAGAAAGAAAACACACCAATGGAAAAAGTAGACGTTTCTGAAATCGAAACAACGGCGCCGGCTTTCTACGCTGCACTTCCATTCCTACCTATCATCGGCGTTTTCCTATTCAACGGTCGTACGATTCCAGGGCTGTCACTTGATATCTACACTATTGTGGTCGGTTCTATCTTCGTGGGCGCAGTTATCGATTACGTTGTTAAGAAGTTTGACGGCGAGAAAACACTAGAAGATCTAGACTCTTGCTACCAAGGCATGGCTGACGCGTTCAAAGGCGTGGTAATGCTGTTGGTTGCGGCGGGCGTATTTGCTCAAGGTCTAATGTCTATCGGTGCAATTGATAACCTAATCGGTCTTGCTGAATCTGCAGGCGCAGGTGGCATTGCATTGATGCTTATCCTGACGGGTCTAACGGTGGCTGCTGCCATCGCGACAGGTTCTGGTAACGCGCCATTCTATGCATTCGTAGAACTAGCTCCATCATTAGCGGCGAAAATGGGCTTGAACCCAGCGTTCCTAATCATCCCAATGCTTCAAGCATCGAACCTAGGCCGTACTATTTCACCAGTATCTGGTGTAATTGTTGCGACATCTGGTATGGGTAAAATCAGCCCATTTGAAGTCGTAAAACGTACTTCTGTACCCGTAATTTGTGGTCTTATTACGGTTATCTTCGGTACTCTTGTTCTAGTGCCAATGGCAGCTTAATTCTCAGTAAAACAGATATGATAATCTAGATATAAAATGCGTAAACAAAAAGGCGCTGAACCTAATAAGTTCAGCGCCTTTTTTAATATCACTTTCTCAATATAGTTAAAACTATCGAGATATGTATAAACAGTCAGGCTTGAAATAGTGTTATCTCAAAGAAACAAGCCCTACTTCATTTCACCATAGCGTTCTAGATACAGAACCGTTGCAGCGGTACGGGAAGGCACCTGCAGCTTTTTCAACAAGCTTTTCATATGTACCTTAACTGTCGATTCAGAAATAAACAGGTGATCGGCGATCTGCTTATTGCGGTAACCTTTCGCGACTTCTTGAAGGATTTGCATTTCGCGTTCAGTCAGTTGGTCGAAGATATCATTGCGGCTACCAGCGTCATTTAAGTAACGAGCAACCACACTGCTGTAAGCCTTGTCACCGCTGTGTGCTTGCTTTAGCAGTTCAATTAACTCATCGGGTTCTGTGTCTTTCAACAAGTAGCCATCAGCGCCTGCTTTTACAATCGCTTCAATGTCTGCAGGGCTATCAGAAACCGTTAGAATAACGATGTTAGCGCTTGAGCCATCAGTACGAAGTGCTTTCAGCGTATCAAGTCCAGACATGCCTTTCATATTAAGATCCAATAGGATCAAGTCAGGTTCTTCTTCATGGGCAAGAGCGACTGCTTCAGTACCGTTACTTGCTTCTGCAATCACTTCGAATTCATCTTCAAAGCTCAGTAATTGGCTTATACCTCTGCGCATCAATGGATGATCATCAACCAGCATTACTTTACAAATCGTCAACTTTAACTTCCTTCAAACTTTTATATTTCAATATGACTGTACAGCCTTCACCTTGAGCCGCTTCAATCGATAAGTCGCCATTCAGTCTTGCCGCACGCTCCTGCATAATGCTCATCCCGTAGTGGTTCATCTTAGAACTACTTGAGTCAAAGCCATCTCCATTATCTTTAATCACGACGAATACTTCACCTTCCTCATCGATACAGCATACATCTATCAAGTCGGCATTGGCGTGTTTTATTGCGTTTATTGTTGCTTCACGAATCAATTGAAGCAAATGAACCTGACTGTGTGCATCAAGCTCTATGGATGAAAGATTATTGGTTAGGTTAATCTTTGCATCTGTTCTTTCACTGAGCTCTTCAAGCATGGTGCTTAAAGCATCTCCGAAGTTGCCCTCTTTTATGGTCAACCTAAAGGTTGTGAGCAACTCTCGTAATTGAGTATAGGCATCCGCTAAACCGTTGCCGATTTCCGACGCTATTTGTTCAGATTGCTCTCGGTGCTGTTGTTCTGGCAATTTGCCAATCACACGCTTCAACAACGTCACTTGGATTTTCAGATACGACAGTGATTGAGCCAATGAATCGTGAAGTTCACGCGCAATCGTTGCACGCTCTTCCATTATAATAAGCTGTTCTGCTTTCTTCTGCGCGCGATTATAATAGATCGCTCGTGATAACAGTTGGATAAAGCTCTCAATCAGCGTCTTGGTTGAATGACCATGATGATATGAACAATATAAATAGCCCAAGATAAGCTCGTTATCATCCAACTTCATTTCAAACTTTTCATAGTCCAAGTTCGAATCATACCCTTCGTCCATAATCAATGAACGACCCGAACTATCAGCTATCTCAAGCCTTAACGACTCTATTCCTTCTAGACTGACCAGGTGTTGCAGAATAGCTCGGAAGTTTTCTGGCGCGATACGTGTAACCGTGAGCTCTTGTGAAGAGTGATAAAGCGCCTGCAAAGATTGGTTGGCGTTTTGCAACTCGACCGTCTTAGCGTCGACAACTGACTCAAGGTTTCGATAGAGCACGCCCAAATCTTTGGCCATCGAGTTAAACGTCTTAGTCAGAATACCCAGTTCATTGTTATTCGTGACCTTTAATTCCACCTCAAAGTCACTGTTTTTGATCCGCTGGCTGGCACCAACGAGCGCATGGAGTGGCTTAACAACTTGTTTACGTACAAAGTGAACAACAAAAAGAGATATGACCAGAATTCCACCAAGGCCGATCCCACCAGCCCACGCTAACTTTATTAACTTGTCTTCAGAGAACTCTTGTAGCTTATAAACGAAGCCATCGATTTCAGCCACGAAGTTTTCAACCAACACGAGATAATGATCGCGCTCTTCGCTATTTAAGACCTGTTTCAGTTCATGCCAACGGCCGATAATTAAATAGTAATCTTCTGTGATGTCTGTCGGAACATTCCAACTGACCAAATTAGTCATGGATGGCGAGTAAAGAGAACTTTCGAATTCACGAATATGAGATTCGTAATCGACGGATTCTATTTGAATATCATGGGCTAAACGGTAGCTTTGCATTCGCATTGAACCCGCCACGTTAACCGCTTCCGCATCATTCAAACTTGAAGCCAAAGTAAAGATGGCAAAGCCAGTCGTAGCAACCGACAACAGCAGTATAGAGAGCAAAGATTTTGCTATCGTACTTGTTACAGATGAAACCGGTTTTATAAGCAAAAGTGCCTTCCTATTGATAAATGACTTGCCAGCGATATCGTATTGTCACACATCAAAAATCATAGCTCCATTCAATATGTGATCACTCGCTCCGCAATTTATTGATCTAAGACAATATATACCCCTAATTAGCCCTTAGGGGGTATTTATACAATTGTTTCTAAAACTACACTACTTATGAGGACAAATTACAAGATATTAATAGAATAATGACCTACAATTACAACATCTTAGCAACATCTATAGGTATCTAGTGGTAGATCTATCAAAACGCCGTCTTTTTTCAAGACGAAAAGTTGACTCAAGCCAGATTCGTTTACCTTGGATTAACAGCCTAGAAAGCTTTACAGATGACTGTACTCGCTGCGGTAAATGCATCGAGAGTTGTGAGACTAAGATAATCATTGTAGGCGATGGTGGTTTTCCCACTGTAGATTTCTCTATTGATGAGTGTACGTTCTGCTATCAATGTGCAGATGTTTGTCCCGAACCCATTTTTAAGCCAAAGCAAGGAGAGCCTTGGCAAGCAAAAGCACAAATCTCTGATAAGTGTTTAGCGCAACAAAATGTTGAATGCCGAAGCTGTGGTGACATGTGTGAACCTATGGCCATTCAATTTCAACTTAGAGCAGGCAGTGTTGCTCTACCAAAAATCAAGTTAGATGAGTGTAGCGGTTGTGGCGCCTGCGTAGCAGTTTGCCCTACTTCAGCTATTCTTGTGAGTAATGCATAAAACAAAAATAACGAGAGCAATTTATGGCACTAAATGAAGTGCATATATCAAGTTTAGTCGTGCATGTGAGCCCAGAGCATCTAGACGAGATCAAAGCACAAATCGAACAGTTCGATAATGCAGAGATTTACGGTAGTAGCCCTGAAGGCAAAATCATAGTGGTCCTAGAAACCGAAAACCAAGGTTTTGTAACGGATACCATCGAAGAAATTAATAATATTACGAACGTTTTAGGGACAGCTTTGGTTTATCACCAAATCGAAACTGGACTGGACGAAACGGATTTAGAAACTGGAAGCAACAATTCTCAACTTGAGGGTGAAGTATGAAAATGACAAGACGTGCGTTTGTGAAAGCAAACGCAGCTGCATCAGCGGCAGCCGTTGCAGGTGTAACTCTACCGGCAACAGCAACCAACCTGATTGCTAGCTCTGATCAAACAAAAATCACGTGGGATAAAGCGCCTTGTCGTTTTTGTGGTACGGGCTGTTCAGTACTAGTAGGTACTCAAAACGGTAAAGTGGTTGCGACTCAAGGCGATCCAGAAGCTCCTGTAAACAAAGGCCTTAACTGTATTAAAGGCTACTTCCTTTCAAAAATCATGTACGGTAAAGACCGTCTTGAGACTCCTCTACTTCGTATGAAAGACGGTGAGTTCCATAAAGATGGTGATTTCGCACCTGTATCTTGGGACAAAGCTTTCGATGTAATGGCTGAGAAATGGAAAGCATCTCTTAAGAAGAACGGTCCAACAGGTGTTGGTATGTTCGGTTCAGGCCAATGGACAGTAATGGAAGGCTACGCAGCCGTTAAGATGATGAAAGCGGGTTTCCGTTCAAACAACATCGATCCAAACGCTCGTCACTGTATGGCTTCAGCGGTAGGCGCATTCATGCGTACTTTCGGTATCGATGAGCCAATGGGTTGTTACGATGACTTTGAACACGCAGACGCATTCGTACTGTGGGGTTCAAACATGGCAGAAATGCACCCAGTACTATGGACTCGTATTACAGACCGTCGTCTAAGCCACCCACACGTTAAAGTAAACGTACTGTCTACTTACTACCACCGTTCTTTCGAGCTTGCAGACACAGGTTACATCTTCGAACCTCAATCAGATCTAGCAATTGCTAACTTCATTGCTAACTACATCATTCAAAACGATGCAGTTAACTGGGACTTCGTGAACAAACACACGAACTTCAAGCAAGCAACGACAGACATCGGTTACGGCCTTCGTGACGATGATCCACTACAGAAAGCAGCAGCAAACCCTAACTCAGGTGAAATGACTGCTATCTCTTTCGAAGACTACAAAGCGTCTGTTGCTGAGTACACCGTTGAGAAAGCGTCTGAAATGTCAGGTGTATCTCAAGATGACCTTATCAAGCTGGCTAAGCAATATGCCGATCCAAACATCAAAGTAATGTCACTTTGGACTATGGGTATGAACCAACATACTCGTGGCGTATGGATGAACAGCCTTGTGTACAACATCCACCTTCTAACAGGTAAGATTTCTACTCCAGGTAACAGCCCATTCTCACTAACTGGCCAACCATCTGCGTGTGGTACAGCTCGTGAAGTTGGTACGTTCTCTCACCGTCTACCGGCAGATATGGTTGTTGCTAACCCTAAACACCGTAAGATTGCAGAAGACATCTGGAAACTTCCAGAAGGCACTATCCCTGCTAAACCAGGTGCTCACGCTGTTGTTCAAGACCGCATGCTTAAAGACGGTAAGATCAACGCTTACTGGGTAATGTGTAACAACAACATGCAAGCTGGTCCAAACATCAACACTGAACGTCTGCCAGGTTACCGTAACCCAGATAACTTCATTGTATGTTCTGACCCGTACCCAACGGCAACAGCTCAAGCGGCTGACCTTATCCTTCCAACAGCAATGTGGATCGAGAAAGAAGGTGCTTACGGTAACGCAGAGCGTCGTACACAAGCATGGTACCAACAAGTGAAAACCGTAGGTGAAGCTAAGTCTGATCTATGGCAAATCATGGAATTCTCTAAGCGCTTCACTATTGAAGAAGTTTGGGGTGAAGAACTGGTTGCGAAAATGCCTGAGTACCGTGGCAAAACCATGTACGACGTGCTTTACAAAAACGGCAATGTTGATGCATTCCCACTGTCTGAAGCTCAAGAGCTTAACGACGACGCACAAGCTCAAGGTTTCTACGTTCAAAAAGGTCTATTCGAAGAATACGCAGCCTTTGGTCGCGGCCACGGTCACGATTTAGCACCATACGATCGCTACCACCAAGTTCGTGGTCTACGTTGGCCTGTTGTTGACGGTAAAGAGACACTATGGCGCTTTAAAGAAGGTTCAGATCCATACGCTAAGAAAGGTTCTGATTGGGACTTCTACGGCAAGCCAGATGGTAAAGCACTGATCATCAATGCACCATACGAAGCGCCACCTGAAGTACCAAACGATGAATACGATATGTGGCTATGTACTGGTCGTGTTCTTGAGCACTGGCACACAGGTACTATGACTCGTCGTGTACCAGAACTTTACAAAGCAGTACCGGATGCACTTTGTTACATCCACCCTGCTGATGCTAAAGCTCGTGGTCTTCGCCGTGGTGATGAAGTTCTTATCGAAAACAAACGTGGCGAAGTACGTGTTCGTGTTGAAACTCGTGGTCGTAACCGTCCACCACAAGGCTTGGTATTCGTACCATTCTTTGATGCAAGAATTCTGATCAACAAGTTGATCTTGGATGCAACGGATCCTCTGTCTAAACAGACGGATTACAAGAAGTGTCCAGTTAAGATCACTAAGGTCGCTTAAGGACAATATGTTCTTACCACTTAGCTCGTAGATCTGACGTATTTAATATTGCGACTGCTTTTTTCGTTACTTTTTGAAAGAAGTAGTCCACTCAAAGAATTAGCCTTTAGGCGGAGAAATTAACCATGAAAAAACTGATTACTGCCCTACTATCAGCTGGTCTTTTGCTAGCTGGTGCAGTTCAAGCTGAAGCTGAGCTGGATAACCCAGGCGGCATTGGTGGCGTAGAATCTCTACGTGGTGCAAGTGAACTTGAAGCAACTCGCGCAGCAGATGACTTCAAAAAGTTCCCTCGTGACCAAGTACTTGAGAGTGACTACGTATACCAACCACCTCTAGTGCCTCATACTATTCGTAGCTATGAAGTTTCTCTTAACGCTAACAAGTGTCTTTCTTGCCACAGCTGGAAAAACGCAAAAGAAATGGGTGCTACTAAAGTGAGTGTAACTCACTACATGAACCGCGAAGATGCGGTACTTGCAGACGTATCACCTCGTCGTTACTTCTGTCTACAGTGTCACGTACCTCAAGCTAATGCTAAGCCACTAGTTGAGAACGAGTTCAAACCTGTAGATTCACTGCGTTAATCGTAGCCGGACTGTAAGAGAGGCTATATATGATAAAATTACTTAAAGCGTTTTGGAAAAGACTCGCGACACCAAGTAAAGCAGCCGTAGGCGTTGTTTTATTCTTGGGTTTCTCGGGTGGTCTTTTGTTCTGGGGTGCATTCAACACGGGTATGGAGGCAACCAACACGGAAGAATTCTGTTCTGGCTGTCACGCACCTATCGTTGCTGAAATCCAAGAGACAATTCACTACTCTAACCGTTCTGGTGTTCGTGCTATCTGTTCAGACTGTCACGTACCTCATGAATGGACTGATAAAATTGTTCGTAAGGTTCAAGCATCTAAAGAGCTATACGCACACTTTATTGCGAAAACCATCAATACTGAAGAAAAGTTCAAAGCACGTCGTGCTCACCTAGCGGAACGCGAATGGGCTCGATTGAAAAAGAACGATTCACTTGAGTGTCGTAACTGTCACCAGTTCGATTACATGGACTTCTCAGAGCAGAGCCCTCGTAGTGCGAAACAACACTCGACTGCGCTAGCTTCTGGTGAAAAAACGTGTGTAGACTGTCACAAAGGTATTGCACACAAACTACCAGACATGCACGGCGTTGAAGGCTGGCAATAAGGAGCGATTGAATGAGTACTTTAGAAAGCGTAATTTGGCACATCCTAGGTTACAGCGCTATGCCAGTTATCATTCTTGGCGGCTTCGCAGGTGTTGCAGCCGTATCTCTTTGGCTTTTATCTATGACTAAAGACAAAGAAGTCGATTAGAAATCGAAATTGCTTCAACTTAGGCCAATTATCTTTGGGATGAGTTGATACTAAAAAGCCACTGATTTCAGTGGCTTTTTTATTATCTGGCGTTTCTGTTTACTGCTAGGGGGATGATGAAACCTTAGTAAAGCGACATCGCAGCTAATATAAAGAAAGCCTTATATAACAAAATCTAAGCTTCGTTTTTCGGAGCTTCTGTGTCAGCAGGCTCTTTATCGACAGCTTCTGTATCAACAATCGGCAGTACCTGTTTTACATAGTTGCCTGGCGCTTTGCCTATCACAGGATTAAGCTCTGAACCTTGATTGAAAGGTTCGACTTTTTCGTCAGTTTCAAAACCTTGTAGCCACTGATTCCAGTGTGTCCACCAAGACCCCTCATTATGAGTCGCATTAGTTAGCCACTCATCCGCCGAGTCGTCTAGGTTGTCATTCAGCCAGAACCCGTACTTCTTCTTATCTGGATGGTTAACAATACCCGCAATATGACCAGATTCACCAAGCACGAACGTCTTGTTGCCACCAGTATTCAAGGCACCACGGTAAGTCCCCTGCCAAAGCGCGATATGATCTTCTTTAGCTGAAATGAAGTAGCTTGGTATTTTTATCTTATTGAGATCAATCCAAACACCGCCCACTTTCACACCTTTGTCTTGAACCAGTTTGTTTTCAAGATAAAGCTCTCGCAGCAAGAAGTTATGACACTTGGCCGCCACGTTTGTGCTGTCACTGTTCCAGTAGAGAAGATCAAACTCCATCGGGCTGCTGCCTTTGAGGTAATTATCAATGTAGTAGTTCCAGTACAGGCTGTTTTCGCGAAGCAAACTGAACGTCACGCTCAATGAGCGACCATCCATATAGCCTTTGCCATCGTTCTGCTTCTCAATCGCGTTAATGATCGTTTCGTTGATATACGCACCCACCTCACCCGGCTGCGAGAAATCCAACAAGGTGGTAAAGAAGGTCGCGGTTTTAATACGTTTCTTCATGCGTTTTGCAGCGTAGTAAGCCACCGTAGAAGCCAACACCGTACCGCCAATACAGTAACCCGCCGCGTTGATTTGCTCTTTACCTGTGATGTCTTCAATCGCAGCAACGGCTTTAACCACGCCTTCAGTGACATAGTCACCAAACTCAGTGTCTTTCTGCGCTTCACCTGGGTTGCGCCAAGACATCATGAATACGCTATGTCCTTGCTCAAGTAACCAGCGCACCATCGAGTTCTTCTCACGAAGATCAAGAATGTAGTACTTATTGATGAACGGAGGAACGATCAACAAAGGTGTAGCGTTAACCTGAGGTGTCTTTGGGTAGTATTGAATAAGCTCAAACAGCTCGTTTTGAAAGACAACATCACCTTCCGTGTTCGCAACATCAACACCTAATCGGAAGGCGTTATTGTTGGTCATGCGGATCTTGAGTATATCGGCGCTTGCTTCAACGTCAGCTTGTAACTGCTTTAACCCATCGAGAAGGTTTTCACCATTTCGCTCAAGCGTCAGTTTCATCAACTCTGGATTCGTTGCAATAAAGTTACTTGGAGAAAGTGCATTGATTGCCTGACGAGAAAAGAACGCCACTCGCTCTTTGGTTTTTTCGTCAATACCTTCGATCGAGTTGATGGTGTCGATATAGCTTTTACTGAACAACAAATAGGATTGTTTGATAAAGCTGTAGAACGGGTCGTTTTTCCACGCTTCATCAATAAAGCGCTTGTCGCTGCGGTCTTCTGAGATAACACTCTCGGTGTTGCCCATCAGCGCGGCATTCTGCCAGATCTTAAGTTGCTGTTCCCACCATTGAGATTGTAACTGAAGCAGAACGGCGGGTTGGTTGGCGGCTTGCTCGAAGATTTTTGATGCATCATCAAAGTTCAATTCTTGCATCGCTTGGTTTAGGGGAGATTGCGCGGCTTCCTTGTTTTGTTCAAAGCTTTCCCACCATTGCTGGTTCGTTTGTTGAAGTTTAACAAGGTAGTCCGAAAAGAAGTGTTGAAACATAACATGACTCCAATAATCGGAAAATCGCCACCGAGCCTCACAGTAAAAACTGCGCTAACTCGATGGCGATTAAATTTATGCAGGTGTAACTGTTTTCAAGTTTTCAGTTGTTAGTGTTTCAACATCTTCTTTGAACTCTTTTGCAGCAGCTTGCATTTTTGAGCTATCACTCATCATCTGTTGAGACAGTTGAGTTAGCGCTGCTAGTTGCTGGCTGTTGAACGCCGTTAGGCTAGTCACGTCTTTGATTTCAGTCACTGCTTTCATTTGTGCAAGACCCATGTCCGTGTAAGTCTGCATTGCATTCATTTGCAGTTCAGTCATCGTTTGGACGTTCTTTGCAACCAACTTGTTGAACTTTAAGTACGGTTCAAATTGCTTTTCAGTTTGGTCAGTAATTGTTTTGAAAATATCCGTGTACATAAGTAACTCCTGATGAATACATAGTTTAATAAATTTGTGTCACTATCGTTTCAGCCAACGCTCATCGATTAACTCACGATGCTTTGAAAAGCTGATCCGATATTTAAGCTTGCTACCGATATATCAGGCTCTAACCTTCAATACCTTTTAGCAAAACAGCGGTTCCCATTCCTCCACCCACACAGAGTGAAGCAACGCCATAAGTCGTTTTCTGTTCAAGCATTTCATGGATGAGTGAAACAATAATTCGATTGCCTGAAGCACCTAAAGGATGGCCAAGCGCGATTGCACCACCATTCACATTGACCTTTGGCTTGAACTCATCAAGCGGTAAGTCATGCTGCTCTGACAATTGGTACATTACGCCAAGAGCTTGTGCTGCAAACGCTTCATTCAATTCAAACAAATCTACTTCTTCTAGAGTGAGATTCGCCTTATCAAGCGTTTTAGAAACGGCTTCTACTGGGCCTAAACCCATAATCTTTGGATCTAATCCAGACTGTGCGTAGCTCGTTAGCTCTACCATTGGTGTCAGTCCGTATTTCGCTACTGCACTCTCTGAGGCTAAGATAATTGCACTCGCACCATCGTTGATGCCCGAAGCATTACCCGCCGTGACAGACCCTTCACGGTCAAAAGCTGGACGAAGCTTTTGCAGACCTTCGAATGTCGCGTCTGACTTCGGATACTCATCGGTCTCAAAAGTGACGGTTTGTCTGCGCTGCTTAACTTCTACAGGCACGATTTGCTCGTTAAACTTACCCGCTTCAATCGCAGCAACGGCTTTCAGTTGGCTTTCTAAGGCATAGTTATCTTGAGCTAGACGAGAAATATTCAACGTGTTCGCAATATTTTCAGCGGTCATGCCCATGTGGTAGTGATTAAACGCATCGGTTAAGCCATCACTAACCAGTAAGTCTTTCATTGAGATGTCACCCATTTTGTGACCATTACGAACGCTCGCTGGTACCACAAACGGAATTTGGGACATCACTTCAACGCCAGCAGCAATAACCACTTCAGCATCTTGTGCTTTGATGTGCGCCGCTGCGTCCATCACTGATTTCATTCCGCTGCCGCAAATCATGTTCACGCCGTATGCTGGTGTTTCCTCAGGAAGCCCTGCATAGATGGAAGCCTGACGAGCAACCCCCATTCCTTGACCTGCCGAAATCACGTTGCCCACGATCACTTCATCAATCGCATCTAACGAAAGATCGACAGACTCAAGTACACCTTTGATCGCAACGCCAGCTAACTCACCCGCAGATACGTTTTTTAGCGACCCGGTAAATGCACCAATAGGAGTACGCTTAGCCGCAACAATAAATACTTTTTCCATCATTCCAACCCCTTCAGTTCCGCCAATTACTGCATGTACAAGCCGCCATTCACAGACAATGTTTCGCCTGTAATGTACGCGCCAGATTCACTCGCTAAAAAGCCCACTGCGTCTGCAATTTCAACAGGTGTTGCTAAGCGTTTCATCGGGATTTGGTTCTTGATTGAATCCAGTACTTCAGGCTTCATTTGCTCAACCATAGGAGTTGCTGTGTAGCCAGGGGCAATCACGTTCACGGTTACGCCGCTACGAGCGCCTTCTGCAGCCAAAGCTTTAGAAAAACCAATCATTCCAGCTTTCGCTGCTGAGTAGTTAGTCTGTCCAAATTGACCTTTAAGACCATTGACGGAAGAGATGTTGATGACACGGCAGTTACCCTTTTCACACATAGGAGCGAACAAAGGTTGAGTCACGTTGAACAAACTGTTTAAGTTCGTTTCAATCACATCTTTCCACGCTTCGGCATCCATCTTTCTAAAGACGCTATCACGTGTAATACCTGCGTTATTGACCAGCACATCCACCGTGCCTTCTTCTTCTAACAACTTGCTTAAGCTCAGCGCACATTCCGCAGTATTGGTAACATCTAATTCAAACAATCTCACTTGATCTTCGGTGAATTGTTTTCCGTTAAACCAATCCAAGGCACATTGGTAATTTCCAGTAAAATAAGTCGCGATAACACGATAGCCGTCTGCAACTAATTTAGAGGAAATTGCTGAGCCGATACCGCCTTTTGACCCTGTAATTAAAGCAAGCTTTTTCATTAATGGTTCCATCCCTTACAAGCAATTAAATAACAATAATGTTAATAAGATAATGTCTTAGTTGATAATTAAACTTTACGTTTTGCTTTAATTAAACCCTACAACTCAAAATCAAAAATTATTATTACAAATATAAAATATTTTCGTATTATGATTAAAAACTAGACTTGCATCCCAAAACCAATGAAATGTTACGATTATGTAAATCAACGCAAGACTCTGATATTAATAAGGTTTGTTTAATTTCACTTTTATCACCAAGCAGATAAGCCTTTGTAAATACGAGATAAATCTATATCTCTCAGCTTGTTTCAAGAATAATGCAATGTGGGAATTTGAAATGATTGATCACGAGAATAATAACAAAACTCTTATTAGCCATTAATAAATGGTTCCTAATTATTCTATATAACCTTCGATATAATTAACGTTCTAAATGGGAAAGATGAACATTATGGATAGACAAAAAAGCCCACTCAACCTCAGGGCGGGATCGCACTTTGTTAACTAATGTGATCTAATAGTGGCAAATCCTCAGATACACAGCAATTTTGAACCTTATTGAATACTTATCTGTCGTCGAAGACACTCGCTCGGACATCAATCAGAAACACAACCTCATCGATGTCATGTTTCTAGTGATTAGCGCTATCGCATCGGGATGTGAAGGTTGGCAAGACATTGAATTTTATGGAGAAGAAAAGCTCGATTGGTTAAGGAAATATAGACCTTTCGAACATGGTATCCCTCGTAGACACACAATAGCTCGCATCTTGCGTTCCGTTGTTGCTGAGTCACTGCTCGAAGCTTTAGCCCTTTGGATAAACGAGCAGCGAACTAGCCATAACAAGCCCATTATCGCATTTGACGGTAAGGTGTTGCGGGGCTCCTATCGTAACGACAGAAAAACTGCGTTGCAGTTGGTCACCGCTTACGATACCGAGCGTGGTCTAGTTCTGAGCCAGAAGCCGACTGAGAACAAGAATGGTGAGATAAACATTGTACGCCAAATGCTTGATGTTATTAATGTAAAGGGTAGCGTTGTCACGGTTGACGCCTTACATTGCCAGCGTGAAACACTAGAGAAAATCAAAGACAAACAGGCACATGTCGTCGTCCAGGTTAAGAATAATCAGCCCAAGCTTCGAGCGGCTGTTGTGGAGCAGTTCAAACAGTTTTGATGCTGGCAAAGAGAAAATAGTCACCGAAATCAAAGAGAAAAAACATGGTCGCAGTGAAGAGCGATACGTGTTTCAGCTCAAGGCTAAATTGCCCGATGACTTAGCTAAGAAGTGGCCAACGGTAAGAAGCATCATAGCAGTGGAGCGCCATCGAGTGATCAACGGTAAAGGCACTGTAGATACGTCCTACTACATTAGTTCTTTGTCGCCGAACAACAAACTCCTGGGTCATTATATTCGCCAGCATTGGCGGATCGAGAACAGTCAGCATTACGTGTTAGATGTTGTTTTTAAAGAGGATAGTTCACGCATCACTTTAGATGGTGCAGTGGAAAACATAGCGTTGTTCAGGCGCTTTGTGATGAATATGCTCAAGCAATGTGACTGTGGTGCGCCAAGCCAAAAAGTGAAATTGAAAAAAGCGGCATGGAACGACGATTATCGGGCTAGAGTATTCTTTGGGTTATAAATCCATCAAAGTATGCTCCCGCCCTGCACTCAACCTATGAGTGGGCTTTAGTAAATAGCATTATTAAATAGAGCGTGGGATCTTACTTCGTAAATATTTCATTTGTATTTACATCAAGATAAATTTTGTTTTCAAGGGACAACCCACCACAATAAATAAAATATACATCTCGATTGCTGTACTTAACAGATTTCACCCATCCGCCTAATTCTTCAAAATCACTTGGGGCACACTCCCCCTCAGAGATCAGTTTAGCCACCGAATTACGGAATTTTTCTTGATGGATCTTGAGATCATCAGACTTAACCAAATAGGAATCCAATATCTCTTTGCTTTCTTTTTCCGAAATAATGACTTCATCATTCGATAAGCCTGACATAGAGACCCATTCCGCCGTCTGTGGGCCGCCATCTTTAAGGACAATATAGTCTGAGATACGAGCCCATTCTCCCTGTTTCTCGAGTACCTCCACCTTTTCCCCTTTGTAGAGGTAATCCGTTATCAAGCCATCAATTTCAGGTTGCTCGACCACTTCTAGCTTTCTCTCCAAAACGTAAAATTCCGTCTGCTCTGGTTCAGGCTGAAGATCCATGATGGGTACGAGGTCAGATTCAGATTGCTCGGTAGCTTCTAACGCCGGCTCTTCCGTTTTCTCTTGTGGGATTGGGTCTTTATTCATGACCAAGAAGTAGTATGCCGCTCCTCCCCCTCCGCCCAATATCAACAACACAAGTAAAGCGATCAGCGCTTTTTTCATCAAATCCACCAGCTCTTCCGTTATAGGGTTGTCTCAAGTGTACATCAACTCATGCTGCTGCTCATCTATACTCTCAATAGAGCGCACGGTAAGTAGAGGAAAGTCATGAGTTTTTGGGGGAAGGTTATCATTGTAAGCGTAACTTTGAGTACCAATGTCGCTCTAGCGAATCATTGTGACCGTGAAAACTGGCAAATGCTGTTGGATCGTCAGCTCTCTTTTGAAGGTCGCTATAATCAGTACACCAAAGAGTTCAACCAAGTTCTCTCAACTTATGAGTCACAAACATTATTATCTAAACACTTTAATGAAAAGCAGATCATTGAGCTTTGGGCAAAGTACGAAGGAAGGTTTAATGTGCAGCTCAATAGTCATATGAATACCGCGTATGACGTCTCTGAGGTTTTGTTACAACAGGCATATGTTGTGTCTACAGAACTTGAAGGCGCTCAATCTCTAGCGTATTCATGGAAAGCTGTCGCTAAACACTGCACTAAAGCAAAACTCACGCGCCAGGCAGAAAGCGCAAAGGTGCACGTGCAAAGCTCTCAATCACTCTCCCGAGATCTCCATACACTCAGTGAAAAATTCCGTCAGCTATCTTCAAAATATCGCAGAGAAGCGACGATGATTGATGAAGCACGCCACACAAACCAACCGGTAAACGATGCATCAAACTGAAATCACCATTAAATTCTCTCACTCGTTCGACTGGACTTTTCCGATAAATATGCTTAACCCCATTCATAATATTCTAAGAAATCGTTAATCAAAGCTTTATCAATAGGTTGTAAAATTAATGTGCTATCTATCAACAATGAAGTTCAATTTCCGACCAATACAAGCGAGCATGTGAGATATTCATCACAAAATAGATTTACAAACGCCAAAAAATTGTTATCATGAATCTTCATATAACTTAATAACAAGAAACATTTTGGCTAGGTAATATGCAAAAGACTATGGCTTTCAACTGCTTGAGTAACACGGAATGGACTGCAGAGACAAGAGGTAAACTTTTATCTGTAGCTAAACACATGGAAGAGTTCGGTTCAGTAAGTGAGCTAGAGCTATGTAAGATATTTGGAGAGACAATTTGGAATGACGGCGTGGATTATCATTCACATGCTTTTTCATTCAGAATTAACGCACAAACTGGGGATTGTTCAATCTCTAACTTTAAGTATCACTAAGTTTTGCACCTATCATATACGGAGTACCTTTCACGAGGTGCTACGTTTTTTATTGCCTGAAGCCTGACAACTTATTGATGAGTTTTTATATTGACCGAGCTTCTACTTCAAGAACAAACCATTTCGTTTTCAGCTCATTCTGCCTTTGTGTTACTGCTCAGAGTTTGGCTTAATCTGTATAAATTGGCAGTGGTGCATTGCCTTTTACTTGTCTTATCGCAAGGTGGGTATGAATATCTTTCACGTTAGAGAGCCTTTGAAGTTTTCTTGTAAATGCCTCGTAGGCCATCAAGTTCGGGCTAACTACTTCTAGCAGATAATCATAAGCCCCAGATACAACGTGACAACTGATCACCTCTTCCATCTCTACAACAGCCGCTTCAAACTTATCTATCGACACTTCTTGGTGGTTGTTTAGGCTCACCTCAACAAACACACTCATTGCGATGCCGACTTGTTCTCGTGACAAGCTCACACGATAACCGTCAATAATGCCCTTTTCTTCTAGCCTTTTGACTCGTCTTGCACAAGGCGAAGGCGATAAACCCACTTCATCAGCAAGTTCGGCCGTGGTTAACCTGCCATCTTTTTGTAGCAGTTCGAGAAGATGTCTATCAATTCTATCCATAGTAAATGCCAAACATTAGTTAAATCCGTTAATTATTTGGTAAATATTAGCAGAAATCATCAACGATAGTTCAAGTTAGGCCAAAACTTGCCAACCTGTGGCACAACAACTATTCCATAATGAGTCATCACCCATCCTCCTTCAATATTATGAATCTTGGCTATTTATCTATTACTGTCACCCTACTCATTTGGGCGAGCTTTTTTCTGTCTCTTAAAGGCGGCGCAAATTCAGATTTAACACCTGCCGATATCGCTCTCACAAGATTTCTCATACCGGCTGTGGTGTTATTGCCTTTGATGTGGAAAGCACGCAGCACGATTGTTCAAGTCCCTAAACGATATCTAACGGGTATGTTGGTGGGTAGCGGGTTGCCTTATCTGCTTGTTGCAGGAACGGCGATGCAGTTTGTTCCGGTATCACATGGCAGTGCTCTTGTTCCGGGCACGCTCCCTCTGTTCGTCACAGGAATTGCGGTACTCTTTTTTAAGCAGCCACTCAGCCGACATCGTGTTGTTGGTTTAGGTTTGGTTTTGCTCGGCATACTGTTGTTTTTAGGGAGTAGCTTAAGCAGCTTCAACTTCGAATACACCAAAGGTCATTTGTTGTTTTTATGCGGAAGCTTAATGTGGGCGATGTTCACCATCTCAGCCCGTGTCGTTAATCTTAATGCGTTAGTCAGTGCCGGTTTTATTTCTCTCTGTTCTACTTTGCTTTTACTCGTCCTAATCCTGACTGGAACCCTCCCAAGCCACCTAATGGACACACCAATCGCTAATTGGCCCTTCACAGAGCTGGCCATTCATTCAGCAATACAAGGCGTTGGGGCGGGTTTAATCGCGGCGTTCACTTACCTTTATGCGGTTAATACCTTAGGGGCTGAACGCTCTGCCGCTTTTGGCAGTGCAACACCCGCAGTGGCGACCTTGTTGGCGATCCCACTATTCAACGAGATTCCTGATGCGATGACTTGGCTCGCCCTTGGTTCTATTTGCATCGGCAGTTTGGTCGCGAGCAACATATTCATGAGAAACGACCAGTCGATGCAGTACCAACCGCCAAGCCATAGCAAAGCCTGATACTGGGTTCAAACCTAAATACAGTTCCCCTAAGCATCGATTTTAGGGCTTGTAGTACACAGATAAGCCTACAAACGTAGGCTTATCTAAAATCTGCTTTTTCTAAACTCGCTTCTCCATTAAACTGTCCGACCTTTTTGCAGATCCAAGAGAACACCATGCAACGCGACTACACCTTAAATTGCTTAATTACCATGCCTCGCCATGAACTAGAAGAATTTAGTTTAAGAATGATTCATCGCCTTGTTCCTGAAGATGCAATGACGGAATTATTTACGTTCGAGCAAGAAGAAGTCACCAGCGAAGAACGCATGCAATCAGCAAAATTTGACGCAATGCTTCGAATGACCGCTATCGCGCTTGGTGAAGTGAACCTAGCCTTCTCTGAGTCAGATAACTCGCAACAGAACATCGAGCGTATGACTCGCCTACTGCTTTGGCACTTCTACTCAATTTCTTTCAACCTTGAAGAAGCAATCGCAATCGAAGTGCACTGTGAGAAAGTTGAGAAGATCTTAAAGAACGCACCTAAAGATGCGTTTGGCTGGGTTAAAGAATTAACTGAGCTGCTTCACTTCTACGCGAAAGTGAACGAACGCAACGAAGGCGCTTAGCGTTAGTTCTACGTAAGAACACATCAAGCTAAACCGAAGGCAGACAGAGCTATACCGAAGGCAAGTAAAAGCTTTGCTGGAAGGAGTTCCCTGCCTTTGTTGTTTCTAGCACACTGTGATGTAACATCAGTATCGACTGCGTGATTTGATTCCATCCTTTATCGAGTCCTATCGTTACCAACAAAACGAGTAATGGCGATATACCGTTACCTTTGCCAGAACGAACTGTGGTGTTGTTGACTCTAAGAATGGCGATCAAATCTATCAGCAACTTCATTGAATTCTCATAAAACTCTCACAAGTTTATCCAAACTTATTACTGCCAATAAAAGTAGCGATAAGGTACTCATATTTAAAAGAAAAGTATCAATTCATTATTTACGTAGGACGGGATAGAAAAGAAGGTAAAGAATAGAAATAGAACGAATAAAACGCAAAAAGGCCGAATCGATTTAACGATTCGGCCTTTATTCTGGCGTACTGCTGTTACTCTTTCATAAGCCGTATTTGGCCTGTCAATCGAGCGAACAACACCACCTCAAATTAGAACGCGTAGTTTGCGTCAATAAGCTCGCTTACTTCAACTTTCGTTACTTCAGCACGCGCTTCAAGCCATTGTGCAACTTGCAGTTGTTCTGCTTCTGTAACTGAACGGTAGCGCTCAATTGAGCATAAGAAACCTTCAAACAGCTCAAGGCCGCCACCACCAAAACACAGACCGATGCTGTCGATGAAATCAATGAACTCGTCAATGAACACATCGTATTGGTCAAAATCAGCAATCGAAGTCTTGCAGCTTACTTCAAAACCCAGAATCGCGAATTCACCTAGGTATAGCTTTTTGCGTAGGCGGCGATTTTTGTTTTCGATTTTATCTAATTTCATAACTGTCTCTCTTTTCGTTTGATAAAGCATTTATACACAGTTCTACCCTAATCCCCAAGAGTTTTGTATTGCACGAGAATGTTAATAGCAAAATTCGTGCTACAGAAACAAAACCTTAATCAAATCTATAAAAATCTGTCACTTAACTGCTTCACGATTAGTCACACATTGACCAAACTTATTAACTCATGAGTTAGTCATGAATAACGAATAATAAAATCAGCCAATAGGAAGCAGTCGAGATGAGCAAGGAAACATTTGATAGCACTCGTTTTAATAAGAGCAAAAACAAACCCTTCGAAGAAGTTCTAGATGCGAACCTTTCAAGAAGAAACGTTCTCAAAGGCGGATTAGGCATCAGTGCAATGACTGCATTTGGCGCTTTTGGTTTAGCAGGTCACAGTACAGCGCACGCGGCGACAGCATCATCTAGCGCTCCGCAAAAAAGCACTGCTACACTTGCATTCGAATCGGTTAAAGGCTCACTGACAGACAGTGTTGTTGTGCCAAATGGCTATACAGCTCAAGTATTGGTTCCTTGGGGCACTCCACTTAATAAGCAAGGCAAGGCTTGGTTAAAAGACGGAACCAACAACGCACAAGATCAAGCAAACTCACTGGGCATGCACCACGACGGCATGCACTTCTTCCCACTTAATGGCAACAGCAACGATGGTTTGTTGGTGATTAACCACGAATACATCGACCAAAAAGCACTTCACGCTAATGGCCCTACATACGATGAAGGCAACCGCCCTAGCCTTGATGAAGTACGTAAAGAGATCAACGCGCACGGCGTCAGTGTGGTTCGTGTGAAACTGGAAGGTAACCAATGGGTGATGGTCGATAACGACCCTCTGAACCGCCGTTACACGGGCGCGACCGTAATGGATCTATCTGGTCCTGTTGCTCATAGTGAATTTACCAAAACCAAATTCTCACAAGACGGCAGCCAAGCTCGTGGCACGTTGAACAACTGTGGTAATGGCTACACACCATGGGGCACTTACCTAACGTGTGAAGAAAACTGGCCGGGTTATTTCGTTAACAAAGGCGAGACAACACCAGCGCAAGAACGTATTGGTATCGCTACTGACAAAACACGTTACGGTTGGGACACGCTTTCAGGTAACAAACAAGAACGCCTAGACGAATTTGCTCGCTTTGACGTAACACCAACAGGTGAGTCAGCAATGGACGATTACCGTAACGAAGCACACGGTCACGGCTACATTGTTGAAATAGACCCATACACAGCAAACTCTCGCGCTAAGAAACGTTCTGCACTGGGTTGTTTCCGTCACGAAGGCTGTACGTTTGGTAAGTTGACCGAAGGCGAGCCAATCGTATTCTATTCTGGTCACGATTCTCGCTTTGAATACCTATACAAATTCGTTTCTGAAGAGAAATGGGACCCGCGTGACGCAGAACCGAGTAATCGCCTAAGTGCGGGTGACAAGTACATGGATAAAGGCACGCTGTATGTGGCTAAGTTCAACGATGACGGTTCAGGTACGTGGCTACCACTGAATCTGAGCAGCAAGACAACAAACGGCGGCAAGCTAGGTGATTCATTTGACTCTCAAGCAGCGCTTATCATCAATACAGCGGGCGCTGCCGACCTTGTTGGTGCAACGCCAATGGATCGCCCTGAATGGTGCTCTGTTGACCCAATGACGGGTACGGCTTACCTAACGCTGACTAATAACAACAAGCGTAAAGAAGCGAACTCTGCGAACCCTCGCGTAGACAACAAGTTCGGTCATGTTATCCGTTGGGATGAAGGCAAAACGGCAGGCGAGTTCGATTGGGATATCTTCGTATTTGGTTCACCAGCAGTGGAAGACAAGTCTATTAACCGCTCTGGTCTAACAGACATGAACCAATTCGCGAGCCCTGACGGCTTAGCGTTTGATGCTCGTGGCATCTTGTGGATTCAGACAGATAACGGCGCAGACGAAGTAACTGGCTACACCAATGACCAAATGCTGGCAGTGGTTCCATCTCAGTTAACGGATGACAACGGCAACAGTGCGGTGATTGATGCAAACAACCAAGCACAGCTTAAACGCTTCTTTGTGGGTCCAAACGGTTGTGAAGTGACTGGCTTTACCATCAGCCCAGATTTCAAATCACTGTTTGTGAACATTCAACACCCTGCAAACTGGCCATCGTCTGAAGATGCAACAGCACAAACTCAAGGCAATGTCCGCCCAAGAGCATCTACGGTTGTGATTCGTCGAGAAGACGGCGGTGAAATCGCGGTTTAAATATACAACGCAAGCTAAGATCAGAAACATTTCTGTTATCTAGTCTCTGTTCGCTAGCTAAGTAAAATCAAAAAGAGCGATAAGGCCAAATGCCCTATCGCTCTTTTTATATTCTATGCATTCTTCGGTTTAAGTAAGAATCCGAATTTTCAAAACTCACCGTAATCCTAAGTAGTCATCATCCCAAGTACGCGTCACCCTCGAGAAGGAGGAACGACTGAGTCGGGGATCTCTGCTCGTCTTAGGCTAACTAGAATTAGCTCACAAACAACCAAACACCAACACCCATCATTAACGTGCCCGCAATACGGTTCATCAACTTAACGTTATCGGCTTTGCCCAGCATATGCTTTAAGCTCTTTCCACCTGTCGCGTATAAGGTCATGCAAACAAACTCAGAAACCAGAATAATCGACACGAGAATGAACAACTGCGGTGCTAAATCTTTATTGCTGTTAATAAAAGGAGGCAGTAGAGAAATCATAAACGCCCAGCCTTTCGGATTAGCAATAGCTGTCACGAAACCTTGAACCACCAAGTCCCAATCATTGCTGACTTTTGTTGTTTGGTTATCAGTACTGATCGCCAGCTTGCCTCTCGAACGCCACATCTGAACACCTAAATAAAATAGGTAAGCTGCGCCCACAAATTTAAAGCCCGTAAATAACCATGGGTAGTTCAACATGATAGAAGCGATACCCAATACCGCGGCAATAGAAACCACAGCGACACCAGCCAACTCACCTATCATCATCCATAATGTACGCTTGTATCCAACACTCATCCCCAGTGTCAGAGCTAAAGTCATACACATACCGGGCGTGATTGACACGAAGAAAAACGTGGGAATAAAAGCCCAAAGTAGTGCGCTATCCATATTATTACCTTATCGACTTATTTTTATTTAATAGTTCTTGTTTCTTGATCGGGCTTGAAATGAAGCGAGGTTGAAACGAAGCAGTAATGACAATAAACAATATTACGATCAATACAAACGAAAAGAGCCACATAACAGTGGCTCTTTTCAATCACCAACCGTAATTACTTACGACGGTTTTTAATTCGCTTCATCATAGTCAAACGACGTTCAGCGCTTGCTTGATCTTGCGGCTCTTCGTTCGCGTTGTTCTTACGACCCTGACGGTTTTTGTAAGCCGATTTAGTGTTCAGCTTCTCGATGTAAGCATCACGTTTCTTCGGTTCATAACCCGGTTGTTCAACACGGCGAATACGTTGTTGAATCAGTTTTTCAACTTGAACAACAGTCAGCTCTTCTTCGCGGTTAACGAAAGAGATTGCGTGACCTTGTTTACCAGCACGACCTGTACGGCCAATACGGTGAACGTAATCTTCCGCTAGGAAAGGCATGTCGTAGTTAATTACGTGTGGTAAGTCTTCAATATCAAGACCACGAGCCGCAACGTCGGTTGCTACCATCACACGTGCTCTACCTTCTTTGAAGTCATCCAAAGCACGACGACGAGCGCTTTGCGCTTTATCACCGTGACAAAGTACCGCTTTAATACCGTCAAGCTTAAGCTCTTTAACCACATCGTTTGCAGTTTCTTTGTAGTTCACAAATACAAGCACCTGACGCCAGTTTTTACGGCCGATAAGCTCAGAAAGCAGTTCAGTTTTACGTTCTTGATCCACTGGGTAAACCACGTGACCAACAGTAGCAGCCGTTGAGTTTTCGCGCTCAACACTAATACGTTTTGGTTTACGCAGAATATCAACAGACAGTTGGTTTAACTGAGTAGAAGTCGTTGCAGAGAACATCATGATTTGCGGTGATGTTTCTACATCCAACATGATCTTACGAACGGCATTGATAAAGCCCATATCAAGGATACGGTCAGCTTCATCAAATACTAGGAATTCTAGGTTAGCGATAGACACGTTACCCGCTTCTAAGTGCTCTTCTAAACGGCCAGGTGTTGCAACCAAAATATCCACACCCAGTTCTAGTTGACGAACTTGTGAAGACATCTTGTTACCACCGTAAACCGCAGAAACGCTTAGATCCGTGTATTTAACGTAGTCTTTAATGTTTTGAGCGATCTGCGCAGCAAGCTCACGAGTTGGAGCAAGAATAAGGCCGCGAGCCGTTCCTCTAGACGCTTTTTTACCGCTGTTCAAAAGGTGTTGAATAACAGGCAATGAAAATGCCGCTGTTTTACCCGTACCGGTTTGAGCAGTAGCAAAAATATCATGGCCTTTACGAGCCATTGGAATCGCTTTTTGTTGAATTGGAGTGAGTTTTTCATAACCACACTCAGTCAACGCTTTGACTAATTCAGGAGCAAAACCTTGAGAGGAAAATGACATTGTTACGGGTTCCTTAAGCAGACAGCCTACATTCTTATTTCAGCCGAGCACTATAAAGTAATTAGAGTGATTTATCTCACATTTATCGTGATATAACGCAAACTTTCTCATTTAATCTGGTGTTTATCCCGCCTTCAACGAGGTAAACACCAAGATCCTTGGTTCAAACAGCAAAAACAGGGCTATTTGATGCCACACAGCTTGAGTAGAATCTGCTCGAGATCGCCCCATGGCATGAGCTGCGAGTCGATCACTTCCAGTCGAGATTCAAAGCCATCAAGCGTAATTTCGTTCACAGACACGACTTGATTCGCCACATTGAATGCGTAGCAACCTTGGTCGGTGTTCACGACGGCTTTTACACGTTCAGCGGTTAGATCCGACAACATAGAGAATAGCGCATCGAAGTCGAACTTATGCTCTGCGCCAAACAACCAACCACAACTGAAATAGCCCTGCCCTTTATTCTCTTTACGGATGAAGGCTTCACCGGGAGGAAGTTGGAATTGAGGCTCTTGTTCAGCGTGATCGTGATGATGTGCTTCAATATGAGAGGAAGCACTGCCGTATACTCTTTCAATGTCTAACACTTCCAATGGCACTTCACCGTCATGGATTAGCTTGTGGAAGACTTTTGCTGGCGTTTGATCCGTCACCCAATCGTTAAACACATCGATGTCTTCAGAATGAACAAGGTCAACCTTAGTACCAAGAATCACATCTGCACTATTTAGTTGATCATTAAAATTCTGATTCGAGGTGTACTTTTCATTAGACAGATTTCGTGGGTCAACCAAACCAAGCGTCGCTTTTAAATCAACATAAGGCGTGTACTGATCGGAAGTCAGTGTCGCAATCACTTGTTTAGGGTGACCAAGCCCTGTCGGCTCAATCAATAGACGGTCTGGCTTTTGGCGAAGTAAGGCATTAATACCTACCGACATAGGCACGCCCGCAGTACAACACATGCAACCACCCGGTACTTCTTTAATCAAAGCACCTTGATCTGTCATCAATGCGCCGTCAATGCCGATTTCCCCGAACTCATTAACCAGAACAGCCCAGTTTTCCTTCTCAGGTTTATTTTTTAGCAGGTTCAAGATGGCTGTCGTTTTACCAACACCCAAGAAACCCGTAATTATGTTTGTAGGAACTTTTTTGGTCATATCAGTTCTCCTTTTTTAAGGAGTATATACACAATCACGGAGAAATTGACCCCAATCGCTTGTTTATACGGAGAATGATTTAAGCCAGAAGTAGTGTGAGTGTCACTAGAAAAAGGGGGAACGAAGAAAAATGAATGCTCCAGACGAACTAAAGGCGTACCTAAAGTACGCCTCACTCTCGTTACTCAATCGTGAGTTCGCGAATCAGGAAGCCTTAAATATCGACCTGAACAATTAACGAGAAACTAAAACTTTGTATCTGAATCCATCCAAATTGTGTGTAAAACCTCACGTCTCCTTGCGGTCTGTTATGTTGCTTTACGATTTAACTATGGTTCATTTCTGGGGATATTCAAGCTGCCACCAGAGAAACGATCAAAATTGTGACGGTGATACCACTATTGCCTATAGATTCCATTTATGTAACACGTATATTCCATAAATGAAATTCAACTTTGCATCTTTGTTGCTATAGGATATGCAGAGGAAGCGTATAATTTAATGCAACCCCGCCTTAACTCATTCAGGAAACTTATTTCTATGACCAGAAGAGAGAAAATTAAGCAGTCCTTACTAGCAAAAATGCCAAGGGATGCTATTAATCAATTTCTCTCAAGAGATAAGACCCCAGCTTCCGTTCTCTTTCTTTCTTGTATTGTGGGTGTACTTGCAGGTGTAGTGGGTACCTATTTCGAAGTTGCGGTTCATTTCATCACAGAAACTCGTACCGATTGGCTGAAAGATGAAATCGGTAGCCATTTACCATTGTGGCTTGCTGCTTTCCTTATTAGTGCTGCATTCGCCTTTATTGGTTATTTCCTCGTTCACCGATTTGCTCCAGAAGCTGCTGGTTCAGGTATCCCTGAAATCGAAGGCGCAATGGACGGAATGCGTCCTGTTCGATGGTGGAGAGTATTACCCGTAAAATTCTTTGGCGGCATGGGCGCGTTAGGCTCTGGTATGGTTTTAGGCCGCGAAGGACCAACCGTTCAAATGGGCGGCAGTATCGGTCGTATGGTCACTGATATCTTTCGTGTCAAAGATGATGACACTCGCCACTCACTGTTGGCTTCAGGTGCTGCTGGTGGCTTAGCCGCCGCATTCAACGCACCGCTAGCTGGCATCATGTTTGTGGTTGAGGAGATGAGACCACAGTTTCGCTACTCACTCATATCAATCAAAGCCGTCATCATCTCAGCAGTTTCGGCCAACATTGTATTTCGTTCTATCAATGGCCAATCTGCCGTTATCACAATGCCCCAATACCAGCCGCCTGAACTCGACGCACTTTGGTTGTTCTTATTGTTAGGTGTGTTATTCGGCTTGTTTGGTGTGATTTTCAATAAGCTGATTACGCTTTCCCAAGACCTGTTTGTGGCGATCCACAAGAATGACCGTAAACGCTACTTGATGACAGGCACCCTACTTGGCGGTTGCTTTGGCTTGTTGCTGCTCTATATACCTGAACTAACTGGTGGTGGTATTGGTATCATCCCGAACATCACGAATGGCAGCTACAGCGCAAATGTGTTGTTGTTGATTTTCTTAGGCCGAGTCCTCACAACCCTGCTTTGTTTCGGCTCTGGTGCGCCAGGCGGCATCTTTGCACCAATGCTTGCGCTAGGAACACTCTTTGGTTATGCGTTCGGGCTTATCGCAGCGGCATTCTTTCCTGAACTGAATATTGAACCGGGTATGTTTGCCATTGCTGGCATGGGAGCATTATTTGCCGCCACCGTGCGAGCACCTATCACTGGTATTCTGTTGGTTATTGAAATGACCAATAACTACTACCTGATCCTACCGTTGATCATTACCTGCTTAGGTGCGGTAATCATTGCTCAAATGTTAGGTGGGCAGCCAATTTACAGTCAACTGCTTAACCGTACGCTGAAAAACGAAAAACTAAGACAACAAGATCTCCCTCAGCAAGAGGAAGTACGTTAATTACAAATGACTCATAAAACAAAAGCACACATTCAACGTGCTTAATCTCCCGATTCCGTATCAAAATCAAAAAAGCAAACGTTAAACTTGGTATCATCCACTCAAAATTAGTTGAGTGCCCTCAAAATCAATTGACGAAAGACCTAGACACTCTAACTAAAGCAAATAATCTAAAAGTCTTTAATTAACTGAGTCGGAGTAAGTCGTTGAACTGGAGAAGATTAACCCAAGTAAAAAATGTGCCGCCATCTCAGGCGTCTTTAGCACTTGGCGTTATTGGGTTAGGACAAGCTTGGGCGTTATATATCCCGGGCATTGGTGAGATAATTCGTCCCTACCTAGCTGCATTCGGCGCGCTATTATTGCTGCCTGTTTTACTGCGCTATTTAACGAACTTTAATACCTTCCTTAATGATATTCGCCACCCGTTAAGCGGAAGCTTGATGGCACCAATGAGCATGGCTTTACTGATTCTGTGCGACTATTTAGCCGAGATATCGCCAGCTATCGCCTACCCAGTTTGGTTCTGCGCGCTATTGCTGCACTTTACCATGATGGTGTTGTTCTTCAGTTTTCAGATCATCAACTTCAAAATGTCGAACATTGTACCGAGTTGGTTTCTGTATCCGGTCGGTTTGATCAGCAGTTCCTTAGCTGGCACACAGTTCGGGCACACCGTATTTTCAGAAACACTTGCGGTCACTTGTATTGGTATCTATTTCCTTATGTTGCCAGTGGTGTTGTACCGCTTGGTGTTCGAAGGCAATCTTCCTCGCCGAGCAAGACCAACACTTGCTATCATGGCAGCTCCGGTTAACTTATCTTTAGCTGCTTACTTGGTTAACTTCGACAATCCAGATCCGATTCTAACAGGCGCATTGGCGGGCATTGCCATCACCATGACGCTACTGATCTACTTGTGTTACATACGATTGATGCGTCTGAAATTCCAACCTTCAATTGCTGCCGTCACCTTCCCATCTGTGATCAGCGCTATTGCCATGCATCGTCTAACCACATTTTTCGGCGCGGAATACCCGCAATGGTACTGGCTGCACAAGTTCGGATTCTTTGAGCTAACCATCGCCACCATCCTAGTAATTTGGGTCGCAGGTGGTTACGTGAAAATGTACTGGCCTGAATTTTTTGATTCCGACTACATGTCTAAGAAGGTGAAACGTTCTTAGATAGAAGAGAAAAGATCTTAGCTGAACCATCGTGTTCTGCAGTAGTCGATGATTCAGACAAAACCAACCAAACCCAAAAAGGCAAGGTATTAATAGTTCAGGCGAGTGTTAATAGAACTCTCGAGAACTATTAGAAGTTAGCGTGAGGGCCGAATACTTCGTAGTGTACACGTGAACGATCAACTTTAAGTGCGTCTAGTTGATCCACGATGTTCTTCATGAAACCAACAGGACCACAGATGTAGAAATCGCTCTCTTCAAAGCCTTTAGTATCAGAGATAGACGCTAGATCCATTTGGCCTTGATGCGTATTTTCACATGCAGATTCATCTTTGTTCATGTACCACGTTTTCGCTTCCCAACCTTTGTCGGCAACAATATCTTTAACACGAGTCGTGAAAGAGTGTTGGCCTACGTTCTCACAAGCGTGAAGGTAAAGTACTGGCTCGTTTTTATCTTCCGTGTTTAGGAACTCAAGCATAGACTGCATTGGCGTTACACCAACACCTGCAGAGATAAGCGTTACTGGCTTACTGCGCTCTTGATACATGAAGTCACCTGCTGGTGCGTATAGGCTAACTTCATCACCAACAGCAACCGTATCGTGTAGGTGGTTAGATACAACGCCTTGTGTCTCTTGGCCTTGTCCTTCACGTTTAACAGAAATACGGTATTGCTTGCCGTTTGGCTTATCAGACAGTGAGTATTGACGAATCTCGCTGTATTGAGAGCCTTCCGGTTTCACTTCGATACCGATGTATTGACCTGGTGTGTAATCCAGAACTTCACCGCCGTCTTTTGGCTGTAAGATGAAGCTTGTTACTAGCGCTGACTCTTCGATTTTGTCTGCAATTACAAACGCACGCGCTGCTTCCCAACCACCAACAGCTTGCTTACGCTGTAGGTAAAGTTCAGCTTCACGATCGATGAATACTTGCGCTAAGAATAGGTAAGCGGCTGTCCATGCTTCTTCCACTTCTGGAGTAAAGGCGTCAGCAGCTAGTTCACGTAATGTCTCAATCAGGTGTAAACCAACAATTTGGTAGTGCTCTGGTTGAATGTTAAAGCTTGTGTGTTTCTGAGCAATACGTTCAACGGCTGTTGTTAACGCTGCTAGGTTTTCAATGTTCTTTGCATATGCCGCGATAGCTTCAAACAGTGCTACACCTTGGCGACCTGCTCTTTGGTGAGTCATATTGAAGATATCTTTCAACTCAGGGTTATGCGTGAACATACGTTGATAAAAATGCTGAGTTAAAGCTGGGCCTGCGCTCTCAAGTAGAGGGATAGTAGATTTGATGATTTCGATATGTGCATTGTTAAGCATGAATTTACTCCGAACACTGAGCCTTATGACCTATATGTCATTTTGACTACTAAAAATTAAGAATGACTTATCGATTTTCTGAAACCTTAGTTATTTTTAGAAACTGAGTTATTTTGACTCGTTTTTATTTCAAAAAATCGTGAAACCTGATTAATGCCACCTGATTGATTGAGATCAAGAATAATCTGTTTAATCAGCGCTATAATTGGGCTTCGCTGTATCTTCTGCACAATCAGTGCCAACTTTATCAATCCCCGTTATTACTGGTTTTCTTCTCAAAACTCATCTTATAAAAATGTCAAAAAGACCTTTTTTTTAAGTCAATAAGACTCTATTATGTTTATAAACACACACAGTTAGAGTTTTTTATGCAAGATATCTCCGCATCTACCCTCATGGAAATGACCATTGGCCTCGCAAGTGGTGTGAACGATCAAGATCGTTTCAATCGCCTGATCGATGCCATTCGCAAAACCATAACGTGTGATTGTGTCGCGCTTTTAAGCCTTCAAGGCGACACGCTAGTACCTATCGCAATGCAAGGGCTCAGCCGAGATACATTCGGTCGTCGCTTTATCATTTCAGAACACCCACGGTTTGAAGAGATCTGCGCGTCTCGCTCTCCTGTTCGTTTCGATGCTGACAGCTCCTTACCCGATCCTTTCGATGGTTTGCTTATTGACCATGATGGCGATTTACCAATGCATGCTTGTATGGGCTTGCCTTTGCTATTTGGCGACAAGTTATTGGGCATTCTGACTCTAGATAGCTTGAAACCTGATGTCTTCGCGAATATTCCGGCGCGTAACCTTGAAGTGCTGGCGGCTATTGCAGCCTCAACCATGCAGATGGCACTGACCTTCTCGCAACTTGAACATCAAGCAAAACAGTCAAAGCAATTACTGGAAGAGTTGAACGTAGAAGCGTGGGAACGTGATGGCGGCGAGTTGATTGGTAACAGTGACACCATGGTCGCGCTTAAGAACGACATCGCTGTTGTCGCGCCGTCTGAGTTTAATATCTTGATTCATGGTGACACGGGGGTTGGTAAAGAGCTCGTGGCTCGTACCCTGCACCATCAATCTCAACGTAAACGTAACCCACTCGTCTACGTAAACTGTGCTGCAATTCCTGAAAACTTAGTAGAGAGTGAACTGTTTGGTCACGTTCGTGGCGCGTTCACTGGCGCAGACAAAAACCGCTTAGGTAAGTTTGCTTTAGCCGATGGTGGCACACTGTTCCTTGATGAGATTGGTGAGTTGCCTTTGGCTGCTCAAAGTAAGCTCCTGCGTGCTCTACAAAACAACGAAATTCAACCTGTTGGCCAAGACAACATTCAAACCATTGATGTGCGAGTATTGGCAGCGACAAACCGAGATCTAAAACAAGAAGTTGAAGACGGTCGATTCAGAGCCGATTTGTACCACCGACTGAGTGTGTACCCTATCGCGGTGCCTGCACTGAAAGATCGTGGTGACGACATCAGCCTATTAGCGGGTTTCTTCTTAGAACAAGCGCGTCGTAAGCTTGGTATCAACCAAGTTAAGTTCCGCTCTGACGTTCTTTCGTTCCTAAACCGTTATGGTTGGCCGGGTAACGTGCGTGAACTTGAGCACGTGATCAGTCGTTCAGCATTGAAAGCGTTAGCGCGCAGCACCAATAAAAACTTAGTGACAATCACCAAGGAAGATTGTGGTCCACTCGACCAAGATCAGCCTATTGCGACGACACAGGTGAAGAACACACCGTTATCGACACCAACGATCGACCTTTCTGCAGGGCTACGTGGTGCAACGGACGATTTTCAACGCAGTATCATTACTGAGGTGTTGGAAGATGCCAACTTTAACTGGGCACAAGCAGGGCGAGTTCTGAAAACAGACCGAGCAAACCTGACTCGACTGTCTAAGCGTTTAGGGCTAAATGTGGCGAAGTCTCACACGATCGAACGGACAAAATAGATATTAGCGGTTTGTTGCGAGCATCTGACAAAACTTGTGTATATAATGCTGCAAATTGTAACGCTAATTTTAAATATGTAGAGAGAGTTATGAAGTTTATCCGTTGGTTCTTAGGTCGTGTCATCTTGTTATTGAATTTTGTTTTCAGCCCACGTGGTGTGAAGCGTTCTCAAGAAGAACAAAGCAAAGTGAATGAGCAAGCAAAAACGCACACGTTATACCAATTCGAAGCGTGCCCATTTTGTGTGAAAGTGCGCCGCGCGATGAAACGTCAGTCGGTTCAATTTGAACTTCGTGATGCAAAAAACAACGAGCAACACCGTGCTGAGCTTGAAGCTGGCGGCGGTCGTGTGAAAGTGCCTTGTCTACGTATCGAAAAAGACGGCAAAACTGAGTGGATGTACGAATCTTCAGATATCGTGACTTACTTAGAAAAGCAGTTTGCATAAGCAATAAAGCGACAAAATCTAGATACAAAAAATCCCTCTAATGTGAGGGATTTTTTATGTCTGTTATTTGGCGTTAATCGCTTCAAATTGGGCGCGAAAGTTCAAACCACTACTTCGCTACAATCAGCATCAATTCCACACGGCGGTTACACGCCTTGCCTTGGGCAGAAGCGTTGGTGCAAGCTGGAACATACTCACCGAAGCCACGAGTATAAATGGAACGACTCGACACATAGTTACTCTCTAATCGAGCCTTCACTTCTTTTGCGCGCTGCTCTGAAAGCGGATCATTGATTCGATCTGTGCCCGTGTTATCGGTGTGCCCTTCAATCACCACATCAATATCTTGGCGCTGAGCAAGGTAGCTGCCTAGCGTATCTAGCCATTGATTATAAGCTGGCTCGGGGAATGCTGAGCCTGTTTTAAAGTTCACGTGCTGCTCAAGCTTTACCATCACATGGTTACCCGGCAACACTTCAAAATCGATACGGTTTTGTCTTAAAAAGACTTCCAGTGGATCGTTAGTCGAAACGCCACGTCCGTAGTTGGTCGTGATGGTTCTTTGTTGATGAGTGCTGCTCTGAATCGAGTACCCACGATTGCTTGCTACATGAGTCGTTTGAACCACACCCCATTCAGGATGCATCAAGTCGTAATCGGTTTGCGGCGCAGTTTCTAGCATGTCACCGCCAAGTAAATCAGTTGGTGACGTGGCTTCACACCCCGCCAAAGCTATGCTTAACATTATCGCTAAATATCTCATTACTTCACCAACCACTCATGCAGATAAACCATTCACTAATGTCTATATCGGCACCGAGGGAAAAACTTTAGACGAAAAGAAAGCAGAACCCAAAAAAGTGCTGTTGATCACAGTTAACCGTCTACTAGCCTGTCTTCAGCCGCTAGTTCAAACTGTTTGCATTTATTTACCCTATAATTGTTTTCCAATTCGTACTAAATAGTTAGAATCTCACGACTTCTCAACGCTAGAGCAAACATTATGTTTAAACCATTTACTAAATTCATCACAGCACTCGCTGCCGTACTCATTATCGCGGGTTGTAGTGAAACAGACGAGCCACAAAAAGGCGTTCAATACGAAGCACTTCCTACTGCTCTAACAGAATTTAACTTGTCTCCGATCACGGAAATCTTCTCTCTTAACTGTGGTCACTGCCGTCAAATGGAAAGTGCCATTCCAGAGATTGAATCTTTAACAGACCAAACTATTGGCAAGATGCACGTGACGTTCAACGAAAGCGCTCAAATCAGCGCAATGATCTACTACACAGCAGTGATGCAGCTTGATGCGACGCCTGACCACGCGTTCATGGACGACCTATTTGGTGCCGTTCAAATGGGTGCAGATGCAACACCAGAGCAGCGTCAACAAGCACTAGAGACAGCGTTTACTTCTCGTGGTTTGGTTAGCCCATACCAACTGAACAAAGAACAGCAAGTCGCTCTTTTCGACTACGTTAAAAAAGCAGAAGAGATCTCAGTAAAAGGTCAGATCAACTCAGTACCAACCTTTATCATCAACGGTAAATACCAAGTACTAACAGCAGGTCACCAAGACGTTGCTGGCATTGCAAAAACGATCAACTACCTTTTGACTCAACCATAATCACGGCTTTAGTCAACTGATTAACACATTTTGTATTAACTACGAAATTCAGCATTCAATATAAATAGGTTTTACTATGTCTAAATTTGTCATCCCGGTCATTGTCTTTCTTTTGGCGGGTTTCATGATTTACCGTACTTGGACGAATCATAAGTCTGGTGCAGAGAACTTCGAACAAGGTCAACAGTTCCTTATCGAGAACGGCGCTAAAGAAGGTGTTGTAACGACTGAAAGCGGTCTTCAATACCTTGTTCTTGAGGAAGGCACAGGCACAGAGCACCCAACTAAGAACAGCAAAGTAACGGTTCACTACCACGGTACGCTGATCGACGGCACTGTTTTCGATAGCTCTGTTGAGCGCGGCGAGCCAATCTCATTTGCTCTTAAGCAAGTAATCAAAGGCTGGCAAGAAGGTTTGACTTACATGGTTGAAGGCCAAAAAGTTCGTCTATTTATTCCAAGCACTCTAGCTTACGGTAAAGGCGGTTCTGGCCCTATCCCACCATCATCGACTCTGATTTTTGATGTAGAACTCATCTCTATCAAATAATCGAAGTAACTGATTTAAGCCCCAACATACGCGCTATGTTGGGGCTTTTTTATATCTGAACATTTGAAGCCTCTTTAGATATTGAGCGACTTTAACAACGACCAAATATACCCTCGAAAACCCATCACTAGACGACTGGTCTAATTTAAATTATAGTACTGACCATGAACGAAAAAACGAATGACACACGCCTACATGTTTTAGATGTGGGCTATCAACTAATAGTAAACAACGGCTTTAACGGCGTTGGCCTATCGCAATTGCTTAAAGAAGCGGACGTGCCGAAAGGGTCGTTTTACCACTACTTTAAATCTAAAGAGCAATTTGGCGAGGCGTTGATTCAGCACTATTTTGAAAACTACATCATTAAGATTGAAGCAATTTTAGTACACGGTGAAGGTAATCATTATCAGCGAATCTTGAGCTATTTCTCGCTATGGGCCAAGACCGAAAACGGTACCTGTAATGCTCATAAATGCTTAGTGGTTAAACTCAGCGCGGAAGTTTCTGATCTTTCTGATCCTATGCGCCAAGCGCTACTAAAGGGTGCTGAGAAAGTGACGAATACCATCGAGCAGTGCATTGTCGGCGGTATCGAAGATGGATCTATAAAGGTTGAAGACAGCCAAGAAGCCGCTCAGAACCTATACTCAATGTGGTTAGGCGCGAGCTTATTGAGCAAGCTGAGCCAAAGTTCACATAGCTTACAGTCGGTTTTGAGCCTTACCGAACGAATTTTAAAAGGTGAAAGCTAATAACGCGCAGCGCGCTTTATTGGTTTTAACTTAAAAGAAATCACCCGCCCTCTTATCAATTTGATGACGGCGGGATTTTTAGACAGCAAAACTAGACGACTGGTCTAATTCTAAATATATAAAACATAGATTAAGGATATCCAATGACTCAACAAGACAATCGCCGCATCGTATTGGCTTCTCGCCCAGTTGGCGCACCAACTCAAGACAACTTCCGTTTAGAGACAGTAGCTGCGCCAAGCATCAAAGACGGCGAGATGTTACTTCGCTCAGTTTACCTTTCTCTAGACCCCTACATGCGTGGTCGTATGAGCGATGTTAAATCCTACGCAGACCCTGTTGCGATTGATGAAGTGATGGTTGGCGCAACCGTATGTCAGGTTGAAGATTCAAACCACGCTGATTACGAAGTTGGCGAATGGGTACTGGCTTACACAGGTTGGCAAGATCTTGGTGTGTCTAACGGTGAAGGCCTAATCAAACTCGGCAAAGAACCAACGCACCCTTCTTACGCGCTTGGCATCATGGGTATGCCTGGTTTTACCGCTTACATGGGCTTGCTTGATATCGGCCAACCTAAAGAAGGCGACACGCTAGTCGTTGCAGCAGCAACAGGTGCTGTAGGCGCAACCGTTGGACAAATCGGCAAACTAAAAGGCTGTCGTGTTATCGGCGTTGCAGGCGGTCAAGAGAAGTGTCAGTACGCGAAAGACGTGCTTGGCTTTGACGAATGTATCGACCACAAAGCTGATGACTTCGCGGAGCAACTGGCTAAAGCATGTGACAACGGCATCGACGTTTATTTTGAAAACGTTGGCGGCAAGGTTTTCGATGCCGTAATGCCATTGCTTAACACCGGTGCTCGTATTCCTGTATGTGGCCTTATCTCTCAATACAATGCGACATCACTGCCTGAAGGCCCGGATCGTATGTCTAGCCTTATGGGTACGCTGCTGGTCAAGCGTATTAAGATGCAAGGCTTCATTATCTTTGATGACTACGCGCACCGTTATAACGAGTTTGCTGTTCAAATGACCGAATGGTTGTCTCAAGGCAAGATGCACTATCGTGAGCACCTAATTGAAGGTCTAGACGAGGCGCCACAAGCATTCATGGGGCTATTAGAAGGCCAAAACTTCGGTAAGCTTGTTATCAAAACAAACGAAGCTAAATAAATTCAAAACTGAACCCGTTAGTTAACTAGGTAGAATCATGATTACTTTGCATCACCTGAATAAATCACGCTCAAAGCGCATCATCTGGCTGTTGGAAGAGCTTGGGGTAGATTACCAGATCAAACCATACCAACGAGACAGTGTCACTTTTCTTGCGCCACCAGAGCTTAAGTCCGTTCACCCATTGGGTAAATCTCCTGTCATTGAAGACGATGGCATCGTGATCACTGAATCAGGCGCTATCACGGAATACCTAATCGACAAATACGGTCAGGGTAAGTTCGCACCAACACGCGGCACAGCTGACTACGTAGAATATTCACAGTGGCTACATTTTGCTGAGAGTTCAGGTATTCTCCCGATGCTGCTTAAAATCTTTGTGATGAAAGACGGTTGCAAGACTAATTTCCTTGGCGGCTACGCTGACGATGAAAACCAAAAGATCTTAACTTACGTGAATAATGCACTTGAAGGTAAAACCTACTTGGTTGCAGACACACTAACAGGTGCAGACTTTATGATGTCGTTCATCGTAGAAATCGTTGGTAACTTTGGTGCAACTGCGCTTTACCCTAACATTGCTAAATACGGTAAGCTTTTGGCTGACCACCCTGCTTACCAAAAAGCAGAGCAAGTAGAGCTAGAACACTCGAACTGATCGAGTTTCAATCAAGCTCGGACGCACTTAGGCTAAGCACAAGAAACTAAATGAAGCCAAAGCCGATTTATCTTCTGCTTTGGCTTCTCATTTGTCTTCATTTCGACAACAATACTGAACTCTAACTGAACAGCCATAGAGTTTGATCTAAATGCCAGCAAACCTCGCTCAATACACAACTCTGCACCTAGCAAACACGAATGTCGATTTAGCACTACCGACTCGTTTTACGTTTCCGTATTACTATACGCCGCACCCTACGTGTGAATTAGCTATGCTGCAGCTTCAGCAGTCACTCGTCGAATGTGGTGTGAATGAAAACTCGCAAGGTAATCTCTACGCTGTGCTTCTTGTTCAGAATCCGATCACACAAGAGTTAGGCTACCTTTCTGCGTTTTCAGGCTTGCAGTTAGATCCGGCTTTGGTCTCTCAGTTAAACAACATTCACTTTGTTCCACCAGCCTTAGATTCAGAAAAGTTTCAATCTCAGAACAGTGCGAACCTTGCTCGCCAGTTGCAACTCGCGGACGACATTGAAAAGCTGCAACAGTCGCACAATCTAGACGCATTATTGGCCGGTCTTGAAGGGTTAAAAATCGAATCAGCACAAGCTATCGAAGCCTTTCAGTTAGCTATGGCCGCGAACAAAGCCCAACGTAACGAACTCAGAGAGCAAGCAAACCAAGAAAAAGCATTAGGGAATCTAGGGTCAGCGGCAAACTTGCTCAAACAACTGGGTAATCAAAGTAGCCAAGAGAAACGTGACCTAAAAGCACTTCGTATTGAGTGGAAACAGAAGATCGCAGAGCGCCAATCACACGTTGATTTGATTGAAAGCGAACTGAAATACCGTAAGCAAGATCACCAAGCAGTTTCACAGCAGTTGGAAACTCAACGTCTCTCTCACTATCGCTTTATCAATCAAGCCAAGCAATCTAAGAATTTACTCGAATTGCTCGATGGTAAAGACGCGCTTGAAGGCTCTGGTGACTGCTGCCTACCTAAGCTGCTTAACTTTGCGTTTGGACACGGGTTCAAGCCGTTAGCATTATCTGAGTTTTGGTGGGGATTACCGCCTACAGATATCATTCGACAACACGCAAACCTCTACCCGGTTTGTCAGAGTAAAAGTTTTGAGATCCTCGACCACCAGCTAAGTGATATTGAACTTGAAGATAACCCGCTTATCGTGAACCCTGCGGTTGGTAAGTCTTTTGATATTGTTTATGAAGACAACGAGATCGTGGTCGTCAATAAGCCTGAAGAGTTCTTGTCGGTTCCCGGTAAGTTCATCGAAGATTCTGTTTATACACGCATTAAAGCGCGTTACCCGGATGCGACTGGTCCTTTGATTATCCATAGATTGGATATGTCGACGTCAGGTTTGTTGATCTTGGCGCTCACGGCGGAGTCAAACAAGCACATTCAGAAGCAGTTCATTGATAGAACCGTAGAGAAGCGCTACACCGCTTTGTTAGATGGTGAGATAACGGGCGAATCTGGCGATATCAGCCTTCCTTTGCGCGGCGACATCACAGACAGACCAAGACAACTAGTTTGCCACCAACACGGCCGAAATGCAGAAACCCACTGGCAGGCGGTGAGCACTCATAATGGCAAAACCAAGGTTCACCTGTACCCTAAAACAGGGCGAACCCACCAGCTGCGAGTGCACTGTGCTCATCCATTAGGGCTTGGCGTGCCTATTCGTGGTGACGACTTATACGGATACAAACGCGAGCGCTTACACCTACACGCTGGCTACTTAAAGTTGATTCACCCGACAACCGGTGAATGGATGGAGTTTGAAGTGCCTTCTGAGTTCTAAACTCTAACTTATCGAGCTAAGACTCTTATCTCACTCAATATTTGGTCTCATAAAACGCATCAGGTTTCTACAACTGCTTAAGGTATAGAACCCTGATATTTAATTTTAATGTGATTATCACAGTTCATTAGCGTACTTTAGTTACTGAGTTCAATACTGCAGACGCCTAGCCCATTACGTCCTTGCGCTGATCAACGCATTCATAAGAGCCCATTTCGAACTCACGACAGATCCATGGTCGGTTTTCGTAGATAGTACACATCAGTGTTTCTCTATCTACCGCAGAACACCAGCCGTCATCTAAGCGCTTCATGGTTTCACCGCCCCATTCATCGTAAGCGATGTGCTCTTCAGGTACGCCCGTATCTGTGATGATCATAACCTCTAAGCGACAACAGCATGCCTGACAATTGGCACAGGTTACTTCGGGTTCGGTTACGTTCTTTATCTCTATCGTCATAAGTGACTACACTGCTAAATTTTGCGTATAGTAATCGAAACCGCCCGCTACGGCTAATAAAGATAGTGCGGCGCGGCGTTTTCATTGATTTAGAAATAACAAAGGGCGCTGTGATTCACTCACAACACCCATAATATTTTGGCTTTTCAGCGCGGCTTATCGTCACAGGCTCTATTTAGAATAGGCTTGCGAAGAACAGCTTAACGTAGTCTATTAAACGTTTGAACAAACCGCCCTGTTCAACCGCTTCAAGCGCGATCAAAGGCTGAGTTTGAACATCTTCGCCATCAACGGTGTAATGAACCACACCTAGAGTTTGACCTTCTGCAATTGGCGCTTTCAGTTCAGAGTTAAGCTCGATAGATGCAGTCAGCTTTTTACTGTCTGACTTAGGCAGTGTGATAAACGTGTCTTCTGCAACACCCAGCTTCAATGTATCTTTGGCACCAAACCATACCTTCTCTTCAGCGACTTCATCTCCACCTTGATGTGGGTTTAGCGTATCGAAGAAGCGGAAGCCATAACTCAACAACTGTTTGCTGTCTGATTCACGGCTCTTAACGCTTGATGCGCCCATCACAACCGCGATAAGTCTCATCTCACCTTGTGTCGCCGAACTCGCTAAACTGTAGCCAGCTCCCGAGGTATAGCCCGTTTTCATGCCATCAACAGTCAAGCTTCTATCACGCAGTAAGCCATTACGGTTGTGTTGTGTGATGCCGTTGTAACTGAACGAACGTTCGCTGTATAAGCCATAAACATCCGGTAAGTCACGAATAATCGCACGACCTAATAATGCAATATCGTAAGGAGTCGAATAAAGATCGTCAGCGTCTAAACCATGCGCGTTCGCAAAATGGGTGTTTTCTAGTTTCAGAGACGTAGCCCAAGAGTTCATAAGATCCACAAATGCATCTTGTGAGCCCGCAACGTGTTCCGCAATCGCAACACTCGCATCATTACCTGATTGAATAATCAGGCCGCGGTAAAGGTCCATCATTGCTACATCGGTGTTCACTTCGATGAACATTTTTGAAGAGTCAGGGAAGTTCTTCGCCCACGCGTTCTCGCTGATTCGTACCTGATCGTCAGCTGAGATGTTGCCTCGTTGCATCTCTTGCCCAGCCACATAGCTAGTCATCAGTTTGGTCAAACTCGCTGGGTTTAACTTAGTGTGTGCGTTTTTTTCTACCAGCACATCACCAGAATTAAAATCAATTAACACATACCCTTTTGCGCCTAGGCTAGGAGGGCTTGGTACTATAGAAGGTGCTGCGATAGCTGCATTACTTACCATCGCTGCGTTACTTACAATGAATATACTTAATAGAGGGAGAGAGTATTTGGAAAACAGTTTCATTGAATCAAACCTAAGTTAACGTTTTGAGCAGTATAGACAAATGCTAGCAAAAGAAGCGCGAACTTTACGTTGCTTTACGTATTTGTACCATTCGTTACAAATAAAAAAGTATAATCTGCGATCTGACCATATTTTCAACAACTAATATTGACTCAACGAATGCATCCAACGCCTAATTCTATCGCTCAGGCATGCGTCTAAATAACATTTCAACAAAGCCAGTAATACGCTGTTTGCTCTCGCTTGGCTCTAAATCAGGTTGAATGCCAGACTGTGCTAATGCTTGCCATTGTACGACCTGAGAGTTAGGTACGAAAAAAGCAATGTACAGCGATCCTTTCTCGGCGACCTTTCCGTCACCATCATAAAATGGCACCCCAGTTGAAAGCTTAATCGCATCGAAAATCGAGTCATCATTTAACTCTGATTCTTCGGCCAATCCAAAACCGACAACAACATCACCAACTGCACCATTTTGATTCAGTTGATAACCTTTCGTAGCGAGTTGATCTTCAATCGCATCACGCACTAGATCGGTTACTACGGTCTCATCGTATTTTTGAGAAAGGTAAACCTGCTCTGATTCAGGGTGCCAAGAGTACGTCGTTACTCCGTGTTCCATGAACTCAAAATCACCACTGGTGACCACACCATAATTGTGCGTTGGCGGCATTTCTTGTGTGGTACATGCTGTCAGTCCAATCGCTATCAAAGCCAATAACGCTGCTTTTTTTATGCTTTTTGTTGCACAAATGGATCGTTTTATCATTCGCGGCCTCCTTACCTATATAAGAATAAATATCAATTAACCTCCCAACATAAATAGTAATTATGTTAATAGAAAGGTCATTAAACGTTTGCGTAATCGCTAACCTTCACTTCTGCCCGTTTTGGGGGTTTAATCACAAAAACAGAGTTGGTATAGTCTACCTCGTTAAACATAACCAGACCATTCGAGGCACGGAGCTTCCTCAATCATCTCATGAAGAGAAGAATTGGTACCGACAAAGTATCGGCAAATTTAAGAGGGTCAAACAATGGAATTCAATATGGTTGAAATTTTAGGTTACGCGGCATCTATTATGGTCGCAATTTCATTAACAATGAAAGATATCGTTCGTCTGCGTGTCCTTAACTTTATTGGCTGTACTCTCTTTACAGCATACGGCGTTATGATTGACGCATGGCCAGTGGTCGCGACCAACGGTTTCATCGCTTGTGTAAACATCTACTTCCTTGCAAAAATGCAAAAGGAAAAAAAAACGGAAGCGATGAAAGCAGCGAAAGCTTAAATTAGCGATTAGCATTTCAAATATTTCTGAAAAAGCCCAAATAGAGCGATCTATTTGGGCTTTTTTGTGTTTGTCGTTCTCAAGAGCATGATTTCCAATCTTCCAACCTCGAAGACATCGATTCTTTCAACTGATCACATATAAGCAACGCGATATTCGTTCTTTTGATACGTCTGAGTGTTGTTACGTCCCCTCTCTTTTGCTTGATAAAGCGCTTTGTCAGCTTTATCGATCGCTGTTTCAATATCGGTGAGCGCTCGATCGTGACAACAGCCAGCACTGATTGTGACAGGTGACACCAAACCTTGCAGTTGCTCTACACTTCGTCTGAGTTCCTCAGACAATTCGAATAACTCACGCTCATCACAATCAAACGTCACCAAAATAAACTCTTCACCGCCATAGCGTGCAATCAAGCGACGACGATTAACAAATCTCTTCAGTGATTTTGCGACCTCACAGATAACCCTATCGCCTTGAGCATGACCATATTGATCGTTGACCCGTTTGAAATGGTCAATATCAAGCAAAATGACACCGACATTTGTTAGCGGGTAAGGCGACCTTTGAGCAATTTTCAGCTTTAACTGCTCGATAAAACTCCGCCGGCTAGGAAGATCAGTGAGGTAATCGAGGCTCGCAACATCCAAGATTTTGAGATGACGATGCCGCAGGTAAAGCACCACCACGATGATAATGCTCAATAGGCTCACGACCAAAGCCATTAAACTAATGAACAGCAAACTATGATTTCTATTGAGCTCCTGCTCTAAAATACCGGCGGAAATGACCCAATTCAGATAGGGGTAAAACTTATAGAAGACGTTTTTGTTGGTCGTACCATTGTCACTGGAAATTGAATAGCTAAAGTGACCTTCTGGCTGGGTTGCGATTCGATCAATTAGCAGTTCGGACGAGTAGCCTATCAAAGCTTTCAATGACTTGTGTTCATAATCAGGATGAAGCACTAAGTTGCCCTGAAGATCAATAATGTACACATATCCGCTATCACCGAATGCGTAATTTCTCAGCTTGTCTTTTAAGCCTTCAAGATCGACCAAATACATCAATTCTTCTTTATAGGTCGTCGCGACCAAAGTATTACCACTCGGTAGCCTCATCGAATAGGCAACTTTTGCGCGCCGACTTATCTCATGAGGATTAGCATGAAAGTATTCGATCATACCAGAGTCGATACTGAGCTGTTTTTGGATATGAGTAAGATGCCCGCGCTTCTTTCCTTGCAAGAAAGGATGGTAGAGGTGAACGCCTTGCGGTGACATCAAATAGATATAACCTGATTGTCCAATGTGCAGTTCACTGGCGATCTGGCTTACTTGTTCAATTTCTTGTTCCGGTGTGGCATGCCATACATGGGACGCAACGGTATCCGTAATTCCTTTAAGATATGTCTTTATCGCCTCATTAACTGTGGTGTCGACAATATCGTAACTCGCGTTCACAATCGTACGAAAAAACAGTTGGTTAGATTCCAACAATGACCTTTCAGTTCGATTAAATTGAAAGGCAGAAAGAATCATCGACACGACGGCGAGCGCAATTGAAAAATTAAGAATGTATTTACGTCTGACTTTCAAGATTACCCCGTAGATTTATAATTTCAGGTAACGCTGTGACTTCTCTTATATACAGACTGTTTTATATCATGTTTTTATTTTTTACTGAACGAGTGTCGATATTTTTAAGGGTTTCTATACGCAATCTGTGACTTATGACAAAAACGCCGAACTGGATTCAGTTCGGCGTTTTAATTTTACGTTTAAATTGATGACTTGATTGATACTAAGCCCTGTTAAATTGACTTAAAAGCATCAAATTAAGAACAAACCTGAGTCCAGCTACCATCGCTACCCGGTTCAGAACTTGTCCACCAGTTTGCTTGATAAACACTACCGTTGTGAACCACTTGGTCGCCGGTGTTGGCATGGCTTGGGTTACCCGCCCAATCTTTCTGAGGTAAGTCTGGGTAAACCGCTAAACCAGCTGTATCACATGTACCTGGATTAGTGCCGCCATCGCCAGGGTTACCGCCACCTGAACTGATATCACCTAATGGTAGATCTGGCTGTTCGAAGCTAAACGCGTAATCAACGCCACCGACATTCACCGCGTAGTTAGCTGGGCCAGAGATTGGCAAGTAATACACCATATCTAGCTCATACACACCGCCAGCAGGAAGCTCTTCCCATGTCGGCAAAGTAAACGCCACTCGGTGCATGGTTCCATCTAACCCGCCGATGTTATCCGCACGAGTATGACCTGAAGCAATCACCGTCAAACCACCACCCGATTGATCTTTTGCATTATCAGGCGCAGACACAGGAATATCGAATTGGAACTCGGTACCGCCCGGAAGTGCTTGCCCTGTGTTGTTCGTGAACGTGATCTTAGGGTTGATTGGGTAGTTTTGGTCACCGACTTTGAAGCCACCAACCGATACCGCGATATCCAGCGCTTCTGTTGGGATAGCACCCGTCGCTACCTTGTTTCCGTATGGAGTCGCAGACTTAAACTTATCGTAAATAGCTTTCGTCATGGTGTTACCCATGTGGAACTCACCGTTACCACTATTACACGCTTGCTCAGTCGTATCGATAGAGGTTCGATTGCCATTCGCATCGAGTACATAACAGTTGTAATCCCCTGCTAGTTCCCAGAACATGATGCCGCCGATCTCTTTGTCGATAACGTAGTCCGCTTTCACGTCGATAGACTGTTTATCTTCCGTTGAAAGGAATACGCCCTTCTCTGCGTTCCACAACCAAGGTGCAACCGCCACGCTGTCGTAGTTTCTCGTGTAAGTGCCTCTTAGAACATCTGAAGGATCGTTTACAGGATCTAGCTTGTAGGCGTCCGCATAAGAGCCCCAAATACCTTTCTCTAGGTTCTTCGCATGCCACATTGGGTTCGAACCTGCGCCCATTTCGTTTCCTTTAGGGTCGGTATCATGCCACATGTTATCGATACCAATCGCACCGTGACCACAGTTGTTCTTCTCACCTTCACCAGTACCAGCGGCACATTCAGATTGGTTAGGCAATGCAGCGCGGCCCCAAAGGCCATTTTCGCCGCCCGTTACACCCTGCCAACCACGCGTGTAGTAAGGCACACCGATGTTAATACGACCAGCTGGCATTGAACCGCGGAAGTAATGGTAAGCCCAATCCGTGTTCAGGTAGCCAATACCGCCATAAGCCGCCGTGCCGTAAACGTTCCACTGTGCTAACTCTGAATCTTTACCCGTATCAAACAGGGCTGCGTTGTGACCTACGTGATCGTTCCACGCACCGTGAAGGTCATAAGACATGATGTTCACGTAATCGAGATACTTAGTCACATCGAATGTTTCCATACCGCGCAACAGGTAACCAGAAGAAGGCGCCGCGATCGTTAACATGTAATGATTGCCATCTTGCGCAGACGCCGCATCAAGCTTCTCACGAAGCACTTTCATCAACACTTGGTACGAAGCCCATAGGTATTGACGACGCGGCTCCATGAAGTCTTTGTCGTAAGGGTTACCGGCACCCGCCATTGAGGTTGGGTACTCGTAATCGATATCTAGACCATCGAACTGATATTTACGCAGCATTTCAACAGCGGAAGTGGCGAATGTTTCGATACCTTGATGGTTAATAGAACCGTCGGCATTGGTTGTCATTGTGTAGAAACCACCATCAGCCACTCGGCTGCCGTCAGTGGCAAAGTGACCACCGGTTTCAGCCCAACCACCGATTGAGATTAGCGTCTTCACGCCGTGTTTTTTCTTCGCTGTCGCTAATGCACCAAAGTGACCTTTGAAGCCTAATGCAGGATCAACTTCCACACCCGGCCACTCTTTGCCAACCGCTGCGTTTCCAGGATCATTCACATCACCGACGTTTACTTTGCCATCTGAGCCGATGCTCACAAAAGCATAGTTAATGTGGGTGAGTTGTTCCCAAGGGATGTCATTTACTAAGTAAGCCGCTTGTGGGTCGTCCCCTGCACGCCAACTTGTGAAGTAACCAATCACACGACGTGGGTGATCCGCGCCCATTTTCTCACGACCTTCATCATCGTAAATCGTACAGTAAGGAACATCGACACCTTGCGTTTGATATAAGCCATCAGGGCGACATGTGCTCACTGTTGGAGCGCCATTCACAGTCAACGATGCCAACGCAGAATCTGCAGTCGCACCTTGGTCGTCTGTTGCTTTCGCGTAAACCGCTAAAGAACCCGCTTGAGTCGTTGTGTAATCTAACGTGTAAGGGCTCGTTGCTGCTGTACCCACAAGAGCACCCGCTACGTAGAAATCAACCTTATCAACCGTGCCATCGCTATCTGCTGCCGTTGCTGTCAGTGTTACTACACCACCAACATCGACCGAAGCTGCTGAAAGCGCAACCGAAACCGTCGGTGCTTCGTTTCCAGGCGTAACGGAATCGACAGAGACAGAAACCGCACTTGCTAGACTTGCTGCGCCTTCATTATCCGTTGCAACAACAGAAACCTGATGATTACCCGACGTTGCAGCCCAAGTCGCTTCGAAAGGTGCCGCTGTGACTACCGCAACAGATGCGCCATCAACAAAGAACTCAACCGAAGCCACACTGCCATCAGAATCTAGCGCTGTTGCACTCAACACAACATTGTCGCCTTCAGTAATCACGTCAGAAGCAGAGGGTGCCGTTAGTGAAGCCGTTGGTACTTCATTCGGCGTACCGCCACCTCCGTCGCCGCTACACACATCGACTTTCTTCCATTGTGCGTAGTCGCCTTCAAATTGGCTTGGGTTGTTATTTTGATTCCAGTAATTTGCCGTATAAGCACTGCCGTCATGTGAAACCTGATCACCACCTGTGTATACAGTGGCAGAGTCCCACGTTTCTAACGTTGAGCAATCCACAGCCGCATAGCTGTTGAACGCCATTAAGCATGACGCGGTGAGCGTACTGAGTGTAAAAACCTTCTTGGCCACTCTTCCTTGATTTAGGTGCATGTTAGCTATCCCTTAAGTTGTTGTTTCAAGATGTTTAATTTAAATGGGACTTTCCTCACCACTTAAATCTCTTCGCAAAACAACTGTAGGTAACAGCGCCAATTTAACACCTAAAATATTCAGTATTTATAAAATGACTCGCATTAATTTGTCTATAGCATGCAATGAGTCGACACTTATTTTGCACCAACAACTAATATTAATTTATTTCGGAAAGCTAAAAAATAACGTCTCAAAAATCAGAAATGTGATTTGGATTCGAGAAAAAAATTCGTATCAAAACTAGCCAAAAAGTAGTGATTTAAAGGCGATTTGGGATTCTTTTGGGAATTCGCCCACTTTTTGATAACAAATGTGTTAGTATCGGCGGCTTTTTTGACGAACCTCACATTTCTATGCAAGTGTGGGAGAAATACATAGGCTTGAAAGAGCCAAATATAGCGAAGAAATAATGTCCAACTTGACGCAAGTCGCCAACGAAAACATCAACGCAGAATCTACTTCTATCGATTTCAATAAAGCTCAATCTTTGGGTGAAAAACTGGAACTCGGAAACCCAGTCTTTTGGCTGAGTGGCAGTTTTTTAACCCTCTTTGTCATCCTAGCCTTCACCAACACCTCCGTGTTGTCCGAACTTGTAAACATCGGCTTTAGTTATTCAACTAAATGGTTCGGTGCTTTCTGGCAAGTCCTACTACTTCTCAACTTCATTATCGGTTTAGTGCTTGCACTAGGTCGCATCGGCCACGTTCGCTTAGGAACGCTTGCCCTACCTGAAATGACCACCTTTAAATGGATGTCTATCGTCCTATGTACGCTGCTAGCCGGCGGTGGTGTGTTCTGGGCAGCCGCAGAGCCTATCGCTCACTTTGTTTCAGCTCCGCCACTGTATGGCAACGCAGATCCTCAAGCGATGGCGTTCAATGCTCTATCACAATCTTTCATGCACTGGGGTTTCCTTGCATGGGCAATCTTAGGTGGTTTGTCTTCCATCGTGTTAATGCACTTGCATTACGACAAAGGCCTTCCTCTTAAGCCTCGCACGCTGCTTTACCCAGTACTTGGCGACAAAGCGATTAACAGCTGGGTTGGTAACGTTGTCGACGCATGCAGCATCGTGGCTGTAGCCGCAGGTACTATCGGCCCTATCGGCTTCCTTGGCCTACAAATCAGCTACGCGCTTAGCGAACTGTTTGGCATTTCAGACAGCTTTGCAACTCAAAGTGTTGTTATTATCTTTGCTATCGCAATGTACACGCTTTCTGCTTTGAGCGGCGTGAACAAAGGTATCCAACTGGTCAGCCGTTACAACATCATCTTGTCTGTGTGTCTAATCGGCTACATCCTTCTTGTTGGTCCAACGAGCTTCATCGTTGATGGCTACCTGCAAGGTATGGGCGAAATGGTTGATAACTTCATCCCAATGGCGCTATACCGCCAAGATACAGCGTGGTTAGGTGGCTGGACGGTATTCTTCTGGGGTTGGTTCTTAGGTTATGGCCCAATGATGGCGATCTTCATTGCTCGTATCTCACGTGGCCGTACTATTCGCCAAATGATCGTTTCTATTAGCATCGTTGCACCGCTTGTAACGTGTTTCTGGTTCAGCATCGTTGGTGGTAGTGGTCTAGCGTTTGAATTAGATAACCCAGGTGTGATCTCTAGTGCATTCGAAGGCTTTAACCTTCCTGCTGTGCTACTAGCAATTACCTCGCAACTGCCGTTCCCAACTCTGATTGCAATTCTGTTCCTGATCCTGACGACCACGTTCATCGTGACAACAGGTGACTCAATGACTTACACCATCAGTGTGGTAATGACGGGTACGACAGAGCCAAACGCAGCGGTACGTACCTTCTGGGGTATAATCATGGGTGCGGTAGCGATCGCACTTATCTCAATGGGGTCAGGCGGCATCTCCGCTCTACAGTCGTTCATTGTAATCACAGCGGTTCCGGTATCGTTTATCTTGCTCCCGTGTCTATGGCACGCGCCGAAGATCGCGAAGCAGATGGCAAGAGATCAAGGTCTCGCTTAATGCCTAATCCGATTTAGTTTCGGATAACGTAGAACACTAAAAAGCCACTCAAGTGATTCACCTGAGTGGCTTTGTTTTATCTGGTCGCTGTTTAATTGATTAATGCTTGTGAAGTGCAAGATAGTCTAACTTCTTACTAGTGAATGATATCCTGTTATTCGCGATTGCAATTAGCGTCATTGAACATAACAAAACTCAACAGTAAGCATAAAGCTCGAAGCTGGCTGAAAAGCACCATCAGCTTCTGAGGGGGTCAGTAAACATCTAATTAGGTATTACTTTACGGTAATAATGAGCATCTTGACTCTTCCCTTTGAACACGGCGTAACCTTCAACGCGCTCAACTAACTCAAATCCTGTATTGGATAATATTTTATTTGAGCCGACATTACCCACTAACGCATAGGCATCGACAAATTTAAGTGTTGAGTGCTCAGCCAAGTAGACAAGCAATTTCCTCACGGCACTAGAAGCTATACCTTTAGAAGCAAAGGAATGACCAACTCGATAACCTAGTTCTCCACTTCCAGCGTTCTGGTCAATATCACGAACATTGATTCGCCCACAAATAGTGCCATTAGCGTCTTTGATCAACATAGGGATCATCTCGCCGTTCTTATATTCGGTGAGAAAGCTCGTGATTTGCTCGGTCACACCTGCATTTGAATAGAAGCTATCATCCCTAGCTGGGACAAGTTGCTCAAACCACTCTCTATTTTCGACCTCAAAATCCAAGAGCGCACTTGCGTCATTCAGTTGAAGTAAGTGTAAAAATACATCCATGACAAATACTCTAATGTTTCCCTAAAAAGCCGCACCTTATGATTCATGAACCACGGCTTATTAATTCAGACTTACGGTAAGTCTCTTAACTTCTTGGCTGGGTTACCTGCGTAGATACCTTTTTCGGTGATGTCTTTCGTTACCACACTGCCCGCGCCAATTACTGCACCTTCACAAATGCTGACAGACAGAACCGTAGCGTTAGAACCGATCGTGACGTTGTCAGCTATCAAGGTACGACCCCAACTGTTTGGGTTAGGATCTGGTTTGCCCTCTTTGAATAAGTCGTTGGCAAACATGACTCCATGACCAACAAAGCAGTCTCTGCCAATAGTCACATACTCGCAGATAAAGGTGTGAGATTGAATCTTACTTCTCGCACCTATCACGGTGTTCTTTTGAATCTCAACAAAGGGGCCAACGAACACATCATCTTTAAGCTCACAGCTATAAACGTTACTTGGTTCGATAATAGTGACATTCTCGCCACAGGTAATATCAGTAATCTGTGACTTTAATACTCTTGGACTTGCCATACTTCACTTCCTCTCGACATTAGCGTCACAATTCAACCTAAGCGATTGTGCCGTATGCATTAAAGTGCATCAAATAGATATGTTGAGAGTTGGTAATGGATCAAAGATTCTGCATAAATTAAAACAGTCCCACCAGCACAACTGACAACAGTACGCCACCAATAAAACTTGGAGCGTGGAATGGCCGAGCTTTAGATCTAACGTACTCTTTTTGAAGGTCTTCTTGGTAAGTTTTAATGGCGAGTTCTTTTACGTAGTTATTTTGCATAATAAGCTCCTTCTTAATCAGTAAGAGAAGCTTCATAGACTGAACCTTAAGCATTAAGACCAGCATAAATCCCGTCTAACGTGATGTTTTTCTTTGACTTCCTCTGGGCGGACTTTTGTGCGTTCTTAAATATATAGCTAGAGGCCCATTCCAGTTTATTGCCTATTTCTGACCATGCCTTGTGGCTGATACATTCAAATATGGGCAACAGCCACACATCCACATTTTTTGCCGCCTTAAACAGCGAGACCGATGGCATTATCTGAAGCGCAGTACTGCGCCTGATGATCAGCGAGAGTAAACTGGCCCAGATAAGCCCATCAACGATGGCCTTTTGTGCGGTGACAAATCGTTGCCAGTTTGTGTGAGATTTTAATTCTTTAAAAAGCAACTCCACCTGCCATCGACAGCGGTAGATCGCCATTATGTCATCAGCAGTATAGGTACCTGAAGGCAAGTTAGTTAACCAAATACAGAATCGCTTTTCTTCGGCAAACCAACGTCTTACCACTCTAAATTCTTGCTTACCACTACGAACTTTAAGGTCGAGTACCTGTGAGCGATTAGTACCTCGAGTGATGTCTTTGAGCTTCTTTCCTTCTAGTTTAGATAAATGCCGGCCCTGACCGTTTCTCGCTTCTATAACATGAGGATTCAGGGACTTTGCTCCTCGAAAATATAGAAACCACCATACAGTTCAAGCTCAGTAAAGAATTGGAAGTCAGGGTACCCTGCGTCAGCCAACAACAATTTGTTACTCATTGTTTTGGGGGCGGGCAAAAAGTCTCTTTCTGATGCTGTATCAGCGCTGATGCTCATTGCGACTGGAGAAAAGCTTTTTAAAGACATTGTCATATGGCATTCAACTGCGGCTGGATTGCGTTTAAATCGGCTCGGGTAAACGTTCGAAAGGTCACGATGAATGTGGAAAGAGCTACCATCTTGAAGCAGCACATCATCAAAGGTGGCGAGTTTATCTGGTAGGTTGGCACTCTGCTGGTGAGCAAACTGAGCTATCGCTCGCATGGCCAATTGGCGCATGAATATCGGAAATTCTTCTTTTCTTAACTGGTTATGGTAGGGCTTATAAGCCACAGTATTTTTAGCGCTTAAGCACATCCCATTGAATTGCCTTAGTAAATCGGCAATAGATGAGCAGTTTCCTTTGCTCAAAGCGGCCACTAGGCTTACTACTAGCTGGTCGGGTAAGATAGCCCGACATCGCTTCATAAGTCCTGTATTTTTCGCCATTTTTTGAAGGCTATCAGCATTAAAGAATTGCTTAAACTGCTTTTGTAGGGAGATAATCGTCATCGGCTTCACGGTTGATATGGGTGGTTTGTTTGGCGACGATTATCTGATCATAAATGAAGCCTTTTTTCTATCTAAATAAATAGCTTAGAGCTTAAGATCCTGTCTATGAGAGAAGCTTAAGACTTGAAGTTAGGTTGAGGTAAAGCAAAAAATCAGATTAATTGAACACTTTATTTTTGTTACTCGAGGATTACCCTGAACACATCGTTATTCACGCCGCCAACATCTACTAACTCTCCCGGTATCATTAGAAGCGAGGTGTTCAGCTGTCGTGTTGAACGTGGCTCTTTTGTTTCTCGAATCACTAACATATCGACAAAATAACCTGAGTCTTGCTTTGATATTGAGCCCGAAAATGTAACGCTTTCAACCCTATCGGCAAGGACTGAATTGAATGTTTTATCCTCTAAAACACCTGCGGAGATGGATGTATCACCATAAAATAGCGTGATGGTTGTTGGGTCGGGTACCAACTCTTGATTGGACGAACACCCTATTAGGGTAAGGCATAGCAGTAAAATGGCTCGAAATTGCATAAGCTGGTTTTCTTTATTACGTTAAGCGTCTGTTTTTCATATTAAAACACTTCAACCTTATAAATACCATATTTACGGGATAAGCTTAGGTGTATCGCTTCGATGGACTTGAGTAATGAGGTGAACGGATCAGATCACGGCCTGTTGAATTTGCTCCCTGTTTGGAAACTAAAGCCGAGATCTGATCGATATTATCGAGAAGGATTCAATTGATTTAAGCAACAACGTCTTGGGGAGGCGTGCCTTCACAATTAGAAACGACAGCATCAATTTGTACTAAAGCATTCATTGGGATTTCTGAAACCCCAACCACCGTTCTTGCCGGTAATTCAGCATTAAAGAATGTTGTGTAGACCTCGTTCACTGTATCAATGTCTGAAACATTTTTAAGCTGAATATTGATTTTCACTGTATCGTCCATACTATGACCAACACTTTCAATGATCGCCTTAATATTTTTCAAACATTGTTCAGCTTGCTCTTTTACACCACCAACAACAATTTCATTTGTTTTCGGGTCTAAAGGCAATTGTCCTGAAATATGATTGTAGTGAGAGAAAGCAACAGTATGCGAATAAGGCATGAATGGTGCTGCAACAGTATTATTGGTTTCAATAACCAGTAAGCGAGTGTCTTCTGGTAATTGCGGCGGTGTACCGTCGCCATGTGAAACGGATGTATCAATTTGAATTAAAGCACCCATTGGTAATTCAGCTGCGTTAACAACAGTACGAGCAGGAACGTAGCTTGGGAAGAATTTAGCACATACTTCATTTACCACTTCCGCATCTGCGATATTTTTTACGTAGATAGTCGTTTTAACCACATCATTCATGACATGTCCGATGCTTTCTAAAATAGCTTTAATGTTTGATAGACATTGGGCCGTTTGCGCTTCGATACCACCATCAACCAACTCACCTGTGGTTACATCTATCGGTAACTGAGCTGAAAGATTGTTGTAGTGAGAAAAAGCCGCAGTCTGCGTGGACACAGCACTTTGAGGCGCATTATCCGTATTTCTTGAGACCTTAATTAGAGCGCAAGGTGCTTGTGGCTTAGTGCCTTCACCGTTAGAAATCAGAGCATCCATTTGAACCAGCGCATCGCTGTTTGGCAGTGCAGCGACACCCACGACAGTACGTGTTGGCAGGCTGTTGTGGAAGAAGCTTTTGTAAACTTCATCAATAGCATCGATATCAGAAATATTCTTAACGAAAACATTAATCTTCACGACATCATCCATAACATGGTCGATGCTTTCAACAATCGCTTTAATATTATTCAAACATTGTGCTGCTTGATCTTTAATATCACCGATGACTATTTCACCCGTTTTAGGGTCAATCGGAAGTTGAGCAGAAAAGTTATTATAATGAGAAAAAGCGACCGTTTGTGTAGATACAGAATTAATTGGTGCGTTTTCAGTGTTTCTTGAAATTTTAATGATATCGCTACTCATCGGTATTATCCTTTTAATAAAATAGGTATACGTATTTATATTTAACAATCGTATTTGGAAGAATGATTAAAGTAGCGCCATGTTAAGTGAATTATTTTAGGGTAAACGTGATATCCATCAGACTCTCAGTTGACTATAAATCAGCAAGTTACAGAATAATTAGTCATCAAACGACTAATTATCCGTCGTACTAGGCTTTATCAACTGCTAAATTATCTTTAATTTTAAGTCTATTCAATAATCCTGAATACACTCTCTGATAGTACGGTGAGAAATTCCAGAATTTTAGATAATATTTGATAGGTTGTTCACACTAAAACTTCGTTAATAGCTAAGTTAGTGAGTTTCTCCCCTATACCTGTGCATAAACTCTTAGGCTATTTAATTAATTATTTTCGAGAGCTTATTTTATATAAGTACGTTAATAATATATTCGAGAATCAAATACCTACAATCTGACAATGCCTATGATTAGATACATTTACTCATATAATTCAACAAATATGAGCAATCGTCACCATAGCTTTTGGCATTATAGCTCTCAACACATAGTTTCGTTGAAAGAAGAACTAAACCGCTCTTGGAGTAGTATTGAAGTGGCGCTTAAATTCGCGGCTAAATTGAGATGGGCTGGAGTAACCGACTCGACGCGCAGCATCACTAATACGAAGGCCTTCTAGTTGAATCAGCTCTTTCGCTTTGTTGAGCCTAACCTTCTTCAAATATTGCAGTGGTGATTCAAAAGTGACATTACGGAATGCATAGTGGAAGGCAGACACGCTCATGTTGGCTTCGTCAGCGAGCGATTGAACAGTGATGGTTTGGTCGTATTCTTCATGCACTTTAGACAGCGCTTTAGCGACACGTGCGTAATGGCCATCATGATGAGCTAAATCAAACAGCACACGCCCTTCTGAACCTGTTAATGCGCGGTAGACAATCTCGCTGACCATGGCATCACCCAATATGTTGGCTTCAATGTCACAATGTAGAGTTTTGACCAATCGAGTAAAGCTCTCCAGCATTTGCTCTTCCATTGGCGCCGATTCTAAGCCGCTCGAATTCTGCTTGTGCTTGTTGCAGTAGCTCTCTAGAAAGCCTTGGTCTTCCAGCTTTTTGACTAAGCTATGCAAGCGCTGAGAATCGATGCTTATCGACAAACCAAGCAATGGTTCGCCATTTACAGGCAAGGCTTCACACTCCAATGGCATTGGCACGCCTACCACAAGATAATCACCAGCAGCGTAAGTAACGGGTCTGTCGCCAATGTAGATGTTCTTTTTGCCCTGCCCGAGCATGATAATACCCGACTGGTAAGTGAATGGCTGACGCTGATTCCCGCCACTGCTTCTATACAACCACACACCACCAATTTCAGTTTCTCTGATCCCTTCAAGATCATCCCAACCTTTGTGTTCTACATAAGACTGTAACAACTGCGCGAGTGTTTTCATAAGTGGCGACTTTCCATTCCAAGTGCTAAGAGTAAGTAAGCTAAAGCAGAGAAAGAATATCAATTTTGTAGAAATAGGCAATTTATTTGGAGGATCAGCTCTTCATCACCCTAGATTACTGTACTAATATGCAAATATAGAAATTGAGCAATCAAATAAAATAACAAATTGAGCTTTACACAAGGAATCTCTAATGCAATTCACTTATGTTAACCCTACAGTTATCCACTTCGGCCAAGGCCAAATCAACGCTATCAGCCAAGCGGTTGATACTTCGAAGAAGGTACTAGTCATCTACGGTGGCGGTTCAATCAAAAGCAACGGTGTTTACGACCAAGTTGTCGCTTCTCTAAAGGATCACGCTTGGATTGAGTTCGCTGGTGTCGAAGCTAACCCAACGAAAGAGACGCTAGATAAAGCCGTCGCTCTTGTTAAAGAAGAAAACGTAGAATTCATTATCGCTGTTGGCGGTGGTTCGGTAATCGACGGTTCTAAGTACGTTGCTGCAGCGGCTAAATACGACGGCGACGGTTGGGATATCCTAGCGGGCAAACACCAAGTAACTGAAGCAACTCCTATTGGTGCAGTACTGACACTTCCTGCGACAGGTTCTGAATCTAACATGGGTGCGGTAATCACTCGTAAAGAGACTCAAGAGAAACTGGCATTCATGAACCCTGCGGTACAGCCTAAATTTGCGGTTATGGACCCAGACGTAATGAAGTCTCTGCCAGAGCGCCAACTGATCAACGGTCTAGTTGATGCATGGGTTCACGTATGTGAGCAATACATCACAATGCCAACAGACGCGATGGTTCAAGACGGTTACGCAGAAACACTGCTTAAGAACCTACTTGTACTGGGTAAGCAATACGACGAGCGTGACAACGACGCTTGGCGTGCAAACCTAATGTGGACAGCAAACCAAGCGCTTAACGGCCTGATTGGTACGGGTGTTCCTCAAGATTGGGCAACACACATGATTGGCCACGAATTCACTGCGCTATGGCACGTAGACCACGCGCGTTCGCTTGCGATTGTTCAACCTTCACTACTTCGTAATCAAATCGAAGCGAAGCGTGGCAAGCTAGAGCAAATGGGTCGTAACGTATTTGGCCTAGAAGCGGGTGCTGATTTAGCCGAGCGTACAATCGCGGCAATCGAAGCCTTCTACCACAGCCTAGACGTTCCAACCATGTTCGACGGTTACGAAGCAACGAAAGCGGCAGCAATCGACAACGTTGTTGCTCAACTTGAATCACACGGTTACCTGCAACTTGGCGAAAACCAAGCAATCACGCCAGAGAAAACGCGTGAGATTTTAGAGTCTGCGATTCACTAAGAATTGCTAAAATAGAGAGAAAGCAAAGGCAATGGTCACACAAAGATGATTTTTTACACCTGACTGAACCCATTACTTATTTCTTTCGTACAAACAAAGCAGCGTTCATTTTGGGCGCTGCTTTTTAATTTGCCCTACAAGATGCTATTAAATTCTCATAAGTCCTTAATTTTATGTGCATTCAGATTTCTATATTGGTAAGGTAAACCTGTCTCTTTACTAGGTATGAACAACGATTTGAACAATCTCAAGGAAATGGTTAAGTTTAAGTCACTTAACAAGTGGTATGGTGATTTTCATGCCCTAAAGGATATCGATTTAAATATTGAACAAGGAGAGATAGTGGTGATTTGCGGGCCATCAGGTTCGGGCAAATCAACCTTAATCCGTTGTATCAATCAGCTAGAACCTTTCGAAAGTGGCGAGCTTTGCGTGTTAGAACAAGTGCTTCCGAGTAAATTCAACACACCTGGCCAAGTCGGAATGGTGTTTCAGCATTTTCATTTATTCCCTCATCTTACCGTGCTTGAAAACCTGACACTGTCTCCAATACGTACGCTTAAAAAAAGCAAACGAGAAGCCGAGAAGCTTGCAATGCACTATCTCGAGCGCGTACACATCGCTGAACAAGCCAACAAATACCCAGTGCAACTTTCTGGCGGTCAGCAACAACGTGTAGCTATCGCCCGTTCGCTGTGCATGAAGCCTGAATTACTGCTTTTTGATGAACCGACTTCAGCGCTTGATCCTGAGATGATCAACGAAGTGCTCGACGTGATGGTTGAACTGGCGAGCGAAGGTATCACCATGGTGTGTGTGACCCACGAAATGGGCTTTGCGAAACAAGTGGCCGACCGCGTTATCTTCATGGATGAAGGACAAATTGTGGAATCGAATACGCCACAAGCGCTCTTTGAAAACCCTCAACATGAACGCACTCAAGCGTTCCTAAATCAGATCCTGACTTATTGATGTTGATTCGAATTATTAAACCCGCCCTATCTGCTTTGGTACAGATTGTTATACTGGTGGCTGCTGTTGTTTGGATTCTAGACTCTGGCGCACAAACCATGGGATACAGCTGGCAATGGGAGCGTGTGCCGGACTATATTGCTTTCTATGAAGATGGTGAATGGTGGCCTGCAGAATTAGTTGAAGGGCTACTGGTTACCATCAATATCTCTTTGATTTCTTTGGTTGCCACACTGATCATTGGTTTAACGACAGCGCTATTGAGAAACTCAAATTCTGTGGTTGGACGCACCTTAGCCACCAGCTATGTTGAGTTGATTCGTAACACGCCGTTATTAGTACAAATTTATTTGCTCTATTTTGTATTTGGCCCCGTATTAGGGCTCGATCGCTTTAGCACTGCCGTTTTAGCCTTGGCACTTTTCCAAGGCGCTTATACCGCCGAGATATTTCGTGCCGGTTTAAATGGTATTGCGAGAGGACAATTTGAAGCAGCTCAATCCTTGGGCTTATCAAAGACCTATACTTACTGGGATGTGATTCTTCCTCAGGTGGTGCAACGCACCTTGCCACCTTTGACCAATGAAGTGATCTCTCTTATTAAAAACTCTTCAATTGTGAGTGTCATGGCTATTTTTGACCTGACGACTGAAGCCAGAAACATCGTTTCTGAAACCGCGATGCCATTCGAGATTTGGTTCTCTGTGGCGATCATTTATCTTGCTCTTACACTTTCACTTTCTGCCGTTGCTGCTTGGCTTGAGCATAAGCTCGGGGCTAACTGGCGAACACAATAAGGATTTATCAGCATGAAGCTATTTAAAACCGCGATTACAGCCCTACTTGCGCTTGCCGTAAGTTTGCCTGCACTTGCTTCTGAAACGCCTAACCTCGATAAAATCAACGAACGTGGCTCACTGCGCGTTGGTATGTCGACATTTGTTCCTTGGGCGATGCGTAACAAACAAGGCGATCTCGTTGGCTTTGAAATCGACGTGGCGAAACGCCTTGCCGAAGACTCTGGTTGGAAAGTCGAATTTGTACCTACGGCATGGGACGGTATTATCCCTTCTCTATTATCGAAAAAATTTGATGTAATCATCGGCGGTATGTCTATCACTGAAGCTCGTGCTAAAAGCGTATTGTTCACTGAACCTTACTCGCACTCTGGCGTTCAACTGGCGGCTAATAAAGAGCTAGCGGAAGGTTTTACTCAGATCTCTGATTTTGATTCTCGCCGTGTAAAAATTGCAGCACGTCGTGGAGCATTCACGGTTCAAGTCGCTCGTGAAACCTTCCCTAAAGCGAAAGTTCTACAGTTCGATGACGATGCTCAAGCATTCCAAGAAGTGTTGAACGGCAACGCACACGCGGTTATCGCGTCTAGCCCGAAACCAGAACACGAAACGATCAAAAACGCAGACACGCTATTTATTCCATTTGAAGAGCGTCTGTCAAAAGGTAACGAAGCATTTGCAGTTCGCCTAGGTGAAACTGACAAGGCAGAATTCTTCAACGAATGGATCAAAGCACGTACTGAAGACGGTTGGTTGAAAGAGCGTTACGAGTACTGGTTCTCTACTCTAGATTGGCAAGACCAGATTGCTCAAGGTCAGTAATCAGAACTTTTGCTAGTGAATCGAGGCAGTGCGTTGTCTGCACTGCCTTCTCATCGGCAACTTGATTCGCTTTATTGATGATCTAAAACTCAACAAAACAGCCTACTAATTATTATTGTTTAAACAGGAATGACGTGAGTAGTACTAGCGCATTGACAACACCTAAGCCCAACGTTCATATGAAGCCTTGGTATCAACGCCTTAACCTTTTGGATGGCGTGTTACTCGCTGTCATGTGTGTGTTTGCAGGCTGGCTTTATTATCGCTCTGCTGTTGGTATTAACTACCAATGGCGCTGGGAAGATGCGTTTACCCTGATTTTTATTCCGCCTTCTCAAGGCAGTATTCCCTATTTTTTCCAAGGCTTGATCGCAACGCTGCGCTTAAGTTTATGGAGTATGGTGTTAGCACTCTCTTTTGGCACATTGTTAGGTGTGGCAAGACACTCAAAGATCGCTTTCTTCAAAACACCGGCACTGATTTTCATTCAGTTGGTTCGTAATATTCCGCCGCTGGTGTTTGTCTTTATCTTTTACTTCTTTGTTTCTAACCAACTGATTCCATTACTTGGTTTAGAAAGCATTTTACGTGAACACAACGGCGAGATTAATGCTGTTCAAGATTTCCTGTTCGGCCCAGCTAACCTTTGGGAAAACTTGGCGTCTGGTGTTATCTGTATTGGCTTGCTCTCTTCTGCTTATATTGCTGAAGTAATTAGAGCTGGCTTAGAAGGTATTCCTAAAGGCCAATGGGAAGCGGCCGATTCACTCGGTCTGTCTGCATTGTCTAAGTATCGATTTGTGGTCGGCCCGCAAGTATTAACGGCCATCACACCGCCATTGGCTGGCCAAGCAATATCTTTGGTTAAAGACACGTCGATTGTGTCTCTGATTTCTATCCAAGAGATGACGTTTGTTGGTACTGAGATGGCAAACTCTTCAGGTTTGATCTTTGAGATCTGGCTCATTGTTGGCTTCGTATATTTTGCTTTGTGCTTTGCGCTTTCACGTCTTTTCAAAGTGATTGAGCAGCGCTCTAGTGCCTATCTCAACCATCAATAACACCACCAATCAAAAATACGAATTCACCAGACTATTCATCGCCCTTATCAATTTCACCTGATTGGTTTAAGTTATTGACCAATCAGGATTTATTCCTTCATATTTCTTCTTAGAAACACAGCAAAATACTCGGCTAATCACTATACTTAACGTATCGAATTACGTTGATTCATCTCAAGGACATCGCTCAACATGGACAATCATAAAGAAAGAGCTTTTTACGCCGTTGTTGGCGCATTGGTTGGAGACGCCGCTTCAATGGGGCTGCACTGGCTATATGACCAAGAGAGGATCTTACACGTAGCGGGTTTTGAGCCAGAATTTCGTTCACCGAATCAGTTCGATTACCAAGACAAGGGCTACTTTGCGCACCAAGGTAAAACCGCAGGCGAGCAATCGCAATATGGTGCTCAGCTATTGGCGATGGTCGATAGCTTAGTCGACAACCAAAAATACGATGAAGCGAACTACATCAAGCACTTCCGCTTCTGGTTTGATTTTGGTGGTAGTTGGAAAGGCTACATTGATAAAGCGACTCGTATGAGCTTGTTGAACATCCATCAATTAGAATTGGAAAACTCCCCGATTACAGCGTGTGGCGCGGATGATACTCAATTGCCAGCTGTTTCAAAAATCATTCCTTTGGTCGCGTGTACTTACACCTCTCACACCTTGCCAGCGATGGTAGAGAGTGCGGTACGAGTGACCAACAATAACGACAAAGCCGTCGAATGGGCGCAGGCCATCACTCTACTGGTTCAAGCGGCAATTCAAGGCAACTCGCCACTGCAATCGGTAGAAATGGTGCGACAAACTTGTAGCAAGTTTATACACGATCAAATCGACGAAGCACTGGCTGATCCAGAGCTTTCGATTACAGATGCCGCGAAGAAGTTTGGATTGCATTGTGAACTGAGTGCCGCGTTCCCCTTGCTAATTCGCATCATTGCAGGTGCTCAAAGTTATCAACAAGGCATTCGCGACAACATCTTATGCGGTGGTGACAGCTGCGGTCGTGCGATTGTAATTGGCGCGGTATTAGCGGCGTGTTTCTGCGAAGAAGATGGCGAAATTCCAACCGAATGGCTAAAACAAGTCGAACTCAATGGCGGTGTATTGTCTTTGCCTATTGAGTGACGATGACAACACAACGGCACATTGTGCCGTTGAGGTTATAACTAACGCTTGGGGTTACTGACGCCACATATAGACAAACTGATCGTTTTGCGAAGTGATTTCGAAGCCAAACCTAAGATACAACTCCCCAACTCGATTACCTTGCAGGTAACAAAGTTCGACGGGTTTATTGAGGCTGTCAGCCTTAGCTAAGCAATCTTTCAATACTTGGCTGCCAATGCCCTTTCCATGATACTCAGGCAGCAAGAAGAATCGACAAAAATAGAAGTGCTCGCCTTTGTCTTGCAACAACACACTCCCAATCGCTTTACCTTGATATTCAATGATTTCAGGTCGTTCTTCTGCCCACTCTTCGGCGTGTATATCTCGTTGAGTTTGCTCATCCCAGCCAAATACGGCTTTGATAGGTTCAAATTCAGCTGCCTTTTTTAGCTCGAACAGAAATTCATGATCTGATGACTGAGCAGGTCTTGTCGAATACTTCAAAATATCTCCAACAATAATCGATGAACTATAACCAAAGAAACCACCATCAATGGTGGTTTCAATTTAATAAAATCTCGCTAAAGGAAAGTAAGTGAACATAAGCAAGTGCCATGCTTTAGTGTTCATTTTGATTCTAGTTGGTAACGTAAGACTTCGTGTTTATCTTGCTCTGAATAAAAGGTATTCAGGAATTGTCCACCGCACTTCTCAATCACTTTTTGCGAAGCAATATTGCCCCTCTCACAGGTAATGATAACGCTTTCGGTCAATACGTGTCGTTGAATCCAAGACAACATATGACTTGCGATACCCCGCCTTCTGGCTTGCGACAGCGTCTCATATCCGATATGTCCTATGACATCGTGAATGTACGGACTGGTACCATGACGAACTCTTATCACCCCAAGAATACGCCCAGACTCGAAACAAAAATAGGTAGAAGCAGGCGTCCACCCTTCAGGCAAACCCTCACCTTTTGAATAAGCAATTCGTCTTTCTAAATAGGCATCACTGCCATCGGAAATCCCCGTGTAAATATCTAACCCATCCTCAGCGCACGCGTTCACATAGTGATGAAAGGCCGTTGAATGTGAAAGAGCAGCTTTAACCATGTCCATATGATGTTGATTCTCCAACGGCCTACGCTATTAAGTTCAGGAGTGACTCGCTATTTTGACCCATTATCGACTATTGCTTCTTAACGTACTTCGCTGTAACCAGCATTTCACCACCACCATCCAGCTTGCAATCTAGCTGGTGATCTTTGCCTTCATTGATGCGTCGAATCACGGCTTTAGTGCCGATTTTCAATACGCTAGAACTGCCTTTAATTTTTAGATCTTTAATGAAGGTAACTTTATCGCCACTTTCCAATACAACGCCATTCACGTCCTTAACACGCGCGGCTTCTCTTTCTAAACGCTCTTCTTCTGGGTTCCATTCGTAGGCGCACTCAGGGCAGATTAGGTTGTTTTGGTCTGGGTAGACATATTCAGATTGGCATTGCGGACAAGGAGGTAGAGACATACGTTAATACTTCATTTAAATAGAATTTGTTCCATTTTAATGGCTCTTGTCAGGCTTAGCGAGCATAAATCTAACAAGTTTTACGCAGAGCTAATTGTCTTTAAAAAAGAGCCGTTCCTAAAATGAACAAACACAGCCGCTAAGCTGTGTTCATAGACAGGATCTTAAGCTCTAAGCTATTTATTTAGATAGAAAAAAGGCTTCATTTATGATCAGATAATCGTCGCCAAACAAACCACCCATATCAACCGTGAAGCCGATGACGATTATCTCCCTACAAAAACAGTTTAAGCAATTCTTTAATGCTGATAGCCTTCAAAAAATGGCGAAAAGTACAGGACTTATGAAGCGATGTCGGGCTATCTTACCCGACCAGCTAGTAGTAAGCCTAGTGGCCGCTTTGAGCAAAGGAAACTGCTCATCTATTGCCGATTTACTAAGGCAATTCAATGGGATGTGCTTAAGCGCTAAAGATACTGTGGCTTATAAGCCCTACCATAACCAGTTAAGAAAAGAAGAATTTCCGATATTCATGCGCCAATTGGCCATGCGAGCGATAGCTCAGTTTGCTCGCCAGCAGAGTGCCAACCTACCAGATAAACTCGCCACCTTTGATGATGTGCTGCTTCAAGATGGTAGCTCTTTCCACATTCATCGTGACCTTTCGAACGTTTACCCGAGCCGATTTAAACGCAATCCAGCCGCAGTTGAATGCCATATGACAATGTCTTTAAAAAGCTTTTCTCCAGTCGCAATGAGCATCAGCGCTGATACAGCATCAGAAAGAGACTTTTGCCCGCCCCAAAACAATGAGTAACAAATTGTTGTTGGCTGACGCAGGGTACCCTGACTTCCAATTCTTTACTGAGCTTGAACTGTATGGTGGTTTCTATATTTTCGAGGAGCAAAGTCCCTGAATCCTCATGTTATAGAAGCGAGAAACGGTCAGGGCCGGCATTTATCTAAACTAGAAGGAAAGAAGCTCAAAGACATCACTCGAGGTACTAATCGCTCACAGGTACTCGACCTTAAAGTTCGTAGTGGTAAGCAAGAATTTAGAGTGGTAAGACGTTGGTTTGCAGAAGAAAAGCGATTCTGTATTTGGTTAACTAACTTGCCTTCAGGTACCTATACTGCTGATGACATAATGGCGATCTACCGCTGTCGATGGCAGGTGGAGTTGCTTTTTAAAGAATTAAAATCTCACACAAACTGGCAACGATTTGTCACCGCACAAAAGGCCATCGTTGATGGGCTTATCTGGGCCAGTTTACTCTCGCTGATCATCAGGCGCAGTACTGCGCTTCAGATAATGCCATCGGTCTCGCTGTTTAAGGCGGCAAAAAATGTGGATGTGTGGCTGTTGCCCATATTTGAATGTATCAGCCACAAGGCATGGTCAGAAATAGGTAATAAACTGGAATGGGCCTCTAGCTATATATTTAAGAACGCACAAAAGTCCGCCCAGAGGAAGTCAAAGAAAAACATCACGTTAGACGGGATTTATGCTGGTCTTAATGCTTAAGGTTCAGTCTATGAAGCTGTGTTTGTTTAAAAACTTGAGAAGCAAAAAGGTTTAACGTTCGACTTTTGGTGAGTAAATCGAGTAAGCGGTGATTTGCCCTGCCACGATTGCCGAGAACATGAATAACGCCGACAAACCAATACTCGGGATAGGCAAAATCGATTGTTCAAACACCGACTGGCTGGCACTCACTAATACTCGGCTACCCGGAACCAAGATGATGATCCCTTGCACGATATAAATAGAGCCCGTGAGCTCCATCTTTTTAGCAATCCAAGTTCCGTACAAAGTAATAAGAACCGTCGTAACCCAAGTACCGACAACCCAACCACTATCAAAACCTAGATAGAATGGGCCCCACATACCGAGAACAGCTACTGGCAAGCCAAGCAAGATGTCTTTAGGGCGAGCATTGAACATTACACCGATAGACACAGAAATAAGCACCAAGCCAGATATGTGCATCCACATCGGTACCGCATTGGTATAGTCGATGGAGACCGCTTGTCCCCATATCGCTTCACCGATGTTGAGCCCCATGATAATCCCAACAAACAGCTTAATCAGCGTTAAGGCACTCTGCCCTAGCAAGCTGGTACCAGAAACCAAGTCATTAAAGGCCAAACATTCTAATGCGTTGGCTATGGATAACCCGGGGACAAACAAGACAATCGAGGCGATACATAACGCCCACACCGGAATCGGCAACCCTGTACTCGCCAGAAACGCCACAAAGATACCCGTTAACAGTGCCGAGATGAATTCAACCGCGATAGCGCGACGTGAATGAAGAACTTGCTGACATACCCACACCATCAAACCCAATAACGCGGAAAAGCCGACCGCTTCCAACGTACTGCCCACCAGCATCAAATACGCAGGCGGAATACCCATATTGGCAAGTGCCGTCACAAATTTAGAGTAGCCGACAGGCTCAGGTACTGGCTCACTGCTCGGTTGGTTAATACGAATGATCGTATTGGCCAGCAAACTCAGGTTAATTGACGCAGGCTTTAGACGCTTAAGAATAACGGCGTTGTTATCGTCTGGAAATTGATAGTTAATCGCAGTTGGCGTTGCTTGGATCATCACATCCACACCATGCTTTTTAGCATAATATTGTGTATATTTTTCAAGCTTATACGGAGCGCAACCACTGCGGTGAAGAGTGTCACCAATTTCAACAATTTTGTTAATTCGGAACTGAGAAGGCATGGGTATTTTAGGGGAGACAAAATGTGCGGCAAATGTACCAAACGATAGATGGAATGACGAGACTTTTGCGTAAATTATCAACTGAACTCGTTACTTTTTTCTGCAAAGGCTTAGAAGTCTCTATAACTCTACTCATTTGGGATTAGTTTACTGAATGTTTTGACAAATTAATAAGTTAAATTTATGCATTCAGATTGTTATTAACGGACGCCAAAACACGATTAAAAATCAGTTTATGTTAACACTCCAAATAGGCGCTGTTGCCTAAATCAGTTGAACCTTTTCCAAGATCTGCGATCTGAACCTTTGTGATGATTAGAACGGTGGTGACATGGGCAAAGCGAAAAAGAAGATTACCAACTGGGCGGAATACAATAAGGCTCTGTGTAAACGTAGTTCGGTTACGTTCTGGATAGATGACTCAGCCATAGATGCATGGAAATGCAAAACCCATCATGGCAAGCGAGGTAGAGGCTTTCAGTACTCTGATACAGCGATTGAAACCGCCTTGATGATTAAGGGGATCTTCTCTCTGCCATTGCGTGCTCTTCAAGGCTTGATCGACTCTATCTTTGAGTTATTAGATGTTCCGCTGACATCCCCTGATTACATCTGTATCAGTAAACGTTCGAAGACAGTTCAGGTCAAATATCGTAATAAATCCAGAGGAGCTATTCGCCATATAGCCATTGATTCGACTGGTCTTAAAGTCTTTGGCGAGGGTGAGTGGAAAGTGAAAAAGCATGGTGCAGAAAAACGTAGAACATGGCGCAAACTGCGCTTAGCTGTTGATGTATATACTCACGAAACGATTAGTACGGAAGTCAGCCTTGTAAATGTTGGCGATAGTGAAGTGCTACCGACGTTGCTCAATCCACTACGCAGAAAGGTCATTGCCGTATCTGCCGATGGAGCATATGACACTAAAAACTGCCATGAGACTCTGAAAAATAAGGGCTGTACTCCGTTAATACCGCCTCGAAAGAATGCGGCGCTTTGGGAAGATAGGCATCCCAGAAACGAAGCTGTAGAGGCTCTGAAAAATGGAACAATAGCGGAGTGGAAATCGGAGCCTGGTTACCACTATCGCTCAATATCTGAGACCGCAATGTCTCGATATAAAGGGCTAACCAGCGGTAAATTGAGCTTGAGATGTTACAACGCTCAAGTGGGAGCAAATCATGGCGAATGTCAGTGTGACGGTGGTTTGTGGAATCGATATATCACTTTTGTAATATCTAAACAAACTATCACTCAAGGCTGACATAAATCGATTTTTGTCATCTACGATGCTCCTCTTCGAAAAAAGCGGGTAGAAAGTATGCCTGCATAACGTCAATAACGAAAAGGAAGAGCAATGAGTATCGACACCTTATCTGCCTATCGTACGCTTTGTCAGTGTACGTTTGGGCCCAATCAAACCGATATCGGAGAGCTCCAATCCAGTGGCTCCATCGAAATGTGGATCGAGAGCCAAACCAACAAACCGATAAGCAGTTGGTATAAACGTTTTGAACGAGACCAGAACCGAAGTGACCACCGCGATGGTGTGTTATACGCGACAAGTTGGACAGGACTGACGCTAGACAGTGATTATGAAAAGCAAGAATACGTTGATCACTTAAGGCAGCGTGTTGCTTATATTCTGACGCAACTGTTTGTCGTAAGTACAAGAGATCCGGCACTCTCACCTGTTGCAAGACGTTCCGCATTTTGCCTCTATTTTGATGGGTTATCAGAACGGGCTTTTGGTAATTTCCGCGAGCTACTAAAATTTGTTTCCACATCTCCTGTTATGGGGGAGTACCTAACGTTTATTGACAACATGTCAAACGAGGCTCATCAAGCCGATGAAAACTACGCCCGAGAGATACTGCAGCTTTTTACTCTTGGTCCCGTCAAGCTCGAAGGCAATGGCAAGCCGGTTCTTGACAGCGAAGGGAGACCTGTGCCGACTTACACACAGGAAGACATCGAGCAATTGGCCAAAGTATTTACCGGCTGGAAGTTTGCAAAGAGGACAAGTGGTCACGAACGTTACATGGAACCATTAGAGCCGATTGGTGAGCACAATCAGGATGAAAAACGCATTCTTGGGAAAACCTTTCCAGCGGGTCAATCGGCCTCGGAAGATCTCGACAGTTTTGTCGAACATTTAATGAATCAAAGTAATCTATACACTTACATCGCCTATTTCTTTATCAGTAAAATGGTCACCAGTAACCCCAAACCGGGCCATGTAAGAAGGGTGCGTAATGCTTTTATAAACAGTGGTGGAGATATGCAAACGCTAATCACCGCAATATTAACCGACCAAGTTGCGTTACACAGTAGCGATACCGATGGCAAGGTTCGAGATCCTCTCATTGTGTTCACTCACTCTCTACGTGCATTGGGGGCAAAGCTTTCTCGAGGAGAGTCAGTGTGGGCGAAAAACTTTAACTGGTACGACAGAATGTTACCAATGAGTGCACCTTCGGTCTTCTATTACTATCAACACGACGATGCCCCGTCTGATCCCGCGTTAGAAGGACATTTTGCACCCGAATTTAACATCTATGAGTGGAACAATATCTACCAGTACGGCCGTGAAATTAAAGAACTAGTCGTCCAATTCAATCATCACCAAAAAGGGTGGGAAATTGATAGCAAATGGGACGACCTCTATTGGAAGAACACACCAGAAACCGATTTGGACCTGATCAACGCGTTTGATGACCGCTTATTTGCTGGACAAATGACAGCAACGACAAAAAGCGCATGTCTGGCGTTTCTAGAAGAGTGCCCTCGACATAACGAAAGTTATTACGCTGATATTCGTGCGCTCGTTATGAATCTTGTTATTTCACCAGAATTTATTGTCCAGAGGTAATCTTATGTCCATTTCAAGAAGACGATTTTTGCAAGGTACCGCAGCCGCGGCAGGCGTAACCGTACTGAACTTCACCTCAATGCCAGCATATGCTCACCTATTTAACGACTGTAATGATGGACGTTACAAGGCGCTGATAGGGATAGATTTTGCGGGCGGCAATGATGGGTTCAATATGATCATTCCTCAATCAGACAGTGTTTATACAAACTACCAACGTTTACGTGGAAACCTACAAATAGGCAAAGGCGATGGAGAAAATCTGACAAACGAGTTCAATCTAAACCCTGCGTTAGACGCGATGGCGGAACTGTGGAACAAAAACGAGCTATTACCTATTTTGAATGTTGGCCCTTTGATTGTGCCTAGAGGAGAGAGCGGTCTGACCGACGAGCTAAAACCCGCGCATTTATTTAGCCACAATCACCAATCGGCCATGGTTCAAACATCGTCCCGCGTCAGTCTCGATAAGCAAGGGTTTGGTGCCAATGGTGAGATAGCTTTAGGGTCAACCTCTCGAGGGTTTGAAGGCTATTCTCCTCTGTTCGATATCGGTGGCGGGCAAGAGTGGACGAACAACTTAAACATGCAATCCAACAAAGTCGGCAGCTCTGCACCACACGATATCTTTATTAACAATGAAAGCAATCGTGACAAGCGGTTGTTTGAAAGGATACAGCAACAGAACAATTACCAACATGTGTTCCAACGCCATTACGCCAAGCTCGCGGCTAATGCGCCAGATACGCATGGTAAAATGAGCGATATCTTCAATACCGTTCTCGATGCGTCTATTGTGTTCCCAGAGACCGCCATTGGCCGACAACTTGAAGCGGTCGTTAAATTGATTCTGAATCAAGAAGCCTTTGGTCAGCAAAGGCAATACTTCAGCTGCAAGTTGGGTGGCTTTGATACGCATTCAAATCAATTAGCACAACAGTCTCAACTTCTAATGGAGTACAGTGAAGCCATTACCGTTTTCCATCAAGCACTACGACTCTACAAACTAGATTCGCAAGTTACCTCTTTTACCCATTCTGAATTCGGTCGTACCTTGATCCCCAATGCAAATGGCGGATCCGATCATGGCTGGGGCAGTCACTCTTTCGTGATTGGCGGTGCGGTTTCAGGGAAACGTTTTGTGGGCGCATACCCAAGCCTAGAAGAAGGAAGCGATCATTTATTGTCGAGGGGACGGGTTATACCGACCACGTCGACCGATCAAGTGCACGCTACCTTGCTGAGTTGGTTGGGGTTAAGGAATGAAGATATAACAAACATCTTTCCAGCGTTGGAAAGTGATGAGTTCACAGAGAAAACACTCGATATTTTCAGCTGCGTTTAACAACTTTTAAACGATAAATAATAGAGAGGCAATTGCTCTCTATTATCTTCACCATCAATGTCTTGCAAGGTTGCTTAACTATAAATCCCGCAAATAATTAACACACACTACTTTAAGTGAAGAAAATACGCTCACATCTATTTATCAATCTCATTAATAGCGCTATTTTGTTCCGCAAGCTAAATATATGAGTTAAAGAATGAAACTCTCGATATCAGGGAAGTTGCAGCTCAGTTTTCTGTTACTTGCAGTACTTTTTATCGCATCCGCATTTTTTGCATATCAAAGGTTCCAATATACATTTGATACTTGAGTACATACAAGTTCAGGTTGATTAGTGAAGGGAATGAGCAATTAAAGAGCATGGAGAACAAAAAGCACGCAAACAAACACTTAACATTGATTTAGTCCTTTTAATTTTTGGAAACTGTGGCATGATAACTTCGCTTTCAAGAGATACCTAAGAAAAGCGTACATCGTATAATGGCTATTACCTCAGCCTTCCAAGCTGATGATGCGGGTTCGATTCCCGCTGTACGCTCCAAATATCTTAATGCCTCAGTCTTACTCATAAGACAGTGTGCGTGCATCGTATAATGGCTATTACCTCAGCCTTCCAAGCTGATGATGCGGGTTCGATTCCCGCTGCACGCTCCAACCTCTATTTAGTTTCAAATTATCTTTAGTTACAATCCCCCTTTAGATTCACCATCTCCGCTTAGCTTAAAGTCTAAAACAATTAAAACTGCGCACTTCATTGTGTGATTTTTTGTATTAAAAAAGAGCAATACCAAATGATATTACTCTTTGAATATTCTTAATTTAATTGATTACCTCAATCAAGCTGCCCTTCATCTAAAGCAGAAGTAACCCATACTAGCGGCGCATTCCAGTTGATGGTTATCTCGTTCAACGTCCAAGCTCCAATATTATCGCTGTAACACGTTTGTCCAACACATTTGCCTTTCATCACAGCGGCAATAGGATCACTAAAACTTACCGAATTTGGGCCTCCAATTAACGCACCCGGCGCTGGTTTTGGTGAACTTTCATCAGCAGCGTAAGCCCAGAATCGATGATGAGGATTCTCTGCAGGTTTCGTTCCATAACCAGTAACATAAGAGATATTCATCGGGTTACCTCCGAGGATATAATCCATCGCACTAGCCGCCGCTTTGATGTATCGAACATCATTGGAAAAATCGTTAGCATAAATCAAAAAGATACTTCGGTTTACAAGGTTGGAGTTTGAGCCCCACGAATACTCTTCTACGGTATAAGGAATGTTATAGCCTTCATTGGCAACTTGCTTGGTATAAGATTCAGCCGTTTTAATGATGTTCTTACGTGCTTGTTCAATAGCCTGGCTGTCTAATGAGTTAGGTACCACGGCTAAACTCACAGTGCCCGCAGGCGCTATATACTGCCAATACATATCACCATCCGCATTGATGTTCCCCTTCGGCACTTCAAGATAGTGTGGAGAATCAATCAATACTTTTTTATAAACCTCATCATTGGTTGTGATAAAGAGCTCGGCCGCAGCCCAGTATCGCTCATCACTCAATTCGATATCATCATACGGCCCAGAGCCTGTGAAGTTGTCGTAAGCATAGATATCTTGATGTTGATTTGCGGCGTTCCACGCTTTGATCGCTGAATCCAAACATAACTGTGAGAAATCACTGTCGATATCTTTCCAAATACGTGCGCACTGAGCACCGATTGCCGCCAGATTCAGCGAAGCCGCAGTAGTAGGATAACCAACATAACGTTTCTGAGTATCTTTGTGTGGCGGTAATGGCATGCCCGTCCAAGATTCATCCGCAATCTTATGGAATGCCAGCCCTCTCGCGTTAATCTCGGTAAGTTTTAGCTGTTTACTGGCAGACTGATTACCAACAGGGACAGAGATAGGCGTGTCAGAGTCGACTTGCATCGCTAACATGAACTCTATGTTCCAGCGTGCTTCAGACAACAACGGGTTAACGCCATTGGTTGCTTCAGGGATTTTTACTTTACCCTCTGAAAAAGGAAGTGATTTGTTTTCTAAGAACTTACCTCGTTCGTATAAGTTCAGAAGTGTCCATGTTGAGATGCCACTGTTCACCGTGTATTTACCATGATCGCCTGCATCATACCAACCACCAGTCGCATCAATAGTCAGGTCGCAGCCAGGCCATTTATTTCCCCAACTATCAACTTTATCAAAGCATGTTGCCGTATCAGACATATGGCCACCGGGCCTCGCAAGATCTTCACGTTGAACGAACTCTGGCTTTATTTCAATGCCGCTGCGATTTTGATAGAAGTAAGACAACGCATCGAGCTTCAACTTGCTATAAACATCATTTCGAATATCGAAAGGATAGCTAACATCGTCATCGACCTTGACCGTTAAACCTCTCATCGTGTCTGTATATTTTGAAAGGTTAACTCGGTGAATGTGCTCACCCGACGCTTTATTCAAACCGAATACTTCTGTTTTTCCGAGATCAAGGCTGATCCCTGATTGTGAGACTAATGTCCATTTCAAAGGTGTCGTCGAGGTATTTTCAACAAAGATATATTTATCGGATTTCGGTAAGAAACCTACTTGATTGGCTCGAATCGGCATCTTAGTCGCTGTTTTTACAAATGGCTTACCTACAACAGAAACGTTATCAACACAGATGACACCAGTTTTCTGTGCGCCTAATTGAAACTGGAATTCTGTATCGGCGTCACTATCAAGTTCGTGTACAAAATCAAACGTATAGCTTTGCTTGTCTGTTGATATACCCACGTCACTTAGAAAATAATGTGTATAAGGAGGCCCTTCATGTTGGATCAAGGCTTTCATCTCAGTATCAATATTTGCATATGCATCGAACGATACTTGGTACCTTTGACCTTGCTCTAAACCAATGCCAATGTGACCTAAAATGACATCCCAAGAATTCTTTCCTGGGTTTTTTATATCAATACACGCTTCATTACTTTCTGTTGCTATGTTGGCGCCGGCATTCCACCAGCCATCCATATTGCCTTTAAAGTGACTATTCCTAATCTGCTCTTCTGCGTAAGTTACTCCAGAAGATAAAATCATGAAAACCGCGAGAGATAACGTTCCTTTTTTCATCATTATTCCTTAAAGATGTTTCATATCTCCAAGGAAACTAGCGAAATAGATTCAATAATAGAGAGTTAACATTCGCAAAAAATAGACTCGTAAAAATAAATATTATGATTTCTTGTGATGTTTAACACTAAGGATCAAGCTCATGAATCAATTGCATGGATAGACAAAACGATATTGTGCTAGTGCCTCTCAATTAAACTCAGATTTCATAAAAGTGCGGGTTTAATAATCTTGGTCAATATCTGGAAAAACAGTTGTGGTAATGTGCGCGCATTAGCAACAACCCATAAATAATAAAAAATGTTTAAAAGCAATGAGTTAACAATTAATATCGATGCAATTAATGTCGCACTGTCAAAAGTAGAAAATGCGAACAAAATTCAGCTAGATACATTGAAAGGTTATGTGAACAGCGAGCCTGAACAGGCTGTACTGGCTTTTCGATCGCTGAATGAAGCAGAATCAATCGACGACAAGTTTAAAAAGATCATGGCAGAGCTACCGCACCTAAGCGGCGAAGCACACCACCTGCTTGAAACTTCTATCTTGCTACAGTGACTATGAATAAAGATAAGCCTCAACGAATCCCTCTCAGCAAAGCGCTTTGGGCATAAGTTAAAACTTATCTTTCATTTTCTTGCCCCCATTGAATTATCTAATTCAACAAAGCACTATTAATTAACGTCTAAAGCGTTAACGACTTCACCATACCCGCTTCAGCGTGACCAGGAATATTGCACGCGAACTCTACGTTATTATCACCATGGAAATGCCACAGCAATTGCTTCGCTTTACCCGGCTTAACTGTCACTGTGCTGCCCGAGTCATGAGCGTGATTACCCATATTTTTCATCATTTCACGGTGCTCTAATTGCTCTGAAGCAGAACCAATCGAGAATTCATGATCAATCTTACCTGTGTTCATCACAACGAACTGCACCACGTCGTTCGGCTCAATATCAACCTTGTTCTTAAATGTGATTTTCATATCGTCACTTAGCAGAACATGAACCACTTTATCCGGCTTTGCGCCTGTCGCAGGCATACCCACTTCAGACATGCCTTCCATATTCATCATCGAATGGTCCATCTTTCCACCCTTCATCATGCTGTGGTCCATTTTTGAATGATCCATCTCTCCACTCTTCATCATCGAGTGGTCCATGCTTGAATGGTCAACAGCTGAGTGGTCCATTTCAGCAAAAGCCGTTGCGGTAGTTAACGTCAGTGCAATCGCAATAAGTGTCTTTTTCATGATCGTTCCTTAGATAAATTCAGTTATTTATTTGTTAGTTTCACATGTTTGTGTGGTACGCCCTTACCCACTCTGTTTTGGTCAGTAAGGGCTAATAATCAATACGTTATTTGTTTGTCTCGTTTTGGCTATGCGTAATCTCACGCTGTTTCCAGAGCTTAAAGATTGCAGGCAAAACCAGTAGGGTAAGCAACAGTGCCGACGCCATTCCGCCTATCATCGGCGCGGCAATTCGCTGCATCACTTCAGAGCCCGTTCCCTCGCCATACATAATTGGAATGAGGCCAATGATCACCGTAAGTACTGTCATCATCACTGGGCGAACACGCAGTCCTGCACCCTCACGAATCGCATCCGTTAAGTCTTCACTCTGAAGTGCTTGCTGGTTCTGCTCCGCATCCAATTTTTTGTAGTGCCATGCTTGGTTTAGGTAGACCAACATGATCACACCTATCTCAACAGCTACCCCGGCAAGGGCGATGAAGCCCACCCCCACTGCAATGGAGAAGTTGTAATTGAGGATATGCATTAGCCATAAACCACCAACCATCGCGAGTGGTAATGTCAGCATGATCATCATCACCTCACCGACACGGCGGAAACTGAGGTAGAGCAACAACATGATGATGGCGATGGTAATTGGCACGACGACACTTAAACGTTCTTTGGCGCGCTCCATGTATTCGTATTGACCAGACCACGCCAGTGAATAACCCGCAGGTAAGACGATTTGATCTGTAACGACTTTTTGCGCCTCTGCCACATAAGAACCAAGGTCGCGACCTTCGATGTCAACGAACACCCAACCATTAGGACGAGCGTTCTCCGTCTTAATCATTGGTGGTCCATCTTCATAGCGAATATCTGCAACATCAGACAAAGCAATTCGCGCTCCATTTGGTGTCACTAACGGCAGGTTCTGCAGCTTAACGACAGAATCACGATAGCTTTGTGGGTAACGGACATTGATTGGATAACGTTCTAGCCCCTCAACGGTTTCACCCACGTTCATGCCACCAACCGCCGTCGAGATAACCTGTTGCACTTCTTTAATGCTCAAGCCATATCGCGCAGCAGAGCGGCGTTTAATGTCTATCGTCACATAACGACCGCCAGCTACACGCTCGGCATAGACAGAAGCCGTACCACCAACGTTGTTGAGGATGGGTTCAAGTTGCGAACCAATATCTTCAATCACACTCAGCTCTGGGCCAGCGATTTTGATACCGATTGGGGTTTTGATACCGGTCGCTAACATGTCGATACGGGTTTTGATTGGCATAACCCACGCATTGGTTAAACCTGGGAACTGAATCAGATCATCAAACTCTTTACGCAGAGACTCAGTAGTGACACCGTCACGCCACTCATCTCGCGATTTAAGCTGAATCACGGTTTCAATCATGGTTAACGGTGCAGGATCGGTTGCCGTCTCTGCTCGACCAATTTTGCCCCACGTGGTTTCGACTTCTGGAATGGTTTTGATGAGCTTGTTGGTTTGTTGCAACAACTCACGAGCCTTACCTATTGAGATGCCCGGATACGTGGTTGGCATGTACATCAAATCCCCTTCGTCCAAAGGAGGGATGAACTCACTACCAAGCTTACTGGTTGGGTAATAAGCAGACGCCATTAAGCCAAGTGCGATAACAATCATCACCTTTGGATATTTTAGGCTGAGGTTCAAAAGCGGCTTGTACATCGCCACTAGGCTGCGGTTGACTGGGTTTTTGTGTTCAGGTAGTACGTTGCCGCGAATGAAGTAACCCATTAGCACAGGCACAAGCGTGATAGCCAAACCCGCCGCTGCGGCCATCGCATACGTCTTGGTAAATGCAAGTGGCGAGAACATCTTTCCCTCTTGCCCTTCTAGCGCGAACACAGGCACAAAACTCAAGGTAATGATTATCAAAGAGAAGAACAGCGGTGCGCCAACTTCTTCTGCTGCCTTACCAATCACCTGCCAACGGTTTTTGTCAGTGAGCGGAGTCCGTTCAATGTGTTTATGAACGTTCTCGATCATCACTATGGCACCATCCACCATGGCGCCAATCGCAATCGCGATCCCGCCAAGAGACATGATATTGGCGTTAATACCCTGCCAATGCATCACAATGAATGCACCTAAGATACCAACAGGCTGACTTAGAGCGATAACCAGCGATGAACGAATATGGAACAAGAACAGCGCACACACCACGGCGACCACGATGAACTCTTCAGCCAGCTTCTTCCAAAGGTTTTCAACGGCTGAATCAATCAAAGTCGAACGGTCATAAGTCGCGACAATCTCGACACCATCAGGTAAGCCGGCTTGCAACTCAGCGAGTTTGGATTTCACCGAGTCGATCACTTCACTGGCATTTTCACCAAAGCGCATCACGATAACGCCGCCAACCGCCTCGCCCTCACCATTGAGTTCAGAGATACCACGACGCATCTGCGGGCCAAGGTTAATGTCAGCAATGTCACCTAATAGCAGCGGTGTACCTTTGTCTGTCACTTTTAACGGCAGAGATTGAATGTCTTCGATGCTTGTCAGGTAACCGGTGGTACGAACCATATGTTCGGCTTCCGCAATTTCGACGACAGACGCTCCTGTTTCTTGATTACCATCTTGGATTGCCTTGTTGACTTGCTGAAGCGTTAGGTCGTAAGCACGTAACTTGGCAGGATCAATCTGTACTTGGTACTGCTTCACCATGCCACCAACGGTCGCCACTTCAGACACGCCTTCTACAGTTTGCAATTCATACTTCAAGAACCAATCTTGCAAACTACGAAGTTCCGCTAAGTCGTGCTGACCTGTTTTATCTTGCAACACGTAGCTGTAAACCCAGCCCACACCGGTTGCATCGGGTCCTAGTGTTGGCTTGGCACTCGATGGCAAGTTAGGTGCAACTTGGCTTAAGTACTCCAACACTCGTGAACGCGCCCAGTACATATCGGTATCGTCATTGAAGATGATATAGACATAGGAATCACCAAAGAACGAGTAGCCACGAACTGTTTCAGCACCCGGTACAGCTAACATGGCGGTGGTCAATGGATAGGTCACCTGATCCTCGACCACCTGTGGGGCTTGACCCGGATAACTGGTTTTGATGATTACCTGAACATCTGACAAATCAGGAATGGCATCAACCGGTGTATTTTTAACGCTGTATAAACCGCCAAATACGATGGCGACAGTGGCAACCAGCACTAAGAAACGGTTGCTAATAGACCAGCGAATAATTGCATTGATCATAGTTCGCCCTCACCCGTGCTATTCGTCGGTTCGAGAGATTGGAGCACATAATCAGAACCCTGCTTCGCCACTAGAAACCGAATGGTTTGACCCTCGGCAAACTCAGATAAATCAAGGTCATCACTGGCTTGGAAATTCATTTCACCCGCTTTCCAATTCCACTCAGGGACTGGCTGATGTTTTACAGTGATCATGCCAAAATCTGCCATCAACATGGTGATATCACCCGTTACCCAAACTTCGCCGGCGATCTTGTGTTTGTTGACCTTGTAATCAACAACCTCGTACTGCCCTGACTCTGTCTTTCTCATCTCAAAATCAATCGCCTTACCACGTTTCACATCACTCATGTCTAAGCCTTCCGCAAAGGTGAAATTCATCACCATACCCGGCCAATCCCATTCAGGAACAGGCTGATGGTTAATCGTCACCATGCGACTGCCTTGCATAACATCGGAAATTTCGCCATTTGCCCACACGGTTTCAGCTTCTTCCTCAACACCATTGATGCGTGACAGATCAGCAGATTGGCTCGATTCAGAATCCAACATGAAGTGCGCAGAAGTGACAATACTCTCACCTTGCTCTAGCCCTTGAAGCACCTCTATTTTTTCGCCAGCTTCACGACCAACCTCAATACGAGCAGAACGATACTTGCCAAAACCTTCTGACATCACCACTCGAGTCATTCCACCGGAGTGAATAACCGACGATCTTGGGATAGTAAGAACGGCTTCATCACTGATGGGTTTCAGCGCAATATTGGCGAACATATTTGGCTTAAGCTCGCCATTTGGATTGGAGAACTTCAAACGAACGCGCAAGGTTCGAGTTTTTGGATCAAGGATTGGGTAAACGTAATCGACATTACCCAACCACTCTTTGCCAGGAATGGCATCTAGCGTCATCACCGCATTGCTGCCTGACGAGATCCAGTGCGCTTGACGCTCAAACACCTCAGCATCAACCCATACTTCGCCTAATGGACCAGCACTGATCACCGCTTGTGCAGGTGAAAGATAACCACCTTCTCGGATATTCAGGCTTGCGATGACACCATCGGCTGGCGCTTTGACTTCAATGGTTTGTGAGGCTTTGCCTTTGCGCGTAATAGCGCGGATTTGAGTCTTATCAACACCCAAGGTAATTAAGCGTTCAGTCGAGCCCTTGATCAAACCTTTACGACCCGTTTTATAAGCACTGATCAACTCTTCTTGTGCTTTAACAAGCTCTGGAGAATAGAGTGTAAAAAGCACATCACCTTTGTTTACCTTCTCACCCACTGCGTTGATGTAGAGCTTCTCAACCCAACCAGAAACACGCACGTTGGTTTGCCACAATGTACTTTCATCGAACGCCACATAACCCACGGTTTCAATCCGAGGAGACAGCGCTTCGAACTTAACTTTCGCTGTTTTGACACCCAGATTATTTTCTACCGACGAATCAATGAACACGGTACCGGGCTTATCTTTTGCTCCGCCGTTCACATCGTCGGCATACACAGGGATAAGATCCATCCCCATTGGCGATTGACCTGGCTTATCACGCTGATAATTTGGATCCATCGGAGCCACCCAATACAGAGGTTCATCCTTGGTTTGTTTACTTACTTCGGCGTCTGTACTCGTTGCCATTGCTGACATGTCGTGTGCTGGATTAATTAGAAAATGGTTCACACCAAAACCCAATGCACCACCGACCAATAAAGCGATTGTTGCTACTTTTACTGTATTCATTGTCTATTCCCTTATTGATTGGCTGTGTGTTTAGTTGCGCTTGAGCTGAGTTGTGGTTGGTTTAGTTGGTATTCAAAGCCACTGACTAACGCCGCCAGTTTGCTGTTAACGATGTTGAGATCGGTGATCAAACGTTGTTTCTCTAACTTAAGCGCCAGCTCATCGGTCGTTGCTGAAATAACATCGTTAAACTGGGCGGTATTGTTTTGATAGCCCCTCTCAACCGCGCTGATTCGGGCTGCGGTTTGAGGAAGCAAGGACGTTTGATAGCGATCTAATCGCTGGATCAGATTTGATCTGTCCACCAGCAATGCGTTCACTTGCGCGTTCATTTGGGAAAGTAAGGTGTCTTTTTGAGATTTGGCCGCACCAACTTGATACTGAGCAGCCGATAAGTTTTTATCTTGTCGGTTCCCTGTAAACAGAGGGATGTCGACTGTCACATAAGCACTCACCAGATCAGAAGCTGTTTCACCCGCCATGTTATTGGCTTGACGGCGTGCATACATCACTTCCACCCCAAACTGCGGGGTATAAGCTTGCTCTGCTAACTCGACCTGAGTTTGATTGGAGGAAATACTGACATCGGAGATCTTAACCAAAGGATGGTCAGTCAGTAGCTGGTAGTGCTTGGTTGAATCGATATTGGTCGCTAATTTGCTTTCCAACAATGACCAATCGATTTGGTTAGTTGCATTCAGTGTGCCCTGAGAATCAAGAACCTGAGAGCCTAGCCAATCAGAACCCAACCATTCAGAAAGCTGAGAGATTAAGCGGCGCTGAACTTGCTGGTTTGCCTGAAGTTTCTCATCAAGCTTGCTCACTTGAAGCTGAGCGTTAAGCAGATCTTGCGCTTCACTTTTACCAATCGAGTAATTGGTTTGTACATAGTTTTCAAGCTCAACCAACAAACGACGATTTTGACGAATCACCGACTCAGCCTTTTGCTGATAACCTAACTCAAGCCAAAGCTGCGTCATGCTATTCGCAACCGTCAATTCTCTTGCTTGCACCTGCAAAGCTAAAGCATCAGCCTGCTGGCCTGCCTTTTTCTGTTGGAGGTTAAGCGTATCGCCACGCTCAAACTGCTGCATCAGCCCTACCGATATATTAGTCATCGGGTCTTCGTCGAATTGAAAGCTATCGACAGGCAAACCGCCAAATCCAACTTTCAATTTCGGGTCCATTAAGGTCGAGCTGGCAATACCCGTTTCTCGCATCGCTTGAGACTGAGCAAAGTACTGCTTGCGATTTCCATCTTCGCTTAAAGCAATCTCAATCAGTGTATTGAGGTGCTGCGTCGAGCTTGCTTGGTCATGTGCTGAAATGTGTTGAGCGTTTGAAGCTGACGCCGTGGTAGCCGCGAGCGTAGCACTTGAAAACAAGGCCATAGGCAAGGCAGCAGCAACCACTAAGCTCGTGTTCATGACAAACACAGAGGTTGTTGGTTTCATATTCACAATGAATGTCCATATCTAACGCTAATTAGCGCATAAAAAAGAATGGCTTATCAGATTTATCTAACTGATAGAGCTGTATTTTTAGATATAGATTTATGCGGAAGGTGGGCGTAGCAAAGATTGAGCGCGTGCGACTTTCTGGCCAATCGTGACCGATTGAAAACGAGCTAATGAAAAGGAAAGTTGATCAACGGCTTGAACAGCCTGAATTGGATAGGGACTTGCAGAACACATTGAGGCACAGCAATCGACACTCGAACAATGGTTACCCATCATCGGACTGCCGTCTTCGCTCATTGAAGGCATATCGAATTGAGCCATCAAAGCATGGGCACTCATGTTAGAGTCTTCAGCGTGTACTTCTTCACTCATCACATGACACCCTGCCATTGAATCATTAACCGAAGTATCGCTGTGGTAACAAGCCGACTTGCTCGACCCCATTTCCATCATCATTACTTCAGTCATCAAGGCTGAGGAGCTTGAGGCATAGCTAGACATCAACATCGCAATGATGCTGAAAACAATAATCCAAGTTTTTCGGAATGTGTTTGTCATAGCTTACCTTTGAATTTACAACGCAACTATAAACGTTCCCCTTAGGGTAAGGTCAATGCCATTGTGCCGATATTTACCTGACCGTTGAAAAAGTATTCATCCTCTCTTTCATCAAAATGAGATAATTCTTCGACTTTGCAGTTTTTTCTTTAAAAATTATCCAATTAGCTAGCGAAACCTCTATCTGTGTATTTTACTTAAGATAGTGCAACCACGATTCACGGATGATAAAAATGGCTAACAAAAAAAACGTCGAAACAAACAAGAAAAATACAGAAATCAAAAATAAGAAAAGTAACGAGCTAGAGCAAAAGAAACCAACACAAAAAAAGAAGCGCAGACTGCATTCACATCTAAAAGTGAATATCCCACTTTTTCAGTCACTCATGATGATTTTGCCATCATTGGCTAAACACTCTGCTGCAGAGAGTATAGACAATTCCAGCGACGCTGCAGATCAAGTAATCGCAAATAACGTGACCGAAAAAGATGTCACCGATGACCATAGCAAGGCGGACTCATCAGCGGTTGCTCTCCAAGAAGCTCAGACGAGTGACAACGACGTAAACTCAACCTTAAGTGCAAGTCATGCCGCCCATGGTTCGAGCTCTCACTTGGTTCCTTCTCATCATTTATCGACGCTTTCTCACCCGCAAGTCCATTACATTCCTTCGGTATCGATGCCGACTATCTCCTCAGGAAGTAACGGTCAGCCGATTCATTCGAATGCGCCTACGACGCCCGCTTTACCCGTCACCTTTATGCCAGAAGTCATAAAAGGTACGTACGGAGAGCTTCATGTTGATGCAAATGGTCAATACACATTCGTATTGAATCCAAATTCTCCTCAATACATACTGTTGAATCAGCACCAACCAGGTACTGACCATTTTGCGTTACACCTATCTAATGGCTCGAGCATCATTGTTCAGATACCGGTAACAGGTAAGCAAGACACGCCAAGTATTTCTGGAGACTTAACAGGTGTCGTCACAGAAGATCACAATATTGATTCACAAGGCTTGTTACATGCGAACGGCAAAATCGATGTCATAGACCCTGACCAAAATGAAAGTTCGGTTACACCGGAAGTTATCTCAGGTAAATATGGTTCATTAACTATCGATGCTGATGGACATTGGCAGTATCAAGTTGATAACTCGCTCTCTAATGTTCAAGCTTTAACCGCAGCCACTTCACTGCATGAAAGTTTCACAATTCACACCAAAGATGGCACACCGCAAACCATCGATATGACGATTGGCGGGAACGACGACAATGCAGTAATTACGGGTGTGGATGCTGGCACGTTAACTGAAGATTTAACGACACAAGTTCAAGGGCAGCTTTCGGTAACGGACTCTGATCTTGGAGAGGACCACTTTCAAGCCTCACAAGTGACTAGTAATTTCGGTACGCTAAGCATCACCAAAGACGGTGCGTGGACATACAGTTTAGACAACAATAACCCAGTAGTTCAAAGACTTGGCCAAGGTTCAACTGCGACAGACATCGTCACTGTTCACTCAGCTGATGGTACAGCGCATCAAGTTATGGTTACGATCAATGGCACCAACGACCATGCAGTAATCACGAGTAGTACAGCAAATTCACCAAGTTCGTTTTTCGCTATCGGGACAAATAATGGCTCAAGCCAAGTTACTGAAGATAAAGACCTAACGGTTTCAGGCCAACTCAACATCACCGATATCGACTCAAAAGAGGCGCATTTTTCTAATTCCGACCTCAAGGGGAGACTGGGTACTTTACACCTTAAAGACAATGGCGATTGGACCTACGATCTAGATAATAAAAATCCACAAGTTCAGGCTCTTGGTCAAGGCTCTGCAACAACAGACATCATAACCATCCACTCCGCCGACGGCACTCCTCATCAAATTGCAATTACCGTTAACGGCACCAATGATAAAGCCGTGATAAGTGGAACCAGTGCCGGCGCGGTAACCGAAGAGTCCCAACTTCAGACCTCGGGCATACTGACTGTTACGGATGTGGATACCGGTGAAGCGCACTTCGCTACTTCATCCACAGGAAGTACCGATATTGCAGGCTCGTTTGGTACGCTTCATCTGACCGATACTGGTTCTTGGACGTACGATCTTGATAACACTAACCCGACCGTTCAAGCATTAGGTAAGGGCTCGACAGCTACTGATACCATCACCGTTCATTCTGCTGATGGCACGCCGCATCAAGTGACTATCACAGTAAATGGCACTAATGACGCAGCTACTGTCAGCAGTGCGACCGTTGCCATCTATGAAACCGACAAAGCGGTAACCACCTCAGGCACACTAACCAGTACTGACGTGGATAACCCAGACAATGCGTTTACGCCGGATTCGATTACTGGCACCAATGGCGACCTGACTATTGATGCTAATGGTCATTGGACATTCACCGCCAACAGCGCATTTAATCAATTGAATGTTGGCGATAAAGTCGAAGAGACCTTCACGGTGTCGTCTATTGATGGCACATCCTCGACCATCAAAGTCACGATTAACGGCACTAACGATACCGCAACTGTTAGCAGTGCGACCGTCGCCATTGATGAAACCGACAAAGCAGTAACGACATCAGGCACCCTCACCAGTATCGACGTCGATAATCCAGATAATACCTTCACACCGGATTCGATTTCAGGCACCAACGGTGACCTCACTATTGATGCCAGTGGGCATTGGGTGTTCACCGCCAACAGTTCGTTTAATCAATTGAATGTTGGCGATAAAGTCGAAGAGACCTTTACTGTGTCGTCTGTAGATGGCACACCGTCCACCATCAAGGTGACGATCAACGGCACTAACGATGCCGCAACTGTCAGCAGTGCGACCATTGCCATCGATGAGACCGACAAAGCAGTAACTACCTCAGGCACGCTAACCAGTACCGATGTGGACAACCCAGACAATACGTTTACGCCGGATTCAATTACTGGCACCAACGGTGACCTGACTATTGATGCCAGTGGACATTGGGTGTTCACCGCCAACAGTTCGTTTAATCAATTGAATGTTGGCGATAAAGTCGAAGAGACCTTTACTGTGTCGTCTGTAGATGGCACACCGTCCACCATCAAGGTTACGATTAATGGCACTAACGATGCAGCGACAGTCAGTACCGCAACAGTCAGTGTGGATGAAACGGACAGCGCCATAACAACTTCTGGAACCCTCACCAGTATCGACGTCGATAATCCAGATAATACATTCACACCGGATTCGATTTCAGGCACCAACGGTGACCTGACTATTGATGCCAATGGTCACTGGGTATTTACCGCGAACAGCGCGTTTAATCAGCTAAACGTCGGCGATAAGGTCGAAGAGACCTTCACGGTGTCGTCTATTGATGGCACATCCTCGACCATCAAAGTCACGATTAACGGCACTAACGACGCCGCAACTGTCAGTAGCGCGACCGTTGCCATCGATGAAACCGACAAAGCGGTAACAACTTCAGGCACCCTCACCAGTACCGACGTGGATAATCAAGATAATGCGTTTACACCGGATTCGATTACTGGCACCAATGGCGACCTGACTATTGATGCTAATGGTCATTGGGCGTTCACCGCCAACAGCGCGTTTAACCAATTAAACGTCGGCGATAAAGTCGAAGAGACCTTTACGGTATCGTCCATCGATGGCACACCGTCGACCATAAAAGTGACGATTAACGGCACTAACGACGCCGCAACTGTTAGCAGTGCGACCGTTGCTATCGATGAGACAGACAAAGTGGTAACGACATCAGGAACATTGACTAGTACCGATGTTGATAATCCAGATAATACCTTCACGCCGGATTCTATTTCAGGCACCAACGGTGACCTGACTATTGATGCCAATGGTCATTGGATGTTCACCGCGAACAGTGCGTTTAACCAATTAAACGTCGGCGACAAAGTCGAAGAGACCTTCACTGTCTCGTCTATTGATGGCACTGCGTCAACGATCAAAGTGACAATTAATGGCACCAATGATAAAGCGACGGTCAGTACCGCAACTGTAAGTGTGGATGAAACCGACAAAGCAGTAACCACATCAGGCACGTTAACCAGTACTGACGTGGATAACCCAGACAATACCTTCACACCCGACTCGATTACTGGATCTAACGGCGACCTGACTATTGATGCTAATGGGCATTGGACATTCACAGCCAACAACGCGTTTAACCAATTAAACGTCGGCGATAAAGTCGAAGAGACCTTCACGGTATCGTCGGTTGATGGCACACCCTCGACCATCAAAGTGACGATTAATGGCACCAACGATGCAGCGACAGTCAGTACCGCAACAGTCAGCGTGGATGAGACTGATAAAGCGGTAACGACATCAGGAACATTGACTAGTACCGATGTAGACAACCCAGACAATACGTTTACGCCGGATTCGATTGCAGGCACCAACGGTGACCTGACTATTGATGCTAATGGTCATTGGGTATTTACTGCCAACAGCGCGTTTAATCAATTAAACATCGGCGATAAAGTCGAAGAAACCTTCACTGTCTCGTCCATCGATGGCACACCTTCCACCATAAAAGTCACGATTAACGGTACTAACGACACCGCTACTGTCAGCAGTGCGACCGTCGCCATCGATGAAACCGACAAAGCAGTAACCACATCAGGCACGCTAACCAGTACTGACGTGGATAACCCAGACAATACCTTCACACCCGACTCGATTACTGGATCTAACGGCGACCTGACTATTGATGCTAATGGGCATTGGGTGTTCACCTCGAACAACGCATTTAACCAATTAAACGTCGGCGATAAAGTCGAAGAGACTTTCACTGTCTCGTCTATTGATGGCACAACGTCAACGATCAAAGTGATGATTAACGGTACTAACGATGCAGCGACAGTCAGTACCGCAACAGCCAGTGTGGATGAAACGGACAGCGCTATAACAACTTCTGGAACCCTCACCAGTACCGATGTGGACAACCCAGACAACACGTTTACTCCTGATTCGATTACTGGCACCAATGGCGACCTGACTATTGATGCTAATGGTCATTGGACATTCACCGCCAACAGCGCATTTAATCAATTAAACGTCGGCGATAAAGTCGAAGAGACCTTCACGGTGTCGTCTATTGATGGCACATCCTCGACCATCAAAGTCACGATTAACGGCACTAACGATGCCGCAACTGTTAGCAGTGCGACCGTCGCCATTGATGAAACCGACAAAGCAGTAACGACATCAGGCACCCTCACCAGTATCGACGTCGATAATCCAGATAATACCTTCACACCGGATTCGATTTCAGGCACCAACGGTGACCTCACTATTGATGCCAGTGGGCATTGGGTGTTCACCGCCAACAGTTCGTTTAATCAATTGAATGTTGGCGATAAAGTCGAAGAGACCTTTACTGTGTCGTCTGTAGATGGCACACCGTCCACCATCAAGGTGACGATCAACGGCACTAACGATGCCGCAACTGTCAGCAGTGCGACCATTGCCATCGATGAGACCGACAAAGCAGTAACTACCTCAGGCACGCTAACCAGTACCGATGTGGACAACCCAGACAATACGTTTACGCCGGATTCAATTACTGGCACCAACGGTGACCTGACTATTGATGCCAATGGTCATTGGATGTTCACCGCGAACAGTGCGTTTAACCAATTAAACGTCGGCGACAAAGTCGAAGAGACCTTCACTGTCTCGTCTATTGATGGCACTGCGTCAACGATCAAAGTGACAATTAATGGCACCAATGATAAAGCGACGGTCAGTACCGCAACTGTAAGTGTGGATGAAACCGACAAAGCAGTAACCACATCAGGCACGTTAACCAGTACTGACGTGGATAACCCAGACAATACCTTCACACCCGACTCGATTACTGGATCTAACGGCGACCTGACTATTGATGCTAATGGGCATTGGACATTCACAGCCAACAACGCGTTTAACCAATTAAACGTCGGCGATAAAGTCGAAGAGACCTTCACGGTATCGTCGGTTGATGGCACACCCTCGACCATCAAAGTGACGATTAATGGCACCAACGATGCAGCGACAGTCAGTACCGCAACAGTCAGCGTGGATGAGACTGATAAAGCGGTAACGACATCAGGAACATTGACTAGTACCGATGTAGACAACCCAGACAATACGTTTACGCCGGATTCGATTGCAGGCACCAACGGTGACCTGACTATTGATGCCAGTGGTCATTGGGTATTTACTGCCAACAGCGCGTTTAATCAATTAAACATCGGCGATAAAGTCGAAGAAACCTTCACTGTCTCGTCCATCGATGGCACACCTTCCACCATAAAAGTCACGATTAACGGTACTAACGACACCGCTACTGTCAGCAGTGCGACCGTCGCCATCGATGAAACCGACAAAGCGGTAACCACCTCAGGCACACTAACCAGTACTGACGTGGATAACCCAGACAATGCGTTTACGCCGGATTCGATTACTGGCACCAATGGCGACCTGACTATTGATGCTAATGGTCATTGGACATTCACCGCCAACAGCGCATTTAATCAATTAAACGTCGGCGATAAAGTCGAAGAGACCTTCACGGTGTCGTCTATTGATGGCACATCCTCGACCATCAAAGTCACGATTAACGGCACTAACGATACCGCAACTGTTAGCAGTGCGACCGTCGCCATTGATGAAACCGACAAAGCAGTAACGACATCAGGCACCCTCACCAGTATCGACGTCGATAATCCAGATAATACCTTCACACCGGATTCGATTTCAGGCACCAACGGTGACCTGACTATTGATGCTAATGGTCATTGGGTATTTACTGCCAACAGCGCGTTTAATCAATTAAACATCGGCGATAAAGTCGAAGAAACCTTCACTGTCTCGTCCATCGATGGCACACCTTCCACCATAAAAGTCACGATTAACGGTACTAACGACACCGCTACTGTCAGCAGTGCGACCGTCGCCATCGATGAAACCGACAAAGCAGTAACCACATCAGGCACGCTAACCAGTACTGACGTGGATAACCCAGATAATACCTTCACACCGGATTCGATTTCAGGCACCAACGGTGACCTCACTATTGATGCCAGTGGGCATTGGGTGTTCACCGCCAACAGTTCGTTTAATCAATTGAATGTTGGCGATAAAGTCGAAGAGACCTTTACTGTGTCGTCTGTAGATGGCACACCGTCCACCATCAAGGTGACGATCAACGGCACTAACGATGCCGCAACTGTCAGCAGTGCGACCATTGCCATCGATGAGACCGACAAAGCAGTAACTACCTCAGGCACGCTAACCAGTACCGATGTGGACAACCCAGACAATACGTTTACGCCGGATTCAATTACTGGCACCAACGGTGACCTCACTATTGATGCTAATGGGCATTGGGTGTTCACCGCCAACAGTGCGTTTAATCAATTGAACGTCGGCGACAAGATCGAAGAGACCTTCACGGTGTCGCCCATCGATGGCACCCTTCGACGATCAAGGTCACAATTAATGGCACTAACGACGCTGCTACTGTCAGCAGTGCGACCGTCGCCATTGATGAAACCGACAAAGCAGTAACCACATCAGGCACATTAACCAGTACTGACGTGGATAACCCAGACAATACCTTCACACCAGATTCGATTACTGGCACCAATGGCGACCTGACTATTGATGCTAATGGTCATTGGGCGTTCACCGCCAACAGCGCGTTTAACCAATTAAACGTCGGCGATAAAGTCGAAGAGACCTTTACGGTATCGTCAGTTGATGGCACACCGTCGACCATAAAAGTGACGATTAACGGCACTAACGACGCCGCAACTGTTAGCAGTGCGACCGTCGCCATTGATGAAACCGACAAAGCAGTAACGACATCAGGAACATTGACCAGTACCGACGTAGATAATCCAGATAACACTTTCACACCTGACTCGATTACTGGAGCTAACGGTGACCTCACTATTGATGCCAGTGGACGTTGGGTGTTCACCGCCAACAGTTCGTTTAATCAATTGAATGTTGGCGATAAAGTCGAAGAGACCTTTACTGTGTCGTCTGTAGATGGCACACCGTCCACCATCAAGGTGACGATCAACGGCACTAACGATGCCGCAACTGTCAGCAGTGCGACCGTCGCTATCGATGAAACCGACAAAGCAGTAACGACTTCAGGAACATTGACTAGTACCGATGTAGACAACCCAGACAACACGTTTACGCCGGATTCTATTTCAGGCACCAATGGCGACCTTATTATTGATGCCAATGGTCATTGGGCGTTCACCGCCAACAGCGCGTTTAACCAATTAAACGTCGGCGATAAAGTCGAAGAGACCTTTACGGTATCGTCAGTTGATGGCACACCGTCGACCATAAAAGTGACGATTAACGGCACTAACGACGCCGCAACTGTTAGCAGTGCGACCGTCGCCATTGATGAAACCGACAAAGCAGTAACGACATCAGGAACATTGACCAGTACCGACGTAGATAATCCAGATAACACTTTCACACCTGACTCGATTACTGGAGCTAACGGTGACCTCACTATTGATGCCAGTGGACATTGGGTGTTCACCGCCAACAGTTCGTTTAATCAATTGAATGTTGGCGATAAAGTCGAAGAGACCTTTACTGTGTCGTCTGTAGATGGCACACCTTCGACCATCAAAGTCACGATTAACGGCACTAACGATGCCGCAACTGTTAGCAGTGCGACCGTCGCCATTGATGAAACCGACAAAGCAGTAACGACATCAGGCACCCTCACCAGTATCGACGTCGATAATCCAGATAATACCTTCACACCGGATTCGATTTCAGGCACCAACGGTGACCTCACTATTGATGCCAGTGGACATTGGGTGTTCACCGCCAACAGTTCGTTTAATCAATTGAATGTTGGCGATAAAGTCGAAGAGACCTTTACTGTGTCGTCTGTAGATGGCACACCGTCCACCATCAAGGTGACGATCAACGGCACTAACGATGCCGCAACTGTCAGCAGTGCGACCATTGCCATCGATGAGACCGACAAAGCAGTAACTACCTCAGGCACGCTAACCAGTACCGATGTGGACAACCCAGACAATACGTTTACGCCGGATTCAATTACTGGCACCAACGGTGACCTAACTATTGATGCTAATGGGCATTGGGTGTTCACCGCCAACAGTGCGTTTAATCAATTGAACGTCGGCGACAAGATCGAAGAGACCTTCACGGTGTCGTCCATCGATGGCACCCCTTCGACGATCAAGGTCACAATTAATGGCACTAACGACGCTGCTACTGTCAGCAGTGCGACCGTCGCCATTGATGAAACCGACAAAGCAGTAACCACATCAGGCACATTAACCAGTACTGACGTGGATAACCCAGACAATACCTTCACACCAGATTCGATTACTGGCACCAATGGCGACCTGACTATTGATGCTAATGGTCATTGGGCGTTCACCGCCAACAGCGCGTTTAACCAATTAAACGTCGGCGATAAAGTCGAAGAGACCTTTACGGTATCGTCAGTTGATGGCACACCGTCGACCATAAAAGTGACGATTAACGGCACTAACGACGCCGCAACTGTTAGCAGTGCGACCGTCGCCATTGATGAAACCGACAAAGCAGTAACGACATCAGGAACATTGACCAGTACCGACGTAGATAATCCAGATAACACTTTCACACCTGACTCGATTACTGGAGCTAACGGTGACCTCACTATTGATGCCAGTGGACGTTGGGTGTTCACCGCCAACAGTTCGTTTAATCAATTGAATGTTGGCGATAAAGTCGAAGAGACCTTTACTGTGTCGTCTGTAGATGGCACACCGTCCACCATCAAGGTGACGATCAACGGCACTAACGATGCCGCAACTGTCAGCAGTGCGACCGTCGCTATCGATGAAACCGACAAAGCAGTAACGACTTCAGGAACATTGACTAGTACCGATGTAGACAACCCAGACAACACGTTTACGCCGGATTCTATTTCAGGCACCAATGGCGACCTTATTATTGATGCCAATGGTCATTGGGCGTTCACCGCCAACAGCGCGTTTAACCAATTAAACGTCGGCGATAAAGTCGAAGAGACCTTTACGGTATCGTCAGTTGATGGCACACCGTCGACCATAAAAGTGACGATTAACGGCACTAACGACGCCGCAACTGTTAGCAGTGCGACCGTCGCCATTGATGAAACCGACAAAGCAGTAACGACATCAGGAACATTGACCAGTACCGACGTAGATAATCCAGATAACACTTTCACACCTGACTCGATTACTGGAGCTAACGGTGACCTCACTATTGATGCTAATGGTCATTGGACATTCACCGCCAACAGTGCGTTTAATCAATTGAATGTTGGCGATAAAGTCGAAGAGACCTTTACTGTGTCGTCTGTAGATGGCACACCTTCGACCATCAAAGTCACGATTAACGGCACTAACGATGCCGCAACTGTTAGCAGTGCGACCGTCGCCATTGATGAAACCGACAAAGCAGTAACGACATCAGGCACCCTCACCAGTATCGACGTCGATAATCCAGATAATACCTTCACACCGGATTCGATTTCAGGCACCAACGGTGACCTCACTATTGATGCCAGTGGACATTGGGTGTTCACCGCCAACAGTTCGTTTAATCAATTGAATGTTGGCGATAAAGTCGAAGAGACCTTTACTGTGTCGTCTGTAGATGGCACACCGTCCACCATCAAGGTGACGATCAACGGCACTAACGATGCCGCAACTGTCAGCAGTGCGACCATTGCCATCGATGAGACCGACAAAGCAGTAACTACCTCAGGCACGCTAACCAGTACCGATGTGGACAACCCAGACAATACGTTTACGCCGGATTCAATTACTGGCACCAACGGTGACCTAACTATTGATGCTAATGGGCATTGGGTGTTCACCGCCAACAGCGCATTTAATCAATTAAACGTCGGCGATAAAGTCGAAGAGACCTTCACGGTGTCGTCTATTGATGGCACATCCTCGACCATCAAAGTCACGATTAACGGCACTAACGATGCCGCAACTGTTAGCAGTGCGACCGTCGCCATTGATGAAACCGACAAAGCAGTAACGACATCAGGCACCCTCACCAGTATCGACGTCGATAATCCAGATAATACCTTCACACCGGATTCGATTTCAGGCACCAACGGTGACCTCACTATTGATGCCAGTGGGCATTGGGTGTTCACCGCCAACAGTTCGTTTAATCAATTGAATGTTGGCGATAAAGTCGAAGAGACCTTTACTGTGTCGTCTGTAGATGGCACACCGTCCACCATCAAGGTGACGATCAACGGCACTAACGATGCCGCAACTGTCAGCAGTGCGACCATTGCCATCGATGAGACCGACAAAGCAGTAACTACCTCAGGCACGCTAACCAGTACCGATGTGGACAACCCAGACAATACGTTTACGCCGGATTCAATTACTGGCACCAACGGTGACCTAACTATTGATGCTAATGGGCATTGGGTGTTCACCGCCAACAGTGCGTTTAATCAATTGAACGTCGGCGACAAGATCGAAGAGACCTTCACGGTGTCGCCCATCGATGGCACCCTTCGACGATCAAGGTCACAATTAATGGCACTAACGACGCTGCTACTGTCAGCAGTGCGACCGTCGCCATTGATGAAACCGACAAAGCAGTAACCACATCAGGCACATTAACCAGTACTGACGTGGATAACCCAGACAATACCTTCACACCAGATTCGATTACTGGCACCAATGGCGACCTGACTATTGATGCTAATGGTCATTGGGCGTTCACCGCCAACAGCGCGTTTAACCAATTAAACGTCGGCGATAAAGTCGAAGAGACCTTTACGGTATCGTCAGTTGATGGCACACCGTCGACCATAAAAGTGACGATTAACGGCACTAACGACGCCGCAACTGTTAGCAGTGCGACCGTCGCCATTGATGAAACCGACAAAGCAGTAACGACATCAGGAACATTGACCAGTACCGACGTAGATAATCCAGATAACACTTTCACACCTGACTCGATTACTGGAGCTAACGGTGACCTCACTATTGATGCCAGTGGACGTTGGGTGTTCACCGCCAACAGTGCGTTTAATCAATTGAATGTTGGCGATAAAGTCGAAGAGACCTTTACTGTGTCGTCTGTAGATGGCACACCGTCCACCATCAAGGTGACGATCAACGGCACTAACGATGCCGCAACTGTCAGCAGTGCGACCGTCGCTATCGATGAAACCGACAAAGCAGTAACGACTTCAGGAACATTGACTAGTACCGATGTAGACAACCCAGACAACACGTTTACGCCGGATTCTATTTCAGGCACCAATGGCGACCTTATTATTGATGCCAATGGTCATTGGGCGTTCACCGCCAACAGCGCGTTTAACCAATTAAACGTCGGCGATAAAGTCGAAGAGACCTTTACGGTATCGTCAGTTGATGGCACACCGTCGACCATAAAAGTGACGATTAACGGCACTAACGACGCCGCAACTGTTAGCAGTGCGACCGTCGCCATTGATGAAACCGACAAAGCAGTAACTACCTCAGGCACGCTAACCAGTACCGATGTGGACAACCCAGACAATACGTTTACGCCGGATTCAATTACTGGCACCAACGGTGACCTCACTATTGATGCTAATGGGCATTGGGTGTTCACCGCCAACAGCGCATTTAATCAATTAAACGTCGGCGATAAAGTCGAAGAGACCTTCACGGTGTCGTCTATTGATGGCACATCCTCGACCATCAAAGTCACGATTAACGGCACTAACGATGCCGCAACTGTTAGCAGTGCGACCGTCGCCATTGATGAAACCGACAAAGCAGTAACGACATCAGGCACCCTCACCAGTATCGACGTCGATAATCCAGATAATACCTTCACACCGGATTCGATTTCAGGCACCAACGGTGACCTCACTATTGATGCCAGTGGGCATTGGGTGTTCACCGCCAACAGTTCGTTTAATCAATTGAATGTTGGCGATAAAGTCGAAGAGACCTTTACTGTGTCGTCTGTAGATGGCACACCGTCCACCATCAAGGTGACGATCAACGGCACTAACGATGCCGCAACTGTCAGCAGTGCGACCATTGCCATCGATGAGACCGACAAAGCAGTAACTACCTCAGGCACGCTAACCAGTACCGATGTGGACAACCCAGACAATACGTTTACGCCGGATTCAATTACTGGCACCAACGGTGACCTAACTATTGATGCTAATGGGCATTGGGTGTTCACCGCCAACAGTGCGTTTAATCAATTGAACGTCGGCGACAAGATCGAAGAGACCTTCACGGTGTCGCCCATCGATGGCACCCCTTCGACGATCAAGGTCACAATTAATGGCACTAACGACGCTGCTACTGTCAGCAGTGCGACCGTCGCCATTGATGAAACCGACAAAGCAGTAACCACATCAGGCACATTAACCAGTACTGACGTGGATAACCCAGACAATACCTTCACACCAGATTCGATTACTGGCACCAATGGCGACCTGACTATTGATGCTAATGGTCATTGGGCGTTCACCGCCAACAGCGCGTTTAACCAATTAAACGTCGGCGATAAAGTCGAAGAGACCTTTACGGTATCGTCAGTTGATGGCACACCGTCGACCATAAAAGTGACGATTAACGGCACTAACGACGCCGCAACTGTTAGCAGTGCGACCGTCGCCATTGATGAAACCGACAAAGCAGTAACGACATCAGGAACATTGACCAGTACCGACGTAGATAATCCAGATAACACTTTCACACCTGACTCGATTACTGGAGCTAACGGTGACCTCACTATTGATGCCAGTGGACGTTGGGTGTTCACCGCCAACAGTGCGTTTAATCAATTGAATGTTGGCGATAAAGTCGAAGAGACCTTTACTGTGTCGTCTGTAGATGGCACACCGTCCACCATCAAGGTGACGATCAACGGCACTAACGATGCCGCAACTGTCAGCAGTGCGACCGTCGCTATCGATGAAACCGACAAAGCAGTAACGACTTCAGGAACATTGACTAGTACCGATGTAGACAACCCAGACAACACGTTTACGCCGGATTCTATTTCAGGCACCAATGGCGACCTTATTATTGATGCCAATGGTCATTGGGCGTTCACCGCCAACAGCGCGTTTAACCAATTAAACGTCGGCGATAAAGTCGAAGAGACCTTTACGGTATCGTCAGTTGATGGCACACCGTCGACCATCAAAGTGACGATTAACGGCACTAACGACGCCGCAACTGTTAGCAGTGCGACCGTCGCCATTGATGAAACCGACAAAGCAGTAACGACATCAGGAACATTGACCAGTACCGACGTAGATAATCCAGATAACACTTTCACACCTGACTCGATTACTGGAGCTAACGGTGACCTCACTATTGATGCCAGTGGACATTGGGTGTTCACCGCCAACAGTTCGTTTAATCAATTGAATGTTGGCGATAAAGTCGAAGAGACCTTTACTGTGTCGTCTGTAGATGGCACACCTTCGACCATCAAAGTCACGATTAACGGCACTAACGATGCCGCAACTGTTAGCAGTGCGACCGTCGCCATTGATGAAACCGACAAAGCAGTAACGACATCAGGCACCCTCACCAGTATCGACGTCGATAATCCAGATAATACCTTCACACCGGATTCGATTTCAGGCACCAACGGTGACCTCACTATTGATGCCAGTGGACATTGGGTGTTCACCGCCAACAGTTCGTTTAATCAATTGAATGTTGGCGATAAAGTCGAAGAGACCTTTACTGTGTCGTCTGTAGATGGCACACCGTCCACCATCAAGGTGACGATCAACGGCACTAACGATGCCGCAACTGTCAGCAGTGCGACCATTGCCATCGATGAGACCGACAAAGCAGTAACTACCTCAGGCACGCTAACCAGTACCGATGTGGACAACCCAGACAATACGTTTACGCCGGATTCAATTACTGGCACCAACGGTGACCTAACTATTGATGCTAATGGGCATTGGGTGTTCACCGCCAACAGCGCATTTAATCAATTAAACGTCGGCGATAAAGTCGAAGAGACCTTCACGGTGTCGTCTATTGATGGCACATCCTCGACCATCAAAGTCACGATTAACGGCACTAACGATGCCGCAACTGTTAGCAGTGCGACCGTCGCCATTGATGAAACCGACAAAGCAGTAACGACATCAGGCACCCTCACCAGTATCGACGTCGATAATCCAGATAATACCTTCACACCGGATTCGATTTCAGGCACCAACGGTGACCTCACTATTGATGCCAGTGGGCATTGGGTGTTCACCGCCAACAGTTCGTTTAATCAATTGAATGTTGGCGATAAAGTCGAAGAGACCTTTACTGTGTCGTCTGTAGATGGCACACCGTCCACCATCAAGGTGACGATCAACGGCACTAACGATGCCGCAACTGTCAGCAGTGCGACCATTGCCATCGATGAGACCGACAAAGCAGTAACTACCTCAGGCACGCTAACCAGTACCGATGTGGACAACCCAGACAATACGTTTACGCCGGATTCAATTACTGGCACCAACGGTGACCTAACTATTGATGCTAATGGGCATTGGGTGTTCACCGCCAACAGTGCGTTTAATCAATTGAACGTCGGCGACAAGATCGAAGAGACCTTCACGGTGTCGCCCATCGATGGCACCCCTTCGACGATCAAGGTCACAATTAATGGCACTAACGACGCTGCTACTGTCAGCAGTGCGACCGTCGCCATTGATGAAACCGACAAAGCAGTAACCACATCAGGCACATTAACCAGTACTGACGTGGATAACCCAGACAATACCTTCACACCAGATTCGATTACTGGCACCAATGGCGACCTGACTATTGATGCTAATGGTCATTGGGCGTTCACCGCCAACAGCGCGTTTAACCAATTAAACGTCGGCGATAAAGTCGAAGAGACCTTTACGGTATCGTCAGTTGATGGCACACCGTCGACCATAAAAGTGACGATTAACGGCACTAACGACGCCGCAACTGTTAGCAGTGCGACCGTCGCCATTGATGAAACCGACAAAGCAGTAACGACATCAGGAACATTGACCAGTACCGACGTAGATAATCCAGATAACACTTTCACACCTGACTCGATTACTGGAGCTAACGGTGACCTCACTATTGATGCCAGTGGACGTTGGGTGTTCACCGCCAACAGTGCGTTTAATCAATTGAATGTTGGCGATAAAGTCGAAGAGACCTTTACTGTGTCGTCTGTAGATGGCACACCGTCCACCATCAAGGTGACGATCAACGGCACTAACGATGCCGCAACTGTCAGCAGTGCGACCGTCGCTATCGATGAAACCGACAAAGCAGTAACGACTTCAGGAACATTGACTAGTACCGATGTAGACAACCCAGACAACACGTTTACGCCGGATTCTATTTCAGGCACCAATGGCGACCTTATTATTGATGCCAATGGTCATTGGGCGTTCACCGCCAACAGCGCGTTTAACCAATTAAACGTCGGCGATAAAGTCGAAGAGACCTTTACGGTATCGTCAGTTGATGGCACACCGTCGACCATAAAAGTGACGATTAACGGCACTAACGACGCCGCAACTGTTAGCAGTGCGACCGTCGCCATTGATGAAACCGACAAAGCAGTAACTACCTCAGGCACGCTAACCAGTACCGATGTGGACAACCCAGACAATACGTTTACGCCGGATTCAATTACTGGCACCAACGGTGACCTCACTATTGATGCTAATGGGCATTGGGTGTTCACCGCCAACAGCGCATTTAATCAATTAAACGTCGGCGATAAAGTCGAAGAGACCTTCACGGTGTCGTCTATTGATGGCACATCCTCGACCATCAAAGTCACGATTAACGGCACTAACGATGCCGCAACTGTTAGCAGTGCGACCGTCGCCATTGATGAAACCGACAAAGCAGTAACGACATCAGGCACCCTCACCAGTATCGACGTCGATAATCCAGATAATACCTTCACACCGGATTCGATTTCAGGCACCAACGGTGACCTCACTATTGATGCCAGTGGGCATTGGGTGTTCACCGCCAACAGTTCGTTTAATCAATTGAATGTTGGCGATAAAGTCGAAGAGACCTTTACTGTGTCGTCTGTAGATGGCACACCGTCCACCATCAAGGTGACGATCAACGGCACTAACGATGCCGCAACTGTCAGCAGTGCGACCATTGCCATCGATGAGACCGACAAAGCAGTAACTACCTCAGGCACGCTAACCAGTACCGATGTGGACAACCCAGACAATACGTTTACGCCGGATTCAATTACTGGCACCAACGGTGACCTAACTATTGATGCTAATGGGCATTGGGTGTTCACCGCCAACAGTGCGTTTAATCAATTGAACGTCGGCGACAAGATCGAAGAGACCTTCACGGTGTCGCCCATCGATGGCACCCTTCGACGATCAAGGTCACAATTAATGGCACTAACGACGCTGCTACTGTCAGCAGTGCGACCGTCGCCATTGATGAAACCGACAAAGCAGTAACCACATCAGGCACATTAACCAGTACTGACGTGGATAACCCAGACAATACCTTCACACCAGATTCGATTACTGGCACCAATGGCGACCTGACTATTGATGCTAATGGTCATTGGGCGTTCACCGCCAACAGCGCGTTTAACCAATTAAACGTCGGCGATAAAGTCGAAGAGACCTTTACGGTATCGTCAGTTGATGGCACACCGTCGACCATAAAAGTGACGATTAACGGCACTAACGACGCCGCAACTGTTAGCAGTGCGACCGTCGCCATTGATGAAACCGACAAAGCAGTAACGACATCAGGAACATTGACCAGTACCGACGTAGATAATCCAGATAACACTTTCACACCTGACTCGATTACTGGAGCTAACGGTGACCTCACTATTGATGCCAGTGGACGTTGGGTGTTCACCGCCAACAGTGCGTTTAATCAATTGAATGTTGGCGATAAAGTCGAAGAGACCTTTACTGTGTCGTCTGTAGATGGCACACCGTCCACCATCAAGGTGACGATCAACGGCACTAACGATGCCGCAACTGTCAGCAGTGCGACCGTCGCTATCGATGAAACCGACAAAGCAGTAACGACTTCAGGAACATTGACTAGTACCGATGTAGACAACCCAGACAACACGTTTACGCCGGATTCTATTTCAGGCACCAATGGCGACCTTATTATTGATGCCAATGGTCATTGGGCGTTCACCGCCAACAGCGCGTTTAACCAATTAAACGTCGGCGATAAAGTCGAAGAGACCTTTACGGTATCGTCAGTTGATGGCACACCGTCGACCATCAAAGTGACGATTAACGGCACTAACGACGCCGCAACTGTTAGCAGTGCGACCGTCGCCATTGATGAAACCGACAAAGCAGTAACGACATCAGGAACATTGACCAGTACCGACGTAGATAATCCAGATAACACTTTCACACCTGACTCGATTACTGGAGCTAACGGTGACCTCACTATTGATGCCAGTGGACATTGGGTGTTCACCGCCAACAGTTCGTTTAATCAATTGAATGTTGGCGATAAAGTCGAAGAGACCTTTACTGTGTCGTCTGTAGATGGCACACCTTCGACCATCAAAGTCACGATTAACGGCACTAACGATGCCGCAACTGTTAGCAGTGCGACCGTCGCCATTGATGAAACCGACAAAGCAGTAACGACATCAGGCACCCTCACCAGTATCGACGTCGATAATCCAGATAATACCTTCACACCGGATTCGATTTCAGGCACCAACGGTGACCTCACTATTGATGCCAGTGGACATTGGTGTTCACCGCCAACAGTTCGTTTAATCAATTGAATGTTGGCGATAAAGTCGAAGAGACCTTTACTGTGTCGTCTGTAGATGGCACACCGTCCACCATCAAGGTGACGATCAACGGCACTAACGATGCCGCAACTGTCAGCAGTGCGACCATTGCCATCGATGAGACCGACAAAGCAGTAACTACCTCAGGCACGCTAACCAGTACCGATGTGGACAACCCAGACAATACGTTTACGCCGGATTCAATTACTGGCACCAACGGTGACCTAACTATTGATGCTAATGGGCATTGGGTGTTCACCGCCAACAGTGCGTTTAATCAATTGAACGTCGGCGACAAGATCGAAGAGACCTTCACGGTGTCGTCCATCGATGGCACCCTTCGACGATCAAGGTCACAATTAATGGCACTAACGACGCTGCTACTGTCAGCAGTGCGACCGTCGCCATTGATGAAACCGACAAAGCAGTAACCACATCAGGCACATTAACCAGTACTGACGTGGATAACCCAGACAATACCTTCACACCAGATTCGATTACTGGCACCAATGGCGACCTGACTATTGATGCTAATGGTCATTGGGCGTTCACCGCCAACAGCGCGTTTAACCAATTAAACGTCGGCGATAAAGTCGAAGAGACCTTTACGGTATCGTCAGTTGATGGCACACCGTCGACCATAAAAGTGACGATTAACGGCACTAACGACGCCGCAACTGTTAGCAGTGCGACCGTCGCCATTGATGAAACCGACAAAGCAGTAACGACATCAGGAACATTGACCAGTACCGACGTAGATAATCCAGATAACACTTTCACACCTGACTCGATTACTGGAGCTAACGGTGACCTCACTATTGATGCCAGTGGACGTTGGGTGTTCACCGCCAACAGTTCGTTTAATCAATTGAATGTTGGCGATAAAGTCGAAGAGACCTTTACTGTGTCGTCTGTAGATGGCACACCGTCCACCATCAAGGTGACGATTAATGGCACCAACGATGCAGCGACAGTCAGTACCGCAACAGTCAGCGTGGATGAGACTGATAAAGCGGTAACGACATCAGGAACATTGACTAGTACCGATGTAGACAATCCAGACAATACGTTTACGCCGGATTCGATTGCAGGCACCAACGGTGACCTGACTATTGATGCTAATGGTCATTGGGTATTTACTGCCAACAGCGCGTTTAATCAATTAAACATCGGCGATAAAGTCGAAGAAACCTTCACTGTCTCGTCCATCGATGGCACACCTTCCACCATAAAAGTCACGATTAACGGTACTAACGACACCGCTACTGTCAGCAGTGCGACCGTCGCCATCGATGAAACCGACAAAGCAGTAACCACATCAGGCACGCTAACCAGTACTGACGTGGATAACCCAGACAATACCTTCACACCCGACTCGATTACTGGATCTAACGGCGACCTGACTATTGATGCTAATGGGCATTGGGTGTTCACCTCGAACAACGCATTTAACCAATTAAACGTCGGCGATAAAGTCGAAGAGACTTTCACTGTCTCGTCTATTGATGGCACAACGTCAACGATCAAAGTGATGATTAACGGTACTAACGATGCAGCGACAGTCAGTACCGCAACAGCCAGTGTGGATGAAACGGACAGCGCTATAACAACTTCTGGAACCCTCACCAGTACCGATGTGGACAACCCAGACAACACGTTTACTCCTGATTCGATTACTGGCACCAATGGCGACCTGACTATTGATGCTAATGGTCATTGGACATTCACCGCCAACAGCGCATTTAATCAATTAAACGTCGGCGATAAAGTCGAAGAGACCTTCACGGTGTCGTCTGTTGATGGCACACCGTCCACTATCAAGGTGACAATTAACGGAACCAATGACAAAGCCGTGATAAGCGGAACAAGTGCCGGCGCGGTCACCGAAGAATCTCAACTTCAAACCTCTGGCTCACTGACTGTGACTGATGTTGATGCAGACGAAGCACACTTCTCCAATACCGATATTGCTGGAACTCTAGGCACCTTACATCTCAATGATTCGGGTACATGGACCTACGCTCTTGATAACACAAACCACACAGTTCAAGCGTTAAGTAATGGGGCAACCGCCACCGATACTATTACTGTCCATTCCGCTGACGGCACACCACACCAAGTGACGATTACGGTTAACGGTACTAACGATTCCGCTGTAATCGGTGGCACCAACTCCGGTGCGGTGACTGAAGAGTCTCAGCTTCAAACCTCTGGTACGCTGACTGTCACTGATGTCGATACTGGCGAAGCACACTTCTCCAACACAGATATCGTAGGCAACTTGGGGACTCTACATCTGACCGATTCAGGCGCTTGGACTTACGACCTCGATAACACAAACCCTAGCGTTCAAACGTTAGGCGTGAATAAAACTGCTACCGATACCATTACTGTTCACTCTGCAGATGGCACGCCGCATCAAGTGACTATCACAGTAAATGGCACTAATGATTCCGCTGTAATCGGTGGGACAAACTCAGGTGCAGTAACCGAAGAATCTCAGCTTCAAACCTCTGGCATCCTTACTGTAACCGATGTTGATACCGGCGAAGCACACTTCTCCAATACCGACATAAAAGGCTCACTAGGTACTTTACACCTGACTGACAGTGGTGCTTGGACGTATGATCTCGACAACTCAAATCCTTCAGTTCAAGCACTAGCTAAAGGCCAGCAAGTTAAAGATATCATTACGGTTCAGTCAGCAGATAGTACACCACACCAGATTTCAATAGTTGTAAACGGTCAGAATGATGCAGCTGTTATTACGGGTACAACCACAGGTACGGTAACAGAAGATCGTATCAATGGTATGAATTGGTTGTTAGCAGGTGGGACAATGCATGTCTCCGACATTGATTCTGGAGAGGCTAAGTTTGATCCTGTTCTACATGCCCACAATTATGCGGGAATTGGTTATACCTCCACACTCGGTGCAGAGGTTGTCGTAACTCCGGATGGCGACTGGGACTACCAACTCGATAATAATATTACTCAAGTGCAGTCTCTAGGACAGGGACAATCCTATATCGATAAAGTCACGGTGCATACTGTTGATGGAACCACGCAAGAGCTACAAATCACCATAACAGGGACCAATGATGCACCTACCGTTACTGGAAGTCGCGTGTTGCCTGCAGGTACCGAGGATCAGACTCTTCGTATCACACAAACTCAGTTATTAGCAGGTGCGACTGATATCGATAAAAACGATGCTGGCACTTTGCACGTTGATGCAGTAACTGCCGATCACGGTACGGTCACGCAAAATGCCGATGGTTCATTTACGTTCCATCCAGACCAAGACTATAACGGTCAGGTTCATTTCACTTATGATGTGCAAGATGCTCACGGCGGGGTTACGCATACTAGCGCAACCACTTCATTGAGTGCAGTAGGTGATGCAGCGGTTATTACAGGCTCCGGTTCTGGGGTTAAAGAGGATATCAATGTGGATATCTCCAGTGGGCATCTCCTTGGAGCTTCTGGTGTGTTCCATGTTGTTGACCCTGATGGTCCTGCACAGTCGCAATTCCCAGATGTGCTCTATGGTGGTATTTATCAAGGGTCTCATGGTGGAGATCTTCAGGTTAATAGTAATGGTAACTATTACTACCATATGAGTAATTATTTAGTACAACATCTCTCAGAGGGTGAAATACTCAAAGAGGAGTATACAATTCACAGCGTTGATGGAACTCAACACAAAGTGGAGTTTACCGTTGAGGGGACCAATGATAAACCAGTCCTCTCAGCCCAATCACAATCGGTAACTGAAGGTGGAACCCTTTTATCTGGTCAGATGCATGCCACGGATGTGGATACAAAAGACACGCATACCTTCACTATTGAGAAACCTGTAGATGGCTTAACCTTTAACAATGATGGTAGTTACACTTTTGACCCTTCCCATGCAAGTTATCAAAACTTGGGAGCAAACAATGACCAAGTTATACATGTTCAGGTAAAAGTGGATGATCATAATGGTGGTACGGATACGAAGACTCTAACGTTAGTTGTACACGGAACGAATGACGGTGCAACAATTGGTGGACAAGACACCTTTACTGTTCAAGAGGATCATAACCTTACCCTAAACTCCGGTAATACGATCATATACAACGGTCAATTGACCATTACTGACGCCGATGCTGGAGAAGATCATTTTGATGGGAATCTTCATCAAAACCAACAAACAGGCACATGGGATACCGGATATACGACACAGGAAGGTGGAAAACTCATTCTTCAATCCAATGGTTCATATCGCTATGAGATTGATAATAGCCTCGCAAAGATTCAATCTCTCGGTAGTAATGAAACGTTAATTGATACTGTTACTGTGCGTTCTGCTGATGGTACACCTCATCAAATTCAAGTCACTATCCTAGGTGACAATGATGCTCCCGTTGTTAGCTCCGCAGTTACACTTGCGGCTGGTACTGAAGATACAGATGTCGTTCTACACGTTTCTGATTTACTCGCCAACGCTACAGACATCGACCACAATGATGCAGGGCAACTCTCTGTGGCCAATCTCACCGCCGACCATGGCAATATCACCGATAACCATGACGGAACCTTCACCTTTCATCCTACACAAGATTACAACGGTAAAGTCTCCTTTACCTATGATGTGCAGGATACACATGGTGGAAGTGTCGCTACATCAGCCTCAATCACTCTGGCTCCCACCCGTGATTCTGCTGTGATTTCTGGCAACGATACTGGTTCAATTATAGAAGATCATAATGTTGGGCACAGCTCAGCTCAAAAGATTGCAATATCAGGCTCTTTGTCTGTAACTGATCCTGACACAGGCGAAGATCATTTCCGGTTTAACCAATTTGGTGAGAAAGCGATACATGACCCCTTTGGTGGAGATCTAAGAATAACTCCAGCTGGAAGTTGGGGGTATGAGGTTTCAAACAGTCGCTTGCAATCATTAGCTGAAGGTGAAGTAGAAAAGGTTGTATATCGTGTTTATTCTGCAGACCACACTGCCCACGATATAACAATAACGGTGACAGGCACCAATGATCAGCCGACCATCATTGCGACAACACTTGCACATGGCACTGAAGACACGCACTACCAAATGCAAGCCAGTCAATTTGGGTTCACCGATATCGACACTGGCGATACGCTACACTCCATAGCAATCACAGATCTACCATCAGCAACACAAGGTAAGTTTGTGCTTGATGGACACGATGTTACAGCGGGGCAACACATCTCTACAACTGACATCACTAAACTTCAGTTCGTTCCTGCGCAAGATTTTAATGGCGATGTTCAGTTTAAATATACTGTTAACGATGGGCATGATGACTCACAAGAGGCTACTAACACTCTTCATATTGATGCGGTTGGTGACACAGCAGTAATCACTGGAAAGACAATTGGCGATGTCGATGAAGGGCATGGTACCTATCAAGACCGATCCCCAAACTACGCACAGCCGGGGATGGGTAAATTAACCAATGACCCTTTATACACTGATGGTAAGTTAGAGATTATTGACCCTGATAATGGCGAAGCACAATTTGACACAAAAGGCGTAGGCTACTCATACCACGGAACCTATGGTCAATTAATATTAAATGCAGATGGTAATTGGCACTATATGGTCACCGTCGGTAGTAACCAACAAAACGTGGCCACACAGATCGATCAATTAGGCGATGGGCAGCAATTAACGGATACGATTACCGTTTATTCTAAAGATGGTACGGCTCAAGACATTGTGATTACCATTCACGGCGATAATGATAGACCTTATATCAGCTCAGAAGTGACACTGAACGCAGGTACTGAAGATACCCGCCAAACTCTTACCACAGCGCAACTATTAGCGAATACCGTCGATGTCGATAAAAACGATGCCGGATTACTGTCTATTGAAAATCTTCATGCTGACCATGGTTCCATTCTAAACAATGCCGATGGCACCTTCACCTTTACCCCAGAAAAAGACTATAACGGCGATGTACACTTTAGCTACGACGTCAAAGATGCGCACGGCGGTGTTACACATACCGGAGCGAGTACGACACTTGCGGCAGTCGATGACAAAACCATTATTTCTGGTGTTGATCATGGTGTTGCAACTGAAGATGTCGCCACACACATGCTTACGCATGTAAACATAATGGACGCTGTTGATTGGCAAGCGCTACAAATTACGGATGTAGACAGCCCTAATACTCAAGTAACGGTCGAATTTGCAGGTAAGCAATACACATGGAATATAGGCAGTGGCCTAGATGTCACGACTCCTTATGGCAAATTCCAGTTCCACACTATCGCAAGTGGATCTCACAAAGGTGAGCATTCTTGGAGTTATATTGGCGACAATAATAATGTTCACGTTCAAGAATTAAAGCATGGTGAATCATTAACTGAATCTATAAAGCTAATAGCAACCGATGGTACTGAATTCCCTATTACGGTTAAGGTTAACGGCACAGAGGATGGGGTCGTCATCGATTCCAATTCAGAACTGGGTCATGTTGTAGAAAATGCCCAAACAGGTGCTTCAGTTTCCGGCAATGTGGTCGCCCACGATGTTGATCTCCACGATACGGTAAGTTGGACACAAACACCGACAGCAGGCATTAGCGGTCAGTATGGTACGTTCCATCTAAGTGCCGACGGACAATGGCATTATGACGTTGACCAGAGCAAAGCGACAACATTAGGAGACGGTACCGAGTATTGGGAACACTTTACGGTTGAGGCCGTATCGACTGATGGTAGCCATGTCTCGGAAAGTGTCTCCGTTGTTGTGCATGGCAATAATGATGTACCAACAGTTAGTGGCGAGGTCACTTTACCTTCAGGTAAGGAAGATACTTCAATACATATTACACAAGCTGAATTAATCGCTAATGCGACAGATGTTGATACTAACGATAGAGGTTGGTTACACGCTCAAAACTTGACGGCAGACCACGGCAGCTTGGTATCAAATTCAGATGGCAGTTTTACCTTTAACCCTGATCCTAATTACAACGGAGTGGTCCACTTTACTTACGATGTTGCCGATAGACACGGTGGCATCGCACATACGGGAGCGAGCACAACCCTAGCCGCAGTCAATGATTTGGCTATCATCACAGGGACAGGGGGGCATCTGCTTGAGGAAGATAATCTCTATTATGGCTACACGATTAAAACAAGCGGCCAGTTTCATGTCGTTGATCCTGATGGGCCAAGCCAGTCGAAGTTTCCGGACGGTTTGCATCACCACACCGGAAGTCTTGGTGGAACGTTGCAACTCTATGGTAATGGTAACTATTTTTACCATATTGATAATAGCGCGGTTAATCATCTTGCGAAGGGACAGGAGGCTAAGGAAACCTTTACTATTCACAGTGTCGATGGAACATCACATCAGGTTGAATTCGTCATCGAAGGTACCAATGATGCGCCTTTTGTGCACGGGGACGTTACTCTCTCGCCTGGTACTGAAGATACTGCTGTCACACTACATGTATCGGACTTGCTCGCACAAGCCGGTGACTATGATGATGGTGAAACAGCGCGGCTCAGTGTGCATAACCTAAGTGCAGATCACGGTACGGTCACAGACAATAAAGATGGCACCTACACTTTCAACCCAGATGCTGATTATAATGGACCGGTCCACTTTAGCTACGATGTACAAGATCCTCAAGGTGCGACTGTAGCCACATCAGCCTCGATGAATCTTGCAGCAGTGGATGACGCTGCTGCGATTACTGGGCAAGACACCGCGGTCGCGATTGAAGATCACCATGCTGTTGAAATTAATACCATCAAAGGACTTACTAATATCCAACACGGTATTGGAACGTCTGGATTATTAACTATCATTGACGCTGATGTTGGTGAAGAACATTTTATTAGCCAGCGTAGTACTCAGGCACATGGTAACTTTATTTTGACCTCTAGTGGTCAATGGCATTATACCGTTGACAATTCTAGACAAGATGTTCAAACACTTGGCGTTAACCAAAGTATTACGGATCATATCCTAGTATCTTCCGCTGATGGTACAACTCATACAATCAACATAACTATAAAAGGTACTAACGACGTCCCCACCGTCACTAGTGAAGTCATTATCACTTCGGGTACTGAAGATACGAAAATGAATATTACCACCGCAGATCTTCTGACTAATGCGGCTGATATCGATCTCAATGACGCAGGTCAATTAAGCGTGTCGAATTTAGTCGCAGACCACGGCTCTGTCGTTGACAACAAAGATGGTACATTTACATTCACACCAACTAAAGACTATAACGGCCAAGTTCATTTCACTTATGACGTGCAAGATGCACACGGCGGTGTAACCCATACCGGGGCATCAACGACACTCTCGGCGGTCAATGATGTGGCTATCATCACAGGGACAGGGGGGCATCTGCTTGAGGAAGATAATCTCTATTATGGCTACACGATTAAAACAAGCGGCCAGTTTCATGTCGTTGATCCTGATGGGCCAAGCCAGTCGAAGTTTCCGGACGGTTTGCATCACCACACCGGAAGTCTTGGTGGAACGTTGCAACTCTATGGTAATGGTAACTATTTTTACCATATTGATAATAGCGCGGTTAATCATCTTGCGAAGGGACAGGAGGCTAAGGAAACCTTTACTATTCACAGTGTCGATGGAACATCACATCAGGTTGAATTCGTCATCGAAGGTACCAATGATGCGCCTTTTGTGCACGGGGACGTTACTCTCTCGCCTGGTACTGAAGATACTGCTGTCACACTACATGTATCGGACTTGCTCGCACAAGCCGGTGACTATGATGATGGTGAAACAGCGCGGCTCAGTGTGCATAACCTAAGTGCAGATCACGGTACGGTCACAGACAATAAAGATGGCACCTACACTTTCAACCCAGATGCAGATTATAACGGGACGGTACACTTTACCTACGATGTTCAAGACCCTCAGGGTGCGACGGTTGCTACCTCGGCATCCATGGCTTTAGCCGCAGTGGCCGATACGCCTGTCTTGAGTGTCGACATTACGGATACTTCTGATAATACCGTAAATGCCAGCGAATCTGGTGCGGCCGCTATCTCAGGTACGCTTGATCCGAGCGTAGCCTCAACACTGGACCGCATTGAGATCACCGATGGCACAACGACGGTCACCGTCGACAAGGCCAATATCACTGTTGCTACAGACGGTACCTATCAAACAACGGCAGACCTTACCTCGTTGAAAGACGGAACGTTGACTGTGACGGCGCATGCGACCAGTCATGACGGTACAACCGCAACTTCGACTGACACGATTCTCAAAGACACACAGGTTAGCCTTCCTACGATTACTTTTGAAAGCGCAGGGGCAGACAACTTATACAGCAAAGCTGAAATTGCCCGAGGACAGGCAAATACGATTACAGCCACTGTTACGCCTCCTAGTGATGCCAAAATCGGTGAGCATCTTGTCGTTAACGGACAAGATCATGTATTAGATGCTCACAGTCTTCAGCATGGAATACAAATTGAAGTTCATCCGGGTTCTAATGTACAAGCAACAATGACTGACGAACACGGTAATACCGCAGGTAGTCAAGGTTTTGCTGCAAGCGCCATACCTGAACCGATCGTTGTCAGACCACCATCCGGAAGCCACCAAGTATCTGGCACGCTTGGGGTTCCACCACTATTACCTTCATTAACTCCGGTACCAACAGCACAAAGCGGTTGGCGAATCCATTTACCTAACGGACAGTACGTCACTAGCCATCATGGCCAATACGGTACATTAACCATTGACCCTCAGACTGGTCATTTACATTATCAAGAGCAAGCCCAAGTTCACACGGGCCCTCATGGCAGCGCTTCTGGTATAGGTCAACATGAAGATAAATTTGAAGTAGCATTGCAAGGGACAAATCAAGATGAAGTTGTCGCCCATGTGAATATCCAGATACTCAGTCATGGGCCTGGACATAGTGGAAAGCTGACAGTTGGAACTGAAGTGGTTGATATGACAATCACACCTTTGGTCCATACATCACACCCAGCTCCCCCACCACCGCCTCCTGTACAACATAACGAGCCAGACATGGCTTCGCAAGCCGACTTTACGGTCACACTAAGCGATGATAGTAATCTAGATTTAACCCTGCAGACCCATCAAGAACCCGATCAGAAAACCAGCCACCATGGTGCAGCCGCTTATCTGGATGCATTGGGCATTAAACCCGATTCGACATCGACAACGGCTCACGATCAACCTGCGGATATGGATATCGTACTTGCACAAGTCGACCAACCAGATGCAGTAACACATGACCAAGCACACTTGGATATGTCAGACGCGCTGGAACACCATGATGCAAATATCAACCATAACCAAGATGATGAGCACCATCATCACAACGATGTAGACGGGCTACCGGACATTGATCCAAATAGTTAACCGATAACGAGACTAAACAGAAGGGAGCACATAATGTGCTCCCTTTTTATTATTTGCTGTTGTTATTCGTTTACTCTCAGCGACTCTATAACGATTACCTTTCACCAAATGCGACACTCACATTGGTGTAGATCGGTTTCCATAAATACTGGAACACAGATTTTTCACCGGTTGTGATGTCTACCTCACCCGTCATACCTGGCAAAATAGAAAAGCTTTCTGGGTTATCGCGGAAGTATGGCGTATCAACCGATACCACAACCTCATAGTAAATCTCGCCACGCTCGCTTTGACTGGTGGTCGGTGAAATACTCTCAACCTCCCCTTTTAGCGCCCCAAAGCGGCTGTAATCAAACGCATCAATTTTGATACGAGTCGGCTGCCCTACACTCACAAAGCCAATATCTCTTGGCGATAAACGCGCTTTAAAGTCGGCTTTCCCACCAACAGGAACGATTTCAACCACAGTGCCACCAGGCTGAATAACACCACCGTTTTGCGTGCTTGGCAGGCTTTGCACCAAGCCTTGTAGCGGTGACACCAACATGGTGTTGGTCAATTTAGCTTGGCTTGAACGAACTCTAGCATTCAATGCTGATAAGTCAGATACGGCTTTTGAACGATCGTCGCTCACTTTAGCTTTCGCTTCTGCCAGAAGCTGTATGATTTTTTGGTCATTACTGTCAGCTTGTCTAATCAATACCGACTTCTTGCCACGAGCTTCTTCGATTTTCTGTTCGATACTGGCCAATTTTTGTCGCATTTCAAGCACACGTAAACGTGAAATGTTACCCGCTTTATAACCCTTCTCCAGTATGTTCAACTCTTGCTTAGTCGCATTTAACTCTTTCTCATAACTCGGCAAGGCCTTTTCTACGCTACGAAGCTGCTCTGCAATTTGCTCGCTCTCTTTCTCAAGTACCACACGCTTTTGAAAATAGAGGGCTTTTTGTGCGTTCAGCTGTGCTTTTTGTTGGCTAACGATCTCGGGGTAATCGACTTCAAACTCAGCAAGGTTTGGCTCACGTTGTTCTAGCAGAGCATTCATACGTTCTACACTGGCTAGAAGCGTCACTTGTTGAGATTTCAATTCTTCAAGAGCGGTACGTTGGAAGGTCGCATCAAACTCAACAAGCGGCTGGCCTTTCTCGACAAGCTGTCCTTCTTTAACGAGAATTTGCTTTAACTTACCGCCAATCGCGCTTTGAAGTACTTGCTTCTCGCCTTCTGGAATAACTGCGCCTTTGGCTTTGGCAATTTCATCAACTTGAGTGACTACAGACCAAGTGGCAAAAGCAATAACACACAAGGCAACCGACCATGTGGCCAGTGCCAATGTACGAGCCGTATTTTGTGATTCAACAAGTTCACCGTAGCGCTTGCCCTTCTCGATAGATTGTTTAGTCATTAGCGACTCCTTGCTTAGACTCTGATTGTTCTTGTTGGGCTGTATTTTGTTGAGCAGACGCCTCTTGAGTTGACGGCTGTAGCTCTTGAGATAACGGTTGCTCAGATAACTGCGGTTCTTGAGAAGCTTGAGGCTCTGAAGGCTGTTCCTGCTTCGAAGACTGCTCCGGCTCTAATGGACCGGCATAAACCACTGCACCTTCATTTAATACCACCACTTTATCGGCAAGCTTGATTAAATCCGGATCGTGGGACGTGTAAATCACCGTTGCTTTTCCTTTTTTCGATTGCACAAACTCACCAAATATACGTTTAGCATTTGGGTGAGCATCAGGCACAGGATTATCCATTAAGAACATTGGGTAGTCATAAACCAGCGCTTTCGCGTCAATGAGGATCTGCGCGACGCTGCCAGACAACATGTCAAAAAGGCTGTCCGGCTGAATACTGCTGATGGAAGTATCGAGCCCACCTGATAATGTCTCGAACCAACGCTTTCCACCGACCATTTCAATTGCAGAGATCATTTTCTGATCTTCGACTTTGTGACCGTCGTTTAGCCACTCTCGAATACTCAGCGTGAGCAAATCAGGATATGCGGCTCGAATGAAACACCAGTGGCGATAAAGCTGCGGATCGTATTGAACGAGGTTAACGCCTTCAAGCTCGACCATGCCATTTTGGATAGGCTGCAAGCCAGACAGCACTTCAATTAATGTTGATTTACCGCTCCCAGAAGGGCCGGTAATCGCGACAATTTCACCGGCTTCAATATCAAAACTCACACCATTCAAGGCCGGGCGACTCTGTTTGGGATAGCGCAGTGTCACTTGGTCTAATTTCAAATTAGGCGCTACCACAGGTAACGGGTGATGCTGGTAACTGAATTCACGCTCAGACGGCTGAGACAAAATACGGTTCACTTGCAGCTTGGATTGATTAAAGCTATTAAAACGCATCGCACTGTTTGCCAACACCTGAGCAGGACCCGTCACCTTAGATATCAACATCATTGAAGCAATCAAACCACCAGGGGTCATCACTTGTTCAAAAATAAGTCCTATACCTAACCCCATCACGGCGAGTGTCGACCCCACACCAATGAAATAGTAAATCGAGGTGTAACGACTCTGGAGAACCGATTGATTAAAGGTCACTGTTGAAGCAAGAAGATTGGCTTTTTTGAAACGTTGAATCCAGTGCTCTGAGAATCCAGCACTGCGAATAAAGGCAAGCTTGGATGACAGCTCATTAGTCATGTTTTGACGATTCGTACCTGCCACTGTCGATTGCATAGAGCGCTTGCTGCTAGAGCGTATCGAGCGTTTTGCTAGCAAGTAATAAAGGATTAAAGAGACGACTGGAACCAGTACCAACCACCCGCCTAAAACACCTATCGCAAGTACAAAAATAAGAATGAATGGCAGATCAAACAGCGCATTTCCTAATGGCCCCGATAGCACACCTGAAATACGCTCTGACAGCATCACTTGGTTTTGCTGACTAGAAGAAGCTGTTTGCTGATTTTGAGCATAGCTATTACGAAGCAGACGCTGCACGAGGGATTGAGAAATCTCACGACTTACTCGGTTGGAAACTGAAGCAAACACTCGGCTACGTAATGTTCTCAACCAACCCATCATCACAAACAACAACGCCGCGCCAATGGCGATACCTTGCAACTCATGCCCTGCATCACCACCAATCACATGGTCATAAATCGACATCGTGATGAAGGGAACAGCAAGCGCAAATAAGTTAGTGATAAAACTGACTAGCAGCAATTTAGGAATAATGGGGCGAAACGCATGTAGTCGTTCGCCAACCCAATCAGGAGAAGCCTTCTCTAGTGGTGCTCCTTCGATAACAATACAAAACTGAGGGACATCGGTAATGTCGTCATTGGCATTAAAGGCAACAAATTGCTTGGATTCTAAATGACCAGAGACCAGCTCATGTTCACCAAGTACCAGTAAGACCAATTTATGTTCACCAACTTCATCTAGGTTGGCAACCAAGCGATAAGGCAGTGCAAGCCTGTCGAACAAGGCAAACATATCGTCGATTGATTCAATGCCATTTTCATCGACCCATTGATGCGCGAACAACTGGATATTAGCATTAACTTCCAACTGCTTAAGAACGGAAAGGCTCTCGGTTTCTAAATGGTTCATCACCTCTTGTCGACCGCTGGTATCTGCACGGTTGTTCGTACCTGAAGGGTTACCAATATCTAAACGATTCATACGACGGCCTCCTGATTGCTCTCGCTGTCGACCGTAATAGCTCGACTTTCCACTGTAATGATTCGATTAGCAAATTCGCGAAGCTTCGAATGGTAGCTCACCATCAGTATCGTGCGTCCTGCCGTTACTTCTTCCTCCAACACCTTAGCTAGATTCCCAAGGGCGTCTAAATCAAGTGAAGAATCCGGCCTTTCCAACATGATTATGGGTTTATCACTTGCCAATTGAGCCGCGATATTGAGCATTTTCACGTTGCCCATACTCAGCAGAGACGCACTCGTATGGCCAATTTGTGTCTCTAGTCCATCAGGTAATCGAGTGATTTCCTTGGTCAAACCCAAACGCTTAGCGTAGTCACTGGCGCTTTGCGTTTTCTCAGGGTCAAACCCGCACAAGTTGTCGAGAATAGTACCCGACACCAACTGACCTTTAACGCCGCAGTAGGCAGCAATGTCGGTTACGGATGCGATTGAAACGGCTGTTCCGTTAATGAAGCACTCACCTGCTTTCAGATCATCAATACCTGCAATCGACGACAATAAATGACTGTTGGTGTGGCGGTCTTCACTCTCTAACAATACCAACTCACCTTTATTCAATGTGACATCTGCATGAGCGAGTTCACCGTATCTTTCAACGGTCGCTTGCTTGATTTCCAACACCTCAAAGTCAGATAAGTGGCTCTCAGCTTGCTCAGAATCTGAAGATTCCGATAGTGACAAGTCACTCAATTTTTCTATTGCCTGATTGGCACTGTGTATTGAATTAAGCTTGATTCGAACTCCCACTAAAGCACTTAACGGCGCAACTGCTCGACCAGATAAGATAGAACATGCTGCCAGCCCACCTGTGGTCAACTGTCCATCCAGCACCCACAAACTCCCCGTAATCACGAGTAAAACTGACGTCGCTAATGCGGCAAGCTGAATACACTCTTGGGCAAAGGCATTCTGTTCCTCTTCTCTCGCTTTAGACTGAGAACGGACGTTGTTGAGGGATTTAAATTGATTGAAGATTCGAGACTCAACAGCCTGACGTTTGATTCCTTGAATGGTTTGGCTTAGCAAAATCAAAAACGCTTTTCGCTCCTGCTCATCTTGGGAAGCTTCTTCACTTAGGCTTTTAACGCGAATAGAAGATAACCAAACAATTCCGAGAGTAATCAGCCAAACTGCCAAAGGTATTGCCACCAGCTCACCACCGATGTAAGCCACTAAACCCAAGAAGATCAATGCGAAAGGCAAATCAATAAAGCCTGCAATCACACCACCGGAATACCAATCTTTGACTTTAGATACCGACCCTAACCCCTCTTCGACACCACCTACACCGAGCTTACGAAGGTGGCCTGATGATGCAGTCGTCACCCTTTCAACCAAGGTTTGGTAAGTGGCTTTTTCTGTATTACTAGCCGCCGCAGACAAAAGCCAAGTGCGGACAAACCGAATTAGCGCTTCCATAGCGACAGCCAACATCGCACCCGCTAATAACAGAGTGGCAGTCCCATAACTCTGGTTAGGTAAGATACGATCGTAAATTTGTAAAACCGTTAGCGGAACGGCGAGAGAAAGAAGATTTATGAGTAAAGAAGGCAGTAGGACTTTCCCCACCACCCCTTTGTTTTTCATTGAACTTGCGGGCATACACAATCCTTATCCATGCTTATGAAATAAGATTGGTACACCATGTTGAGTATTGCAAGGTAACGGACTGATTTAACGTGTTTTTCAATATAAATATGACACAGATCTTTCTACAAAAATCTGTGGCTATACCCGTACCTTAAAAACGCTCGTTACAAGTGCTCCTTACAAACAATTGTCGTAATCCGTTATCGCCTGCTTTAACTTTGAGAAATCCGAGTTACATAAATACGGTTTCAGCGCATCAAATTTATCTGAGGGCCACTCGTATATTTTGAATGAAATGAGCTCGTCAATAACAGACTCATCAAAGCGGTATTTGACGACTTTAGCTGGTGAACCACCGACAATGCTGTATGGAGCGACGTCTTTAGTCACCACACTATTCGCTGCAACTACAGCGCCTTCGCCAATCGTCACACCGGGCATCACCATCGCTCTCATACCTAACCACACCCCATCTTCAATGTGAGTATCACCTTTGCCAATGTAGGCGTCGTCGATGACATCCATAAATGGATACAGTGAAAACCAATCAACTCTGTGGGTATGGTTGCCACCCATCAAAATCACGACCTCTGCGCCAATACAGACATAATCACCGATATGGAGTTCGTCGATTTCCCATCGAGGCTCCCACTGGCGGCTGACTTCGTCGCCGTGTAAATAGCGCACTACCGATTGTTCAAAACCATTATCCCAGCAATCGCTGTAATAACTGTGTTGACCTTTTACATGAATATTGGGGTTGGTTACGACTTCATGCAGCAACTCGAATTTGGACCAATGCTTCTTTTGCATTTTTACCTCTGAATGATCTATTTAGTTTTATTCGTTAACTATCAAAATGTTCGACGATGCAAATCCAAGGTGCACAAACTAGCACCCCATAAACACAGGGTTCACTGGGATAAATAGTGAGTATCACGCTTAAATCATAGCAATGTCGCTAAAACTAAAGAGACGTCAGTGGATTCGAGGTTGCTTAAGAAGAGGAAGTAGTTTCAAAGTTTGCCCAGTTTTTTACGATAACTTGGTTGGACAATTTACAGGCTTAGTGTATCTGTTTAACCGCGCCAATTTGACAGGAAGATGTGATTAATAAGGTTTCAAATTTCATTTCATATAATATGAAATAAATAAAAGCCTGCACGATTACACAGGCTCAAACTTAGACTCAGTTATAAACTCCGGCTCACGCTTGGAGCTGGGTTCAGCGACTACATACGAGCAAGCTGTACTTTTCTGTCTTTGTTGACCACGCAGAAGTTACCGCGCTTAGTGCGACACTTAGAGCATCGTTCGCATTCAACAGGACTTTTATCCCCTTCTTTCCAACGCTTCACTAAGTGCGGCTCAGAAAGCAGAGGTCGTGAAAGTGCGAAGTACTCAATGCCCGTGTTGTTCGCAATCGCTTCGATAGCATCAAAATCCGTCAGGCCGCCAACCGTGATAACTGGGATGTTAACGTCTTGGCTAATTGCGTGGCCGTATTCATGGAAGTAACCTTCAGCTTGGATAGTAAATCCGTCGTGTGACTCGCCAATCATGGTGTCGGCTTTACCATGAATGTTGCCAGAAACGACAATGCCATCAACGCCTACTTCTTCAAGCTTTTTACACACCAAACGCGTTTCATCGAAGGTCACACCGCCCTCAAAAAACTCAGAAGCGGTCAGCTTAACCAAGATTGGGAAATCGTCGCCAACTAGCTTGCGCGTTGCCGTGTAGATCTCTAGCAAAAATCTCATGCGATTTTCTAAGCTACCGCCGTATTCGTCCTCACGCTGGTTGTAATAAGGACTTAAGAACTGGTTAATCAGATAGGTATGAGCAGCATGAACCTCAACACCATCAAAACCCGCTTGCTTCGCTCTTAGTGACGCTTTGGCAAAGGCATCAACGATGTAATCAATATCCTCTTTGGTCATTGCTTTACCCTGTGTCTGTGTCCCTTTTTCTGGAACTTCACTCGGTGCATAGATCACTCGCTCGCCAAGGTTATACGTGGTTTTCGTGCCACCATAAGCCAATTGCATCACGATTTTAGAGTCGTTGTCGTGCACAAGTTGAGTCAGCTTCTGATACTCTTCAATGAATGAATCGTTATACATCCCCATCATGCCCGCATTCGGCTTTTCTTCTTCAACGATGTTCGCGTAACCCGTCACGATCAAGCCGACTTCACCTTGAGCCAACTCTTCATAGATAGCGTAAAGTTTATCTGTCATATGACCATCTTCGGTGGCCATATTTTCCCACGTCGCGCTTCTCATGAAACGGTTCTTTAGTGTCATCTTGCCAATGTGGGTTTCTGTAAACAAAGTGCTCAAGTGTCTTCCTCTCAAAATCGTGTTAAGCGAGTTACCCATTACGCATGGGCACTGATTCTGGCGGATACTACAGAGAATATGGCAGGCAAAACTTAATCTAGATTAAGAGAGCGGCACTCTCATATAAGAAACAGGCAACTATTGCTCACAAAGATAGGATTAGGATAGATTCTAAGAATAGGCTCACCCAATCGGTAAGCCTACTCTCAGTTCTAACTATTTAAGACAATACGCAGAAAAGCTATTTAAACTCGTAGGTATAAGATGCGCCAACACTGTTATTTTCACCGAAATCATCCTCAGCAAAGATAGTGAAGAAGTTGAATGACTGGGCATCACTCAGCTTATAGCTAGCGCCAACGCCCGCCCAATAACCCGAATAGTCATCAGAGCCCATAGAGCCACCGCCAAAACCAATCAGTGACCACTCATCAGTGATCGTTTTTAAGCCAAACGCCCCAATGTAGCCACCGTGTGTTGAACTCGGCATCAATACATAGTCAGAACCAACATTATCATCATCGAACACGGCCACTTCGCCATCATTATAACTGTAACCAGCCATAGGGAAGATTTGCCATCCGAACGGCTCAATGTCGAAATAACTCAGTGGTATAAACGTCCCGATACTGTAGTTGTTCTTATAAGCATCGTTGTCATATTCAGAACGGCTAAAGTTGAAGTTCACGATACCCATAGGCAGCAGCCATGAACCGCCTAATCGCCACTCTTCGCCATCGGCATTGACACGAGCGTTGATCATTCGCGCTTCATCAAGCCCAATAGACCCAGAGAACTGCAAATCTTCGTTATAAGCAACGCCAGCTTTTGTCACGATTTTAGTCGGATCATCAGGGTGCTTCTCTTCAGCCAAAGCACCCATCGATCCGAGCGTTGCCGTAACAACAAGTAATAGATTACGTAATGTCATCAGAAGGTCGCACTAACGCCAACGAAGTGGATACGGCCATCGAACGAACCATCAACCATTAGACGATCCATTTCAACCGAATCCAAGTCAGCGTATTCGTAGAACACGTCGATCAAGATATCATCCCAATACGTTGAAGCACCTACTGAGTAGCGATATTGCTCGCCAACAGGGAGGTCAACCCATTGCATTGACGGATCATCTTGTGGCGAGGTCTCGTAAGAGAAGCCCGCTTTTAAACGCCAGTCTGAGTTAAGTTGGTAATCAGCACCAACCGCAAATTTCCAAACATCATCCCAGTCACGCTTGATTGGAATTCCGCCTACAGGGTCACCACCAACTGATGCACCAAAGTCTAGTACTGTCTCGTCCCACGCGCTCCAACGGTGGAGCTGAACACTTGCCAATAAATCTAACTGAGAGTTCAATGCATAACTCGCACTGACATCGATAATTTCAGGTAAAGCAATATCTGTCGATAACGAATTCAAAGCGTCAGCACCTAACTTACCGTTTACATCATTGTTGAATTCATGCTCGAGTTTAGAACGGTAGCTCGCACCTAATTTGAGTTTATCTGTCGGTGTGTACATTACGCCAAAGTTATAACCGTATGCCCAGTCAGTATCTTGCTTAGCAGTAAGCATTGACGTTGTTTGTTGAAACGCAGCCCAACTGAATTGAACACCCGCGCCCACTGACCACTGGTCATTCAGTTTATAACTCAGTGATGGATTCACTTGCATGGCAGTAAGAGTGATATCTTCCAGCAACAAGCGACCAGCCCATTCACTGCCATAATCTAGGCTTGAGCCACCCACAGCGCCAAGCGCAATACCAAGGTGTAATTTGTCTGTGACTTGATGCGCGTGGAAAGCACCAAATGAAGGCATGACTGAATGAGCTTTACCATCTTGCTTGTCGCCGTTGTCTTGATATTGCATCTCAAGATCAAACGCCATGGTATTGATAGTCGTTTTGCTTTCGCCCATATGTGACATGGTGGCAGGGTTCGTCCACATCGCAGCAGCAGAGCGAGTGTAAACACCATCACCGGCGCCGGTAGTACCAGCATTGGCGACGACAGCTTCTTGTAAAAACAAACCACTTGCGAAAGCATTTAAACTTGTAAAAATTGCGGTGGCAGCTAGCGAGTAAGTAAAAGTTTTGTTCATCAGATTGCTCATTTAGCCTTAGACATTAAATTGCTCTAAGGTTACCGCAAAGCCCCATAAACAAATGGAATATCCGTTATTCCTGTACAAACGCTATTTGAACTTTCTCGCGACGTATGAACGTGGCTTGTCTCGATGAATTTCACGTTGAGCAGCGATTGCTCTATTCTTGCCTAACCCTACCTTTATCTGATACCAGGTCTCGTAAAATACGGCCATGCCAGGGCTTGACCACCAAGTCTTGTTGTAGAGTTTCTTATTAGCAGCGACAACATCTGGCGACCGATTCGCACACTCAAGTGCCAACGCATAAGCTTCAGCGTAAGGATCTTCGGCAATCTTGGTTACCAGCCCATAGTCTTTCGCTGTTTCACAGTCGATCTCTTTAGCGGTCATCGCCATTTCTAAGGTGTGATCTTTACGCATTAACTCTCGAAATGCGATGGCGCCTCCCATGTCAGGAATCAAACCCCATTTGGCTTCCAATATCGAGAAAGTCGCGTCTGGACTGGCCATCCTAAAATCACCACCACTGGCTAATTGAAGGCCGCCTCCCCAACAACGACCATGAATCGCAAAAATGACAGGACATGGGATCTCTCGCCAACCAAGCGAAAAGCGCTGCGCAGCATTGGGTAATGTCGGTAACCATTTGAACAAGAGCTTCATCGCCCCTACTTTACTGTTCAATAACGATTTAACATCTAAACCAGAACAAAAATCTGAACCACTGCCTTTAACAATAACAGCTCGAATATCTCTGTTCTTCTTGAGCTCACTTATCATGTCATTAACGGCTTCAAACATCGCCATATCAATAGCATTGAGCTTATCGGGTCGATTCAACACAACCGTCGCAATTTGGTTTTCATCGATAGAACAAGTAATACGATCGAGGTTTGGCATGGTGGCTACCTTATAAGTGGTCAGACCTTTAGATTATACATTTTATTAACATATACCAAACTTGCACATTAAGAAGCGAGACCTGTGTTGCTTAACGCCGCCCCCTTACACAAACAACATCAATAAAAAAGCAGTGATGGATCGCTCTATTCACTGCTTTTCATTCGTAGCTTTTATTACCAATAGCTTTGATAATCAAGGACTCTCAGTTTTGGTAGAACCTATGTTCTTCGAGATTTCAATAACAAGAAGATGAAGTAGCTACCACCAATAATGGAAACTAACGTCCCTGCCGCAAGCTGCGCCGGAAACACCACCACTTGCCCTAACCAGTCTGCAAATAGCATGATGAGTGCAGCACCAATTAAAAACGACAATATGACCTGCTCTCGAACCAAACGAGCCCCCACAATTGCAGCGATATGCGGAGCTAACAAGCCGACAAACGCAACAGGTCCCATTGTGGTTGTCACGACCGAACATAAGATCGCAACAATACACAACAATGCCACGTAAGCGATATTAATATTCAACCCTCTGGCACTCGCGAACTGCCGTCCAGTCGCAATTAAGGTCACCCAACGACTCAGCAGCAGAGCAACACCAATACAAGCCGTTATCACGACAGCCATTATAGTGGCAGACTCAGGCTCCACACGGTAAGTAGAGCCAGCTAGCCAAGCCAATAATGTGTATTTCCCCTCACCCACTCGTGTTAAAGAGAATTGCACCAAAGCTTCCAATACCGCGGTCAGCGAGATACCTGTCAGAATTAGAATAGACGGAGCAAACTGATGCTTCTTGCCAAGGAACAATAACAAACAGAGTGCAATCGCACTGCCCAGAAACGCAACCCACGGGCTTAGCGAGTGAATCGAATAGCCCATGAATAAGCTACTGAAAATCAACGCCAGAACCGCACCCGCCGACACACCAAGAATATCTGGACTTGCGAGCGGGTTGTAGACCAAATTTTTGGAAAATCACACCCGCCACCGCTAAGCCACCACCAGCGAATATCGCGGTTAACATTCTCGGCCAACGAATAGACCATTCAAATGCGTCTGGGATAACAAAGTAGCCCATATCAGAAGAAGGCTGTGACAATGTACTCAACGCCAGCAATCCGACGATCATCGTGCCCAATAAGAAGTAAGCCAAAGATGAAATAAACTTTGGCCCTTTAAGCATTGAGAAAAACAGCTGATCTTGAGCAGACATTTGCTTGCGAGCAATAATGATCAAAGCTGGAGCACCAATCACCGCAGTTGCCGTTCCTGTTGGAATCATGTCCAAAGACCATTGCGCCAAGAAGATCGCCAAGCTGTCGGTGACACAAAGTAATAGCGCACCTAATACGCAGCTTGCGACGAGTTCAGATTTGGCCTTTAGAAAACCTAGATGCCTAGCGATGTTCGGAGCTATCAAGCCGATAAAGCTGATCACGCCCACCGAGGTAATAGATACTGAAGCCAACCAAACGCCAACCGCCATCAATACAAAGAATGTTGCGCCAATATTGAGCCCGCGCGCCGCAGCCCCTTCAGTGCCGATGGAAAGCAAAGTCAGAACTCGCGGAGCTAAGAAGAATATGGCAAAAATCGGCAACAGCTTAGGCATCAACCAAAGCACTTGTTCCCAGCCATTTTGCCCTAGGTCGCCCGCTCCCCATACAAACAGATTCTGTGCGTACTGGTCGTTGAGTAGAATAATCGCCGTTGCAAATGCCCCTAGCAATAAGTTGACCGCCATACCCGCCAATACAATTGGCAAGCCGCTCATATTTTTGATGCCAACAATGGAAACGATAAGCCCCATCGCAAGCAGCGCACCAATTAGAGCAAACCAAACTGAATACTGAGCGACCAACATCGGCGCAACCACATTCAGAATAACCAGACCAAGCCATGCACCTGACGACGTACCTAAGGTAAGCGGAGACATCATGCGATTCTGTGTCAGTTGTTGAAACAAGCTGCCGATGGTGCCAAGTGTTGCGCCAACCAAGATTGCCATCACCAAGCGAGGTAAGTTGACATAGGCTAACGCCATCAACTCGAATGAATCATCGACCATTAAGTTGAATGTTGCGATATCACTGATCTGTGAGGCTTGCTGAAGCAACTCTCCAATAGGGCCAAATTCCGACTGCCCTAACCATAAATGAACAAGAGCAGCACAAAGCAGCGCAGCCCCCATCATAAAACCACTGGATTTCATTACTGCTCCGCTAACGTCAGCAGCGATTGCGCCATGGCTTCTGCGTTATACAAAATCGACATTGCACCGCCGTAACTCCAACTAGCCGCGACCGGGCTAAATTGACCATTGCGAACGAAAGGCATGCTCTTCCAAACCGGAGAACGGTCTAGCTTGTCTTGATATGGGAAAGGTTCAAAGTAAAGCGCAATACCGTTCTTCACGTTCTTAAGCTCGGTCATGCGTTTTTGACTGATGCCCCACTGACTTGCAGGAAGATCCATCGCATTATCAAAGCCAAGCTGCTCAAGTGCATATTGTGGAATCGAGTTATCGCCGTAAATAAACACAGAAGTTGTACTCGCAAAACGGAAAGAGGTGACTTTCGGCTTGTCGCCCGAATACGCTTTATCTAGTTCAGCTTTTAGAACCGCGATACGCTCATCCATTGCGGCCAGCTTTTGGTTCGCTTGTTCTTCTTTACCAAGCAACTGGCCGATCTTCTTGAAATTCTCAATAGCAGCCGCTGCATTGCTGTGCTGTTCGCTGTACGTTTGGTAGTAAAGCACGGGCGCAATTTCAGAGAGTCGATCCTGAAGATCTTTCTGCGGTGAAGCGATAAGAATCACATCAGGGTTTAGCTTCTTCAAAGCAGAGAAATTAGGCTCAGTTCGAGTGCCAATGTCCGCCACGCCTTCTGGAATCGCAGGTTGAGCAACCCAATCGGTATAACCTGCAATATCAGGTACTGCTACTGGCGTAACACCGAGTTCGATAACTTGTTCTGCAATGTCCCAGTTCAGCGCCGCGACTCTAACCGGTTGAGCTTCAAGGGTTTTAACACCCTCACTGTCTTCAACTTGAAAGTTGGCCATCGCTTGAGCTGATAACAACAAGCTCAATGAGACAATGAACGAACTCACTTTAGGAAAACGAGAAGTAAAATAGTTGGCTTTCATATAATCACTGTCACTTTTTAATTGTTTATTTAACGACAAAAGCAGCCTACACAGGCTGCTTAGATTTATGTATTCAAATGAATTAGAACTCGTAGTTCACGCTGAGCTCTACAGACTGCTCAGCACCGAACCAACAGTTCGATTGGTCGTAGCAGGTGTAGTACTCTTCATTAAACAGGTTATTAACGAGCAAGTTAGCCGTTGCACCTGACAGAGTTTCACTTGCTTCCCCTAGGTCATAACCTACGGATAAATCGACAACCGTATATGATGGTACTTTTCCTTGAGTATTGGTTGCATCCATCTCCATTTCACCCATGTAACGAGCACCTGCACTGAAGCGAGTTCCTGATAAAGCACCACCATAGACATAGTAATTGCTCCATAGATTAGCGGCATGTGTCGGTACATAGATTGGTGTAGTGCCTTCTAGATCTGGGTTCGCATCTTCAGTCACTTCCATGTCGACATACGTATAGCTCGCATTAACATCCCAATCTTCCGTTACAAACCATCTGCCTTCGACTTCGACACCTTGAGAACGCACTTCGCCTAACTGAATCTTAGAGCGATACGTTGGATCCGATGGATCGGCAGCAATTGAATCTTTCTTAGTAATGTAAAAGTATGATGCTGTAAGTTGCTGTGCCATATCAGCAGACAGGTATTTCACACCGAATTCGACTTGCTCACCCAGCTGAGGTTTCAACGAGTTACCGTTAATATCGGTACCAGCAGCTGGTTCAAAACTCGTCGCGTAACTTACAAATGGAGAGATGCCATTATCTAACTCATACAAAGCACCTACGCGGTAAGAGAACTGATTGTGATCCGCTTTTTCTGTGCCATCGCTTGTTGGATAAATGCTCGTTTTTTCGTCACTCGCTCTGAACATGTCGTAACGTCCACCAGCAAGTAAAACCAGCGCGTCGTAGCGAACTTGATCTTGGAAATATAATCCTAACTGCTCGGTAGTAATGTCGTGGGATTCACGGTAATTCTCTTGAAGCTGACTTTTATCCAAAAGGTCGTTATTTGGATTGTATGCGTTGAAATCACCGAAACTACTGTTTGCATCAAACTCTTTGTACAAAGAGTCACCTGTTAGCTTTAGGTAGTCGACACCGAATAGTAAATTGTGCTCTAAGCCACTAATTTCGACGCGGCCTGAAACTTGGTTATCGATAACAAAGCTTTGAGAGTCTTCATCCGTGCTATACACATTTCGAATTAAGCTACCAGTTGCGGCGTTAAAATTCGTACCACGATGGTAGGTGTTTTCTTGATATAGCGACGCATCGGAATAACGAGCGTTCTGAAGGAAAGTCCAGTTGTCATTGATTTGGTGGTTAATTTTGTAACCTAACATCAAGACTTCACGTTCAAAGGTACTCCAGTTCTTGTCGCCCATGGACACAGATGGATCACTTGCCTTCAGCACTTCAAGCGGCATTGCAGAATTAGTACCCATTGACGGGTCATTCTGATAGTAAAGATTGAAGTTAATAAGTGTTCTATCAGATACCTGCCAATCTAGCGATGGAGCAATCACATAACGCTCTTCTTCAGCGTTATCAACTTGGCTCTCTTGTTTACGTGCGAGTGCAACTAAACGATATGAAAAGTCACTGTCACCTAACTGACCTGAAGTATCAATTGACGCTTCCATCAAGTTTCTTGAGCCTGTAGATACACCCACTTTTGTCGACCCGTCTTCTTGCGGTGCCTTCGCGATCATGTTGACCATACCACCCGGCGGCATCGATCCATATAACACAGACGTAGGGCCTTTAAACACTTCAACTTGCTGAGTCGCAATAGGGTCGATCTGAGGTTGCAGGTTCCATCCAGTCAGAAACGGCAGAATCAAGCCATCGTAGTAACTCTGATTGTTACTAAACCCACGAATCGAGAACGTATCGTACATGGTTACTGATGCGCCCTTTTGCTCAGTCACAACACCCGGCGCGTATCTAAGCGCTTGGTTAAGAGACTTTACACCTCGTTGATCTAACTGTTCTTCATCAATGACTGTAATACCTTGAGGTGTTTCTTCTGGCTCAAGTGCCGATTTAGTTGCTGTATTACGATACGCTTTACCCATAACTGTAATAGTTTCTACATTCGAATCTGCCGAAGTAGCGGTATCTTCCGCGAATGCTTGCGCTGAAAACGCAGTCAGCAACGCGACTGCCAATGATGAATACTTAAAACGAGTGTGAGTGGTCATAATTCCCTCGGCACCAATGCTTAATATAAATAATAATAAATATCATTTGCATTGTATGTATCTAGAGGTGGGATAATTAACAATTTGGTGCAAATTCAAAAAGAACTTGACCTATTTTTAGTAGAAAACGGTCAATTGGTGATTAAAAAGACAATTGACCCTATTAATAGGAAGGCTTTGCTAGAAGAGAGTGAGCGGGAATATGACTACGATTTAATAATAGGAACCCAGTACTCCATTTCAGCGTCAGAGGCATGTGCTTGATAGGCAAACGGGTACACTTCAAGCTCATATCCATCGACGCCACGATAACCTGAACTTGGCATCCAATTCAGCACAAACCAACTCAAGGTGTGTCGTAAATTCTCAATTGGACCACAGTGCTTCACTACAGCATAAGTTTGCTTAGGAACCGTCAGTACCTCTAATCTTTCAGAGATAATACTCGGTAATTGCGGGATTGAAATTCCTTCCTGAAGTTCTACCCCTGCCCAATAGTGAATATTCGTCCCGTCAAAGCAAGACTGAGTCAGGTCAACCACGCCAATGAACTGGAGCACGTTGTCGTCAGGGATCTCAACCTCACCTTCTAAACGTGACCATAGCTGAGGGACTTTCTGAGCGAAGTCTTGCGTGAGTGAAAACAAACCACTGATTTCTGATGTCATACCTTTCACTAGGAAAGACTCTCTTTCATCAATGCGCACTTCCACAAAGCTTAACGCCCCTTTTTCAGAAGTACTCGCTGTTTCAGATACTTGTATCGGCTTTCTTAGCCCGACTCTTTTTCCTGCTTTTCTATACTGACTTGGGCTTGCCCCAAACATCTGCTTAAAGGAACGACTAAAGCTAATTTCTGAATTAAATCCGAGTTCAAGTGCGATATCGATCACTCGCGTTTTGCTGTCCAACAGTTCTTCAGCCGCTTGGCTTAGCTTTAGCTCCCTCACGTAGTTTGCCACAGTAAGCCCTGTTTCAGCTTGAAACACTCTTTGCAGCTGCCAGCGAGACCAACAGCTCTGTTTCGCAATATCTTCTAGCGATAGTGCCGAACTAAGGTTCGCATGGATATAAGCTAGAACGCGGCTGATACGGTCAAATGCAGGAGTGTTCATAGTCACGCTTTTATAATCTCGATAGTGGTAACAATTAAGTCGATACAGGAATACTTTTTAACATTTAAAGCGACTTTTATCACTTAATAATGGCCAAGGCGCACTCAATTTATAAATCTTTTAAACCAAGAGTTCTCTGAAGAGATGCACCATTTTGTATGGTTATCGTCAATGAGGTTCGCTATGATAACGCAACTGATTCTCATTTAATGGTTTAAAATGCTTTCCCAGCTGCACAATATTACCACTCGTCGCAGAGCCCCCTCCCTGCACCAGAAAATCTTCGCTTACTCAAAACAAATAACGCCTTATCTAAGCGGAAGTTATGGCTCTCTGAGCAGCAAAAGCATCGCAATGACAAACGATAAAAGCCATATCGAGATCAAACGCGTTTACGATGGCTTAGCGGAAAATCACCCTGAAGCAGGCAAAGCCTATTGGTTAACCCGAACGTGGGATCTGGTTTGCTGGCAACCAATCTACGTGACCTTCATATCTATCTACGGCCTTCACTCACTGCCTGATATTAAGAATATCGGCCAGTTTAGGTACAAAGAATTTGTCACGGGCTACCGTTTCTTTAATGGTGATCATCAACACGGTTCACCAGAAAAACTGATTCCACAAGCAGGCCAAGCTATTCTTGCACTCACAGAGTTTTATCGTAGCCAGATTAGTGAGTGGACACGTATTCGTCCGGGGTTTACCAATCATCTACTTGCTGATCTGTTACTAGGCAGCTTGATAAAACTACAGCAGCACGAGCCGAGCCTAACCAACGATTATATCACTGAACAAGCTAAGCTTTGGTTAGAAGCATGCCAGTTACCTGAAAATCATTTAGACAGCCTTAAAATAGACGCTGATTCGGGGATGCTAAAACTGATCAGAATCAGCTGCTGCTTAGTTTATAAGTGCGACTCTAGAAAGTATTGCGACGATTGCCCAAGACACCCCGACAACAAAAAAACAGCTCAATAACACCCTCTATTTTTAAAAGCTAATAAAGCTCGTTTAATTTCACTGAAGCGCTTTATTGGTCTAGGCACAGGACTGACATGTTTCAGCTTTCAAACATCAAAATTGTTCGTGATGAACGAACCATTCTCTCAATCGAAAACCTCACGATTCCGACCAACGAACTGACCGTCGTTCTTGGCCATAATGGTTCAGGTAAATCTACACTCGTTAATTTACTCTCAGGGCAGATGTCACCAGATCATGGCAGCGTGGAACTAGACGGCGCTTCCCTCTCTTCATTCAAAAGCAAAGACTTAGCCAAGCAGATTGCTTATTTACCGCAAAAGCTCCCAGCCTCTGCTGGCTTAACTGTCGAAGAACTGGTTCGTTTAGGGCGTTTCCCATGGAGAGGCGCACTAGGCCGTTGGAATTCAGAAGATAAGTCGATCATCCAGCAAGCAATGGAAAGAACCGGGGTTACTGAATTCTCACAAGCATTAGCGGATGACTTATCTGGCGGTGAACGTCAACGCGCGTGGGTCTCTATGTTGCTGGCTCAACAGTCTCCAGTATTGATCCTTGATGAACCGACTTCTGCATTGGATGTTCATCACCAATTCCAATTGATGAGTTTATTGTCTGAACTCAACAAAAATGAAGACGTTGGCGTTATCGTGATTCTGCACGACTTAAACCTTGCACTGCGCTACGCGACACACATCGTTGCTCTGAAGAAAGGTCAGATTGCCTTTGAAGGCAGCGCAGATAAGTTACTCGATGAACAGGCTTTGTCTGCACTGTATGAATCCCCTATCCGACTGATCGATCATCCAGTTCCAGCTAAGACAGCAGCAAGCGAAAAGGTCGCCGTTGTTTGTGAATAGTTCGAATATTTAAGTCCAAACTCTAAGCTCTAAGCTCTAAGCTCTAAGCTCTAAGCTCTAAGCTCTAAGCATAAAAAGGCCATTGAAATCGTAGAACTTCAATGGCCTTTTCGTTTCTACTAGCCAGGCAGCTAGCTAATTAACTAAACAACTAACTAAGCTGAGACTCTCTCGCTTCTTGGCTACTAAAACCACGCAAAATGTTAAACAGGGTAATCAATGTGAACAGCATGATGACGAGCGATAAATGCCACGCTTCCCCTAACCCTAACTGAACCAGCCCCATACTCACCATTGAAGAGACCACCATCTGCCCGCCGCCAGACATCGCTGCCGCCGCGCCAGCGTTCTTCTTGTAAGGCAGCATCACTAACGCCTGAGCACAAGGTAACGCAATACCATTACCAAGGATCATCAAGAACTGGCCAAGCATGAGATACAGAGGTTCGAGTGGACAGAAGAACAGCCACAACGCCGCAGCAACATGTAATACAGGTGTGCATAACAGAGTTTTCTTGTTACCCAACATAGGGCGAATACGGTTACATAAGCTTGTTCCACCCAGCATGCCTAATGCTGGAATGACGGCCCACATCGCGTATTCATCTGACGTCATGCCAATCTGGTTTTGCATGATAAACGGCATCACTGATACGGTGGTGATCATCAAGCTAAAGTTAAGCCAACCGATACTCGCAAAGCTCATAAAATAACGAGAAGTGAGTAGCTCTTTATATTGAGAAGCCATTTTCTTCGGTGAAGGGATTGCCGAAACCTGAGTCACGGTTTCCTTAAATTTGAACGCTAATACCACCCAAGCTACAGAGGCATAGCCAAGTAGTGAGATAAACACCATGCTCCAGCCAAAATGGAAGTTAATGAATCCACCGATAACGGGCGCGATCAAAGGTGTTATAGACGCAACCATAGCAATGTAAGACATCGCCAAAGGCAAGTCTGCCCCACTGAATCTGTCTCGCGTGGACGCACGGGCAAGTACCGCGCAACAACCAGTACCTAAACCTTGCAGGAATCGCCCCATCACCATACTGGTAAAGGAGTGGCTGAAAAAGATGATCATCAAGAGGCCTAGCATGGCGATCAACAAGCCGCTTAGCAGTACCTTTTTGCGCCCGAGGGCATCAGAGATAGGGCCATAAATAAACTGGGAAGGACCAAAGCCTAATAAATACACACTCACCAAAAGCTGAGCTTGCTCTAGCGAGACATCAAAGTCTTTGGCGATCCAAGGTAAAGAAGGAAACACCAAGCCCATACTGAGCTGGCCGATACTGATGACCAAACACGCAAGTAAGATCGATTTAAAATCAAATCCACGACTCATCGTTTAATACGTCCATTTGAAAAAAAATCGTGCGTATCTAACTCACAACATAGAAACTGAGAAAATAGCGAAAATGCTGCTGACGAGTTGTTCATAATGCTCCGACGGGATCAAACAGAGAAAGGCACAGTAAACATACGTGAGCTTGTATAATCATACAATAGGCGTTCAATTAAATATGTGAATAGTCACTTTTCAGCAACCTCGGCTTTCCGCCAATCGGTCACAAGCGCTAGACTAACACTAGATGCTCATAATCAAGGGACTTCAATGAACACTCATCACCGTATTTTTTCATGTGCTTTAGCGCTGCTTGCCTCTGGTCATATAACGTCAGCCTTTGCGTGGCAGGCAGAGAAGATCACCGACGGACTCGTGATCCCTTGGGGGCTGGCTTATGTCAACGATAAGTCCATGCTAGTAACAGAAAAATCAGGCGTCATTAAACATGTCGATTTAAAAACAGGCGATCAAAACACACTGTTCAGGCTGCCCAATGTATGGGCGAAAGGCCAAGGTGGATTATTGGATATCGCACTCTCCCCTTTTGAAAACGGAAAGTTCTACGTCACTTACAGTAAAGACGTCGATGGTGAAGGCGTAACGACACTGGCTTCTGCTAATTACAGCAATAATGAAGTTACCAATTGGACAGACGTGTTTGTGTCGAAATCCAGAACGGACACAGGGCGTCACTTTGGTAGCCGAATCACCTTTGATGATAGCCACCTGTATTTTTCAATCGGCGATCGAGGTGATCGAGACAACGGCCAAGACACCATGACTCACGCCGGATCAATATTACGATTGAATGCTGATGGAAGCACACCAAGCGATAACCCATTCACGGATAACAACAAAGTGCTCAATGAAATTTGGAGCTTTGGCCATCGCAATCCACAAGGTCTGTATTACGATTTCCCGACTCAAAAGCTTTGGTCGATTGAACACGGTCCTCGCGGTGGTGATGAAATTGACCTAATAAAAGCAGGTGCCAACTATGGGTGGCCAGTCACCTCACACGGAAAAGAGTATTGGGGCCCTATCAGCGTTGGCGAATCGGAAACCAAAGATGGTATTGAAGCGCCTAAAAAAGTCTATGTTCCTTCAATCGCTCCGGGCAGTTTGATTGTTTACCAAGGAGACAAATACCCAGAGCTGAAAGGCAAACTGCTGGCTGGCGCACTAAAACTTACTCACATCAATATTGTGACAGTCAATGAACAAGGTGAGGCAATCGAGGAAGAACGCATTTTAGAGGACTTGGGCGAAAGGGTAAGAGACATCGAAACTTCACCAAACGGAGACATCTTCTTCAGCACTGATAATGGCAACCTGTACCGCTTGAAAAAGTAGCCGAGACCTCGTTCAAGTAAAGGCATTTACCTTACAACGACATTTATAAATATAAGCCGTTAAAAGTGGGCTCAATGCACAGTTAGCGGCTTTAAATTTGCAAAAATGAATGCGCTAAAACAGTGCATTTACTCCAAATTCGTCATCAATTTCGACCACCTTTTTCACAAAAACTACAACAAATCACCATACAACTGTAACTCCATGATATTTAAGGAATGCAAAGTTTGACTACCCCCAAGTTTCTGCAACCTTTCCCTATGTATTCGATTGACTATCCCCTGATTTGATTTAGACTCGTTCCCGGCTAGAAAGAAAGTTCTTTGTATATAAACATTTCGTTGGATTACTAGTAACCCCGTTGTGTTGTACGCAATAGCAATAAACTTTTCCGCGCTATCAGTGCCACAATTGGCTCAAAATAAAAATTTAATTTTAGGATATCATCATGTCTAACACAGTTACTGGTACAGTAAAATGGTTCAACGAAACTAAAGGCTTCGGCTTCATTCAACAAGAAAACGGTCCAGACGTATTCGCACACTTCTCTGCTATCACTGGCGACGGTTTCAAAACTCTTGCTGAAGGCCAAAAAGTTGAGTTCGTAGTATCTCAAGGTCAAAAAGGCCCTCAAGCTGACAGCATCAAAGTACTTTAATTTAGTATTTTAAAGCTTTCTAAAAATAGCCAGCCTCTGCTGGCTATTTTTTTACCCGCTATTCAGAGATTTAAGGTAATATTCCCCTCTCACTATTTCTACCTAAGACACCCTATCAATGGCTCTTAAACCGACAATCTATAAGTTTCGTATCTCTTTAACCGATATGAATCGCGACTACTACGACTCTTTTAATCTAACGGTTGCACAACACCCTTCTGAAACAGAACAGCGCATGATGGCGCGTATCATTGCTTTCTGTATCAATGCATCTCCTGAACTTGAGTTCACTAAAGGGTTGTCTAGCATTGAAGAACCCGATTTATGGCAGAAGTCGTTAGATGACCAAATCTTAGAGTGGATTGATGTTGGCGAACCCGATCCAGAACGCGTTAAGAAAGCGACTCGCTTATCTAAGTCTGTGAGCGTGTTCAGCTTCAACACTAAATCGAATGTTTGGTGGGAACAAAACAAAGGTAAGTTCGGTTACCTGAAAGCTCAGATCGTTCGCCTAGACAACGATGGTATTGAGCAACTAGCAGCGATGACACAACGTACTATGGACCTTTCAGTCATGCTGTCGGGTAACTCTGCGTTCGTAAACAGCGACACGCAATCTGCAGAAGTAACGTGGGAAGAGCTACAGAGTAATGACTGAGATCCAAACTCAGACTGAACCTCAGCGCCAAACTAAGCTCGAAGCGTGTTTGCAGCTCGCAGGCCTCGATTCAGTAAAAGCGCTCTCAACAGGCTACGAGAAAGAGCTGTCATCATTTATTGATGAAAACCATGCTCTGTTTAAGCACGCTTGCGAGAACAAGCCGGACAACTCTGCACGTCAGACGTTGCTTGGCCTGTTAACCAAGGTACATATCGATGCAAGCTATCGCTTTGAAAGTAATAAAGAAGCGAATGAAGCGATGCAAAATGTATTCGATAATACAATGGGTACTGAGCACAGCGACAAGTTTCAAAACTCTAACGCTCAGCAGTTAAAACTAGTCACGCATTTGTGGTTGTTCATTCAAGGACGACTCGGTATGGATTACAGCCTAGCCAATGATCATGCAGCTGTAGCCGCTACACTGCTGTCTCGCTTATCACGAAGCTCAAACGATGAGATCCGAGTGGAGTTCATGGCGAGTTTTTATGATGGCTTGAACATCTATCAAGCCGAGAACAAACCATCAGGTATTGTTCACCACTTAAAGCGTTTGTTTAACCTTTCTTAAGCACTCCACCAGCGATCGATTCTAGTTACGCTCTATATTTTTATAGAGCGTACTTATTCTGCTTAGCCGCCAGAGATTCCCTATTACGCTCGTTCCTCACTTTAGGGAATGACGAAAAGTTTTTCGAGTTAAAACGTGTCAATTTGCTAATCTTGGCCGTCATCCCCGAGAAGGAGGAACGACTGAGTCGGGGATCTCATACCACGTCAGAAAGCACACAGACAAACAGATTCCCTACTCGCTCATTCTTCACGCTAAGGAATGACGACATTCGCAGCCATTTCAGTTAACTTCATTACAAGCACAAAAAAGCCCCGCAGAAAGCGAGGCTTAGAATATTTTCAACGAACATCAATTTACAGAGGCTAAATCGAGTTCATCAAATAACGAAACGTATTAACGCAGGCCGTGTAAGAATTCGTGACGCGTTGCTGGGTTTGATCTGAAAATACCGCCCAGAGCTGTTGTTGTCGTTTCGCTTGTCGCGTCCATTACACCGCGAGACTTCACACAGTAGTGAACGGCATCCATGGTGACAGCAACGTCATCGGTCTCGAGTAGCGTTTGCAATGCAACAAGGATCTGCTGAGTCATACGCTCTTGAACTTGTGGACGCTGAGCAAAGAATCGAACAATACGATTAATCTTTGAAAGGCCGATGATTTTCCCACGCGGAATATAAGCGACCGCAGTCTTACCATCAATCGTGACTAAGTGGTGCTCACAAGTACTGGTCACAGTAATGTCTTTTACTCGTACCATCTCACGAACGCCCATCTTGTTTTCGATTACCGTAATTTTAGGGAAATTAGCGTAATCCAAACCAGAGAAAATTTCATCAACGTACATTTTAGCAATACGTTGCGGTGTTTCTTCCAGACTATCGTCCGTAAGATCAAGTTCAAGGAGAGTTAGAATCTCACGCATATGGTGTTCGATTCGTTCCTTTTTCTCTTCTCGGCTAACCTGGTTAGGACTCATTGGTGTCTCTAATCCGCGGCTTGCTAGCGCATCTTTAACCAACTTCGCTGATTCGCTAAGACCTGACATTGAACTTCCTCTTTTATTACCCCTTCTGGATGGCAAACAAGGATACTCGGAATTTTGAATAAATACACCCATATTTTAAGGGAGGTCATTATTTACGGGGCTCAAACTATGCTAAAGTGGCTGCAATTTCGTTGGCGAACCATCATGATTTGATAATTATTGAATCCCTATTGCCAACCACCAAATCAAAATAATAACGACCAAAGGATTTCAATTATGGGCTGTTGCGACGCTCCGGGCTTGATGCCAATTGAAGAAGCACTAGATAAGCTGCTATCACCAATTCAACCTATTCAAACGACCTTATCACTGCCATTAGCAGAAGCATTGGGTTACGTACTTGCTGAAGATATTCTATCCCCTATTTTTGTACCTCCTTTTGATAACTCAGCAATGGACGGCTATGCACTGCGCTTAGCAGACCTAGAGAACGGCAAAGTGCTGCCTTTAGCGGGTAAGTCCTTTGCAGGTCAGCCATTTGACGATGAATGGCCTGCAAACACCTGTATTCGCATTATGACTGGCGCAAAGATCCCGGAAGGTTGTAACGCGGTAATCATGCAAGAAAACACGACTGAAACTGACGCTGGCATTGATATTCAGCAAGACGACATCAAGCTGAACAATAACATTCGCCCTACTGGTGACGACATCAAACAAGGCGATATCGTTCTTAGCCGCGGCGAACGTTTAACACCTCGTGACATTCCAATGATTGCTTCGCTCGGTGTGAGTCATGTAACTGTGGCACACAAGCCTAAAGTCGCTTTCTTCTCTACTGGCGATGAGCTCAAGCCATTAGGCCAGCCTCTTGAAGACGGTCAGATCTACGACAGCAACCGCTACGGCATTAAACCGCTGATTGAAGCATTTGGTTGTGAAGCGATTGACCTAGGCATCATCCCTGATTGCCCTGCAACGCTTAAAGAAACCTTCGAGAAAGCTCAAGAACTCGCAGATGTTGTTGTGACTTCTGGCGGTGTGAGTGTTGGTGAAGCGGATTACACCAAAGATATTTTGGAAGAACTCGGCCAAATCGGCTTTTGGAAGCTCGCTATCAAACCAGGTAAACCGTTCGCATTTGGTGAATTGGATAACGCGTGGTTCTGTGGCTTACCGGGTAACCCAGTGTCGGCGATGATGACCATGTACGTTTTAGTTCAGCCTATGCTGGCTAAATTGGCTGGCCACACCGCATGGACAGTACCAGAGTCTATTCCTGCTATCACTAAGTCTGCATTCAAAAAAGGCCCAGGTCGTACTGATTACCAACGTGGCATCTACTCGATTGAAAACGGTCAGTTTGTAGTAGAAACAACAGGTAACCAAAGCTCTGGCGCTTTCCGCTCAATGAGCTTAGCAAACTGCTTTGTGGTACTAGAGCGCGAACGTGGCCGTGTTGAAGTCGGTGAAACGGTTCAGATTCAACTGTTTAACTCGACGCTTTACTAACGAGGCTTGCTGATGGAAATACTGTCTGACGCAGAGATGCTTCGTTACAATCGCCAGATCATTCTCAAACAGTTTGATTTTGAAGGCCAAGAAGCGCTGAAACAGAGCTCAATCTTAGTGTTAGGTGCAGGTGGTTTAGGCTGTGCCTCTGCTCAATACCTTGCGACGGCGGGCATTGGTACGCTAATGCTGATCGACGACGATGTTGTCGAGCTTTCAAATTTGCAGCGACAAGTACTTCACACCGATACTGATATTGGTAAGAAGAAGGTCGATTCTGCCGCTGAATCTTTGCAGGTATTGAACCCGCACCTGACGATTGAAACTGTCGAACACAGGCTTGATGACGAGGCACTTGGCAAGTTAATTGAAGCACACTCGCTTGTTCTTGATGCCAGTGACAACGTCGAAACGCGCAATCAGTTGAACCGCTTATGTTACGCATCAAAAACGCCTCTAGTATCGGGCGCTGCGATTCGCATGGAAGGTCAGATTAGCGTATTCACTTATCAAGATGAAAATGCACCTTGCTACCAGTGCTTGAGCGCTCTATTCGGCAACGCTGCTCTAAGCTGTGTTGAAGCCGGTGTGATGGCACCTGTTGTTGGCATGGTTGGCGCGGCTCAGGCTTTGGAAGCTATCAAGGTTATTGCCGGGTTTGGACAACCAAAGCAAGGCAAGCTTTTGATTCTCGATGCCATGTCTCACAGCTGGCGTGAAATGAATTTAATGAAGATGCCTAATTGTTCGGTGTGTGGATAAGCTAAATCATATCCCCTCTTATCGAAAACTTAAGCCTTGACTATATGTTGGGGCTTTTTTATATCTCAACGTCAGCATCTCAACTCGCTTTATCAATTTGAAATACTCTATGAGAGATTAGTTTCATTTGAGTTCTCATTTTGAGAATACAATGAAAAAATCAGCACCACAAAATATAATCGTTAAAAATCAACATCTTAAATTTGGCACATAACTTGTAACTGTATCTGTACCTTCCATCACAAGGATGTAGATATGAGAATTACAACGTTAAGTTTGCTATTAAGTGCCCCTCTAGTCGCCAACGCAGCGCCATTCGATACCTGCCCTAGTCAAGCATACCTCTTTCAGTCGAAACCCGTTGAAGTTTGGGGTGTAAACCTAGTAACAGGTTCAACCACACTGTTAGAAGACGATACGGGTATGAATGCCAATATCAATGGTGTCGGTTTCGACTTTCAAGACAGATATATTTATGGCTATGACACCACCAACAAACGTTTAGTGCGTCTTGGTCAAGACTTCCAAGCAGAAGTTATCAATACCAGTGGCTTACCAACCGATCACACCTTCTATGTCGGCGACGTATATGACCATGTGTATTACCTGTACCGCACAGGGAAAGGTTTATTCACCGTTGACCTATCGCCGTTAGACGCTGACCCAAACGCGACTGTTACAGTTAACAAAATCGCAGGCAGCCCTGCAACTGTAAAACTGACTGATTTTGCTTTCCATCCAAGTGATGGCTCTTTATATGGTATCGACAATAACTCGGGTGGCTTGTACAGCTTCAACCCGACTACAGGTGCAGAAACCTATATTGGTGATACCGGAGAAACAGGGACGTTTGGCGCAGGTTATTTTGATGTGAACGGCTACTACTACGTATCGAGAAATCAAGACGGTAAGATCTACCGTATCAACCTATCCCCAGATAACGCTGCAAACATCGCTGCAGGTGTCGTTCCTGCTGTAGAGTTTGTATCGAATGGCCCTTCTTCTAATCAAAATGATGGTGCTCGCTGTGCGAATGCACCTGTCGTAGATGAAGATTCCAACATCGACTTCGGTGACGCTCCAGATACTTACCTAACGTTATTAGCAAGTAACGGTCCTCGACATGAACTAGATGGTGTGACTTGGTTAGGTACAGACGCGCCCGACGCCGATCTTGACGGCTACGTAACACCGCAATCGGATGAAAGCGTGGGTATTGATGATGAGTGGGCGAACGGTGGTATCGGTTTTGTAACCGCACTTGAAGCTGGTCTTGATTCAAAAGTGGTGATTGAAGCTTCAACAACCGGTTACCTTTCAGCTTGGATAGACTGGAACCAAGATGGCAGCTTCGATGGCGCCAACGAGCAAGTGTTTACCGATTACGCGCTCGATGCTGGTGAAAACGATCTGTTCCTAAATGTCGATATCAACGCACTGACCGGTACGACTTGGGCTCGATTTAGATTCAGTCAACAAACCAACCTAAGTTACTTTGGCGGTTCAACCTCTGGTGAGGTGGTCGATATTCAAGTCGATGTTCTTAACGATGGTGCCACAGCTCGTTACTTCCCGAGTGCTTCCGGCTACGCAACGCTCGCGTACGAAGATAACTGGCCATATAAAGCCGACTACGACATGAACGATGCTGTTCTTATGTATCGTATTACTGAAATCCTTAAAGATGGAAAAGTCGTTAAGTCAACTATCGACGGCCGCCTAGCTGCTGTCGGGGCATCGTACAGAAATGGTTTTGCTGTTCGACTTCCTAACCTTGACCCGAGCTTGGTGAGTAGTGGCAGCTCTTACATGAAACACAATGGCGTATTCACTGACCTCGATCTAGAAGATGGACGTAGCGAAGCAATCTTTGTTATCGCCAATGACCTGACAGAAAAAATCAGCACTGGCTGTACCTTCTACCGCACCAGTAATGGATGTAAAGAGGATGAGCAGTTCTCGTTCCAAATTGGTATTACCTTAGCCGGTGACGGTGTGAGTACTGGCAGCTGGACCGATATGCCTTACGACCCGTTCATCTTCGCAACGCCTGGGTATTATCACGGTGAAAACCTACCTCTACATCCAGGACGCAGCTGGGAGGTTCACTTGCCAGACCAAGCGCCAACAGAAGCATTTGATACCACTAACCTCTTTGAAGCTGGATTAGGCGTTGATGACAGTAATCCATCAACAGGTAAATACTTCAAAACAGTAGAAAATCACCCTTGGGCGCTAATAGTGACTTCAGATGACGAATGGGAGTGGCCTTTAGAGTACGTCGATATTGTTACCGCTTATCCAGAGTTTAAAGAATACGCAGAATCCGGCGGTGAAACGAACCAGACATGGTACCAATCACCTGCAGACAACCAACGTTACGAACCTTAAGGAGAGACGTTATGACTATTCACACTAAACAATATCGAGACAATCATTGCGTTGATTCAAGTCGCAATCTCTCTGAGGAAAAACGTATGTCTGTACAAAGCACTTGGAACATGAAGAAGTCACTAGCCGTTATTTTAGCAGCAGCGCCATTAGTATTAGCCGGTTGTGGTGGTGGTGGCGGTAGCAGTGCATCTACTCCATCGCCATCTACACCGTCGGCACCTGCAACCCCGTCGACTCCGGTAACAGCAACGCCTTCGCCGTCTCCCGCGACAAGTGCGGTAGCAGCGCAAAGCTATACGATGAGTGATTTGGTGGTACCTGACGGGTTTGACTACAACTCTGTTGAACAGTTTGATCTCGACATCGACATCAGCAGCATTTCGACAGACCGTTCTTTTGTGACCGTTTATAGCCGATTTAGTACAAGAGATGACTCAACCTTGAAGCCAGATTACTCCAGCAAGGTCATTGCTGGCCCATTAGATAATGGTGTGTTCGCCTCTAACTTTGCAGCACCGGTAAACCATGAAGCACTCTTGATAGAGATTTGGTTCTACGATGGTCAACCTCCATTACAACAAGTGGTTTCCAGTGGTGACTCTCAGATTGTCTGGCAGTAAGTCGTTTAGCAGCAGGTAACTTGTCGTTAACTAGACCTATGGCGAAACAGAGTCAAAATTGATTGTTTGTAAGCAGGAAGTGAGCAGAAATGCTCACTTTTTTGTCTTCGCCGAAGTGTGGTTAATTCAGCTTTCTTAGCGAGTAGCATTCACTTTACCACCAATCTCACTTATATTTTCAACATAACCTTCAAAGACTTACTCTCATGAAACAGTTAAAAATAGGTCTATTTATCTTAATGTGTGGCGTAGGCGTGTTAGTTGCCCTTGCCTATTTCCCGCTAACATCAGAGACGGGGCAACGCATTCAAGCCAAAGTGATTTCGAACACGCTGACTCAATCCTTAGATGGACACAGGCGTTATCTTACGGTTCAGACAAAAGATAATGACGTATTTCGGGTCTCTATTGCTCTTACCACAGACTGCCCTATTGATTCTGTGGTCGCGCTTGATACATTAAACAATCAAATAACCGGACAAAGCAGTTATCAGTTCATCCACTGTCGAGCTGCACAGTAGCCATCGATACAACAACGGTATTCGTACAAGCAACTGTATTCGCAAAAGCAACAGTAATCGCTCTAACACTGTATTTGCTATAACAGCAAGAATCGCTAAAACAACAAGAATGGATATAACAATAATGAATCAGCCACTCATCTCACCAGAACAACTTCAACAACGTTTGCTAGAAAAAGACAATATCATCCTCCTCGACGCCAGTATCGAGTTTCAAATTCCAAGCGAGTCCGAGAAGATCAAAGGAGAAATGATTCCTGGGGCTATTCGTTTTGACTACGACAAGGACTTTTGTAACAAGCACACTCTGCTTCCTCACATGTTCCCGAGCGAAAAACACTTCAACACTCGCGCAAAAGAAATTGGCATCAATCAAGACAGTACGATTGTGGTTTACGATAACTCCGGAACCTTCGCTTCTCCCCGTGCGTGGTGGATGTTTATGGCAATGGGACACAACGACGTATTCATCTTAGATGGCGGTTTGCCAGCTTGGATCGAAGCTGGTTGCGCGACCGAGACTGACTATCGCACCGAAGTAAAGGCAGGCAATTTTGAAGGCCATCTTCAAGACAACTACTTTGTCAGTGCTCAGCAAATTGAAAGTTACTCAACTGACAAGAGCGCAAACATTGTAGATGCTCGTTCTAAAGCTCGTTTCGATTCAGAAGTTCCTGAACCACGTGAAGGCTTGCGTAGTGGCCATATACCGAATTCTATTTGCCTACCATTTGCCCAAGTACTCAAAAACGGCAAGTTAAAGTCCCAAGAAGAGCTTATTGATATCTTTTCAACGCTAGAATTAACGCCTTCTCAACCTATGTTCTTTAGCTGTGGCTCTGGCGTAACAGCTTGCATCATATTATTAGCCGCTAAACTCGCTGGCTATAACGGTGAAATGGGTGTTTACGATGGTTCATGGACGGAATGGGGTGCTAACGACAAACTCCCTATCGCCATGACTAAAAAGTAATTCAACTTCGCCTAATGCAACTATTAGAATATACTGCGCATGCATAAAGAGCTTACTGATAATGATGGCCCCACGTCTCATGAAGTAAGCCTCTATGTCGCAGTTAACGCTATGTTCATTTGAGACCAAGACTCGATTCACGCCGTTTGATTTGTAACCCACATCAACTTGCTAACCATAATTCGTGATTAATCATAAACTAATCGTTATCGACGTTATGAATACTAATTTTTCACTCAAGAATCTCTGCTCGTAGTCGTTACACTATTTAATCATTAATACTTTCATCATTGATGTTTGTATTTTTCGTTGCATGAATCGCGCTGACAACCCAATAGTTTGTCACTTGCAGTCTGTTAAAAGTAGTAACCAATAAAGGCATCTCATGGCTCTATTTAAGCAAAATATCTGGTCGCTGTACGCGTTTGTCGTACTACTGACCCTGATACTTTTCGCCGCGTTGGGAATAACAAACTGGAAAGCGAACAGAGACGACTTCATAGAGCAGCAACACATCCAGGTTGAGATTTTTTCTAGCTCCGTCAACTCGCTGCTGACCAGTCAAGAAGCCTTGTTAGAAGTGGTTGGCCATCAACTTGCTCAACAGTCTGATTTCACACGTACTGCATCTATCCAGATCAGGCCAATATTAGACAAGCTACTTGAGACCCACCCTGCGATAGCAGCGTTTGGCTTGTTGAATACCGACGGTGATTACCTATCGATCAGCTCAAATCTCCAACTTGCGAATCAAAGGAACTTACTGCAATACGCGCCAACGAAAGACTCCTTTTTAGACGCCCTATCAAGCAGTAGCATGGTGCTTGGCCGTACCTATTTTCAAGAATCGTTGAATAGCTTGGTTATCCCGCTGAGAAAATCCATTTCGATCGATGGTAATAAAATCGATGCAGTAATGACCGCAGGGCTGCGGTTAGACGCCCCGATCGTATTTGAAAATAATGCTCACGCCGGAAGTTTCAATACACTAAGCCTGATCAGAACAGACAATTATCGCCAGTTTTATTCGAGTGATATCGAATCTGAGAGTGCATATTCCTCTCCAGTCGGCAAAGATGTCCTACAACGTATTGCACGGACCTTTACCGACCACTTCGGAATCAGCGTGCAAGAAGCGATGAATGGGCAAGAAACCTACTCTTTTGTCGTCGACGATGAACAATACCACTCTTTAATGAGCGCAAAATACATCCCAAACTACAAATTATGGGTGGTTGGACGTACGGATCTAACTCACGTCGATAGCATATTTATACAAGAGTTCAGCATTCTTTTCGTTGCCTTTATTTTTCTTCAATTTGGTTTCTACTTTTTGGTTAAGTCGATTGCCAAGAATGAACAGCGCACTCGTAGCCAACTCATTTATCAGGCTAACCATGATCCATTAACCTCTCTACCAAACCGCTTGTACATGCGTAAAAATATTGGTAAATGGATTGAGGATGAGTCAGAGCAGTTCTCGCTGTTGTTTATTGATATCGATAACTTTAAATGTGTCAATGATACCCACGGACACGACTTCGGCGACAAGGTGCTCAAACAAATAGCTTTGCGTTTGATGCGATTCCGATCTCGACTCAGCCTCTTAGTACGTGAATCAAGCGATGAGTTTTTGTTCTTAACGCCATTGTCGAATGAAGCTGAGGTAAAACGACTCGCCAAGCGTATTATTGAAGTGCTTTCTCAACCTTATGAAGTTGAAAGCGCTCAGTTTTTGTTAGGTTGCAGCATCGGCGTAGCACGTTTCCCTGAACACGGAAAAGATCTGGATAGCCTGTTACGTTCTGCCGATATTTCGATGTACAAAGCGAAACAGCAGCAAAACTCGTACAGTATTTTCACAACGGAAATGCAAGACGCGCACCTCTACAAAATGAAAGTAGAACAAAGGCTACGCATCGCTATCGAGAAACAAACGCTGTTCATGGTTTTCCAACCGCTGGTTCGTGCAAATGAAAGTATTCATGGTGTAGAAGCACTCGTGCGCTGGATTGATGACGAATTGGGCTTTGTTCCACCAGAAGTCTTTATACCTATAGCAGAGAACACAGGCTTAATGCAAAAACTGGGGACTTTTATTATTGAGTCCAGCATTATGCAGATCGCCCACTTGCACCGAACAACAGAACAAAAGATCGGGCTGTCGATCAACATATCAGTGCGTCAGTTTTCTCATCAATCCTTCTCTGAGCACTTGTTCGCGACGCTAGAAAAGTATCAGCTCTCTCCTAGCTGTTTAACGCTAGAAATTACGGAGAGCTTGTTCATTGAAGATGTGACTTTGGTGAAACCGACTTTTGAAGCCCTCAAAGAGAAGAATATAAAGATCTCTTTAGATGATTTCGGTACAGGCTATTCATCACTCAGCATGTTGAAAGCACTGCCTATCGATGAGCTTAAAATCGATAAGAGCTTTATTGAGAACATTGCTGTCGATCAGCAGTCACTCACAATGGTGCAAAACATCATCGCAATCGGTAAGAATTTCGGCATGGTGGTATTGGCTGAAGGCGTAGAATCAAACGAACACTTCGCGATTCTAAAGGCGTGTGGATGTGACTTAATGCAAGGCTATTACTTCTCTCGCCCTATTCCTTACGATGAGCTGTGTGAGTTTTTATCTCCAGCTTTAGCAAAGGAAGTCGAGCTGACAGAATCCGAAAGTTAACGAGTAGCGTCACGATTCAAACCTCTAGACATTGGCTGAATCAAGCAGATGGGGAAAGTAGATTTACATCTATGCTTCCCCAAAAACCATAGATGCATTTAAAGCTCATTCAATCTGGATTCGGTAAATTTTGGCTCCATAAGTCACTCTCTATCTTTTTTTGATATCCGTACGCAAACAACTTTTGCATATACTCTAGGCTAAACGAGTTAAGATTATCTTTCGAAAAATCATCGTCTATGTAAGCAAGATGAAAGCCAATCTGATTTCGCTCACTGTAATTATAGATATGTTCTATATCACCAATACTTTGCCGGCGAATCAAAATCGATAAAGCACGGTAAGAGACTGACGCTAAACCATTTTCCACTTCTTCGAATTCTGGCTTCAGGAAACCATTACGTATGACGTAGATGTTCCTTTTTACGTCTCTTGACGTTGACGCCAAAGGTGTTTGAAAACCTTGAGGAATGAGAAACACTTGTCGTGACACGCCACCATCTACATGCAACTCATCTAGCGTTCCTCCTTCATAAGGCAACACAATTCGAGTCGCAGGGAACAGGCCTGGTACAGCACTACTCGCGATAATAATATCTTGAATCAAATACTGTGCTTCAGGCGTACCGATCTGCGCTATTTTTCCAATGTCCCAAATTGCCATTTTTTGATTGTCTAAACTGGTTGTTGCTATCAGCAATAACCGCCCTTTACTTCTCTCAAGTGCAAGCTGATTAAGCATAGTGACATCGACAGCGTGACGCACTTTGCGTTCAAAGCCACTCACATCCACCATTGAGTTACGAAAAGGTAACTTAAAAATCGAGTTACGCTTAAACATCTCTTCAGCTGACGTTCTCGTATAGTAGTACTCTAGTGCTTGATCGTAATCACTTCCTAAAAAGGCAAACACCGACACAATTGCACCGGTTGAAACTCCCGTGACCACGTCGAACTCGGGTCGAGTACCGCTTTTGGTCCATGCATTCAAAACACCAGCAGAGAAAGCTCCATCAAACCCGCCCCCAGACAAAGCAAGATGATTCACCTGTCCAGACAAGTTACTGTGCTCAACTAATGAATCTATCGCGTTATCGATATCGTAATTATCAGCAGAGTTGACAGACTCATCCCAAAATCTCAACCCAGGAGTATTAAGGGGATTTATCTGCTCAGACTTTAAGGAGATGTTTCGCTCAGGGGTTTGTGCGCACCCAGACGTGACGAGTATCAGTAACAGCGTAATAACTACCGCATAATGTGGCGTCATTATCGTTTCTCTTTCAAACTTGGGGAGTTATCTAACGCTTTATATTCAAGTATTTTTTGCATCAACAAAATAAATAAAGCGCTGACGACAACTGCAATAAAAATTGAACTAAACCTATATAAAATAGAAAAAATAGCGTCTTGCTCACTTGGGGTTAAAGCAGTTGTCAAAGGTACCGTTAATGAAGCCATCCCGGCAGAGGCAACGGCAGATTTTAATTTACCTTGTGTGTGCCAATAACAGAATGGCCCCATAGCAATTGTGAATAATAACCAATACAAAATTGCATTTTCGTACCATGGTCCAAGAATCAATTGCACAGCCAATCCTGTAATACAGCCCAGCGCTGTACCAATCACTCTCACTTTGGCCATTTGCACTGCACCTGAACAAGTTAAAGGTGCCAAAATTACAAGTATTGATGCGTATGCAGCCGATGAGTCATAAAGATCAACAACTTGAAATACGATAAAAGACAGCATCACGACAACCCAAATCACCATGATTTGCGTTGCATCGTACTGAATAGGCAGTGCTGTTTCTTCTGGCTGTTGGTTCTTGTCTGTCGCGTCCGGGAATAGCCAATATGCCATAGAACAGATCACAATATTCATAAAGCAATACACGCCAATCGTGATTGATATTTCTTCTATGTCGATAAAGTCGTAACTACTTAGATGCAATAAAATAGATATCGCAATCAATCCCATATACCCGATAATAAAGGTTTGTTTTTTTGTCATCGCAATACATTTAAAGAGAAATACTCCCGCTACAGCGATCAACAAAGCAAAGGGATAACTTCCGAAAGCTCCCCATAGTAAATTAGCCTGAATTATTGACCAAAGTGCACTAGCCGCAATGATCAACAACAGAGGTAGGTTCAAGCTATCACTTAGGCTAAGTACAAAAAGGGGCAGCAGAATCGCCAAAAAGCCCAGTTCCCAGCCCATACTCATACTTATGGCTAAACCGAATGAACAACCAAACCATATTCGAAACGTCTTCATCGCGACCGCCTAATAGATGAAATGAAACCAGCTAACCAAACGGATACGCATCTTAGCGACAAGCCCCCAAAAGCGATTATCGTTTGAGTACAAGGCTAACGTCGCTCTAGAACCAACAAATAGTGGGCTCGGCAACACACCGTCACTCTGTAGATTAATTCTTGTTCGTTGCGCATCGCGTACCCAACGGTTATTCCCTTCAATTTGAGTTAACGTACCGTTTGGGGTTTGGTGAGCGGAAGCAACACCTAAATCTCGGCTCGCGACACGATAGTCAAATATCTGTCCGGGATGAGCATCAAACGTAACAAGCGCTCGATAGCTTTCTTGAACATGCGCCACAGACTTTTCTCTAAAATCAGCCGCGACCCACATAGAACCATCAGATATTAATGTAATCAACGGCATATTGGCTGTCGCCATTGCTCCAACTTCTAAACGTAGGTTAGTAACGACACCATCGCTTTGTGAACGTACTGTGGTATTCATTAAATCAAGCTGTGCTTGCTTAACTCTATTTTCAGCCAGCAATACATCAGTTGTTGGCTGACCCGCTTCTCCTAAACGAGCGACCAAAGTGCTAAGGTTATGCTTTTCAATCTCAAGTACCGAGCTTGCAACTTGGTATTGTTTAAAAACATTGTCTAGATATGATGCCGACACTGCTTGATTTTTGGCAAGCTCGGCAATTCGTAGATAGTCTGTTTGTGCATTTTTATAACTGGCTTCGGCCCTAGATATGCTCGCTATCGCCATCTTTTTCTGAGCATATAAAGAACGTTCTTGTTCTTTTGCCGCTTTCAATGACAACTCAGCTTGCTCCAGCGCTATTTGGTATCGACTCGAGTCCAGTTCGAATAGCACGTCGCCCTTTTCAACCACCTCATTGTTCTCAACGAATACTCGTATGACTCGACTTGTCACCTCTGGCGCTATCTGCACAACTTGTCCATAAACACGTCCTTCTGTTGTGAAAGGAGCTCGACGATCCGCGATAATTAAATACACAAATAAGACAACAAATACGCTACCCAAAATTTTCATAGTGCGCTTAAATACTTGCTTTTGCTTCATGCTACATCCTAACCGAAAAGATTTTTGTGCAATTATAGTCAAAACAAAATTGTTCTGGTACGCTCATAAAGAGCCCGCACTTGAGCTAAAAATAGGACAATGAAAGCAAGTTTTGACGATATCAGACTATTTTCCCAAGTCGTACTTCATGGAGGGATCAGTGCTGCAGCTAAGGCAAATAATATGCAGCGCTCAAAGGTCAGCCGCCGCTTAAAAGCGTTAGAATCCTCTCTAGGTACAGAGCTCTTGATTCGTACCACACGGAATATTGAACTAACTGGGGCTGGGAAACACTTGTACGAATTGGTGGCTAAGCAGGTTTATCACATTGAGCAAGGAGTTGAAGCCTTACAAGAAAGTCAGCGTGATTTTAATGGCCTTTTACGTCTCGCTATCCCTTCAGCTTTGATGAGCTCTCCTATCTTTCACTCAACCATCGATGACTATTCGGCACAATTCCCGAATGTTCAAATCGAAATTGAAAATTACCAAGACAGTGTGGACTTGAGACGAAATAGGTTTGATCTACAGATACTCCCCAATACTGTCAAAATCATAGATGATAGTTACATACAATTTAACTTGTTACATTACGGCTCAAGGCTCGTCGCAACCAAGCAATATCTCGACTCTCATCCCTTTTGTGACAGCTTAAATGACCTTAAGCTGCACCGTATTCTATCCAATCGATACAGCGCTGACTTTCTGGATAAGTCCATTCAAATCCATTTAAATTCCGACGATCTAAACCTTTTACTCAAGTTAGCGTTACAACACCGCGGGATTGCCTTTCTACCGGATATCTATCTAATGCGATCAGGGGATGAATCCAACTTAGTACATGTTTTGCCAGAAATTGATTTCCCTAAATTGAGTTTGACCATGATCTACCCTTCCGCGAATTCGTTATCGAAAAAGACTCGCTCATTCATAGACCTATTTAAGTTAAACCTGGAACAGGCTATGGCAGCAAATTAGTAGTTCAAACAACGGGAAGGAAATGATGTTTGTGGTGTTCTTTAAAGTTGTAGTTACGTGATGGAAAAAGGGAGCTGGTACCAGCTCCCTTTCATTTAATGACGATTATATTCTAGCGACTTGCATTTAACTCACATGCTTCATCTGCTCATCCAAGTTAAGCACCGTCAAAGCATTGCTTACGCTAGTTGCAATCACGTCTACCACGCCGGTTCTTAGAGCTCCTAATAGAGCTAATGGCTTACTGTTCTCGGCGGCGATAGCAATCACTTCCGCTATTGGGCGAAACTCTTCCAAACCTAAACCGATCACACGGTCACTCATTACTGTGTTTGCCGCTTTGCCATGCACATCAAAAAAGTCATAACCAGCAAAGTCACCGACGACACCTTGCAATAAACGAGATTGAACAACCTCACCCGCCGTAAACCAACCTAAGTCGACCATGTAGCTGTTTTCACTCATATCACCGATACCGACTAAAGCGACATCGGCTTTTCGAGCGAGATCGAGGGTCTGCTTAACGGTGCTGTTTTCCATGAATGCGGTTTTTTGCGCTTTATTCTCGGCATAAGCAGGTGCGTATAAGGTTTCAGAAGATCCACCGTACTTTTTGGCTAGCTGCCTGCATATATGGTCGGCATTAAACATACCGCCTCTTGGGTGAATACCGCCGATACCACACACGAATTTACAGTCTCGTGGCGTAATGACGCCAGTGTGGTGAGCAACAGACGATACGTTTCGACCTTGGCCAACCGTCACCACCATCCCGTTTTTCAGTGTACTGGTAAGATAATTAGACACTAAACCGGCTACTTGGAGTCTCTGCTTCTCTTCATTTGGTTGGTCTAGTGCCACAAGAGCACGCTTAACACCAAACCGTTCGATCAAACGTTGCTCGATCTTCGCGCTAAAGACGGGGTGGTATTTCACGGTGATCTCAACAATGCCCTCATCTCGGGCTTGCTTGAGCATTCGACCAACCTTTGCACGGGATATAGAGAACTTTTTGGAGATCTCTTCTTGTGTCGCGCCATCCTGATAATAAGCAACCGCCACTTCAGTGAGGAGATCAGTGTTTTCTTCGGAAACATCTTGGATATTCTTACTCATATACCACGCAACCTATATTTAACAATTAATTTACCTACTTTGAGATCAAATGTTCGACGCCTAAGCAAATGATGCACAAGTTTACACCTTGAACATATGTAACGGCAAGGTACATTTGTTCAGTATGGTAACCTTGATTTTATTGTTGATTAATTCGCCTTACTTTGTTCGTTAAACGTTTGCTTGCATAGCCCATGATTACTAGAGCGAAATATATTTGACTGAAGTCACCATACAGCACTATTTACCGTTGACTTTGATGCTAGATCGGATAAATATGGCTACATCATTTACTCATCGAGCGATCAAATGTTCTGTGCAAATGTTCGTTCGGAGAAAAATTTAAATTAATGTAAGTTTGGCTCACTGGTACAACCATTGAGAACTTCATTAGTTAGCTTGCAAATGCCCACACCTCTCCCATTAACGAGGTGTTATGCGATACATAGGATGATCAAAATGAGCAATAAATTAGAGCAACTTCGTAAACTAACAACTGTTGTAGCTGACACTGGCGATATCGAAGCTATCAGCAAGTACACTCCTGAAGATGCAACAACTAACCCATCTCTAATTCTTAAAGCTGCTCAAATTGCTGAGTACGCTCCTCTAATCGATGCTTCTATCGAATACGCAAAAGCGCAAAGCGGTGATAAAGCACAGCAAGTTCAAGATACTTGCGACATGCTTAACGTGAACATCGGTAAAGAAATCCTGAAAGTTGTACCTGGCCGTATCTCTACTGAAGTAGATGCTCGTCTTTCTTACGACATGGAAGGCAGCGTTGCTAAAGCTCGTCAACTTATCAAAATGTACAACGACGCTGGCATCACTAACGACCGCATCCTTATCAAACTGGCTTCTACTTGGGAAGGCATCCGTGCTGCTGAAATCCTAGAGAAAGAAGGCATCAACTGTAACCTAACGCTTCTATTCTCTTTCGCTCAAGCTCGTGCTTGTGCTGAAGCTGGCGTATTCCTAATCTCTCCTTTCGTAGGTCGCATCATGGACTGGTACAAAGCGAAAGAAGGTCGTGATTTCGAAGCTTCAGAAGATCCAGGCGTAATCTCAGTTTCAGATATCTACAACTACTACAAAGACCACGGCTACAAGACTGTTGTTATGGGCGCAAGCTTCCGTAACATCGGCGAGATCCTTGAACTTGCTGGTTGTGACCGTCTAACTATCGCTCCGCAACTTCTAGCAGACCTAGAAGCAGCAGAAGGCGAAGTAGTAGAGAAGCTTATCGACTCTAACGGTACTAAAGAGCGTCCAGCAGCGATGACTCACGCTGAGTTCCTATGGGACCACAACCAAGATGCAATGGCTGTTGAGAAACTGGCTGAAGGCATCCGCAACTTCGCCGTTGACCAAGGCAAACTAGAAGACATGATCGCAGCTAAGCTGTAATCACTCTTACCAAATTCAAATAGGGGAACGTTCAGTTCCCCTACTTTTATCAATTTTGTTTTTCTTAATTTTTATTCGGAAGTTCTTATGAATCGCAAACATCTAGCTAACGCTATTCGTGCTCTAAGCATGGACGGCGTACAACAAGCAAACTCTGGTCACCCAGGCGCACCTATGGGTATGGCTGACATCGCTGAAGTACTTTGGCGTTCTCACCTAAACCACAACCCAGCAAACCCAGAGTGGGCTGACCGCGACCGTTTTATCCTGTCGAATGGCCACGGCTCAATGTTGATTTACTCTCTGCTTCACCTAGCAGGTTACGAGCTTTCAATTGAAGACCTTAAAAACTTCCGTCAACTGCACTCTAAGACTCCAGGTCACCCAGAGTACGGCTACGCACCAGGCATCGAAACAACGACTGGTCCTCTAGGTCAAGGCATCACTAACGCTGTTGGTATGGCTATGGCAGAGAAAGCGCTAGCTGCACAGTTCAACAAAGAAGGCCACGACATCGTAGACCACTACACTTATGCATTCATGGGTGATGGCTGTCTGATGGAAGGCATTTCTCACGAAGCATGTTCTCTAGCAGGTACGCTTGGTCTTGGTAAGCTGGTTGCTTTCTGGGATGACAACGGTATCTCTATCGATGGCGAAGTTGAAGGTTGGTTCTCTGACGATACACCTAAGCGTTTCGAAGCTTACGGCTGGCACGTAATCCCAGCGGTAGATGGCCACGACTCTGACGCTATCAACGCAGCGATTGAAGCGGCTAAAGCAGACCCTCGCCCTACTCTAATCTGTACTAAAACAGTAATTGGCTTTGGTTCTCCAAACAAAGCAGGTACGCACGACTGTCACGGTGCACCACTAGGCGCTGAAGAAATTGCAGCAACACGTAAAGAATTAGGTTGGGAGCACGGTCCTTTTGAAATTCCGTCGGAAGTTTACTCAGAGTGGGATGCGAAAGAAGCAGGCGCAGCTAAGGAAGCAGCGTGGAACGAGAAACTTGCAGCTTATGAAGCAGCATACCCTGAGCTGGCAGCTGAATTCAAACGCCGCGTAAACGGTGAACTACCTGCTGAGTGGGAAGAGAAAGCATCGGCAATCATCGCTGATCTTCAAGCTAACCCAGCAAACATCGCATCACGTAAAGCATCTCAAAATGCTCTAGAAGCGTTCGGTGCTATGCTACCTGAATTCATGGGCGGCTCTGCTGACCTTGCGCCTTCTAACCTGACTATGTGGTCTGGTTCTAAGTCTCTTGAAGCAAACGACTTCTCTGGTAACTACATCCACTACGGTGTACGTGAATTCGGTATGACGGCTATCATGAACGGTATCGCTCTGCACGGTGGTTTCGTACCATACGGCGCAACGTTCCTAATGTTCATGGAATACGCTCGTAACGCTATGCGTATGGCTGCTCTGATGAAAACTCAGAACATCCAAGTTTACACGCATGACTCTATCGGCCTAGGCGAAGATGGTCCAACTCACCAACCAGTTGAGCAGATCGCTTCTCTACGTCTAACTCCAAACATGAGCACATGGCGTCCATGTGACCAAGTTGAGTCTGCTGTTGCCTGGAAACTAGCAATCGAGCGTAAAGATGGTCCTTCTGCGCTTATCTTCTCTCGTCAAAACCTTGCACAACAAGATCGTGACGCTGAGCAAGTGGCAAACATCGCTAAGGGTGGTTACATCCTGAAAGATTGTGAAGGCAAGCCAGAGCTTATCCTTATCGCAACGGGTTCTGAAGTTGAGCTAGCGGTTAACGCTGCTGCTGAGCTAACAGCTGAAGGTAAGAAAGTACGCGTAGTTTCTATGCCTGCTACTGACGCGTTCGACAAGCAAGACGCGCAGTACCGTGAGTCTGTACTTCCATCTGACGTTACAGCACGTATCGCTGTAGAAGCTGGCATCGCTGACTTCTGGTACAAGTACGTTGGTTTTGGTGGCAAGATCATCGGTATGACAACGTTCGGCGAGTCTGCACCAGCAGGTGAACTATTCAAGATGTTTGGTTTCACTACTGAAAACGTAGTAAACACAGCGAAAGAGCTTCTAGCTTAATCTTGAATACATTATCTCGCCTTTAAATGGGTTGATACATACTGAAAGCCCCGCATGAAAATGCGGGGCTTTTTTGTCTTTTCTCTCATTCGGATTAAATCTAACGGCTATTTTTCTTCGAAACGCTTTGCCAGTTGGTAGAACTCATTGACTTGTTCTTTTAGCTCTGTGGAGTGGTCTTTCACAGAATGCGTAGCAACCAAATTTTGTTCTGCCGTAGACGCGATAGACTGCATATGCAGGTTGACTTCACTCGACAGCTCACGTTGTTTACGAGCAGAACTTTCAACAGACTGCATGAGTTCATTCATGGATTGCATTAGGTTTTCGACTTCCGACAAGCGCTCTGCACTCACCTTCGCAACATCACCACACGCATCCGTTTGCTCTCGGTTCGCCAGAATGTCTTTTTGCCACCCTTCAATCGTCGTTAGCATGGTATCGATGCTCTCTTTGATCTGAACCGTCGCCTTTGAGGTTCGACCCGACAACGCGCGCACTTCGTCGGCAACGACAGCAAAACCTCGTCCTTGCTCGCCTGCTCTCGCCGCTTCAATCGCAGCGTTCAGGGCCAACAAGTTGGTTTGTTCGGCGATTCCACCAATCTCTTCCATTATCTTGCTCACGCTCTGAGCTTGGTCGCTCAGTTGGTAAGTCGTTTGAGTCGCCTTTTCGGCCTGAGAAGCTAGGCTCTCTAAGTTTTGATGAGTTTGATTAATACTCTCTTTAGCGCCAGCACAGGTTTGCAAAGTCACATCGACAATCTGGTGCGCTTCTTCTGTGCGAGAAGAGACCTCATTGGCGGTGACTTCAACCTCTTCAGTCGCCTCTCGTACTTGAAGAATGTCTTTTGTTTGTTGATCTAAAGCTTCAGATACTTCAAATGACGTGGCATTCAAGTTGTCAGCCAAATCTTGTAACGGCTTGGCAGAGTCTGTCATACGACCTAACACGGTGCGGATTCTTGCAGACAATAGTTTTAAGTGAAAGTCGGCAATAGAGAACTGACTATTACCTGAATAAACAAGACGACTGACACTATCGAATTTCGATTGCAGCTTTTTCAACTGCAGTGGAGTATCTATCAGCTCTTGTCGGAAAAGTAACGCCAATGCTGAAACAGGAAGTAGGCTCAACAACCATTGGGATACTTGCCCTACTTCGATAAGATTTGAAACCAGAGGCGCAGCCAAAGAACCTAACAACACGGCGTAACGAACACTGTCACTGATCTTTAAGGACCATTGGCGACCCGACTTTTCAGCCTTCAAGAGGCCTTGGTAAGCCTTGTCTGCAACTTGTATCCATTCATTCTTTGGCTTAACACGAACAGATTGGTAGCCACTCACCTTACCATTGTCGTAAATCGGAGTTACGTAAGCATCGACCCAATAAAACCCACCGGATTTGGTTTTGTTTTTTACGATGCCACGCCACGCTTTACCTTGCTTTAGGTTAACCCACATATCGGCAAAAGCGGCTTTCGGCATATCGTTATGCCTTACGATATTGTGGTGTTGCCCTAGCAATTCTTGTTGGCTGTATTCCGCTATGCGACAAAAAGCATCATTACTGTACGTAATCACGCCTTTTAAATCAGTGGTAGAGACAAGCTGTTCGTTTTCGCTGAGAAGCGTTTCACGAGATTGAGTAGATGAGCTGACAGTCATTATATTAACTTAGGTTAATTATTATTTTAGGCGAGGAATATATACAATTATTAAAGTTATGACAAAATGTGAACGTCACATTTTGTGTAAATGCCTGCTATTTATACAAATATTAGCTAAGTACCTCACAAAGCTAATAACTTCACTATCTTCTCATGCCAACAGTCATGACTCATCTAAGTTTACTGCAGTGGTAAATTTCACGGTTCTCATTGAGACTGAGGTATGGAATTTACGAATATTCAGATCTTTGCGTAGTACTCGCTCCACAAAGTCTTCGTAGGCTTGAATGTCTTTGACCGTCACAATCAGCATGAAATCAAAGCTGCCTGATATCTGATAGCACTGCGTGACCTCTTCTGCCTTTGAAATAGAATGGCGAAAGATTTGGTAAATATCCCCTCGGTCACGCTCCATTTCCACGGACACAACCAAAGTCATCTTACTTCCGGTCAGTTCTGGGTTAATGATGGACACATCACCGACTATCACGCCCTCTTCTCTCAGCCGTTTCACTCGCTTTAAGCAAGCAGGCGGTGACAACCCGACCAGCTCAGCCAATGTCTGATTAGGAATTCGGTTGTTCTTTTGCAGTTCAACCAGAATGCTTCTATCTATACGGTCAATTACCATAATTTCTTAAACCAATACATTTATGACTTATAATTTTTAATACTACGATAATTAAAAAATATATCGCAACTTTAAAGGTCAATTTAGAAATCTTAATCACAACAATCACGGTAAGATCTTCTCATACCAAACAATCGAACCATGGTCGTAACTATGAAATCAACCTATCAATTTTTTAAAGAACTCCTTAGAGAGATTTTCGATGTCACCTCGACTCTTTTCCGAATCATGATTCCAATTATCATCGTGATAAAGGTCGTTGAAGAGCTCGGCGGCATCGTGATTCTTAGCGAATGGCTGAGCCCAATAATGGAAAGCGTCGGCTTACCGAAAGAAATGGGCTTGGTATGGGCTACCACCATACTCACTAACATCTATGCGGGGCTGATTATTCTCATCAATTCCGACGCTCCCTTAACGGTTGCTCAAGCCTCGGTTTTAGGCAGCATGATTCTACTAGCACATTCATTACCGATTGAGGGGGCGATAGCCAAAAAAGCAGGCGTGAGCTGGTTGGCTACCCTGTCGGTGCGAGTCGGTGGTAGCTTGGTGCTGGCTTGGCTACTTAATCTCAGTTATCAATATGGGGATTTGCTCAACTACCCAGCAACGGTGCTTTGGCAGCCTGAAGTATCAGGAGACACGAGCTATTTGGGTTGGGCTATTGAACAGCTCAAGAGTTTTGCCGTTATCTTCATGGTGATTTCAGCGCTATTACTGCTACTCAAGGTTTTAAAGATTCTCGGCATTGAAAAGCTCATGGCAATATTATTAAGACCGTTCTTGAGACTGCTAGGAATCAGCAAGGACGCAACCAACCTAACGATCATCGGAATCACGCTTGGTCTTTCGTTCGGCGGCGGCTTATTGATCAACGAAGCCAAGAAAGGACATATCTCCGCGAGGGATGTATTCACCGCAATCATGCTGCTCAACTTGCTCCACAGCTTGATTGAAGATACGTTGTTGATCATGCTCATTGGGGCTGACTTCTACACCATATTTTGGGGAAGGTTAGTATTCTCAGTGCTGGTTATCGCTTTAATATCCAACATCATTAAGCGCATGAATCCAAGCACTTGCGAACGTTACTTTTATCGCGATGTCTCTCAGTCATAAGTAAAAACACTAACGAAACTAAAAGTAAAAGAGCTCAAATACGGGCTCTTTTTTTCTACTTGGTGCTCCTTTCACCTCCACTATTGTTAAATTTCACGTCATTGAAACACTGAAAATTACTCTCAATACCCTAATTATTGATATTTTGAGTAAAAATAATTTGAGCATGGGTATTTACTAATGACTCAGTTATTACATGCGTATTTTAAAACACCGATAATAAAAAATCATCTTATTAGTTAGAACCCAACGCCTTGTATAAAGCGTCCTCCAGAATAATAACCACGACCTAATCAATGTTATTAAACATCCAAACTATCAACTATTCATTCAACAAAACCCATTAAATAACTGACAATAGAATAAATAACACTCCTTATTTTATATTAACTCTAAATGTTGAAACCGGAACGAATAATTAATTGTAATAATTATCCGTTTGATTGGTAAATTTTATAAATATATTTTGTTACATAATAAAAACTGATGGCTTGATATAAGAATGTCACACAAAACAATGGCTTTAATGGTTCTAATTTTTTCCTCACTGTCACAGGCTTCCACTATTGAGAACGACGAACTATTGCTGAAGTCATTGATTAAACAAGGTGTTATCTGTTCAGGCTTAACCTATGAGGAAAATCAAGAAGCTTTGCGTATCTATCTCAACGCTAAAAAAGTGAAGAGCACTCCGTTTGATTCAAAAAATAGAAAAGAGACAACCAATACAAAAGAGATAGAAGGTAAAAAACATACAACAAACACACGTCAGTTAAATAAGACACCACAAGAGTGTATTAGGCCAAACTCGGACAACAGATCCGAATAAGGCAAGTTGATACTGATATCGACATGGAAATATAAAAAGGAAATATAATGAAAATGATGAGAAGAACATTGTTGGCTTCAGCAATGCTTACTCTATTTAGCGTCAGTGGTTATGCAAAAACACCTATTGATTTAGGTGTCGTTAATGAAGACAAACTCATTGAAATGCTAGTTAGACAAGGCTTAGTCGACCAAGATGCAACCGATGTGGCAAAGCAGGATGCACTTGACCGTTACTTGAAAAATAAAATCAATTCTGGTTTTAAAGGCGATGCTCAATTCGGTAAAAAAGCACTTGAGCAACGCGCGAAAATACTCAAAGCCATAGAAAAAGGGTCTGGTGTTAAAAAAGCGAGTGTCTTTGCTTTAGAAGTCGGCACCAAGCGCACCGACAAAGTGCTCGCTCTATTGGTCGATTTCCCTGATTTGAACTGGGATGACAACAAGCTGACCGAAGAGCACACGCAGATGCTCTACGAGAGCTACAACCCAGAGCATTATCAAGAGCTGTTGTTCTCAAATTCTGGCTACACAGGGCCAAATGGCGAAAATCTAATCTCGATGCGCCAGTATTACCAAAGTGAATCAGGTGACAGTTACAGCGTTGCAGGTCAAGCTGCGGGTTGGTATCGCGCCTCGAAGCCTGCGTCATTCTACGGTGGCAACTCCCCGACGACCGACAACGACTTAAACGCACAGGAACTGGTTCGTGAAGCGCTGAATCAACTGGCGCAAGACCCAAGTATCAACCTTGCCGATTACGACATCGAAGATCGTTACGATTACGACGGTGACGGAAATTTCCGCGAACCCGATGGTGTGATTGATCACCTGATGGTGTTTCATGCATCGGTAGGCGAAGAAGCCGGTGGTGGCGTGTTAGGCCCTGATGCGATTTGGTCTCACCGATTCAACCTTGGTCGCACTCATGTACTGGAAGGTACTTCTAGCTCGCTTCCAGATCGTTTTGGTGGCCAATACGCGGCGTTCGATTACACCATTCAACCGATTGATGCGGCTGCAGGTGTCTGTGCTCACGAGTATGGCCATGATTTAAGCTTACCAGACGAGTACGACACGCAATACACGGGCAAGGGCGAACCTGTCTCTTACTGGTCAATCATGTCTTCGGGCAGTTGGGCTGGTCAAATTGGCGGTACACAACCAACGGCATTCAGCTCTTGGGCAAAACACTTTCTACAGAAATCGATTGGCGGACGTTGGGTTAACGATGATCAGATCTCGATTGATGACCTAGAAGACAATCCACAAGTTTATACGCTGTTCCAAACAACGGATAACAGCCGTCCGAACATGATTAAAGTGGATCTTCCAGAGAAACAAATCGAGGGTTTAAAACCGTTTGCTGGTGAATACTCTTTCCACTCTCAAAAAGGCGATGACCTAAAAAACAGCATGACTCGTAAGGTGATAATTCCAGCGGGTGATTCAGCGCTGCTTTCATTCAAAACTTGGTACGAAATCGAGAAAGATTACGACTTTGCACGCGTGCTCGTGAATGGACAAGCCATCGCAGGCAACATCACCTCAATGGATGACCCATACAATACGGGCCTAGTCCCTGCGATTGGTGGTGAGTCTGGCGACTGGATTGATGCTGAGTTCGACGTTTCACAATGGGCAGGCCAAGAAGTTGAACTGTCTTTTGAATACATCACCGATGGCGGCTTAGCAATGGAAGGCTTCTATTTAGATAACTTTGCTGTGGTTGTCGATGGTGAAGTGACTCCAATAGACGATGCTGAAAGCAACTCCACCTTCGCCCTAAATGGCTACAAGTTGAGTAATGGATTCCATCAAGCGCAGCACTACTATCTTCTGCAATGGCGCAGTCACATGGATGTTGATGAAGGCCTAGCGAACATCAAACGCATGGGACAACTGATGTCATTCGACCCAGGCTTGATCATTTGGTACGTCGACGAATCACTAACCGACAACTGGGTAGGTAAACACCCTGGTGAAGGTTGGTTAGGCGTGGTCGATGCAGACCAAAATGCCATGGTGTGGGCAAATTCTGGTGAAGTGGCTCAAACACGCTACCAAGTTCGAGACGCAGCGTTTTCACTCAAAGATCATACTCCAATGCGTCTTGTAAACAGCGACAATGATGTGCTCGAAGATACCAGTTTGGTTGGCAATGCTAGCTTCTCGGATGACCAAGATTACACATCGCCTCAAGCACCAGATTCAGGACGCATCCTGACGAAGTTTGGTTTAGCGGTCGATATTGTTAATCAGAGTGATAACAACGAATACGGCGTGGTTCGCTTATCTAAAGTAAACCAACACAACGTCGCTCCTACTGCGAACTTCGAGCTGAATGTGACTGGCCTAAATGTTTCTGTAAACAACTTCAGCTCAGACCAAGACGGTGAGATCACCCGTTACCTATGGGACTTTGGCAACGGCACAACAAGTAACGTAGTGGCACCAACTTGGTCTTACGAGCAAGCCGGTGAATACACGGTGAACTTGACTGTTGTTGACGACAAAGGCGCTACCGATTCATTTAGCTCCGTAGTGAGTGTTGAATCTCCAAACACCCTTCCAGAAGCGAGCGCGAAGTACATTCACTTGGGCCGCTGGGTAACCATGTGGTCTACAAGTTCAGACAGCGATGGTCGTATTGTTGATACCGAGTGGACACTTCCAAACGGAAAGGTGAAACGTGGTCGCACATTCACGTCAATCTTCCCTTCGTACGGAAAGCACGAAGTGACGCTAAAGATAATCGATGACCAAGGTGGAATTACCACCAAAACGATTTTGGTCGACCTGTAAATCATCGCAGGCTCTGTCGTGCGTATTTACAACACAAGCTTAAGTACTGTTGTCAAAGGATATAAGCTACGACAGCAGTTTTAAGAAAACGTTATTATTTAAGCCGTAAGCAAAAGCCCTACCTTATTGGTAGGGCTTTTTATTTGTCTGTGCTTAGATAGCATTATTAACACTGTAGAGAGATTACCGTAGCAATACGTTCAATTTTCAGCGGTTCAACTAGTCCTTAAACCGGTTGTTTTTGAATGTGTGATTTACGTGCGCTGAACGCGAACAACAAGATAACAGCTAACACGAATGGTAATACGTAAATATTGAGATTCTGCCATCCTACTGTCGATTCTAACCAACCAGAGAGCATGGCGGTAATCGTCACACACCCAAAGACAACAAATTCATTAAACGCTTGTGCCTTTGCTTTGTTCTGCGATTGGTAAGACTGACTAAACAAACCCGTGGCTGCGATAAACATGAAGTTCCAACCCACACCAAGCACGACCAAGGCCGCTCTGAAGTGCCAGATGGATTCGCCATGAATGTTAATCGCGATACAGACAACGAACAGCACCCCGCCCGCTAAGATCATCATTCTTGAGCCAAACTTCTCGATAAGTGAACCAGTAAAGAATGCAGGTACAAACATGCCCAGCACGTGCCACTCAATCACACCTGCCGCTTTAGTAAAGTCAAAACCACAGCCAATCATTGCCAATGGCGTTGCTGTCATCAGGATATTCATCACCGCATAAGCGACCATGGCAGCAAACACGGCACCAATAAAGTTAGGCGATTTCACTATCACACTGAGAGGATCGGATTTAGGCGCCTGACTATTAAAAGAGACTTTTGGGAAATGAATGGTTTGTAAGATGAGTAACGCAAGAATGTTCAATCCAATCAAAGAAGCAAAAGCACCAATGTACAAACCATCTTGCGACCACTGTTGGGACATAATCGCCAAGTTTGGCCCTAATACTGCTGCTAAAACGCCACCAGCCATCGAGATAGAGATCGCTCGATGACGGGCATTTTCATCACACACCTCGATTGCAGCAAAGCGATAAAGCGTACCAAAACCTATGCCTATCCCAAGTAAGAACGTGGCGAAACAAAACAGATAGAAATTTTGCTGAGACAGTGCGTAGGTGGCAAGACTAGCCCCTGTAATGCCAACCACATTACCAATGCTAAATCCTCGCTTTCTCCCTAACTTGCCTGAAATTAAAGATGCAGGAATAGTGGCTGCCATTAGACCCAAAAACTGCAGTGCAACCGGCAAGGTAATCATGCTGACACTGGGCGCAATCTGCTTACCGATCAAACCAATCACAGAGATCAGTAATATGTTACCCGTCATCAACAGGGCCTGACACAGTGAAAGCAGCCAAACATTTCTATTCATCTTCGTTCCTAAATATGAGCACAGTTGGTCAATAGACCAAAAAATCAACAAAGTCGCAACACTTTGTTACTCATAGCAACTCTACAAGTCGACCAATAGACCAATAGACCAATAGACCAATAGACCAATATAAATAGTTACAACCACATTGACTTTGATTAGCGTTACTAAAGACGCTAGAGTTGAAATTATCATTACTTAAGATAATAATAATTTTCTGTTATTTATAGGCTTTAGCATTTGAAGGTGAGTATGATTAATCCACTTTGGCTCAATACATTTAAGACTCTGGTTGAAGTTGGTCATTTCACCCAAACGGCTGAAAAACTGTATATGACACAACCTGGAGTCAGCCAACACATCAAGAAACTTGAACAGGCTTGTAATTGTGACCTGCTCTCTCGAGAAAATAAAAGCTTCGAGCTGACCGAACAAGGTCGGATTATGTATCGCTATGCACTCAAGCTAGAAAAAGACCAAGAAGATCTTTTTGAGTCTCTGAGTTTTGATAATCCTTATGCTGGGCAATGTCACTTATCTTGCTCTGGTTCACTCTCTTTACGTCTGTATCCCAAGCTTCTTGAACTTCAACAGCAACACCAAGAGCTCAGCATTAACTTAGAAGCCGCTCCAAACAAAAAGATATTGAATGACCTAATCGAAGGCACTACCGATATCGGCATTGTTAGGCATTCCCCGAATGACAGCTACTACCAAAGCCAAGTCATCGGCAAAGAAGCGCTGTGTCTTATTGTTCACCACAGCCTTGCTGATTTAGAGATAACACCACAAGTACTTCATGACATTGGCCTGATTGCGCACCCAGATTCTGCACACTATCTGTCTTTGTATTTCGACCTTTGCGGAGATAAAGACTTAGCGAACATCAACGTTAATGAGATACCAAGATCTGGCTACATCAATCAGCTTCACCAGATCTTGCTACCCGTATCAAAAGGGTTAGGTTTTACCGTGTTACCGGCTGGCGCGGTTGAGCATTTCCCAGATAGAGACAAGCTACACGTTGTGCCGCCAAAGGTAGAAGTTGAGGAAACGCTGTATTTGGTTCAAAAACGAAACCGAAAACTGCCGCACCGATACGATACGGTTGTTGAGCTAATCAAACAGAACGTGAGTGGTTAGTTCGGTATAGATAGACTTAAAGCCTTTAGCTAGCTCGTTATTTCGCTGTAAGAGCTAAAGGCTTTAATGTTGAAGTGATATTTATAAAAGACAACTACTCAGAAGCGCCAAGTCCCTCTTTGGCTCGTTCAAAGTCATAATTATCTAACGCACTTTGAACATCTTTGAGAACAACAGAATGTGGATACTGTGCCAGTAACTCAGTCACATATTGAGTTGCATCGTTATCATAAGCATCCAGCAGTGATAGCAACTGAGCATGCTGTTCTGACGTGATACTCGGTGAATCAGAGGTATTAGTAAGACTCGCATCGGCTTCTTCAGTACTTGTCGTATTGAATCCCTCAACACCAGACACGTCAAAGCTGATCTCAACTGCTTTAATCAGTTCGATTAACCCAAGTTCGCCTTGCTTAAGATCTTCTTCATCACACGCCTTGTTATGAGCTTTGCTTTCTAAATCACTGAGTAGTTCGGCTAATCGCAACCCACCAATCGCAGCTGCCATGCTTTTTAAGGTATGTAGATTACGCTCTAACGTCTCCCATTCGCCTTGTACTAAGTTATCAAAAGCTTCCGACATCATGTCTGGCGAGCCTTGGCAGAACCTATCAAGCATTTTGGCTTGCAGCTGCACATCATGATAAGTCAGTTGCTCAAACCTCGACTGAGAGAAAACTGGCGGTTCTATGTGAGTATCGGAGTGTAATTCCGCACTCTCACCAGAATCACCTGTCTGGATCGCATCTGAAGACGTGTCTGATGGCGCTCGACCTTCAACTAATACCTCAGGAACAATGTATCGAGTAATCAAAGACATCGCTTTATCAATAACAATTGGCTTATCCAAGAAGTCTGTGACACCCGATGCCCTCGCTCGTTGTTTCGCATCAGCAAAAACATTGGCCGACATTGCAATAATCGGTACATCTATATCGAATTCACGAATCAAACGGGTAGCTTCAAAGCCGTCCATAATTGGCATTTGAAGATCCATGAAGATTATTTCGTAGTCGTTGTTTTTAGCTAACTCCAGCGCTTCCTTTCCGTCTTCAGCAAGATCGGCATTTAATTTAGAGCGACTGAAAAATGCTAAAGCTAGATCTTGGTTCAGCTCATTGTCTTCAACCAATAGCACTCTTTGGCCTTTGAACTCTATCTGATAATCCAGTTGCAGCTCTTGGGCTTTGAAGTTGGCTAACGCATCCGAGCTTGATCGTGGCAATGTCAGCACAAAGGAGAACTCACTGCCTTGCCCGTAAACACTCTCCACCGTAATTTGACTGCCCATCGCATGCACTAATTTCTGGCTAATGTTGAGCCCAAGCCCTGTACCGCCAAACCGACGTGTTGTTGTGGTATCCGCTTGGCTAAAGGCTTCAAACAGCTTGTGACGGTTCTCATCCGAGATGCCTATCCCGGTATCCATCACACTCACCTTCATGGTTAGACTGCTATCGTTCGAGTCAACATGCTCCACCGTTAACGCTACGCTGCCTTTTTCCGTAAACTTAATCGCGTTACCCACAAGGTTGAGTATGACTTGGAACAACCTCAAGGGATCGCCTTGCAATGGCGTGTCTAACTCTGGGTCTATGACCATCGACAAATTGAGTTGTTTCTCAGCCGCTTTCGATTCCATCAGCTCAATCACATCTTTAAAGGTCGTCACGGGATCAAACGGGATGTTATCAATAACAAGTTGCCCTGCTTCTATCTTTGAAAAATCAAGGATGTCATTGATGATACTGAGTAACGAATGGCCAGAACGGTGCACTTTCTCGATGTAATTTCGAGCAACAGGATTCGATATTTCGCCAATCGCCAGATAAGACAAACCAATAATGGCGTTCATTGGTGTTCTTATCTCATGGCTCATATTGGCTAAGAATTCTGATTTAGCTTGGCTCGCTAAATCGGCTCTCTGTTTTTCTTCTTCCAATTGTTCGTTAAGGCGCTTCATTTCTGAAATATCAAATGCCCAAAATAGTGTGGCGACTTCCCCATCAATCTCAAAAAGATAGTAACTGACCAAAGCAACAAATCGGGTTCCATCAGACTTTCTAAGAACCAACTCCCTATTTTCAACTTTACCGTTAAGGTCGAGCTCTTTATGCACGCCATCACGAACGCTCAGCGAGTCATGGATAGCAGCGACGTCGATAGAAGACAACGCCTGATCTTCCACGCCAAACAGACGTTTCGCAGTATCATTCGCATAACGAACCTGATCCCCGACAACCACACTCGCAGCTATAGGTGAAGTGTTCAGAATGTTATAAAGCTGATTTTGGGCTTTTTGAAGGGCTTCGGTCGCTTCCTTAGCAATACTGATCTGCTTCGCTAGTTTACGATTCCAGAAAATAATAAGAAGGAGGATCACCAGAGAAAAAACCGAAATGGTGTAAACCATTTGATAGTCAACTCTTTCTATCGCTTTAGGCGCCGCCCACTTTGCTGAGATCTTCTGGTGTTCTTCAGCCGAGATACTGCCTATCGCTTTATTCACAATAGACAACAATAATGGTTCAGACTTGATGACATGCAGAGTTGGCGACAGGAAGAAATCTAATCGGCCGATAATGCCAATCCCTCGATAGCCAAATGAGTCGATTAGGTAAGTTAGGACGTCAACGGTATCAATCATCGCATCAAACTCACCCGACTCGACGAGCTCTAAGCCGTCATTAGTCGAGGACACCATCGCCCAGTTGATCTCAGGGTAACTATCCACGATAGCTCCTGTGTTGGCTCCACCCTCTAAAATACCTATTTTCCATCCCGCAGCTTCTTCTAAGACAAGGCTATTCACATCTCGTCTTGAGGCAATGGCCAAGCGACTAGAAAATAACGGTTTACCCGCCTTCACGCTCTCGCTAAGTGAACGATTCTCCACAGCGGCCGAGACAAGGTGCACTTTTCTATGATCAACGAGTCGTCGAGTCTCCTGCCAACTGCCGACACCAACATGTTCCAAGCGTAAACCTGTTTTCTGTTCGATCAGCTTTAGGTAATCATCGATCATGCCGATGTATTCCCCTTTGCTCGATACTGCCTCATAAGGCAAAGAGTTAGGATCAATACCGATTTTTAATACTGGATGAGACTTTATCCACTGACGTTCATTTTGACTAAGGTTAAGAAGTTCACCGGCTAAGCTATTTGATTGGTAAATATCTGAAATATAACGTTTTGCGCCATCTCCGAATGAATTGAACTGCTCAATGGCTGGGAAATAAACATAGCTCCCTTCCACGGAATCCACATCGAAATAGAAGGTCATAAACCCAGCATTGGTGCTGCCCGTCTGCGTTTTATAGCCAGCGCCTTTCGTCACGGATGACAATTTAGATGTGTTTTTCTTGTCCAATGATGACGTTGATACATCTCCTAGGAACCAAGATTCAAGCGGTCGCTTATTATTATCAGCCAGTGCAGAAATCACCGTGAAGGTATTATCTGCGTCAAATATGTCAAAAATCTTAGGCAATTCGTCAAAGCGATCATTGACGATAAAGTACGCTGAGATTTGAGCAATAATATCGGCCTTCTTCAGAACCGGAGTCAGGTCGTTCTTAATTTGTCGTCTAAGAATCGGTTCAAATTCCCCGTCTTCCCTTTTCAGGTTTGCCAATGCGGCATTGAAACGGTCTCTTAATTCCGCCCCCCTGAAATCCACGTAGATGGGATAACTGACTTTATAATCTTCATGGAGCTGTATCTCGCGCATTTCAATAAACCGGGTATTGGTGACAAACCAGGTTAATACGCGCCTTTCTACCATCAGGAGATCAACATTTTGAGCTCTCAGCTGGGAAAATGCCGACTCTAAGCTGTCGAGATCATCTATCCGATCAATGCTCAATTGGCTTTCCAACACTTCTACGGAGTTTTTAATCGGCGATGTTTCATCGAACAGCAAAGCTCCCAATGACAAATTTTTTGCCGATTTCAAATCCAGCTTACGCCTCTTTAATGACACTGGCACAAAATCAACATCCATCACCTTGTCACTGACAAAGTGCAATGAAGAGTCATCCAGTTGAACGCCAGAAACAAACGATATTGAGCTATTGCTATCAATGGCTTGACGAGCCGCACTACGAGGCAAGGTGACAACGTCACCCAATCGATACCCCATATCGTTCAAAGCCCTTTGCATAATGTCATGCTCTAAGCCGACAGAAGTACTGTCTGGGTACATGTAAGGCGGGTTGCCGAAACCAAATACACCTTTAACGGGAGAGCGATAAGGAGAGTCATCTAACCATTTAGATAAAATGCGGTTCTTTTTACTGATATCAAACGTTGCAATCTGTTGATTCAATAAGTTAAGCAGCTCATTGTCGTTTGAACGAATAACCATAGCTGCTTTGATGCTCTTCCAGCGATCAAGTACATGATTGACCGCTAAATTCTCTACTCCACTTTTATGAGCAAGATCCATGGTGGTTACAGGTTCAGCCAGCAAACCATCAACCGAGCCGTCTTCTAATGCGCGAATAGCATCAATGGCCGTATCGAACTCAACTCTCTCAATCGAACTAAGCTGCACGCCAGATCGCTCAAGGTCGATGCTTTCACGAACCATGGCAATTCGTCTCTTAGCCTCTTGCTCAATTTTATTGTTGAGGTGGTCATCGGTAGGAAGAATGACAGCAATTTGGTACGAGATATAAGGATCGGTTTGAAGGAAACGACCTCCTTCGCTGGGATCAAACTGTTGAAACGGAAACACATCGCCTTTCCCGTCTAACAAAGCTTGCTTTGCTTCAGCGTGAGAATCTACGCTGATGAAGTTGGTTTTTACGTTGAAACGCTCTTCAAGATCGTAAGCCCAATCTCGGATAATACCGTCGACTTTTCCGTCATCACCAATAAATGAGTAAGGATAATGACTGGATAGCGCAACAAACGTGATTTCACGATCAGGATCTTGCCATAGGTTTGATTGTTGCTCTGGAGCAGCCTCAGCGTTAACGCTAGCGGCACGAACAACGAAGACAACAAACAAAATTATGGCGATGACATAACGCTTACCCCACTTACCCCACATCTGCCAGAGGTCACTCATCTTTGAACTTCTCTTTAATCTCTAGAATCTCAGGCAATTTAATGAAAAACAGATCAACGATAGTCGGGTCAAAATGCTTGCCTTTCTGCTCAGTGATTAAGGCTAAAGCATCTTCGACACTCCAAGCCTTTTTATAAGGGCGCTCTGCCGTCAGTGCATCAAACACATCTGCCACAGCAGCGATTCTGCCAACCAGTGGGATGTCTTCCCCTGCCACTTGACTCGGGTAACCGGAACCATCCCATTTTTCATGGTGATACTGCGCCACTTGAATCGCCATGCGCATCAGTTTTGAATCACTCTGCCTACCGAGTATATCAACACCATATTCGACATGCTTTTGCATAATTGTCCACTCGTCGGCGTCCAATTTACCCGGCTTGAGTAATACGCTATCAGGAATACCGATCTTGCCAATATCATGCATTGGTGCTGCATCACGCAACGTCTCGGCATCTTCGTCAGTCATTCCCAAGGCTTTAGCTAGCACTTCACAGTAGTGACTCATACGCTTAACGTGCATGCCTGTTTCATTGTCTTTAAATTCAGCAGCTCTACCCAGTATGTTCAGTGTTTCTAGCTTACCGAGATTGATCTCTTGAGTTTTCTCTTTTACCTGACTAAACAACGCGCGTTGTTGGTCATAAAGTGCGATATGCGTTTTCACACGCTGGAGTGCAATTGCAGGGGTTATCGGCTTGGTTAGGTAATCGACAGCCCCCAAGGAGAGCCCTTTTACTTCGGCTTCTGGACCAATTGTGGCGGTCACGAAAATGATAGGAATGTGAGCCGTATTCGGCTGAGCTTTAAGTTGGCGGCACACCTCGTAACCATCAATGTCAGGCATCATGATATCAAGAAGAATAAGGTCTGGCTGCGGCACCATCTTCGCAATCTTGATACCAATTGTACCGTTAATCGCTACTTTCACTTGATAAGTATCTTTGAGTATTGCCGTTAACACATCCAAGTTACTTGGGGTGTCATCCACGACTAACACTATAGGTTTCCGACTCATTGATACCTCGTATACAAATCAAACAGTTATAACCCTAGTGTAGAACGATTTCCAGAGGTTAAGTAGAAAAAAAAGCAATTGATTTTCAAAAATGAAGAGTAGATCTGTGAGTGACTTCAAACCGGCGTTATTAGAAGTACGACCAGTCAATATTACGTCAGTTAAGTTATTATTATACAAGGGGAATTACCTTTGTATTGCAACATTTCACTAACAACACAGATACTATCCGAAAACAAAAAGAGCTCCTCATATGGGAGCTCTTTTCGTTCAACGGCTAGAAAGCAAAACAACCGAGTTATTCAGTAATCTAACGACCAGAATAATACATACAGATTCGAACACCATCGAACTCACGAATCTCAAATGGGATCTCGTAGATAGACTCCATCACTGATTTTTCAACCACTTCCGAAACCTTACCCGACTTAACCACTTTGCCTTTCTTCATCGCAACAATGTTATCTGAGTAACAAGAAGCGAAGTTGATGTCATGAATCACGATAACGACCGCTTTATTGAACTCATGCGCTAAACGACGCAACGTCTGCATAATTTCGACCGAGTGTTTAATATCAAGATTGTTCAGTGGCTCATCTAAGAACACATAATCCGTATCTTGCGCCACAACCATCGCGATAAACGCCATTTGACGCTGACCGCCACTCAACTCATCAAGGTATTTATTTTGGATGTCAGTAATGCCAAGGTGTTCTAATGCTGTGTCGACAATCTTATGATCTTCGTCTTTCAAGCGACCTTGAGAGTGTGGGAAGCGACCAAAACAGACCAATTCACGAATCGTAAATCGCATATTGATGTTGTTTGATTGTCTTAATACCGCAAGGTGCTTCGCTAGCTCTTTGGTATCCCACTCAGCCAGTAACTTATCGCCAATGACCACTTCACCTGCGTCACTGTCGGTTAAGCGGCTCGCCATTGAAAGCAGTGTACTTTTACCCGCACCATTTGGGCCAATGATAGAAGTCACTTCGCCTTTCGGGAACATAGCACTGGCATCATCAACCACGAGTGACTTGCCATATTTCTTACTTAAACCTGTTAATTTAATCACTACTTACTACCTTTACTGAATTCTGGTGCGTAACAACAAGAACATAAAATACAAACCGCCGACCAAGTTAATGATCACACTCACAGTGGTTTCAAACGCCATCACTTTTTCGATAAACCATTGGCCAGAAACCAATAGCACGATCGCTAACAAGCTGCTTGCGATGATAAGCACACGATGCTGATAAGATCGGAATATCTGGCGAGCTAAGCTTACGGTGATCAGGCCAAAGAACAGCACAGGGCCAACCAGAGCCGTCGACACCGCGACCATCACTGACACAATCACCAAGGTAATCTGAGTCAGTCGCTTGGTATTCACGCCCAAGCTTGTCGCGTTATCAACACCAAGCCAAAGTACGTCAAGCTTAGGCGCCAACAGCCACAGGCCAAGTAAGCTCAAACCCAATGGAATAAGGCTGAGGTAAACCAGTTCGCCTTTCACGTTATTGAAGCTTGCGAACATCACATTCTGCAGCACCGCAAATTCATTGGGATCAATCAACATCGCAAGGAAATTCGCTAAGCTCGAGAATACGCTGCCACATACGATGCCAATCAAAAGCAGTGTGAATACGTTATTTCGCTTGCTCTTAAAGTAGAAATGGAACAGAGCAAACGAGAACAAGATCATCACAGTCACAGACATCGAAAAGTTTGCGATTGAGTCAATTACCCAGAAGCTAGCACTGCCAAACACAAACAGAAGTACCGTTTGTACCAGCATATACAAGCTGTCAAAGCCCAAGATGGATGGGGTTAGAATTCGGTTATTAGTAATGGTTTGGAAAACCAATGACGACGCCGAGATCGCTACCGCCGCCAACACAATCGACAGCAGTTTTGGTAGTCGCAGAGACAAGAAGAACTCGTAGTTATCCCACGTCAGCCCCTGCCCGATGAATAGCGCTGCCATACCCAAAGACGCGATAGCCAGAATCGCAATTTTTACTGAATCACGCATTCGACTTGTCTCTCATGATTAGGTAGATAAAAATCAAGCCACCAAAGATGCTGATTACCATTGAGATTGGAATCTCATAAGGGAAGATGACGATTCGAGCTAACAGGTCACAAGCCAACACCAAGATCACGCCCCAGTAGGCCGTCCAAGGCAGAATCTTCTTCATGTTATCGCCCATCATCAGCGACACGATATTCGGCACGATAAGGCCAAGGAATGGGATAACACCAACGATCATCACCACAGAAGAGGCGCAGATAGCGACCAATGCAACACCAATGAAGACGATCTTCTGGTAATTCAAGCCGATGTTTTTCGCGAAGCTCTCACCGATGCTCGCCGCACTGAACTGGCTCGCAAAGTAGTAAGCCAGCACACAAGCAGGCACTGCGAGATAAAGGATTTCATAGCTGCCCTGCAACACGCTCGCAAAGTTCGCCATCGTCCATGCAGACATAGTTTGTACTAAGTCGTGTTTGTAGGCGATAAATGTGGTCAACGCTGAAACTACGTTTCCGTACATGATGCCAATCAAAGGCACCAATACCGCGTTCTTAAACTTGAGGTGTTGCAGGAAGCGTACCAATAGCATGGTGCCAAACACTGCAAATGCGAAGATAAAGCCTAAGTAGCTCCATTGCGCAGCATTGCCTAGCACGAGAATACCGACTATGTAGCCCAACATCGCACAGTCAATGGTGCCCATCGTCGAAGGCGCGGCAAACTTGTTCTGTACGATTTGTTGCATGATCAAGCCAGAAACACTTAATCCCGCTCCGGCAAGCACGATCGCAAGTAGTCGAGGGATCCGACTAACAATATAAATAGAGTTGGCGTGTTGGTTGCCATTGAAGAAGTCACTAAAACTGATTTCAGCGACTCCAATCATCAATGACGCAACGCATAACACAACAAGAAATACAGCAGCTGCAATGGGTTTCAACATAGAAATAATACTAAAGGTAGGTCTCGGGTAGCCCGTATAAAAAAGTGAAAAAGGGCTTATAAGAACACTCTTATAAGCCCGAAAATCTGATGGTTAATAACTATTGAATCGTACGTTCAATGTCACTAAGCATTCTGTGAATCGCCGTCACACCGCCACCAGCCAGATACCAAGCACTTGAATCAAGGTAAACGATGTTGCCGTGCTGCGCTGCAGGTGTTGCCGCAACCAGTGGGTTATCAAACAGTTGTTGAGCGCGTCCTTCTGATTTGCCAATCGCTTTTTCGCGGTCAAGCACGTAAAGCACTTCAGGTTTTGCATCAGCAATGTATTCAAAAGAGATTAAGTTGCCGTGTGTTCCTTTGATCGGAGCCACGGCTGCACTCTTTGATTCCACGAAACCAAAGTCATCAAAGATGATTGAGAAACGGCTGCCTTTGTTGAACATCGCAATGTTGTTGCCGTTGTTCATTAGCATCATTGCTGAAGTTTCGTCAGACGCTACTTTGTCGTTTACCGCAGTAATAGAAGCTTGAGTTTCTTTAATGATCGCTTCGACTTCAGCTTGCTTACCAAAGATGTCACCTAGCGCGCGCCAGTTTTGCTGAGCATCAGCCCAGTATTCGTCGCCTTCAATAGAGAACATGATGGTCGGAGCAATTTGTGCCAGTTTGTCGTAAACCTTAAGCATGCGGTTTTCCGCGATGATGATGTCAGGCTTCAACATGTAGATAGCTTCAAAGTCAGGTTCGCTTAAAGAGCCTGTATTTGCCGTCGTATCTTTGTACGAAGCTAGGTAATCAGGCAGCAAGCTATGAGGCGCGCCAACTGGCCGCACACCAATTTTATCAAGCACGTCTAAGCTACCGTGGCCTAGAACCACTACTCGCTGTGGTACTTCAGTAAATTGCGCAGTACCTTTTACATGCTCAATGGTGACGGTTTCCGCATGCGCGGTCATCATGAATGATGATGCTAGAACGATGGCAAGCCCGCTCAACAACTGGCGAACTGAATTGATTGTTTTCTTCATGTTTCTTCCTTTGCCATTGAGACAAACCACCACTAATGACAATGAAAGTCACACTACTCATAGACGAGCATGGGGCGTACACAACTGCTAAATAACGATAATTTAAAGTCTGTCATTGAATTGACAACAAACTTGTAACGCAAGTGAGAACTATTATCAATTATATTTGCACTAAATTGGCGACACAACAACTTTATTATTCAGAAACGTAAAAGTGAGTATTCATATTTTGCGTAGTCAGGAGAGGTATTAGGAATCAGAAATAGCAAAAAGACGCGAAGAGGAAAATACTCATCAACCTGAAGAAAAAAACAGCTGGGGAAAGCACCCAAAAACCCTGCAATTACAACGCTGAACCCCAAAATTATGGATTGTAATTTACAATGTAAAGTTCATATATAACAGAGACTTAATCATCACCAAATTAGCTACTCAATTAAACCCACTAATGACAACGAATACGAACAGCTGAAAAGCCAAGCCTCAGTCAGATATCATGGTCAAATCCCTGACCTTCGCTCATTTAACCTTCAGTAAGCGATGACAAATCACCCAAAAATATTTTTTAATTTAATTGAAATTAGGGTTGTAATTTTAAAAACTAGGCGTATAGTTCGCCACCTGGCTCTAATCTATAGAGCTGTTAATGCTAAAGTAAGTCCAAGTTCCACATAGACAGTTCTCGATTCCCTCGTTACACCATCTCTGCGTCAGCTTTCACCCAGATAGTCATTCAATAGCTTTTAAATTCGATCCTACTACCGATCTATCGTCATTTGCTCTTTTGTCAGCGAAGTCAGAATAGATCGAGCACTTAAATACAAATGTAATAAACACAAGGCACAGTTATGTCACGCAGAACAACACGACAAACCCATTGGTACCAACTATCACGCGAAAAAACAGTCAATAAACTAAAAGGTAATAAATGCTCAAGATTAAAATAGACTTACACAAAGAAGAGATTTCATGGGTCACCGAGATTCGACAGCTCAATAGCGATATACTCCACCGCCACATATTGCCCAAGCTACAACATCACAGTTATCTCATCGACTTTGAATTTAATGAACGAGAAAGCATCGGAACTATCGTTTCAGGCAACGGAAACACCCTAGGACATTTCACACTCCTATAGCATTTCCCAAAGGCTACAAAAGAAACACCATCTAGTCCCAAAGATGTAAAAGATGTCACCCTCAATTCGCTCTAGCAGAACAAAATAGAGTAGAAGTAAAACAGATCAGAAACCTAGCCCTTTTTGCATTTCACACGCGGCTAACGCTAGCTAGGTTATCGTGCTTCTATTGAAACCAACTTATATCAAACTCTGAATCACCAATGAGTCATTATCAGTGCATTCATGGACTAATAAGTTAACGGCATCGACCTTAACTTCTGATCAAGAGTATATAAGTGTTCTGCAGCTTGCATGTGTTGAGGGTAATCACTGAATTTCTCGCGATTCTCCTCATTCATCTTACATGTCTCATCCACCAGCATTAACTTCCAATACAGCTTTGTTGTATGCAGCATCGCCAGTAACGGTTTGAACACCTCTTTCTCATAAGCTTGAATCAACTCTTCAATCAACTCGTCACGTTCGTCTTCGCTTGCGATTGAACCCTCGATTGCCGACAACACTTTTTGATACTTCAGGTTTTGTTGCAGCTTATCCATGACCGTTTGGTTTTCTTCCGCTAACTCAACAAGCTTCGACTTAATGATGTTTACCCAATTGGCTTGGCTCAGTACTGCGTCATCAACACTGGTAAAGTCTTCTCGTATTTGTCGTTCAACGTCTTTTTGAGCTTTCTTTAAAACCGCACGCACCTTTTGGAAAGGCAGCTGATACTCCTTACTTAGCTCGATAATCAGTTTATGAAAACCACCGTTTGGAAGGTGTAAGTTTTCCTTAAACGTCGCCATTGCAGCTTCTTGCTGTTCGGTAAGGTGAGTCATTCTGTTTCCTATTCTTTATCACTTATGGTGCTGAGCCCGCGATCATACCACTATTACCCTCGTTTTTTCGGTAACTTGATCAGTTACACCTCGCGATGCCGTTAAATTCTCCCAACCCTTTACCTTTTGCCTAGTTATTAAGCCATATGGCATGAAATGGTAAATCTCTAGCGGTGAAAGTTCGTACATTACGCGCTCAGGGGATATCGCCAGACAGGAGTCGTTACTTATATATGAAAGACAACCGCGAGAAATGAGAAAACAGATGACCTATTCAGAATACAAAGAATCCGATTTGCATAAGTGCGTAAGCGTTGGTGCAGAAGCAATGGTATCCATTGCCAAATTTGCCTTTAAAGCCACTACCCTTTTATTTCGATTTTTCCGCTGGCTTGTCGTATCGGCTTATACCTACGTGATGAAGTAATTCTATATTAGAGTCGTTGTTTTCATTACGACTTATCTAAATACCCCAAAGCGCGCCCTATTAGGTCGCGCTTTTTTTGTGCCCAGTTTTATCCCTAGCTTGATGCCAAAAATCCGAGTGCATTTTATATCGTCAGTGGCGCTAAATGGTAAAACTGACCATCGAATAAAAACCATACTACACCTGTTCCAACGAAACAGACTTCTAACTTATACAGGTACTAAAATGAAAAAGATTGCACTTAAAATTGTAGGACTAACGGTTTTGGCTTCTGCGCTAACTGGTTGTATCGGTAGTAACGCCGTAACAGGGAAAGTGATGAAATTTAACGTTGAAGTTGTCGATAACCGCTATGCTCGTGCAGGTGTAAACTTCTTATTAGCGCCTGTATACGGTATTACTACCGCTGCAGACTATGTCGTATTCAACTCACTTGAATTTTGGACAGGTAAAAACCCTATCAGCGGTTCGCCACACGTATTTGATACAAAAACAGATACACACTTCGAAGTGAACGACGACCTAGACCCAAGCCTGAAAGAAGCCCCTGTAGGCCCAATTTCAAACAATCGCACCATTGAAACGGGTGAGATGATTAAGATTGACGAAAACACAATTCAAATGGACATCGTCTATACCTCTGGTGAAACAGCGACTCTAACGGGCATAAAAGACGGTCAAAACGTTACCTATTACATGGATGGTCAGCTTGTATCGCAAACGACTATTGCTGAATTAGAGAAGATTCAAGGTACTGAAGCTTAAGGTTCATCGCCCACAAAGAGTTCAAACTTAGACAGACTTTGAAGCTCATAAAATAGAACAAGCCCGGCAATTGTCGGGCTTGTTTGTATGTGCTCTATTATTTGTAAATGCTCTATTGGGACTGAGACTGTGCAAGTCGAATGCTCACCAAACTCGCCACCATGATAGCTAAGTAAAAGCTGCCGATAATGGATTCCATAAAAACGAAGAACTGAGCAATAGGCAGAGCTGGTGATATGTCGCCGTAACCAACCGTAGTCAAGGTGATAAAGCTAAAGTACATCGCATTGAACAAGTTTGTCAGCCAGACTTGCTCTTCTAACCCGTTAAAGGCATTCGGAAAGATCTCTAAAATTAACAAGTAGATGGTCGACCAAGCAAACCCTAACAACAAGTAGATACAGATTGAGCCGATGATGTGATTAGGCGTCACCGTTTTTGCTTTCATCACCTGCTTCAACGCTGAGTAAATGTGTGAAAACAAAAACACAGCCAGCGCCGATAGCGTCACTATCGACAGGTTATAACCTTCCAAAAACGAAAACACACCAGACACGAGCGCCGTAATCAATAACAGTCCGTACCAAGAGCGATACAAGGCTCGCTCTTTATGAATACCTGCAATTGAACTCGCCAACGTAATAATGATAAGAAATAGGATTGTTTTTTGGCCTTGCGGATAAAACTGCTGCATCACCGCGCAACCAAAAAACAACACCAACAGTGCATAGAATAAGAAGTAGAAGTTGTCGTCTTTAGAGACTGGCTTCATCTATTTTTCCTCGACCTCTGCAGGTTTTTCCTCAGTTTCTTCTTGGTTTTTCTCTTCAAATCCAAGCCACGCCATCATAAGCTCATAGCTTAAACTCAGTATCACAGCACCGACAAACAGACCGACGATGCCTGACATCGCCATGCCGCCCAGCGCGCCCAATAGAATAACCAACATTGGAATGTGAGAGCCACGGCTCAGCAATACTGGCTTTAAGATAGCGTCACTGCCGCTCACCAAAATACACCACACTAAGAACAAGCTCGCCGCCAGTGTCGATTCAACGCTGAACATGTAGATGATCGCCGGTAATAGAGCGAGAATCGGTGGAAGTTGGATTATCGCAATGAGCAGCACAGCTAGCGCCCAAAACGCAGCTGCTGGAACGCCTGCAATCACCAAACCGATTGCCGACATCATGGATTGAATCACAGCCACACCAATCACACCTTGCACAACGCTTCGCACGGTCGATTTAGAGAGCTCTACCAATTCTTCACCTTTACCGCCCGTTAAACGCGCCACTAGGTGAGTCACACCAGTTTTGCATTTATCCGCATTACTCATGAATGCACCCGCAATGATGGTAGAGATAATAAACTGAATGAAACCACCACCTAACGAGCCAAGAACAGAAGCGGCTTTCGTCGCGAACTGTTTAACTTCGTCTGCATACTTTATGAAAGTGCCTTCAATATTGTTCGAGGCGGCAACCAAGGTTGAATAAACCTTTTCCCCTATTAATGGAATATCTTGTAAAGACTCTTTCGGTTTAGGCAATGACAATGTGCCATCTTGAAGCCCTGTCATCAGGTCTGTCGCGCTGGTGTAGATACCAGAAGAAAGCGCCGCCAAAGGAATAAATAGAAGAATCACACCAATAAAGCTCAGCAATGCACTGGCTTTACCTTTCGACATCCCGGTTTTATTTGAAATTGCGACCGCCACTGGATACAACGCAGTCGCAATGATCGCACCCCATATCACCAAAAGAATGAATGGGCGCAAAATCGAAAAACACCAATACACGAGCATGGCAATCGCTGCGATCTTAATGGCAGCGTCTATCGCCTGTTTTGAAAAATCATCGGTTAACTTCATGAGACGTCCTTGTTAGACAAAATTAAGGCTGATTTTGTAGGAACTTCCAATTCCGTGTTTCTAGGAATAAAGAAGCCAAAATCATATATATGCCAATTAACACTAATTGGAATATGCGTATAAGGGTGTTGCTATCGATATCACCGGAGCTCATCAATGTGCTACCAACAAGTACGAGCAACGTACTAAATGCAGTGGCGAAAATAGGTGCTTTTTCGGGAACCGTGTAGATCTTGGTAGCCATAAGAATGGCAATAAGTCCTATAAACAAAGAATAGAAGACAATGTTGGGTACTATAGAAAGAATTGAAAAAGCAGCAATCGCCAGCAATCCCCCGATACCGTTACTTATCACCAGAAAAGCGCTCAACTTTATCGACTTCTCTGACGTAATCATCAACGATAACAACGCAATGAACATCATTGTCAGCAAAGCTTCAGATATTTGAAAAATAAAGAAAAAGCACACCACTGGATAGGAGATAATCATCGCCCTAAAGGCCGCATACCAACGCTGTTTCTTTTCGAGTGGCGCAGCAGCGAAGCCTGAGAACGCCGATTTTGGCTCAGGGAAAAACACATGCACTAACGCAAAAAGCATGACTGAAACCACACCAGAGGTCGCTAAGCCAGAGGCCAGCATTACTGACACGCCGGGGTTATCAATCGCCATGAATGGCAACATCAAAACCGCAATCAACAGTATGGTGGCAAACAGGTTCCATTTTGGGTCGACAAACAAGTAGTAGCCCCAAAGCATCATTAGCCCCACTAAAATCAGCAATGGGATTGGATAATGGGTAATTCCTCGCGACAGCAATAAACCTAACCCCATTGTCACCACAACGGCCAAGAGCAATTCGTAGACCGTTTCCTTATGGAGATTTGGTTTATCAATTAAGAACTTAGCTGTGAACACTGGCGCCACAAACGCAAGTGGCCAGTTTATCCACGCCGCCAAGAAAACAGCCAACGTGACCCCGACCGTAAATCGCAGGATCCGTTGCTGTGTTTGTTGGTCAGGAATCGGCTTATCGGACATAAGACAATACGCTAATCAAACGAATCCATACCTTGCCTATCGCGTTGAACACAAAGTTATCGCCGCTATAAACAATCACATCCGCTTGGCCACCCACTCGGAGCATGCCTGTCACTTCTTCATTATCAAATTCAATGGTGATAGGAAGCATCTGTGTTTGGCGCAACCAACCCGTTTGTTGGCTAGCTTGCGCAAGCTTACCTGCTTGATCATTTTGCCCCCAATCAACACCCCAATCGATACTACTTACGCGCCCTTTTACCACTTTGCCCGGTGCGAAATCCAATGCCACTTCAACTTCATCACCAACGGCAACATTACCTAGGCTGTTCTCTCGATAATAAGCTTCAATCCAAATATCTTCGGTTGAAACAAAGGTCATGATTGCTTGCCCTGCCGATGCATAAAACCCTTCAGACAGGCTAAAGTTAGAGACACCACCTTGTGTTGGTGCGGTAATCACGGTGCGCTCTAGGTTCAATTGAGCTTGTTCAAGTGCCAGCAACGCCGCTTTCACTTGGCTATTTTCTTCGCCTTCTTTACCCATTTGTTTCTTAGCACGGTCAAGGTCAGCTTCTGCATTCACAACCGCCGCACGAGACGTTGCTAATGCTGCTCGCGCTTTATCTGCATCTGATTTAGAAACGACACCTTTATCGGCCATCTCTAAAACACGCTTAGCTTGCAGTTTGGTATTTTGTCTTTCAACAATGGCTGAGGTGAGTTTCGCTTGTGCTGAAGCAATGCTCGCGGTTTGAGCGCCGACATTTTGGCCTGCAATCTCTAAATTTTGCTCGGCTTGTTGGACGGCTATTTGGTAATCAGACTCGTCTAAAATGGCTAACTTGTCGCCCTGATTAACGAGTTGGTTAGGTTGAACAAGAATATCGAGTACTTTACCCGACACCTCAGGCTTGATTGGAACGATATAACCTTTTACACGAGCATTATCAGTAATAGGAATGATGCGGTCTGAAATAATACTGAAGATCAACATGAACGCCACGAACAACAGTAAGTAGTTGGTGACCTTTCTTACTTTGTCTTTTCCATTTTCTTGCTGGCCAACTTCTTCCTTGGCTTCTTGCGTATTCCCGTTGACTTCTGACATGGGACTCCCTTCTAGATAACTAACATCAACAAAATTAATACTTTAAAAATAAACCCGGCGATGGAAAACTCAAGTAAATAGGGTTAGATTTAGTAAACAAAACGTTGCAAATGATATGCACGTCTAATAATGCAACTATATACAAGGATTGTATGCTCATGACCTCCAGTCATTACCAAGTCCCGGTAATTCAAACGAACTACGCCAAGATTCTGGTTCAGGTGTTTTCTGACTATGGTCTCGATTTACACCTTTTGCTCAAAGATTCAGGTTTACCGCCCGATCTCATTGAATCAGAAAGCGATTTTGTGCCCTCGGAATCAATTAAACGTTTGATTTATCTAACATCCGCACAACTTGGTGTTTCTCGGTTCACCGATATTCTAGGACTCGCATTTCGACGTCGAATCATCCCAAATGTCTTGCATCAATTTACCGAATTCGAAACCATTGGTGATGCACTAAAACAGATCAATTCAATCTTTGCCTATGATTCACCAGGCAGTAGAGTCGAGTTTATTCAAGAACACGGTCAGAACTGGTTTTGCCGTACGTCCCCTGAAGATAATTCCCCTATGTTTCAATGGGGTGAAGCTTTCGCTGTTATTTATATCATTGAATTAATAACCATTTTATCTCAGTCGCCATGGTTACCGACTAAGGTTCGCTTGCAAGGTAATGACATCGATGTCGTCAAAACACTGGTATCAAGTAACTGCCAACTGTTTGTTGATCATTCGTCGACTGCTGTGCTGATTCCTGAAGAGATCTTACAACTCCCAATCCGTCTTACTTCTAAAGAACTCAGTGCAAAACCGACGCTTATTGAGTGGCATACTAGCTTTACCGATAGTATTTATGAGCTTCTAAAACCGTACATGAAAGAACAAGACCTCTCTCTTGAAGAGGCGGCAGAGCTACTCAACTTTTCAGTGCGAACGTTCCAACGCAAACTCAAGAACGAAAACACCACTTATCGAAAGATCAAAGAGAACCTGATGTTTTCTGTGGCTTGCGAACTGATGGAAGAAGGCCACACCCTGACCTACATTTCTAGCCAGCTCGGTTACACCAACATCTCGCATTTTTCTCGTGCGTTTAAGCGTGTGTCTGGCCTTACTCCGAAGATTTACCAACGCTCAATCTCGGCTTAGATACCACTCTCACAGATTAGCTAAGTGCGACCAACTCTTAGCCAAGCGCTATGGAGGTCGCACAGCCTGAGCTAGAGCTACACACTCTATTTCGCCCGTTACCTTTAGCGCGGTAAAGTGCCTTATCTGCACTGCGATAGGTCGCTTCGGCTTGCGCCTGTATTTCAGACACACCACTGCTCACGGTCAGATTCAATGTAGTCCCTTTGGTAATCACTTCTTTCAATCGATACATCGCCTCAAACGCTTCTGCCAAATTGGTTTCAGGCATCAAGATAGCGAACTCTTCTCCGCCTACTCGCGCGACGATGTCAGTGTCTCGACTATTGTTTCTCAACAGTTCTGCGACCTCTTTCAGCGCGGAATCACCTTGGTCATGACCGTGATTATCATTGATGGCCTTGAAGTGATCTAAATCGATCAACGCCAAACAGGAATGCGTGTAACCATAACGCTCTGCCAGATTTGAATAATGTTTTAAGTCGTTATCAAAACGGCGTCGATTCCAGCACCCTGTCAGTGAATCCGTTTCCACCAGCATTCTTAATCGACGCTCCAATATCTTGCGTCGGCTAATATCCGTAAAGGTCACCACGTACTTATTATTGTGCGGCAGGATTTCGGTTAGCTTTTCCACCACAACGTTTACGGTAAACTGCTCACCAAGTCGACTTACACCACTCAACTCACCTTTCCATCTCTGGTTTTCTTTAAGTGAGCGAGTAATGGTCGCAATTAGACTGCTGTTATTCATAAAACAGAGATCAGAAATCGGACGAGATTCGACTTGGTCAAAGGCATAACCTGAAACCCGAGAGAACTGTTGATTGACTTGTATGACCCTCAATTGACTATCGAGGACGATAAAACCTGCGACACCATCAATGATCGCTTCCGACAAGTTATTCTTACTTTGAGCCATTTCATGTCGATAAAGGCGTGCGGTAATCAGAGTGCTAAGTAAAAACAACGCACACACCGAAAAAACCATGGCTGACGTAGAAGCAATACTCAGCAACCACAAGCTAAATGCCATATTGAGGACAAGTGCAGACACCACGTATAGCGGCATTTTTCGGTCATAACTTAACTTGTTCATAGTTTGCTCTGGTGATGGGCGAATGACTATGATGGCTAAGTTTTGATTAAGATATTTACCATTTTACGACACATACAAATTCAAATTATATGGGTACTTTGAAGATCAACAACTTATGCTAATTATTGAGTAAGAAGAGCAAACTACCACCGCTGAGTGAGCTGCCATAATTGAAGTTAATCCCGACACCGAAGTTATCAAAAAAGTAAGAGTCATAAGGGACATCGAACACCAACCCAGCGCCGAATTCATAGTAATAGTGTGTGTCTAAAGGATCCGTTAAATCCCCCGCTATATCGATTCTTCTAAAGTTATAGTGGACCTGAGGGTTGTTTAACGACCAAGCATCGAGCGCGACATTTTGCCTAAACTCTAGTTCATTAATAAATCGCATCCCTTCAGGGTTACCGATATCACCATCGTTCGCTTCACCCCATCCAGTGCCATAGAAATAACGCACTCTAGAAGAGACATTCCAGCTTCCCCACTCTTGCTTCTTTAAATACTTGAGTTTGACCGACGGCTCACCTATCAATGCCCATGCTGAGGTATTTAGCGCGTAGCCGTCTAGCTGAGACTGAAATGCTTGAGAGTAACTGTTGTTGTATTCGTATTTATTGCGGTAATAGAGCAAGTGGGTGCCTAAGCCATACGCGATAGACCAGTGCTGGTTGAGATGATTTTGAACCCCGAAAAAGCCATACAGGCCCAACACTGAGTCTTTATTCGGATTCACACGACGGTCAGAGGTCACTTCCGGTGAGATTTCAATATCCTGTTCAGAAAGCGCATAAGACCCTCGCACCGACCAAATAAGGTCAAGATCAGGATCATCGGTGTTAATCACGGAAGAATAAGGAATGGAGCCCACACTCACTTGGCTTCGAGTATCGATGGTTTTATCGGAGCCAAAACCATTGTCGTTCAAATTGATAAATGAATTTGGGTCAAAATCAACAAAGCCAATAGAAACCGCATCACTGTCAGTCAACGCTATAGAAGCCGAGAATATCTTCTCTAAACGATTTTGAATCGCTTCATTTGAGGCATAGGCCGAGGATGAAAAAAGGCCAGTTAAGATCAGAGCAATAGAAGAGGAATACAGCGATTGGGGTGAAAGCATTAAGTTGACTCCATTCAAACTTATGCTTCAAGTGTAATTGGTAACTTAACTATTTCAATCAGAGAGTTAACGGTGTGGTTGATACTGCTCTCAGTTCCAACTGCAAGAGCGTTGCCAAATCAATGGATCCCCAAAGCTCTTCTACGTCTTGGATTCTAAAATGAATAATCATATGCGCCTCTGTCTAAATTGGAGTCTTATATTGGATCATTCTTAAAACCCTTACTTACCATAATACGCCAAGCCGACTTTAAGACCTGTTTCGCATATAAAAGAATAAGCGTTTGAAAATTATAAGATTAACTCCTAAGTTTTTTATAACCCTTTACTCAGGAAGAAGTAGATGAGCAATATAGAAAAAGTATATGGATTTAATACGCCCCAACGACTCTTTGTCGGATACACGCTTGCGGTACTCGTCGATTTAACGGTTCTTAATTTTTTTGATGAATACTGGGACTTCGTCAATATCGAGTCATTCACCATCTCATTTGCAGCTGCGATTTTGCTTCAACTCCTACTCAAATTGTCTATAGGCTTAGAACATAAGCTGGCAGATTACTTCAAATCTAAACCGGGGACTGCGCCTAAGATTTATCGCGGTTTATCCAGTTACGTGATTCTGGTGGGCTCTAAGTTTGTGATGTTGGAAGCCATTAATATCTTATTTGGCGACAAGGTAGATTTCACAGGCCCTTGGAATGGTGTGGTGGCGTTCTTCGCTGTGGTATTCACGATTTTGGTCGCAGAGATTGTTGTTTCAAAGATCTACTTCGCACTTGATGACACGCCCAAAGCCGAAAAAGCATAGTCGCTTTTGACACACACCTAAGACGAAAAAGTGAGCCTATCAAGGCTCACTTTTTACATATATTCTTTACGTTTCAGCGATTAACAAGCAGAGAAGTTAGATAAAGACTCTCGCTCTAATACCGAATACCCAAGCGCTGCTTTCATTGGAGAATGCAGGATCTTTGATGTATTGAATATCAGGTGTCACTTGGATGAAATCGTTGAGTTGCATGTTGTAGTAGATCTCCGCTGTCCATTGCTCTGTGCTACCGCTTATTGCTTTCGCATCAGCTGCAAAAGAGTCACCATTCACTTCCGCCCAGTTTAGCGCTACACCAAGGTTGTTGGTCGGCTTTCCTAATCCAAAGTACCCCATACCAACAGAAATCGATTTATCGTAAAGGGCAACATCCCCTTCTGAGAAACCACCACGAACAAACGGCATCACTTGATCAGTCATGAACTGACTCCATGAGAAGTTAACGCCCGAGCCACCTTCCGCAGCAAGGCTATTACTATGACGAGTATCGTCACCAAAGTCCCAAAAAGTCACATGAAAGTTATCGGTATAGATCTGCTCTCGCGAAGCCGTCCAACCTAATTCCAGTGTGGTGAAGTAAGACGCATCGCTACCGAAGGCAGTATCAAAGCCATCAAAAATATCATCTGACTGACCATTTGCATCCGCGATACCACCGACCACATAAAAGTTCTCGCCCAACATATGACCAGCAGAAAGGGCAAGTACACCATCATCAGGTAAGCCCATCGCACCAGAGCCTGTCGAGAATACCAAATTAGTAAAACCAGACCACGGGCTTGCTAGAGCGTAAACATCGGCGTAGTTCGTTACATCCTGCCAACCAACAACAATAGTGCCTTTGCCATCGTTGATTTTTTGCTTCCAATTTAAGTCCGTAACACGAAACCCTTGGTCACTGTATGCAGGGCCAATTGAACCGACATAGCCAAGTGGGCCGAATGAATAGTCTTTTGGCGCAGTATCACCATAGGCATGCCTATGTTCCACCTTCCAAACTAAGCTACCTGAGTTCTGTGTGTCCTTTCCCAATAGATGCCATGAACCGTATAATCGTGCCACACCCGACGATGCATCAACGCTATCGCCGCCAACCCCATCTCCTGAGGTCAGCCCCAAAGCAAAGTAATCCGCACCAAATGTAAAACCATCTTCAGCTAATGACTCCCTCCAAGATTTCTTTAGTGCTTTCTGCTCTGCAATTGTATTTTCAACAGAATCTGGGCCTTCAAAGTTAGCGCCGTAAACAACGCCGCTCATTGGGCTAGCCGCCATCACAATTGCGATACTTATTTTAGAGAATCTTGAGTTCATCATGTCACCAGTGCTTTTTAAGTTAGTTTTATTTTAGTTATTACTCACATTGAAAATTGTCATTTGATGACACTGGGTGATTTAAATACTTCCAACATGAGATTGGAGCGCACTAGATGCGCTAGTTTAAGGTTGATACTGCTCTATACCGTCCGCTTTCATCGCATAGACCGACTGCACGTTGGCTGCGCCGTCAGAGTAATTCACATTTTCTTTCGATTGATGCCCTGTTAACTCACCTTCAACCCAAACTGGCGTCATTAAGCTCACCAATTCAATGCCTTGAGGGTAATCTATCAGCACCAATTGATTCGCTGGAGGTGGTGGTGTGTGGATACAAGCTCCTGCAGAAGGCACTAAGAAGAACTTAGTAACTTTAGTTCCGTCCATTTCAATCGGAGTGATATAGCCAGGGATTCGATGTTTACTACCTACTACCCCTGTATTGGGTTTCGAACCTAACGCTTCTCTTTGCTTCATAATCTGTTCGCGAGCTACAAATAACGCTTCAACATCCACGTCCTGCTTTTTGAGCCTTTCTGTTACTTCCACTATTTCCTGTTTTGCTTCGTCACTTGCGACAAAACCGTCTTCAGTTTGCGCGTCTTTAAAGCGAGCAATGGTCGCCATATCAAACATCTGATTCCGATCAAGCTTTTGAAATGGGTCTTCTATCAACTCCATGCTTGGAACTAGCTCGTCCCAGTATGTAACCTTCACTTCGTTAGCTAGTGATGGAAACGACAAACAACACAATACAAACAGCGAAAAAATTGGCTTCAAAATAACCATGAAACTTTACCTCACAAAAACATCGTTAAGCTAAGTTAGGTAGAGGAGACACTCCCCTACCTAACTATTAAACATCAAGCCAAAGATTACATTTCGTTGCGGTATACAACGCCATCTTTCATTACCAATTTAATCGTATCGATAGTTTTGTATTCAGGATCAGCGTCAAACCACTCGGTGGTCGCACCTAATACCTTCATGTCTTCCAATGGGTTACCATCTACTAATAAAATATCTGCAACGGCACCTTTTTCGATAACACCTAACTTACCTTGGGTTGTGCCTCTAGGACCTGACATCGCTAACATTTCACCAGCTGTAGAAGTCATTTGTTTCAGCACTTCGAAGTTGCTTCCAAACGCTTCTGTTCTCCAGTAAATTTCGTAACGACGAGCTCTCTCGGCATCCGAGTCTGCACCTACATAGTCTGATGCAAAAACAACTTTCACGTTATTTTCAAGTAGGCGTTTACCGTAGTCACCATACTGCTCTTGAAGCTGAGCAACCATCGGCAGTTTTTCTGCAGGCATAAGTGGATTCTTTGCTAGATCTGGTGATAGTCCCCACATCTGTGGAACAACGTATCCGCCCTCTTTTGCAATTCTCTTCATCGTGTCGTCATTAATAAAGAACCCGTGCTCGAAGGTTTTTACGCCACAATCAAGCAGACGATTTACCGAGCGATCATTGAATGTATGCGCAGCAACATAAGTGTTCCAATCTTTTGCTGCTTCAACGATGGCACAGGTTTCGTCTACCGAGTATTGAGTTGTATCAATCGGGTCAAATCGAGATGAACCACCACCACCGGCCATGATCTTTATCTGAGTCGCACCATTACGTAAGTTCAGTCTTGTCGCTTTGAGTACTTCAGGCACACCATCGGCTACAGCGCCAATGCCCATTCTTTCAAAGTTAGAAATATCTCCAACCGAATTAGGCGTGAAACCGGGATCACTTCTATCTCGGAAATCACCGTGACCTGATGTTTGAGAGATAAATGCGCCAGACGGATAAATTCGAGGACCAACGACATTACCACTCTCAATTTCACGTGCCAAACCAAAAGCGGGTCCGCCCATATCACGAACGGTAGTAAAGCCATCATCTAGGTAGCGCTTAGCTACTTGAGTCGCATGAATTGAGATGTCAGTGAGATCTTTGTTGGTTTCGATGTCACCAAAATTATAGTTAATCATGACATGGGCATGGCCATCGATTAAGCCGGGCATCAAAGTCTTGCCCTCGCCATCAATCACTTTAGCTTCACCGGCTTCTATTGGATTTGCGGAGATTTGCTTGATCAGGTTGTCTTCAACCAATACGTGATGGTCTTCGTACAATTTGTTTTCAGTACCATTGAACACATCGACGTTAGTAAATAGCGTTGATGCCGCATTTGCAGAAAGAGCAAATGAACACGAAAGAGCAACAACAGAGAGTTTTAAGCCTGCATTTTTCATTTATACACCTTGATTCCGTTTATGAGTGGAGTCCACTTCCCATAACGATTCCGTAACTACTAATGAGTGTTATGAGGTTTCAAAGGTGTTTTTATTAGCCGCGATAATCACAAAAATCTAATCAAAATTCCGGGAGAAAATCGAGTAAAAACAACTCATCCACATTCAATAACTTAGTAGTGATACTGCCAGTGTTCAAGGTTGATAAATGGCCATTTGGTGACAATAAATAAATCTGCGTGCAGGCTCCTGTTTTTGCTTACCGACGTTAGCTGTGCTCTTTTCGGTACTGTCTTGGCGTCATGTTCATCTGTCGTTTGAACGCTCGGGTAAAGTGGGAAGAATCGGAATACCCCATCTTCGCGCCCACTTGCGTGATCGATAGATCGGACTGCTCTAGCAATTCCAAGATCAGCTCAAGAACCATCTCTTCAATCAAGGTTTTGTAGACCACCCCTTCACTTTCCAACCGACGCTGGATCGTCCTAACATGAATATTCAGAATCTCAGAAGCTAAGCTAATTGGGAGTTTCCCCATCGTGAGATAAGGTTTAATAACAAGCTTAAAAGCGCTCAGGAATGAGCTAGGTAAAGGCTTAGTGAATTCTGATACTTGAGCAATTTTGGGTAAAACAATCGGCGCATGCATGATCTCTCTTGGAATTTCAAAGGCAGTGACCGGTCTATGCGTATAAAACTGAGCACTGCCCATTTGTGGTAGAGATTGAAAGCATTCGAGATCGCCATTCTGAATTCCAACCTCAGACGGCTTCCAACGACCTTGCGTTAATACTGAAAGTAGCTCGTTAATGAAAATAACAGAGAACAGTTCAGCGAACTTAAACCAAGGTGCGTTAGTAAATGGCTTCTCGCGAACCAACCACCACTTGCCTCCGGATTGCTTGGTATAGACATTCGCACCATTGGATACGAGCTTCAGCTGCTCGCCAAATTGGTCTAGCGCGCTTTTCAATGAATCCTGCTGGCTTAGCTTAGCCACAAACCTTGGCACATAGGTTTGCTTACAAAAACTCCACATAAACAGCGAAAACTCTTCTCTCGACGCAGATTCCCCCATAATCTTGACCACGTTCTTAACCGTTGTCTCAGGGAGATAATCGTAATGGTCATTACTGGTGAGAATATCATTAGGGATTTTGGCACTGCGTAACAAGGTGTAGATTTCACCATCGATATGTTTGAACAGTTCCGCAAACAGCTCGACTTCCTTCTTATCTACCACTGTCATTATCTGAGGGGTATTTGGCATCCTTTCCCTTATCTATTCGTTCACGAACTCAAATTATCACCTTCTTTAAGATAGCAGAACAAACGCCGCGTTACCTAGAGTTACTAACCGAATATCTCCGCCAAAATAACGAATAAACAAACGGTTAGTAGCCAAGATCATGTCTAATGACTTGGTAGATTACTGAACGGCTAAGTCCGCTCTGCGTACCCAGAATGCTCGTATATGATCGTAAATCAGATTAAACACAAACGCGTAAATGGTAATAAAAATGGTCACGCCGATATCCATTAAAAATGCCTGCCAAATCCCCACATCAAGTAAGTAAGCCATCACTGGGATCGTCGCTATCAACAAGCCTGCCTCAAATAGCACGACATGAAATACACGTAACTTAAGCGAACGCTGAGATTTTTCACCCGTAAAGTAGCGATCAAAAATGCGGTTAAAACAATAATTCCAAATCATAGCGATTGTCGCGACAACTATCATGGTTCCTGATAAGGCATTCACATCATGATCAGTAAATATCGCTAAGCCAATAATTGATAGTGTGACGGCCAATACTTCAAATAACACAGAGTGAAACACTCTTTCTAACGTACTCATACATTCCTCTAAATAATCTATTACGTGTTGGATTGGTCGAGATTATGTCACCTGAAATAATAAGAGAAAGTTAACAGCCATCACGATTGGTGATAGGCTGAGCGTTATCAACCCATTTGGTATTGAGCGAGATATAACATGTACAGTTTTGAGCAATTAAAAGTCTTCGTCACGGTGTGTGAAAGTGGCTCTTTCTCTGCCGCCGCTCGCAAACTGAAACGAGCTCAATCTGGAGTCAGCCAGTCGATCGCCAACCTAGAAATTGCCATCGACCAAGAGCTGTTTAACCGAGAGAAAAGCATCCCCGTTTTGACCAACACAGGTAAAGCGTTATTACCTGTCGCTAAGTCGATTCTCGACCAACAAAAGTACTTCGACCAAAAAGTAGAATCGCTCACACAAGAAGATGAGCACGAACTGATCATTGCGGTTGATGAAAGCATCATAGATAAGAATTTCATTAAGATCATCAGCTCACTGGCCGATCAGTTCCCAATCACACACTTCGATATTATTACCACCTCAACCTTCGATGTTGAAGACCTGGTGAGACGCGGCAAAGCGCAGATTGGCATCATCTATGCGGATGGTGAACTTAAAGTGGATATGGACTTCTTCTTACTGGGCCAAGCCCGATTTCTTACGGTTAGCTCCGCCACTCACGAACTCAGCCAAATGTCGGTAGTACAAGACTCAGATCTAAAGCGTTACCGCCAATGTGTGCATCGCAGTTCAAAGCAGCGCGAACTGTGGTTCACCTACGGTATTAGTTCAATGCTTTGGTATGCCAACAATCACAAAACGATCATCGATCTCGTTGAACAGAACGTTGGCTGGGCAAATGTGCCTGAAATGATGGTGATGGAAGGCATTCAAAAAGGCGAACTTGTGGCGTTACCTGTCTCACACGAGCATGGTGGTTGGATTACTCCAGTAGGTTGCTTAGTGTCTCGCAGCCATATCAATGGCCCAGTGTTAACAAGTTTACTTGAAAAACTAAAAGGCCACTCATTAGAAAACAATCAATGGCAAGCCAACTAGCCTCCCCCAATTCTTGAGTTCAGCCTATTTCAGCAACTGAATCCTAAGTCAATGACGGTGGTGTTTTCTCCAGCACTACCTCATTTCCGCTTTTAGTGCCGATAATTTTCTTTGTCGTGTGGATAAAACACCCTAGTTGATGTCCCAAAGTGACATAACTACTATGCGATCCCAACAGGTTTGTCTTTTCAAACGAATATAGACAGACCCAAATCGCTCTTTAACACCACTGACCCAACTTCAAATCTCCCAGATAAGCGCTCAGCCTTGCTGTTGCTTGTGTCGGTTTCAAATAGATCACTTTTTGAATATTAATTCGCACCCAGTTTATGAGCGCTCTTTGAGTGCTTTTTTATATCTAAATGAACCTTTTGGAAAATTTGTCGTGAACGTTTTAAGAAATATTTGCCCTGAGAAAATGGGTAAAGAGCGTAACAAACGAGAGTATGATTTACGCGTACTTAATTGTGTCAGTGAAAGCGAATATGAATCGCGTATGGCAGTTTGGAATAGCTTAACTTTGGTTGCTACTCCGTCTGTTTCAGAAACAAAAGGCTTCATCGATGAGGCTTTCAACAAACTTCAGCATGACTTGAAAGAAGCGAGCCGTGAGTTATCGATTAACTACACAGACTTCATTGCAATGGCGCATGAAGAGCTCAACTATATTAAGGTGTTTGTTGCTGATAAAACTGCACAATACGGTTGGTACGCTGCGATCGTTCTTATGGTCATCGGCACTATTGCTCTGTGTGCTCAGTAGATCAAACTGTGTATTCAATAGACGCTTTCAGGATCAATAAAAACTTCATGTTCCACAAACAGTATGGCGCTCTTAATAGATTGTCTTAGAAGCTCAGTCGATAACCTTAAAAGCTCAAGCGATAAACATAAGCACATCTCTGTGCTTATGTTTTAGCTAGAAAACAAACAGTTAAACTCATTTATTTTCTAGTCTAAAAGCCTTCACTCTCCCATTAGAGACAACAAATCCTGCGTCGCTTGTTTTGGGCTTTCAGCGTGACATATCGCTGATACCAAGGCTAATCCATGAATACCAGTCTTAACCAACTGCGGAATGTTCGACTCGTTAATTCCACCAATACCGACAATCGGTAGCTTCGTTGTCTCCAACGCCATTTTAATTCCATCATAGCCCCAATGTTTCTTTAGATTCGTCTTGGTTGGTGTGGTAAAAAGCGCACTGAGGCCAATGTAATCGATCGGCAAGCTATCGGCTTCTTGTAGCTGTTGTTCAGTTTCAATCGATAACCCAAGAATCTTATCCGGACCAATCAACTGACGTGCTAACTCTGCAGGCATATCCGATTGCCCTAAGTGCAAACCATCGGCGTCGACAGCCAATGCAACGTCCACTCGGTCATTGATGATCAGCGGAACACCTGAGCCAACCAAAATCGACTTTACGGCTTGTGCTCGTTCAATGAAGGCTCTTACATCCCCATGTTTCTCTCTTACTTGAACCATAGTGACGCCACCCGCGACCGCTTGTTCGACCACGACCTTAAGCGTTTCTAAATCTTGCTGGTCATCCGTTACTAAATAGAGCTTATAAGGGTTCATATCGTACCTTTGGAGTCGATGTCTAAAATTGGCGTTGTACTATTTTACCGACAAATCGCATCATGTGCATGGAAGTTAATACTAAATTAGCTCAATTACACACGCACCATCAAATACGCAACTCGTTGAAAGCATACCGAAAAATCTGAACTTTTTAACTAAAGCGTTACTTATTACACAAAGTATTCACTTCAAGCATGCCCAGAACGCTGTTTTATGAAATACTCTGCTGTGAAGGAATCAGGTAAATATAGGGATAGTTATGCGCCACCTTTCTATAGCGCTCAAGATCAAGCTGGGTTATGCCATCTGCTTGCTCTTTTTCGTCATTTCAGGCTTTGTGAGTTACAAAGGTATCCAAACCTTGTCGAACGGCTTTAGCCAATACAGTGAACTCAGCCAAAAAGCGACATTATCAAGCAACATTCAAGTGCACTTTCTTCAGATGCGTTTAGCCTCTGAACGTTACTTAGAGTCATTGGATGAACAGTACGAAACGAATTATCAATCAAGCAAACTTGCGATTGATGAACTGCTCAACAACTTAATCCAATCCACCACCAAAACCGATAGCCTAGCTAGCCTGCAATTAGTGCAAGACAGTGTGGCGGCGTTTGATGTGGCTTATGGTTCAATGAAACAGAGTGAGCTTCTCATAGACCAACTGGTCAACGTTGAGATGGTCCAACGAGAAACCAACGCACTGAAAGCTGCTCAAAGTTTGTTGTATGAGTCTTACAATAACAATGATCCAAACGCGAGCTTATACGCGGGCATGTTGATGGAGAATTTCCTCGCAGCCAAGATCACCGTACTCAGTTATTCAAACAACAATGACCTCAAAACCTATGAAGCGGGTAAAGATATCTTTGAATACGCGCTACCAGGTATTGAAGGCGATATTGAATCTCTCAAATCATCGCCTTATCAAAGTGAGCTGATTGAAGACTTCTCAAACCAACGTGAAGCGTATGCAAAAGGCTTTGAGCAAGTTCATCAACAGATGCTTGAGAACACTCAAAGAACCGCTAGCCTTGCCTCTATTGGTGACAGCTTAGCGATTGCGGTAGCGGATGCTCAAAGTATTCTCGAGCAGCAGAAACAAGCACTCACGCCAGTACTGCAAGCCAGTGAAAAACGTTCAGTTCAAATCATCATCTTGCTAACGGGTGTCGCTTTAGTTATTGGCATGACGAGCGCCGTTTTGGTGACTCGCTCTATCACCAAAGGCATCGCACAAGTTAAACAGATCACCAATGAGCTTTCTCAGGGCAACCTGAATGTGGAAGTGAACATTGAGAGCAAAAATGAGATTGGTGAACTGCTGACTAATATGGAGATCACCATTGAATCTCTGCGCGATATTGTTGGCCAAGTGAACCGCTCTAGCGTGCGTATTGGTGAGATGTCGGAGTCGCTTAATCAAGTGACAAACAACAGCTCGACCAATGCAACACAATTGAACAGTGAAATGATCAACATATCTTCTGCCGTTGATCAATTGGCTTCCAGCACTTCAGAAATTGCTGCAAGTGCTAACCACGCGTCTCAAGTTGCTAACCAAGCAACCGAGAATGTGGCAATGGGACTCAAAGAAGTAGACAAAACACTGCATGAAATTGGCAGCGCCGATGAAAGCATGCAGGTCAGCAGCCAAAAAGTGACTGACCTACACAAAGAGTCGATGAACATTGGTGCCATTCTTGAAGTAATTAAAGGCGTTTCTGAACAAACCAACCTACTGGCATTGAACGCTGCCATTGAAGCCGCACGTGCGGGTGAGCAAGGCCGTGGGTTTGCCGTGGTAGCCGATGAAGTGAGAACGCTCGCTAAGCGCACTCAAGACTCTGCAAGCCAGATTGATGAACTCATCACCTCGTTACAGCGTGGCGCTAAAGACGCACTCGAGTCGATCAAAGAGAGCCACAGCACGGTTTCAGATGCTTCAACTCAGGCACAACAAGCCTCTCAGAACCTGCATGTGATTAACCAACACATCCAAGATTTGAATCAAGCTAACAGCCAGATCGCAGTATCTGTTGACGAGCAAGATTGCTTGACCAAGTCACTGGGTGAAAATGCGCAAGGTGCAAACACCATCGCACAAAGCAACCAAGAGTCGGTCAGCAGCATTTCTGGTGCCGCGAGTGACTTAACCGAGGTTGCTCATCACTTAGAAAGCCAAGTGAATCGATTTAGAACCTAACTAAACCAATTGCTCAAATAACGAGATAGCTAACGCGACGAGATAGTTAATACGGCTTTGAAGCAATAATAGAAAAGCCCTCAACTGAACTGACCCCCAATAGTTGGACACCAATTATTGGGGGTCTTTTTATGTCCAAATATAGCCGAGAGCTAAAATGTATCATTGCTAAGCAATACTTAGATGGCACGTCATCTCTCTACTTAGCAAAACAATATTCAATTTCTTCAAGGCAGATACGGTATTGGGCTCAAGTCTTTGCCATCCATGGTACTGATTCATTTTTACCAACTAAGCATGCCGCGACTGCTCAAACAAAACGAAAAGCATTGAATTTAATGTGGGCGAATGAATGGTCTCTCACGCACACTAGCGCTGTATTAAACCTCTCATCCCCTGGGATACTCTCTGTCTGGCTCAAACGATTTAATGAGCTCGGTATCAAGGGGCTCAAAATGCGCCAGAAAGGAAGACCCTCAATGAAACAGCAACCTCAACGAACCACTAAGCCTGATAATGAAATGACACTTGAGGAGCTAAAAGAGGAGTTAGTCTACTTACGAACCGAGAATGCTGTTTTAAAAAAGTTGGAAGAGTTGGAGCAGGAAAAAAACCGTCGAACAAAGAAAAAGCGGTCATAGCTCTAACTCTTAAAGGCAAGTACCCGTTGAAGCACTTACTGCAGACTCTACAGCTGTCAAAAAGTGTCTTTTATTATCAGGCTCAAACGAGCAAGCGCCCAAATAGCTACGAACGTGAGCTGCGGTTGATAAAGTCAATTTATCATGAACATAAGGGCCGATACGGTTATCGTCGTATTCATTTAGAACTAAAAAATCAGGGGGTCGCGCTTAATCACAAAACGGTTCAAAGGCTTATGGCTCAGCTCAACCTTAAATCGACGGTCAGGATTAAAAAGTACCGTTCATACCGAGGAGAGTCTGGAACAGCTGCTCCCAACGTGCTTGAAAGAGATTTTAGTGCGACTCAACCCGATGAAAAGTGGGTAACTGATGTCACGGAGTTCAAAGTCAAAGAGCAGAAAGTATACTTGTCTCCCGTTGTCGACTTGTTTACTCAGGAAGTGGTAGCTTATAGAGTGGCCAAAAATGCCTGCTTGCCGCTTGTCACGGATATGCTGACGGAGGCTATATCAACGCTTAAACCCAACTCAAAGCCAATTATACACAGCGATCAAGGTTGGCAATATCGCCATCGACAGTATCAGAAAAAGGTAGCGGAGAGTGGGTTAACGCAAAGCATGTCGAGAAAAGGTAACTGCTTGGATAATGCTGTTGCTGAAAACTTTTTTGCTTTACTCAAAACCGAGATGTATCACAACCAAAGCTTTGAAGATGCAGATGCTCTGATAGAGCAAATTAAAGAATACATCGAGTACTACAATACCAAACGTATAAAAGTGAAACTAAAAGGCCTGACTCCGATAGAATATCGAACTCAGGCCTTGAAAGCCGCTTAACAGAAATGTCCAACTTTATGGGGTCACTTCAAACACATATGTGCTGAGGGCTTTTTAATAAGCTACGAATGCAGATCTAGATTGAATCTACTGAATCTTCAAACGTTGGATCAACGTCTCTTCATCTAGTTGATACAGTTCATCAAGCAAGTTCATTTGCAAGCTACCCGGGCCACGAGAGTTCTCAGCCGCGATTTCGCCAACCACACCCAATACCGCTGCAGCAGCCAAACCACTGTCATCACCGACAGCCGCGAAAGCACCCGTCAGCGCTGTTAGCGTACAACCCATGCCCGTCACATACGGCATCATTGGATGACCATTGTTTAACGTCACAACACTGTCTTTAGTGACAACGTAATCTGTCTCACCAGAAATAACCACATTCGCACCGTATTCAGCCACTAAGCATTGCGCTGCGCCTAATGCAGCATCGCTGCTATCCAGCGCATCAACGTCTTTGCTCTGTGCTTGCTCACCCGCTAGCGCGATAATCTCAGACGCGTTACCACGAATGATTAACTTATCGGCTAAGCGGGCAATTTCACGAGAAGTCTCGGTACGCAGCGTGCTTGCACCACAACCCACAGGATCAAGAACCACAACCTTGTTGCTCGCGTTGGCTTGTTCAACCGCGAAACGCATTCTTGGCGTCCAAACACTGTCTAACGTGCCAATGTTAATCACAAGCGCGCCAGAGAAAGACATCATCTCAGCCAGTTCTTGCTGCGAGTGCGCCATGATAGGCGAAGCGCCAATCGCCAATAACGCATTGGCCGTGTTGTTCATCACGACGTAGTTAGTAATGTTCACAACCAGTGGCTTTTGCTCTCGTACTGCGCGCAACGATTGAATAATTTGTTCAGTAAGCATGGGTAAATCCTTATTCGTGAAAGTCGCTTTTAAGCCGAGGTTGAGTCATTAAGTGCGTTCAGCCCTTGCTGCCAAAAAGCCACTTCCATACGCGTTGCCGTTTTAAAGATATGAACGATGTTTTGACCGCGCTCGCTGTTGATATCAATTTCAGCAAGCAGTTGATTGAAGTATTCCGCGCCCGTTGCTACGCCAGACTGGAACTCTTCTCCGCCGTAAAGCTGTAGCCAGCTTGCGTACGGGTTGCCTTCCAAAACAGTATCACGGCTTTCTAACAGCGCTTTACCGATCACAGCGTAACCAATTGAACACGGAGCCAGTGCCGCGTAAAGGTCGACAAGATCACCCGTCATACCCGCATCTAGAACGTAGCGCGTGTAAGCGACTGTGCCGAAATCTTCCGGTTCGTTTTCTAAGTCAGATTCGGTTAAACCCCATTGACCACAGTAAGTCACGTGGTGAGAGATTTCAGAATCAAGCAGAGCATGAACACTAGGCAGTGCACGACGCATATCAGCCAAGGTTTTAGCCTTGTAAATTGCCAATGCATAAGCACGTGCATACTGCTTCAAAAACAGAAAATCTTGCTTCAAGTAATGTAGAAAACACGGCTGAGCGAGATTACCGTTTGCCAACATTTTAACAAAATCATGCTCAGTGTAGTCTTGCCAATCTTGTTGACATGCTTGGATTAAGTCTTGGTATTTCATGAGATTCCTTAGTCAAAAGTCGGCACGTAGTCAGCGGCTTTTGGTAGTGATTTGATGATGCCTTTGTCGAACATGAACTGCGCATAGTCATCGTAACGTTTTAGGTCAACTGCTGAAGGGCGAAGTGCAAAACGAGTCAGTGTGTCGTTCCATGCGCGCTGGTTAAGTTCGTTGTTTAACGTATCTGGTGAATACGCAACAAACTCACTCCATGACTCTTGTGGGTGGTTCACGATGTAAGTCGTAGCTTGCTCAAGTGCTTTATTGAACGCTTTGATCGCTTTATCATCGTGCTGCTTTGCGTTCGCAACAAAGATCAGCTCATCGTAAGCGGGAACACCGTGCTCTTCTGGGAAGAATGCCTTCGCTTTAAAGCCTTCAAGGGCTAGCTGATTGGTTTCGAAGTTACGTAAGCCACCCCAGATTGCGTCTACCTTGCCTGATGCCAATGAAGATGAAAGTGCCCAACCGACATTGATGGTTTGCACGTCTGTAAACGCTACATTTTCTTGCGCTAACATAGTGCCAATAGTCGCTTCTTCGTTTCCTGCGATCGCAATACCGATCTTCTTGCCTTTCAGGTCCGCTAGCGAATCGTTCTTGCCGTTATCCAGTACCATTAGTGTGTTTAGTGGCGTCGCGATAAGGGTTGATGCACGAACCAAAGGAAGACCCGCCGCTACATCCATAGTTAAACTTGGTTGGTAAGTTACCGCTAAATCGACCTTACCTGCCGCAACCAATTTTGCTGGCGTGCTTGGGTCAGCTGGTTCTTGGATTTCAACCTCTAGGCCTTGGTCAGCAAAATAGCCACGCTCTTGAGCAATCACAATTGGGCCGTGGTTCGGGTTCACAAACCAATCCAACATCAGTGTCAGTTTCTTTTGTTCAGAATCCGCTAATGCATGACCTGAAACTAGCGAAGCAAGCAGTGCCACTGCACCTACCAATTTGGTATTTTTCATAGTTAACCTTTCCTTTTGAATATTATTATTGTGTTTATAGAGCTAATTTTTAACGAAGTTTTGTTTAGATAAATAGCGTGAGCGGAGCTTTATTAAACAAGTGTTATCGAACCATTACTGGTTCTCCCAAGGGATAGCTTTTTTGAGTAACTTGTCTGTGATGAAGTAGAGCGAGATAGAGAGCACCGCCAAGATAAACAAGGCCGCAAACATCTCATCAATGATCATTCGCGCGTTGGCCTGTAGCATTAGGTAACCCAGCCCTTCACTCGAACCCACCCACTCCCCGACGACCGCGCCAATTGGGGCAATAACCACCGCTACACGAATGCCAGACGCTAATGTTGGCAGCGCAGCAGGCAGTTGGATATAACGCAGTAATTGCCATTTCGATGCGCCCATCGTTTTGGCAAGATCGAGATAGCCTGTCGGTGTATTACGTAAGCCGTCGTAGCAACATGTGGTCACAGGGAAGAAGATAATGATCGCCGCCATCACCACTTTTGAGGCGATGCCATAACCAAGCCACAGCATCAATACTGGCGCAATCGCAAACACAGGGATCGCTTGACTAGCGATTAAGATAGGTAACAGCCAGCGTTTTAGTGGTTCGAACATCAACATCTGCAGGGCGAAAAATAGCCCCATCGACAAACCGAGTAGCAAGCCAAGTAAGATCTCTTGCGCAGTCACCCATGTATGTTTGAGTAACACATCGTAACGTTCGATTAGCTTAATAAAGACTTCTGCAGGCGCTGGCAGAATGAAGCTCGGCATCTCGAAGATAACGACCACCATTTGCCATAAACCGAGAATCACAGCACTGCTGATCATCAAACGCATAACGGGATTCATCTGACGAGGGCGTTCAGTGCTAGCCTGTATGTCGGTTGAACGAGCCCCAACTTCGCTTCGCGTTAGATCATTCATAGTCACGCTCCAACTGATCTAAGATCGCTTGTTGTAACTCAGCGCATTCACCGTCTAACACTCGTGGTGTTGATGTGAGAGGCACAGATAAAGACTGAGCATTCGCAGGTGTGCCTTGCAACACATACAAATTATCCGCCAAGCGCACCGCTTCTTGTGGATCATGGGTGATCAACACAACGGTTTTACCTTTTAGCAGTTCACACGCTAAACTTTGCAGCTTGTGTCTTGTTACCGCATCCAGCGCAGAGAACGGCTCATCCATCAGCACGACTGGCTTGTCTTGCATTAAGGTGCGAGCCAAAGCAACACGCTGGCGCATGCCACCAGACAACTGATCCGGCATCGCATTCGCATAATCAGCCAAACCAACTGCAGCTAACAGCTCTAGTGCTTGGTTGGTTTGCTGTTCTTTATCAGAAACTGGATTTTGAAAGCGATGACTCAGGCATACATTGTCGATAACCGATAGCCATGGCAGTAACAAGTCTTGCTGTGCCATGTAAGCGATGCGGTCCGTTAAAGGCAATTCATCGGACGTTGCCAATGTACCCTGCCACTCCACCTTGTCGTCCAGCAAGCCTGCCAGATAACGCAATACCGTAGTTTTTCCGCAGCCACTTCGACCCAACAATACCGTCCACTTACCTGCGTTTAAGCTAAGCGACAACCCAGACAAAGTCGCGTGCTCGCTGTCGTTATAACGTAAGGAGGCATTGCTGAGCTGAACACCAACCGTATTAACGGACATTACCGTGTCCAGCGAAGAAGTGATTTACCGGGCCATGACCTTGACCGACTTGTAACTCATCAGCGTGAGCAATCGCGCGAGAAATGTATTGTTTGCCTAGGTCAACAGCTTCTGCCAGCGTGTTGCCCTGAGCCAAGAAAGAAGCAATGGCAGATGAAAGCGTACAGCCCGTGCCATGGGTGTTTTTAGTCGGGAAACGCTTCGCGCTAATCAAGGCAGACGTCGTCGGGAGAATCAGTAGGTCGTTACTGTTCTCATCCTTCTCTAAGTGGCCGCCTTTTAGGAGTACCGCTTTCGCCCCCAAAGCACGTAAGTCTTCAATCATGCCCTGCATTTCAGCTTCGCTTTCAGGTACTGGCTTGCCTGTTAATGCCGCGCCTTCTGGCAAGTTAGGAGTAATGATGTCTGCCAGCGGAATCAGTTCTTGCTTTAGCGTGGTGATAGCCGAGTTTTCTAAGAGAAGGTCACCACTTGTCGCGACCATTACAGGGTCAATCACAAGATGCTTAGGTTGGTACTGCTTAATTTTGTCAGCGACGACTTTGATGATTTGCGAATCAGCCAACATGCCGACTTTTACTGCCACGATATTCAGATCAGTAAAAACCGCATCTAACTGACTGGCAACATGGTCGAGTGGAATAGGAAAAATGGCGGAAACGCCTTGCGTGTTCTGAGAAGTGATCGCGGTAATTACCGAACAAGCAAAACTACCTGTAGCAGACATAGCTTTAATATCAGCTTGAATACCCGCACCGCCGCCACTGTCTGAGCCAGCGATCGTCAATACAATCGGAGTGTTCGTTCGAATCGAACCATCAGCAGAGTGCTGTGAAACTGAGGTTTTTGGTGTTAAATCTTTTGAAATAGAACTGTGTGTCATTGTCGCTCCTACTATCTTACAAGACGTAGGAGAACGAACACCGATCGAAGGAGAAGTCGCAATAGATTCATGAACAGTCTTCATGAGTGCAGACGTAGATCGAGTGCTTATAGTTCCCTACGCCAGTGTTAACTGAATCAGGTTCAACGGGTCTCGACTAACGATCTCAGCAAACACCAAATAAGGTATATGCCCCCCGACTATTGATAGCGATAGTAACAGCACTCTCACAACTGAGATACTGATTTTATTCAATTATAAGAATTACGCATGAATAAATTTCAATTAGGCATTACAAAACAAATACTTATAACGTTCCTTTAGCTGGCTTCGACTGTATCAACAAGCACAGCACAATCAGAAACATACCTAGCCAACCTATAAAAGGAATCAGCTCACCGACAACGCAGACGGCAAGCACCGCTGCAACTACTGGTTCAAACAGAGTCAGCAGATTGGCGCTACTCGCGGTCACGTGGCGTAAACCAAAACTGAACGCGATATAGCCCAAGCATTGTGGAATTAACGTCAGATAACTGATGACTAATACGTTAATCTGCGAGGAAAACAGGTTCTCCCCCGTAAACCAGAGCGTTGGTAGCAACAGCATCGCACCAAGGCCAAAAATACTGCCCATCGCCGCTTGAGACTCAATGTCCTTGTCTATCAGTGCTTTTGTCGCCCAAGAATAAATGGCGTAACACAACCCTGCTAGCAAACCTAAAGCAATACCCAACAGCTTGAGATCATCACCTGACTCATTCGTAGATGAAGATTCTGAAAACACCAACAACCCAATACCCACCACACCAATCGCAAAGCTAGTGAACCAACGTTTGTTGATATTATTCTTTTTGCTAATCAGACACTCTAACAATGCCGAAAAGAAAGGTGCGGTTGCAATCGAAACCACGGTACCAATCGCCACGCCTGATAATTTCATTGAAGAATAGAAAGCTAAAGGATAGATCGCCAAAGCCAAAGCGCTCACTGCCAACAGCTTCTTGTTCTGCAAAAGTTTATCGAAGGCGAGTAGGATTTTTCGATACGCTAAGCCCGCTTGCATTAGGCCGCCGACCCCCATAGAGAAAGCACCAATCGCTAATGGGCTTAGATCAGGAGCAAAACTTGCGGCGGTGCCTGTCGTGCCCCATAAAATGGAAGCAAAGAAGATGGCTAAAGTGCCTGTTTGGAATTCGTTAACGCGATTGATGGTAAGATTCATTTCTATTACCTAATTTTCAGTTCTGAAATAGATAATAGTGAAGATTGATAAAAGTTAGTTTGCCGAAAGGACGCTATTGTTGTTTCTAAAGACTCTCTTTCATTGAGCCTAGAAACGCCCTTGGGGACATTCCAAAGTGCTGAGAGAAGCGACGACTGAAAGCAGAAACATCACTATAACCCACATTTTCAGCAATCAATTGAACCGGTAAATCAGTATGAGTTAACAAGGCTTGGGCTTTCTCCATACGATAGCGAGTGATGTATTTAAGCGCACTGATGCCCAGGCACTCTTTGAAGCGTTTTTTAAATTGAGTGGGGCTCAAACAGGCCGTTTCTGCAAGTTGTGAAATGGATAACGGCTGCGTGTAATTATCCGCGATCAGTCTTTGTACCGCCCGGATTCGAGGATCGATGTTCTTGCTCACTTGTTGTTGCTCTAACAGCAGTGAAAACACATCCACGATTGATGACTCAATACCGCTATCGACCTGATATTCCAGCTGCTTCTCAACAAACAACAAGAAGCTCATCAAAGGTGGCGTTATCGTGAAAACCGAGAGCTCATGCTCCAACAAGTGCTGCGGCAACTCCGCCATATCCGCGACAATAAACCGCGCCGCCTCATCCGCCTTAAACGCATGCGCTGTGGTTACCGGAATTACGACACATTCGCCCACGGCCACTTTGCCGACATACCCCACCATCTCGATATTGATACTGCCTTGGATCGGCAATACCAATTGGTGATGGTCATCATGAGCATGGGTATTAAATTGCTTGGTGTAAGATCGAATGCTTAAGCTAGATTTCATGAGCAACGCCGGAGTACATTTCGCTAGATTAAAGTAATAGAGACAACGTTACATTATCACTTCCCTAGAGTCACATTCAATGCTCATCAAATTCATGCTAGCTAGGTGACATGATCAAAAACGACCTCCAAATAAGAGGCCGTTTTGATTAAAAAGCGTCATTCACATAAAGGTTAGAATGACACTTGGCTGTCTTGACCAACAGTGACTTGCACACCATTTTCAGCTTCGTATATTGCGAACCCAGCGGCTAGTGGCGCTGCATTGTCTTCATCACTGTCATGCTGCGCAGTACAGGTATAACCTAATGAATAAGTACCTGGATCAATAAAGCCCAGTGAGAATTCAAAATTAGTTTGGTCTTCACCAAGCACAACGGAAGCTGAAGTGACGGGTTTTACTTCCTCACTACCACCAATCGGTGTCATGTCATCTTTGTCGATGTTGCCTTCATACAAGTAGACCGCCTGAACAAAGGTGTTATCGGTTGTAAGCCTACAAGCATCAAAGGTTTGCTTCGCAACAGTACCTTCAATATTTCCGGTCTCAACCGTATTGATAAGGCTTACAGACGTTCTTTGAATAGTGTAATCAGGGAAAGTCGAACTGTTCTTTAGGCCGCGTCGAAGATCGAACTCGACAACAAAATCGTTACTTTGCTGGTTCACATTAAATGAGTTATTAAAGTAAAGTACGCCAGCGTTATCTTCTTTGCCCACACCTTGCGGGCACGCGCCTTCACCTTTCACTGTTAACTCACGGGTCATATCATCGTTTTCTATCACGTAAGATGGATCTGTTGGGTGATCGCCATCATTCGCAAACACACACAACTTATAGCTGCCTACCGGAATGACCTCATTTTCAATCAAAGGAAGCGCATCGCTGCCTTGGTAATCTAGCAAATTCACACTTAATGGAATCGGATCCTCACCATCTGGCAATGGATCGCCATTTTCATCAACGTAATCGCCGTTTTCGTCCGTTTTATACACATCATAAATCAGTGGTGAACCTCCCCCTTGAGGAAGTAAAGCGACCTTACTGAATGTCACGGTGACGTCTTTAACATCATCAATGGGCGCATCACTCACGCTCAAGGTAATGGGTGTCGTGCTGCTTGATGAACCTGAATCACCGCCACAACCAACAAGCCCAGCCAGCACAAGGCTCGCTAAAGCGGTTTCCTTTAAATACTTCATAACTCATTTCCTATAAATCACTGCTCAATAAAGGGCTTAGTTTGTTGCCCTCTTATTCTTTTCCTTAATGTGACTCATAGATAAACCGCGCTTATGGCCAAAATCGGTTAGCCCTATTATTTAGGGATTTCTTCATCCAAAAACTCTGTTCATCAAGGTGCACATATCAGGTCGCACATAGGTTAATTAAGTCTAGTAAGTAAATTGTCAGTAGTCGCACGTATTTGGCAAGGTTGCTGTCAATTGTGTTGGAATGGTCGGTATGTATAGGGTCGGAGAGGATGATTGAGAGCACTCAAATCAAAGTCAAAAATCGCCACCAAGATCAAAAAAGGCCGTTAAGACAACCTGTTGCTGAACTTAAACGACCTTTTTATTGAATGTGGATTAAGCTAATTCGATATTAGCTCATTCAAATTCACTTATTTTTGAAGTTGCTCTTTAGCGGCTTCAACCTTAGAAAAATCTAGGCCAAGCTCTTCAACTGCTTCTTTGATTAGCGCAGGGTTTTGCATTACCTGGCCCATCAGCATTTGAAGTTTGTCTTGAGGTAAACCAAGTTGGCTGATTGTCGCCATTGCTGCAAGAGGGTTCTCGGTCAACGTCTTGAATATCTCGCTGATCTGCTCGTCGCTAATATTGTTCTCTTTCAACATTGCTAAAATCGGGTTCATTTTTTTGCCTTTGAAACACTAAATTAAGTAGGAGCACAGCATACCATCTAGCTGTGCTCGATTGTACTAACAAGTGACGCTTTGGTTTAACGCGAACCGCACTTTTCCCAAACGCAAATAATGCTTGGGCTTAGCGAGACTCTAATGGGTAAGAGCGGTAGCTCCACATACCATACGTTCTAAGAGCGTCACGGTAGATGCCTAGAAGCTCACCACTGCTCGCTTTCTTAAGATCTTCTAACGGCTTATCTGGGTAAGAAACCGTATCGAAGGTAATACCCTGAGGGCCCGTTTGCCAGCTCGCAATTTCAAACAGAGTTTGACCACGACGAACATGGCTTGCCGAGCTAATAATGGTCGCGTGTTTAATATCATGACGAGCAAGCGCATAGCTACTGAACAAGGCGTTGCCTACCGTGCTGGTCGCGTAGTTCTCTTCAATGATGCGGTCTTTGCTTACCCCTTTTGAGATAAGCCAATCCGCCATTAACTTGCCTTCAGTCTTATGATTCTTTGGCACTCCGCCCGTCAACACGATCATCGCATCAGGGTTAGCTTTCGACATTGCTAATGTGGTTTCAAGACGTTCAATCAAGATTTCATGCATAGAGCCATCAGGGTTAAGCGCGTAGCCCAAAGTGACGATGGCACCGTGATCGCTCAACAGTCCCTTATCTGCAGACTCTTTAAGAGGTGTTTCTAACACGCGGTCAACCGTTGCAAAAATACGTTTGATGTCTTCAGCCTTGCCTTTATTCAGGCTTTCCAGTTTATCCATGTGCTTGTTGGATTCACTTTCATTGCCTTCAAATCGCTGCCAAACCGCAAGATACGCATGCAAGTCGACATCGTCTGGCGCAACCGTCAGTGCTTGTTCAAACAACTCAATAGCGCGTTCTGCGTTCTTGTTGTAGATCTGAGCGTTCGCCGCCGAAATCAACAAGTCAGTACGGTAAGGTTCTAGCTGGTACGCTTCTAACAATCGGTTAGTCACAATTTCCATGTTGCTTGGCATTTTAGCCGTGAAGCCCGCGTGAGAAATTCTTGCCGGAGACTTAAACGCCTGCAACGCATCAAGAAGTAGTTGGTCTACAACTTGTCGCTTAGTCACCAACTGTGCGTAGTCCGCAGAAGCCTGTACAGCGCCATCGTTAGCAGCAAAAGAATAAGGTGTTGCGCCAAAAGCGAGCATGCCACCAAGAGCGAGGGCGATAATGTTCTTTTTCATGGAAAGATCCTGTGTCGTTAAGTGTTTCACATCAGATTTGCTCACCAATGTAAGCCCCCAAGATTAAAAAACCGTGAACCAAACCTTACTCTCCAAGGTTGATATTCATTTGTTGCATAAGGTGTGGCTGCAGATCACGATTTTATGCGACAGAGTAGGCTCAAATATCCAGATAGCTTCGAGTTATGAGGAGCTCCCTTGATACTTTGGAATATTAAACTTCGCCCCCCTACATGCCTATTCCATCTAAATCCGTAAGCTTCGAAGCTCAACCTCGAATCTAAACGTGCGTTTATGTTCATTATTTCAGCAACTTAAAACGCGATTCCCCTACCAGTCGACGCTAATTCACGTTTACACAGCCAAGTTCAAAGGCACAGAGTTTGGTATCAAATCAGTCAATTCACAGAAAATTCAAAAATCATTTATTGAACGATCGTTCAAGTGATGCTTTAATGAATCACCAATACAAGGAGTTACCCCATGCTTAAGTTCTATTTTCACCAAACACCCAACCCAATGAAGATCGCTCTGTTTCTAGAAGAGACAGGCCTAGATTTTGAACTTGTTCCTGTCGATACCTTAAAAGGCGAGCAACACACACCGGAATATCGTTTGATCAATCCAAACGGCAAAACGCCCGCGATTGAAGATGATGGACAACGTGTATTCGACTCTAACGCTATCCTGCTGTACCTATCTGAGAAAACAGGCAAGCTAGCTGGTCAGCCAGAAGACAGAGCTGAACTATTATCTTGGATGATGTTTATCGCGAGCGGCCTTGGTCCATACTCTGGGCAGTCTGTACACTTCCGTCATGCTGCGCCGGCAGGCTTAGATTACGCGGTAAATCGTTATCTACGCGAAGCACAACGTCACTACGAAGTGTTAGAGAAACATATGGAAGGTCGTGAGTTTTTCGTTGGAAATGAGTACACCATCGTCGATGTCGCGGCATGGGGTTGGATTGATAAAGCACCTTTCGTGCTTGGTGAAGAAGGCCTAGAACCTTACCCGAATTTGAAGCGCTGGTTCGATGCAATCAACGCCCGCCCTGCTGCACTGCGTGCTCGCGAAATCGGCAAAGGCATTGAGTTTAAAACCGAACGTGATGAAGAGGCAAAACGAGCACTGTTTCCTTCGAATTATGCGAAGTAGAAAAATTGATAGTTAACACTCTTCTGAGTGATAGCTAAAACTCAAACATAAAGAGCCGCTAAAAAGCGGCTCTTCGTACTTAAACCATTTAGCTTGTACGACTTAAGTGGTTTAAACAAGGTGAGTATCAAAAATCCAAATCGGCAGTTCTCATATCCTTGAACATAGCTTGTTTCTGCAAGTTTAGAATTCAGTAAGCACATGATTCAACGTTGCATACATAGAAAAACAAATGACAGGAATAGTTAGGATCCATAAACAAGTAGCTGCAAGTAGCTCTATATAGTACCAATACCTTTCCAAGACACTAACTCCTGAAGTCAAATTCCCGTTTTCTATCTTAGTGAGTCCAGCCGCACGTTGAAAATGAGCTAAACGTCAACCTTCTCATACGATCAGTATCGTTCACATACGAACAGCCCTATTCGTGATCGATGACCGCAATTTGGCATTTTTTATTGCATCAATCTTGAGCCAAACCCCACTTCATAAAACGACGTTTCAAAATAAATATTGCAAATAGCGACTTATGAGTATTGCTACAATATACTTATTACTAATTCCTGCTATAAAGCGACTCTGCTTTTGACTTTGTTACAGGTACCAATCAATTCATTTGGGTGACTACGGACAATAAAACTCGACAAGACAAGTTCCTACTCGTCAAGTTTTGTCAATGTGTCATCTGTAATTCAACCTTCTCTGTTTCTGGATGATCCCTATGTGTAGGAATATAAATCTATCGACCACATCGTTAATAAACCAGGTTTCATTATTATTGACCAATGTGTTCACAGTATGTTTCGTTTTGGTGTAGGAAGCACCTATTCCAAGCGTAAGACTTGAATAATTGCCGTTCTATGGTGATCGTTTGTCTAGTCAACTAGGCCTGTTAAATGGGTATGTGGGAACTAAGATTATCCATCAAAGCCCTTATCTCAAATATTTGTAGGTTTGAATTTTGTTGTCACAACCTTATGTAAAAAAGAATTTTGCCCTCGCTTGGCCATTAGCTATTAATGGCTTGCTCATGCAATCAATGTTGCTCATCGACACTTTTATGGTGTCACCACTTGGGGAAATCTCATTAGCAGCAATGGGGATTTCCACTGCTGTTCTAGCCACACTGTTAGCAATACAAATGGCATTGGCAAATGGTAGCCAGCTCGTTTTGAGCAGAGCAGTAGGGTCGAAAAGCGAGAGTAATCTGTCTAAATCTTTTTGGGCTGGTCTGTTAATTAACTGCTTAGCTGCCATTCTGTTTTTACTCACCCTCACTCTGTTTGATGAGCAGTTGGCCTCGTTGCTCGCCGACGATCCTCAGTTGCGTCAAGAGATTCAACACTATTTAAGCATTTCTAAATACCTAGTCATTCTCACTGCGTTAACACAAGTTATGATCGCCTTACTTAACAGCCTTGGGAAAACAAAGGTTCCTCTAAAAGGTTTTCTATTAGAACTGCCTTTAAACGCAGTCCTATCGTATGGTTTTATCTACGGTATAAGTTTGGGTGATATTGACTTGGAAGGACTTGGTGTACAGGGTGCAGCTATAGGCAGCGTAATGAGCATAACATCTAGGTTATTCTATTTAGTGCTTGCGATAAGAGCAATTCAAGGTGTGACACTCCATCGAGTTAAATTAAACCGTTCGATGGTTATTAATATTAAACAACACTTTAATGAGATTTTTCCTGTTGCAGCTAACGTCACAATTTTAATGCTTGGCGCCAATATGTACCAGCTTTTGTATACTCAGCTAGACATCTATGCTTACGTAGCCATCACACTTATCACGCCTTGGATTCGTTCTGGAACTCAATTTGTAGCCTCATGGTCTCAATCATCAGCGATTACTATCAGTCAAGCTATAGGCTCAAAAAACCTATTAAACTTAACGAAGAACGTTAACATTAGTATCAAAATCGCTGTTGGAATATCTTTCATCATCGCTTGTTTATTTTTAATAATGAGTATCGGAATTACTACGGCCTACCCAAACCTTGAAGAGTCTACTTATCGCGCACTTGCTACTATCGCCCCGTTATACATAATTTTACCAGTCGCTAGGGGATACAACTCAGTACAAGGAAATATCCTTAGAGCATTAGGTCAAACCAAAGCCGTATTCAAAATCAACTTTATTGGTCAATGGTTAATTTCAATACCATTATGCGCGATACTAATTCTAGTGTTCGATTGTTCAGTATTTTGGGCCTTCGCAGTTCAGCCATTCGAAGAGATAATCCGCTCACTTCCTCTACGCCACTTAGCACAAAAAACATTGACTTCATTTGACCAAAAATCCGCTAATGAACTCATGCATAGCTAAAACGCTTGTCCGTTTTTCTTCGTTGCCATAAAAAAGCCATCACTCCAAAATCAAGCTATTAACGGCTGAGGGGGGAGAGTGATGGCCTGCTAAAACTTCTAAAGACGGTTAATACGCTCTAATCTTGAGGTATTGACAGTTATTGCTCGTGTTAAACCCAAGCAATGTTCCAGAAAGAGAAGATTCGCTAACATAGTTACTGTTGATGTTTAAAGATCCCGCTCCATTTAGCGACACCACCGTGCCTCTATAGTCGCAACTCGTATTTGAATCGCTATCCCACACTTGTACTGTCTTACCATCCAGATCTCTGTCAATGAGCAAACACGAACCATTTGCCAACGACAATTCTTTTTTATCTCCCCAGGAATAGTTAAGAACCTCATTACAATCAGTATGAGATGGTGGCTCTACTGGCTCATCCGGTTTGATTTCGGTCTTAGGTCTTACCCATGAGCCACCGGTAATACTCACACCAGAGTTAGGTATCTGTGCATAAACCGCTTCCGCCAATGATTGATTCCATGTTGGTATAGCATCTCCATCGACATTGAGATGCTTGTAACCTTCGCCATCCCAACCTAATGCATACTCAACGCCAGGGCTAGTAAACATACTCCATTTTGAAATTGCTGAACCTTCGATAAGTGCTTTTTTAAAGGAGTTGTTCACGAACACATTATTCGGGCCAGTTGGACCCGACCACTTACTCGCATGATCCCCTGAACCAACCCAAATAGGTTGCCAAGTTGAACCGATTTCAGGGGCACCATTTGCCCAGCTACGATGCTCAAATGGAACTTCAACTGTATTGTTTCTGATTAGATTATTCCGTTCCCAACCTCCGTGTAGATTCAAATCAGCATTTAGGATGTTACCTTCAACAATATTACCGGTAGCAGACCATTGAAGTGCCAAATGTCTAATGCCCTCTATTACGTTATCTTTAATTAAGCTGTCGTACAACTTTGAGCCACGAAGGTAGCCATTGCCCCCGGCTCCTTTGTTCCACGATCCATTAATTTGGTTATTGGATATTGTCACGTCTTTTGCAAACTCAGTAACGATTGGATGCGAACCAATCATTTCAATATTAAGGTTATCTACCCAACCGTTGTATGCCCATTTCATTATTACCCCGTGGATAGCGTCTTGAGAGCAGACGTTCTCGTAACGATATCGAACTCCTTTAGGGTTGCTGTCTGAATACTTCCACTGGTTATAACCTTCACAGTTCGTCCCTTCTGGATCAAGGGTCATGTAAAAGTTTTGTAATCCAAAGCTTTCAACCGCTGTTACAGGCATTGCACGACTGTTGTAACCTGATTCGTTACTCAAAGGAATGTCAAATTCAAGAGGTCTATCAAGCGTTACTTTATCCGTTGAGGGATCTACTTTTATAACCTTAAAGATCTGTGTTCTCATATGCCCTGTAGACATATGAGAGGCACTTCGGCGAGATTGAGGCACTTGTCCTTTATCTAAGAATGCCTTGTCATTTGCTGCACCAATGTAGATTAGATCACCAACTGAAAACTCGGCTCCTTTACGCTTCTCCAAAGACACCGTTGTATCGCCAGTTCTAGCAACTTCAGAAAACTCGATGGAGTGTTTCCAATGATAGTTGATACTGCCTTCATAACTCTGTTCATTCTCATGCTTTTTTCGTGTTTCGACTCGGAATACACCAAACCCAGGCCAATACTTCTTATCAAAATCAGGAGCATTATCGTCAGATACTCCGTAAGGCGACCATGATGTTACGACAATCTTTGTACCTGATTCAGGATCACTACCCATTCCGCTTATAACAACTCCTGAACGGTCAATATGAATTTCATTTCCAATATTGATTTCACCCGCTGGTAATTGAATCAATGTAAGATTGTCTGGCGAGTTACTTATCGAAATTTCAGTGTCAATAATTGCTTGAAGAGCCATTGAATCATCAAGCCCATCATCAGCTACCACTCCATGCTCTTCGGCATTGATTATTCGGTTAAATTGCGTTGGTAAATTGCCTCCCTCATTAAAACCCGGTGACGCATTCGCACCATTAATAAAAAGAGTATTACTTAACAATAAAAAAATGACTGTTTTCCTCATTTGTCATGTCCTTTAATTCATTACATTCATGAGACACAATGCAAGAGCTAGAACAGGTTTACCTGCCTACAGCAGCCGTAACATCAGTTGGATAGAGCGACAAACAAACCAACTTTTCCAAAAGCAGTTTTCGCTACTTACCTATACCAAGCTATTTAATGAACCTGGTATAGGCATGATTGGTTGAGTAGACTAACTAACCATTCTTGATTCGAGCTTTGGTGATTGACGAGCACTCTTAAGCAGCAGGGTACCCACAGTAACAATAACCACGCCACAGAAAACAAATGCCATTCGACCCCAGAAAGGATTAGGTATCAGTACCATCGCTGTTACCAGTGCACCAAATACCAAAATTAGTTTGCCTAACATATCTCTTTGTTGGCGGTCCATTTCATCTTGGCCTTCACCTTCAACAACCGGTGTATCAACATCATTCCAAAACTCGACTAATTCTTGGCTTCTCGCGCCTTCTGGTTTCTTATAGAATTTGGTAGTTAAACAGAAGAAACCACCCGTAATAACCAAATGGCCTACGATACCGAGTAATACTTTAAGGTCCTTAGCTTCTCGGCCAGTAAACGGGGCTTCTAGGTTCAACCAAGAATTAACAACTTCCGCCGTTATTACGAAGCTAACAAGATAAGACACAACGGCTCCTACAGCCAAAGTTGCCCAACCAGCCCAGTCTGGTGTCTTTTTAATGAACATGCCAAAGAACAAAGGCACTAAGATTGGCATTTGAAGAAGTGTACTGACATACATCATGGCGTCGAACAAACTCAAACCTCTTAGCGAGTTGATAAACAGTGCCACACCTATGATTAAAATACCGAACACCATAGTGACGATCTGACTTACGCGCATTCATAGACTGAACCTTAAGCATTAAGACCAGCATAAATCCCGTCTAACGTGATGTTTTTCTTTGACTTCCTCTGGGCGGACTTTTGTGCGTTCTTAAATATATAGCTAGAGGCCCATTCCAGTTTATTGCCTATTTCTGACCATGCCTTGTGGCTGATACATTCAAATATGGGCAACAGCCACACATCCACATTTTTTGCCGCCTTAAACAGCGAGACCGATGGCATTATCTGAAGCGCAGTACTGCGCCTGATGATCAGCGAGAGTAAACTGGCCCAGATAAGCCCATCAACGATGGCCTTTTGTGCGGTGACAAATCGTTGCCAGTTTGTGTGAGATTTTAATTCTTTAAAAAGCAACTCCACCTGCCATCGACAGCGGTAGATCGCCATTATGTCATCAGCAGTATAGGTACCTGAAGGCAAGTTAGTTAACCAAATACAGAATCGCTTTTCTTCGGCAAACCAACGTCTTACCACTCTAAATTCTTGCTTACCACTACGAACTTTAAGGTCGAGTACCTGTGAGCGATTAGTACCTCGAGTGATGTCTTTGAGCTTCTTTCCTTCTAGTTTAGATAAATGCCGGCCCTGACCGTTTCTCGCTTCTATAACATGAGGATTCAGGGACTTTGCTCCTCGAAAAATATAGAAACCACCATACAGTTCAAGCTCAGTAAAGAATTGGAAGTCAGGGTACCCTGCGTCAGCCAACAACAATTTGTTACTCATTGTTTTGGGGGCGGGCAAAAAGTCTCTTTCTGATGCTGTATCAGCGCTGATGCTCATTGCGACTGGAGAAAAGCTTTTTTAAAGACATTGTCATATGGCATTCAACTGCGGCTGGATTGCGTTTAAATCGGCTCGGGTAAACGTTCGAAAGGTCACGATGAATGTGGAAAGAGCTACCATCTTGAAGCAGCACATCATCAAAGGTGGCGAGTTTATCTGGTAGGTTGGCACTCTGCTGGCGAGCAAACTGAGCTATCGCTCGCATGGCCAATTGGCGCATGAATATCGGAAATTCTTCTTTTCTTAACTGGTTATGGTAGGGCTTATAAGCCACAGTATCTTTAGCGCTTAAGCACATCCCATTGAATTGCCTTAGTAAATCGGCAATAGATGAGCAGTTTCCTTTGCTCAAAGCGGCCACTAGGCTTACTACTAGCTGGTCGGGTAAGATAGCCCGACATCGCTTCATAAGTCCTGTACTTTTCGCCATTTTTTGAAGGCTATCAGCATTAAAGAATTGCTTAAACTGCTTTTGTAGGGAGATAATCGTCATCGGCTTCACGGTTGATATGGGTGGTTTGTTTGGCGACGATTATCTGATCATAAATGAAGCCTTTTTTCTATCTAAATAAATAGCTTAGAGCTTAAGATCCTGTCTATGTACGCGCATTAGCTTCTTATCATCGGCGGACTTATCAAGTACAGGCTTGTAAAAGTTACGAACAAACACACCTGAATTTCGGTTAAGGCCAGAATCCATGGAAGACATCGTTGCAGCAAACACAGCCGACATCAAAAGACCTACCATGCCCACTGGCATAGCATTTTCAACAAAGACCAGATACACAGCATCTGCCGCTTTTCCGCCTAGCTCTGCTGCATGCGCCGTCGCGGCTTCAGGGTAGATAACGGCAGTAACCCAAGGAGGAAGGAACCAGATAGCTGGGCCAACCAGCATGAGAACAAACGCAAGTAAAGCAGCTTTACGTGCGTTGATAGAATCTTTCGCCGTCAAAAAGCGATAAGAATCTTGCATATTGTTGATATTTTGTAGCTGTTTAACAAACATGAAGATAAACCAAGAAACAAACAGTAATGGGTAATTCATCCCAGAGCCCATTATGCTATCTGCCGGAAACTGTTCGATTAGATTCGACGGACCGCCAATCTTAACAAGGGCTGCTACCGCACACACAACTGTCACGGCCATAATAACAACCATTTGAACAAAATCAGAAGCCACAACTCCCCACGCCCCACCAATCACCGATATAAACAATACAATCAGGCCTGTAGCAACAATTGTCGTTTCAATGTCTATTTTGAAAACGGCACTGACAAATAAGGCCAAACCATTTAGCCAAATACCTGTATATACGATGCTGGTTGGCATCTTCGCCCAAGTAAAGACTTGTTCATTCGTTGCTCCAAAACGACGACGAACGCCTTCAATAGGAGTAACAACTCTCATCTGACGGAAGCGATACGAAAAAAACAGCCAAGATAATAGGAAGCCAAACGCATTTGCCATAAACACAACCATGATAGGGAAACCGTCGGTAAATGCTTTACCCGCAGCGCCCGTAAAGGTCCACGCACTAAATTGAGTCATAAACGCTGTAGAGCCTACCATCCACCATAACATCTTGCCCCCGCCCCGGAAGTAATCGATCGTGGAGCTGCCTGCAAAACGTTTAAAAATTACACCTATCGCTATCATAAAGATAAAATAGACGCCAACCACAAGCATATCTATATTCATAATCAGTCCTCATAGACTGAACCTTAAGCATTAAGACCAGCATAAATCCCGTCTAACGTGATGTTTTTCTTTGACTTCCTCTGGGCGGACTTTTGTGCGTTCTTAAATATATAGCTAGAGGCCCATTCCAGTTTATTGCCTATTTCTGACCATGCCTTGTGGCTGATACATTCAAATATGGGCAACAGCCACACATCCACATTTTTTGCCGCTTTAAACAGCGAGACCGATGGCATTATCTGAAGCGCAGTACTGCGCCTGATGATCAGCGAGTAAACTGGCCCAGATAAGCCCATCAACGATGGCCTTTTGTGCGGTGACAAATCGTTGCCAGTTTGTGTGAGATTTTAATTCTTTAAAAAGCAACTCCACCTGCCATCGACAGCGGTAGATCGCCATTATGTCATCAGCAGTATAGGTACCTGAGGGCAAGTTAGTTAACCAAATACAGAATCGCTTTTCTTCTGCAAACCAACGTCTTACCACTCTAAATTCTTGCTTACCACTACGAACTTTAAGGTCGAGTACCTGTGAGCGATTAGTACCTCGAGTGATGTCTTTGAGCTTCTTTCCTTCTAGTTTAGATAAATGCCGGCCCTGACCGTTTCTCGCTTCTATAACATGAGGATTCAGGGACTTTGCTCCTCGAAAAATATAGAAACCACCATACAGTTCAAGCTCAGTAAAGAATTGGAAGTCAGGGTACCCTGCGTCAGCCAACAACAATTTGTTACTCATTGTTTTGGGGGCGGGCAAAAAGTCTCTTTCTGATGCTGTATCAGCGCTGATGCTCATTGCGACTGGAGAAAAGCTTTTTAAAGACATTGTCATATGGCATTCAACTGCGGCTGGATTGCGTTTAAATCGGCTCGGGTAAACGTTCGAAAGGTCACGATGAATGTGGAAAGAGCTACCATCTTGAAGCAGCACATCATCAAAGGTGGCGAGTTTATCTGGTAGGTTGGCACTCTGCTGGCGAGCAAACTGAGCTATCGCTCGCATGGCCAATTGGCGCATGAATATCGGAAATTCTTCTTTTCTTAACTGGTTATAGTAGGGCTTATAAGCCACAGTATCTTTAGCGCTTAAACACATCCCATTGAATTGCCTTAGTAAATCGGCAATAGATGAGCAGTTTCCTTTGCTCAAAGCGGCCACTAGGCTTACTACTAGCTGGTCGGGTAAGATAGCCCGACATCGCTTCATAAGTCCTGTACTTTTCGCCATTTTTTGAAGGCTATCAGCATTAAAGAATTGCTTAAACTGCTTTTGTAGGGAGATAATCGTCATCGGCTTCACGGTTGATATGGGTGGTTTGTTTGGCGACGATTATCTGATCATAAATGAAGCCTTTTTTCTATCTAAATAAATAGCTTAGAGCTTAAGATCCTGTCTATGAATCAGTCCTTTAATTAATATGAAACTCCATTTCATTATTGTAGAAATATTGATTTATAAATGAGATCGGATTCACACTGGTGATATTTAGTGCCCACTCATTGACCGGGCGGTAGGTGGGTCACACTATGTAGGCACTTCCTTGAAATAACCATGAAATTTTTTTGTCAGGAAGTTCAATGATTCGCATAGATAACCAAAGTAAGACATAACATGAGGAGGTTGAGGACGAGATATTGTTTTCTGTTAAAAGACATTTATGCTTACTTCTCTAGATAGATATTTTCCTTATTTGTTAATTTTTAAGAAACTAGGTTCCTTGATTAGATCCTTAAACAGCAAAAATATCTGTAATTTCTCACAGTCAAAAAAAAGAAAGCCAGATGGAGTATCCAACTGGCTCTCAAGAAGCGCTATTAGTCGTTACGCTTTAATGTTACTGGTGAAATTAATCTAAATAAATAAGTGTTAATCTACTTTTCTAGTCTTAAGAATAAATTCGTTTATTCACTTCAAGGCTTTCTTCTACCCGTGCGCTTCTTTTCAATGCATAACCCACAGCAAAGATGGCAGCGGCACAGCAAAGAAATACCATTCGTCCCCACATTGGGTTTGGAATCAATACCATCAGTACAAGTCCAGCAGCCATTACCATCACCAATGTACCTAACTTATTACGCTGCATTCTATCGAAGGTATCTTGATCATCAGCCGCCACTACTTCTGTTTGAAGGTCAGTAAAAAACTCATCTGTGCTCTGTTTATTCAGATCTTTTTCTTCGCTATAGAACAATGTCGTTGCCCAGAAGAAACCTGCCGTTAAGAATAGATGAGCAACAATGGTAATTACCGTCCTCATTTCTGAAATTTCACGACCTGTTAGGTTTTCCATACCAAACCATGTGCCGACTACTTGTGGAGTGAAAATATTGATCACTGACCAAGAGACGAAACCTCCGAATACAACTGTCGCCCACGGTGCCCATCTTGGCGTTTTACGAATAATCATACCGAAACACAGTGGAACCAAAATTGGACCTTGTAAGAGAGTCGTTACTTGCATCATTAAATCAAACAAACTGAGTTCTTTCAGTGACAAGAAAAACTGAGCCATTAAAATTACAAGAAACCCATTCGCAATACAGGCAATCTGGCCTGCGCGGAGTAGTTCTTTATCCGTCGCTTTGCCTTTACGCATAATGTTTGCGTAAAAGCTACGAACAAAGATTCCTGAATTTCGATTTAAAGCAGAGTCCATTGATGACATAGTCGCTGCGAACAAACCTGCCATAAGTAGCCCCACGGTTCCAACAGGCATTGCTTCACGAGCAAACACCAGATATACCGCATCACTTGCTTTTGCACCCAGCTCTGAATACTGTTCAGCTGCATCCGGGTAAAGAATGGCTGAAGCCCAAGGAGGCACAAACCAAATAACACAGCCCGCTAACATCATGACTCCTGCAAACAGCGCGGCTTTTGAAGCATTGTCAGAATCTTTAGCATTTAGAAAACGGTAGGAATCCTGCATATTATTCAAGCTTTGTAATTGTTTTACTACAAAGAATAAGAACGAACACACCATGAGTAATGGATAATTCATGTCTGGACCGATCCAAAAACCAGAGGGGAAATTCGTAACAATTTCACCAGGCCCACCAACTTTAATTACAGCGACAATCGCACATGCTATAGAAATAACGGCAATTACCAGTGTCTGAATAAAGTCAGAAGCGACAACTCCCCAAGCTCCACTCAATAAAGAGATTATCAGTACGATAATACCCGTTACCCAGATTGTCGTAGAAATATCCGCATCAAATACAGCTGAGGCAAAAACCCCAAGGCCATTCAACCAAACCGCCGCCACAATCACACTAAGAGGAATGATCATCCAAGTGAAGAATTGTTCATTCGTTGAATCAAAGCGACGTTTCACACCTTCGGTAGGAGTATCAACGCGCATTTGACGAAAGCGCTTAGCAAAATAAAAATAGGCAAAAACATACGCCATAAAATTACCTAGAAAGATCCCCAAAACAGCAAAGCCATCATTGAAAGCCTTCCCCGCAGCACCTGTAAAAGTAAAAGCAGAAAATTGGGTCATGAACGCTGTCGAACCCACCATCCACCAGAGCATTTTACCGCCCCCACGAAAGTAATCGCTAGCGCTGTTGCTTGCCATTTTTTTGAACAATAAACTGATTGCTACCATAAGAGCAAAGTAGCCAGCTATGACAAGGTAATCGTATTCCATAGTATCAACTCCGAAACGGTGTTTTAATTTGAATGAAGTATAGGTTTATATACCCAGCATATCCGTGACTAAAATCGAAACATCAGTTTATTATTTTAAAAACTTAAGGTTCATTGATGTAGATCACACTTAGTTGGTCGATCCTTTTAAGAAAACCCGATTCATTATCAGTTTCAAATTGTCAAAAATAACAAGGTGCATAATACTGCACCCTGTTAGTAAATCAATTATGTAAATTAGTTATTAATTAATAGCTAACCTTTGATCAAAAGCTGTACTTCACACCAACACGATAGCGGAGAGAATGCTCATCTTTAACTCCATTCTTATTCTTGTCATGGGTGACAAATCCAACTTCCGCAAACGGTACCCAACCGCTTTCTAGTTGACTGTATTCACCAAAGAAATTCACTAGGTGATCAGTATCTTTATCCTTCCAGCCACCTTGACCCGATTCGAGGTCCTTGTACTCTAGGTCAACTCCAATTTTACCCCAGCTTAAGCTGTAATCAGTAACTAGGTTAAATTGATGATAACTAGAATTATCAGCATCTACTCGACGTTGGTCACCATAACGGTAGCGAACGTTAGCTCCCCAGTTGTCTGTAAGCTTCGCAATTGCGCGAATGTTATATTTGTGCGTTGTTGAAGAACTTGCTGCATCAGCTGCGTACGATGGCTGCAATGTAAAAGTATCGTTAATCTTGTAGTTGTAACTTAAACCAACCTCATGACCAGCACTTTTAAGACTGCTTAAGAAATCATCGTCATCGTGCTTCCATTTGGCTTCTACTGAAAAGGGCTTTGTTGCGTAATTAAATTTAGAGATAGAGCAACCCGTTTCGCTTGTTTTTTAGTCAACGCGACAAGTTTCAGGCATACCTAACCCAGTAAGCTTGTTCAACGCTTTTATCATCGCGTAAGTTTCACCCACCTGGGCATTGTAATTTCTTAAGCTCAGTTTCCCTCCTAGCAACTGTTTAACTCGATTGCATATTTCGGAGCATTCCGATCAGTCATTTCGGGATTATCCGATCACCCATTTCGGTTTAAACCGATCACTGATTCCGCGATTATCCGATCACTTTTAGTCAAACTCCGAAATCGGTGATCGGAATAGCGAAAACCGCGATCGTAATGGCCGAAATCCTTCCTTTTTCTCTTTTAAATCAATAGCTCGCTATTCTTTACTTCTTAAACAAGAAGGAAAGGAAGCGACAATGGCCAAAGAGAACTCCAATGAACAAAATCAAAGAGGTATTACGCCTTAAATACGACTGCGGTCTCTCAAATCGTGGTATCGCTTCTTGCCTTAAACTCGGCCCGTCCACCGTATCAGAACTCCTTACTCGCTTTAAACAAAGCCAACTTGGTTGGCCTCTACCCGACAGTTGCAGCGATGCAGATCTCACACAGGCGCTGTATCACGGCAAGAAAGTCAGTCGAGATAAAGTTATGCCAGACTTCACTCAATACGCAGTCGAACTCAGGCGTAAAGGTATGACAAAGATGCTGCTCTGGCAGGAGTATCATGAGCAATATCAAGAGCAAGCTTACGCTTACACTCAGTTCTGCGAGCACTTCACTCGTTGGTTCAAAACCCAAAAACGCAGCATGCGCCAGCTTCATGTTGCAGGTGATAAACTGTTTATCGATTACTGTGGGCCTCGGCTTCAGGTGGTCAACCCTGACACAGGCGAAGTGCGCGAAGCGGAGGTGTTCGTCGCGACTTTAGGCGCGTCCAATTACTTATGTTGAAGCCTTCCCCAGCCAAGGGAAGCCCTACTGGTTAGAGGCGCATGCGAATGCGTTCGAACACTTCGGTGGCGTACCACAACTCTTAGTTCCCGATAACCTACGCAGCGCAGTCACCAAAGCCAATCGTTATGAGCCGAGACTGAACGACAGCTATCAAAAGCTGGCTAATCACTATCAAACAGCCGTGATGCCTGCTCGCCCCTACAAACCGAAAGACAAAGCCAAGGCAGAGAATGCCGTGCTCCTAGTAGAACGCTGGATCATGATGCGGTTGCGACACCAAGCCTTCCACACTTTTAAAGAGTTGAATCTCGCCATCCGTGAACTCATGAATGAGTTAAATCAGCGTGAGATGAAACAGTATGGCGCCAGCCGCCAAGCGCTGTTCGATAAACTCGACAAACCTGCATTAAAGCCACTGCCTAGGCAGCGTTACCTGTATACCGAAACTAAACGAGCCAAAGTTGGCCCTGACTATCACATCGAATATCGCCGTCATTACTACTCGGTTCCCCATCAACTTGTTGGTCACCATGTCGAGTTGGAAGCCTCTAATCGCCTGGTGCAGATCTACCATCAAGGTAACTTGGTGGCCCAGCATCCACGTAGCCAAAGAGAGCGAGGAAACAGCACAACCAGAGCACATGCCAAGCAACCATCAACATCAGAAGTGGTCGCCAGGGCGCTTGCTTAGCTGGGGAGCCAATATCGGCCCAGCCACACGAGAAGTCGTCAATAAGATGCTGAACTCCAAGCCTCATCCAGAGCAGTCTTATCGTTCCTGCCTTGGCTTGCTCAGCCTCAGTAAAACCTATGGCGAATCGCGCCTAGAGCAAGCCTGTAAAGATGCGCTGATGCTGACAAAATCCAATTACACCTTCATCAGCAATTTGTTGAAAAACAATCGTGAAGGACAACTGAGTAAAGACAACACGAGTACGCCAAATCTTGTTCATAGCAATGTTCGTGGCCCGAACAGTTATCACTAGGAGAAAGGATATGAATGCACTGAACGACCAACTCAAAACCCTACGCTTGAGCCATGCAGCGAAAGCATTAGAGCAGCAGCAAGAGCAACTGACCACCTACGCAGAACTGGACTTCGAGGAAAGGCTAAGCCTACTTCTGGAAAGCGAGATCTTGAATCGCAATCAGAGCAAAATCCAACGCTTAAAACGACAAGCCAAGCTGAGAGTAGATGCGCAGCCGAGCCAACTTATCTATAAGGAGGGACGAAACCTCAATCGTAAACAGATGAGCGAACTTCTGACGGGCAGTTATCTATACAAACACCAGAACATCTTGGTTACAGGCCCAACAGGCGCAGGCAAAACGTATCTTGCCTGCGCACTGGCAACTCAGCGCCTGTGACCAACAACAAACGGTTAAGTACTACCGATTAACTCGCTTGCTTGACGACCTGACCGCTGGTCGTCTGGATGGTAGCTATCAAAAGCAACTCCAATCGCTGGCTAAGAAAGCCTTACTGATCCTCGACGACTGGGGGATGGAAAAACTCACTCAAGAGCATGCGGGTCACTTATTAGAAGTGCTGGAAGAGCGTTATCAAAACAGCAGCACAATCGTCATCAGCCAGTTACCTGTAAGGGAGTGGTACAACATGATCGGCAACGCCACCGTCGCGGACGCGCTAATGGATCGGCTAGTACACAATAGTCATAGAATAGAACTGGGAGGTGAGTCAATGAGAAAACTGGCGCAATCCGATCACTTAGAGTAAAAATAAGAAGAGGGAAAAACGGTAGGATCAGGTGATCGGAATAAACCGAAACGAGCGATCGCAATCACCGAAATACGCATCGATACATCGCTGTTTCTGAGAGTGAACGTTTGTAGTATCCATACCGCTCTTTCCAATACTTATTTGAGCCGTATAATTTCTGGCAATCCACGGCGAGATTTCGAGGGTGACCTCGCTCCCAGAAGGCTGCCCCTTCTCTTGGGGGAATAAGCGCAATAGCTCCCTTAATCTTAATAGCAGCGTGACACGCTCTCGTGTCGTAAGCGCCATCACCAGACACCTCAAGGATACTTCGGCGTGTTTGTTTCAGTAAGTTAGGGAGTACTTCTCCATCTGTAACCGTCGATAAACTTAGCTCAGCGGCAATGATCTCATGAGTGTTGGTATCGACGGCAATATGAAGCTTTCGCCAGACTCTACGCTTGCCATCCGTCCCATGTTTTTTGACTTTCCATTCACCTTCGCCATAAACCTTAAGGCCAGTAGCATCAATAGCTAGGTGCTGTATCGCTCCTCTCGTTTTAGCCTTAAATGAAACCTCAACTTGCTTGGCTCTACGACTGATGCAGGTGTAATGCGGACAACTTAACGGTACATGGGCTAACCTAAATATCGAGTCGATAAATCCTTGCAGCGCTCTCAATGGCATAGAAAAAACTCGTTTCACCATGAGTGCTGTCGTGATAGCTAAATCACTGAACCGACGCGGCCTCCCGCGCTTATTCTGTTTACTTTGCGCCCACCCGCTTATTGCTTCTTCATCAATCCAAAAGGTCAGAGAGCCACGGTTAATGAGTGATTGGTTGTATTGCTTCCAGTTGGTTGTTTTGTAACGAGGCTTAAGCATAGGGCTACGAGAGAGGGTGGAGGTAGCTGATCAGATCGTAGGTTCTTGATTTAGTTCCATTGAATTACGCAACAAAGCCACTGAAAAGCCTATGCCGTTATCAAATCGATGCCCGACAGTAATTCGATCACGATGTTTGTCACCATCACGATCCGGCATGTACTCATGGCGTAAATTAATAGACGCTGCCGAAGCTGCCGTTGATGTCATTACAATAAACAAAGATGAAACAAATAGCTTTTTATTAATTTAAAACACCGCTTTATTTTTAATTAACACAAGGGTAAATATAATGATAATCGCTAATAATTAAAGAGGAACATAAGCAAATTGTGATAAATGAAACGTCATTTCACTATTAAAAATTAAAGATGTGAACTTTGATTCCAGCGTTCGTTTTTTTGTTTGTAAAAGTATTTATAAATCAATACTAGAATAAAAAATACACTTTGTTTAACACTTGGTATAGATGTAAAAAAGCCCATTCAATGAATGGGCAAACCTACACAACAAATTAGTCGCTATAGGCTACTCAAAAGTGACCTCTCCGGTATCGAAACGAACCGTCATGACCTGACGTATTCCTTTTTGATCCATTGCGATTGTGAGCCTATTACCCATCCACTCAACACTAGCGATCGATCTATCACCCTCTAAATCATGCAATACCATACTTTTCAGTTTTGCTTGCTTGCTACGAAGTAGGACATAACTTAAATCTGACGTAGCGGGATTATCAGGGGCCTTACCCGTCAAAATAGAGTCAGCTCCCTCAGAGAAAATAGTTTGGGAATAGGCAGTGTCCAATGCGACATCGTAGTCAAACTTAATGAGGCTAGGCAATTCGGTAATTGCTTTGCAATCCTTCATTCGAACCAAAGGGCCTTCAAGAGGGTTATCGACGGTTTCCAACTCTACAGAAGAATCTATCATTTCTCCTCGAGTATGCAGGGTGAGGTCAAGTTGTTGCTCATGAGGGTTACTCACTTGGTTGATCTCAATAGCCGCATCTCCAAGCCACAAAATCGATCGTCTAAACTCTATATCTTTGTAGCTTTCTTCATCCCAGTGCACCAATGTGTGGCTATCAACTGTGGCTGCTGGCAAGCCCCAATCCACAAGCGCATCCACAAACGTAAATTCATAACGTTCAATGTAATGCTTCAATTGTGGTACTGTAGGTGTTTGGTTACTTTGATTGACCACCAACGTATTATGGCTTGAGGTATTTTTGTAATAACCGTAATGAAGCTCAGCACCATACCCCGTAGTACCTAAATCTGGCAGAATCTCTTTACCGTCTTTTATCAGTATTAAGCCTAAGCGATCATAATGATCATGCTCACCACCATAAGGCGCGTGCTTGTAAAGCATGGAATGATTACGCTCTTGATTAACACAAATCGTAATGCCTGAGTCAGGGGCGTGAATTGCATCTCCAGTAATTGTAGGTAATTTTGGTAGTTCATCAACGCCATATAGTAATGCATCTATATTGTCTCGAGACATGCTTTGATAAATCGTATTTAACGCGGCCCCAAATATCGGGGTTTGGAACTCCGCGTAGGCAAACTCAAATAGATGAACATGGTTAAGCTTCTCTTGACCTGCAATGCAGTCATTAAGCTTCGGGAAATCACCTGTATTTAGCACTAGCTTTAATGGAAACTGAAGCATAGTGTGGTAATTCGGGTTACTTCTTACTGAGTAGTCAGTATTTCGAGCCAATTTTTCAAAGGCCAATAACGCTTGCAGAGCATAATAGTGGTAGTGAACCGAACCTTCGAACCATAAACCCTCTGCACTCATGCCATGCTCTAGCTGGTAGTGGATGCCATATTTACTATGAAGCGCAAAATCAAGATATTTCTCTTCATTTAATAAAAGACCAATTACACCGATCGTCGCATTAATCTTCATTTCATGATTATGCAGCTGATCAGTTCGATGCTGCATTAAAAACTCAGCCCCTTCTCTTAATAACCGCTCTTCAATGTATTGGCGCTCTTCACCACTCAACGCTTCACAGACAAAGTCATATCCTAGAGCGAAATCCAAGTTACAATTTGCTTCACACAGGGTTTGTGCATTCGCTTTACCTGGTCCATTGTAGGGAATACCACCATGTTCTTCATAGTCAGGGTAGTATTTTGCGTATTGAAGTAAAATCGCTTTTACTTTATCAAAATAATGCTGCTCTCCCGTTATTTGCCACAATAATCCGAGCTCGCGACACGCTTTTGCATTTAACCCGTTTAACCAACGCCACCATGCGCCATCATACGGTTCACCTGTAAATACTTTGCCATCAACTGGGCAGCAATGCTCTTCTGAGTTGTGGCGATTCCACGTCAAACGTACACCATGCTCAGGACAAAAATAATAGAGATTCCATGTCGCTCTATTATCTTCAGGAACCAAGATTTCATTTTCAAGAACAACTTGGTTATCTTGCTTAATTTGCTTAATCGTAGATGGTGTCGCTTTTCTACGAATACGCTCTAATTGCGGTTGGGAAAATTGAATCATGGTTACCTCAATGAAAGTCAAAATACTGTTGTGCATTATTAAAACAGATGTTTTTTATAGTCTCAGAAAGCAATGCTTCATTATTGGGCACATCACCAGAGAGTGCCCAATCTGCGAGCATGTCACATAACACGCGGCGAAAATAATCATGGCGAGACATTGATAAAATATTACGAGAGTCAGTTAACATACCAATGAAACACCCTAAAGCACCTAAATTCGCTAACGCTGTCATTTGAGCGATCATTCCATGCTTATGATCGTTGAACCACCAACCAGCACCCAGTTGTATTTTACTCGCACTGCCAGATTCTTGAAAAGCGCCTATCAATGAAGCTAATGGCCATGTATCTTTCGGATTCAAACTATAAAGAATGGTGTTTGGTAGCTTATTAGCTAGGTCTAACTGACTAAGAAGTTTTGATAACGGTCTAATAAGCGGTGCGTCGTCCATAACGCTAAAGCCTGTCGCTGGTCCTAGCGTTTCAAAGCGTCTCTCATTAACATTCATTAATACTCCATGATGAATCTGCATAGACCAACCGAATTCGCAGAAGCATTGCCCTAAAAAGACTAAGAGATGGCTTCTTATCGCTAGGCACTCTTCTTCCAATAACGGGATCCCCGAACGCATTAATTCAAAAGAAGCGGCAACGCTTTCCTCTGATGAAACGGTGAATTGAAAGTCATTTAAGCCAACGTCAGAGATCTTACAACCTACTGAGTCAAAAAAAGCTATTCGTTCTCTGATGGCAGATTTGAGTGAGGCTAGATTTTTGATTTCATAATCAACACATTCCGAAAGCCTATCGAGGTAATGCCCATAGTTCTCTAGATTAGATAGGTTGATCAAACCATCGAAGCGAAAGGTTGGTAGAACATTAGCAGAACATGGTTCGTTCGCGAGCTTTTGATGAAACTCTAAACTACTTGTTGGATCATCGGTCGTGCAGACCGTATGGACCTTATTCATCTTCAAAACATTTTGTGGGGTTAACGCCTGAGTAGCGATCACTTCGTTACATTGATTCCACAAGAATTCTTGGTTTTCTGGGCAAATCAATACATCAATATTGAAGTATTTTTTTAACTCTAAGTGGCACCATTGATATAAAGGGCTGCCAATGAGCTTAGGCATGGCTTCACACCACTTTACGAACTTATCTTGATCGTTGGCACTACCGGTAATGTAATGTTCATCAATTCCCACGCTGCGCATCGCTCGCCAAATATAGTGATCGGATGCTAGCCAAACCTGAGTGATATTTTCGTGGGACTTATTGAGATAAATGTCTTCAGCTTCAAGATGACTATGGTAATCAATGATAGGCATAGTAGAGGCATGCTGATGATATAACTGCTCAGCCAAAGGCGTTTTTAGAAGGAAGTCTTCGGATACATAACAATGTGCCATTGAGGTGTTCTCATTCTCTTGTATACAACTCATGCGATCTTGTACGTACTAACTCCCAACAAGATTGCGTGAAATAATAAAACTACGGTTCATTTATAACGATACTGGATTTTAATTGTATAGCTTTTACAGTTAGGAATACAGGGTAAAAGATTGAAAATGTGATATTTGAAACGATGTTTTATTTTTGTGAATTTACAGTTACTTTCAAGTCCTTTGATGAATAAAGCCGATACCGAAGATCAGATATCGACTTTTGCTACAAGTCATCATTAGCATAGAGCATTACTAGACTGTATCGAGGTCCGTGCACAATTTAGCCAGTAACTAACCTCTAGAACTAAATGAAAGACAATCCACTCTAAAGCTTAAAGTACTGCTTAGCATTTGCATAACAAATACCTTCTACTGTTTGTTTTAGCAAAGCTTCGTCATTAGGCAGTTCACCATCTTCAACCCACTGACCAATCAAATTACACAATATACGGCGAAAATATTCATGCCTCGGCATTGATAGCAAACTACGAGAATCAGTTAACATGCCAACGAAGCGACCAAGCATACCAATGCTACCAAGAGTTTTAAGCTGCTCTTCCATTCCCTGTTTTTGATCGTTGAACCACCACGCTGAGCCAAATTGTATCTTGCCAGGGCCAAAATCACTGTCTTGATATGCGCCAATCAGTGTCGCTATTACGGCATTATCACGAGGATTTAGAGCATAAATGATCGTTTTGCTTAACTTACGTTGGTAATCTAAGTCACTCAACAATTTACTGAGATTCTGTGCAAAGGTTGTATCATCAATCGAGCTAAAACCAGTCGCAGGTCCTAATTCTTCAAATCGTCGCTGGTTAGGGTCTTGAAGTACCCCGATATGCAGTTGCATCGTCCAGCCAAGTTCGTGATTCTTTTTCCCTATGAAGTTGAAAATTTGTGTTTTGAAGACATCAACTTCACGTTGGCTAATCGATTGCCCTTCGAGAGCCTTCTTGAACACTGCATCCGCATCGTCTTTACTCGATTTAACATAGGGTACAGTTTTGATCCCCATATCAGACAATCGACAACCCATCTCATGAAAATAGGTAAATCGCTGATCCAACGCTAAAAACAGTTCATCAAGCGTTTCAATATTTGATTGTGTTTTCTGTGCTAATCGCGATACCCAGTTAAGAAACTTTTCTGAATTCTCAATATAAAAGAGGTCATCTGATCGAAAAGTGGGTAGCACTTTAATCTCGAATCCTTCATCTGCTAAGGCCTTGTGATATTCAAGGTCGCTAAGAGGGTCATCTGTCGTACACAGTGATTCGACATTCCTCATTCGTAACAGGTTACGAGCACTGTGGCTTGGTTGAGATAATTGCAAGTTACAACTTTCCCAGATTTGCGCGCCATTCTCTTCATTTATAATTAAATCAACATCGAAATAACGCTTCAACTCCAAGTGATTCCAGTGATACAGCGGATTACCAATAAGGTAAGGAACGCTTTGGCACCACTTATCAAATTTGTCACGCGCTTCGGCCTCACCTGTTATGTAATGCTCAGTGATACCATTAGCTCTCATCGCTCTCCATTTATAATGGTCATGGCCTAGCCATGCTTCAGAAATAGACGAAAATTGGATGTCTTCATAAATCTCTTTTGCACTAAGGTGATTATGATAATCAATGATTGGTAACTGTTTTGCGTAACTGTGGAAAAGATGCTGGGATGTTTCGTTATTAAGTAAAAAATTTTCGCCGATAAAAGGACTATTCATACAGAGTTCCATTGAGAAATGTTTGCTACCTACTGGATAGTGGTAAGTAGCAACTACCGTTATATATTATTGCTGAGCAAGCTTAATTTTATTAATGAATTCATAAACACCAGGTTCGCTGTCTAACAACTCTTTGTACATAGGCTTAACCGCTTCAATCATTTGTGATCTTTGCTCTTCACTAGGCTGAACAATGGTAACCCCCATTGTATCTACCGCTTTTTGTTGCAATGCCATTTCCATATCCCAGCCCGTTGTGTAGCTATAGTTCATAGCATCAACTGCTGCTTCATTAATGATGGTTTGTTGCTCTTCTGACAAACGATCCCATGCTCGAGTGCTAATCGTAATTACGTTCGCCATTTGTACGTGGTTATCTTCATAAAAATACTTAGCAATTTCACCGTGTCGAGCGGTATACAACGTTGGTCCAGCTCCTTCTACACCATCAACCATCCCTTGCTGTAAAGATGAAAATACTTCGCCATATGGTGTTGGTGTTGGAATACCACCAATGTTTTCGATTAAGCGAATCATCGTATTAGATTGCTGAACTCGAAGCTTCATCCCTTTTAGATCTTCAGGGCGATTGATTGGTTTAGGTGAATAATAACCGCGAGGCGTCATCATGATGTAACCAAGACCGAAGAAGCCACGATCTTTCGTAGATTCCAATAACTCTTGCCCAATACTGGACGTCAATACCTCATGCATTTTTTCGTTACTCTCAAATACAAACGGATAATTGAGCGCTTTGTACATTGGCTCGATATTCTCTAGCATTGCAGTATCAACTTTTGTCATGTCAAGTAGTCCACTACTTACCTGCTCTAACATCTCTCTTTGCGTACCAAGCTGAGAATTTGGGAAAATGCGAATTCGTAGATCGCCATTCGACTTTTCCTCTACCGCTTGCTTAAACATCTCAAAATACTGACCCGTTGGACCATTAGGGTTGGTATTGTGACCTAGGCGCAGAGTAGTAGCGTTAGCTACGAACGAGCTAATAGCTAAGCTAGCCACTATAGCCATATTAAGTTTAGATACTTTCATTTCGATTCCTTTAAAATATGTATTAATTAACCGCATTTACACTAAATACAAAAGTGTCAAATCACAAAGATCCACCTCACATTTTCATTTTTTTGAAACGCTTTTTTATTTTAGCTTGAATCAGATCTTGTTTTTGCAATTTAAAATTTGAAATTACATTTCAAAAATCAGAAGATGATTTCAGTTTCTATTTCTGGAGTAGGCAATTGTTAAATAATATAAGAAGAATTTTCGACAAAACTATAGGGGTAAGTGTTAGTATGCTAACTATTGCACTTGTCGTCTGTGTTGTATGGCAAGTTATTTCTCGCTTTATCTTACATTCACCAAGTACGACGACTGATGAAATAGCAAGATTTCTACTAATGTGGTGTGGTCTAACAGGCTCAGCGTATATGGTTGGACAGCACCAGCATTTGGCAATTGAGGTATTAGGTACACGATTGAAAGGTGTTAAAAAACTGTCTTTAAATATTTTAGTTCAGTTGTTTATAGCCAAGTTTTCGATAATGGTTATGATTTACGGCGGAATGATTCAATACTCAAATATATCAATGACAGGTCAATTAACTCCTTCATTAGGACTTCCTATGTCATATATATATGTTGTGGTACCTATTTCTGGGTTAATTATCCTTATCTATAACATCCTTAATATCCTTGACAATGTTAAAGATATTTTAGACATCAAATCTAGCTTAACACCATCACAGGTACAAGGGTAAAATTAAATGAGTTTAGAAATTCAAATGATGCTCGTCATGCTAGTAACATTCGTCGTTACGGCATTTGGAATAGGTGTTCCGGTCGCGTTTTCCATTGGTTTATCCACCATAGCTGCAACGTTACTGATGTTTCCACTTGAACAATCAATATTGATCGTTGCTCAAAAAATGGTAACAGGCGTAGATAATTTTGCATTTTTGGCGCTACCGTTTTTCATGCTTGCCGGAAACATTATGCGAGTAGGTGGTATTGCAGATAAGCTAATCAATGTTGCTTTGTTACTCGTAGGTCGCTTACCTGGCGCTTTATCGCATACCAATATTGTTGCCAACACTATGTTTGGTACGGTTTCAGGCTCAGCAATAGGTTCCGCAGCTGCCGTGGGCGGTGTCATGGTTCCCGCGCAGAAAGCTAAAGGATATGACCCCGCTTTTGCAACCGCCGTTAATATTGCTTCCTGCCCAATAGGAATGATAATCCCACCATCAGGCGCATTAATTACTTATTCATTATTAAGTGGAGGAACTTCAATTGCAGGCCTTTTCTTAGCGGGTTATATCCCAGGCCTACTTATTGCGTTATCTCTAATGTTTGTAACCTATTTTTGGACAAACAAAAGAGGTTATCCGAAAGAAGATAGAATCACATTTGAAATCGTTAAACGTACGTTAAAAGAAGCACTACCAGCCCTAGGTTTAGTTGTGATTATTCTAGGTGGTATTATCGGCGGAATATTCACAGCGACTGAAGCATCTGCGATTGCGGTTGTGTATTCGCTTGGGTTAGCCATGTTTTACTACAAACAGCTATCTTTTTCAGATATCCCCAAAGTATTTGGTGAAGCGATGCTATCAGCAACGGTAATACTAATATTGATTGGTATTTCTAGTTCAATGTCATGGACCATGTCTATTGCTGATATTCCTTACATGGTGGGTAGCGCAATGTTAGGTTTCTCAGAAAACCCTATCGTTGTACTGCTACTGATCAACATTATGTTGTTGTTCATTGGCGTATTTATGGACGGTGCCCCGGCTAAACTCATCTTCATCCCAATATTGTTACCAATCGTCACTCAGTTCGGAATGGACCCAATTCAGTTTGGTATTTTAATCACTTTCAACCTATGTATTGGTTTATGTACTCCACCTGTTGGAACCGCATTATTTGCCGGGTGTAAGATCGGTGACGTACCAGTGGCTAAGGTTATTAAACCATTGGTTCCATTATGGATTGCGCAAATAGCCGTTCTCATGTTAATAACTTACGTGCCTTGGGTAACCATGTGGCTTCCAAACTTATTTGGTTACGGATTGTAGTAACAAATTAACCAAGAAGAAACTAAGAGAGTCAGCATATTTTCTATGTTGGCTCTTTTTTTATTGCGGATAAACGAAAATTCATCGTTGATAAATAACGGCACCCCTATCTGGCAGGGTAGTTGTCACTGTTAAAATTTAACCAGTTTGGGCGATAAAGAGTAATTGTGTCTCGTATCTCAGTAGAAAGAAAAGAAGCTATATTGAAGAAGCTGTTGCCTCCCTATTCAATGTCAGTTAAAGAAGTGTCGGAAGAGGAAGGAATTAGCACTGCGACCCTGTATCATTGGCGCAAGCAACTCAGACGTTCAGGAGCCGCAGTGCCAAATAGCAACACTTCATCAGAGCAGTGGTCTGCTCAAACTAAACTCGCCATCGTCGCTGAAACCTACTCAATGACAGAAAGTGAACTCAGCCAATATTGTCGTGAAAAAGGTCTTTTTCCAGAGCAAATCCAAAGCTGGCGCAGCGATTGTATGCAAGGGTTTAAGTCGAGTAAAGAGCAGGAAGCTGAAGCAAAGAAGCAGGCTAAAGCTGACAAACTTGAAATCAAAGAGTTGAAGAAAGATTTACGACTCAAAGAAAAAGCACTCGCTGAAACGGCCGCTCTCTTGGTACTAAGAAAAAAGCTGAGAGCCTTTTACGGGGAAGAGCCAGAGGACGACTAACCTCAACCGATGAAAGGCAGACCATAGTGACTCTTATCCTTGAAGCGAAGCAATGCGGATGTCGTTTAGAGCCAGCTTGCCATGAAGTTCAAATCGACTTGAGAACGTATCGTCGCTGGTATCAGCAAGGTGAAGTTCAAGCTGACAAAAGGCCAATATGCCTCAGACCTGAGCCTGCTAACAAGCTGTCGCAGGAAGAGCGTGATGCGATAATCGAGGTGTGTAACCGCTCTGAGTTCGCAAGCTTGCCTCCAACTCAAATCGTCCCGACACTGCTTGATAGAGGTGAGTATATCGCCTCTGAGTCGAGCTACTACCGAGTGTTGAGTACGCAGGGGCAACTTCACAAACGAGGTCGTCAGCGGAGCAGACAGAAGCAAGCGAAGCCAACCAGTTACACAGCGACGGACTCGAACCAAGTCTATACGTGGATATCACTTACTTACCTTCAAAGTTCGAGGCCAACATTATTACCTGTATGTCATTGAGGACATCTACAGTCGAAAAATTGTTGGTTATGAAGTGTATGAGCATGAATGCGGTGAGCTGGCGTCACAACTTCTGCAACGAACGTTGATGCGAGAGCAGTGCTTCAATCAAGCGCTGGTTCTTCACTCCGATAATGGTGCGCCGATGAAGTCGTTGACGTTCAAAGCCAAAATGGAAGAGTTAGGTATTACTTCATCGTATAGTCGCCCAAGAGTCAGTGATGATAACCCGTATGTTGAGTCATTGTTCCGCACGGTAAAGTACATGCCAAGCTGGCCAACAAAGGGCTTTGAAACAATCGATAGTAGCCGAAGTTGGGTTGAAGCCTTCGTACGCTGGTACAACACCGAGCACAAGCACAGTCAGCTAAATTACGTCACGCCTTCAGAGCGTCACAATGGAAAAGATAAAGAGATCTTGAAGCGTCGTGTAGAGGTATTGCTCGCTGCAAAACAGCGAAAGCCTGAGCGGTGGTCTGGTGATATCAGGAACTGTGCGCCTGTTGGTGACGTTCACCTAAATCCAGAAAGAGAAGCTGCTTAATAAGTAAGCAAATGATGACAACTACCTTGAAAAACACCGGCACGATACAGCCAAAAAATAATTACCAATGAAGAGTGGCGTTGTTGCCTAAATCAGTTGAACCTTTTCCAAGATCTGCGATCTGATCCTTCGTGATGATTAGAACGGTGGTGGCATGGGCAAAGCGAAAAAGAAGATTACTAACTGGGCGGAATACAATAAGGCTCTGTGTAAACGTGGTTCGGTTACTTTCTAGATAGATGACTCAGCCATAGATGCATGGAAATGCAAAACCCATCATGGCAAGCGAGGTAGAGGCTTTCAGTACTCTGATACAGCGATTGAAACCGCCTTGATGATTAAGGGGATCTTCTCTCTGCCATTGCGTGCTCTTCAAGGCTTTATCGACTCTCTCTTTGAGTTATTAGATGTTCCGCTGACATCCCCTGATTACACCTGTATCAGTAAACGTTCGAAGACAGTTCAGGTCAAATATCGTAATAAATCCAGAGGAGCGATTCGCCATATAGCCATTGATTCGACTGGTCTTAAAGTCTTTGGCGAGGGTGAGTGGAAAGTGAAAAAGCATGGTGCAGAAAAACGTAGAACATGGCGCAAACTGCACTTAGCTGTTGATGTATATACTCACGAAACGATTAGTTCGGAAGTCAGCCTTGTAAATGTTGGCGATAGTGAAGAGCTACCGACGTTGCTCAATCCACTACGCAGAAAGGTCATTGCCGTATCTGCCGATGGAGCATATGACACTAAAAACTGCCATGAGACTCTGAAAAATAAGGGCTGTACTCCGTTAATACCGCCTCGAAAGAATGCGGCGCTTTGGGAAGATAGGCATCCCAGAAACGAAGCTGTAGAGGCTCTGAAAAATGGAACAATAGCGGAGTGGAAATCGGAGTCTGGTTACCACTATCGCTCAATATCTGAGATCGCAATGTCTCGATATAAAGGGCTAACTAACGGTAAATTGAGTTTAAGATGTTACAACGCTCAAGTGGGAGAAGTCATGGCGAATGTCAAAGCTATAAACAAAGTCATAGGACTAGGTATGCCTGTTAGAAGCTAACGGCTAGTCATTTATGGCTTCTTTGATCTTCAAGCTGATTTGATCAACAACGCCATGAAGAGTCATAACGGTTGGAATGAGTTACTGAAAAATATTTAAGCAGAGAGGCTATAAAAGATTGAAACAGTATTCATCACTAGGGGTTATCCTTAATGATGAATACTAGATTATTGATAGTAGGGCAGAAGTTTAATCGATAATCCCAGCAACTTCGCGAACCAGAGTCGCAAGCTCATCCCACTTCTCATTATCGATTAGTTCGTTTGGCACCATCCACGTACCGCCACAAGCCAATACACTTGGAATTGCTAGGTAATCATTCACATTCTTTGGATTCACGCCACCTGTAGGCATAAAATTAACTGGGTACACAGCCGTTAGCGCTTTCAGCATGTTAACGCCACCAGAAGGTTCAGCAGGGAAGAACTTCAATGTACGTAAGCCCATTTCCATCGCTTGCTCAACTAGGCTTGGGTTATTCACACCCGGAACAATCGTTACGTTACGTTGCTGGCAGTACTTAACCGTTGTCGGATTAAAGCCAGGACTAACAACGAAATCAACACCCGCTTCAATTGACTGGTCTACTTGCTCTGTTGTCAGCACAGTACCTGAGCCGATCAACATTTCAGGGAACGCATCTCGCATTGCTTTGATGGCATCGAACGCTTGCTCAGTGCGAAAAGTTACTTCGGCGCACGGTAAACCATTTTCAATCAATACTTCAGCTAGCTTAGATGCTTTAGACGCGTCTTTGATTGCAATCACGGGTACTACTTTGATTTCAGATAGTCTTTCATTCAATGTTTTCATTCTGATTCTCTTCATTTTTAGTTGAGTTCGTTTAGATTGTCGGCATGACTTCCGATGGGATAATCGCACCACGATATTGGATAACAGTTCCTGCAACCAGATGACCGGAGCGGGCAGATTCTGCCATATCACCACCGATGATACGTTTCGCTAGATAGCCCGCGCTAAACGAGTCACCTGCTGCCGTGGTATCGACGATCTTTTCAATCTTATTCGCCGCTACGGACTCAAACGTATCGTTCGTTACCACGAAACATTCGTCACCACCGCGTTTCACGACAATCTCTTCAACGCCAAGCGCTAGCGTACGATCAATGGCTTGTTGTTCCGTCTCATCGCCCCAGAGCAGGACTTCATCATCAAACGTTAAAAACGCTATGTCAGTGAGTGATAGAATTTCTTTATATACGGAACGAGCAACGTCTAAGTCACCCCACAGAGCAGGACGGAAGTTGTTATCAAACGCGATCTTCACCCCTTCATTGCGACAAATCTTCAGTAATTTAATAAGAGACTCTAAACAATCCTGCGGCAAAATCGCTAAACTGATGCCACTTAAGTAGATCATTTGATGTTGCCAAAATTGATTGGCTAATGCTTCGACTGAATGATCACGTAACCAATATTTCGCTGCGGAGTCATTTCTCCAGTAATGGAAACTACGCTCACCATCGTCTGCAGTTTCAATCGCATACATACCCGGTAGCTTGTCTTTAGATAAGTTGACCATCTCTGTATTGATCTTCTCTTGTTGCCAAGCGGTTAACATTTCTTGGCTGAACGAGTCTCGCCCTAACCCAGTCACGTATGACGTGATCACTCCATGCTGCTCAGTTAATCTTGACAGGTAAACCGCCGTATTTAGTGTATCACCACCAAAGCTCTGTTTTAACTCACCTTGATTCTTGGTTAATTCAACCATGCATTCGCCGATTATAGCGACACGAGTAATTGGGCTCATAGGAAATCCTCTTAACGTTACTGATCTTATTATTACATAGTAGAAAACAAAATGAAACAGTGGTTCATTTTTTTGCGTGGAGCAAAAAAAACTAGCCGATTAAGGCTAGCTTTCATAACTCAACTTATTTCCCGATAAATGAGTTCGGCCGTGATTAGTCCAGTAGAGACTTCACGTACTCAGCGATCTCAGAAACTTGGCAGTTTGCGAAGAAAAACTCTTGGAAGTGCGCGCCACCGATAGCCGCTTTCACTAGATCTTGATCTAAAGAACGAAGGCCTTCAACCACATCTTTAGCAACTGCTGCTTTTACATCATTTAGGATTACTGCGTTTGCTTGTTGTGGAACAGCTCGCTCGACTGGGTAGCCTTCACCACGGTTGCCAGTGAATGCTTTTTCGAAGATGTAACGAACGTTTAGTTCACCAGCCCAACCAAAGCCTTTAGCGAATGCTAGAGAAATGGCGTTACCATTGTTGATTTGGTTAAATAGGAAAGCATCAGATGGCTCAAGTGCGTAACCACAAACAACACCTGGGTGTAGGTTGCTTGCCATCATTGCACCTTGGCCTGTGCCACAACCTGTTACAACAAAGTCCGCTGCTTTAGAGTTAAGTACAAGGCTAGCTAGTATGCCGAGGTGAATGTAAGTTAAGTGGTGATCGTTTTCATCTGTCATACCTACGTTGAACACATCGTGACCAAGGCCGCCAGCAACATTGTTTAGTTCACCTGCAACCATAGCGTTTTTTGGTGCTTGGCTGTTTTCCATCATTAGAGCGATTTTCATGGGTTTCTCCTGCAGTTCACACTGCGATAAATTAAATTTTATAAATTAAACGAAGTCTTTGCGCATTGGAGTAAAGTTATCGATCAATACTCCCGCTTCTAGGCATACACAGCCATGTTCAATACTCGGCTCTTTGTACATGGTGTCGCCCGCTTTAACGATTTTAGTTTCGTCGCCGATCGTAAATTCAAACGCACCAGAAAGAACGTAAGTTAGCTGCTCATGAGGATGATTATGCATCGCGCCAATCGCACCTTTTTCAAAGTGAACTTCTACAGCCATCATATTGTCGTTGTGTGCAAGAACTTTGCGAGAAATACCATCGCCAAGATCTTCTAATTGAACCTCATTGTTGTATACAAACATGAGTCACCTAATTGTTTATTATTTACTTGTCGCAAGTGTTTGCCGTTGATCTTTAAGTAGGCGAAATATTGTCATCAAATTCACGCTGATAAGAGGCACTTCTAATAGCGTACCTCCTATCGAACCTACTAAAATATTGTTGGTTAACCAACACGTTGCGCCAATTAAAAAGCCGATTCTCATCTGAATACCTTTCAGTACAAAGACAGAATAAGTCCCAATTATCGTCCCTAATATTGGCCAGAATTCCCAAATGTCGTTGGACAACCAAACGCCACTGACCAAACTTATAGAAATAAATATCACAGCAACCACTTTAGATGAAACATATATCGCGGTTGCACTTCTCAGCGCTGAAAGCAAAGCGCTCAACGCCGAAACTATCGAGCCTAGCAATAAGTAATGAAGCATATGGTTGAGGTTAAACACAACCATAACGATTTTTAGTTTCCTATCGTCTTTCTGATAGAAAGTTGAAATACCTAGAATGAAACTTATATAGCCTACAACTTGTAGCCAAATTTAGATATTCCAATTGTTACTCCATTACTTAATTTATCTAGGGTCTTAGCGAGCTAACCAGCCACCATCAACAGCGATAGTGTAGCCATTAATGTAGTCCGAAGCTGACGATGCTAGGAAAACACAAGGGCCAGCTACGTCAGTTGGTGTACCCCAGCGGTCTGCAGGAATACGCTCTAAGATAGCTTGATTTCGCTCAGCATCTTCACGCAAAGCTTGAGTATTATTTGTTGCCATATAACCTGGTGCGATTGCATTCACGTTAATGTTATGTCGAGCCCATTCATTAGCCATAGCACGTGTGATGCCCATTACTGCACTTTTAGAAGCCGTGTAAGAAGGAACACGAATGCCACCTTGGAATGAAAGCATAGAAGCGATGTTAATGATTTTACCGCCCTTACCTTGTGCCATGAATTGCTTAGCAACGGCTTGAGACATGAAGAAAACTGTTTTTGAGTTGATGTTCATTACGTCATCCCAATTTTGCTCTGAAAACTCTACAGCATCTTCACGACGAATGATTCCAGCATTGTTAACTAGAATATCAACTTGGCCAAACTCAGTCAGAGCTTTATCAATCACTGTTGGAATATCTTCTTGCTTAAGAAGGTTAGCGCGTACATCTAAAAACACATGCCCAGCGCTGTTCATTTTCTCAATCGTTTCTGTTGGCTCAACATAGTTAACGCCAACAACTTTACATCCAGCCTCAGCTAGACCGATGGCCATACCTTGACCAAGTCCAGTATCACAACCAGTAACAATCGCGACTTTCCCTTTTAGATTAAACGATTCTAGCATCATCTTGTTGACCTCAATTATGTGTTCACTCGTGGCAACCGAAATCAGTTGCCGTCTTCATTTTGTATCACAATAAAGGATATTTCCCGTTACTGCAAATAATTTTAAAACATCATTTCAAAATTATTTATGGCAATGCAAAATATGTGAACTATGCATACTTGTGGTTCTTTTAAATTAAAAAGCGGCTTTGTTGCGTAATTAAATTTAGAGATAGAGCAACCCGTTTCGCTTGTTTTTTAGTCAACACGACAAGTTTCAGGCATACCTAACCCAGTAAGCTTGTTCAACGCTTTTATCATCGCGTAAGTTTCACCCACCTGTGCATTGTAATTTCTTAAACTCAGTTGCCCTCCTAGCAACTGTTTAACTCGATACATCGCTGTTTCTGAGAGTAAACGTTTGTGGTATCCATACCGCTCTTTCCAATACTTATTTGAGCCGTATAATTTCTGGCAACCCACGGCGAGATTTCGAAGGTGACCACGCTCCCAGAAGGCTGCCCCTTCTCTTGGGGGAATAAGCGCAATGGCTCCCTTAATCTTAATAGCAGCGTGACACGCTCTCGTGTCGTAAGCGCCATCACCAGATACCTCAAGGATACTTCGGCGTGTTTGTTTCAGTAAGTTAGGGAGTACTTCTCCATCTGTAACTGTCGATAAACTTAGCTCGGCGGCAATGATCTCATGAGTGTTGGTATCGACGGCAATATGAAGCTTTCGCCAGACTCTACGCTTGCCATTCGTCCCATGTCGGTGTTTTTCAAGGTAGTTGTCATCATTTGCTTACTTATTAAGCAGCTTCTCTTTCTGGATTTAGGTGAACGTCACCAACAGGCGCACAGTTCCTGATATCACCAGACCACCGCTCAGGCTTTCGCTGTTTTGCAGCGAGCAATACCTCTACACGACGCTTCAAGATCTCTTTATCTTTTCCATTGTGACGCTCTGAAGGCGTGACGTAATTTAGCTGACTGTGCTTGTGCTCGGTGTTGTACCAGCGTACGAAGGCTTCAACCCAACTTCGGCTACTATCGATTGTTTCAAAGCCCTTTGTTGGCCAGCTTGGCATGTACTTTACCGTGCGGAACAATGACTCAACATACGGGTTATCATCACTGACTCTTGGGCGACTATACGATGAAGTAATACCTAACTCTTCCATTTTGGCTTTGAACGTCAACGACTTCATCGGCGCACCATTATCGGAGTGAAGAACCAGCGCTTGATTGAAGCACTGCTCTCGCATCAACGTTCGTTGCAGAAGTTGTGACGCCAGCTCACCGCATTCATGCTCATACACTTCATAACCAACAATTTTTCGACTGTAGATGTCCTCAATGACATACAGGTAATAATGTTGGCCTCGAACTTTTGAAGGTAAGTAAGTGATATCCCACGTATAGACTTGGTTCGAGTCCGTCGCTGTGTAACTGGTTGGCTTCGCTTGCTTCTGTCTGCTCCGCTGACGACCTCGTTTGTGAAGTTGCCCCTGCGTACTCAACACTCGGTAGTAGCTCGACTCAGAGGCGATATACTCACCTCTATCAAGCAGTGTCGGGACGATTTGAGTTGGAGGCAAGCTTGCGAACTCAGAGCGGTTACACACCTCGATTATCGCATCACGCTCTTCCTGCGACAGCTTGTTAGCAGGCTCAGGTCTGAGGCATATTGGCCTTTTGTCAGCTTGAACTTCACCTTGCTGATACCAGCGACGATACGTTCTCAAGTCGATTTGAACTTCATGGCAAGCTGGCTCTAAACGACATCCGCATTGCTTCGCTTCAAGGATAAGAGTCACTATGGTCTGCCTTTCATCGGTTGAGGTTAGTCGTCCTCTGGCTCTTCCCCGTAAAAGGCTCTCAGCTTTTTTCTTAGTACCAAGAGAGCGGCCGTTTCAGCGAGTGCTTTTTCTTTGAGTCGTAAATCTTTCTTCAACTCTTTGATTTCAAGTTTGTCAGCTTTAGCCTGCTTCTTTGCTTCAGCTTCCTGCTCTTTACTCGACTTAAACCCTTGCATACAATCGCTGCGCCAGCTTTGGATTTGCTCTGGAAAAAGACCTTTTTCACGACAATATTGGCTGAGTTCACTTTCTGTCATTGAGTAGGTTTCAGCGACGATGGCGAGTTTAGTTTGAGCAGACCACTGCTCTGATGAAGTGTTGCTATTTGGCACTGCGGCTCCTGAACGTCTGAGTTGCTTGCGCCAATGATACAGGGTCGCAGTGCTAATTCCTTCCTCTTCCGACACTTCTTTAACTGACATTGAATAGGGAGGCAACAGCTTCTTCAATATAGCTTCTTTTCTTTCTACTGAGATACGAGACACAATTACTCTTTATCGCCCAAACTGGTTAAATTTTAACAGTGACAACTACCCTGCCAGATAGGGATGTTTTTTGACTTTCCATTCACCTTCGCCATAAACCTTAAGGCCAGTAGCATCAATAGCTAGGTGCTGTATCGCTCCTCTCGTTTTAGTCTTAAATGAAACCTCAACTTGCTTGGCTCTACGACTGATGCAGGTGTAATGCGGACAACTTAACGGTACATGGGCTAACTTAAATATCGAGTCGATAAATCCTTGAAGCGCTCTCAATGGCATAGAAAAAACTCGTTTCACCATGAGTGCTGTCGTGATAGCTAAATCACTGAACCGACGCGGCTTCCCGCGCTTATTCTGTTTACTTTGCGCCCACCCGCTTATTGCTTCTTCATCAATCCAAAAGGTCAGAGAGCCACGGTTAATGAGTGATTGGTTGTATTGCTTCCAGTTGGTTGTTTTGTAACGAGGCTTAGGCATAGGGCTACGAGAGAGGGTGGAGGTAGCTGATCAGATCGTAGGTTCTTGATTTAGTTCCATTGAATTACGCAACAAAGCCTCTGTCAATACGTGTAGATCTTTACCGCCGCCCAATGCTTGTTCTTTCTAAGTTCTAAACTTTTCTTTAAATTCATCTTTTTCTGCAATGTGCTTGGGCTTTATCTCATAAAATAATTGGTATGAATCTTTGTATGTGACTAAAAATTGGGCGTATACCTATGCAGCTTACCTTCGATAAAATATTCAAAACCGATAGGCTGCGCTTCGAAAGTTATAATCTGTGGCGAAAATTCGAAGTGGAAACATGCGTCAAACTCCAAGTCGGATTCGACTGTATGGATAGAGTTCGTTTTGAGGTTGACAAAGCGTGAGATGTTTTTTACTGACGAGTTTCTAAGAATCCGTTTTTTCATAATAAACAACCATACCTGTAGTAAAACCTCTCAAGTGTTGTACACTTTATAAGCATCTTCAAGGTATGGTTGTTTTTATTTGAGCGTATGGTTTCGTAAGATCAACGTATGGTTTTTTTTACAAACTATTCCAATCCGTTCAGATTACTCTTTACCGAATACGTTGTTCTCTTGCTCTTGTACACGGATGAAAGTTGTACGCTTAGTTAGCTCTTTAAGCTTCGCTGCGCCTACGTATGTACAAGTTGAACGTACACCACCAAGGATGTCAGAAATTGTGTTGTGAACAGAACCACGGTATGGAAGTAAAACAGTTTTACCTTCCGCAGCACGGTACTTAGCAACACCACCTGAGTGCTTGTCCATAGCCGACTGTGAAGACATGCCGTAGAACTTCATGTATTGCTTACCGTCTTGCTCTACCACTTCGCCGCCTGACTCAGAGTGGCCAGCCAGCATGCCGCCTAGCATTACGAAGTCAGCACCGCCGCCGAACGCTTTAGATACGTCACCCGCACATGAACAGCCACCGTCACCGATGATCATGCCGCCAAGGCCGTGTGCTGCGTCGCCACACTCGATGATTGCAGAAAGTTGAGGGTAACCTACGCCAGTTTTAACACGTGTAGTACAAACAGAACCAGGGCCGATACCAACCTTAACGATGTCTGCGCCAGCTAGAATTAGCTCTTCAACCATGTCACCCGTTACAACGTTACCCGCAGAGATAACTTTAGTCGGAAATTCTGCACGTACTTTCTGTACGAACTCAACAAGGTGCTCTGAGTAACCGTTAGCGATATCAATACAGATAAATACAAACTCTTCGCTAAGAGCCATGATCTTCTTAACTTTCTCGAACTCAGCTTCAGATGTACCCGTTGATACAAATACGTTGTTCAGAGTTTTCTTGTCTGCTGTTTTAGCGAACTCAGCCCACTGCTCTACTGTGTAGTGCTTGTGTACTGCAGTCATAACACCGTGCTCTGCTAGAGCAGCTGCCATTTCAAAGCTTGCTACCGAATCCATGTTCGCTGCAATTACTGGAGTACCAGACCATTGACGACCGCTATGCTTGAATGTAAAATCGCGGGTTAATTCAACTTGAGAACGGCTTTTAAGGGTAGAACGCTTCGGACGGAAGAGTACATCTTTGAAACCTAACTTAAGTTCTTGTTCGATACGCATGGTGTTTTCCTTGATTCATAAAATTATGTGTCTCTCGCGAAATGCGTAGTAAAACCGTTGGCAGACGAGTTTACTTTTCTTCGGACACAAAAAAACCGGAGCGTTGGCAGACGCTCCGGTTTTCAGCATTATAGGTCGTGATTTAGTAACAGCAAGTCTGATATTTCACTTTTTTTTATGCTATCCTCTCAAAGATTCCATATCCGCTAAAACTCTCTCAGTTACACTTACCTACTAAATTCTTATTAATTAATAACTTAGCGAACCATTCGCGCAAACGCTGTTGGTTTATTGCGCAACCGTTTTCGTCCCTTTTTTACGTAATATCCCCCTCACAAAGCAAATATGTGAAGAAAGTGCCTCGAAATCACATAAAAACCACACTTTTATCCAACAAAAAAATGCCTTTTTTCTTAAATAAATTCGATTATTTTCCAATTTTTATCTGTTTTTGACCAAATTGGCTAATCTCGTGACGTTTCTGTTTTGCGGTCACTTAGAAAAGTAGAGTGAAAAGGACTCAATCTAGAGACCAATATTCACTTGGGTTTGAGAGTCGAGCCCTCGCACTCCATTAAATGAAGCTTTCAAGCTTGGACTTTATAAATCCAATTTCTATTCACCCATAGCATTACCGTTCCAAAGCACGTTTCGTGGCTGCCCTTTCGTTCATTTAACCTGGAAGACTCTGCAAAGCGCTCAGAAAAAGAGGATTGGTTGACGTGAAAAACTGGGGAAAAGATAAGATTTGAAGAATAGAAAGCAAAAAAATGGCTAAGGTGGTTAACCTTAGCCATTTTTATTCGCTGATCAGACCGATGCTAATACGCACATAGAAAAGTGCTGTTTAGTGAATAGAGCAGTGTTAGTTCTTTTGAGAGACTAACGCTTCTGCAGTCGCATCTTGAATAGACAAGAACAATGAGCTGACTTGTCCTGTTGGTGAGCGCATCGGGTTTAGCGTCACGTTCTGATACATGAAATCAGCTTGTTGGGTGACAGGCCTAACGTTACGACACTTAAACAGATAAGGCCGTTGTTGCCATGTAATGAAGCTACGGCAGCCTAAATCGTAGACTGGCTTGGTTTTCAGCCTAAACCACTCTTCTGGGATCTCAGGGAACAGTTCAAAGATAGACTTACCGATCGCATCATGCGATTGCTTACCGCTATGGTGCGTCATAAAGCCATTCCAAACTTGTACCTGAAAGTCACGGTTAATGACCACCAGCCCCATATCGACGTTTTGAACCATGTCCACCATCCAGTGGAACTGTTCAAATTCAGCAGGAAGATTCAGCATATTAAAACTCCTCCATTAGGTAGGCCAATTTGTTGTCTAGAAGAGGCAGAGACTCATCAACGAACATAAACAGAAGGTCACAACGGATGGAAGTGCCGTCTATGTTATAGCTGACTTCGAACGTCATGGTCTTCTTAAATGAGCCGCTGGTATTTTCGATGACCGAATCAATCGAGATGTGTTGACCTAGCAGTACAGGAGAGCTCTGGAAGAAACGAACTTCTGACTGCTCCCCTAGCCCATTCAAGAATGAACCAACTAAGATGTTCGACACATCCATCAGTAGCTCTAACTCTTCTAGCTGCTCGCTTTCAGTTGGTACCTTCATGAGCTTCTTAAGATCGCTCACACTAGAATCACTCAACAAGACTAATGCTTCGCCTGCAATGCCTTCTCCGCTGAAGCCTTGGCAAACACCCGACACTTGGTCGTTGTCGGCTAGGTCACGAAGTGCCATGTGCAATTCACTCACTTCGAAGATATTAACGTTCGGCAGTGGTAAGTGAACAAATACATTAAAGTGACGAGCCAGTGCATCAGCGGCACGGCCTATCGCAACATTCGCGACTTCCATATAGATATCGCGTCTGCGAAGTATTGGCAGTTCTAAAGCGGTTGGAGTAATGATCTGAGGCTGTTTTGGCGGCTCAACATGCTCACGTAAAATAGCTTTTAGTGCTTCTTTATCGATCGGCTTTTGTAAAAACGCTTTGGCGCCGAGATCCAGCACCTTCTGTTGCGCTTTTGGTTGTATGTCACCCGAAACAACGACAACAGGCGTGGTATCACCCAAACGTTGCATCTCTTCCAATGTGCCATAGCCGTCCAATTCCGGCATGGTGAGGTCGAGGAACATCAATTTAAATTGGTTTTGAGCTAACTCTTCAAGTGCATTAAGCCCATGAACAGCAAAAGTTATATCTGCATTTAGAGAACTAGGCAGTGATCGAGCCATCTGCTTCCTTGCTAACGCAGAATCATCACATATAAGAACTGGGAACGACATAAATGCACCACTGACAAATTAAAGCTAATTCGAACGAGTGTAACAGAACATTATAGTATCAGGTACGGGGTGAATGAATTTATGTGTAGATTATTAGTAAGAATGATGGAACAAGCAGGTGAGCTATTATCTGGCATTATTCTTCATGAAAAACAATATGCTACAAAGGTAATAACCGTTGATCATTATAGAGTAATAGCACTTTTTGATAGAGCAATAGAGCTAATTTATGAAATGACAGCCTTAATAAGTGAGTTTATTAAGGCTCGGTTTGCTCATTCATTTATCGGCTTTATGTAGCCATGATAAGAGACGTAATGTGAAGAACTAGAACTGGTATGAAGGCCATAGGATCAGTAATGCGAAACGTATAACCACAGCAAACACCAATAAAGCGATACCTAAACGATACCATTTGTATTCCGCGATACTCATTGGGATACGCTTATAAAACATCGTAATCACGCCCTTCCAATCGCTACTGCGCCTTCCGTACTGCATCATGCTCGTCAAAACAAACAGTGCGCCAAGCACTAACATTCCTTTTTCAGCCCAGAACAATCCAACTTCCATTTGTGTATTCCTTGATAAAACGGTGAGCAACTCAAATCATTCTAGTCACCTTTACGCTCAGTTTCTGTAAGACCAAGGTCTAACCCACTCTCTACTTACTTGAAGGTACTTATCTGAACGAATTTAAGTGAACGTAAATCGCTGAGCACACTTAACTGAACAGCGTGTTCATATCGAGTTCAGCTTCGCCATCTATACTCATGTTTCCACTAACAGGAGAAATTCAATGAAATCACTGAAAAAGTCGCTTTGTGTATTAACTGCTTCAGCTCTACTCGTTACCGCTCCGTTTGTGAGTGCTTCATCACCACAACAACCGCCACAACCCGCAGTGAGCCCACTGCAAATGGTTATTGCTTCTTTAAACCTAAGCGAAGAGCAACACGCGGAAGTCATCTCCCTTGTTGAAGGCTACCAATCTGATAGAACACAGATTGACATGGATAGCGCGATCGAGCTCAAGAAGAAACAGATCAGCCTTGTGACTCAACCTGATTTCAATGAAGCCGAGATGGAAAAGATCATCGACACCGTTCAAGCAACCGAGAAGTCAATGGTGATGCAAGAGATGCGTCTCAAGAACAACATTTATAATGTGTTAACTGAAGAGCAGAAAGAGCAATTCAAAACCATGATGAAGTCTGCGCTCTCTGGTGGAAAGTAGTCTGGTAGAAAATAGTTTGATAGAAAGTAGTCTGGCAATAAGTCGTCTGGTAGAAAATAGCTGCCCTTAATCCTGATATTGATTCTTCCCATCTCCCCCAGAAAAGGGAGAATCTGAATAGACAACAAAAAGCCGCAGTCATTATGATGACTGCGGCTTTTTTGTGTTCAGTGCGCCATTAGCAAATCACGTATAAGCATGATTCGACAAATCTGGAGATTGGTTGTTCTTTTGAATGACACGCATCAATTGGATAAGCAGCAGAATACCTGTCACGCCTAAACCCACGCCGATTCCGCCCCAGATCCCCGCCAATTCGAATTTTGGCATCAAATACCAAGCTGCAGGTAGGCCAAATACCCAATAACCGATGGCAGTCATCACGGTTGGCATAGAGACAATCTTCATGCCTCTTAGCAGGTTAATCGCCAGTAGCTGCCAAGCATCAACAATAAAGCACAACGCCACTACCCAGATAACAGAAGCTAATAGCGAAGTCATTGCACCCGTACCATCATCTAACTTGAAGATAGAAGCGATCATCTCAGGCCATATAATGAACACAGCCGACAACGCCACACTCAACACCGACACCAATATGAAGCTTTGAATCGAGGTTCTTTTTATTCCTTCGTAGTTACCCGCGCCGAAATCACGACCAACCAAAATCGCCGCAGCTTGTGAGAAACCGAAATTGAAGTTCCAAGTAAAGCTTAAGCATTGCAGCAGGATTTGGTGCAGCGCGAGAGAAGCAATACTGATCGTCCCCGCCATCAGAGTTCCGCCGTATATCAAGCCATGTTCAAGTAATGCAGCGAGCCCAATAGGCAAACCCATCATCAAAAGCGGGCTCATTAACTTGATTGAATACTCTTCTGTGTTTAACCAAGGGGCGAACTGCTTAAACTCGTCACGCTTGAATACCCACACCGTGTATCCAACCATCACGATAAAGGCCGCGATAGCCGTACCTAGCCCTAAACCGGTTAAACCCATGTCTAATTGGAAAGTTAAGAAGTAGCTCACTGGCACATTCAGAATTACCGTGATAATAGACATCACCAGAATAGAGCGCACATTACCAAACGCACTGGTTAATCCACGCAGTACCAACAAAATAAGCGAAGGCAGCATCACCCATTTCAAGGCATGCACATATTCCATTGCTAAAGTAATCACTTCTTGGGGCTGTTTTGCTGCCTCTAATACCAACGGAGCAAACCAAAAGCTGGCCATTAAGGTCACACTCAACACAAATGCCAACATTGTTGCGCCTTTAACGGCTAATCTAATTTGTGTGTTACCAAACTCAGGACGAGCCACTCGCTGACCGTAAGCGATCGCAATCAAGTTCGCGACACAACCCACGGTGCTGCTCGCAATAATAAAGATGAAAAAGTAGATAGAGGCGCCTAGGCCACCAGCCGCAAGGGCTGACACACTGATACGCGACATCATCCAAACATCAGTAAGGACTAACGCCATAGAGATCAGCTGTGAAATGATCAAAGGGAATGCGAGTGTGAGTATTTTTTTCATGAGCGCCTCAGATAATTTCGCCCAAAATACGATCGATGAGGCTGGCGTTCAATTGATAAATTTGCGACTCTAACATTCCATAAACTCATGCGAACGAATTATGACCCCATACCCTAGCTTGCCATCCTCACATAATGGCTTAAAAGCCTTTGAAGCTGCCGCAAGGCTTATGAGCTTTACTCTGGCTGCCGAAGAACTGCATGTGACACAAAGTGCGATCAGCCGACAGATCAAACAGCTTGAAGATGAGTTAAACGCATCACTGGTTATTCGTAAGCATCGAGCGATTGAATTAACGGTACAAGGTCATGATTTGTATATAGCTTTGCGAGAAAGCTACGCCAATATCGAAGCTGTTATCGCCTCTTGGAGTGAGCCGAAGCAGAAGCGTATAGTGATCAAAGCGACCTTGAGTTTCGCAACGCGAGTATTGATCTCCAAAGTGCGAGAATTAAACGAGCGTTATCAAGATCATGAGATCGTCATAGTTCCTGTAATTGAGGAAGACGAATCAATCAATAGCAGCGAGTATGACCTACTGATCTTCCATACGCGCTTCAAAAAACGCTATGACAAAGCACCAGACATTACCTTCTTGCGTGAAGAGTTCATGGCACCGGTTTGCTCAACTAGCCTAACCACCAAAGACACCGACCTTGATTCGATCTTAACCTTGCCAAGGCTGCATCCAACCTTAGATCATCACGACTGGAAAGTGTGGTTGGCCGATGTTGAATTCCCACCAAAGAAACCTGTCAGAAATACCAGCTTCTTGTCTTTAGATATGGCGCTCAGTGCCTGTCTATCCGGTGAAGGGGTTACGGTCACGGATCTGTTGTTAGTTCAACAAGATCTCCAACGAGGCTTCTTGTACTGCCCTAGAAATGCAAAAATCCAACACAGTGCTTGGACTTACTTCATGCACCAGCGTAGTCATACGCCTATCATCAACGACCTTATTGAATGGCTTAGAGAAGAGACAACAAAAGAGATCGAGTTGCTGAAAGCACTGTCTCATCAGAATCATTGGTTTGGTGTTATTAGCGATCAACAGCAACGATAAGCCTTACATAGACTGAACCTTAAGCATTAAGACCAGCATAAATCCCGTCTAACGTGATGTTTTTCTTTGACTTCCTCTGGGCGGACTTTTGTGCGTTCTTAAATATATAGCTAGAGGCCCATTCCAGTTTATTGCCTATTTCTGACCATGCCTTGTGGCTGATACATTCAAATATGGGCAACAGCCACACATCCACATTTTTTGCCGCCTTAAACAGCGAGACCGATGGCATTATCTGAAGCGCAGTACTGCGCCTGATGATCAGCGAGAGTAAACTGGCCCAGATAAGCCCATCAACGATGGCCTTTTGTGCGGTGACAAATCGTTGCCAGTTTGTGTGAGATTTTAATTCTTTAAAAAGCAACTCCACCTGCCATCGACAGCGGTAGATCGCCATTATGTCATCAGCAGTATAGGTACCTGAAGGCAAGTTAGTTAACCAAATACAGAATCGCTTTTCTTCGGCAAACCAACGTCTTACCACTCTAAATTCTTGCTTACCACTACGAACTTTAAGGTCGAGTACCTGTGAGCGATTAGTACCTCGAGTGATGTCTTTGAGCTTCTTTCCTTCTAGTTTAGATAAATGCCGGCCCTGACCGTTTCTCGCTTCTATAACATGAGGATTCAGGGACTTTGCTCCTCGAAAATATAGAAACCACCATACAGTTCAAGCTCAGTAAAGAATTGGAAGTCAGGGTACCCTGCGTCAGCCAACAACAATTTGTTACTCATTGTTTTGGGGGCGGGCAAAAAGTCTCTTTCTGATGCTGTATCAGCGCTGATGCTCATTGCGACTGGAGAAAAGCTTTTTAAAGACATTGTCATATGGCATTCAACTGCGGCTGGATTGCGTTTAAATCGGCTCGGGTAAACGTTCGAAAGGTCACGATGAATGTGGAAAGAGCTACCATCTTGAAGCAGCACATCATCAAAGGTGGCGAGTTTATCTGGTAGGTTGGCACTCTGCTGGCGAGCAAACTGAGCTATCGCTCGCATGGCTAATTGGCGCATGAATATCGGAAATTCTTCTTTTCTTAACTGGTTATGGTAGGGCTTATAAGCCACAGTATCTTTAGCGCTTAAGCACATCCCATTGAATTGCCTTAGTAAATCGGCAATAGATGAGCAGTTTCCTTTGCTCAAAGCGGCCACTAGGCTTACTACTAGCTGGTCGGGTAAGATAGCCCGACATCGCTTCATAAGTCCTGTACTTTTCGCCATTTTTTGAAGGCTATCAGCATTAAAGAATTGCTTAAACTGCTTTTGTAGGGAGATAATCGTCATCGGCTTCACGGTTGATATGGGTGGTTTGTTTGGCGACGATTATCTGATCATAAATGAAGCCTTTTTTCTATCTAAATAAATAGCTTAGAGCTTAAGATCCTGTCTATGATAAGCCTTAAGCTTAGATACAAATAAGCCGCAGAACTTGCTACGGCTTATGCTTTTTACCAGTGGTGTTCGCTCTAGAGAATAATCATTAAAGCTTAAACATACGTGCACTGCGCGGTGGTAGATTGAACGTATGGTAGCGAGAAGAAATGATTTCTGTCGCGCTGCTTAATACGTCTTTGTATTGAACATGCCAATTGAACTCATGTTGGTAGGTATCAACCGTCACGCCACGCGTTTCGCCACACTTGTTAATACCCACAACGCCTTCTTTGCCGCGCTTAAATAGCAAAGTACATTGGTCGCTCGAAATCATCGTCATTGATTTACCTTGCATCGCGTTATGGAAGCCCAGCATATTCTTCATATTCGAGCTATTCCAAACATTGCCCCAACGACCGTTATCCTTGTCTTCAGAATCCGGTAGATCATCACTGTAGATCAGTGGCGTGCCACCATCTTTACCAAGGATGTAAGCGTAAGCAAGCTGCTCGTCTTGTGGGTCCATAATTTGGTAACGGAAGCCGTCGTTGGTTGGAATGTCATGTGTGATCGCAAAAGTGATCGAACGGTTGTCATCGAGTGCTTGGCCGTACGCTTTTGGATCATGCAATTGGTTCAAGCCACCGCCCATAGAGAATGCAGCTCGAATCGACGCAAACAGAGGGAAGTCATACGCGGAGTGATTGGTGTTGTTTAAGTATGGTGCTAAGAACGACTCATAGCCGCTGTTCCCTGCTCCACCGCTGGTAATCACTTCACCGAACACATGCATGTTCGCAGTAATTTCAGGCGTGAACACTTGGTCGATCTGGTACTGGCTCATGTGTTTGACGGCATCAATTCGGAGACCTTTGATACCCATATCCTTTAACGCTTTCAGATATAAGCGCTGCTGTGAAACCACCCAATTATTTGGGTCGAGATCAGGCAAACCTACATCGCCATCAGCCCCACACAAACGCCAATATTGAACATGACCAGGGTCGTTCCAGTCTGAAATACAGCCCGCGGCATGGAAGTCATTAGCGGAGACAAAACCTTGCGCTAAATTGCCAAACAGAGTCTGGTCAGCATAGTAGCTTGAACGGCTCGCATAATCGTTTAGCACTTCTGTGCCTGGGTAATCCAAGTCACTTCGCTTCCAGCTTTCATTCGCCATATGGTTCAACACCACATCGGCATACACATCAACACCCACACCTTTGAGTGCGGCAATCATTGCGGCTAAATCTTGTTTGTTGCCGAGAGGTGAATCAATGGTACGAAGGTCTTGAGGTTGGTAACGCGCCCACCATTCGCTGCCACTAGACTTCATCGCAGGTGCGACAAGCACCTTCTTATAGCCAGCTTGTGCAATTTGATCGGCGTTGGCTGTCACATCTGAATATTTCCAGTTGAAAGCATGCAAAATGGTGTCGGCGTAAGTGGCTGAACTAAAAGAGCAAAGCGCGAGCGTGGATATGAGTAGGGTATTGATTTGTTTCATAGAACATATCTCTTATTATAAATTCACGAGAATGATATGACTAAGAACGACAATTAAAACGACCGATAAATCAGAGTTGAATTAGCGTCACCTTCTGTTGATGTTGATTTTATAAAATTGAGCTATAACCGATCTTATGTGAGATAAAAAACGAAGTAATCTGAAATGAGAATTAATTGGATCAAGTTGACCAGAACAGGACAAAGACTTTGGTCGGCTCTTCTAAACTAAGTTATGATTCCTGTTCCCTCAACCGATTGATATTTTTATGCCTTCTTTCTCTTTTTCAATGATCCCTGTAGGGGTTAGGTTCATGATCCTCTCTGCTTTTGGATTCGCACTGATGTCAGCGTGTGTGAAATACATCAGCAACTACGGCATACCTGTATTCGAAATTGTTGCAGCAAGGGCTTTGGTGTCTTTGATCATCAGTTATATCGACGTTAAACGAAAAGGCATTTCGATCTGGGGAAATAACAAACCTTTGTTGTTTGTTCGAGGTGCAGTTGGCACCGCAGCACTGATGTGTGTTTACTACGCTGTGACCACGCTACCGTTAGCAGAAGCGACCATTCTACAATACGTACATCCCGTATTTACCGCATTGCTCGGTGTGCTATTTCTGAAAGAACGCGTCCAAAAATCGACCATGATCTGCATTGCGTTCTGCTTAGCAGGGTTATTAGTAATGGTTCAGCCAAGCATGAGCAGTGGCACGAGTAGCGAGTTACCGCTATTTAGCATAATGGTGGCGTTATGTGGCGCATTTGGTAGCTCAATTGCTTATGTGATTGTGAGAAAGCTGAGCCAAACGGAAGACAGCTCTGTCATCATCTTCTACTTCCCACTGGTTGCTCTACCAATCTCTACAGCCCTTATCTGGAACGACTTTGTATGGCCGAGCCTATTCTTAACCGTGATGCTCGTGTTAGTCGGTATTTTCACTCAAATAGGCCAATACGGTTTAACCAAAGCGATGCAAACTCAGGCAGCAGGCAAGGCTTCAGCTTACTCATACGTGCAGATCGTCTTCTCAGCACTATTAGGTGTGTGGATCTTCAACGAAATCCCATCAGTTTGGACTTACCGAGGTGGTGGTCTAATCGTAACTGGCGCGCTAATCAATGTGTTTGGCAAACAACTATTGGTGCCATTTAAAGCTAAGTAGACAACCAAACTAACCCTCAGCTAGTCAATTGATCTAAAAAAGGGCATTGCGGAAAATTCCACAATGCCCTTTAAGTACTTTCTACCCTACTATCATTCTACTAACTTGTCGCATTACGAAGTTTGGGATCATCACTCAGATATTCAACGAACTCGATTTCAAAGCCAGCCGGATCCACAAAGTAGACGTTCTTGCGATAAGGTTCTTCGGCACCGGGCTTAGCAATCGGGAAACCTGCATCAATAAGGCGTTGAGTGACGCTTTCAATGTTATTGGTTACATAAGCGAAGTGTGCGAGGCCAACAGAATGCCCAGCCAAATCTCTATTTTCACCTTCGCCGTGATCGCTCAACGCTATGTATTGGTACTCGTCACCAAAATGCAGCCAGTTACGAGGCTTACCTGACCACTCCCCTTTTCCCTCATCACGGACATACCAATGAGGGAACGCCGCTTTATAGAAAACCAGCATTTCTGGGATGTCTTTTACCACTAAATTCACATGTTCAAGTTGGATCATTCTTCTCTCCTTAAAGTATTCTCGTAAGCAACGTTGTACATCCTAATACCTCAAGTTAAGTTGAGGTAAAGCACTAATTTGCATTTATTTCGAGAAGGTCTTTAGAGCCCAAATTGTCGTATTTGCTGCGATACAAGCTTTAAGTTTAGACGACCTATTCCAATGTGACTGAACTCAGTCATAAGAGTCAGCAAACCCATGATGTATGACAAAGATTAGACGAGTCATTACTCCTTTTTGCTCAAAATATACACACATTAATATCCCCTTATTGACTGATACATCAAGTTACAATTCGATTTCATATTGGCCAACAACACTGATCTGGGTTAATAAACTGGTTTCACAATAGCCTTATTTTTGTTGAGGTCAGATAATTACAAAAAAAGGAAGTTACAGTGAAAAAATTATTAGTACTTGGTATTGCAGCAGCAATCTCGGTTCCAGCAGTAGCCGACCACAATACAATCAATGGTATGGATTTCGGTCCACTAGCAAAGCTAGTCGGCACATGGAAATCAGTCGAAACTGGCGGCGTTGATATTTCACCGGGTCAAGAAGGGACTGATGTGGGTGCGGGTGGCCCAGCAGTCACACCATTTTATGAAGTGATGACGTTTGAGGTAGCTGCAGATGCCACCAACGCAAGCGACCAATATCTTGTTGCTCTGTACTACAAGCAGGAAGTATTCAGAAAGACTGACGATTCTAAATTCCACGATCAACGTGGTTACTTCATCTACGACCAAAAGAATCAGATCGTATACAACTCTTACTGTGTGCCTCGCACCACATGTGTCACCGCAGAAGGCCCTGCTGGCGATACAATGACGTTAGTTGCGTCTAAACGTGGCATCGCTGAGTCCGAATACATGACGGACAACGCAACCACCACAGGCTTCACGATGAACATTAGCATTTCAGACGATACACTGACGTACTCTCAAACAACAGGCTTAGAGATCTACGACAGTGCATTTGCTCACACCGACTCAAGTACATTGGTTAAAGTGGAATAAGCTAATCGTAGAGAATTGATAAAAACCTAAATTCGCATCATAGACAGGATCTTAAGCTCTAAGCTATTTATTTAGATAGAAAAAAGGCTTCATTTATGATCAGATAATCGTCGCCAAACAAACCACCCATATCAACCGTGAAGCCGATGACGATTATCTCCCTACAAAAGCAGTTTAAGCAATTCTTTAATGCTGATAGCCTTCAAAAAATGGCGAAAAGTACAGGACTTATGAAGCGATGTCGGGCTATCTTACCCGACCAGCTAGTAGTAAGCCTAGTGGCCGCTTTGAGCAAAGGAAACTGCTCATCTATTGCCGATTTACTAAGGCAATTCAATGGGATGTGCTTAAGCGCTAAAGATACTGTGGCTTATAAGCCCTACCATAACCAGTTAAGAAAGAAGAATTTCCGATATTCATGCGCCAATTGGCCATGCGAGCGATAGCTCAGTTTGCTCGCCAGCAGAGTGCCAACCTACCAGATAAACTCGCCACCTTTGATGATGTGCTGCTTCAAGATGGTAGCTCTTTCCACATTCATCGTGACCTTTCGAACGTTTACCCGAGCCGATTTAAACGCAATCCAGCCGCAGTTGAATGCCATATGACAATGTCTTTAAAAAGCTTTTCTCCAGTCGCAATGAGCATCAGCGCTGATACAGCATCAGAAAGAGACTTTTGCCCGCCCCAAAACAATGAGTAACAAATTGTTGTTGGCTGACGCAGGGTACCCTGACTTCCAATTCTTTACTGAGCTTGAACTGTATGGTGGTTTCTATATTTTTCGAGGAGCAAAGTCCCTGAATCCTCATGTTATAGAAGCGAGAAACGGTCAGGGCCGGCATTTATCTAAACTAGAAGGAAAGAAGCTCAAAGACATCACTCGAGGTACTAATCGCTCACAGGTACTCGACCTTAAAGTTCGTAGTGGTAAGCAAGAATTTAGAGTGGTAAGACGTTGGTTTGCCGAAGAAAAGCGATTCTGTATTTGGTTAACTAACTTGCCTTCAGGTACCTATACTGCTGATGACATAATGGCGATCTACCGCTGTCGATGGCAGGTGGAGTTGCTTTTTAAAGAATTAAAATCTCACACAAACTGGCAACGATTTGTCACCGCACAAAAGGCCATCGTTGATGGGCTTATCTGGGCCAGTTTACTCTCGCTGATCATCAGGCGCAGTACTGCGCTTCAGATAATGCCATCGGTCTCGCTGTTTAAGGCGGCAAAAAATGTGGATGTGTGGCTGTTGCCCATATTTGAATGTATCAGCCACAAGGCATGGTCAGAAATAGGCAATAAACTGGAATGGGCCTCTAGCTATATATTTAAGAACGCACAAAAGTCCGCCCAGAGGAAGTCAAAGAAAAACATCACGTTAGACGGGATTTATGCTGGTCTTAATGCTTAAGGTTCAGTCTATGAAATTCGCATAACTCGTAAACCGCCTTTCACCATTAAGTGAAAGGCGGTTTTCTTTATAACGATATGAAACTTGATTCAAAAAAGCTGATGTTTACCTGCCTTTTAAAAATTGGCTTACTATTAAATTGGTCTTCGAGGAATTGACAGCATTTTTACTGCGCCATCGTAAATCTATGGCTTCACATTGATAAGATCCCAACCTTTGATGCTCTGTTCAGTTGTTCGCTATTCTTTTTTAAATTATACAACTACATTCAAGATGCATCGTTTAACAATGGCAAGTAGAGATTTAGAAGGGGGTTCAATGTGGCTGAACTGTTTACATTTTTTATGATTGCACTCGTTTTGGTTATCTCGCCAGGCGCTAACCTAGTTCTGTTGCTAAAAACAGTGTCAACCAAGGGACGAAATGCGGGGCTTTTAAACGTGAGTGGGTTTGTTCTAGCGGCTTTCATTCATGGAACACTGGCAATTTTAGGATTGTCTCAAGTGATTATTAAATCAGCAGAGTTGTTCTTTGTTGTAAAAGCGGTCGGTTCGATTTATTTAGCCTACCTTGGCGCAAAAATGATCTATCAAACTTTTATCGTTAAGGATCTCAACACATCGACAACAGCGGTTTATCAAGGTGATCAGAGTTCATTCAAGAGTTTCAGCGAGGGTTTCTTAACACAGATGCTAAACCCTAAAGGAACTCTGTTTTACATTTCTGTGTTTCCGCAGTTCATCAACTTTGATTCATTTGTATATGCAGATGCGTTCGCGTTAATTTCAATTCACGCGGCGCTAATGATTACTTGGTTTGGCGCGGTTTGTTTTATGATTTCTAAGGTCAAAAATTTGGGTCAAGGCGCTATAGGCCGTTGGGTTCAGCGTTGCTGTGGTAGTGCCCTCTTGGTATTTGGCGCACTATTATTGAGACCAACAACGTAGAACTCATACCCAAAAAAAGCGAGCCAGAAATGAATAACTGACTCGCTTCTTTTATATTAGTTCGACTACGTTAACTCGATTGCAGTTCAACCTTGGCATAACGATTGGCTAGCACCGCACAGTAAAAGATCTGAATTGGGTGATAAAGCATGATTGGCAGTAATATCATCCCTAGATTAGGGTTGTGAGCAAAGATCACCTTAGCCATAGGAATACCTGCCGCTAAGGTCTTCTTGGTACCACAGAATACCGCCGCGACTTCATCTTGATGATTGAATCCGACCTTACGGGCACTCCACTGAATGCCGTGTACCATCACCATCAATACCACTAAACAAATCACCGCTGACAGCAACAACAGCATTGGTGAAAAGTCGCTCCAAATACCGTGTTCAATAGAGTCACAGAAAGCACTGTAGACGATCAGAAGTATCACGTATTTATCTAACTTATTGACCACTGACTTGTGTTTCTGAGTCCATTCAAAAAGTAACGGGCGCATCAACTGGCCGACAATCATTGGCAATAGCAGCATTTTAGATATAGAGATCACCGATTCCGTCAGGTTTAGCTCTGCACCTTCCAACCCCATAAAGAGCTGGATCAGTAGAGGCGTAATGAACACGCCTAAAATACTAGAAAGTGATGCATTGAATATCGCACCCGGTAGGTTTCCTTTTCCAATCACCGTCATCGCAACCGAAGACGAAATCGTACTCGGTAATACGAAGAGGTAACAGAAACCAAAGGCCAGAGCTGCTGGCATATAAGCGACAAAGCCTTGCCCGAATATCACCCAAAGCAGTGGGTAAACTAAGAATGTCGCGCTTTGTACAAAAACATGCAGCTTCCAATTCGAAAGCCCCTCAAGAATGGCTTTGGGAGACAAACCCAAACCGTGTAAGAAAAACACCAAAGCGATGCCGAGAACGGTCACCGTATCGAGATGAAGTACCCCACCCGATTTGCCCCAATCCGGCGTAAAAACAGCAACGACCATAGCCACCACCATCCCTACAAGAAACCATTCCTTTTTCAATTTTTCTATCATGTTGACACGCACTTTCTATAGATTCTATTTCAGCCAATAACCCGGCTCCGATGCTATTTATCCTATCGACTCTAATTTTAATTAACCACCATAAACGCAAATTAAGCTCGTCTTTATCTTGAGGGTTAACGTTGTTATTCGAGTTTGTTACGCACGCTTTGCTCTGGATTGAACAGATGTATGGAATGATGATGAAATATTAGAAAACAGCGGTTTATCGAGAAGGTAAGACCCTTTCAGTGATCGGGGCACAGAGGTAAGCCGTAAGGATATGAAAGAAAGACGTAGGCAATCTAAACACTAAAGAGCAGCCTATTCTCAAAGATGACGCAGCGGGAGTTGTACATGGACAACAGAATCACCATTTTAGAATTTCTCAGAGTGTTTGAGTTTATTCGCTCTTCCGGTGAGCAACAGAACAACAAATATCAAGTTGGCGAAATGACGGCGTGGCATGATTACGACGGTTACACCTGTTGGCTAAGCTATAAAGACGTCACGGTGACGCTGATGTTTCACGGTTCGCTAAAAATTGAGTACGACAATGCTTCAAATTATTCTGAATTTATTGAGCATTGTCTGGGTATGCTTGCCACTGAACCTTTTCCATAAAACGCGAACAGACTAACGGCTAACGGAGACAATCATGAACGAAACGACTTCATTGCTTAAGCGAAGACACCCTTTGTGGCTAGTAATCAGCCTCTCTTTTTTATGGTCTCAAGTATCTGTAGCAGGCATAGGTATGATTGACTTTACACAACCGAACGAACATAAGAATTGGACAGTGACCAACGACGATGTAATGGGCGGCATCTCAACAGGCGAGCTCATTTATCTTGATAATATGAGTCAGTTTAGGGGCGAGCTATCGTTAGAAAACAATGGTGGTTTCAGTTCTGTAAAGCGCTCCATTGAACCACCTGCCCATGAAATAGATAGCGCAGAGCTAGTTTTTGTCGGTGATGGTCGCACCTACCAACTGAGGTTCACAACATCGAAGGACGGCAATCGAGTTCAATACAAACACGATTTTGATACCATTAAGGGAGAGCAGTTTATCAAGGTGTTCCACTTCAATGATTTTCAAGCGGTGTTCAGAGGTCGGCTACTGAGCGATGCTCCGGAACTTAAGGCACAAGACATCAAACAAGTCGGCTTTTTGATTGCAGACAAACAGCCCTCGCCTTTTGAGCTAGACCTAATCCAGCTTCACTTCAGAACATCGAAACCTATCACATCACCAGAAGCTAACTAAACTGACTAAACTGAAAACAAACATAAGCCCTTGATAACTTTTGACTAGCATTAAGATATCAGGGGCTTCATCTATTTAAACCGTCAACGACTCAAAACAACGACGGATTAAAGCATCAGCAATTAGTATTTGATGGCTGTTTTACCAATCGAGGCACTGCTTTCAATACGTTGGTGTGCATCTTTGATTGTATCCACACTAAAGCCATTTAGGGTCGTGGTTAGCGTCGTTTTAATACGGCCCGCATCAATCAGATTCGCGGCTTGGAATAGGATGTCTTGCTGCTTCTGGATATCCTCTGTATTGAACAGTGAACGTGTGAACATCAGCTCCCAAACAAAGCCTGCTGATTTGCCTTGCAGCGCTGATAAGTCAATGCCACCATCAAATTCAACAATCGAACTGATCATGCCTTGCGGTGCGATCAACTCAACCATCGCATCCCAGTGCCCTTTTGTATCAGCAACACTGAAGATGTAATCGACATGTTGAATGCCTTGCTCTCGCACAGACTCGACAAGGTTACGGTGGTTCACCACATAGTCCGCCCCCATATCTCTTACCCACTGCTCCGTTTCAGGTCTTGAAGCTGTAGCGATAACATTTAGGTTGGTGAGTTGCTTAGCCAGTTGAATCGTAATTGAACCAACGCCGCCCGCTCCACCAATGATCAGGATAGACTTTTTCTCTTCAGGACGAACTCGCAGGCGGTCAAACAACGCTTCCCAAGCGGTAAGTGTTGCTAGTGGCATAACGGCTGCAGCCTCATCAGAAAGGCTCTTAGGCGCTTTAGCGGTAATACGGTAGTCCACAGCTTGGTATTCTGCATTAGCCCCCATGCGTGTTACGTCACCCGCATAGTACACACGGTCACCGACTTCGAAGCCTTCAACGTCTGCGCCTTTACCAACAACTTCACCGACTGCGTCATAGCCCAGTACTTTTGGCTGCTCAAGAGTTTTATCTTTAGCATTACGAATGCGAATTTTTGCGTCAGCAGGGTTGATAGAAGTCGCACTCACTTTTACCAGCAAGTCATTATTTTTTAGTTCTGGCAGACTCGTTTCAAACTCAAATAAACTGTCTTGCTCTGTAATCGCAAGTGATTGAGTAAATCCAATAGCTTTCATTTTTGATGGTACTGACATTGTGCTTTCTCCTTGAATTAGACGAGTTAATCTTAGTTAATTCCCACCCGAGATAAACCGCCTAATATTTGAATGATTCTCAAATAATTTTTGATAATAGTATTGCCGCTATCTGGGTAATGCAGACATCTAACTGCATTACCAACGCCTTAGAAGTTAAATCAGGCCTTTCTCAATCAACCAATCATGTGTTACTTGATCTTGTGGTTTACCTTCACGACAAACTTTGTAATCCAGTTCGGCAATAATATCGTTCGAGAAACGCAGTGAATCCAGCTTCTGAATCTGTTCTTCATTGAACAAGTGCTTCTTGTCATCTCTTAAAAGAAGTACCGCTCTGTCCACAATTCCGAGTAGGCCTTTTGGCTCTTTGAGTTCACGAATATCGTAACGATAGTGCAAAAATTGAGGTTTCCACAGTGGCACCACCACCCACTCTTTGTTTGCGACCGCACTTTCAAAGGCACTGAAACAATCGTCTTCACTGCCAGGAAAGAACTCGTAGCCGGCATCGCTCAGGCCATAGTCTTTCATCATCTGGATAGAGAAACGTGTGATACCAGCTCCGGGGTTGATACCTTGGATAGTCGAGTTCATTTTCTCGATCACTTCAGCTTTTAATAAATCAGAGACTTCAGAAACCGCCGCTTCAGGCACATAGTCTGGTACGCCCCACAAGGCATAAGGTTCATAATGAAGCCCAAGCTCGATAAGTGACTCAACTTCTTCAACGCCTGCTTTGTAGATACCGTGACTTGATGGCAACCACGCAGAAGAAAGCATATCCACTTGGCCTGTTTTCAGCTTTTCAAAGTTCTCCTGATGTGGAGAGAAAATACGCTCTACCTCAAAACCCATGGCTTTCAATACATTGGCAACCAATGATGCGGTCGTACGGTGGAACGACAAATCCGTTACACCCATTGTGATTTTCTTAGTCATCTTACCCCCCTAGATCGTAGGCTTCGTCCATACCGTGCGTACTGCGCTACGTTGTCGATATGGGAAAATGATAGTGAGAAAATTACTAATGAAAAACAGCCTCACATTTGAATTATTATCAAATTATTTTTGACAATTAAGTGTTTGAAGCTAACTTAGAAGCGATAGGTAGAGATAACCCATCTGCAGATTGTGATGGGGAAATATCCCAACGCCATGTTTAGAACATAATTCAATACAGGTAGATAACATGCTTCTTGAAGACTTACAGGTCATTTTGAAAGTGGCGGAGTTTCGCAGTATCACCGCTGCAGCCACCAACCTCGATATGCGTACTGCCACAGCAAGTGCAGCGGTAAAACGTGTTGAAGCGGCACTCGGTGCTGAGTTATTTGTAAGAACCACGCGCCATCTGAGACTCTCTTCAGCAGGCGAGCGTTATTTACCGGAATGCGAACAAGCCTTGAAGATGTTGGAGCAAGCAAAGCTCAACATGCGAGAAGAGCTTGGGATTGTCGACGGTGAAATTCGTATTGCGCTTTCATCGGATCTAGGGCGTAACCTAATCATACCTTGGTTAGATGAGTTCTTGCTTGAATACCCAAAAGCGACGCTTCGCACTAGCATCAGCGATAGCAATATCGACTTCTACCGAGATTCCGTCGATATGGCGCTGCGTTACGGTTCCCCAACCGATGCGAACATGTATGGTTTCAAGATATGCGATGTGCCGAGGATATTGTGTGCGGCTCCTGACTACTTGGCTGAAATGGGAACACCAAAACACCCGAGTGACTTAGCGCAGCACAATGGGTTGCTTTACCAACTCCATGACATGTTACAAGACGAGTGGGTGTTTAACGATGGTACTCAAGATCATAAAGTGAAACTAAAAGGAAATCGCGCTTCGAACGACGCAGACCTTGTAAGGCGTTGGTGTATTGCGGGTAAAGGAGTGGCAATAAAATCTTGTTTAGACATGTCACCTCATCTGCTTTCAGGTGAAGTGGTTAAAGTTATGTCTGAGTTTAAGCCGACCCCTACCGAGCTGTGGTTAGTGTGTCCAAGTCGCCAATCCATCACCCCGACTGTTCGTCTACTGAGAGATTTATTCAGAGAGAAAACAGCTGAGATCCTTTCGCAGCTGAGCAAACAAGGCATTATACAAAGCACAGCATCTTAAGATTGAATGCCGCTTAAAGATAAGAAACAGAGAGACAAAAAAGGCGTTAGCGAACTTCAATCCGCTAACGCCTTTCATCATTAGACATCATAGCTTCATGATGAAGCTTAATAAGAGTACTTAGTTTAATACTCTTAATACGAGTGCTTAGTTTGACTCGTCTTCAACATCACAGTCAGCACAGCACTGAAGAGCAATCTCATGTTCGAAGGTGATGGTGTCTTTACCTTCTTCTACTAGCTCTGCGATTTCGTCTGCCACTTCTTTTTCATCATCCGCTTCGATTCCGCTTGCCAGCTCTTCCTCTGAATAGCCGAAGAAGTTAAGCAGTAAGTACTCGCGAGCTTCATCTTTCGTACAAACCACGTCTGCTGAAAGATCTGGTGTAACCTCGCCTTGTGCAAGTGTCGCTGTCACTTGTGCGATAGCATCATCTTTCATCGCAGGCGTTAACCAACCAAGATCAGTACTTACTGTCGTTTTTTTACAGTCGAAGCAAGGCAGTTGGTGAAAGTAGTATTGAAAGGTAGTCATAGGTAAATTCTTCTTTAAATGTTGTATAGCGAGATTATGCGCGTTTTGTAGCAAAATACTATCTCAATCAACGTTGGACGTTAATTCTTGCTTATTATTTGCACTGAGAGTGAGGCAAGATGATGATATGACCTCGGAGTTGCAATATACCTATCTAGAATTTACTTACGAAAAATTAAATGCTCTAGCGATTAAAGTCGCAAGAGCATTTTCTTAGTGTATTTGAAATACTGAAGGGAGGAGATCAACCAAGTTAGAAGTAGTAACTGTAGGTAAACTTCAGCTCAGTTCCCTGTCTGTTGTGACCAAAGCTTTGCTCTGCATCATCGAAGAATTCAGTGTAGGTAACTTTACCCCAGTGCTTACGGTTGTCAGCAAGTGGCCCTTGGAAAGCGAGATCGAGTTGTAGTTGGTTTATTGTTCCAACACTGCCACCGAAGTCAAGGGAGCTGTATTGAGGGTTTATTTGTACATGAGTGCCGTTTTCATGCAAATAAATCGAGTTCAAGAAATTAAATTGAACTCCATAGGTATAGTCATCGGTAAGACCTAAGCGGCTAAAGTCGCTATTGTTTTGCCCTACTGCACCCGCCAAAATCGGAAAAGATAACCAATTATCAAAAGGGGTATTTACACGAATCAATCCGCCGATTGCGAACAAGCGGTCTGATATAGCATCAGTAAAACTGGTTTCTATATAATCTAGTGACACACCAACCATTGGCGCATGTTGCCAATCAGTTCGACTGACTTCGAAATAGCGAGCTCTAACTTGAGATAAGTTAAAATCTTCACTTCCCACTTTTCCGTTATCTTGACCTTGTATCGTTAGCTGTCCTAAGAACAAATTTTCATTACTCTTCTGTCCGGACATCTGGCCTTGAATTTGTACAAAGTCATTGTCTTGCTCTCTAAAGCTTTGTTTGCCATATGTAATGTTGACCACGGAAGAAACTTTTGTGTGATCACCAGGGTCAGGGGCATCTTCAGGTGTGATGTGATCATCTGACACTGCAAAAGAGGAGAAAAGAATAAGGGCGCTACTGAGTGTTATTTTTTTATAGTTAGCCATGGTCAAAAACCTATAGTACGTTATTGGGCTCTCAGCCTAAGTAGGCCAAGTTCCAAAACACTCTAGAGAAATTAAACCCAGCGAGATAACAAAATAAAAAAACAAAAAATAAAAAAAAGTATGTCCTTATTATTTTTAGTGTCTAAGTGTGGAATAACGTCAATCTTATCACTTTTCCGAATAGATAATTTCAATCCTGACCATAACTAAGATTGAAGGCTTTGATACATAAAGCTATATGTATATTTAACAGACGTAATATCGAACATATTTATTTACACATTGACACTTTCACTTGTGCTTAGTTTCTCATTTTTAAAAATTCGATTTTTGATGCGATGCATTTATTGCTGTGGATCAAAATGAGAAACAACGAATCCCAGTTAGCATATTTAGAGACGTTATGTAAATGAGAACACTCAATGGTCAAACTATACTTGGAGCCACCCATATACAAAGTCGGTGAACTCTATTACTCACCAACATCTGCCGTAATCGACAACCAAGGAGAACGAAGTCGCCTACGAGCCAGAGAAGCTAACCTGTTCCATGAGTTAATCAAAACATTTCCTGAAGTACTCTCCCGCTCATTGATTGAAGAAACACTATGGAAAGACTCATATGCTACGAACGCGACCATCAATCAAACAGTCAAAGCGCTCAGGTTTTCTCTCGAAGATGTAGATAGAACCATGATCAGAACGATTCCAAAACTAGGCTATGTGCTCGCTGTTGCCCCGCAGCTTGAGGAAAGTATCGCTCAACAGACACCTGACGACTCTAACACTAGTGAACCTCAAGCAGACAAACAACAGGCTATAGAGAAGGCCAAGGTTGATGACGAGAATACGGAACAGCAAAAGGCCAGTATTCCACAAAATATCATTCCTTCAGTCTCCGCCCTGCTAGCTGTTGCAATAGCCACTTTCGCCCAAGCGGCTTCTGGAGTTTTTACTGCATCAAACGAACGTATCAGCCACCAATATGGAAATCACTGGATACTGTTCAATGCAACAGAACAAGAGCTCAAATCACTACCGCTTAAAGGTTACGACCCTGCAATGTATGTCATTAAGCACGAGTCTTCCTACAGAACCTGTACCGAGGTAAAAGGAGTATTAGAATGCAAAAAAATCGAATTTTAATCTTTTTTTCTCTGACTGTTATCATATTGATTTCTGCCGTACTAGGTACCTACGTTTATCAATATTTGAATAACCCCTTGCGTGTTAATGAAGGGGCATGGCAAGGCAAAGGTTCTATCTATATTGATAATGCAAAAATCGATAGCAACGCACTGATGCTGGTTGAGAATAATAAAGTTCGACTTTCAATAAACAATCAGTACAACGAATTTAACTTCACCTATGATGTCACTTTAATACTAAGACGCTTCGAACATGTGAGTTCGGACTTCGATATCGAGAAGAGAGAGGTTCGTGGATTAGATGCCTTTATTGAAAATACTAATATTGATATACCCACAGGCGGAAATCTGATTCGAGTGCACGCTTGGCACCTAGACGAAGGCCGGATATTTATTGACGTAGAACAAAGTACAGGCTTAGGTGTTTCTTACATTTTGACTGATAAATCAGACAGTTAATTGTAATTTACTTTTTTTTATACCTCAATTTACAAATACAATTTTTTTTCTTCTAAAGATACTTTTTTTGGTTGGAGAGTAAGTGCACTCACAGGGTTAAATGGTGATGAAGATTATTTCATAACTATAACGACTTGAGCTTTCGCTCTTCAACTTAAAGGTATCTACAATGACGGTATCCGCATCTACACTCCCTACTCCGGAAGAAAAATCAGGGTTAGCCAAATGGTTTCCTTTGATTGTCCTTCTTGCAGCTCAGTTCTCAACGATGGCTGACAACTCTGGGTTAGCTATCTCTACTGAGGCACTTATTGCACTTCACGGTGCAAGTATGCCACAAATTCAAATGGCCAATGCAATGTACCCGCTTATTGCTGGCGCAGGCATGATCGCTGGTGGTCTCATCGGTCTGATTATTGGTTGGAAACGCCAGATGGTCATCGGGGCAGGTATGCTTGCTGTTGGTTCATTTGCTGCAGCATTCGCTCCAAACATGGAAGTCTTAAACTATGGTGCTCGTGTGGGTTCAGGTTTAGGCGCTTGTTTACTTATCCCAGCGGTACTCGCAAACGTTGCAGGTATCTATAAAGGCAAAGATCAAGCGATCGCATTCTCTGCGATTGCAGCCCTGGTAGGTCTAGCAAGTGCTGTTACTCCTTTGCTATTTGGTTTTATTTTGGATGTCGCTAGTTTCCAGGTCGCTTTTTGTGGTCTAGGTATCTACTGTCTATTCGTAATGTTCGGTAGCATGAAATTGCCAACCCTTGAGTCAAGCCCTTTTAAAGGTAAGCTAGATACTTTGGGTATCGTACTTGCGGGTATTGGCCTTCTTTGTTTTGTGACTGGTTTACTTAAAATTTCTGAATGGGGTTTAATCAAACCTCTAACAGACTTCAGTATTCTGGGTATCTCTCCAGCGATTCCAACAGTACTAGTAGGTGCAGCACTTCTTAAAATACTTATGGTTTGGGAACGTCGTTTTGAAGAACAAGGCGGTACCCCACTACTTCCTTCTTCTTATGTTAAGAATCCACAAGTTGTTGTTGGCCTAGTGCTTTGTGCGACGATTTTCCTACTGTTCGGTGCAACTGGATTTATCAATGTTTCTTACATGCAGCTCGTTGCCGGTATGAGTGCATTTTCTTCTGGTATAGCTCTATGTGCCTTCGCACTTGGTATGATGATTGGTTCGCTTGGCGCTCCTGCGAAGCTATCTCACCTAACCTGCCAACGTATCTGCCAGCTTGGCTTTGTTATTGCAGCTACGGGCACAGCTCTAATGTTCTTGGGCTTCACCGCTGATGGCATTACTTTCTGGCAATACATTTCTTTAACTATCTTTGGTACAGGTGCTGGCCTGTTGGCTTCTCAAGCATCTATCGTTGTGACTTCAGCACTAAGTGAACGTGAAGCTCAGCAGTCTGGGGGGATTCAAGCAACGTCTCGTAATGTTGGACAAGCATTTGGAGTGGCTATTCTAGGTTCAGTAATGCTGTTCTCTTTGACTGGTGCAATTAAATCAAATGTCGCTGAACATGAAGCATTATCAGCACAGACGAAACAAATCATTATTGAGCAACCTTCATTACCATTTGTATCAAATGCCATGGCTATTGACCTTATGGAAAATTTGATTGCTGACAAAGAAGAGCAACGAATTGTGATTGAGGTAATGGCGGAGTCTCGCTTACAGTCAGTTCGTTACGCGCTATTTACTTTGATTGGATTGATGCTTGGTGGATTGGCACTGTGTTCTAAACTTCCCCAACGCTCATTGATGAAGAGCGAAGAGTAACGTTTTAAGCCTCGGCACTGCCGGGGCTTTATTCGTTTCACAACACCCAATTTCCACCACCTAGTGAGTTTTTATGGATAAGACGAATGACAGTAAAACAACTTGGTTACTCATCGCGCTCTGCTTAGCTCAGTTTACGCTATCTGCCGATGTGGCTAACCTTTCTATTTCCACTTCGGCTCTAGTTAATGTCTTCCAAACCGACATTTCCAACATCCAACTTCTAAGCAGTGTTCAGCCTCTTGTTGGCGCAGCATTCATGCTCTCGGCCAGTATTTTCGGTTTAATTATCGGTTGGCGAAGATTGCTCATTCTTGGCACAAGCCTTGGTTTTATATCCACGATGGGATTTATCGCCATTGATGACATAACCACCATTTCCCTTGTCGTCCGTCCACTTACAGGTATTGCTTCAGCTTTAATACTTCCAGCCGTTCTCGCGCTTGTGGTCGCGCACTTCCCAGGCAAAAATCGTGCTATAGGCTTCGGACTAATGGCGGCAGCAACGGGACTCGCAGCAGCTATTATCCCGCTACTAAGTGGCTGGCTACACGATAATACAGATTGGTATTGGCCTTTTATTATTATCGCAACTTGTTACCTGTCTAGCTTAGTGACTGCAATTTTTGGCATACGTCCAATTCATACTAACAGACCAACCAAGTTTGATTTTGTCGGTGCATTGCTTGGCGCAGTGAGCACTGTCGCTATTTTTCTAGGGCTAATTAAAATGCCTTATTGGGGTGTTCTTACTATTTTAAATGGTGCAGATTTCCCAAACTGGTTGAGTTTCGTTCTTCCTATGAGCCCTGCATTATTTCTATTAGGCGTTGGTGGTTTCCTATTTACACTGTTTGTAGTGCAACAAATTCGGTTTGAAAAACAACACGGCTTTGCTTTATTGCCATTAAGCTGGTTTAAAAATAGTGCTTCTAGAATAGGATTCATCATCCTTTCATTAATGTACATTGTATTGGGGGGCAGCAGCTTTGTCATTGTCACTTATTTGCAAGTAGCAATATCACTCTCTTCAGCTCACTCTGGCAGTATCATTCTTCTATTCTCGGCCTGCATGATTGTTTTCTCAGTGGCAACCCCAATCATTTTTAAAACACAATCACCCAAAAAGCTCTGTCAGTTCGCCTTCACAACGATGTTTATCGCAGGTTTAACGCTCATCCTATCTAGCCAAAATCAGCAAATATTGATGTCATTTTATTTTGGGATGGCGTTACTAGGCGCTGCAATGGGCATATTGGCTTCCCAATGCCCAGTTATCATTACGAGCGCTTTGGGAGAAAGAGACGCAGAACAGTCAGGCGGCTTGCAAGCTACGGTTCGAAACATCGGCTTGGTGTTGGGTATCAGCTTGTTTGGTGGCTTAAATCAGGGGGCAATGGACCACACTATTCGTTCTAACAATGAGATCATTACTTATTATCCGAGCGCCTTTGTCTCTGATTTAAAGCAATTGTCTCATGTTCCTTATATTGACGACAGCAGGGTAAAAAACCTTATTGAGCGCTATCAACTCGATAAGCATCAAACTAACTATCTACTCAAAGAAAATGCTAAAGCACGGGCTTTTGGGTTTAACTTGGCGATGATAATTTTGGTGTTCATTGCACTTCTGGGAGGGTATGTCAGCTCCCGAATAGACAATCCTCAACAAAGGCTTATTCCCGAGTCTGGAGAAGCTAGGCGCTCTAAGAGTCCCTTAGTAGAAGGTTAACCATAATGCGTTGGCCTTCTTCACACTATTCAGTGATTCCGGAAAACAAATACAAAACCTGATATTTTTAGTTAGCCACTTCTTTCCTATTTTTTCCACCAAACTAGCACTACCAAACCTATCATACTGAATCGCGATAATGGCATATCATTATCGCGGTCACTGTCGCTCCCGACTATCACCAACACTATACATGACAACGCCTACTCGAAAATATTCCGGTCTCACTTTCGTGGTCAACAAATTCCGTACACTTCCAGGCCTTTTTCGAGAGCCTAACTTAATCGCTATCTAGCGTGACCTCTACCGACTTAAGTTTTAGAAATAATTCACTTCAGCCGTAACCATCGTTAGTGAGTTATAGGTTATAGATAGCAATTATGGGGTTACTTGATCTCTGAACACTTACTCCAGAATATATTGAATCTAGTCAGCTCGCGGGCATAGAGAAACAACGCTCGCAGCGCTCTTGAATATGCCAACTACCCTATTGGGTTCTGATGAATTATGACTTTCTACATATACAAAAAAAGAGCACTTACGTGCTCTTTGAGTTGGTGTGAAAGTCTATTTTTATGATTAAGCCATTTCTGGTTCTTTCACTGACGTTGTTGCATTCTGGTGTACGGTGACATCACCACCTAGCATTGTTGCATGCACACGAATGTCTTTAATTTCTAGCTTAGGCACCTCTAGAGGATTGGCATCCAGAACTGCAAAATCAGCTAGCTTTCCTGCACATATAGAGCCCTTGCTGTCTTCATGCCCCATAAGGTAAGCAGCCCCTAGTGTAACCGCATGAAGAGCTTGTTCCGCAGTTAAACACTCCTCTTCACCGTATACATTGCCAGAGAAAATGCACTTACGGTTCATAGCGCCCCACATCATAAACAACGGATTAACCTGAGTTACGCCATCGTCACAGTGAATAGAGAACGGAATACCTTTCTTTGCAGAAGTTTGGAATGGGTTCAATCGTTTAACGAACTCAGGCCCTACAGTTTGTGTAGCGTGTACATCTCCCCAGACTGGAATGTGAGTACCAAACAGGTTGTGACAAACACCTAATTCAACCATTCTATCCATTTGATCGTCTGTCACCATTTGGTTGTGCTCTAGACAGTGACGAGCCTCTGGCATTGGCGTATCTTTCTGCATACGCTCAATAAGATTAAGTAACGTTTCTGTTGTTCCGTTGCCATTACAGTGGAAAGAGATGTTGTAACCTGCTTTATGAAACGGTAATACCGATTCGTAGATTTCTTCAACATCACGCGTTAGTGAAGTACTTGGTTTACCATTGTAGTAGCTTTGACCTTCTAATAAATTAGCCGTAAAGCCCTGAATAGAGCCGTCTGTGTTCACATACTTGACGCTACCAATGCAAAGTCTGTCGGTATCGTCTTGCTTCATCGTATGTACATCTTCCAAGTTAAACGGACCAATCAAAGGGTAAGCCGTAATACGCAATTTAAACGCAGGGTTTTTGCTCAATGCTTGATACAGTGGGTATGGATTTGAAGGCAAACCCATTCCGCAATCTGATACGGTCGTTACACCCAGTGAATGCGCAATATTCGCGTAATCTACTAACGTCTTTCCGATAACCGCAGGGTCTGAACCATAGTTAAATGCACCAACATTGAGTGCGCGGTAGATGTCTTTCATTTCCGCAATATCACCCGTTAAGCGACCATTTTCACGCAATACAAATTCAGGGTTGTCGTCCAAGCTAAAACCCGACTTTTCAAGTGCTAATGTATTTAGCCCTGCAAGGTGACAGCTTGCGTGCATGAAGAATACTGGAGAGTCATCAATCACTGAATCTAAGAAATCACGGTTCACAACAGTGCCATCTGTCATCAATAATGGATCTAGACCCCACAGATTGATCCACTCTCCCGTTTTTCCTGCCTCGTCGTGTTCTTGTTTAAGCTCTTTTAGGTGCGCTTTTAATGTTTCACCCGTTGCACAACCCTTTAGTAACTTACCTTCTACACCGAGACGGTCGTATTGTCCGCCATATTCGAACATACCAGTAAACAGTGCAGCAAGCAGTGGATGCATATGCGCTTCAATGAAGCCTGGAACAATTGTTTTACCTTCGAACTGCGAATCTAAACGATATTCTAAGTTCTTATCGGTTAAAAATGTTTCAGCCTGATCTTTGGTACCTGTGAATAGTATCTTTCCATCTTGTACAACGGTAGCCGCTGCCTTTGGAAGCTCTTCATTCATAGTAATAAAGTTGCCCGTGTAAAGTACGGTTTCTGCGTTGTATTGAATACCAGGCTTAAGAGCTGTTTTAATTGTCATAGTTAAACTCCAAATGTGTAGGGTTCATTGTAATTTTTGTTCCTCTTCAACTTGCCTTAACCTGCATTTCGTTTCGAGAATTTTAAAATGAAATAAAATGATGAAATAAAATAGCGATATAAAAAAAGATAAAGATGATGATTTATATGGACTTTTAACTATAAGGAATGCCAATGCTGATCAAAAAATGCTTGGACTTCAAAACTACCGATGGGGTACTCATGCTCCATCTCCGGTGCAAAAGCAAAGGCAGATAACTCTAGGAAAACAAAAAAACTTAATAGTGATCCAATTATTGCGACAACGAACAACTTAAGATAAAAACTCATCACTGCATTCCTTATTTATTAGTAATGCAGCCTTTATAAGGCTTTTTTAGCCACCGTTTATTGACAATCCACGCTATAAAACAAATTCTCATCTATTGTCATTTTAATTGGTTTTACTCGATATCATGAATAGAGATATTTAGTAAAAAAGCGAACCATATAGGTTCGCTTTTGAATAGTATTTCACTCAATTAAAACTAATCTTTACAAGCTATCACAGCACCATAAAACATCTACTTATAGAGCTACTTGTTCATTGGCATTGGCATTGGCATTGGCACAATATCAAAGTCTGGTGTGAACTTGTCGATTGATGTTGCCATCTTCTGGAACGACTCTACGTCTCCTTTGATACCTGCTTGGCCAGATTCAAATAGAGCCTGCTGCGTTGTCTCTCAAGATATAATTCGAGTCATGTCCGCTTTGTGTAGCTATAAACTAGTGTCCGCTTTTTCTATTGAATCTGTTTGAATAGCCGTTAAGTTACCGTTGCTTACTTCCGCGTAGAAGTTCTCTTTCACATCTGGGTGAACAATGGTTAGGCTGAAATCAAGGCCAAGTTCAATCGCTTTAGGACCGTTCATCGATACAGACAAGAAGTCTAAGAAACCTGTCGTTGGTGTATTAGCAATGATATCAACCGATGCCATCTTGATTGTCTCACCAATAATGCCAGTACGAAGCTCATACGCACCTTGTAGGTACGAGTTACGCCATGCCATTGTCTCAGACTGGTAACCTTGCTGCTCCCATGTATCTGCTAGCATTTCACGAACAGGTTCATTGCTATGGTCACATTGAAGAACGTCATTCAACAGTTGTGATGCCTCTTGGTAACGGCCCGCTTCGAAGTGCGCCTTACCGGCTTGGGTTAATGTCTCAGCACCTGCAGCTTCAACATAAACACAAGACTTGTCGATCGTTTGCAGCGGATTGATCGTTGTTGGGTTTAAGTCTAAGTAACCTAAATATAGGTTCATGATTGCGCGAGCGTTATGGCTATATGAGCCGTGGTAACCACGTGAATACCAAGTTTGCTGCTGAACTTCTGGAATGATCTTCTCGATTTCACGTCCCATATCGTTAACTGTTACACCTTGGTTTGCAAGACGCATTGTCTGGTTATGTAGGAAACCGTAGTTATCACGTTGAAGTGTTAGGTACTCAGAAATCTCAGTACCGTTGTCATTCCATACTGGCGCACTGTGTGCTTGGTGTAGAACTTCGGCTTCATCAGCAAAGCGCATTTTCATTTCATGTAGGTACTTAGACCATACCAAAGCATCACGTATCTTAGCGCCACGGAATGTGTAAATATTATGTTGGCCGTCGTACGTTAGCTCTGCCGTGTGCAGCGCTTTGTACTCTGGGATCCAGTGGATATGCTCAGAAGGTGCTTCCGCATCAGGCATATTGATGAACAAAATATCAAGGCCATCAACATTGTGCCACTCTTCACGTTCATTGATCTCAACAGTATGAGGGACTAACGTTACCGCACCGTGTGAGTGAGAAAGACCCAGTGCGTTATCAACAATACCCGTCTCAGATGCTGGTAGTGTCGAACCGTATTGATATTGCGCTCGTCGACTCATCAATAATGCCGCGAGATCCGCCAAAGTGATCTTGGTGTGAGTGAGAGTAGATAACACCTGTTATTTTGTGCTCACCGTTTATTTTTGGAAGGTTTGCCTTAGCAAATTCCCATGCAGCAGCACCCGCCGCTTCTGTTAACAGTGGATCATGAATTAGGTAACCATTATCAGTGCGGTAGATGGTCATGTTTGTAATGTCTGCACCACGTACTTGCCAGATACCATCACGAACTTTGTATAAGCCATTGGCTTCATAGTTAACCATACCTTGGCGGAACAAAGACGGGTTCATAGACAGGATCTTAAGCTCTAAGCTATTTATTTAGATAGAAAAAAGGCTTCATTTATGATCAGATAATCGTCGCCAAACAAACCACCCATATCAACCGTGAAGCCGATGACGATTATCTCCCTACAAAAGCAGTTTAAGCAATTCTTTAATGCTGATAGCCTTCAAAAAATGGCGAAAAATACAGGACTTATGAAGCGATGTCGGGCTATCTTACCCGACCAGCTAGTAGTAAGCCTAGTGGCCGCTTTGAGCAAAGGAAACTGCTCATCTATTGCCGATTTACTAAGGCAATTCAATGGGATGTGCTTAAGCGCTAAAAATACTGTGGCTTATAAGCCCTACCATAACCAGTTAAGAAAGAAGAATTTCCGATATTCATGCGCCAATTGGCCATGCGAGCGATAGCTCAGTTTGCTCGCCAGCAGAGTGCCAACCTACCAGATAAACTCGCCACCTTTGATGATGTGCTGCTTCAAGATGGTAGCTCTTTCCACATTCATCGTGACCTTTCGAACGTTTACCCGAGCCGATTTAAACGCAATCCAGCCGCAGTTGAATGCCATATGACAATGTCTTTAAAAAGCTTTTCTCCAGTCGCAATGAGCATCAGCGCTGATACAGCATCAGAAAGAGACTTTTGCCCGCCCCAAAACAATGAGTAACAAATTGTTGTTGGCTGACGCAGGGTACCCTGACTTCCAATTCTTTACTGAGCTTGAACTGTATGGTGGTTTCTATATTTTTCGAGGAGCAAAGTCCCTGAATCCTCATGTTATAGAAGCGAGAAACGGTCAGGGCCGGCATTTATCTAAACTAGAAGGAAAGAAGCTCAAAGACATCACTCGAGGTACTAATCGCTCACAGGTACTCGACCTTAAAGTTCGTAGTGGTAAGCAAGAATTTAGAGTGGTAAGACGTTGGTTTGCCGAAGAAAAGCGATTCTGTATTTGGTTAACTAACTTGCCTTCAGGTACCTATACTGCTGATGACATAATGGCGATCTACCGCTGTCGATGGCAGGTGGAGTTGCTTTTTAAAGAATTAAAATCTCACACAAACTGGCAACGATTTGTCACCGCACAAAAGGCCATCGTTGATGGGCTTATCTGGGCCAGTTTACTCTCGCTGATCATCAGGCGCAGTACTGCGCTTCAGATAATGCCATCGGTCTCGCTGTTTAAGGCGGCAAAAAATGTGGATGTGTGGCTGTTGCCCATATTTGAATGTATCAGCCACAAGGCATGGTCAGAAATAGGCAATAAACTGGAATGGGCCTCTAGCTATATATTTAAGAACGCACAAAAGTCCGCCCAGAGGAAGTCAAAGAAAAACATCACGTTAGACGGGATTTATGCTGGTCTTAATGCTTAAGGTTCAGTCTATGAAGACGGGTTAACCGTATTTGGAATCTCATCTACAGACATATCTGCGTAATGTGGAAATTCGTCACGAACAATTGCAGCATCACCAGTGAGCTCAGCGATCAAACCACGAGTTTGACGATCAAATGCCGTAGTATCTTTCCAAGGTAGGTTCTCAGCAAACGCTTTATTGACTTCAATCGTGTGGCTGCGTTGCTGGCTTTCCTTGATAGTTACTGATCGAATCATAGTCAGCCAATGCAATATGTGGAACAACTCCAATGGCGATAGCTAATACTGTTTTGTTCATAACGTTTCCTCAGGAATACAAATAAATAATAAATGAGGAGCCCTACCAATCTCTCGTGCGAAGTTTTTCTTCTTCAAGGTGAGCGTCCTGTCGATAAGGGAACTTTAACAACTTTCTGAGATAATCAAAATTAACTAAAGTGTATCTCGGAGGTAAATATTGATTACCTGGAGGGCGGTGTAATGGACTTTTCAAAGTTTGATCTTAACTTGTTTAAGGTCTTCATTAAGGTGATGGAAACGGGTAGCTACGCGCAAGCAAGTGAAGCATTAGATGTGTCTCCACCTGCCATTAGCTTGGCTATGAGCCGCTTACAGAAGGCGTTACAACAAGAACTGTTCACCCGCAGTAATGGAAAGGTACAGCCAACCTCCGCGGCATTGGCACTATACGAGAATGTACGCGGTGAGTTACTCACCTTTGAGGCAGTACTCAGTTCATTCGATGATTTTGACCCTCTATCTTCTACCAAGCAATTTTTCATCGCACTACCGGAGGAGTTCCATACTCAATTTTTACAAAAATCACCCAATGAAGAGAACCAGAATATTACCTACTCATTATGTGAACAGATCTATGATGAAGAGTTAGGTATTGCGGAGCTTAGAAATAGGAAGCTCGACTTAATCGTTGATAGCTACTTACTCGCAGACAAAAGCCTAGATCACGAGCTACTTTTTGAAGATGAGATAGTACTGATTGTGGCAAATTCCCACCCTCACAGTAGCATTGGAATCAACTTTGATGACTATCAGACCCTGCCGCAATCAGTGCTAAATTTACGTCGTAATAATAAATTGGCACTTGATCTGTTTTTCGAGAAAGAAACAAACATCAAACGTCACATTGTCAATCAAGCCAGCTCAATGCTAGCAAACATGTTAGTTGTCAGCGAAACCAATCTATTCTGCCATGTGACTAAAAGCCTCGCTATGCAGTACAAAGATAAACTCGGCCTAACCATTATCGAGCCTCCTATTCGCCTCAAATCCATTCCTTTTTACTTACAATGGCACAAGGCAAATTCTTCGTCCTCTGCACATCAATGGCTAAGAAAAAAAATAAAGTTTCTCATTGAGAAGTAAATTTAGCATTGAAGCTCTTACGTTTTGAGTCTCTATTGCACACATAAACAAAAAAGCGAGCCACTTGGGCTCGCTTTTCGTTATCTGATTTTCTTAGAATCTATTACAGAAGTTCTACCGACTGTTGAGCAATCACGAACTCTTCGTTTGTTGGGATAACCATAGCTAATGCGTCTAGCATTTCAGACTTACCGATGATGCCTTCAGCACCAAAGCGAGCAGATTCGTTACCTGCTACATCTTCAACGAAACCAAGAATCTTAAGGTTGCTTAGGATCTCACGACGAATTGGTAGAGAGTTCTCACCGATACCGCCAGTGAAGATGATGCCGTCTAAAGAATCTAACGTTGCAAGGTAAGAAGCAATGTATTTTGATACGCGGTAAGTAAACACCTCAAATGCTAACTTAGCACCTTCATGGCCCTCTTCCATTGCCTCTAAAATGCCACGAGCATCGCTCGTTAGGCCAGACACGCCTAGGAAGCCTGATTCCTTGTTTAGAGAGTTGAAGACTTGCTCTTGTGACCAACCTTTCTTAAGTAGGTACTCGATGATGCCTGGGTCTAGATCACCACAACGTGTGCCCATCATTAGGCCAGAAAGCGGTGTGAAGCCCATTGATGTATCAACACTGTTACCATCTTTGATAGCACATACAGACGCACCGTTACCTAGGTGAACAGAGATGAAACTCGCTTCTTCAACTGGCTTGTTTACCATCTTCGCAGCTTCACGACTAACAAAGTAGTGGCTCGTACCGTGGAAGCCGTAACGACGAACACCAAAGTCTGTGTATAGTTCTTTTGCGATTGCACCAGTAAATGCACGTTGTGGCATTGTTTGGTGGAAAGCCGTATCAAATACAGCAAATTGAGGTAGAGAAGGGAAAGCTTCAATCGCAGCACGAATGCCGACAGCTCCTGCAGGGTTATGAAGTGGAGCTAGATCAGATAGGCTTTCAATTTCGTTCGTTACTTCTTCAGTAATACGAACGGTTTGAGTGAACTTCTCACCACCGTGAACGATACGATGACCGATAGCCACGATATCAGCAGTGAAGCCTAGATCTTCCATCAGGCCAACCAATTTGCCAATGGCAATTTTGTGGTGGTTATCTTCGCCTTGAATGGCAATTTCAGTTTTCTCGCCTTGATATTTCCAGCTCATACGAGCATCTTCAAGACCAAAACACTCCCCTAGGCCACTTAATACTGCTTCACCAGAAACAGAATCGATTACAGCAAATTTTAGGGATGAACTACCCGAGTTAATAACCAGAACAAACGAATTAGACATTGGATATGGATCCTGTTTCAGTACGAATTGGATGAAGTGTTTACTTCAATTTTAGTTAAGTCCATTATTCAATAATTTTTGAATCTTTCAACTTTTGTTTTGAAAAAATCACCAAATGAACACAATTAAGTTGATCTTAGTCATCAAATTATTTATTTTGAGAGCGAAATTAAAAAATAGTTGAATAAGAAAATTAATGAACAGGTGACGCAAACGAGTGCTCACATTATTTTTAACTTGATTCAGTTAATTAGAGCGACTCGAACAAATGCAGGTAATTCGCTTAAAAAACAACCGCCCTTCCCTTTCGTCTGCTTATCATTACCGATAACTTTTTGCTCGATTTCTCAATTGCTCAGTGCTTGAGTCAAAAAGCTCCCGGGAGTTGAGAATAGTGATCCGATCTCTTTTGATAGCCTTCGAGCACAACTCTACGAACAAATGCATTGTAATGTCGCTTAGATAGCCTTCACTCTTTGTTTTAGTATCTTGTAGCACGTTCTTTTAGTATAGGCTTAGAACGCGATACAGCTAAGTTTAGGCACTAACATTCGTTCTAGGCGCGATGCTTAGTTTCATGGACGAAGCTTGATTAAAGTAAGTTAGCTACGAATATCGAGCCTACCAAAGCTTAAGTTCAAATAGCAGGCACAAAAAAGCCGAGCATTACGCTCGGCTTTTAAATTCAGTGTCTAGACTAAAGCGTCTAAGCGACAGGTTGATTAACCTTCGTTGCGCTCTGGACGACGACCACGGTTACCACCGCCATTGCCGTTACCATGGCCACGTTCGCCACGGAAGTTACCACGGTGATCGCCACCACGGTTACGGTCGAAACGACGTTCGCCATCACGTCCGCCAGCAGAGTTACCATCGCGAGCACCATCACGGTTGCCACGGTATCCACCACGACCGCCTTCACGGTTACCACCTTCGCGGTTGCCGCCTTCACGGTTACCACGGTAGCCGCCACCATCACGACCGCCACGGTTGCCACCACGGTTGCCATCACGACCGCCGCCGCCACGACGAGGCTCACGGAAGTCATTGAAATCAACAACTACAGCGCCAGCTTCTTTTTGACGAATGCGAAGTTTGCTTAGCTTACCAGCAGTTTCAGAGTTCATTGCTTTTGGCAGTTGAACGTAAGTAGAACCTTGGTCTAGCTTGATAGCACCGATAGAACCTTTAGTTAGGCCAAGTTCGTTTGCTAGTGCGCCAACGATGTCTTTAACCTGAACGCCTTGCTCACGGCCAACTTGTAGTTGGTAAGTATCCCAATCTTGAGTATTGAAGTTGCGACCACCACCGTCACGGCCGTTGTCACGATCTTCACGACGTTCTTTGCGACGGTTCTTATCACGCTCAATAGCAGCGATCATTGGGTCTTCGCCAACGTAGAATAGTGGGCTCTTACCTTGCTGACGCTTAAGAAGCATTGCAGCTAGAGTAGCAGCATCAACTTCTAGAGACTCTTGAAGAGTAGAGATAAGACCTGCAAAGTTTTCTAGTGCTTTGCTTTCTTTTTCAGTTTCAAGTTCAGCGCCAAGCTTAGCAACACGTGCAGCAGCAACTTGGTCACGTAGAGGAAGTTGGATTTCTTCCATTTGAGACTTAGTCACGCGCTCGATTGTGCGAAGCATACGAATTTGGTTAGTGCGAACTAGTAGGATCGCTTTACCTTTACGTCCAGCACGGCCAGTACGACCAATACGGTGGATGTAAGATTCAACATCGAATGGGATGTCGTAGTTGAATACGTGAGTGATACGTGGAACATCAAGACCACGAGCTACAACGTCAGTTGCAACTAGGATGTCGATAACACCTTGTTTGATGTGATCAACAGTACGCTCACGTAGAGACTGAGGAATATCACCGTGCAGTGCAGCAGCTTTGAAGCCACGTGCAGATAGCCAATCAGCTAGACGCTCAGTGTCTTGACGAGTACGTACGAATACGATTGACGCGTCAGTTTCTTCAGTTTCTAGAAGACGAGACATTGCTTCGTCTTTTTCTACGCCTTTAACAACCCAGAAGTTCTGCGCTACTTTATCAACTGTGTGGTTAGTACCAGCAACGTCAACTTTAGCCGGGTTACGTAGGTAACGGTCAACAATAGTCTTAACCATTGGAGGCATAGTTGCAGAGAAAAGTACACGTTGTGCAGATTCTGGAGCTTGCTCTAGGATCCAAGTAACGTCATCTACGAAGCCCATTTTTAGCATTTCATCTGCTTCATCAAGAACAAATGTGTGTGCTTCATCTAGGTGTAGACGGTCACGAGTTAGTAAGTCTTTAACACGACCTGGAGTACCAACAACAATGTGAGCACCGCGGCTTAGAGCACGCATTTGGTCAACAATTGAAGCACCACCGTAGATTTCAATAACTTTAAGACCTTTGATATCACGGCCAAGGTTTTTGATTTCCGCAGCAACTTGAATCGCTAGCTCACGAGTAGGAGCCATGATGATTGCTTGTGGTTTGTGTTGGTTCAGGTTGATTTTGTTAAGTAAAGGTAGAGAGAATGCTGCTGTTTTACCAGTACCAGTCTGTGCTTTACCTAGTGCGTCACGGCCTTCAAGAAGAAGAGGAATAGCTGCTGCTTGGATTGGAGTCGGAGAAACGAAACCCATGCTATCAAGAGCTGAAAGAATGTTATCGTTTAGGGCTAATTCATTAAATTGAATTACAGATTCGGACATTGGGATCCCACTATATATAAGTAAACAAAAGGTCCCGGGAGCTCTATCAATTCCAATACTGATCCAATCAGATACTGATTCCATTCAGAGTTACGAAGCAGTAATAAAACACTTCAAGCCATTAGGGACGTCTAAGGGAGGCGGATTATTCCCTAAATGCATAAAAAAAGCCAGAAAAAATTGAAATACATCACATATTTTTCGGTTTTCTATCAATACTGGCTATCATATCGTCAAAACTTGATGAATATCTCGTCAGGGCGATAGAGTTCGACCAAATTGATAGAGTTAAATAAGAGGGCAATTAATTTACGCTCTCTTCGGCTTTAAGTAGTAATCGGGCCTCGCAATGATTATAGTGTGCTCAATTGTTCTCGTTAGATAAAAGTAAGATGTTTCAAGATAATCCTCTACTCGCTCAGCTCAAGCAGCAAATCCAAGAAACCCTCCCTAAAAAGGAAGGTACTATCAAAGCCACTGAAAAAGGCTTTGGTTTTCTCGAAGTTGATAGCAAAACAAGCTTCTTTATCCCACCTCCATACATGAAGAAATGTGTGCACGGTGACAAGGTGATTGCCATCATTCGCACAGAGAAAGAGCGCGAAGTAGCAGAGCCTGAGGAATTAGTAGAACAAGGTCTTACTCGCTTTATTGCGCGAGTTAAGCTTTTCAAAGGCCGATTGAACGTTGTTCCTGATCACCCGCAGCTCAAAAAACTGCAACTTAAAGCGAAAGCAATGAAGGGGCTAAACCCTGAAACGCTTAAAGAAGGTGACTGGGTTGTTGCTCATATCGTTCAACACCCATTAAAAGGTGATAATGGCTTCTTGGCTCAGATCTCTGAGAAAATCACAGATGCTGATGACAAGATCGCACCTTGGTGGGTAACGCTGGCACAAAACGACCTACCTAACAGCGAACCTGAAGGTATCGATGATTGGAAGATCAATGACGACGCCGATCTTGAACGTATCGACATGACACACGTCCCTTTTGTGACCATTGATGGTGAAAGCACAAAAGATATGGATGATGCGCTTTACGCGAAGAAGAAAGAGAACGGTGATTTTGAACTGACTATCGCGATTGCCGATCCTACCGCTTACATCTCTCCAGATGATGCGATGGATAAAGTGGCTCGCGAGCGCGGCTTCACTATCTACCTTCCTGGTCGCAACATCCCAATGTTACCTCGTGATCTTGCTGACAACCTATGTTCACTGATCGAGAACGAAGTTCGCCCTGCACTTTGCTGCACAGTAACGGTATCTAAAGATGGCGTTATCGGTGATGACATTAAATTCTTCGCTGCAAACATCAAATCTCATGCTCGTCTTGCTTACGACAACGTATCAGACTGGCTAGAGACAGGTACATCAGAGAAATGGCAACCATCAGAAGAGATTGCTGCAATTGTTTCTGATCTTCACCAATTTGCTCAAGCACGTTCAGCATGGCGCTCAGCAAATGCTGTTGTGTTCCCAGATCGCCCTGACTACCGTTTTGAACTGAGCGAAGATAACGATGTTGTCGCTATCCACGCTGACATGCGTCGTAGCGCAAACAAGCTGGTTGAAGAATCAATGATCAGCGCGAACATCTGTGCGGGCCGAGTACTAAAAGAAAGCTTCAACCAAGGTGTGTTTAACTGCCACTCTGGCTTCAAGGCTGAGAAAGTCTCTGACGTTCTTGAACTGGTAAACCCGCAAGCGGAAACACCGTTCACTGAAGAGCAAATCGTTTCTCTAGAAGGTTTTGCTACTCTACGTCGTTGGTTAGGCTCTCTAGACAATAGCTACTACGACAACCGTATTCGTAAATTCCAAGCGTACAGCGAGATCAGCAATGAGCCTGCTCCGCACTACGCGATGGGTTTAGATATTTACGCAACTTGGACTTCTCCAATTCGTAAATATGGCGACATGATTAACCACCGTATGCTGAAAGCACACATCCTAGGTAAAGCGCCAATTCAAACACCAGATGAAACTATCGGTGATGAACTTGCCCTGCACCGCCGTCACCACGGCATGGCTGAACGTAATGTTGGTGATTGGTTGTATGCTCGCACTCTAGCTAATGCTCCAGCAGAAGAAACTCGTTTCCAAGCTGAGATTTTCGATATTAACCGTGCAGGTATGCGTGTACGTTTACTTGAAAATGGTGCGGCTGCATTTATCCCTGGATCTCTCATTCTTAATAATAAAGAAAGAATAGAGTGCAACGGTGATATGGGTACTGTATCTATCGATAAAGAAATGGTATACAAACTGGGAGACGTTTTAGAAGTAGTTCTCTCAGAAGTTAATCAGGAAAACCGTAACTTAGTAGCAAAACCTACTCAAGTATTTGCGGACTTGCCTAGCGAGCCTGAAACGACAAACGAAACCGAAGCTTAAAGGCTTTAACAGCTACAGCTTTTAAGGTTACGGCTTTCAAGGTCAAAAGCTTCAAAGGTTAACTTCTATAGGCGCTAATTATTAGCGCCTTTTTTGTAAATGTCTCATGCTTAAACAATACTTAAAAAAACAATCAATAAGCAATCAATTTACAACGTCAAAGAAGCTCACTATGTCATCAATCACAGTTACTCAATTCAGAAACTTCATTCCCAGGAGACGAGAACGTTATCCTGCCTCTAAAAACGGTATCTTTATGGTATCGAAAGGCAGCATTTCTTTTGTGTTACCCAATGGTACTCAAGCCTCGTTGCAAGCCGGAGATTTCACCCTTTACAATTCTGGTCAGATTAAAGACATCACGGTTAACACTGAAAATGGCGAATTCAGCGCAACCTGCTTAGATTTTGATTTGGCTATCTTTCAGAAGTTCATTAATCAGTTCAGCGATTTAGAGTCCGCTCGAATCCCAGACAAGTACATTAAGTTCAATCAAACGGATACTGAGCTCTGTCAGTTGAAAGATCTCATCATGTCACTCGCCAACTCTTCTTCTCAGAATGACTACGCACTCACTCAATTAGGTTTAAGTTTGCTGTCTTTGATGGTGGAACAGTACCCTGCTCTATTGGCTATTATTGCTCGAGCTTCAAGGTTAACCGTGACCCAAAGAGTCATTCATTACATCGAGCAAAACATTGAAAACAATATCTCTTTGGATACGCTCGCCAGTTACATGGGAATGTCACCGGCTACGCTTAAACGTCGCTTATCGGCTGAAGATCTGTCGTTCTCAAACTTATTAAAGATAAAACGTATTGCTCATGCGGCCACTCAGCTAAGAACATCGGATAAGTCGATCACTCAAATCGCGTATGAGTCCGGTTTTAAAAGTGCCGCTCACTTCAGCACGGCCTTTAAAACGTATCACGGAAAAACACCAAAAGACTTCCGATCGTTAGTGGCACAAGCACAACTGCAAAGCGTAAAGCCGCAAGTTTAAACAAAGCGATAGATTGATGTGAACGTCTTAGTTGGGAACGGGTGTAAACCAAGTGGCTTCAATATTAAGCCACTTGGGTGTGGGATGAGATCATTTGGCTTTGGGATTCAGTGGTTGAGTTTTGAAACTCATTGATTCAGCTTTGGGGTTCAGGGGTTTAGCTTTGATAACAGGCCACCAGCAAACGTGAAAACAGAGAGACTATGACCAGAAGTACGATTTAGGGTCTTTTTCTATTTCCGCCAAAATAGCATCAAGATCCTTCGATTTAGGCAGGTACGGATAAGGTCCCCAATTCACAGAGTCGGTTTCGACATCCCCTTCAAGTGGCACCATCACTAACCAACAAGATAACGACTCATCAAAAGTTACACAGGCGATCTCGTTTGTATAATCGCTATGAGATGAGTCGAGCAGGTAATGCGCCTGAGAAAACAGCACACCACCCTCACACTCTTCATATAGGGATTTGCCTAGCTCGACAGGTAAACTTCGATTTCGAGATGTACAGAGCCTCTCGGCCCCAATTAAAAGACGATTCAGCTCGATATGAATGACGGACATAACACCCCTTGTAACTTCATAGAAACTTCTAAGTAGTGAATTCCTCTACTTAGCTTAGGACTCAACAAACATTTTAGCGAACAAGCGTAATCAAAATACCTGCCCTGCTCCCAGAAACGAATCTTGCTTTCGTAAACACAAAAAGCTATGACTCATCAAATGAACAGCTATACATCAAGCGTATGGAATTTCACAAAAGTGTCATATAACCGACCTATCATATGCGACAAATGTTATTAACTAGGAGTTGTTTATGTTACGAGTCGCGCTTGCCTCTCTTTTATCCTTAGCCCTGTCTTCTCATGCTGCTTTAGCACAAGAAACCACTATTTCGGGCTCCACTTCAGTATCGCGAGTGATGGATGTATTAGCTGAGGAGTACAACAAGACTCACCCTGATAACTATATTGCGGTTCAGGGCATTGGTTCTACAGCAGGTATTACCATGGTTAATAAAGGTGTCTCTGACATCGGTATGAGCTCGCGTTATTTAACCGACCGCGAACAGGACGATAAGTTGAAGGTATTTCCAATTGCCTTTGACGGCCTAGCTGTCGTAACTAACCGCTCAAACGCTGTAAGCAACGTTACACGTGAGCAGCTGTTCGATACCTACAAAGGCAAAATCACGAACTGGAAAGCTATGGGTGGCGCAGATCAGCCTATCGCAGTTGTCACTCGCGAAGCGTCTTCTGGTTCCCGCTACAGCTTCGAAAGCTTGCTTGGTTTAACAAAGATCATTAACGACCGTCTAGTGTCTGACATCAACCCAAATAACTTGGTTGTAAACAGCAACAGCATGGTTAAAACGATTGTTAACCATAACCCGCACGCGATTGGTTTTATCTCTGTTGGTTCGATCGACCGTTCGATTAAAGCAATTACATTTGAAGGCGTAGAGCCAACATCTAAGAACATTGCTAACCACAGCTATGAATTGGCTCGCCCATTCTTGTTGCTGCACAAGACAGACTCAGTTTCTGACGAGAGCAAAGACTTCATCAAGTTCGTGAAGTCAAAGCAAGGGCAAGACCTTATCGAAGAGTACGGCTACACTCGCATTAAATAAGTGAGTGAGTTTTATCTTATGAAAAAAAAGAGAGAGCATTAAGCTCTCTCTTTTTTGGAATCTATAGAGTTCGTTTAGAAGTGAAGTTGAATCACGGAAACGATCACAGCGCCAGGACGACGAATACCTTCGATTTCTACGCGAATTTCGCGTTCAATCTCTAGGCCTTTCTTGATTGGCGTTACTTTTGTTAGCGTACTCTTAGCACGAACGTTACTGCCCGATTTAACAGGGTATGGGAAACGTACTTGGTTAAGACCAATGTTTACGACCATCTTCGCTGTTGGGAATTGAGATTTGTCAGGGTCAACACTGTCAGTCAATCGAGGAAGCAGAGATAAAGTTAAAAAACCATGTGCGATGGTTGTTTTGAACGGAGAGTCTGTTTCCGCTTTTTCAGGCTCAGTGTGGATCCACTGCATATCTTCAGTAACAAGGCCGAACTGGTTAATACGGTCTTGACTTACATTGATCCAGTCGCCAATATGGATGACTTCACCGATCTGTTGATTAAGCTCATCAAACACAAGTTGTGCTTCTGGCTTAAGTACGATCGGCTGTTCCACCGGCATCTCTGGTGCATCTTCATTGACAGCAGGTTTGTGGTGATCACGAACCCACGCAAAGAAATGACTATTTTGCGTACGATTAAGAAAGTCGCCCCAGTAATCTCTAAGAGCTGGAGACATCCATTGCATAAACTCTGAGTGTTGCGAAGACATGCTATCGCCTCGGTGTTTAAATAAATCAATGACTTTCATAAGAACCTCAATGCACAAAAAATTTCAATATAACTTCGTAATTTTGAAACACTTCACACTATTGTGCAAATGTTTTCGAGCATACAACCGTTAGCCGAACCTTGTTAAAATCATATTAAACATACACTTACCAATAAAACATCATTTTATTACAAAACCCAAATTAGAGTGTTAGCTCTATCACATAGCAAACATTTGTTTATATAAAAGGCGTTTTTATTCATCAGTGGAATAAAAAAGGCTTAGCGCAATGCTAAGCCTTAGTTTTTACAAGGAATTGATTTCCCAAGGGTTGGTCTTGTAAGAGACGAATCTTACAAGACACTCAATCCCCTATTCGTCATCAAGCGGAACCAGCTTGGTATTACCACCGTGTGCTTTCTCACGCTTACGTTGCACGAATGCGTAGAAGCCAGGGATTAGGAACGTACCCGCCAGTAACACACATAACAGGCCGCCGATCAGTGAAATACCCAAAGAGTTCTGACTCACGTGACCTGCGCCCGCAGCAAAGATAAGCGGGAAGATACCTAAGATGAACGACCAAGACGTCATGTTCACAGCACGGAAACGTAAAGTACCGCCCTTCACCGCCGCATCTTCAATCGGTGCGTCTTTCTCTTCACGTTCAACCTTTGCGAATTCCACAATCAAGATTGCGTTCTTCGCGGCCAAGGCTATCAAGAGAACCAAACCTATTTGTGCATAAAGGTTCAGCGGTGTGCCCGTTAGATTCAACGCTAAGAAGGAGCCTAAGGTTGCGACAGGTACCACGAGGATAATCGCAATCGGTATTGTCCAACTCTCGTATTGAGCCACCATAAATAGGTAGATGAAGATCAGAGCCAGTGCGAAAGCAAAGATCGCTTGGTTACCTGCTAGTACTTCTTGGTAAGCCATGCCTGTCCATTCGTACTGATAACCCTGAGGCAATACTTCTGCAGCTACGCGTTCCATTGCCGCAATCGCATCACCACTTGAGTAACCTTCTGCAGGTTGACCTTGAATCACCGCACTGCGGTACATGTTGTAACGCCATGCTACATCTGGTTCAAAGATCTGGTCGTAAGTCACCAATGTGCTTAACGGGATCATCTCTCCATTAGACGAACGAACGTGGAATCGTTGTAGGTCATCCATGCTGCTACGGTGTTCACTGTCAGCTTGCATGGTTACGCGGAAGTTCTTACCAAACATGGTGAAATCATTCACGTACAGAGAACCTAGGTTACCTTGTAGTGTTTGGAAGATTTCCGACAACGGAATACCAAGTTGCTGCGCTTTCTCACGGTCAATGTCGACATAGTAGTGCGGTACATTGGCACGGAAGGTACTGAATGTATGTGAAATCTCGGGCTGTTTAGCGGCCTCTGCAATCACGTCATTCATAACCATCGCTAGATCAGTTCGGCTACGACCTAATGTATCTTCAAGAACGAACTCAAAACCAGAAGCTGCACCCATACCCGGTACTGCTGGAGGTCCCATTGCAAATACAATCGCTTGAGGCAATTCTGTTGCTGCTCGACCGTTAATACGTTGTGAGATAGCTTGCGCTGAATGTTGACCGTCCAGTGCGTTACGCATATCCCAATCATGCAGTTTGATAAATAGCGACGCACCATTCGAAGCAGAAGCGCCCGTCATGAATGCATAGCCATTAACCAGTGTTACGCCATCAACACCCGGCTCTTGCTCAACCATCTCAAGCAATTGCTCAGTCACATCTTCTGTACGAGACAGTGATGCCGCGTCAGGAAGCTGTACGTTAACCAGCAAGATGCCTTTATCTTCTTGAGGTACAAATGCCGTAGACGTGGTTTTCGCGAAGTAAGTTACCGCCGCTAGCGCCACAACAAAGAAGGTAAACAGTAGAACACCCTTTTTCACAAGGAAGCCTGCAATTTGACCGTATTTGTTGGTTACGGATTCAAGACCACGGTTAAACGCTTGGTACCAACGTGCGGTGTTACCACCGCCCTGTTTAAGAACTAATGAACACAATGCTGGTGACAGCGTTAGAGCGTTAATAGAAGAGATAACAACCGCAATACAGATAGTCAGAGCAAACTGACGATACATGATGCCGGTGATACCTGGCAGCATCGCTACTGGAATGAATACTGCTAACAGAACCAATGTAGAAGTAATGATCGGACCCGTTACTTCTTTCATCGCGATGAGCGTTGCTTTACGCGGTGAAATGGTTGGGTCTTTAGCCATCGTGGTATCAACGTTCTCGATAACCAAGATCGCATCATCTACTACGATACCAATTGCTAGTATCAAACCAAACAGGGTTACCGTGTTGATGGTGAAACCGGTCATCTGCATGATGGCAAACGTACCAATCAAAGATACCGGAATCGCAACCACAGGAATCAAGGTTGCACGCGCACTACCCAAGAACAGGTACGTTACCGCAATAACCAGCAAGATAGCTTCGATAAGTGTTTTGACTACGCCTTTAATCGACTCAGCAACGAAGAGTGTAGTGTCATAGCTCGCCTCATAAGCAACGCCTTCAGGGAAGTTTTTGCTTAAATTGTCCAACATCGCCATTACCGCTTTACCACTTTCCAGCGCGTTAGCGTCTGATTGAAGTGACAACGTTACGATTGAAGCGTCTTGACCACGGTATTTACCATTGCCGTCGTAGAACTTTTTACCAAGCTCAACACGTGCGATATCTTTTAAGTAAACCGTTGAACCATCTTGGCTAGCGCGAAGCACAACATTTTCAAACTCATCAGCCGTTTCTAGTCGGCCTTTGGTTACCAAGTTGAACTGCACTTCTTGTGCGCTGTCGTAAGGTGCTGCACCAATACGGCCAGCCGCTACCTGAACGTTCTGTTCAGCCAAGGCGCGATTCACGTCAGAGGTGGTTATATTGAGGTTAGCCATTTTCTCAGGATCTAACCAAACACGCATCGCGTATTCACCACCACCCAATACGTTAACTTCACTGATGCCCTTCACACGAGCCAGCTGATCTTTAATGTTCAAGTTCACGTAGTTGATCAGGAATTGGTCGTTGTACTCACCGTTTGGCGAGTAGAAGTTCAATACCATCAGCAGGTCAGGAGAACGCTTCTTAACCGTTACCCCCACCATTCTTACTTCTTGTGGAAGCTTCGATTCGATCTGAGCAACTCGGTTCTGAACGTTGACCTGAGCCATATCTGGATCAGTACCGACATCAAAGGTCACGTTAAGGTTGTATGAACCATCGTTAGCACTTTTAGAAGACATGTAGATCATATCTTCTACGCCGTTAACCGACGTTTCTATGGGGTCGGCTATCGCCTGTTCCACCACTTCAGCACTTGCGCCCGTGTAGAATGCCGACACACTGACCGACGGTGGGCTTATTTTTGGATATTCAGCCACTGGCAATATAGCGAGAGAAATCGCACCCGCCAGCGTTAAGATTATGGATATAACAAGGGCGAACTTAGGCCTTTGAATAAAGAAACGACTTAACATAACTACGCCCCTTACTCAGCTTGTTCAGCAGAAGCTTGAATACGAACAGACATACCATTACGTACACGCTGTAGGCCTTGAGTGATGACCGCGTCGTTTTTCTCTAATCCAGAATGAACAATCACGCCACCTTCAATCTGACGACCCATCTCGATGTTTCTGCGCTCAGCAACAGGTTCAGCTTCGCTTTCAACCAATACCATCACGAAGTCACCTTCGAGGTCGGTTTGCACTGCGCGACGAGGAATAGTCACAACATCAATAGATTGTTTCTCACGTAGATCAACGCGAACGTGTTGGCCTGGAAGTAGTTGCTGATTCGGGTTATCGGCAATCGCACGCATCGCGATCGTACCAGTATTGAGGTTTATACGGTTGCCTAAGAAGTCAAGCTGACCTAGATGTTCGAACGCTTCACCGTTCTCAAGCATGATCTGAACTTCAACACCTTCAGAGTCGCTGCTGCCATCGCCTTCGATGCGGTCCATACCCAGCTCAATACGCTCACGCTCACTGATGCTGAACGATGCGTGGATTGGGTCTAGGCTAACCAACGTAGTCAATACACCTGAAGACGGTGAAACCAGATCACCCGTGCTCACTTTGGTATCACTAATACGGCCAGAGAACGGCGCGATGATTTTGGTATGAGAAAGCTGAACATTCGCAGCATTTAGCTGTGCTTGGCTTGCTTCAAGCTGTGCTTGAGAACCTAACAAGTTTGCGGTTAATGCATCAAATTCAGATTGAGAGATACTGCCTTTCGGAAGTAGATTTTTACCACGATTAAAATCAAGCTCAGCTTTTTTAAGGTTCGCGTTCGCTTGAGCAACAGACGCTTTTGCGCTTGCTACTTCGGCTTCAAACGAAGAAGGTTCAATCGAGTAAAGCAATTGACCCTTTTCAACCATTTGGCCTTCATTGAAATGACGGCTTTGTAGATAGCCCGAAACTTGCGCTGTGATAGCCGTGTCTTCAACGGCTTCAATACGACCGATATACGACTTACTTTGCTGGTGAGAAACAACGCTAACATCCTGTACTGCTACGAGAGGTAGAGGCGCTTGCTTGGCATTTTGAGCATCTTGCCCACATCCAGCAAGAATAAGAGAGCTTGCAAGAGCCGTAAGGATCAACTTTTTACGCATGGTTATACCGTCACTTATTAGTATTTGAACAGCATAAAATTTACGTAACACACTCGTTACCATTGTCCGAGGAATATCAATTATAACTAGCTAAAGTGTATCAATATGTTAATTGAAACCAAGTGTTTATAAAGTGATTACAAACACGCTACAATTCCTAAGTAAATCAATCTCTCAGCTTTTGTTCTCTATGGATATTGTCTAACATAATGTATTGTCAGGCAGATAAGCATTCACATTTAATTGTTAAGGAATTTTCATGATTTCAAAATGGGCTAAACGTTTCTATCAAATGGCGGAATTGGTCGGTTCTTGGAGTAAAGATCCTTCAACTCAAGTCGGCGCCGTAATCACTAAGCACAACCGTATTGTTTCCGTTGGTTTTAATGGCTACCCACATGGCGTGTCTGATAGTGCGGATACTGATGACAGAGAGATGAAGTACCTCAAGACACTTCACGCTGAAGAAAATGCGATCTTATTCGCCAAGCGTGATTTGGACAGTTGTGAGATCTGGGTGACGCATTTCCCTTGTCCAAACTGTGCAGCAAAAATCATCCAAACAGGTATTTCAGCAGTACATTGCCCAGAGCAAAGTGAAGATTTCCTTTCTCGCTGGGGCGACAAGATTAAAGTTAGCCAAGATATGTTTGAGCAAGCTGGTGTACAAGTGGATTGGTTACCACTCGCTGATCTAGACTAAACTAATAGATAGCAAGAACAAAAAAGCCGAGAGTCGATAATATCGCTCTCGGCTTTCTTATGTTTGGGCTTATAGTTTGGACGCTATAGTTTAGAGGCTATAGCTTGGTCACTGTAAACTGATGAGCAAACTAAGCGTTCGTTGGGAATGCTTCCGCGTACGCTTCCATAAAGTCTTTACGAATATCTTGCTCTAAATGAATCGCTTTTTCGGTCGGACAGAAGATCATAAAGTGCACTTCTTGCTCACCTGTCGAACTGCTTGTGATATGGATGTGAGGCTCAGAACCCGGAAGGTCGACGCCAGCGTGCTTTTCGATCACACCGTTATAACGGCGGGCAACATCGATAAACTCTTCGCAATGCTCTTCAATTTTCTCAATAAGACCCGGCAACATAGGGTATAGGTTTACAAAGTCTTTTACCGTCACAAAAAAGTTATGATAAACATAACGCTTCATGAAGTTGAGGTTCTTAACCGGGTAAGTGAAGAACATGCTATTAGGCAGCGTGGCTGTCTTGCCAGTGAAATGATATTGCCCATGATACAAATCGATTTCTTGAATCACAGTCGCCATCAAATTGTGCTCAATCACCTCACCGCTGATTTTACCCACTTCGATCCAGTCGCCGATTCTAAATGAACGAGAACTCGCACGTTGAATAGAACCGGTGAAACACAAAATGATCTCTTTAGATGCGACGACTATAGCAACAGCAATGGCCGTTACTGACAGCGCAAACTCGCTGATTTCGGATTTCCACAACACAAATAACGTTACAACAATAATCGCGAATGTGCCGTTTTTGGTTCGTGACATCCAGTTACGTTGGTCTTCGCTAAGGAAAGCAACATCACCTCTTATTTGAGATAAGGTGATTCGGCGAATGATTAAAATAATAGTGATAATCAACGCACTAAAAATAAACTTATGAGCGAGTAGAAAATCAATTACTTGCCACACTTTTTCCATTACTTATTCCTTTAGCTTTATAACGATTAGCGGAGACTTCGCTATGAAAAAGCGCTCAAAAATAGAGCGCTTTTTTACGTGCCTAAATCAGCTATTGGTAAGGCTATCATTTTATCTTGGCAGAAGTAATAAATTGACCAAAAGTTTCACACCAAATCACAACCGTATTAAATCGATTAAGATCAGTACCTTCGGGAAGTTCAACCATAAAACGGTCGAATGTTTTCACATCTCCGACTCTCAATAACTCGTTCTTGCTTTCATTGAAAGCTTGCTCGGTTTCAATGAACTTTGGTGAGAGGTAAACCTTGTAATCAGGCCCCGGCGCCAATTCACCTTCAAAAGCGATCGCACTTTCAGATACTGAGACGATGCCTTCTCCCCAGTGCAAGAAATCACTGTCTTGTCGATCTTTAGTGAACTCACCCGTGTAGATAGCCTGCTCACTGATCGCTTCAACAGAACTTGAGGAAGGAGAATCAGGCTCAATCAAGATAGGTAATGCGTAAACACCCAGCCCAAAACCAAAAGCACCCACGGCTAAGTGGGTGCAAAGTAAAACTAACTTTTTCATCGCGTACTCCCTTATGCTTAAAGAGAGTATTATTGAATACTCTCAAAAATACAAAGAGATATAACGCTCCGATGTTCTATTTTTGGTAATGCGTTGCTGTACGTTGAGACAATTCGACAATCACTTTTACCGCTTGCTCCATGCCTTGAATGGTAATGAACTCATGAATACCGTGGAAGTTGTAGCCGCCAGTAAAGATATTCGGACATGGTAGCCCCATGAAAGATAAGCGAGCACCGTCTGTACCACCTCGGATAGGCTTAATCATTGGCTCAACATCGCACTCAATCATCGCTTGCTTCGCCAATTCGATAATATGTTGATGCGGTTCAACCATCTCTTTCATATTGAAGTAGCTATCGGTTAGCACCAGCTCAACACGGCCTTTCTCAAGACGCTCATTCAGCTCATCGACTTTCTGCTGCATGAATGCCTTACGCGCTTCTACACCCTCACGTTCAAAATCACGGATGATGTATCCCAGTTCAGAGCGAGCCACACCCATTTCCGCCGATTTCAGGTGGTAGAAGCCTTCATAACCTTCTGTGCACTCAGGTGTTTCTTGCGCAGGCATCATCAATTGGAATTGCGCTGCAATGTTCATCGAGTTCACCATTTTACCTTTTGCGGTGCCCGGGTGAACGTTCACGCCATGACAGATAACATCGGCGCTCGTGGCATTGAAGTTCTCAAATTCCAACTCCCCTACTGGGCCACCATCGATGGTGTACGCCCACTCGGCGCCAAATTTTTCAACGTCAAACAGGTTCGCACCGCGACCAATCTCTTCATCCGGCGTGAAACCAATGCAGATGTCGCCGTGTTTGATGTCTGGATTCGCTTTCAGGTAAGCAATTGCACTGATGATTTCAGCGATGCCCGCTTTGTTGTCGGCACCAAGTAAAGTTGTGCCGTCAGTCGTAATAAGGTCGTGACCATGTAAAGAATCAAGATCTGGGTATTGGCTTGGGTTCAAACTCTCGCCACTTTCCCCTAATTCAATCGTTCCACCTCGGTAATCTTTAATCACTTGTGGTTTCACGTTGGCGCCTGAGGCGTCAGGAGCGGTATCCATGTGCGCCACAAAGCCAATCGCAGGTACTGGATAATCGACATTCGACGGCAGTTTCGCCATCAAGTATCCATTGTCGTCTAAAGACACATCAACTAAGTCTAATGCCACCAATTCTAACTTTAAGGCTTCAGCAAAGGTAATTTGACCCGGTGAACTTGGGCATTGCTGATTAGAAGGATCGGATTTGGTATCAAAAGTAACGTAATTAAGAAAACGTTCTACAAGCTTTTCCATAATTCATCTCACCATGGATTAAGTAATTGATTTACTGACTTATATTTTTTTCGGTATACGATGCATCGTTAAATAAATACAAACACAGAGTCAGTAGCGAGGTTTTTCATCTTACGCCCCTGACCATGTATGTAATTGCTCTAAATCATTATTGTGCGAAATTAGATACGCTTCCTATACTTGAAAACAGAGGGTTTCGTCAGTTCAACATTGCATACGGATGATAAGAGATCGCTTTGTACGCATTCTACGCCCTCCGCTCTCAGCCTAACAAAAGTACAAAGTGGATGATGATCACAATTTATCCTTGATGCAGAATCTGTCATACGTTTCACGGAGACACAGTTATGACGATTAATAAATATTTCATTTTCTCTCCTCAAGCCTCTGAGGAAACGCTTCAACCAGTACTAACTGAGAAAGAAGTTCAAAGGCAGGAAGCTCTAAGACAGGCGCAAATCCAGGGTGGATTAGACACAAACGCGACCTCGTAACTCAATGAATACCTAGCACTATTAAGACCCCTATAAAAAAGCTCTACGCTCTATCCTGTAGAGCTTTTTTTATTCTTGATCTGTTATCCTCTCCCCCGCCCCAACAAAAAGTTGATCATTAAACCTTCATTCATTACTTCTTGTTCTTTACTTCTCAATCACCATTTGGCTCATAATTTCTTGCGAATGTAATTTCACGCATTGCACACGCTAACTTACGACACTGAGAAATGACTCACTAAACTCCCCGATGCCATACCTTGTCGTGTCATTTTGTGTTAATAATTCATATTCGTTTTCATTCCTCACTCGCCCTCTTTTCAAAACTATATGCGAGTACCAGAGAACCTAACCACAGGAACCCCGAATTCAATGGAATATTCAAAACTAGGAAGTAGTCAAATTCCCGTTTCCCGTATCTGCCTTGGTAGCATGACTTGGGGGCTACAAAATACGCAACAGCAAGCCGACCAACAGATCGAATACGCATTAAGCCAAGGTATTAACTTTATCGATACTGCAGAGATGTACGCGGTTCCACCTTCTCCAGATACCTACGGAAAAACAGAAGCGATCATTGGTAACTGGTTATCGCGTAACCCACAGCGTCGACAAGAGTTGATCATTGCGAGCAAAATTGCCGGGCCTGGGCTTCCTTGGGTTCGAGATGGTGGCCCGATAACGGGTGAAGCCGTGATCGCCGCGGTTGATGCATCATTAAAACGCCTACAAACTGACTATATCGACCTTTACCAACTTCATTGGCCAAATCGCACAACGCCTCACTTTGGTAAGCATTTCCCGAATCACATTCGATTCAGTGATATTGACCGAAAGCAGCATGAAGCTGAGATGTTGGAAATCCTAAAAGCACTGGCAAGCTGCATTAAGGCGGGTAAAATTCGCCATGTCGGGCTTTCAGATGATTCTACTTGGGGCATTAACACATACCTCAAGCTGAGCGAGAAACACGATTTGCCACGTATGGTTTCGATCCAGAATGAATTTAGCCTACTGCACGCAAAAGACTGGCCATATTTGATTGAAAACTGTGTGCATGAAGATGTCGCTTACCTGCCATGGTCGCCTTTAGCTGCAGGCATGTTGAGTGGAAAGTACATCGATGGCGCAAGACCGGAAGGCAGCCGTTGGACTTACATGCAACGTAAAGGCATCTTCCGTGACACTGAATCTGCCAACGAAGCGGTTAAAGGCTATGTTGAAGTGGCTCATGCTCACGGGTTCACTCCAAGCCAACTGGCATTAGCTTGGTGTAATCAAGTTGATGGGGTGACGTCCACCATCATTGGTGCTACCACCATGGAGCAGCTAAAAGAGAACGTAGCCGCTTTCAGTAAACCGTTATCAGAAGAGATCCTGACTGATATCAACACGGTCTTTAAGCGCTATCCTGCTCCGTATTAGGCTGCAGTTCAGCTTAACTTAGGTGAGTGAATCCCATAAGAGCGCGCTATTTAGTGCGCTTTTCTTTTTTAAGTGGATCGCTTTTGCTTTTATATGGATCGCATTGAGTCATCACGCTTTTGGTTCGCCAACCTTTGCTCTATAATGCGCGGGCTTATATCTAGGATAAAAACATGATTTCAAAAAACCAATTAAAACTCCTTCGTGCTTTGGGCCAAAAGAAACAACGTAAAGCCCACAGCCTGTTTCTAGTTCAAGGTGAAAAGAACGTTCTTGAGCTGTTCAATAGTGACTTAGTGGTGAAGAACGTCTTTGCTACCGCTGATTTCTTATCTGAAAATCATGCTTCACTGATTGAGTTTGATTGTGTTGAAGCCTCGCTGGATGATCTAACCAAAGCGAGCACTTTGGTCAGTAACAATGCCGCGATTGCGGTTGTTGAGATCCCAACCTTTGAACTACCAGAAGCGACAGGACTGATGATTGCACTTGATGGCGTTTCAGACCCGGGCAACCTAGGTACGATTATTCGTGTAGCAGACTGGTATGGCATCAAGCATATCGTTGCGAGCAGCGATTGCGCAGACCCATATAACCCTAAAACGATCAGTGCAACTATGGGCAGCTTTGGCCGCGTGCACGTAAGCCAAACAGACTTACCCGCTTACTTAGAGCAAGCGAACCTGCCTGTTTACGGTGCTTTCTTAGAAGGAGAAAGTGTTCATAAGACTGAGTTTACTGCTAACGGTATTTTGTTGATGGGCAGCGAGTCTCACGGCATCCGTGAACACGCGGCTAAATACGTGACTGATAAGATTACGATTCCAGCATTCGGTGGCGCAGAGTCTTTGAACGTTGCAATGGCGACAGGTATTATTCTCGACAACATGCGTCGTCAGCACAGCTAGACCTCTAAGCTAACTAGCCAATCGACAGTGTTCAGATATTAAAAAAGGCGTATTGATTAAATCAGTACGCCTTTTTATTAAGTTCTTTTCAACAATTACTTTTCTAGCATTGCCAACTTATCAGCGACACCATTCCACTTTTCAGCTTCTTCCATTGGTGCTTTTACTTCCGTTTGTACAGGCCAAATCTCAGCAAGTTCTGCGTTCACTTCGATGAAGATCTTTTGATCTTCTGGCAGTTCATCTTCTTGGAAGATTGCTTGAGCATCACATTCAGGTACACACAAGCCACAATCAATACATTCGATTGGGTTGATTACCATGAAATTTGGGCCTTCATGGAACGCATCTGCGGGGCACACTGCCACACAGTCTGTGTATTTACATTGAATACAATTATCGCCTACGACAAATGCCATGATGCTCTGCTCTATAAGTTAGTCAAAATTGAAGAATGGGGATAATACTCATCCCAAAGCAAAATTCAACATCATACGGCTCTAATATCGTATCTATTTGCTCCATGTTTCCAAATTAGTATGACAGATAAATCAATTTCTCGTAAAATGCGCGCCATTGTGAGCTTATCGCTTCTTTGAGCATCAGCGTTTTCATCAAACTCTGTATTAAGAAACGATCTAGCTAAGACACCTATAAAAACGAGACATCGAAATGATACGTTTAACCGAAATTAAACTCCCTCTAGACCATGAAGAGTCAGCGATTCAAGACGCTATTGAAGCGAAACTTGGTATTAACTCTGATCAGGTACTCTCTTTTAATATCTTTAAACGTGGCTACGATGCTCGTAAGAAATCAAAGATCTTACTTATCTACACGCTTGACGTTCTCGTTGAAAACGAAGCTGAGTTGTTAGAACAATTCATTAGCGACCCGCACGTAAAAGTGACTCCTGATATGGAGTACAAGTTTGTTGCTAAAGCGGTTGAGAACCAAACTGAGCGCCCTGTGGTTATCGGTTTTGGCCCTTGTGGTCTATTCGCTGGCCTAGTGCTTGCTCAAATGGGTTTCAACCCAATCATCGTTGAGCGCGGTAAAGAAGTTCGTGAACGTACTAAAGATACCTTTGGTTTCTGGCGTAAGCGTACACTGAACACTGAATCAAATGTGCAGTTTGGTGAAGGCGGAGCAGGTACATTCTCGGACGGTAAGCTATACAGCCAAGTTAAAGATCCAAAGCACTACGGCCGTAAGGTAATCGAAGAATTCGTTGCTGCTGGCGCACCAGAAGAAATTCTATACGTAAGTAAGCCACACATCGGTACCTTTAAACTGGTTACCATGATCGAGAAGATGCGTGCTTCCATCATTGAACTTGGTGGCGAAATCCGTTTCAGCACTCGTGTAGACGACGTTCATATGGAAGATGGTCAAATCACTGGCCTAACGCTTTCTAACGGTGAAGAGATCAAATCTCGTCACGTGGTATTGGCTGTTGGACACAGTGCTCGTGACACGTTTGAAATGCTGTACGATCGTGGCGTTTACATGGAAGCGAAGCCTTTCTCTGTTGGTTTCCGTATCGAACACAAACAATCGATGATCGATGAAGCTCGTTTCGGTAAGAACGCAGGCAACCCAATCCTAGGTGCTGCGGACTACAAACTGGTTCACCACTGTAAGAATGGCCGCACTGTATACAGCTTCTGTATGTGCCCAGGCGGTACTGTAGTTGCTGCAACGTCTGAAGAAGGCCGCGTTGTAACTAACGGAATGAGCCAATACTCTCGTGCAGAGCGTAACGCAAACAGTGCAATCGTTGTAGGTATCGACCCAGAACGTGATTACCCAGGTGATGCATTGGCTGGTATCCGTTTACAACGTGAATTAGAAAGCGGTGCTTATGTTCTTGGTGGCGAAAACTACGATGCACCAGCACAGAAAATCGGTGACTTCTTGAAAGGTCGCGATCCAAGTGCAATCGGTGAAGTACAACCGTCATTCACGCCGGGTATCCACCTGACTGATATTTCAAAAGCGCTGCCTGATTTTGCTATCGAAGCGATTCGTGAAGCAATCCCAGCGTTCGAGAAGAAGATCAAAGGTTTCTCTACGCCAGACGGCCTACTTACCGGTGTTGAGACACGTACGTCTTCTCCTGTATGCATCAAACGTGGCAAAGACTTCCAAAGCATCAACCTTAAGGGCTTCTTCCCCGCTGGTGAAGGTGCAGGCTACGCAGGCGGTATCCTGTCTGCTGGTATCGACGGCATTAAGGCCGCAGAAGCGCTAGCACTATCAATGGTAGAACAGAACCAAGCTGAGAAGATTGAGATCGCTTAAGCGCTTTCGATAAAGTAAAGCTAGATAGCGAACAACCAAAACTAAAAATCCAGTGTCTTGTCGACACTGGATTTTTTTATTACATAAAGGTATCCAGAGTTATTAAGTCACGACTTCGTCAGCGTTACTTACAAGTCTCTTTTGACCAATTCACACCATCATCTGAACACTCAAATAGACTTGTTCCATTTTGGTAATGATAACCTTTAGTCCAGCTACCATGAGAATCTCTAGACGTTATCGTTTGAGTATAATCAAACGGCGTATTTTCAATGTACGCATACTTATGTCGGCTCCAGCTGTCAGAACCATATGAACTGTTGTCATTAAAATCTACCGATAGGTAGTTGAGTGCATCAAAGTCGCTGCGCGACACACTATCCAATGAATCACCGAGATTAACCCACTCTGGATGTGGTGCGTTATTCTCAAAATTAAATTTCGCTTGTACTTGGGTAAACTGATCTTTGTAGTCACCGACAAGATCTGCCGACAAGGTTTGCATGAATCCAGCACCGACATTTTGACGTGAACAACTGTCCCAATCAGGTTGTTTAGACCAACCACGGTTCAACACACCAAAGGTCGTGAGTGAGTTAGGTAAAACCTGTTGCTTGATGGTCTCTTTCACCGAACATGAATATTCCGTTCCATCACTATCCAATGAGAACCAAGCTTCTTTGTCATATTCCAAGCCATTTTTCTTTTGGCTATTACGCTCAATATGCTTATTTAACGCCAGTTCGGTCTGCAAATCAGCGGACACTTCATGTTCAATAACAATTAGCTTGTCCGCGGTCATTACTGTTTTAACTTTATACCACTTATTAATTTCGTTCTTCTTAGTGTAATCCCAATGCTCCCAGTAATAATCAACATAGGCTTGCTGGGCTGTTGGGTTCTCTTTTTGAATCTCTTTCGTCTCTTGATAGGACTTTTTAATGGCAGGCATCATCTTCTGCGCTAAATCGTAGAGCTCAGTGTTTTGATCTTTAACGAAATCACCATACAAGTCCTCGACTGCGATGTTGTATCGGTTCGCAATTCGGAAGTCATGCTCTTTCACATTTTGGATAATGCTATTTTGGGTATTCACGGCTTGCTTCAAAGCAGAGCAACTGTTTAAACCACCTTTATACAAGTCGGCTTGGATCTCATTCCATAACACGGTCGTAAGTGGCGTAGTCGACTTAATTTCTTGCTCAGAACTCACCGTCATGACTGGCGGAAATATTAACTGATAAGGTTCAGTAATCGGTGAGTTTGGGCTGTCTGCATCAATAGCGCCTACTGGCACATTCAATACGATGGGTGCATAGTCCATACAGTCTGAGTTAGAGCCCGTCAAAGATAGCTCATAGCTGCCCTCATGGTCCGTGACACCAGGGCAAGATCATGAAAACCCCTTATGAAATAAGGGATGACGTGAAGTCATATTTTCACTAATTAGATACTGAAGTCACAATAATCTCAATACATCCAAGATCGATTTGATGATCAGATTTAGGTGTGATCATATACTGTTTTTTAACAGCAGATATTTAGCCTAATGAACGGATTAAGCCTTTTGGACCATATTTCAGTTATTCGAGACCCTCGCCAAGCCTGGAAAATAGAGCACACGCTAACCGACATTATCTTCTTAACAATTGCAGCAGTGATTGCTGGTGCTGAAGGTTGGGAGGATATTGAAGATTTTGGTGAAGATAACTTGGAATGGCTTAGACAGTATGGTGATTTCAAACAAGGCATACCAGTACACGATACCATTGCCCGAGTTATCAATCTTATTTCCGCCAAGCAACTGCAACGATGCTTTACTGCGTGGATGAAAGACTGTCATGAGGTGACTGAGGGTGAAGTGATTGCTATCGACGGCAAAACTCTCAGAGGCACATACAACAAAGACAAGCGTTGTGGTGCAATCCATATGGTTAGTGCGTTTAGTGCTGCAAATCAAGTTGTGTTAGGGCAGGTTAAAACAGCAGACAAAAGCAATGAAATCAAAGCGATCCCCGAACTGCTTGAAATGCTTTCCTTACGAGGTTGCTTAGTGACGATTGATGCTATGGGATGCCAGAAGGATATAGCTGAAAAGATAGTCGGCCAAGATGCAGATTACCTCTTAGCGGTAAAAGGTAATCAAAAACGATTGGAGCAAGCGATTAGCCAAGTCTTTAATTCTAGTATGCTTAATAGTTTTGAAGGTGATAAATACGTCACTCAAGAGAAAGGACATGGTCGTACAGAAACGCGTTTGAGTATGGTTGTTCACAATACAGATTTCTTAGGCGATATAGCGCTTGATTGGGCGGGACTCTCCACCATTGGTATGGTCGTTTCAATTCGTCAAGAAGGTGATAAGCCAGCAGAAACAATGCAAATCAAGCACTACATAAGCTCAGCAAAACTGACGGCTAAAGCTTTACTAGAGAGCACGCGAGCACATTGGAGCATTGAAAGTGTGCCGCAGGCACATAGGTTAGCAGCATAAGGATGTGTTTCTAGTCTTGAGCATAAGCTCATGAAGAGATGGTGGTAGGTCCACCGAAGTCTGCTGTCGGAAGCTGGCTTCAAACCACTTCAAGTGGCTGTCATTAAGAGTGATGGTCATAAGCGTTGAAGTAAAAGTACGAACTCAAGTTCGGCAGGTAGGGTACAAAGAGATGAGTTATAGCGAACCTATGTTGACGCGTCGTAATCCAGAGACTGACATCAAAATCGAGGGCGTTTCTATCTCTCGAGATAAGTTTGCAGGTTAATTCCGAATGCTGTGTAAGCGGTGTCCGGCGTATAGTGGGCATGACTTTGTATCGGGCTCTTTGTGGGAACTGCGGGAACCAGTCATCACAATGCTAAGGAAGAAGTACAAGTAACTGAATTTATGAGTATGAGAGTACCGATGTGTGATACTGGGACGGAGCAACTCGTAGTAGTGTTGAAGTGTTTGTAATGAACATGGAGCGAAGGGGTTGCGTCAAGCTGCTTGCATGTTTAGCTCAACTACCAAATGGTAGGAGGAAGCTATAGATGGAAGCAAAACCATTTACCATTTCAAAGTGGGCAGTGAAGCACGCCTACGAATTAGTTAAAGCTAATAAAGGAAGTGCAGGAGTTGATAATCAATCTATTGAAGGTTTCGAAAGAAATCTAAAAGGTAATCTTTATAAGATCTGGAATCGATTATCTTCTGGCACCTATTTTCCACCTCCAGTTAAAGCGGTAAGTATACCGAAGAAAAGTGGAGGAGAACGGATTTTAGGTATACCAACGGTAAGCGATCGGATCGCACAAATGGTCGTAAAACTTGAATTTGAGCCAAAGGTTGAGCGGATCTTTTTGCCAGACTCATATGGGTATAGACCTAATAAATCAGCGCTTGATGCTATAGGTGTCACTCGTAAGCGATGTTGGAACTATAACTGGGTACTTGAGTTTGATATTAAAGGGCTGTTCGATAACATTCGGCATGATCTGTTACTTAAAGCGGTATATAAACACACCAATCTCACTTGGGTAAGGTTGTATATAGAGCGCTGGCTAGTAGCACCGATGCAAATGGAAGATGGCGACCTCAAAACTAGGCAGATGGGGACACCGCAAGGTGGCGTTATTAGCCCTGTATTAGCGAACCTATTTCTACATTATGTTTTTGATAAATGGCTACAAAAGCATTTCCCCAAAACATTATGGTGCCGTTATGCTGATGATGGTTTGGTTCATTGTAATACTGAAAGCGAAGCTCAGCAGATGCTTGAGGCTCTGAAAGCTCGTTTTGAGGATTGTGGACTTGAGCTCCACCCCACAAAAACCAAAATAGTATATTGTAAAGATGGGAGTAGAAAAGGTGATTCGGAACATACCAGTTTCGACTTTCTTGGCTATACCTTTATGCGTAGGGTTTGCAAAAACTGGAAACGCAATAGCTTATTTTTAAGCTTCTCGCCGGCAGTGAGCAAATCAGCATTAAAATCAATGAGATTGAAAATTAGAAAGTTACGAGTGCGGATGAAAACAGAACTTAGCATAGCGCAAATGGCTAAGTGGTTAAACCCAATGATAAACGGGTGGATCAACTACTATGGTCGCTACTATCGCTCGGCACTGTATGGCATGTGCAGGCACGTAAATAAAGCTCTGGTTCGTTGGGCGAGACGAAAGTTTAAGCCATTACGACGTCACAAAACACAAGCAATGAGATTCTTGGAAAGGATTTCAGAGCAGAACCCCCACTTGTTTGCCCATTGGAAGCAAGGAATGTTAGGTGCGTTTGCTTGATGGGAGCGGTATGAATTGAGAGGTTCACGTACCGTTCTGCGAGAGGCTGTGGGGGAAGCTCCCACGGTCTACTCACCATCAGATGCACTGGCGATTAGACGTAGGTTTTAAAGAAGATGAATGTCGGATTCGTCGAGAGCAAGCTGGTGAGAATTTAGCAGTTATAAGACATATAGCTTTAAATCTGCTGACGGAAGAAACCAGCTTCAAAGCAGGGATCAAAAGAAAGCAGAAAAAAGCAAACCGTAGCAATAGCTACCTTTCGCAAGTCCTTGCAGTACAAGGGGCTTCGTAATCTTGCCCTGTCCGTGACACTGCTAGGCTCACCTTCATCTAATACGCCATTATAATTGATATCTAGAAACGCGGTCGCCCCGGAAATATACCCGTCAATGGCGACACCTTGTAAGGTTCTCGTTTGAGGAGCAGGAGCACTTGTGTTGCTACCACCGCCTCCTCCGCCACAAGCCGTAAGGCAACCAGCTATAAGTGCGATAGAAATAAGCCTAAGTTTCATTCGATTAGATCCTAATGAAATACATTATAAATGGAATTGTCATTGGGGGGATGACCGGAAATGACTGTGATAGTCATAGCCAGCCATAATAGCGATTGGCATTAGAAAGAAACACGAAAGGGTGATAGCCGATTCGTGCATGTTTTCATTTTGAACAGAAACTAAAAGATAGGGAAATGGGGTTAAAAATGGACTAATTACTTCTCGTTCGAAGCTATCCAAAGCTTATAAAAATCACTATAACCGGTTTGGTTAATCTCTACGCCATGAACCTCAACACTGTTAAAAACCTTCTCTTTACCGTGAAATAACGGACAAAGTAACTTCTGTTGATAAAGCGAACCTTCAATCTCTTTCAGCTCGCTCATTGGGTCCTCGCCACTCACAGCAGCTCTAACTCTCTCGCAATGCGCCTTCATCTCAGAATTGTTGAAAATGAATCTGAGCCCAGAGGAAGCAAGTAGCCAATCGTAAAGGCCATAATCGGCTGGCTGTTCGATAACTTCTTCAATGAATAACAAGTCTGCCGACTCACTCATGGAGCTAGGGTCACTAATATTAGGAAGCTCAATGACTTCAATCGTCACGCCAGTCTTTGCAATCGTTTGTTGCAGCCAGTCAGCCATCTCTTGAAGTAAAGGAATCGTCATTCTAGGTCGTGTTAACACAACAGTGCCGGTCAAAATAGGAATGGGATTGCTGCGTATTAATTTACTCGGCGAGAAAGACAGATCATCCGTCACCATATCAGCATCAAACTCTTTACTGCTGGACTTGATAAACGATACCAGCCTGTCGAGTTCTTCAGGGGTGATGCCCGAGTTTTCTCTACGATTAACCGCAACATACGAAAGCGCATTGATTGTGGTTTCTTCAGCGACGCCAGATTGATTAAAACTCAGGGTGTGGTCATTTAAATCTTCTATGTCGGTGAGCGTTATCTGTTCTAACAAGGCATTTTGAGCAAAGTAACCTCGGTGACGTTTAAGAACCAAGCGCTCTTCGCTCCAATCATCCAATGAGAAAGGACCGGTTCCGATATAGGCACTGCGCCCGCTCGAAAAATAAGTACGCTTGCAACGATAAATAGACGCGTGAGGACTACTTAATGCATAGAGAAACATTGGGTTTGCGTGTGTTAGTTCAATAGTCAGTTGTTTATCACCCACCACTTGAACATCACTGACCTGATCAAATAAAGATTGTACTGGCCCTTCGATATTTTTTAGCTGCAACAAACATTGAGCAACATCTTTGGCCGTTAAAGTTTCACCGTCATGGAATAACACATTCGGTCTCAACCAAAAATGCAGAAGGCGTCCTTCCATCTTCCAATGGTGCGCGAGGCTCGCTTGAGGATTTCCCTCATGATCTTGGACGAGTAACGTATTGTAGACACTTCTTAAGATGTGATGTTCGGCGGTTCGGTATGTTTTGGCTGGATCAAGGTTATCAACCCACGGATATTGAGTGATCAGCAAATGGTCATGTTGTTGATTGAACAAACTATGTTTTTCAGTCGCTAGCGTCAGTGCCTTTATTGCAGCATCACCATAGCTTTCTAGAAGACGAGGAATAACGTTAAAGCACCCTTGTTCTAACTGAAGCGCTAACACCTGTTCTAATGCTTCGGGAACGCTGACCAAAATTCTAAACTGGCTACATAGACAGGATCTTAAGCTCTAAGCTATTTATTTAGATAGAAAAAAGGCTTCATTTATGATCAGATAATCGTCGCCAAACAAACCACCCATATCAACCGTGAAGCCGATGACGATTATCTCCCTACAAAAGCAGTTTAAGCAATTCTTTAATGCTGATAGCCTTCAAAAAATGGCGAAAAGTACAGGACTTATGAAGCGATGTCGGGCTATCTTACCCGACCAGCTAGTAGTAAGCCTAGTGGCCGCTTTGAGCAAAGGAAACTGCTCATCTATTGCCGATTTACTAAGGCAATTCAATGGGATGTGCTTAAGCGCTAAAAATACTGTGGCTTATAAGCCCTACCATAACCAGTTAAGAAAAGAAGAATTTCCGATATTCATGCGCCAATTGGCCATGCGAGCGATAGCTCAGTTTGCTCGCCAGCAGAGTGCCAACCTACCAGATAAACTCGCCACCTTTGATGATGTGCTGCTTCAAGATGGTAGCTCTTTCCACATTCATCGTGACCTTTCGAACGTTTACCCGAGCCGATTTAAACGCAATCCAGCCGCAGTTGAATGCCATATGACAATGTCTTTAAAAAGCTTTTCTCCAGTCGCAATGAGCATCAGCGCTGATACAGCATCAGAAAGAGACTTTTGCCCGCCCCAAAACAATGAGTAACAAATTGTTGTTGGCTGACGCAGGGTACCCTGACTTCCAATTCTTTACTGAGCTTGAACTGTATGGTGGTTTCTATATTTTCGAGGAGCAAAGTCCCTGAATCCTCATGTTATAGAAGCGAGAAACGGTCAGGGCCGGCATTTATCTAAACTAGAAGGAAAGAAGCTCAAAGACATCACTCGAGGTACTAATCGCTCACAGGTACTCGACCTTAAAGTTCGTAGTGGTAAGCAAGAATTTAGAGTGGTAAGACGTTGGTTTGCCGAAGAAAAGCGATTCTGTATTTGGTTAACTAACTTGCCTTCAGGTACCTATACTGCTGATGACATAATGGCGATCTACCGCTGTCGATGGCAGGTGGAGTTGCTTTTTAAAGAATTAAAATCTCACACAAACTGGCAACGATTTGTCACCGCACAAAAGGCCATCGTTGATGGGCTTATCTGGGCCAGTTTACTCTCGCTGATCATCAGGCGCAGTACTGCGCTTCAGATAATGCCATCGGTCTCGCTGTTTAAGGCGGCAAAAAATGTGGATGTGTGGCTGTTGCCCATATTTGAATGTATCAGCCACAAGGCATGGTCAGAAATAGGTAATAAACTGGAATGGGCCTCTAGCTATATATTTAAGAACGCACAAAAGTCCGCCCAGAGGAAGTCAAAGAAAAACATCACGTTAGACGGGATTTATGCTGGTCTTAATGCTTAAGGTTCAGTCTATGTAGCGGCCATAGCTTCCCTCCCAAATATTAATCATTTGAAAATGCGTTACCCTAACTCTTTTAAAGGGTCGTATTACGTCAAATGAGTAATAAAAATCAAGTTACATCACTGCTGTTAATTATTTTTAGTTTAATCATTTGCCTAAATAGCTAGATTAGCAAGTCTGGCTCTCAATTTATCTCAAAGTTTTTACGACCACTGTTTATTAAGGCTACTTTTATAAGAGCTAGAATTAGCGTTATAAGAACTGGGCTAACCTTAAAGTGATGAGTTAATCGGTTTGTGGCTTTGTTGAATGTCGTGAGAGGGTAGAATGAGAAAGTGTCGATGGTTAGTCTTATTAGTCTGTTTTGTATTCGCTGGTTGCGGGACTAAACTTGCCTACAACAATATAAGCTGGTTTGCGGTTAGCTATATTGAAGACTTTGTTTCTCTATCCAACAGTCAAGAATCAGAGCTCGAAGAGCGCCTCGACTTATTACAGCAATGGCACAAAGAAACTCAGCTACCTCTGTATATCTCGCAATTAGAAGCGATTCAGAACGTAGATCGGTCGGATATGAATCCCGCTTTTATTGTGGGTCAAAGTGAAGAAACTAAAGAGCATATTCGCTCAATCGTTAATAAGTTCGCTCCAGATATTTACGCCTTGAGTATGCAGCTTAGCCCTGAGCAAGACAGAGAATTTTTAAAGAACTTTCGTGAAAAGCAGCAAGACTATTATGAAGAAAGGTTGTCGTTGAACGATGAAGATTCGAGAGAGCGATACAGAACTAGAATAGAAGAGCGGGCAGAGCGGTGGTTAGGTTCGGTGTCTAAAGAACAAAAACAGATTATTCTGGCTTGGTCTCAAGAGTGGGTAAACACCAATAACAGCTGGCGACAATATCAAAACAACACCTATCAAGAGCTAACGACGCTGATGGCAAAGAAGAGCGACCTGCATATTGCTCAGCCGATTATCATGAAATTGCTTTTAAACAATGAAGCTTATTATCCTGATGAACTTGAGTCACAACTCAACCAAAATATGGAAACATCAGCCAAGTTTTTAGTAGATATCGCCGCGACCAGCAGTAACAAGCAGTGGGCGTATTTTATGAATGAATTAGAAAGCCTCAAAGGAACGTTGAAGTCATTGCAAGAGTAGAGCGTCCCTTTTAAAGGCTAGCGGTTATTGTCGAGCTAGCCTTTCATCCCACTTTAAGGTGAATTTCGGAACCTAACCCCTGTTGCTCATCAGTAGTTTTGGAATCGAACCTTTGGCTGTCTTCGATATTTTCTGCATCAATTGGAAGCTCGGCTGTTGAATACCGTGGTCACTCTGCAGCTCATCGATCATTAATAACCACAACCTTGCTGTCATTTCTGAATCGGCTAATGCTCGGTGGAAAGTGCCGTCGTTATCTATTTGCTTGAATCGAACTAGGTCGCCCAACTTATGGGTCGGAGCGTCTTGGATTAGCCGACGAGCAATCAACATTGAGCATGCAAACTGTCCATTGTAATCACGCCCAATATTGTCTAATTCTGCGTCGAGAAAGCGTTTATCAAACGAGGCATTATGAGCCACAAGCTGACTGTCTTGAATAAAGCCTGCAAACTCATCCATCACTTCACTGCAACTGGCCGCGGTACTTAGCATTCGGTTAGTAATGCCGGTGTAGCTTTCAATGAAGCCACTCACACGAAACCCTGGGTTCATGAGTTGTTGGAAGGTGTCGACGACTTCGCCGTTAACGAGTTTTACCGCACCGATCTCAATCGCTCGATCGCCCATATTGGGTGATAAGCCTGTGGTTTCGAAATCGAGAACGATAACGGAATCTGCGGAGTTTGAAGCCATCGTGTTTCCTAATTGCTGTTTGGGAGTATCGCTTTATATGGGGCGTTTGGTGTTGCTATGGGTAAATCCGTTATTTGCTAGTGCCGATAACAAGCTCAGTGTACCCCGTTGAATCGTCATGCTCTCTGTTGAAGGTCAAAGTATCGTAGCGGTGAACGATCAGTTCAGCCGTGGTTGCGATAATCGTCCCTTCAAGCAAATGCCCACCAATCACATTGCCATTTTCATCAGCAACGGATATATGAACATGCTGGTGGTTTGGGGTTAGCGTTGCCATCACCGAGACTATTTCGAACGGAGCTTGGACGAGCTTGGTGTTGTTCGCATTAGCTAGACGAATATTGAGCTGAGAGACACAACCAACACAAGACGCGATAGAGCCTGCCGAGATGTTGTGTGTGGTCACTAACCTTTGGATCTCAAGCTTTAGGTCTTGCCCGCGGGTTAATCTCGTTGCGATAGGAGTGATCATCTTATTGCCTCAGCGTTATATGTATTTCAAAGAACAAAACGAAGCCACATAGGGCTTCGTTTTATTTTCATTTTGGCTAACGCGACTTTTCTTTTGGTTAATGCAACTTTGCATTTTCTGTCGCTGAAATTACTTAGTCTTGTTGCTGTTCTCTTTTCTTCTTAGGAACGAAGTTCAATACTGAGATTGGCACTTCTTTGCGTGGTTCGAAACCTTCAACAACGCGACGTTCAATCAAGTGACCCAGACGCTTTTCAATAATGCACAGGTTTTTGAAGTTATCTTTCGATAGGAAAGAGATCGCTTCGCCAGATGCATCAGCACGGCCTGTACGACCAATACGGTGAACATAGTCATCTGCAGGGAAAGGCATGTCGTAGTTCACTACGCGGCTTAGGTTGTCGATATCGATACCACGAGCAGCAACCCCCGTCGCGACTAAGTATTTTAGGCGGCCTTTCTTGAAGTCAGCCAAGATCTTTTCACGAATTGCTTGGCTACGTCCACTGTGGAAAGCTTCAGCTTGAATGCCACGTTTCTCAAGTTGAGCAACCAACTTAGCCGCGCCATGTTTAGTTTCGATAAATATAAGCGCTTGGTCCCAGTTACCTTCGGTAATCATGTGGCTCAATAGTGCTGACTTACGGTCTTTATCTACGGTTACCAACCATTGCTCAATGTTCGCTTTAGAAGCGTCAGTTTTGGCAATTGAAATCTCTTCTGCTTCACTGATAGCACTTTTCGCTAGCGCACGCACTGGCGTTGAAAGCGTTGCTGAGAACAGTAAGTTTTGGATGTCTTGTGGTAAACGAGCAATGATCTTGTTGATGTCTTCAATGAAACCCATGTCTAGCATGCGGTCTGCTTCATCTAGAACCAGTACTTCCACTTCATCAAAGTGAACAGCACGTTGACCGTACATGTCGATCAAACGACCTGGTGTTGCCACAAGAATGTCGACACCTTCAATCAAGCGATCTTTCTGGTGTTGGTAAGATACGCCACCGTACATCGCTAGTGATGTTAGGTTTAGGAACTTCGCGTACTTAGTGATGTTCTGTTCAACCTGAATCGCAAGCTCACGAGTTGGTGTCAGAATAACAGCGCGAATACGTTTTTTACGTTGTGTTTCACCTTTACTTAGCATTTCTAAGATAGGGAGAACAAAGCTCGCAGTTTTACCTGTACCTGTTTGTGCTGCCGCAATAAGGTTCTTACCAGAAAGTACAATCGGAATTGCTTTTTCTTGAATAGAGGTTGGCTTTTCATAGCCTTGTTTTGCAACGGCTTTAACAATAGGTGAGCTTAATCCAAGCTTGGAAAATGGCATAAGTTTCTCGGTATGATTTGGCTAAATAGCGATGGAAAGGTTTAACAATCTTATACAAGGATAAGATTAATGGCGGCATTCTACCATGTTGCTTGTATACCGCTAGTAACATAGACACTTTAGTTGGATAATACTGGCTCAATAGCACAACGATAAGGCAGGAATGTAGAGCAAATAACAAATAGCAAATCCGGTGGAGGATTAATCTCCCACTTATTTTTGCCACTGAATATGCACGATCAGTGATTATTTTGTTTGCTAAAAGAGGTGTTTATCAATTAAGTTGGATCTTGATATTATTTATATCAACAGTTTCATACAGCATATTCCAACTTGAATGAGTAAATAGACCTCCCATTTGGGTTACAGCTATTCTCGTTCCACTAGACGCTTGATTCGGATATCCATTGAACGACGCTAACTTACGTAGACTTCAGCAGCTTATTGCAAAGTATGAATTAGGTGAAGAGTATCACCTAACGATCGATGATCTAGAGCACTCGCTATCGACTTCTCGCAGAAACACTTCGATCATTCTTAAATGCTTATCGGAATATCGCTGGATTTGTTGGATTCCGTCCAAAGGAAGAGGGAAGCTTAGCCAGTTTCATAGACTGAACCTTAAGCATTAAGACCAGCATAAATCCCGTCTAACGTGATGTTTTTCTTTGACTTCCTCTGGGCGGACTTTTGTGCGTTCTTAAATATATAGCTAGAGGCCCATTCCAGTTTATTGCCTATTTCTGACCATGCCTTGTGGCTGATACATTCAAATATGGGCAACAGCCACACATCCACATTTTTTGCCGCCTTAAACAGCGAGACCGATGGCATTATCTGAAGCGCAGTACTGCGCCTGATGATCAGCGAGAGTAAACTGGCCCAGATAAGCCCATCAACGATGGCCTTTTGTGCGGTGACAAATCGTTGCCAGTTTGTGTGAGATTTTAATTCTTTAAAAAGCAACTCCACCTGCCATCGACAGCGGTAGATCGCCATTATGTCATCAGCAGTATAGGTACCTGAAGGCAAGTTAGTTAACCAAATACAGAATCGCTTTTCTTCGGCAAACCAACGTCTTACCACTCTAAATTCTTGCTTACCACTACGAACTTTAAGGTCGAGTACCTGTGAGCGATTAGTACCTCGAGTGATGTCTTTGAGCTTCTTTCCTTCTAGTTTAGATAAATGCCGGCCCTGACCGTTTCTCGCTTCTATAACATGAGGATTCAGGGACTTTGCTCCTCGAAAATATAGAAACCACCATACAGTTCAAGCTCAGTAAAGAATTGGAAGTCAGGGTACCCTGCGTCAGCCAACAACAATTTGTTACTCATTGTTTTGGGGCGGGCAAAAGTCTCTTTCTGATGCTGTATCAGCGCTGATGCTCATTGCGACTGGAGAAAAGCTTTTTAAAGACATTGTCATATGGCATTCAACTGCGGCTGGATTGCGTTTAAATCGGCTCGGGTAAACGTTCGAAAGGTCACGATGAATGTGGAAAGAGCTACCATCTTGAAGCAGCACATCATCAAAGGTGGCGAGTTTATCTGGTAGGTTGGCACTCTGCTGGCGAGCAAACTGAGCTATCGCTCGCATGGCCAATTGGCGCATGAATATCGGAAATTCTTCTTTCTTAACTGGTTATGGTAGGGCTTATAAGCCACAGTATCTTTAGCGCTTAAGCACATCCCATTGAATTGCCTTAGTAAATCGGCAATAGATGAGCAGTTTCCTTTGCTCAAAGCGGCCACTAGGCTTACTACTAGCTGGTCGGGTAAGATAGCCCGACATCGCTTCATAAGTCCTGTACTTTTCGCCATTTTTTGAAGGCTATCAGCATTAAAGAATTGCTTAAACTGCTTTTGTAGGGAGATAATCGTCATCGGCTTCACGGTTGATATGGGTGGTTTGTTTGGCGACGATTATCTGATCATAAATGAAGCCTTTTTTCTATCTAAATAAATAGCTTAGAGCTTAAGATCCTGTCTATGATGGCCGCTATTCCTGATCATACAAGCGATTTAGAATATGAGCTTTGTTATTTTGACGATGGATCAATAACCACAATCACGATATTCGTTCACAATCGACAGGAAGCGATGACTTGGTATCTTAGCGAAGGAAAACATATCAACGATCTTTATTCGATAAGACCCGATGAATAATGCTTTGGTATAGAGGACTAGGTCGATAAACCTAAGAGAAGAAACTTGAGTGGCATTTTGTGGAACACCCTTTACTGCAATGCCATTAATTAGCAATGTCATTAATTAGACATATCGCAGCAAAGGGGTTCAGTCTCGAATTACTTCAGGATTCGGGCGCGGAATTGACGACCCTTCATTTTACCTGATTCGATTTTGTTCAGTGCTTTCTTAGCCACAGATCTTTCTACCGCTACGTAAGCACGCATTGCGAACAGATTGATCTTACCTACTGATTTACCATCAATGCCGCCTTGGCCCGTCAATGCGCCAAGAATATCACCAGCACGAAGCTTAGCTTTCTTACCGCCATCAATCTGGATGGTAACCATGTTCGAGTAGTACGGCTTAGCAATTGGTTTTGCTGGAAGCTCAGATGGCTCGATTGGCATGTCCATGTACTCATCGATTTGAGCAACACGGTACATCTCTTTTTCGCTAAAGAAGCTGATCGCTACTCCTTTGCTTCCTGCACGACCAGTACGACCAATGCGGTGTACGTGAACTTCAGGGTCGCGAGACAATTCAAAGTTGAACACAGCATCTAGGTTATCAACATCAAGACCACGAGCCGCAACGTCTGTCGCCACTAGAATCGAGATGGTTTTGTTTGAGAACTGAACCAAAGCTTGGTCACGTTCACGCTGTTCCATGTCACCATGAAGTTCGATAACGCTGAAACCACGGTGGCTTAGCTCATCGTTTACGTTCTGCACTTCTTTCTTAGTGTTACAGAACACAACCGCAGATTCCGGTTGATGATGAAGTAACAGCAACTCTAGAGCGTCATCACGAGCTTCAGAACCTTCTAACTTGTAGAAGTGTTGTTGGATGCTTGAGTGGTCATGTGTTGATTCAACCTTCACCATTTCTGGATTGCGCATGATGCGGTCTGCAACAGATTTGATCTGTTTAGGGAAAGTCGCACTGAATAGTAGAGTTTGGCGTTCTTTTGGCGCCGCTTCAATCACAGCATCCAAAGCGTCTTGGAAGCCCATTTCTAGCATGCGGTCAGCTTCATCTAACACAAGTGTGTTCAGCTCAGACAGGTCAATACGACCTTTCTCTAGGTGATCAAGAATACGACCAGGTGTGCCTACAAGAATGTGTGCGCCATGCTCTAGTGAACCAATCTGAGGGCCCATTGGCATACCGCCACATAGTGTCAGCACTTTAATGTTGTGAATACCACGAGCAAGAGTACGAATCTCTTTTGCTACTTGGTCTGCAAGCTCACGAGTCGGACATAACACTAAAGACTGAACACGGAAACGCTTAACGCGTAGGTTCTGCAGCACGCCTAAACCGAAAGCAGCTGTTTTACCTGAACCCGTTTTACCCTGACCGATAACGTCCTTGCCATTTAGGATAGTAGGAAGACTTAACGCTTGGATCGGCGTCATTTCAGTATAACCAAGAGAATCTAACGTGTTTAGAAGCTCTGGTTTAAGGGCGATTGAAGAGAATTTTGAAGTGCTCAATGGAAATATCCAACTGGTGAAAAACAGAGTGCATTATGAGTGTTTTTGAAAATTATTCCACCTTAATCACAGTTTTGAACGAACAAACAACCATAACAAATATTTATCAGTTGGCAGTGTTAATTACAATTAAAATACGGGATACCATAAAAGTGTAATTTACCCCTGAGGATTGAACAGTATGAAAAGATCACCGTTACAAAAAGGCTTCACACTTTTGGAACTGATCGTCGTTATTGTCATACTCGCCGTTATCGCTGTGGTCGCCGCTCCACGCTTTTTGTCTATTGCAGATGATGCAAGAGAAGCGACTAGCCGAGCACTGTTTGACAACTTCCGTGCCGGAGCAGAGATCTATCAAGGAGCTTGTTTAGCTCGAGGCGGAGATGTAACCGAATTGCGAGGACAGGATACTTCAGATTTCAATATCGACGGCATTTACTCGAACTTCTCGGGCAGTTGCTACCCAGTGCGTAATAGCAATGCAGGTGTGCGTAGAGATATTAACAATGCGAGAGGCTGTTACGAACTGTTCCAAGACATCGTCAACAGCGATCATTTCGAAGATGTTAACTTTGGTAGTGGCGGCGGCTTTGTTGCGTAATTAAGTTTAGAGATAGAGCCACCCCGTTTCGCGTATTTCTTAGTCAATACGACAAGTTTCAGGCATACCTAACCCAGTAAGCTTGTTCAACGCTTTTATCATCGCGTAAGTTTCACCCACCTGTGCATTGTAATTTCTTAAGCTCAGTTGCCCTCCTAGCAACTGTTTAACTCGATACATCACTGTTTCTGAGAGTGAACGTTTGTGGTATCCATACCGCTCTTTCCAATACTTATTTGAGCCGTATAATTTCTGGCAACCCACGGCGAGATTTCGAGGGTGACTACGTTCCCAGAAGGATGCCCCTTATCTTGGGGGAATAAGCGCAATGGCTCCCTTAATCTTAATAGCAGCGTGACACGCTCTCGTGTCGTAAGCGCCATCACCAGACACCTCAAGGATACTTCGGCGTGTTTGTTTCAGTAAGTTAGGGAGTACTTCTCCATCTGTAACCCTCGATAAACTTAGCTCGGCGGCAATGATCTCATGAGTGTTGGTATCGACGGCAATATGAAGCTTTCGCCAGACTCTACGCTTGCCATCCGTCCCATGTTTTTTGACTTTCCATTCACCTTCGCCATAAACCTTAAGGCCAGTAGCATCAATAGCTAGGTGCTGTATAGCTCCTCTCGTTTTAGTCCTAAATGAAACCTCAACTTGCTTGGCTCTACGACTGATGCAGGTGTCATGCGGACAACTTAACGGTACATTGGCTAACCTAAATATCGAGTCGATAAATCCTTGAAGCGCTCTCAATGGCATAGAAAAAACTCGTTTCACCATGAGTGCTGTCGTGATAGCTAAATCACTGAACCGACGCGGCCTCCCGCGCTTATTCTGTTTACTTTGCGCCCACCCGCTTATTGCTTCTTCATCAATCCAAAAGGTCAGAGAGCCACGGTTAATGAGTGATTGGTTGTATTGCTTCCAGTTGGTTGTTTTGTAACGAGGCTTAGGCATAGGGCTACGAGAGAGGGTGGAGGTAGCTGATCAGATCGTAGGTTCTTGATTTAGTTCCATTGAATTACGCAACAAAGCCCAAAGCATGTCGAGAAAAGGTAACTGCTTGGATAATGCTGTTGCTGAAAACTTTTTTGCTTTACTCAAAACCGAGATGTATCACAACCAAAGCTTTGAAGATGCAGATGCTCTGATAGAACAAATTAAAGAATACATCGAGTACTACAATACCAAACGTATAAAAGTGAAACTAAAAGGCCTGACTCCGATAGAATATCAAACTCAGGCCTTGAAAGCCGCTTAACAGAAATGTCCAACTTTATGGGGTCACTTCATGTTGGCTGGCTTTCTTATTTCTATTTGATTACTTGGTTTGAGTATCAAGCATCACTTGCCAGTATTCACACTTGGCCAAGAACTCTTTTAAATAAAGCTCTGGGTTAGCAAGCTTCTCACCGCCCTTAACATCAGCGCCAGTCACTCGCCAAAATCCACGAGTGACCAAGTTTCGATGATAAATAAAATCGTTGAGTTCATTGGTCTTCAAAGGAAGTTGCTCACCAAACGTATTTTCGTAGCGGCTCAGAGTCGAGGCTTGTTCACTTGGCTTCTCCCTTAAAAAGGTATCCAAATCCAAACCTAATGACTGTTGCTGCTCTTTTGATAGGGCTTTAGCTAATTTAGAGATCACACTGAACAGAGCCAACTCAACTTTTTGAGACGCTAATAACGATGCACCTAATAGCGCATGCTCGTTGGAAATGTGTTGTTCTGTTGATGAAACGGTTGCTGTTGTCACTGTGTTAACCTCAAATAATCATAACGGGTGTTACTGAACTGGATAGAGTCTTTTCACTAAGCTGAATCTTATTCTTGTCATTAAGAAGAATCTTGCAGCTAAGTAGAGTCTTGCAACTAAGCAGAATCTTTTAGCAGAACACGGTCAGCATCAATAATGGTGAAGCCTGATGCATCTTCATTCTTTTCGACTTGCACTAAACCTTTAAAACCAATCTGCGACAGCTTCTTCGCAAGTTGATCTGGTGCTGTTTCAAAAACAACATTCATAAAAGGTAAAGACTCAGCATCAACAAAACCATGCTCGTTAAACAGTTCCATTGCTTGAGATAAATGGTCTGAGTCGGTTAATTCGATAATTTCTACAACTTCTTCCAACAACATTTTCGATTCCATATTCGCCAGAAAGTGACTGACACAAGCACTTACGTTTTGCTCGCATACATCCCGATGCCCGAAGACACCCCTTTAGTAGTAGGGAGATCATAACATATTAATAATCGAAAAATATGTTTAATTTCCCTAACCTATTGGGAATATTAGAATAACAATAGAAATTGGTGAAGCATAGACAAGACCAATTCATCTTATCGAAAGCAACAGCCTGATTTGAGGCAATCAGGCCACCGTAGCTTGAGAATCGCCCGTTTCTACAATCGATTCTTGTAACAAGCCAGCATAAATACCATTGTGCGCCACCAGCTGTTGATGATTACCTTGCTCAACAATTTCACCCTTTTCCAACACCAAAATCGTATCTGAGTGACGAACGGTACTCAAACGGTGTGCAATCGCAATCACGGTTTTTTCCTTGAAAAGGCGCTGCATTGCTTTTTGAATCAGGTCTTCGGTGATTGAATCTACCGAACTGGTCGCCTCATCAAGCATCATCAATTGACCACCCTGTGCAACCGCTCGAGCGAACGAGATAAGCTGCGTTTGCCCTACAGACAAGTTGGATCCGTTCTTTTCCAAGTGGAAGTCATAACCTTGTGGCAATTGTTCAATAAACTTATCGGCATAAACATAGCGCGCCGCCTGCTCAACCTCAGTTCTAGATAGATGCGTTTTACCCAGCGCGATATTGAATTGGATGGTCTCTTCAAATAAGTGCACGTCTTGCATCATCATTGAGAACAAATGAGCAGAGTCTTCGCTTGAGATCTGTGACAGCTCTATTCCATTCAACAAAATGCTGCCTTCATAGTCTTGGTAGGTTTTAGAGATCAGACGCAGAATCGTCGACTTGCCCGAGCCCGTCGAACCCACAAGCGCGATTTGATGCCCTTTCTCCAATACAAACGAGACATTCTTTAGAACGTAGGGAGAGTCGTCTTTGTAGCGGAAGCTTACGTTCTTAAACTCTAGGCTCACAAACTGTTCAAGCTGTTTCTCAACCTTGTTAGATGGCAGCAGGTTGCGTCCTTCCTCTTCAGTAGGCTCAACAAACAGCTCTTCAATATGGTCAAACGCTGCAAATGAACTCTGAATCGAAGCTATCTGCGAAGTAAAGTCACGAATCGGAACAAACACTTTCTCTAAGGTGTTGATGAACGCAATCAGCACACCCAATGTGAGTGCCCCTTCTATCACTTGCTCAGAGCCATACCAGATCATAATCGCGATGGTGATAGAGGTGATGCCAGAGATAAACGAGAACAAAATCGCATCGTATTTATTGATCTTCTTCTGCGCTCTTAAAAACTCATCGGTATAGCCTTGGTAACGTTGTTCGACTTGCTCTTCCGCTCGGTACATCTGAACGGTTTTCATGCCAAATAAGACTTCTTGCAAAAAGCCAATACCGCGAGCGAGCGAAGAACGAGTCACCTTATAGAGAGCACGAAGTCGGTTTCTCACATACACCGTCAAATACATCACTGGCGGCATAATGATCAATACAATCATCGTTAACTGCCAATCAATGAAGAACATCATCACCAACAGAGCAATGGTATTGATGCTGTCTTTAACTAGCCCGACAACCGACTGAACAAACGTCTCGCCGATGGTTTCCAAGTCACTGGTTAATCGTGAGAGCGTTACTCCAATCGGTGTGTTATCAAAATAGCTGCGCGGCAGTTTGAGCACGCGAGCAAACAATACTGATCGCATGTCAGTTATCGTGTATTGACCAGTTTTACGCAGGTTGTACGAATAGGTGGTATCCACCACATAACTCGCCACCAGCACGGCAACGAGATAGAAGACGTATTCGAGCAGACCATCCATATCCCCGTGACTCAAGTGAACATCTATCACTTGAATGATCAGCCAAGGGAACAACAAGCTCGTGATGACAGAAAGAGGAAGCATAACGATGCCCAGAATCGCAGAGCCTTTGTATTTCTTAGCAAACTTAAAAAAGTGCTTGAGGTACTTGAGATCAACACCTTTTAACATGCTACTGCCTCCGTTTCATTCTGCTGTAGCTGCCATGTATCGTAATAGTAATCACAGGTTTTCAATAATGTGGCGTGGTCGCCCTTCGCGATCACTTTACCTTCGTTCAACACGATGACTTCATCCATATATTCAAGGGCATTAACGCGGTGTGAAACCACAAGAACCGATTGATTTTCCAAGCGCTTAAACAAGCCTTCCAAGATCTTACGTTCTGTTTCATAGTCGACAGCCGATAGAACGTTATCCATGATGATCAGGTCGGTGGGTTGCAATAAAGCACGCGCAATACTTAAACGCTGCTTCTGGCCACCAGACAACATGATCCCTTTCTCACCGACTAAGGTTTGATCGCCGTGTTCAAAACGTGTCACATCACTGGCCAACTGACTGAGCTCTAGCACTTCATCAACCTGACTCTTTGCCAAATCGGTATCTAGGCTACCAAAGCGGATATTGTCTTCGACGGTTGCTGAAAACAGGTAAGGGTCCTGAGTCACGGTTTTAACATAACGGCGTAAGTCACTGCGTGAGAAGCTAGTGACATCTCTTTCACCAAGGAAAACAGAACCTTCTGGTACATCCAAGTGATGATTTAAGCAGTTCACTAACGTCGTTTTACCCGCTCCGATACCGCCTAACACACCCACTTTCTTACCAGCTGGAATATCAAAGCTGATGTCATCGAGAATCAAGCGTTCTTCACCTGAATAGCTGAAGCTGAGGTTACGAACAGAAAACGTTTTTCCCTTCAGCGATTCAACATCTAATTCAGTGAGCTTATCTTCATCTAGCTCTGGGACTTTGGCATTAAGAATGGTTTGTGCACTTTGAATGCCCACCATGCCACGCTGATAAATGGTCGCGATTCTGCCAAGCTGCATCAATGGCATAGCGAGCAAAACCGAGTAAGTCAGAAAGGCAGTTATCTCACCAAGTGTAAGTTCCTGTCTCATTAACATGTAGCCACCAAGCCCAAGAATGATGATTTTCATCAGGTCATTGGCGTAGTCGAGTACCGGCATAAAGAAGACTTGAATGCGTGTAATTTTAAGGCGGCATTCAAGCAATAACTGGTTCAGTTTTTCAGTTTCGGCTTTCACCCAAGGTGACATCTGCTGGCTCTTAATCAAATCAATCCCAGACAGGTAACTCATTAGCTGAGCAGACAAGTTTTGTAGACGTTTCATGTGTTCTAAATGCAGTGTTTTCATTCGCTTGAAGCCCACACGGAAAATCACAAAAGCGATTGAGATAGGAATAATCGAATACAGTGTGAGTTCTGGCGATATGCGCCACATGTAAAAAGGCGTCAGCGACAACGCAAGCAACGCATTGAAGAACTGCAAGAAGCCAACACCAAACAGCAGTCGAATGCCACTAAGGTCATTGTTGATAATCGAGATCAGTCGACCCGAAGCAAAGCGTTCGTGAAAGCTGCTCGGTAAGCGATTCAGCTTTTGTAAAAGAGTACTTTTGAGCGCAGCCTCTGTAATTCGCCCCGGATTAAGCGCATAGATACGAGACAGAATTCTCACCACCACCATGGCAACCGACATCCCGACCACAATCCAAACATAGGTTTGAAGCTGTTGGTGGCCAGTTGAAGAGGCATCATCAATCAAATCTATCGCCAATTGGATATAGCGAGGGATCTCTACTTGTAACCAGTTGACGAGAAAGATAAACACAATCGCCAATAAGTACGAGGTGCGATTCATGCGCAGATAATGGGCAATAAACTGTCTTTTATTCATAGTATTCTTTGTTTAGGGCAGGCTCACAGCAAGATTTAGCGATATGACCAGTCAGTTAAGCTCTATAGGGTCATCACTGAGCTAAAGATACATTAAAAACACTTAGTTGACAATATCAACCATATTCAATAATTGATTACCGCTATTACATTTTAGCATTGCTAGAAACAACTTTGCCGCCAAAAGTGGCGGCAAATAAATTGCTTAGCAGGCCTGGGGCTGTTGACCTTTCGAGCTGGGTTTTGCAGCATCTTGTGGGAAATTTATACAAGGAAGAGGTTTTGACGTGTAGTTGGCCTACATGAAAAGCCGATAACGCAGTAGAAATGAACCACAAGAGCTGCCCGAAGGGTTCGGCTAAAATCGTTTTATGCTTTGTTGAAGAATATTTGCTTAGAATGACTAGGCTACATACTCTTCGCCGCGCCTAAAACGATTTTATATCGAACAAAACTTAACCACGAAAGGTCAACAGCCCCAAGTATTGATAACGTCTAAAGCATCTCTTTGGCAATCAAGTGCAGCAAAAAGGTTTCACGTTCAATACTCATGCCTTTCTTAGGGCTCTCTGCCATGGTCTTTTCGTTGTGAGCGATCGCTTCATGGATATTCATCCACACCGGTTTCATCCCGTTTTTCACTTCATAATCTTCGTAAGCCGTTTCACCAAGCTCACGATCAATCTTGCATGAGTAGCAGTAAGAAATCATGTGCATCATGTCTGCATCGTCTTTGTACCAAGGACGAAACTCTTCAAAAATGCCGAACGGCTTGATGCTATGGATATTCTTCGCGCCAGTCTCTTCTTCGAGTTCACGAACCATACCTGCGATCACATCTTCCCCTTCATCCAAACCACCACCAGGAATGGTGTAGTCGTGATAACGCTCTGTATACAGCATCAGAATGTCTTCACCATCTAACACAATGGCACGGGCAGCGTTGCGCTTGTAGACCGTTTTATTGTCTAGATGGTCGATATCAGGGTGGATGGTTGTTTTTAGGTGTCTCATGATTCTGACTGCTCTACTGAATTTGGCGGCATCATATCATAATCCTCAATAGATTCGAGGCTCACAACCGCCAACAAGAACTGATCGGACGGGGATATTCCTACGGTAACTTGAATCCACTTAGCTTGATCTAACACTCAAAAAGTCGTTAAACATGAAGAAATATCAACCTATTTCAATATCTTGACCAAATTAGGACAACCTTTTCTGAAATCTAAAATATACTAATTTCATAGAGCTTCTCATTTGGTTCTGTAGAACTTAACGCATTCGATTATAGAGTTATCACGTAGGAGATAGACATGAAGAAAATTGGTTTGATGGCTGTATGTGCCGTTGTATTGGGCGGTTGTGCAAACGACTATGCAGAATATAGCGAAGGCCAACGTGTTTCAGTCGCTAACCCAGCAGCGGTTTATTGTGTTCAACAGGACGGTGAATTAGACACGGTTACTGAAAACAATCAGCGTACAACTTACTGTGTATTCGATGACGGCGAGCGCATTGAACAGTGGGAGTACTACCGCAATAACCATGAGCAAGATTCAGAAAACCAAAGTTAATCACTGTAAAAAAACACATGAGCCTTCTGGCACAATGTTATGGGCGATGATTACGTTCGAGCGGTTAAAAACATCGCTGAAGAAGGCACTGAGCTTCTAGCTTAATGTCTGATTGCCTTTGCGAGCTTAAAGACCGTTATTGGCATCACGAGAAAGAAATAACCACCTATCGCCACCAGCGATGTGTGTTATCCGATTCCGGGTCTAAATAACGATTCAATAAAGTCAGGTTAGTATCGAGTAATGCTAGGTATTCCCTGACTTTTTTTATATCGGTACCCACTGAAGTCTGCTGGATACAGCGCCCTAATATTGGGAGTAAACTCTCCACAATGTCAAAGTCAGATGAACGTCCAACTAGCTCCTTGGCAGTTATCAATGCTTCCAAAGACAGTCTTTCTGGCTCTCGTCTAACCAACTCTAAATCTCGCTTAAATGCGCCCGCACAAACACCTTCAAGATAAACTCGGTAGGTCGTCAGTACGTCCATCAACAGAAACAATTGCCCTTGAGCACTTTGATGTGGGTATGGCACCGCAACATGAGCATCCAACCTGCGATCTATTTGCAGCTCTATCCCAAGTGCGGAACACTTCTCGACGAGAACTTTAAGCAAACCTTGCTCGTCCATGAGCGATTGAATCTCGAATATACGTTGTAAGTGGTAGTCATTAGAAACGAATGTCACTTGCACACTTTGCCCGCGAGTAAACAGCCCGCTTGCAATCATCTCTGAGGCCAAGTTTTGTATGTTCTCGACAGTGTTGGTCGAATGCTGCTCGAGCAAAATCGCTCCTAAGAAAAACGGATGTTCACGCCGCTTTTCAAGCTTCCTAAAATATTGGTGCATCGCATCGGCTTCAGACAGAGTTTGCCCTTTCGTTATCCCACCACAAAATGCAACCGCGGTTTGCTGATTCGACTCTTCTACCAAAGGCTCCGCCAGATACTCAAACAAAGCATCAACTCGACTGATTCCTTCATCAGTCAATTTATTCTCATTCAGTCGCTTACCCAGCACAATAAGGAGGTGATTAATGCTCATTTTATGTTCAAGTCTCGTTTTGGGGATTAGATGGAGTGAATTATGTATACAATACTTGTTAACAAAAGTATTTTGAAATTCTTATATGTTGCTCGCAATAATGCTCACTATTGATAGCGACATCTTAGGTAATACAAGAATAGACGTGTCGCTTTACAGCAAACATAGCACGCTCTTGTATTTCATCGCTCTATGCTTGTTAGCACTAGTCGATAAAAGAGCCCTTTCAATCAATGAATACGCTCTATCGCATAACTGTTTCACCCACAGAACAGGTTCACTCAAAGAAGTGCAACTAACCAAATACAAATTTTACACAGAGTTCGTCCATCGAACCGTCTTCACAGGAAGTTACTATGCTGTCTATTTTTGATATCTACAAAATTGGGGTTGGACCATCCAGCTCCCACACAAATGGACCAATGATCGCTGGGTTTAACTTTACCCAAAAAATTGATGCTCAGCTTAAGCAAGTGAAGCGTATTCAAATCGACTTATACGGCTCGTTATCATTGACGGGTATTGGTCACCACACAGACAGAGCGACCTTGTTAGGTTTACTAGGTAACCGCCCCGACACCATTAAAATCACCAGTGCTAACCAAGCTATGCGCAAGGCGATTGAAGATAAATCTCTATTGGTTAGCGGTAACCATGAAATTCATTTCGATGTAGAAAGCGACCTTCTCTTCCACAAAACTAACCTTCCGTTGCATGAAAATGGCATGACTATCTCTGCCTTTGACGCAAGCGGTAGTCTTCTGGATATGGAAACCTACTACTCGATTGGTGGTGGCTTTATCGCAACCGCTGATGAGCTACAAAACGGCAAACAGGAATCAGAAACACAAGTTGAGTTCCCTTTCTCTTCTGCCAACCAGTTACTTGAACTATCAGAACAACAAGGACTTAGCCTTGGTGGCTTAATTCTGCGTAACGAAGTGTCTTTCCAAGGTATGGATGTAATTGACCAGAAAGCCGACCAAATTTGGAAGGTGATGTCTCTGTGTATGCAGCGTGGCTTTGACACGGAAGGCATCCTTGATGGCGGCCTAGAAGTCACTCGTCGAGCACCTGCTCTGCTTAAAAAGCTTGAAGCGAATGCCTCGATTGAAAACGATCCAATGGAGATCATGGATTGGATTAACCTATTTGCCTTTGCCGTGAGTGAAGAGAATGCAGCAGGTGGCCAGGTTGTCACATCACCTACTAATGGTGCGGCTGGCGTTATTCCTGCGGTTTTGATGTACTACCATCGTTTCATCAAAGAGCTAGACACTAAGCAACTTAAAGACTTCTTGGCGGTCTCTGGTGCAATCGGCATCTTATACAAAACCAACGCTTCGATTTCTGGCGCAGAGGTAGGTTGTCAGGGTGAAGTCGGCGTTTCTTCTTCAATGGCAGCTGCTGGCCTAACTGCCCTGCGTGGTGGTAGCAACGAGCAAATCTGTATTGCCGCTGAGATCGCGATGGAACACTCACTGGGCATGACATGCGATCCGATCGGCGGGCTTGTTCAGGTGCCATGTATCGAACGTAACGCAATGGGTGCAATGAAAGCAATTAATGCATCGCGCATGGCATTGAAACGTACCAGCAAGTGTCTTATCTCGTTAGACAAGGTTATCGAGACCATGTACCAAACAGGTAAAGACATGAACAAGAAGTATCGTGAAACTTCTTTAGGTGGCTTGGCCGTGATCCACATGGCACCCCCGTGTGAGTAACAGACAGGAACACGAGTGGAGAAAGCCTCTATAGAGACGGCATTCGTGTAAACTTAGTTTTCAATATCTCAACAAAGCCAGCCACCAAGCTGGCTTTTTTATTGGCTAAATCCCAGCAGCCAATTGAAAGTGATACTCACTCAAAACTTTACAGAATGACCACCTCTAATTTTCCCTTAATTAGTTCATTACTTAGCCGCAAGTGATGATGGCTGCATTTCACACAGCTATGCATCCACTAGCAAAATCTAACATTGCAAATTTCATTCATAAGAAATATGAATGCACTCATAAGAAAAGATATATCGAGCAAAGTCCTGTTTGAGACAGATGTTTCAGTTTATGTATTACTAGTAATGATATTATAATCGGGTAATTACACTACATATTAATACAAATGTGAGAATAAAATAATGTGGAATAGATTAAACAAATCAATGATGTTCTGCCAGATGATGTTTGGACTTTCGTTCTATGGCGTCATGGTGATCTTGACTCGTTTCTTCCTTGAAGATCTGAACTACAATGAAGCCGACACCATGATGGTTGTTGGTGCTTTCTCTGCAATCGGACCGCTATTTGCTATCGCAGGTGGCTTTATCGCCGACAAGTTTTTAGGCGCTTACCGATCTTTAACCATTGCCTTCCTAGGGTTCGCAAGTGGTTACGTTCTACTGGTACTTGGTGCAGCAGCAACCAATGTTCCGATGGCATTATGTGGTATTGCGTTAGCAAGTTATGCACGTGGTTTGATGTCTCCTTCTTACCCAAGTCTTTACAAACGCACGTTCAAAACTCAAGAAGATTTTGAGAACTGCTACCCAATCAACTACTCAGTAAACAACATTGGCGCTCTACTAGGTCAATACCTGTTCCCAATGCTAGTGCTTGTTGTTGGTTTCCACGGTGGTTTCCTTCTTTCTGCTGTTCTAGCAGGCGCTGCGCTTCTAATGATGATCTTTGTTCGCAAGGGCCTTGTTGAAGCAAGTGCTGAAATCGATCAACAACCAGTAAGCACTAAAAACTGGGCAGCCTTCCTTGGCCTTTCTGCAGCTATGATTGGCTTGGTATTTTTCATGTTCTCTAACATGGATATTGGCCAAAACATCGTATATGCAATTGGCGGTGCAGCGATCATCTACTTTGTCTCTTTGATGATGAAATCGAAGAAGTCAGACATGCTGAAAATGGGCACAATCTTAATAATCACATTCCTGACGACCTGTTTCTTCGTGTACTACGGCCAGATGATGACGTCGATGACTATGGTAGCAATCAACACCATGCGTGGTGACCTATTTGGCTTCATTCCTGTTGCACCAGAAGCGTCAATGGCGATGAACCCACTATGGTGTATGGTTGCGGGCCCTATCATCGCGGGTATCTTCTCTAACCTAGAAAAGAAAAACATTAACTTCTCTACGGCAACGAAAGTCGGTTTCTCATTCATTCTAACGGCTATCGCTTTCGGTATCCTAACAATGGCAGTAACCACAGTTGGTGATGACGTTCTGATTCGCCCTGAAGTATTCCTAGCGATTCACTTCTTCCTAGCATTTGGTGAAGTAATTGTTGGCTCTATGGTTGTAGCCTTCATCCTGTCAGTTGCACCTAAGCACATCGAGAACTTCTCAGTAAGCTTGTTCTCTGTTGCTATCGCACTATCGGGCATTGTTGGTGCCGTATTCTCAACGTCTATTGCACTAGAGAAAGGCCAAGAGATCACACAAGAGATCGTGCAAACGGTTTACGGTGATTACTTCCAAATGCTGACTGTTCTTGCAGTCGTGATGGTAGGTATCGCAATGGCAGCATCGTTCATTATTCGTAAGATGCTAGAAGCTGCGAAAGCCGCTGATGAAACAATTGAACTAGAGCAAGCTAACAGCTGATTACTCTCACGTTCAACCGCTCTAACACATCAAGCCCTTTAGTTTTCTAAAGGGCTTTTTTTGTCAATGAGTTTGACCCACACAGATCGAGGAGTTCTGGTTAGATTGCATTTATGTAAATTATAGTAAATGATAATTATTAGTATTGAGAGTTTTCTGGTTCAGGATTATGATGTCGAAATCAAAATCCAAGAGAGCCTTATATGAGCAAGCCTAGCCCTATCACATTAACCGTTACTCAAACCTTAACCATTACTCCAAACATGCAGCGTATAACGCTTAGCGGTGAGGGATTAAGTAAATACCCGACAGAATGTGCCGGCGGCTACATCAAGCTTTTATTCTCGCCACTCCGCACCACAGATTTGAGCCAATTGAATGAAGGTGAGCGTCCTACCATGCGCACTTACACTATTCGTCAGTACAACCCAGTAGAGCAATTTATCGAAGTCGATTTCGTTCGCCACATCACTACAGATATGCAATGTGGTTTTGCTGCAAGATGGGCAATGAACGCACAAGTGGGTGATACTATTTCCGTGGCTGGTCCGGGTCTAATCCAAGGGCTAAACCTTGAGTCGGATTGGTTCTTCTTAGTCGCAGACATGACTTCACTCCCTGCGCTTTCCGCAAAAGTAAAATCACTTCCAGAGCACGCGAAAGGTCACGCTGTGGTTCAAATCAACTCAGCAGCAGACAAGCAAACTCTTGAAGCGCCTAAAGGCATCAAAATCACTTGGTTGATTGAAGATGAAACTGAAGAAACACTATCACAAACCGTTCGCAGCATAGAATGGTTAGACGGTCAGGTTTCAGTATGGACAGCATGTGAATTTGAAAGCATGCGCGAGCTAAGACAATACTTCCGCAACGAAAAAGAAGTCGCAAAAGAGAACATCTACATCAGCAGTTACTGGAAACGTGGCGTCACCGAAGATGGCCATAAAGTGCTGAAACAACAAGATGCTCAAGCTTTAGCGGGTTAAGTCTTTTACTACCTACAGCTTCTTACTAGATAAAGAGAAAACGCCCTTGACGAAGTTTGTATCGCTAAGGGCGTTTTTGATTTAGCTTAATATAGATGCCTCTGCACAAATATCCAATCGTTCCGGCGAGCTTTTAAGTCAATGAGATAACTAAGCCAGCAATAATTAGAGAGACGCCTACACCGCGAGTCGCGTGCCACTTTTCCTTTAAAAAGTAGATCCCCATCACTACGCCGAAGATGATACTTACTTGCCTAAGTGCCACAACCAAGCTGACGTTCTCTGTCATAGTCATCGCAAATAACACCAAACCATAAGTCGAAGCCATCATAATGCCTGCAAGCGTGGCTTTCTTTCGCAGTATCCAAGCATTAGTAAACTCGATTCTTTGGTTGGTTACGAATAACCAAACACTCAACGGAATCACAATTGCCCAGAACTGGATACCTAGGTAGAAAATCGCGGTGTGCTTGTTAGTTATAACTGGTGTGATCAAAGGATCGAGTAACAGAAGCGCTTCTTTATCAATGATGGAATAGCCCGTGGTACCAATGGCCGCGATTAACGCCCACAGTACGCCAAGGTTGAGATACGCTTTTAACCTAAGATCTGAAAACTTCTTAAGTGGTACAAACAAACAACCCAAGGTAATCAAGGTGAAGCCAAACCATTGATTAGGTGACAGCTCATAGCCTATCAACACCGTGCCTAAACCCACCGTCAACACGGGCAGCGCTCGTGCCATCGGGTAAATCACCCCAATATCGGCCTGTTTATATGCAGCACCTAGCCCAATTAGATAAACAATTTGGCAAATCCCACTCAACAAAACCAATTGCCAGAATGGAAGTAAGATATTTGACAGTCCAACACTGTGAACATACCAGATCAAGTAAGGCGTCAATATCGCGGCAGCGGCAAAGCCAGAGGCTAAGAAGAAAGACGAGCCCGAGCCTTGATTAGATTTACCTAGAACATTCCAACCCGCATGAAGCAGAGCCGAAATGATCACGATGACAATGGCAGAGAATTCCATTTCATTCCTAAATTATTGATGAATTAGCACAACGGCTGACAACAGGTGATAAAAAAGGCCTCCGAATAAGAGACCTTTGAGCGTTTCAATTGGGCAATCCTGCATAATTGCAGGTATGCCAACGTTATAACGTATGACTATCGCTCTAGCTGTGCGATCGACTCAATGCTGATCGCGTCATGACGCCAATATTCAATATCGCAATCAATCAAGTCGCCGTTTTGGTTGTAGTTCACACGCTCTACGACCATTGCAGGAGAACCAGAAGTCGCACGCAGGGCTTGCGCTGTCTCGCCAAGTAAAGACGTTGTGCTCACTCGGTAACGGATCTTCTGATACACCACGCCAAAGTGCTCACGGTAGATGTCCGTCAACGATTTAGACAAGTCATAATCAAGCAAATTAGGGAACAGCTCAGGTCGAATGTAGTTAGTCACATACACAACGGGTCTGTCTTCAAGATAACGAACTCTGTCTACTCGATAAACATCCGAAAAAGGTTGCAGCTCAAGAAGCCTAGTTGCTTCCTTGGTTGCTAACATGCCTTTCGCCGCCACCAACTCTGTTTTTGGCTTACGATTCTGCGACAAAGCCATATTCGTGAAGTTCAGCGTTTGTGTTGGATCGTAGCGCAGTGGCGCAGGAGAGATAAACCAACCACGTCGGTCTTCTCGATAAATACGCCCTTCCGCTTCAAGTGAAGACAAGGCTTCACGTAACGTAACTCGTGTTGTATCAAACGATTCAGCCAGTTTTCGCTCCGCAGGCAGCTTCTGTCGTGGTGTTAACATCCCCGACTCTATCTGCTCTACGATGACATCTTTGATTTTTACGTACTGCACTTCATTTCCTTTTATTCTTGTTCTTGTCGTCAGCCACTCCTTGGCCAACTGCAATATAAAATGGTTCGCTAGCGTTTACGCCAAGCTTGTGTGCGCTTCTCGAATAACTTGTTGATTAACATATGAATCAACTTCGCGCTCGCTGCCGATATCATGATCATCACCGCCATGGCAGCAGCTGCACCCGTTTGCCCCGCATCATCCATATTCAGTACTGAAACTGACGCAGGTATCGTATCGGTAGAATACAAGAATACTACCGCAGATGTCGTGGTAAGTGCATTAATAAACAGGTATGTCGCAATATCTAAAATCGCAGGCAAACAAACCGGCACCGTCACTTTAAAGAACAGCTTGTATTGCGGTAGGTTAACCGAAGCCGCCGTAGCTTCTATTTCCTCAGGCAGCTGTTTTAATGCGGTTAACGCTGTCATGTGGCCGACTGTGTAGTAGTGAACCACGGTGTTGATCACCAAGAACGCCATCGTGCCATACAAGAAGTTGAGTGGGTTACTCAAATCATTGAAGTAAAAGATATACCCCAAGCCCAACACCATACCCGGAACAGCCATCGGAACAACGCTGAGCATTTGCATCGCTTGTCGAACAGGACCGAAGGCGCGACCTTTCTCAATGCAGTACGCGCCTAAGAAAATCAATACGGTACCGATGATCGCAGTCCAAGCACCGAGGGTTAAAGAGTTGAAAAATGGCGTCCAACCATAAGTACTCATCTCTGCGAAGTTATAGTTATTTAGCGTTAGCGTTTTATTCCAAGGCCAGAAAGTGACCATAGATCCGTATATCGCCATGCCTAGCACGATAACAACAGCCACTGAAATTACGGTGCAATAGAGTAAACACACGCCATCACGTAGAGTGTTTGGCTCTGGTTGGTAAGCGACGGAGCGAGTATCAAACAAGCTCTTTTGTTTCTTTTGAACCCAGCGGTCAACGGTAAACGCAAGCAACGCAGGCAATAGCAATAGGATGCTAGTCACCGCGCCCATAGAGAAATTCTGTTGCCCTACTACCTGCTTAAAGATATCGGTAGACAGAACGTTGTAGCTACCACCGATCACCTTTGGCACACCAAAATCACAAACCACCAGCGTAAACACAACGATCAAGGTACTTATCAAACCGTATTTTGCCGCAGGTAACGTCACCATGAAGAAGGTTTTTAGCGATGAAGTATTGAGTGCACGTGCCGCCTCATAAAGGCGAGCGTCAGACGTTCTTAACGAAGTGGTCAGAATCATCAAGGCATGTGGAAACGTCCAGAATATCAAGCCCAGTGAGATACCAATCAAGCCATACACCGAGTTACCACCCAAGACTTCTTTAGCGATACCTTGGTTACCAAATAAGAAGATCAAACTGATCGCTGGAAGCAATGAAGGAGCCAGAATAGGCGCTGAACCTAGCACTTGAAAAAGCCCCTTAAAAGGCATGCATGAACGAGTCAAAGCATAGGCATAACCAAACGCTAGTACCCCCACGACAACGGTCACTAACAACCCAAGCGTGAACGTATTGCCTACCGACTGCCACAGGCTTTGAGAAGCAAAATACGTTGCGAAATTCTGTAAACCTACAAATTCGCCATCTGCGTTCTGAACACTCTTTTTCAACATTGCCCACAGTGGCATCAGGATAAACAGCGTCATGAACACAGACAAAAAGGCCAACAGCCCAAATAGGATTACGTTGTCTTTACTTAATCGAGCAAGAAAAAGCTGTACTCGTCGTTGAATTAGCAGCTTAGATTGCATCATTTGAGTCGATTCCATGATTATTTACGCCGCCTCGTCTTTCATCACTTGCAGGCTTTTCGATGGGTAAGCTCTAAGGCCATCTTGATCAAACGCCACGTAACGAATATCACTGCGACGCAGCTTCAATCGGTTGAACTCTTTGACTGATACATCAACGATGATCTCTTTCGCCGTTGAGTCATGTTGCAATTGACACTCAACACGATAAAACGCCCCTAAGAATTCGCTTGATACGATTCTCACTGGCAAGGATTCACTAAAACGATCCACAAACTGGATTTGCTCTGGACGAACGGCAATATCGAAAACATCACCAAGTTTTGGAGTCAGGTTATCTAAACCCGGCAACGGTAACATCGACTCAGCAATACGTATCTTGCCTTGCGCTGCGACAGAAGCTTGAATGAAGTTCATGCTACCAACAAACTCAGCCACAAAACGACTGACTGGTTTTTGGTAGATCTCTTGTGGGGCACCTACTTGCTCAATGACACCATGGTTCATCACCACAATTCGGTCTGCCATCGTCAAGGCTTCATCTTGGTCGTGCGTCACCATAATAGTGGTGATACCTAGCTTGCGTTGCAGTTGGCAGATCTCGTCACGCAAATGTGTTCTTACCTTCGCATCCAACGCAGAAAGAGGCTCATCGAGTAGCAACAAGCCTGGAGACAACGCTAACGCGCGAGCCAGAGCAACACGCTGCTGCTGTCCACCAGATAGCTGATTTGGGAATTTCTGACCAGACGTTGGTAAGCCGATAGTCTCTAACCAAGACTCAACCGTCTCAAGGGCTTCTTTGGTCGACATGCCTTGGTTTTTTAGACCAATCGCAATGTTTTCTTCCACAGTGAGATTTGGAAACAAAGCGTAAGATTGGAACACGATGCCAAAGTCGCGCTTTTCTGGTGGCAAGAAGGTCGTATCATTACCGTTCTGCTCAATAGAACCTGAAGTTGGCAAGTCTAGACCTGCAATCGCACGTAATAAGGTGGTTTTTCCACAGCCAGATGGGCCAAGGAAGCAGACGAACTCGCCTTTATCTATCGATAGGGAGATGTCTTTTAACGCTGTAAATTGGCCAAATTGCTTTACAACGTTTTCAATATTCAAATAAGTTTGGTTGCTCATACTACAGCACTCTCTATATGGTATATACCAAATTTAAACTGAGAATATTGCAGTTGAGTGACAAATTTATAGAAGCTAAATGACAGTTATATTGCAGATATAATAAGCATTAAAGATTGCTATTTGTTCAGCTTTAAAAGTTAGTTCAACGTTGAAAGCCCTCAATGACGAACAAAAAAGTCACTGAGAGCCTAAATGTAAACTTCTAATTTAAACGCTAGATTAATCTATGATTCAACCTTGTCGGCTTTGCCCGCCGCACCTGCGAGTTTGGATAACTGTTTATCCAGCCACAATGGCGTGTTACCAGAATCTTCCGCGTTCTCTTTTCTTCGAACTGCATCTCTAACCATCATTGCTCCAACCCAACGAAATGGCTCTGGTGGGAAGTGTCCTAATGGGCCTTTGGTTAAACCGCTTCGTGTCCATGCATTGTCGATATCGAGTACCATTGCTGACAAAATTTTTCCGCCCATACGGGTTTGAGCAACGCCATTGCCTGAATAACCAAGCCCATAATAGATGTTGCTTTGGCCTTTTAGGTTACCGAAAAATGGCAATCCGGTGACCGAACGATCTGAGCCGCCAGACCAATTGTAATCGAATTCACTTTGTTCCAATTTAGGGAACAGTTTTTGAAACGATTGATAGAGAATCGGCAGGTAGTTGGTCGTTTGGTTAAACATGCTTTCAACTTGATTGGCAAACGAGAACTTATTACCGCCTTTGCCCAACATGAGTCGTCCGTCCTGGGTATCTCGGTAATAGTGGACAAAGATACGCGAATCTACCACCGCTGCCCCTTTCTCTGGACCAAACTGCTTGAGCTTTTCAGGAATAGGCTTGGTCACCACCATATCTGAAGAAACAACCACTATGCTGCGTTTGAACTCTTTAAAGTGATCGAGCATCCATGCATTGAGTGCCAAAATCACTTTATCCGCAAATACGGAACCGCCTTTGGTTTGAATTCGAGCTGGGAAGCCATAGTCGAGTGATGTCATTTCTGTGTTTTCGTAAATTTCGACACCCAGTTCGAGCGCGACTCGGCGCAAACCTCTAGCCAATAACGCTGGCTGCACACTACCCGCAGCCTCTGAGTAGTAACCCTCAATATGGCGATCTGATCCCGCTTTATCAGCCAAAGAATTGTCGCACTTCTTCCAGCTATTGATACCCTGCTTAACCAGCTCATTAACAACAGGCTCCATTCCACCCTTTTGAACTTCATTGGTCGCCGTGTAGTAAGTTCCGCTGCGATATAGATGCGCGTCAATGTTGTGTTCGTTACAGAAGGCTTCGATCTCGTATATAACCTTTTCCGATTCCTTAACCAACCATTTAGCTTGTTCTTTTCCGTAGAGCTTTTTCAGCGTCGGATACTTAGTTGACCACGTCAGCATACAACCGCCGTTCGCACCAGAAGCACCGCTCCCACATAGACCTTTTTCAATCACGACAACATGTTTTTTGGGTTGCTGTTGTTTTATTAAAATCGCCGTCCATAAACCCGTATAGCCACCGCCAACAATGGCGATATCACAGTTGACGTCTTTTTGGAGCGGCTTAGCCGAATCTAGCCCCGCATTGATGTTGCCAAACTCTTGTTCCAACGCTTGCTTGAACCAATATGAGTAGTGCTTTGTCATTTGTTGTACCTTACTTAAAACCTAAAGGCGTAAAACTAAAAAAGGAAGACCGAAGCCTTCCTTTACTGATTTCTAACTTCGAATGAACTAAATAGCTAAATAGTTAAGTAACTGAATAGGTCGTCAGATTAAGATTTTGGCTCTGATTTAGCGTCAAACTTCTCAGACCATGTTTTAAGAACGTCGGCACGTTCGCTGCCCATGCGAGCGAAGTCCATTTTTGCCATGTTCTTTTCTACATTAGGGAAGTTCTCTGCTTTGCCTGTCACATCTTTGTGACCAACAACTGGGTACATTTCGATGTAAAGCTCATTCGCCGCTTTAGAAATAGACCAATCGATAACACGTTGTGCTGCATCAGAAGGCTTAACAAGGCCTACCGCTTCAGATTCCCAGCCGATGCCTTCAGGCGTAATCACTGAAAGTGGAGCGCCTTGAGTTTTCAGCTTAGCACCACGGCTCGCCATAGAAATACCGATAGCGACTTCGCCCATGCCCGCTTGAACACATGGCTTAGAGCCTGAGTGCGTGTAGTGAGCAATGTTTTGATCTAGCTTCTGCATGTAGTTCCAACCTTGGTCTTCACCCATGTTTTGTAACCAAGCCGAAACCTGCATGTAGCCCGTACCAGAAGATGCTGGGTTTGGCATCGCAATGTGACCTTTATAGATAGGCTTCGTTAGGTCATCCCAAGATTTAGGTGCAGGTAAGTTAAGTTGCTTAGCAACCACTTCGTTGAAACAAACCGCATTAAAGAATGCGTCATTGCCATACCAAGCTTGAGTAGACTGTGGGTCGTTAAGATTAGCGCGTAATGCTTCTACACCTTGAGGCGCATAAGGTTTCAAGATGCCCTCTTCTTTAAGCAGTGCCATTGAAGAACCAGCAAGTCCCCAAACTACCTCTGCGCGCGGGTTGTTTTTTTCGGCCAATAATTTTGCCGTCATGATCCCAGTTGAATCACGTACCCACTTGATGTTGATGTCTGGGTTTTCACTTTCAAATGCGTTCTTGTACTTCGCCAAAATGTCAGTTTCAAAAGCGGTGTAAACCGTCACTTCCTGTGCTGCATAAGCATTACCAGCTAATAGAGTAACTAATGCTGCAAGTGATCCTTTCATAAAACGGTTTTTCATCATTTTCTCCAGTCAGGCCCGATGCCAAGGTTAGAAGTTAGAAGCTCCATCTAGAGGCTTCTATATCCATAAATTCATTTAGGTTGTGAGCACACACCTTTATTTGGTATGTACCAGATAGCGAGTATTAACCTAATCGACTTTTATGACGATTAAATGAACAAAAAATGGCAGTTTCAAGATCGGAAAATTTCTCAACACAAGTGACAAATTTGAATATGAAGCTTTTGTGAAAATAACGTTTTGGCTATTTACGACCGTTTAAATTGGTTGTTAAAGTAATTGCAAATATTGGTATAGTCCAAAATATAAATCACGAGAATTGAACATGAGAAACGAATACCTACTACTGACACCGGGTCCTCTATCTACTTCTGAAACCGTTCGCCAAGCGATGCTAAAAGATTGGTGTACGTGGGATGATGAATACAACAAAGACGTTGTTGAAGTGATTCGTAGCAAGCTAGTGACTTTGGCGACTAAGCAAACGGGTTACACGAGCGTACTAATGCAAGGTAGCGGCACCGCTTCAGTTGAAGCAACAATCGGTAGCGTTATTTCTAAAAACGGTAAGCTTCTTGTTGTTGACAACGGTGCGTATGGGGCTCGGATTGCTCAAATCGCAGAATACTTAAACATTCCATGCCATGTCGTTTCCCCAGGTGAAACATCACAACCTGACTTGAACGAAATGGAAACGGCATTGGCCATGGATTCAGACATTACTCACGTGGCGATTGTCCACTGTGAGACCACCACTGGCATGCTGAATCCAATTGAAGAGATTGCCAAATTGGCAAAACAGCACAACAAAACTGTCATTCTAGATGCGATGTCGAGCTTTGGTGGCATTCCTATGGATATTGCTGACTTAGGTATCGATTACATGATCAGCTCGGCAAACAAGTGTATTCAAGGTGTACCCGGATTCGGCTTTGTTATTGCGAAGCAATCGGAACTGGAAAAATGCAAAGGCCAAGCTCGTTCATTAAGCCTTGACCTGTTTGACCAATGGCACTGCATGGAAAGCAACCATGGTAAATGGCGCTTCACCTCTCCGACTCATACAGTGCGTGCTTTCTACCAAGCTCTACTTGAATTGGAACAAGAAGGCGGCATCGAAGCTCGTCATAGTCGCTACCAAACCAACCAAACCACATTGGTTGCAGGTATGTGTTCTCTTGGTTTTGAACCGCTGCTTAATGATGACCTTCATTCACCTATCATCACCTCTTTCTATTCTCCAACTCATAGCGATTACCAATTCAAGGAATTCTATGACCGTTTGAAAGAGCAAGGATTTGTGATTTATCCGGGCAAGGTTTCAAACGCAGACTGCTTCCGTATCGGTAACATCGGTGAAGTTTACCCGTCAGACATTGAAGCTCTCATTGGCGCGGTGAAAAACGCTATGTACTGGGACATCAAATAATGACGACGACCAATCAAGAGCCGACTCTAAAGGCCACACACTTTCGAAGCGAAGGCGATGTGAACACCACGCCAGCACGCGAAAAATGGAACGAATCGCTAAACGATGATGCGACTCAAGTAATGTTAAAGCGTGATGCTGACGTGTTTCTTCATCAAGCCATGTCAACGCCTTGCCTAGACACACTTGAAGCCGCAGAAGGCATCTACATTCAAGATACGACTGGCAAGAAGTACATGGACTTTCACGGTAACAACGTTCATCAGTTGGGTTATGGTCACCCACACATCATTAATAAAGTGACTCAGCAAATGGCGTCATTGCCGTTTTCACCGCGTCGCTTTACCAATGAAACTGCGGTTCAGTGCGCTGAAAAGCTGACACAGATCTGTGGTGGTGACTTGAATCGTGTGTTGTTTGCTCCAGGTGGCACATCGGTGATTGGTATGGCACTCAAACTGGCTCGACATGTCACCAACAACTTCAAAGTCGTTTCATTGTGGGATTCCTTCCATGGCGCGTCACTCGATGCAATTTCAGTAGGTGGCGAAGCGTGTTTCCGCGAGGGTATGGGGCCGTTAATGGCTGGCGTAGAACGTATTCCACCAGCAGTCTCTTATCGTGGTGCTTTTCCGCTTAGAGACTCTTTTTCGCCTCGCGATAGTTTTCCGTTAAGTGAGAGTAGCGCAGGCGGTGAAAGTGAGACCTCATGTGATGTGCATTATGCGGATTACCTAGAGTACGTGATTGAAAAAGAAGGCGGTATTGGAGCCTTCATTGCAGAAGCGGTTCGTAACACAGACGTTCAAGTACCAAGTAAGGCTTATTGGAAGCGCATTCGTGAGATCTGTGACAAACACAACGTCATATTGATCATTGACGACATCCCAAATGGCATGGGTCGTAGCGGCGAATGGTTTACTCACCAAGCGTTTGATATCGAACCTGACATCCTATGTATCGGTAAAGGTTTTGGCGGCGGCTTAGTACCAATCGCAGCCATAATCACAAAAGACAAATACAACACGGCAGCGCAAGTATCTCTTGGTCACTACACCCACGAAAAAAGCCCAATTGGTTGCGCGGCAGCACTCGCCACCATGGAAGTGATTGAGCAAGAAAACCTACTTGAAAAAGTACAAGCGGACAGCGCATTCGTGCGTGGACAGCTGCTTCAAATGAAAGAGAAGTACCCAGTCATTGGTGACGTTCGCGGCATCGGCCTGCTCTGGGGGGTGGAGTTGGTCACTGACCACATCACCAAAACCCGAGCTTTCGATGAAGCAGAAGCCGTGCTTTACCAATGTCTAAACGATGGCCTGAGCTTTAAGGTATCACAAGGTAATGTGATTCAGTTGAGCCCACCATTGATCATCAGTCGCAGCGAACTAGAAGTCGCTCTGGCTGTATTCGAAAAAGCGATAGCAAAAGTCTGCAAAGACTTTGAGTACCTTTAAACCACCTTTTAAAGTATGTCTTGAAGCAATAATTTCAAGCAATTAATAACCTAAAAAATCATTCGTCCCCCAGTACTTTTGAACTGGCAGTGACACAAAAATAGGACATTATTATGAACACAACATCACCTATCCAAGCGGTTATCTTTGACTGGGCTGGCACTATCGTTGATTTTGGATCGTTTGCTCCAACCAGCATTTTCGTTGAAGCATTCAGACAAGGTTTCGACTTTGATATCGACTTAGCAGAAGCGCGTGAACCTATGGGGATCGGCAAATGGGACCACATCCAAGCAGTTGGTCGAATTCCTGCTGTTGACGCTCGTTGGAAGGCTCAGTTCGGACTCTCGATGACCAGTGAAGACGTTGACGCGATCTACGCGGCATTCATGCCTCTTCAAAAAGCGAAAGTAGCCGATCACGCAGCACCTATTTTGAATGCGATAGAAGTGGTCAATAACCTAAAAGAGAAGAACGTGAAGATCGGATCTTGTTCAGGTTACCCACGTGAAGTGATGGATGTTTTAATTCCTGCTGCTGCAGATTACGGTTACCGACCAGATAACGTGGTAGCGACCGATGACTTACCTCAAGGTGGTCGCCCTGCTCCATTTATGGCACTGAAAAACGTAATCGACCTAGGTGTAACTAGCGTTGCTGCGTGTGTAAAAGTAGACGACGCAGCACCGGGGATCGATGAAGGTCACAACGCAGGGATGTGGACAGTTGGACTTGTATTATCGGGGAACGAAGCAGGCTTAACGTATCAAGAATATTTAGATGCAGACGAGACAACACTTGCGGCTGCACGTGAAAAAGCAAGCGTTAAGCTAAACAAATCAAATCCGCACTACCTGATCGATACCATTGCAGACCTACCAGGCGTCATTGCAGATATTGAACAGCGTTTACTGGCAGGAGAGCGCCCATAAGCAAAAGCGAGATGTTCACGTGATATAAAGTACGTGAAAAACATCTCTAATCGCTTTAATTCAAACCCCTACCCAATCATGTATTCATTCGAGTTATACATATTGGGTGGGGATTTTTGCTTTATAAGCATGATAAAGCGCAAGTTTTTTACTTATTACCCGTAGGGCCACTGGTAAATAGACGAGGTTAGGCTATAGCTTAGATATAAGCATTCCAACAAATGATAAAATCAACAATTAAAACATCTTAAATATATAATATTTAACAATTTCATTGACTCTAATACGCAATCAGATTAACAATATAAGTAGCAAGAAAGAAATAGGTTCACCTGAACCAACACCTTGATTTACTTATTATAAGCAGTGTCGTAACCCAATAAGTGATCGTTTTACTGGTAAGTTCAGATAACAATAATAGCTAATCCAAGGATAAGATTATGAAAAGACTGTCAAAAATCATGTGTGCTGTTGTTGCCGCTTCAGGCCTAGCAGCAGCGCCTTCTATTGCTGCAACCACTTATGTAGGTGCAAAAGTGGGTATAGGCTGGCTAGACAGCGCATGTGTAGCCGGTGCTAAATGTGATGATGATGCAATTGGTGCAGGCATCTACTCTGGTTACAATTTTAATGACAAATTTGGTATTGAGCTAAGCTCAGACTTCCTTGGCGACTACAAGACAAGCTTTTCAAAAAACGGTACAACAGCTGCGTTCAGCGACCCACTAATCGCAATCTCGCTAACTCCAATGTACCGTCTAGCAGTACAACAAGAGTTTGATGTATTCTTCAAAGCGGGCCCGGCATACATTTCACACGGTGGCGAAGATGACGTTGTTCTTTCTGCTGGCATCGGTCTAGAGAAGCAGCTTTCTTCTGATTGGGCATTGCGTGTTGAATACCAATATTTTGATGATTTCGACGACAACTACGTTCAAGACCTGAACTCGAACCTACTATCAGTTGGTGTTAGCTACAACTTCGGTACTGGCAACACAACAGCATCAGCGGCGGCTGCAACAGCTTCTGCAGTAGCAGTGACTCAAGCGCCATCTGAGCCAATCACAGAGCCTGCAGTTGTTGTTGAAGAGAAAACGACTGTCGTTGTAACTAAAGCGCAAACAGAGAGCTACTCTCAAGAAATGTTCGCGACTAACAGTACTGAACTGTCTACAGATGGCAAAATTGCATTAATGCCATTAGTTGAAGTACTTAAAGCTCACCCTCAATCAACAGTTGATGTTGTTGGTCACACAGACTCAACAGGCGCAGCTGAATACAACATGATGATCTCTAAGAAGCGTGCAGCAGCTGTAGCGGCATACATCGAAGAGCAAGGCATTGAAGCAGACCGAATTACAGCGTCAGGTGAAGGCGAAGAGAATCCAATCGCATCAAACGATACAGCAGAAGGCCGTGCTCAAAACCGTCGTGTTGACGCAACGATCCCTGGCTTTGAATACCAAGAAGAAGTCAAAGTTGAAGAAGTTGTCGTAGAAGCTACTGAATAATAGCACTCTACCTTAGTTAAAATAATAAGGGCGGAGCACTTTAAAGTGCTCCGCCCTTTTCTTTATCTGTCTTTGTCCATAAACCGTAAGCCGTAAGCCGTAAGCCGTAAAGATTAGCCTAACGCCAAGCTGTACAATCAGAGACTAGACGATTTCCCAACTATGAGTCATCTCTACGCCAGCACCCAACATTAGACATACAGAACAGTACTTTTCTAATGAATCCGCACAGACTTTAGCAACCTGATCAGGATCAAGGTTGTCACCAGACACTTCAAAGTGAATATTAATCACAGTAAAGATTTTCGGCGCTGTTTCACGACGTTTGGTTTCAAGCTTTGCATTACAACCAGTGATGCTTTGACCCGCAGATTTCAAACCGTCCACTACATCAACAGAGCTACAACCACCAGCGGCCATGAGCACCATCTCCATAGGGCTTGGCGCTGTAGCACCGCCGCTTCCATCCATAACAATAGAATGGCCTGATTGAGAGTGACCTAGGAATTTAAAGCCTTCGACCCATTTAACTTCTGCTTGCATGTTGTTCCTTAGATGTACGAAAACGTCATCATTATTTGGTATTTTATATCAATGCCTACACCCTACTACTGGCGGCATTTATGAGCAAGATTTTCTATTTGAGATATTTTTTTCATGAATAGTGTAATTTTTTCCATCTAAAACCTGTCTCTATTCGTACATTCAAAATCGAATGAGAAAAACGTCAAGATGAGGTATCTATGAATAAATTATCTAAAATATTGGTATCACTCGTGGTTGCACTACCACTGATTTCGCTGTTTGTAAGCCAGACTGGCACTGCCAATACAATGGATAAAACGGCTAATTCAGGTAAAACTGAAATCGCGACACTGGCTGGTGGTTGTTTTTGGTGTACAGAATCCGATCTAGAAAAACTGACAGGCGTGACAGACGTTATCTCTGGGTATTCTGGTGGTGAATTAGAAAACCCAACCTACAAACAAGTTTCATCGGGTAAATCTGGCCACATCGAAGTAATCAATGTGACCTATAACCCTGATGTGGTCAGCTATGAACAGGTGCTTGACCAATTATTCCAACACATCGACCCAACCGACGACAAAGGTTCTTTCGTAGATAGAGGTCCACAATATCGACCTGCTATTTTCTATCATAACCAAGAACAGAAAGACGTCGCTCAAAACTTCATGATGGAGATAGACAAAGCTCAGATCTTTGGTGAACCACTAAAAACAGAACTGATTAAGTTTGAAAAATTCTGGCCAGCAGAAGATTACCACCAAGATTATTACAAGAAGAGCAAAGTTCGTTATAACTACTACCGCTACGCCTCTGGTCGTGATCAGTACCTAGATAAAGTCTTCGGCGATGATAGAAAAGAAAACCCGCAAACGATCCGTCAGATCATCGATGGTAAGAATACGACAGCCAATGCTAAGACATACAGCAAGCCGTCTGATGCAGAGATCAAAGCTTCTCTAACCTCACTGCAATACAATGTCACACAAGACGACGCAACAGAGCGCCCATTTGACAACAAATACTGGGATAACAAGCAAGAAGGTATTTACGTCGATATCGTGACTGGTGAGCCATTGTTCTCTTCAAAAGACAAATACAAATCAGGTACCGGTTGGCCGAGCTTTACACAGCCAATCAGCGAGACTTATGTTGTAACGACTACTGACTACAAGCTGCTTTACCCAAGAACTGAGGTTCGCAGTAAGTTTGGTGATTCTCACCTAGGACATGTATTTAAAGATGGTCCAAAACCAACGGGTTTACGTTACTGCATGAACTCTGCCGCAATGCGCTTTATTCCAGCGGATAAACTGGCTGAAGAAGGGTATGAAGAATACGTTGAGATGTTTGAGGGCTAAGCACTCAGCGATTAACGCTACACCTATAACAACAAAGCCAGCATAATGAACTGACCCCCAATAGTTGGACACCAATTATTGGGGGTCTTTTTATGTCCAAATATAGCCGAGAGCTAAAATGTATCATTGCTAAGCAATACTTAGATGGCACGTCATCTCTCTACTTAGCAAAACAATATTCAATTTCTTCAAGGCAGATACGGTATTGGGCTCAAGTCTTTGCCATCCATGGTACTGATTCATTTTTACCAACTAAGCATGCCGCGACTGCTCAAACAAAACGAAAAGCATTGAATTTAATGTGGGCGAATGAATGGTCTCTCACGCACACTAGCGCTGTATTAAACCTCTCATCCCTGGGATACTCTCTGTCTGGCTCAAACGATTTAATGAGCTCGGTATCAAGGGGCTCAAAATGCGCCAGAAAGGAAGACCCTCAATGAAACAGCAACCTCAACGAACCACTAAGCCTGATAATGAAATGACACTTGAGGAGCTAAAAGAGGAGTTAGTCTACTTACGAACCGAGAATGCTGTTTTAAAAAGTTGGAAGAGTTGGAGCAGGAAAAACCGTCGAACAAAGAAAAGCGGTCATAGCTCTAACTCTTAAAGGCAAGTACCCGTTGAAGCACTTACTGCAGACTCTACAGCTGTCAAAAAGTGTCTTTTATTATCAGGCTCAAACGAGCAAGCGCCCAAATAGCTACGAACGTGAGCTGCGGTTGATAAAGTCAATTTATCATGAACATAAGGGCCGATACGGTTATCGTCGTATTCATTTAGAACTAAAAAATCAGGGGGTCGCGCTTAATCACAAAACGGTTCAAAGGCTTATGGCTCAGCTCAACCTTAAATCGACGGTCAGGATTAAAAAGTACCGTTCATACCGAGGAGAGTCTGGAACAGCTGCTCCCAACGTGCTTGAAAGAGATTTTAGTGCGACTCAACCCGATGAAAAGTGGGTAACTGATGTCACGGAGTTCAAAGTCAAAGAGCAGAAAGTATACTTGTCTCCCGTTGTCGACTTGTTTACTCAGGAAGTGGTAGCTTATAGAGTGGCCAAAAATGCCTGCTTGCCGCTTGTCACGGATATGCTGACGGAGGCTATATCAACGCTTAAACCCAACTCAAAGCCAATTATACACAGCGATCAAGGTTGGCAATATCGCCATCGACAGTATCAGAAAAGGTAGCGGAGAGTGGGTTAACGCAAAGCATGTCGAGAAAAGGTAACTGCTTGGATAATGCTGTTGCTGAAAACTTTTTTGCTTTACTCAAAACCGAGATGTATCACAACCAAAGCTTTGAAGATGCAGATGCTCTGATAGAGCAAATTAAAGAATACATCGAGTACTACAATACCAAACGTATAAAAGTGAAACTAAAAGGCCTGACTCCGATAGAATATCGAACTCAGGCCTTGAAAGCCGCTTAACAGAAATGTCCAACTTTATGGGGTCACTTCATAACGCTGGCTTTATGTTTTCTGATTCATTAACAAACGCTAGCCTGTTAGAACAGTGTCTTCTGGATACTTGAGCAGAGAAGGCTCTGGGCGAGCTAACATATACGCCAACGTCAAAGGACCGATACGACCAATAACCATCACAACAATCATAATGTATTTGCCAGGTTCGGTTAGATTTGCGGTTAACCCAGCCGTCAATCCTACCGTTGCAAAGGCAGAAATCACCTCGAACATGACTCGATCAAACGCTGCCTTTTCAGTAAGCATTAACAAAAACATTGCAGTGGTTAATAGCGCCCCACTTACCACAATAATGGCCAATGACTTTGTTACCGCTTGCCAGGTCACAGTACGTTTAAACATTACTACATGCTTTTTCTGACGTAAGAAGGTCCACGTTGCTACAAAAGCGACCGCAAAGGTCGAAACCTTAATACCACCACCAGTGGAAGTTGAACCAGCACCAATCAACATCAGTACTATCATCACCAACAATGCAGGCTGAGTGTACTGAGACAAATCCACACTATTAAAACCAGCAGTACGAGCACTCGCTGACTGGAAAAATGCCGCCAGCCACTGCCCTTGTGTCGACAAGCCCTCCATCGTCGCTGAGTTATTTCTCTCCAATAACCAAAACATCACCGTGCCCACCAACAATAACGTCGGTGTCGCCGTTAGCATAATCTTGGTGTGTAAATGAAGATGTCGAAAACCTTTACGCCAGTTACTCGATAGGTCGCCGACGACTGTGAAGCCTAGCCCGCCGAAAATAAACAAGCCAGCTAAGGTAAAGATCACCAGTGGATCATCAACAAAACTCATCATACTGTCTGAAAACAGTGCAAAACCTGCGTTATTGAATGCTGATATCGCATGAAAAAGCGCATAAAAGCTACCCGTTGACCATCCCATCTCAGGCACCCAGCGGAAACAGAGCAATACAAAGCCGATAAATTCAGCCACTAATGCAAAGATGATGATCTTCTTAACTAATTTGCGAAGGTTAATCTTACGATCTTGGCCAAGCGCTTCTTTCGCTAGTGCTTGTTGTTTAAGGCTTAACCGAACACCGAACATGTAAAGTAGTACCGCAGATAGAGTCATCTGCCCTAACCCACCGACTTGCATCAAGAACATCAGCAAGATTTTGCCCGCCAAGGTGAAATGCTCACCGGTATCGACAACACCTAATCCTGTCACACTGATCGCCGAGGTTGCTGTAAACAGTGCATCCGTAAAGCTTAGGCCTGTCACGGAGAATACAGGCATCGTCAACAATATTGCAGAGGGGATAAGTACGCCTAAGAAACTCGTAAGGATAATCTTAGGTTCAGAGCCTTTACGTGGCTTTTTATCACTCTTAAGCGTATAGAAAGTACCTTTTCGTTTTAACGAATTCATACTATTACCTTATTACCAATTACCAATTACCAATTACCAATTACCAATTGCGTAGCTTTCTAGATAAGGTCTCTTTCGGCCCAGCGATGATCACCACATCCCCAATTTCTAAACTCACATCCAATTCTGGTGCTTTAGTGAGGTTCGGTCCTCGCTTGAAGCCAAGTACCTCAACACCATTTTCTTTGCACAGCTTAAGGTCGCCAAGTTTCTTACCCAGCAACTTGGCGCCGATAACAATTTCGGTCATCGCTAAGCCACTACCGAGGTCGATAAATTCAAGAACGCGTCTATCCAGCATCTTCCTTGCGACACGAATACCCATGTCTCGCTCCGGCATGATGATATGGTCAGCGCCAATTTTAGAAAGGATCTTGCCGTGAAACTTATCGTTCGCCTTTACCCAAACAGCTTTTGCGCCTGACTCTTTTACCACCAGCGTAGTGAGAATACTGGAGTTAACGTCAGAGCCAATCGACACCATCACCATGTCGTAATCGTCGAGTCTTAACTCTTTGACGGTCTCCTCACTTGTACAGTTCGCAACAATCGCTTGTGAAACAAAGGCCGCCGCTTCTTTCACTCGCTCTTCATCAATATCGACGGCCAGTACCTGTGCCCCTGAACTTTGCAGCTCTTTGCAAACAGACAGACCAAATCGCCCTAAACCGATAACTGCATATTGTTTGTCGCTCATTTGAAATCCTGTTTAGAAATTTTAATTACACGGGATAGCCAAACCTACATTAGTTTCTATCTCAAAAAAAGTTAGTTCTGCAAGAATAAGGTTATACTATTGTCATAATCGCTTGATTTATAAAGGTAGAGAACAACTCGAGTTTCTGCTAATTTCCAATTCATAATTTCTGCGGCAGCACACACAATGAATGAATTCATAACCCAAGTACAAACCTACATCAACCAGAGCCATAGTGATTGGGCAAACAGCGTCCTATTCATCACTATTGCGAGTTTTCTCGCTTGGGTAGCTTGGCGAATTATCCATAATCGCTTAGAAATTCTGGTTCAGAAAACCCCTTTCCACTGGGATGATTTGCTACTAGAAGCACTGAAAACCCCAGTCAGCACATTACTTTGGTGTTGGCCTGCTACAGTATCTGTCGGACTCATCCTTCAAGACCAGTTTGGCAATGAAATCAACTGGTTAAAAACGCTTAAGCACATATTGATTATCTGTACCTTCGTTTGGTTTACCTTACGAATGATCACTAACACTGAAGCGTATGTCTTAGAGCAAAAAAACAGAGACGAAACTACAGTACAGGCAATTGCGAAAGTCGCTCGCCTGTTCTTTATGGTTATGGGCGGCCTAACCATTATGCAGGCATTTGGGCTCAGCCTTTCCGGCTTACTTACCTTTGGTGGTGTGGGTGGTTTGATCGTCGGTTTAGCGGCTAAGGACTTACTGTCGAATTTCTTCGGTGGCATGATGATTTACTTCGACCGCCCTTTTAAAGTCGGTGATTGGATACGCTCTCCCGATCGTCAAATCGAAGGCACTGTCGAACGCATTGGTTGGCGCATGACGATCATCCGCACTTTTGATAAGCGTCCTTTGTACGTGCCAAATTCGGTGTTCAGTAGTATTGTGGTAGAGAATCCATCGAGAATGTTGAATCGTAGAATCAATGAAACCTTTGGTCTTCGTTATCAAGATGCAGACAAATTGGCGCTCATTGTTGATGATGTAAGAACTATGCTCGAGACCCACCCAGATATTGATGCCAAACAGACGTTGATCGTTAACTTTGACAAATTTGGGCCATCAACGCTCAACTTCTTTATCTATACCTTTACAAAAACAGTCAACTGGATCAGGTACCACAAAGTGAAGCAAGACGTTCTGTTACAGGTTCTGGCGATTATTCATAAACACAATGCAGACATCGCGTTCCCAACACAGACACTCAAGATTGACCCTCAAGACTTTTCTAATGTTCAAGATCATAACAGCGTTCAAAGCCTAGGTGATAATCAGAATATTAGCGATCCCAAAGACATGTTGAACTCCCCTACGGAAGGTCATCGATAGTCATATCCTTCTTGGTTATCGATAAGTAATAAGCGTGAAGCGTGGTAATATGATGGTAGTATTCTTATGCACCTAATTACCACGCTATGATTTTACCTGTCATTCTAGCCGGCGGCTCCGGAAGTCGTCTCTGGCCACTGTCTCGCGAGCTTTACCCTAAGCAATTTCTCAATATTGCCGGCGACCAGTCAATGCTTCAGCACACACTTCAACGCCTGCAAGGCCTTGAAGAGCACTTGATGGATAGTAAATGCGATGCCCCATTCATTATCTGTAATGAAGAGCATCGCTTTATTGCCGCTGAACAAGCTCGATCAGCTAACATTCAACATAGTGGTATTCTGCTAGAGCCAGTCGGTAGAAATACAGCCCCAGCCATTGCGCTTGCCGCCCTAAAGGCTTTAAGTAAACCACCGCTTAATGAACAAAGCGCATCCGACCCTATCTTGTTAGTGCTGGCTGCTGATCATCACATCGCGAAAACCTCTGAATTCCAACAAGCGATTAGTCGTGGTGTTGATTATGCAAAACAAGGCAAGCTGGTGACATTCGGTATAACACCTAGCTCCCCTGAGACTGGCTATGGCTATATCAAGCAGGGAGAGCCTCTTTCCTCCAGTGCTCAAACTGATACTAATGGAACAGAGCAGCCAATCAATCACGCCTTCGCCATAGAATGCTTTGTAGAAAAGCCAGACACAGCAACAGCAGAAGAGTACATCCGCTCAGAACAATACTTATGGAACAGTGGCATGTTCATGTTTAAGGCATCGCGCTATGTTGAAGAACTCGCCGAACACCACCCTGAGATAGTAGCGGCTTGTAAACTCGCTCTTGCAACGCAAAATACCGACCTCGACTTTATCCGTATAGACGCTGAAGCATTCAAAAGCAGTCCAAGTGATTCAATCGATTACGCCGTGATGGAAAAGACCTCGCACGCCGCGGTGATCCCGATGGATGTCGGCTGGAACGATATTGGCTCATGGTCCGCGATCTGGGATGTAAGCGAAAAAGATCAGCACAATAACGTCATTGAAGGTGATGTGTTAACCGTCGACTCTCAACACAACTACATCCATGCTGAAAATAAGCTGGTTGCGACGGTAGGTGTCGACAACCTGATTATTGTCGAAACCAAAGACGCTATATTGGTTGCAAATAAAGACAAGGTTCAGGGTGTTAAATCGATTGTCAGTCAACTAAATCAAGCGGGTCGCACAGAACATGTGCATCATCGTGAGGTGTTTAGACCTTGGGGTAAATACGATGTTATCGACCTAGGCAAGCGCGACAAAGTTAAACGTATCACCGTTAAACCCGGTCACAAGTTGTCGTTACAAATGCACCACCATAGAGCGGAACATTGGGTAGTCGTGGCGGGTACTGCGAAAGTGACCAACAATGAGAAAACCTATCTGGTTGAAGAAGATCAATCCACTTACATCCCTTTAGGTCATATTCACAGCCTAGAGAACCCAGGGGATCTCCCACTCGAGATGATTGAAGTACAAACAGGTAGTCATTTAAGTGAAGGAGACATCATTCGATATCAAGACAGTTATGGGCGAGACGTGCGCAAGCAACAAGTCCACTCATCAAAGCACAACCAAACGAAATAAAGCAGCGACAAATCGATGAAACCAACATTAGACCTAAACTGCTTTAAGAACAACGATATCCGCGGCGTCATTGGTAAACAAATCAATGAGCCACTCGCCTACCTGCTCGGTAAGGCATTTGGCGAATACGTCCTATCCGCTAAGCCTGAAACCTCACTCGATGGTTTGGCGCAGGTAGTGATTGGTCGTGATAACCGCAAAACCTCCCTGTCATTACAAGAAGCCATGACCAAAGGCTTAATCGAGTCAGGGATTACCGTCATTGATCTAGGTATGACTGGCACTGAAGAGGTCTACTTTGCGACTCGTTACCTAAAAGCGATTGGCGGAATACAAATCACAGCCAGCCACAACCCAATCAATTACAACGGCATGAAAATGGTCGGTGTAGACGCTAGCCCTATCAGTAAAAACAGTGGTTTAGATGAAATCAAACGACGCATTGAAGAACTTAATCAAGAGCTGAACTGCAATTTACCGTTCGTTCATGCACAACCAAGTAACTCTAGTAGATCGAACAGTATTCTTGCTCCGTACGTCGAGCACCTACTCTCGTACATAACCCCATCAAAGCTGTCACCGATGAAGATTGTGGTTAATGCTGGGAACGGTGTTGCAGGACATATCATTGATGCTTTAGATAATAAATTTAACGAACTCGGTGTCCCTATCACCTTCATCAAAGTTCATCATAACCCTGATGGAAACTTCCCAAATGGTATTCCAAACCCTTTGATTAGAGAAAACCAAGCAGCCACTCGAGATGCCGTTTTAGAGCATTCTTCCAACCTTGGAATTGCTTGGGATGGAGACTTCGACCGATGCTTTTTCTTTGATGAGCAAGGTAATTACATCGAGGGTTATTACATTGTAGGGTTGCTTGCTGAAGCATTCTTGGTCAAACAGCCTAACACGAGTGTATTGCACGATATGCGCATGACCTGGAACACAATTGAAATCGCAAAAACGCATGGTGGAAAAGCGATTGGAATTAAAGCAGGACACGCACTGATCAAAGAGAAGATGCGTGAAACGAATGCCGTCTATGGGGGCGAAATGAGCGCACACCATTATTTTCGTGATTTTGGATATTGCGATTCAGGCATGATTCCTTGGCTATTGGTTATCGAGCTGATGTCGAAAACTCAACAATCTCTTCACCAATTAACGAGTACTAGTATAGATAGATTCCCCTCTTCCGGGGAGATCAATCGAAGAGTCTCAGACCCAGAGCAGGTCATGGCTTGCGTGTTATCGCACTACCAAGATAATGCCGTTGAGATCGATCACACAGACGGAATCAGCATGAATATGGGCTCATGGCGCTTCAACTTAAGAAAGTCCAATACCGAGCCATTAATACGCCTTAACGTTGAAACCAAACAAGATAAAGCTTTACTGTCACTTAAAGTCGACGAGTTACTGTCTTTTCTCATTTAAGAATACAGACACTTCCAGTTTTCAACTAAGATCCACAAAAAAGCCCTTATTAGCTGTTGCTAACTAAGGGCTTTGAATTTTCAGTAGCTTAATCGCTGACTGTAATTAGTCTATTTGTTACGACGAGCTTCAACAGCGTCTGCCAGCTGGCGAAGTACTGTTTCAGTGTCTTCCCAACCAATACACGCATCAGTAACAGATTGACCGTACGTTGCAGCTTTGCCCTCAACCAGGTCTTGGCGACCTTCAACAAGATGAGATTCAATCATCACACCAAAGATAGCTTTGTCGCCACCAGAAATTTGTGCGCTTACGTCATCAGATACGTTCATTTGACGCTTAAACTGCTTAGAGCTGTTTGCGTGGCTGAAATCGATCATCACTTTTTGTGGAAGACCAGAAGCTGCTAACTCTTCTTTAATCTTACCAACGTGTTCTGCGCTGTAGTTTGGCTCTTTACCACCACGTAGGATGATATGACAATCAGGGTTACCTGCTGTTTCAACGATAGCTGAGTGACCGTACTTAGTTACCGATAAGAAGTGGTGAGAAGCGCTAGCAGAGCGAATAGCATCTGTTGCAATCTTGATGTTGCCATCAGTACCATTCTTAAATCCTACTGGGCAAGATAGGCCAGAAGCCAGTTCGCGGTGAACTTGAGATTCTGTAGTACGTGCGCCGATTGCACCCCAGCTGATTAGGTCAGCAACGTATTGAGGCGTGATCATATCTAGGAATTCGCTTGCCGTTGGCATGCCCATGTCAGTTAGGTCCAGCAGTAGCTTACGTCCTAGACGAAGGCCATCATTTAGCTTGAACGTATCGTTCATGTACGGGTCATTAATTAGACCTTTCCAACCAACAGTTGTACGTGGCTTTTCAAAGTAAACACGCATTACGATTTCAAGGTTATCACCAAGTTCGTCACGCAACACTTTCAAACGCTTACCGTACTCAAGAGCAGCTTCTGTGTCATGAATAGAACATGGACCTACAATAACAAGCAAGCGGTCATCGCTCTGATCTAAAATATTGTGGATCGCTTTGCGGCTTTCAAAGGTTGTAGAAGAAGCAACTTCTGTCGCTGGAAACTTTTCTAAAACAGCAACAGGGGGTAATAACTCTTTTACTTTGTTAATTCTTACATCATCAGTCTGGAACATTGCTTACTTCTTCCTTTTTTCTATCCTTGAGCTGAATGTACGTTGTCTCACGTCACTTTCTATCAGCACTAATCTTCTTGTTCCTTGTAACTTAACTAGTAAAAACTCTAGTTTCAATCACTAATTAAAAATAAACGCAATTTTTTTTGTGTTTTATATTTAAAACACCCTGTATACCATTATTTACACGCTATCGATTGCGTATTTTATAGGAAGGTAAGAAGATCCATCCTTCAAGCTTCATCATGCATGTGAAATTGTGTCGAACTTAAAAACAAAAAAGCTCACGTGAACAGCGTGAGCTTTTATTTAATTACATTCTTTTCAATGGCTTGACGACACTATCAAGCCCTTCAATTTTCAGAGCAAGGCACAGTTTTAATAAGTCGCCGAGTTCACCAGACGGGAATCCCTTTTTATCGAACCACAGCAAATATTCTTCAGGTAAGTCAATCAGTGTACGACCTGCGTACTTTCCAAATGGCATCTGCATTCGAGCCAACTTAATCAGGTTCTCTTTCTCTAGCATTATTCGCTCTTTCTATGCATCATCTATGTTGTGTAGAGTATCACCTAAACGTTCAACCCAATAGTTGATCGCGTCTTTGGCATCATCCAGCAAGTCAATCATGGCTGAAAATCTTCGTAGCTGGTAAATTTAGTAGCAGTTCTAATTGGGCCGCCTGCACAACCAAACAAGAAAATGCTGGTTGCAACAAGCAAAAGGACTTTTAAAGAGTTCATAACGCACTTAGTTAAAATTAAGGAATCTAACTAAGTATGCTATACCCTATGTAAAAAGGTTGTAGAAAAAGGGGGTTAAAAATCAGAGCTAACTCTAAAATCAATCATGTTGAACAGTGTGTGCGTACTCTACAATTACCTGATTTCCTTCAATATAAGCATTTTGGATCTCACCATCAACACTCATTCTACTTTTCAGGTAGACCACTTTAGGCCCAGACTCATTGCCCTCTTTCAGCGAGGGGAATACATTCCTTGGTTCCAAATGAAGTAAACGACAAAAGTGACTAATGAAAGACATGGTTAATGGCGTCTCCCCTCTTAGCACTCTTGAGAAATCAAGCTGGTTCATGCCTAGCTTTTTTGAAAACTCCATCTGCGTAATTCGCATTCTCGATTTTTGTGACATCCACGTTTGATACAACGCGTCTCTGTCTAGTTCTGTGAATTCCATACCGGCTCCTTTATATAATTCATACCAATCAATTGTCCGGTTTTTCATACATGGCGTGTCAGGGTTCGGTTAGTGGAAACCAAAGGTTTGGTTTTGATATGCGCACAATTGTTGTACAGAGCGAAGCGAAACAACCCAAATTCATTCACTAAAACGATTAGAGCAAATGCTTTCTTTATTTATATCAATAATTTATACGTTAACGAACTAAACATATAGCAAGTTAATTTGTATCAAGAATTAAAAGTTCGAGATTGGCATTCCACATTTCAATCGATTGATTCGCATTTATAAAACTGGTTGGCTACATTTCGATTGCTCAAACGCACTTCTGGCAAACTATTTGAAAGAATAGGACGCAAAGCCACCGGTCTGTCGACAAATATTCTGTCTATGATAGCGGGGCCGCCACTTAATAGAATTTAAGTGTAAATGCATGCCGGGGTGCTCTCTTTTTTGTCGGCCAAATACAGTAAGGACAAATAATGAAACAACTCCAAAAAAAATCACTCATCGCGCTATCGCTTCTTAGCGTAAGCGGTGCAAGCTTCGGTCACGGTTATGTCTCGGCATACAACAATGGCGTAGCTGAGAGCCGTATTGCCCTATGTAAGTTCCCTGCAAGTGATACGCAAGAGAAAAACACCAACTGTGGTGGTATCCAATACGAACCACAAAGTGTAGAAGGCCCTGAAGGCTTCCCAGAAGTTGGCCCTGTTGATGGGAAAATCGCCAGTGCGCAATCTTCTTTAGCAGCAGCACTAGACGAACAAAAGGCAGACCGCTGGGTTAAACGCCCTATCAAGTCTGGTTCTCAATACTTCGAGTGGACATTCACAGCTAACCACAAGACTCGCGATTGGAAATATTACATTACTCAACCCGACTGGAATCCAAACCAGCCGTTGGCTCGCAGCTCTTTTGACTTAACGCCATTCTGTGTTGTTGAAGGCAATATGGAACAGCCACCGATGCAAGTCAGTCACTTGTGTAATGTGCCAGAGCGTGAAGGTTATCAAGTGATCCTTGCCGTATGGGATGTAGGTGACACTGCAGCAGCTTTCTACAACGTTATCGACGTGAAATTTGATGGCGACGGCCCTATCATTCCTGATTGGGATCAAGGTGGTCAAATCAACCCGACACAAGACCTGAATGTTGGTGACGCTGTTTATACGCGTGTATTCGACCAGTCTGGTGAGAACGCTTCATACAGCACTGAGCTTGTGATTGAAACTTCTGAACAAGGCAAAGCCAATAACTGGTCTTACGCGCTTGCTTCTAAGATCAACCAAGAGCAGACGCAAATCAAAGCAGGTCAATTGAATGACCAAGGCGATTTCGCACCCGTTTACGGCACGAATCCTGTTTATCTAAAAGCAGGCTCTGGCTTTAACAGTGTCGAAATCGGCTACAAGATTGATACTCCAGAACCCGAGCATGAGCTTGAAGTAACGGGCTTAGAATCAGAGTACATTATCGATGAGAGCCAACCTACTCAGCTTGATCTTACGTTAGCGGCAACAGGCGATATCCAAGCTGAGCTTACCGTGTACAACCATCACCGTGAAGCACTTGCATCTCAGAAATCGGACCTAACAGACGGACAAGTTGAAGATGTTCAACTGACTCTTTCTAAGTCTGAAGCTGGCCACCACATGCTTGTGGTTGTGACGAAAGATGACCAAGGTAACTTAGTGGATCAGAATACGCTTGATTTCCATCTAATGGATGAGCAAACACCGCCACCAGCGGGCGATTACGACTTCGTGTTCCCAGAAAGCATTGAATCTTATACTGCAGGAACAAAGGTTCTGAGCAGCGATGGTGGTGTTTATCAGTGTAAAGAGTTCCCATACTCTGGCTACTGTGTTCAATGGGCTCCAACAGCAACTCAGTACGAACCAGGTGTAGGTTCACACTGGCAAGATGCTTGGAACAAAGTGGACTAATTGTTAGCGAGTTACTTACTTTCAAGTATGTGAGCTTGTGTAATTAGCCAAACAAAAACGGATGCCCAGAGCATCCGTTTTCTTATTCAGCAACAGCAGAAATGCGGTTATCAAAGTAGATAGTGGTCTGCCAACAGAGCCACAAACAAGATCATGAGATGATAGATGGAGAACTTAAAGGTCTTCATCGCCATATTAGGCTCATCACGATATTTCAGTATCCAAGCGTGATAAACAAACCCACCGTTAAGTACCAATGAAGCGCTCAGATATATCCAGCTGCTCATGCCAACCAATACAGGCAATATACACACGATGCTAAGCAACAAGGTATACAGCAAAATAGACGTCTTAGTGTATTCGATTCCGTGGGTTACAGGCAGCATGGGGATGTTCACTTTGGCATACTCGTCACGACGATGAATTGCCAACGCCCAGAAGTGGGGAGGCGTCCAAATAAAGATGATCATCACCAACAACCAAGCGTTTGAATGCAGCTCGTTGGTGACTGCCGTCCAGCCCAATAGCGGAGGCATAGCGCCTGCGATCCCTGCTATCACGATGTTCTGTGGCGTCGCTCGCTTCAAGTACATGGTATAGATGACCGCATAGCCCAACAAGCTTGCAAAGGTTAACCAAGCCGTGAGTTGATTGACCCACACAACTAACGTAGCAAACCCAAGTAAGCCGATACCTGCTGCAAAGCTGAATACGCGCACACTGCTGAGCTCACCGGATGGTAAAGGACGTCGATTTGTTCGAGTCATCTGTCCGTCGATCTTTTTATCGATCAAATGGTTAAACGCAGCCGCTGAACCTGCCATTAACCCTATCCCAATCATTCCGAACAGAGTTTGTTGCAAAGGCAATCCATTCGGCACGGCCAAACACATCCCAACCAATGCCGTCAGTAACATCAAAGCCACCACTTTAGGCTTGGTCAGCGTTAAATAAACCTTCCAAGTAGCTTTGTTTTTTTCAGCCTTTTCGTTACCTAAAGCTATGTCATTGTTGGCTGCTATCTTATGATTTAAGGCTGCGTCTTGAGCCACCACCTCATACTGTGTTGACGTTCTACTGACCATGATTACCTCCTTGTAATACACTGTTCTTCACCAAGCTCTCACTCGGTTTGCGTTGCCACACCACAAAATTGGTTACAACCATGCTGATGAGCAACATCGCTGCGACTAGGTTATGCAAAACCGCGACTGAGATTGGCAGGTGAAACCATACATTACTGATCCCAAGGCTGATTTGAGTAAACAACACTATTGCGACAATGACGCTCAGCTTTTGGTAAGGTGCTTGGCCAAACTTCCATAACTGGTACACGACCATCAGCACCGTTAATGTCGCCACAATAGCCCCGAACCTGTGCATGACATGGATGGTGAGCCTCGCGGGATACTCCAACACGCCAAACTCATAGTTATCGTGTCCGTGTTGAGCAAAATCGAACGCATTTTTGAAATCGAGGTAGCTCATCCAGTTACCTTCACAAATAGGTAATTGGGTACACACCAAAGCGGCGTAGTTTGACGATGTCCAACCACCGAGAAGTATCTGTCCAACCACAATGAGTAACCCAAAGAACGCCCAAAATTTAAGTGTTGGAGAATAAGAAGCCTCGCCAAAACGGCTTTGGAATTGAGACAAACGACAATAAAGCAGACACAACAGTGACAGCAACGTGAAGCCGCCCATCAAATGCGCCATAACCACAACGGGCATCAACTTGAGAGTCACCGTCCACATTCCAAGCAAGGCCTGAAAGATCACAGTGGCAGAGATAAGTAATGGAAGACCAACTGGTGTGATGTTCTTTTTAATACACCAAGCTACAACAACAAAGATGAGCAGTCCTAATGTTCCTGCAAAGTAGCGATGTATCATCTCTATCCAGGCTTTATCTGCTTCAAGAGCTCGCTCAGGGAATTGCAGATTGGCTTGATTCACTGCTTGAGCATCAGAAGGAACGGTGATCTTCCCATAACACCCTGGCCAGTCAGGACAGCCAAGACCAGCATCAGACAAACGTGTATAAGCGCCGAGAACAATCACGGTAAGGGTTAACAAGATAGTTAATCTCATCACGAGCATCAGTAAATCAGGGGCTTTATTCTGCATCACTTATCTCCCTATACTTATTCCCTTTTCGCTGCTTAAGCTCAAGCATTCGCGCCATCAACTACCCAACTCGTGACAGCTTAAGTAGCTTTCTTAAATCATGAATCATGCCTTTGGATTGCCCGACTAACTGCGACGGTTCCGAAACGCTTTTGTACTCCATAACCAACTGTCCTAGCGGGTCAATAATGACAATAGAAGCCGGCGCAAACTCGGTACTTAACTGATCACCACCAGCTAACAAAGACAAATCCGGCTTATCGAGCGAACCCGTTAACGAGTTGCCCTCAGATACAAAAACAACGGCGGTCACGCGCTCTTTGTTTTTCCCTAACGCCAAGTAGCTTTGATTCAAATAATGGAGTTGTTGTTCACACAAGCTTTCGCACTCCATCGGTGCGATATAACCCACAACCCACCCCTCTCCTGCCATTGGTACCGTTACGCCGAAATCTGCTAGTGTGGTTCTTGGTTCAATCAATTCGCCCGAGTTAGTGACACCTGATGTGTACCAATTCTGGTCCAACACGGTTTTGGCTATAATCGCAGGTAAAGCGAAAATCAAAACTAATCCAATTAATACCAGACGTCCCTTAGTTCGGCGGCTTTTAAACTCGGCCATATTTGCATTGGTACTTTCCCTGCTGATTTGTACTTGAGATTTATCCATCTTTCTTCCTTATTGCAGGCGATGCCTTTAAGCCGCTATTTAAACTTCAAGTGCCTACTTCTTATTCATGTGGCTATTTTTCTCAAAATGACGGAACCCAATCAACAACATCAAAGACAGAAGTACAGCAGCCATTACAAACCATTGAAACGAGTAACCAAAGTGCTTCTCAGATTTCATCGCCGTCGGTCGCCATAACAACTCATAAGGCCAGGAATCTAAGCTCTGAGGTTGGAAGACAAAGGGCAGCACTTCTTGCCCTGTATACTGTGATAACGCTGCTATGTTTAGGTTTTGGACTCTATTCGGTGTCGTATTTTCTAAACCCAACTCATGACTTAAAGGATTAATTGAGCGTGTATACAAGCGCCCTGACATTTTGGTTGGTACAGTGATGCTTCCTAATTGCGGCAATTCTCTTCTGTCATTACTTGCCGGAACAAACCCAAGATCGATCAACAACTGTTTTTCAGCTACTAAGGACTGGTTTTCATCTTCAAAGCGAACCTCACCCAACATGTAAATCACATACCCTACCGTTCCTTGGTTTATCTGGTTGTCTAACAAGAGTATCAAGCCACTCGTATTGACTAATTCAACATCAGCCTTTAACCCGTTTAGGGTTTGAGGATTTAATGACTCTTGACCAGATAAATCCAGCTCTCGCAACTCAGAAATAACAACACCTAAAGGTTGTGACGAGAGCTGTGCTCTCTCAGCTAATTGTTGTTCATAACGTAATTTCTCGTTACCACGATCGAGTTGCCACAAACCTAACTTGATTAAAGCGCCGACTGAAACCACAGTTAAAACAACCGCAATCCAAAAACCTTTACCGCGGAACTTGTGTTCATCATCAATCAATCGGTTTGGAGTTATCACTATGGCGTCATCTACCTTTGTTCTGTTATTTAAAGTCGTCTTGGTCGCTTTGCTGTTTTTTATCGCTTTCAATTTGATGAAAGGTCTAATCCAAATCGCCTCGGGCAAACAAAATGGCAAAAGACTGAGTCACTTCTTAGGTCGTCGTGTGGTGCTGTCTGCCATCGTTGTGCTATTGCTGTTACTTGCCCTAGCCTCAGGCACCATTACTCCAAATCCAAGGCCTTATTAAGGCTTTCAAGTTGATCAACGTTTTCAAACATATTTATTCTTCCAAGCAGCGCTTAAAGCAAACCCGTTATTATTAAAGGACATAGACGAACACAAACAACCCTAACCAAACCACATCAACAAAGTGCCAATACCAACTGCCCGCTTGGAACGCAAAGTGGTCTTTCGGAGTGAAGTGGTCTTTTGCAACCCTTGCCAGCAACACAATCAAAAAGATCGTCCCTAAACAGACATGTAAGCCATGAAACCCAGTCAGCAAAAAGAAGGTATTACCGTAGATGCCTGACTGAAGTGTCAGCCCCATCTCTTGATAAGCATGAAGGTACTCTTCAACTTGGAAGAACAGGAAGAAGCCAGCCAGAACAATGGTTATCTCCAACCAGACGATCAAAGCCATACGCTTATTTTGCTCAAGACTGATATGTGCAATGTGCAGCGTCACAGAGGAAAGCAGCAGAATAATAGTGTTCTTAAGCGGGATACCTTGCCAAGGCATGGCTTGTGTCGTTACGCCATCAGGGGTAGTCGTTAGTGGCCATATTGATTGGAACATCGGCCACAATACTTCATGGGTCATTTCATTATTGCCCGCACCACCAATCCAAGGCACAGAAATCATACGAGCATAGAAAAGCGCGCCGAAGAAAGCGCCGAAGAACATGATTTCAGAGAAAATAAACCAACTCATTCCTTGTCTAAAAGAACGAGAAATCTGCTCAGAATAAACTCCACTTAATGATTCCGTGATCACATTACTAAACCAGCCTGCGAGCATGTAAAGCAGCACTGCAAACCCGACTAACAACACCGCTTTGCCAAACACACCACCTGCGGCGTCGGTCCCCATGTTTTGCACCGTCAAGCCAGCGCCAACCGCGACCAAAAACAGTGCTACAGCACCCACTAATGGCCAGTGACTTTGATGTGGAACGAAATAAACTTCCTTTTTAGAACTCATCGCTCAACTCCTTATGTTGATACTGGTTCTGTATATCCCTAATTACTTGCGAGTACGTTAGGCTCAGATTTATTGGCCGCTGCACCCACCTCATTCGTGATATTGAATAACGTGTAAGAGAGCGTAAGCGTATGTATCGATTCTGGAATATCTGGCTCAATGTAAAATATCAAACCCATTTCGACGCTCTTGTGCCCGTCCAATGGTTGCTGATTAAAGCAAAAGCATTCCATCTTGTTAAAATAGGTCGCTCCCATTCCCGGAGAAACCGATGGTACGGCTTGGCCAACCAGTGAAGCTCCAGAAAGGTTTTTGGCAATGTAGTTAGTTTGAACCACCTCGCCAGGATGAACCTCTAACACTCGAACCTCAGGCGAAAACTGCCATGGCATATCTGGCTTGATGTGGGACATGAATTCGACTCGAACCGTACGAGAGTAGTCTGGCTGCATTCCCTGAGGTTGCACCGCTGAAACAGTATTAGTTTTACCATTGATGCCTAAGGCCTCACACATCACATCGTAGAGCGGCACCAAAGCGAAACCGAAGCCAAACATCGCAACCACGCTCAACACCAAGTAGCCCGTCAGCTTTTTGGTCGATCGCTTATTAGACAGGCGCTTAGGTTGTTTTTTATCTTGATTGGGATCGCTTTGCTTATCACTCATGGTTCTGCCCTCTAATCCACTTTCGGCGGATGAGTAAAGGTGTGGTGAGGCGCAGGGCTTGGTACTGTCCATTCAAGACCTTCTGCTCTATCCCAAGGCTTACTTGGCGCAGGCTCTCCCCCTCTTACGCACTTAATCGCTAGCCATAAGAAAATTAGCTGAGACAACCCAAACGCAAAACCACCAATCGACACGACTTGGTTAACGTCAGCAAACTGAATCGCATAATCAGGAATACGACGCGGCATACCCGCTAACCCTAAAAAGTGCATCGGGAAGAACAGTACATTGACTGAAATCACCGACGTCCAGAAATGCCACAGGCTGAGCTTGTGGTCGTACATATGTCCGGTCCACTTAGGCAGCCAATAATAGGCAGCAGCCATAATCGAGAACACGGCACCGGTTACCAGAACATAATGGAAGTGAGCCACAACAAAATAAGTATCGTGGTATTGGAAATCAGCTGGCACGATAGCGAGCATCAATCCAGATAACCCGCCAATCGTAAACAAAACAATGAAGGCAATCGCAAACAGCATTGGTGTTTCAAAGGTCAAAGCACCCCGCCACATGGTCGCCACCCAGTTGAAGACTTTCACACCGGTCGGCACCGCTATCAACATGGTGCAATACATGAAGAACAGTTCGGCAAATACTGGCATACCCGTGGTGAACATGTGGTGTGCCCAAACCAAGAATGACAACAGTGCGATACTACAGGTCGCATAAACCATCGAGTGATAACCAAACAGGCGCTTACCACTGAATGCAGGGATGATGGCTGAGACAATACCAAAAGATGGCAAGATCATGATGTACACTTCGGGGTGCCCAAAGAACCAGAATATGTGCTGGAACATCACTGGGTCCCCACCACCAGCGGCATCAAAGAAGCTAGTCCCAAAATACTTGTCAGTCAGTACCATAGTCACAGCCCCCGCGAGAACGGGCATCACGGCTATCAGCAAGAAAGCGGTAATTAACCATGTCCATACGAACATCGGTAGCTTGAACCAAGTCATACCCGGCGCTCTCATGTTCACTATGGTTACGATCACGTTAATCGCCCCCATGATCGAACTGATCCCCATAATATGAACTGAGAATACGAATAGCGCGGTACTGTCTGGGCCATAAGTTGTCGAGAGTGGCGCGTAGAAGGTCCAACCAAAGCTCGGGCCGCCCCCTGCTGTAAACAAAGATCCGATTAAGATTAGAAACGCAAAAGGCAAGATCCAGAAACTGAGGTTGTTCATTCTAGGCAGCGCCATATCTGGTGCACCGATCATCATCGGAATCATCCAGTTAGCCAAACCCGTAAATGCAGGCATCACGGCACCGAATACCATGATTAAACCATGGACTGTCGTCATCTGATTGAAGAAATCTGGCTCAACAAGTTGTAAACCCGGTTGGAACAGCTCCGCACGGATCACCATCGCCATGGCGCCGCCCGTTAAGAACATTGCAAAGCTGAACCACAAATAAAGTGTACCAATATCTTTATGATTGGTTGAATACAACCAACGAGCCCAACCTTTAGGTGCCGCATGTGAGTCGTGATCATCAACAGGCAAATCATTATTGCCCAGGGTGTCTTCCGCAGAATGGCTCAGTACTTGGTCTTCTGCTGGAGCCGATTTCACCGGCTTATTGATTGGTGAACTCATAACTGATCCTTAGCATCATTTTGTGCATCATCCGTTGAGCTTTCAGAACTGCCTTCTTGCTTGGCTTTATAAGCGTTCACATCTGAAGCCTGAACAATATCGCCGGTGTCATTACCCCAAGCGTTTCGTTGATAAGTCACTACCGCTGCGATCTCTTTCTCAGTTAACTGATTATCGAACGCTTGCATCGCCGTACCGCCACGACCATAAACAATGGTGTCGATATGAACATCCACATCACCAAGGGCAATAGGACTTCCTTTGATGGCAGGGAATGCTCCAGGGATACCTTCGCCATTCACTTGGTGACAAACTGCACAACGAGTTTTATATACCTCTTCGCCAATGGTATTGAGCTCTTCCAAAGAAAGTGACGCATCTAATGCATCTTTCGCGGCTTGTTGTGCGGTTATCGCCAATTCTTTCTGGTCCGCTAACCATGCATCAAACTCGTTTTCCTCCATAGCCTGTACCACTATCGGCATGAAGCCATGAGCACGACCACATAACTCAGCACACTGGCCTCGATAAACACCGGGCTCATCTATCTTTGTCCAAGCTTCATTGATAAAGCCCGGAATGGTATCTTTCTTAACGGCAAATGCTGGGACCCACCATGAGTGAATCACATCGTCAGAAGTCATCAAGAAACGGACTTTACGATTGATAGGCAGTACCAGTGGCTTATCAACTTCTAGCAGGTAATGCGCGTCTTTCACTTCGAGGCCTTCAATCTCTTTGTCACTGGTCGCTAAAAGGCTGAAAAATTCGACGTCTTCACCAAAATAGCTGTAATGCCATTTCCATTGTGATCCAGTGATTTTAACGGTCAGATCTGATTGGGAGGTATCTTCCATCGCTATCAAAGTCTTGGTGGCGGGTATGGCCATAGCGATGAGGATGATAATAGGGATGATGGTCCAAAGAATTTCGACTTTCGTGCTTTCGTGAAAATGTGCAGCAACTGCGCCCTTCGATTTCCTGTGCCTCAAAATCGAATAAAACATCACACCAAAAACCACAAAGGCAATCGCACAGCAGATGTAGAAGATCAGCATATGAAGTTCATACACCTTACCACTGATCTCAGTGACGCCTTGAGTCATGTTGTAATGACTGCTTGCGTGCACTAAAGGCGATACTAAAAGCACAACAAAACTCTTCAAAAGCCACGCTAGCCTAACCAGTAATCTTTTCAAAAGAGCTCTCCTTATCCTTCCTAATTGGATACTTGCGACCTAAATGTCGTTGCGAGCTGGACAACATTCATTGTTATTCCGGCTACGCTTAAAAAGGCTGAATCTCAATCTACAACTCACATGGAAATGGCCTGTAAGCGGACTGCTGACCTCATATCACCTAAGAACTAATACGGTTCAAAAGCGTTGGAGGTTTCCATGAAAGATTCAAAAACGGCGAATTTGTTAAATTTTGTTATATTTATGTAAAAGGCTAGTTAGTGATATCCAATTGTTCAAGGTAAGTTTACTTACTAAACAGTCAATTATTTGAAGTGGCTTAATCTACGTGCCCTCTTGCCGTTGGAATTTATTTTATATCGAGTTTTACGATTGCTTTCATGGAAATGATAATCAATATCACTTAAATTAAATCAACAGTAAGTCATACAGACATTAAAAGGTTTAGTGATTATGCAAGATGCAATGAATTGGTTAGCGAGAGACCCAGACCCAAGAACTCGTGAAGAACTTCAACACCTCATCGATGAGGGAATGCACGACGAACTTGAAGACCGCTTTACCCAACGATTAGAGTTCGGAACAGCAGGGCTTAGAGGAAAAGTTGGATGCGGCCCAAATCGAATGAACCGTTTAGTCATACAGGAAACAGCAACCGGGCTCGGCCACTACTTAATCGAACATGTCGCCAATGCGACCATCCGCGGTGTGGTCGTCGGTTATGACGGCCGTTTAGATTCCAAGCAGTTCGCGATTGATACCGCTTCCGTGCTCACGGCTTTAGGCATTAAGGTTTACCTAACCTCGAATGTCGCAGCGACCCCTATCGTTGCCTTTGGTATTGAACACTTCAACGCCGCCGCTGCCGTTGTGGTGACGGCCAGCCACAACCCACCGGAATACAATGGTTTCAAAGTGTACTGGGAGAATGGCGCTCAAATCATTCCTCCTCACGATGCAGGCATTGCCGCTGAAATCGATATCGCATCAACCAAGCCGCTCCCTTTAATGAGCCTAAGTGACGCTGAAACGCAAGGAAAGTTGGTGTGGTTAACTGAAGGCTATTATCAAACCTACCGCGCTGCGATCAATCAGAGCCCATACGTGAGTAAAGAGATCGAATCGGCGAACACCACTATTACCTATACCGCAATGCATGGTGTCGGCGCACAAATGGCTGAGGATCTACTTCATGATTCTGGTTTCCATAAGGTATTCAGCGTCGCCGAGCAAAGAGAGCCCGATGGTCATTTCCCGACGGTCAACTTCCCGAACCCGGAAGAAAAAGGCGCGATGGATTTGGTGGTTAACTTAGCAAAAAGTGTCGATGCCGACATTGCTTGTGCCAACGATCCAGATGCAGACCGATTTGCGGTTGCAGTGAGAACAGATGATGGCTCATACAAAATGCTAACAGGTGACCAAGTTGGTGTGCTATTCGCGCATTACTTGTTATCAAAACCTCATACCAAAAACCAGTTAGTTGGTAACAGCATCGTCTCATCCACCCTACTAGAAAAAGTGGCTCAATCTCATGGAGCGACTTATTTCCAAACGCTGACAGGTTTTAAATGGTTAGCGAATATTGGCATGCAATTAGAAGATGAGCAGAACGAGTTCTTGTTCGCCTATGAAGAAGCGTTAGGCTACACAATTGGTACTCAGGTACGAGACAAAGATGGGCTATCGGCTATTGTCGTGTTTGCTCAATTGGTTGAGGAGTTAAAATCTCAAGGCCGAACGGTTTGGGATCTCCTCGCTCAGATTTCATTTGAACATGGGGTTCACACCAACGCTCAACGAAGTATTGCACTAGACCCAGATTCACCATCGATTGGTTCTAAGCTCCGCTCGGCACAGCCTAAAGCAATCAACGGTGTCGTTATCTCTGTGATTGAAGATCTGCAGTCTTCTTTACGCTTCGTCATTGGAGGCAATACGGAAGCCATTAACCTGCCTGCAAGTGACGTACTCATCTATCACCTCGAGGATGGATCTCGCATTATCGTAAGACCTTCAGGCACAGAGCCAAAAGTGAAAGTCTATTATGAGACGGTGACAAAGTTTGAAGGGACAGAAACCTATGACGACACTCGCCTACGCGGTGAGCAGTACATAGAGAAGCTGATTGAACAGCATCAACAAGAGTTAAATTCATAGCAGTTAGCGCGTTCAACATGTAACGGTTAAATATAAAAAATGGACGCTCGAAGCGTCCATTTTTGTCTCAGTGGCAAACCACGAGAAGATGTCTGATTTGATTCGTCTACGAAGTAAAGAAAGACGACAACATCCAGATGGCTAACACGATGAAAACTCCGCCCATCACTTTCTGTTGATAGGTACGAAACTTCGCGTTTTCTACGAGAGATTTACCAATCGTACCCACTAACGCCACCAGCAAAAAGTTAAACGTTAAGCCGAGAACATTCAGTAATAAACCCAGAACGAGCATCTGCTGACCGGAAGTCGCTTCAATATTCGTCGACACAAACTGTGGTAAGAACATCACAAAGAAAACCAAGGCTTTTGGATTAAGCAGGTTACTGATTAGCGCTCTTTGATAGTAGGCTTTTGCTGCAAAGTTATCGCTTAACTCAGGCGCGTTACCCTGTTCTGTTCGAAGGCAATCCCACCCCATTTTCAATAAGTAGGTTCCGCCTAAGAGGTGAAGGGCTTTTAGAGCGACGGGGCTCATTGCGATCAATGCTGAAACACCCATCGCTGCCAATACTGTCAGGATGATTCCGGAAGTTGCATTACCTAAACTTGCGAACACACCAACCTTGCGGCCATAGCTCATACTTGAGCTCGCGATGAGTAACATATCAGGGCCAGGTAAAAGAAGAAGTGCAACAACGGCTGTCAGGTAAACAGGTAAGATGGCTAAGTCGATCATGGGTTTCAGTATTGATAAAAACGGAGGCGGATTTTATATCAATTACCAACACCCTTCCAGATGTAATTAGTTGTAAGGTGGCAAATTGTACGAATTAAAAACTAACTTTAACCAATCAAACCAATTTATTAATTAAACATAGAGTATTAATTAACTCGCTACCCACTCAATCTCAATCAATGTCGTTTCACCACACTTTAGACGGCCAAGGAAGATATCACCTCGATGCACCTCACCAACACCTTTAGGTGTGCCTGTCATTACAACATCACCATCAAGCAAAGTCGTGTAAGAAGATAACTCTTCGAGGATAGTTTGTGGAGAGTAAAGCATCTGCTCTACGTGCCCTTTTTGAACGCGAACACAGTTAATAAATAGCTCTAGATTTAAGTCAGAGAGATCTAAGTTATCAATGGGTACAAAACGGCTCAAGACAGCGGAACCATCAAACGCCTTGGCGCGCTCCCAAGGTAGGCCTTTCGCTTTTAAGCTACTTTGTAATTCACGTTTGGTGAGATCTAGTCCTAAACCCACAGCGGAGTACTGACCATTTTCAACAATCAAACAGATTTCTGCTTCGTAGTGCAGCGCTTCTTGATGAAAAGAAGACAGAGATGACGTAACACTGGTGCTCGGTTTATTGAAAACCACCATAGAGTCTGGAATTGCGTTATTGAGTTCTTCGATGTGATCGACATAGTTACGCCCAACACACAGCACCTTGGTTGGAGTTGCTGCTCGTTTCGAATTCATCAGCTGTTCCTGATCGACAACACTGCTCATAGTTTATCCCTGAACTATTTTTGGAGTGGAGAGTTTAACTCATCATAAAATGAGAGTCTTCGACAAGATGGTTACCAATATCTAAATTCTGATCTTTAGCTCAATTAAATGATTTAAATACTTTTATCCGAAGATCGCGACATATAAGAACTGATGACAAGAGCCATAACTTCGTAGATCATCGCTGCGTAGATCATAACTACGTAGACAAAATGAATAGCAGGGGAACATGAAGGAAAAGCTAAAACCGTACGTATAGAACGAAAGAAGCCCTCTCAAACCAAAAGGCTCGAGAGGGCTTAGCATGGTGTCTAGGACAGTATCCTAAAAGGTAAACTTAAGGAGTAAACACTATGCTAAATAAGTCTTCGACTTATAGGTAGTAACGAGCACCAAGTAGCCATTGGTCGTCAGCTTTTTCTTTGTACACGCCAGAACCTTGTAGGTCGAACTGGTAACCAGCAAAGCCTACGAACTGAGATGTGAAGTTGTATTCAGCTTGTAGAGCAGTTGTAGCAAATACTGTTTCGCTCATCTTGTCGTCTTCTACAGCTTCGTAGTTAACGCTTAGATTAAGGCTGTTAGAAAGAGCGTAAGACGCTAGTAATTCAACTGCCGTTGTCTCTTCTAGAGGACCAGCAGAAGTCTTGTTCATGTAGTTGTTCATAGCGTAAACACCTGCAAGGTATAGACCTGAACCGTATGAACCGTAAGTTGCACTTACAACGTTAGAATCCGCAGTTTTTGAACCAGAGATACCATCAAAGCTTACATCACCAGTGTTGTATGCGTAGTTCACAGAGAAGTCTGCGATGTTGTAGTTCAGAGCAATCTGAGCACGGTTACCGTATTCGTTATCTAGAGATACAGCATCGCTGTATTTAACTGTATCAGCTTTACGACCTTGCCATGCAACACCAAGACCTAGCGTACCGGCATTACCGAAATCTAATGCGTTAGCGTAGCTAACCATCTCTTCACCACGACCAGTACCTAGGTTACCGTGGTCATCGTAGATGAAGTCATTCGCGAACGCGATTGGCATATCAGCAACACCAGCAACGTTGTAGTAAGGTGCCCATTGAGTACCTACTGCTGCACGACCGTAATCATCGTGAGAAACACCAACGTAACCAAGACGAGTTGTGAATGACTCATCACCGCCGTCTAGCATGTTTAGCGCCCACTCACCTTTAGCATCAGCAGTGAAGCCGTTACCAAGGTCGTGAGTTGCACCGAAGTTGATACGTGGAGAAACAGTCTCTACACCGATATCATCTTCACTAAGACGGTCAGCGCTGTTTACGTCACCAACTGCAACTGAAACGTGGCCGCCAACTGAGAATGTTGTGCCGTCTTCGTTGTAAAGTTCTACTGCAACTGCCTGTGTACCAAATACTGCACCAGAAATTGCTAGCGCTAAAAGTTTCTTATTCATTGTCATATCCATTATGTAACTGGGTGAGTTATTCACTAACAACCTCGTGCTTACGGAGAAGTTGTTACCTGCATTTAACAAGTAGCCAAACCCTAATATACGAATGACAAGAAAGTTGCATTAAAATATATAAAATAAAAAACCGCATCATAAAAACAAAAATCTTTTAAAACAAAAAATAATACAGAAAGCACTGGGAGTTTCTTTCATTCTTTGAGATAAGCACTTTGATTATTTTTGATTTTATAATCACTAAAAAAGCATTAAAAATCTAAATCCAAGATAACTCATCAGACCATCGAGAGGCTCGCCTTTACCCTTGAAACATTTTGCAACACATAGAGCTCAGCTGAAATATTTAGCTTTGTGAAACAAATCCCAATTTGAGCTAGGAAAAATCGCTCAATTAAAAGTTCACTAGAGAAAAGACAAAAAAGGGCAACCAATCAGCGACTGGTTGCCCTTAATAACTCATCATTGAACTCTTATTTGAAGCAAACCTCAGCCCAACGAGCTAAACCTGCGGTTACTGAACCGAAGTAATTACCACTCACAATAGGTACGTTCGGCACAGCTTGTTGTACGGCCTCACGAAGTATCGGTGAACGAGCTGAACCACCCGTCATGTAGATTACGTCTGGCTTTTTCTGGCCTTGTTGAATCGCCTCTTTAACCAACTCAATCATCTTAGACTTTGGTGTTTCAATCGCTTCAACCATCTGTTCGACTGAGATATCTACCTCGACAAGTTCAGAGGCAACATTAATCTCAGCACGATATTGAGAGGATTCTGCCAGCGCAATCTTAGCTTCTTCAGCTCTACGCACAATACCGTAGCCCAAGGTGTCGTGATAAACCTTCATCAAACGTTCTAGCTTTTGAGGCTCCGACGCTTCTTTGCGAAGTAATTTTAATGCCGCTAGGTTTTCTCTTGAATAGAAGTTCTTTTGAGCTTCAACATTATTAATCGCAATTGGATTCCAGAATTGAGTCAGTGGCATATCAATACCCGAAATGCCTTTGCTGCCCATACCAAAAGGTGACATCAGTTGTTTGAATGCAAGATAGATATCGAGGTCATTACCCCCTACCCTTTGTCCACTGTGTGCCAACAAGCTCTGGGTACGATCCGCTTTACCAGACCAGCTTGGTCCCATCTCCAATAATGAGCAATCGGTGGTACCACCGCCAATATCAACAACCAATACCGTTTGGTTTTCAGTTAGTGTGCTTTCATAATCAAGACCTGCGGCTACGGGCTCAAATTGAAAAGCGATATCAAGGAAACCAGCACGCTTAGCTGCGCGAGTGAGGGTGTCTTCAGCTTGTCTGTTTGCTTCTTCACCACCTCGACCGTGGAAGTTGATTGGTCGACCGATAACAGCTTGCTTGATCTGCTCTTGAGTCGTGAGTTCGGCTTGATTCTTGATATTTGCCATCATGGCGCACACTAAATCTTCGAAAAAGCTCACCTGCACATCATGCAGTCCACTCGCGCCAAGGAAAGACTTAGGGGACTTAACATAATAAACATCGCGAGGATCTTCTAAATATAAGTCCAACGCAGCCTGACCAAATGCCATGTCTTCTGGTACTAGGTCGATACTCTCTTCTCTGTTCAGAGCGATCGCACGTCGTAAAACTTGCTCACCGATCGCATCACTCGGCTTGATATTCAAATGACGGAATAGATGTTCAGAAACACTCTCACGAGTAGGCGCAAACACGGTTGAGGGAATATAGTGGTTGTTACCTTCGAGCGGTAACAGGCTTGGCTCTCCATTAACCATCGCCGCGACAGAACAGTTCGCTGTTCCATAATCAAATCCAATAAACATAATATCCCCCACTCAACAAAAGGGGCGAGATGCTACATGAAAAGCCTAAAAATTACGAGGTCATTTCTAAAATTAACTGAGTAATTTCTTAGCCTAACGGCTCTTCAAGAAGAAACAAATATGCTACATTTCAGCCCAAATGAATCACAGGTTAGACAAATGAAAACACCTTGCCGAGCGGCTTGTAAAAATAATGGCGGAATGTGTAGTGGCTGCTTTCGAACAATGGATGAGATTATAGGCTGGAAAGGCTTATCTGAAAACGAACGAACGTCAGTCATGGATAACCTTAGTGGCGAGAGTTCGACTCACCAATGTCCACAGTGTAATGAGCCAGCTCAATGCGATATCAGTGCGGGCAAAGAGACGTGTTGGTGTTTTGACCTAGAAAAACGAGATACTAGCGATATTCCAAAGGCTGGAGTATGTCTATGCCGCAAGTGCTTGTCTGCCCTGCCTATTCAGTAGCTTAGAACCTATTCAGCTCGTTACTAGTTAACAAGTTACAAGCTGGTTCAACGCAGACAAAAAAAGCGAGAGGTTATGTTCTCGCTTCAAAATACTGAGATTAAGTTTCGACCTAATCGTTACCAAGTTAGTGTCTACTTCGTTTTTGCAACCAGCGCAGGCTGAGAAAACTGGATACCATTCCAGCCATGAACCATGAAGTTACGAATATTTTGATGGTCGCTGTTCTCAGGAAACCCTAGCACGTCGTTACGATAAAATTGACCAAAACAAGCAAGTGTTTGCTCTGCTGATAGGCCTTGCTCTAAACCAAAAGCAAAAATCTTACACGAACCATTATTCTGCCCTGCAGCGTTCACTACCTCACCATTACGAAATTCGCTCTCAGAAAAATCATAGTGAGCTTCGATCACTTGCATTGTATCTTCAAATTGCACAGCCTCTGGGGTTTCAGCCAGAGTATTTAATAAGGTTTCCAGTTCCATTTACTATTTCTCCATCAAGTATATATCTGTCAGCAGTGTATCTTGTTTTACGACAAGAGTAAGCTGTTGTTTAGTTGAGACAGCGATTCACTTTTTTGTTGTACGCTGCTAATTACTTCAATGAAAATAATGACATAGTTTTATCAGGACGTTATATTATTTTATCAAACGATTAACATTATTCAGTAACGAATATGCATAAAGATAAAAACTTAGAACTGTTCAGATACCTAAAGCCAGGTACAAAAACAGCAGGTGTATTGGAATTTGGCCCAGACGACTCAATCCAGATCAGTACACTTTATATCGGGCACAAAGAAGATCAGTACCTTATCCTAGAGCTTACGCAAAAAGCGACAGAAGCACTGACACTGAGAAAGCTCACAAACGTTGATATTATTGTTCGTGCGATTACCGACACCGAACTTGGGCACATTGTCGCGTTCAAAACCAATGTACTGGCTCATATCTCCTCACCAGCACATCTAATCTTCCTTCGCCCACCCTCAAACTTTGCAACCAAGCCTATTCGTGAACACGAAAGGTATAAGGTACGTCTCGGCTGTGAAGTCACCTTTGATACCTTGTCGCTGGATGCCACTCTGGTCGATTTTTCAGCGTCAGGGTGCGGTATCTATCTTACCCAGCAATCAGATATTGATGTCGGCTGGAAGATAAAAGTTAATTCTGACTTAAATGAGTACTTAGATGACGATCTAGTCTACAAAGTGTTGAGTAAGAAAAGGCAAAGACAAGGCTGGCTGTTAGGTATCCAATTCCCTGAACACCTAGATATGAGTGATGAGTTAAAAACGCTACTGTTGGAACAAGCCTTTGTCGCTGGCTCTATATAAAGGCACCAAATTAGTCACTGCTCTTCAATAGAGTCCGTTTAAGAGCGCTAAGTTAAAGCCTAGTGCTCTGTGTCATTCCAGTATGAGTTTTTAAAATGAACAAACGCTTGGTGGAGCGACTCTTCTTTAATCGGCTTTACAATCACGTAATTCGCCCCAGCGGCCATAAAGCTGTCTCTAGTTGACTCTTGAGCATCAGCGGTACACGCATAAATAGGGGCTGACACACCAATCTCACCTCTTAGTTGCTGAGTGGTTTCTACACCACCGAGATTAGGGAGCTGATTATCCATCAAGATCAAGTCATAGGTAATCGTCTTAGCCATCTCTATCGCTTCTAAGCCATCTTTTGCCCAAGTGACGACCATGCCATATTTCTTACAGAAAGCCTGAGCAATAAAGGCATTGGTGTGATTGTCTTCCACCAGCAACACATTCAAAGGTCGACTAAACAACGCCTCTGGCTCAACTTCAGCTTGTTGCTTAGCATCGACTAATAGCGGCTTGGCGTGTACGATAACAGGAATTTCTATCGTGAACTCTGAGCCTTGACCTATCACGCTGCGGACTTGAATGTCCCCTTCCAGCATATCGACCAGATTTTTTACAATTGTAAGTCCTAAACCAGTGCCACCATATTCACGAGTGGTGGTCTCTTCGGCTTGAACAAAGGGTTCAAAAACAGCATCAATTTTGCTTTCATCAATACCAATTCCGGAATCTTGCACTCGCACGATTAAGCTGGCGTGATCGGAGTTAAAGATGCTCTCGAGCTCAAAGCTGACGGAGATACCGCCTTGATGAGTGAATTTAAAAGCATTACTCAACAGATTAAACATGATCTGATTGAGGCGTACTTGGTCGGTATTGATTTCAATATCATCAGCCAAGTGATTCACAATGGTAAATTCGACGGATTTATCTTCACACAGCGGTCGATAGATGCTGTCTAAAGTATTAACTAACTCCCCTAAACGGAAGTCTTTCTTTTGAATATTAAACTGCCCTTGCTCAATTTTTGAGAAGTCCAAGATATCGTTAAGTACCGCCAGTAAATGTTCCGCACTATTACACAGTACATCCACCTGCTCGCGATTATCTTCATTGTGCATAGAGCGCTTCAGCAGCTGAGACACACCGAGAATACCGTTGAGCGGCGTGCGAATCTCATGACTCATCTTAGCTAAGAAGTCTGCTCGCACATTCGCAAGATGCTCAGCTTCTTCTCTTGCTCGATCAGCCTGTCGTTCCGCCTCGATAAGCTTAGTAATATCTTGCCCTTGTACCACCACTCCTGTGATGCCGTGTTCCACGCGAATAGCAGACATGTTCCAACGAAACACCTTTTCACCAATGGGTACGTTAATACCCGTCAGTTTAGATCCTTGAACCACCATTTGAATATTAGGCAGCATTCGATACTCAAACTCTTGGGCAATTGGACCATAATTGTCATCAGCATCGAACAACGCCATGCGAGCGGCGGGGTTCATCTGAATCAAATCGCCTTTTTCAGACCAAACTAAGATAGGCGAATGAGCAAAGTTAAAGAGATCTTGGAATTTTTGATTCTGTTCAGATAAGCGCTCAAAGGTGTCTTCAAGAGTACAACCAATATGATGAAATTCGAAAATGTTAGAGCCATCGAACTTGTTGTACTCTTCGCTAGCACTTGCCGAACGAGTAAAGTCCATTAGCTTATCAAGCTCGGCTGAGACTCTCTTTTGAATCCAAGTTCGAGCAAAAAAAGACATCAATATGATCACCACAATCACCACGATGATCGCACGCTGATAATTCTCTTCTAACGCAATGAAATTATTATTTTTTTGAACAGCTCGAATGATTAAAGGAGTTTCAACAGCATTAATCTTAATGGTTGCGATGGTAACGAAATGACGCGGCAACTGTTCGTACATTTGATAATTGAGGATGTCGGTAATGGTGTAGCTTTCATCACCACTGAATGTCGATGTCACCGGTGTACCGTGCGCTTCAATAACGATATTTTCGCAGTTACTGCCTTGTTGGATTGACTCAGCCAAAGAGAAGTTATTATCAAGCACAATGGCGATATAGAGTTGACCAAGGACTTCCCCAGTAGCGTTATCAACAATAGGGGTACGGCGAGCCAACAAGTGACGCTTACCTATATCTGTCCTCAGTTTAATAAAATGCCAATTACTGCTGAACGAAACCTCATCAGAAATATGCTTTAAGTTGTACTCATCCAAACCATAAAATTGACCGTTGCCGTCTTCCCAAACCAAACCATCGTGGGTTGAGGCAAAGCGTAAATCTGGCGCATGGTCCGGTTCACGTTGGTCAACACCAAAGAAAAAGTAGCTCAGAGTCTCGTCATTACCCGTATCAAAATACTCTCTGAGAGTTTCACTGTGTGAGCTACTGTCTTGATGGATTTGCAGCACCGACAAACGATAATCAAACATGTTTTGGATCAGGCTTGAGGTTTGCTGTACCGTTCGATTCGTCTCTTGCTGTACGATATTACTGCTGGTTTCATAATTATGAATAAGCACGCCAAGTGCCATCACGCCTATCACCAAAATAACGATACGCGTAATGAGTCTAGCTAAAGTGTTTCTAGGTGTACTGGCGTAACTTTTCTTCATTAGTGACCTGAGTACCTAAATGCCCGCTGTTTAAGTTCTGAAATACGTTCTGGGGAATCTTCCTTGGTGACAATTTCAAATTCACCAGAGTAAACGGTAGGCACTTCCAAACCGGCTAGATCCCACTTGATCGCCTCTGCCATTGCAATGCCTGTATCGTCGTTCATACGCATGACAGTAACATCTAGGTCGCCCCTTGCAATGGCTTCAAGTTCAGCAGAGCCGCCTCCCCAACCATTCACTAAGATGTCTTGGCCCGATTCACGAATCGCTTCCATTGCACCGAGAGCGACATCCGTTGAACATGCATAGATAAAGTCTAGATCCTTATCGTTCTCTATGCTGATTTTAGCCGCTTGGTAGCCACTGTCTTTGTTTGATTTTGTGTAAAACGAAGACTTAAGGGTAAAGTTGGTATCAGTATTCACTTCATGGATAAAAGTATCTCCACGCGCATCACTGATATAGCCTTGTGAGTAATACAAAACAGAATACTTACTGTCTGGTGGACTTACTTGTTTAAAATAGTCCGCCAGTTTTAAGCTGCCTGTCGCATGGTCAAAACCCACATACATAAATGGCTGTCTATCTGCCCAAGCTCGCACTGGCGTCGTGATATTTTGCAGAATGAGTTTGGTGTCAGTAGAGGTCAACACGTGCTCGATAAACTTGCGGTGGCGCGTGGTATCTAGTGTGAAAATCAAATAATCCGTCTTGTTTTCAATCGCTTCTTGCAACGAAATACTCTGCTGCGCGAGATCGGCATTAATACGGGTAAATACTTGATTTATTTGGTAGCGGATCTTCAGCCTATCGAGACGCTTCTCAAAAGCTTGAATATTACGAACCCAGTAATCCGAGATCTGTTGACCCGGATACACCACGGAAATCGTAATTGGTTCGTCTTGGATTCTTCTCAATGGCACAGGGTGATTTTGTACAGCCTCGACCATTTTATCGGTCAATGCTTTTTGCTCTGGAAAAATGGAAAGATAATCTTGGTATTCCCAGTACCCATTGAGGACATGAGTACCATGGGAGAGAGCGGACGCAGAAAATACGGCAAGTCCAAACAACATCAGTAAACGTTTCATATTTTTCTCGTTTTGTATGAGCTACTTTGGCTCATTTTTTAACCTAGCATGACACCATCTCTTTGTATGGCTAATGGATATTATGTAGGACAACGATGATAAATGATAGCGTCTAACACTAATTAGAACGACATTCTAAATGAGCAATATATTAATTTGGAATGGAGATTAACAACGACCAGTTCAATCATGATTTCAGCCCATTCACCTTAGGATTAATTAACGTTTAAATTCAAAAGCTTAGCTTAATTTATTATAGACCCTTATATTATTAAGATTTAATCAATAACAAATATTTTGGCTATGAATTATGAGACTTCGATATATTGAATTTTGTCTTTTTGCCACTCAATAATCAGTTTGAGTGATACCAGTTTTTCTTTGCGGGATTTGGGCAATTGCTTAATCGCATATTCGGTTTTCAATGCTTCACTTTTTGAGCCAACATCAAAACTCCAAACCAGCTTTAGCGGGCCTTTACCTTTTAAAGCTTTGGCGCCTTTACCGGTTTGATGTTGTTCAAATCGACGTTCTAGATTGTTCGTCACGCCACAATAAAGGGCATTGTGACGATTGCGGATCAAGTACACGACCCAATCCGCATTTTTATCAGCATCTGACATTTAAAGCAGTGATTCAACCAGAGCCTTAAGCTCTGCCACTTCTGCTCGTAGGCTTGCAACTTCAGACTCAAGCTCTTCAAACTTTTCACTCGTTGCAGAGGGGGCAGCCGCACTTACTGATGCCGTCGCAAACGCTTCAACATCCACTTCACCGCTCAACAAGTGCTGGTAGCGTGATTCACGTTTACCCGCTTCGCGTGGCAGCTTCACAACCAAGGCACCTGCTTCTCTTGCAGCGAGTTTGTCTAATGTTGCTTCTACTTCTTTCACATCACTAAAGTTTGCAAGGCGACCCGTTCGAGTACGAAGTTCACCAGGCGTTTGCGCGCCGCGCAGTAACATACAGCAAATGATTGCACGCTCTTGCTCTGTAAATTGCAGATCACCGAACTCAGTGTTGCAGAAACGATGCTGATACTTATTAACACGGCTATTGAAGCTGCTCTCATCACTCACCATGCGACGTCCAATTAAACCATCAACCGCATCTAAAACATCTGACTCAGAAAGAGAGAGAACAGGTTCACGGTTACTCTTTTGATTACATGCCGTGGTTAAACTGTTCAGTGTCAGTGGGTAATGATCGGGAGTAGTGACTTCTTTTTCGATCAAACAACCGATAATTCTCGCTTCAATTGGGGAAAGTACTGTGTTCATCGTTTTTCCTTTTTATTATTTTGATAATTCCATCTCAACACCTAACAATGCAGTAACTAGTGTTCAGACAAAATTGGTATTCGTTTCTTTCTGCCCTGTTCATCAATCATTATGATCTTAGAACGATTTAGCTCTATTTCCACGACTTCCAAATAAGTACGCTCTTGTACATACGCATCACGAAGCTTGTTTTGTTCTGCTGAAGATTCAGTGACATTGTCGTCCAATTCTTCGTTTTCCAATTGTTGTTGATTCATTTCACATTTCGTATCAATGCAGTATCTACATGGGATACTAACTTGAACGGTAAGATAAAAACAATCACACATCAGCGAGAGTGACGAATAATTAAACAACCTTACTTTTGCTTTGATCTAAAGACTGTTACATCATCAATTGATGTGCTTTAATCAGAACCAGACAACGTATTTGACGAATAGGAAAAGGAATCTATGAGCAGCGTATTTGAAATTGTTAACCAAGCACGACGTAAGAACAAACTTAAGCGTGAACTTTTAGACAACGAAAAGAAAGTTCGTGACAACCGCAAGCGTGTCGACCTTCTTGATAACCTACTTGATTACATCAAGCCAGAGATGACTCACGACGAAATCCTAGGCATTATCAAAAATATGAAAGCTGACTACGAAGACCGTGTTGATGACCACATCATCAAGAGCGCTGAGATTTCTAAAGCTCGCCGTGACATCAGCCGTCGCATTCGTGAACTGACAGAAGAAGACAAGCAAACTCAAGGTAAGAAGTAATCTAACCTCGCTAATTTACTTGTAACAATGTTAGTAACCCACTCATAGTAGTGGGTTTTTTTGTACCTAAACTCCAGCGTCTATACTTAAGCATCTAGACCTAAGCATCTAGACCTAAGCATCTAAACCTAACCGTCTAGACTTAAGCGTACCTAAGCAAAATGAATGAAACTCAACAGCAGTATCAAACTAAATAACGAGTGTACACTAGCGATGGAGAGACTTTATGTACGGAAGTATTCTGATTACCTTGGCGTTATCAACGACACAACCTTACCCTGAAAAATTTGAGAAACTTTATACCGAAGAAACCGAAATCACTTATGACGATCTCGTGGTCGATGTTCATGGCTACAAGGTTCCGACCCGATCAGCATTTCGAGGTTGGATGCTCCTCAATCACGCTCAAGACCAAGTGAGAGCGATCGGACAACAACTCAAGGACAATGGCGTCACTCAGAGCATGCCTCTGCATCTCGTTCTATTGCAAGGGACGGATTGGGCAATGAGTAATACAACCTTGTTTACCCTCCCAAATAAGAAACATGTGCCAAACATGATCAATACCCTGAAGTACATACAACAATATATTGAGCCTGAAATCGGTGTTGTTATCCCTGTGTCCGGAGAGCGAACCAATATCTACAATCAACAAGCTGGTGGTGCACTGCGAAGTAAACACTTGGAATTCTGCGCCTTAGACTTAGTTCCTGCGAATGATATTACTCGCGAAGATCTACACGTGAAACTTAAAAAGGTTCATGCTGAATTTGGGCAAAAAAATAACGTTGGGCTGGGGTTGTATTCTGGTGTTCGATTCCACATCGATACTTGCGGATTTAGACAGTGGTAATCACATCGCAGAGTCATAAGGACATGATAACCACTAAAGTCATTATGACTCACACAGTTAACAGGACACTTTAACCACTTGATTTAATGATTAAATTAAAAATGGAACGCTAATTGCTATTAATAACAAGTATCATAATTATTAATAGCAATTAGGAATTCAATATGAAGACGATGACTCAACGCTTTCAAACTCTGCTTTCTGTTTCAAACTTCAGTCTAGCTATCACAACCTTGCTTATGCTTCTCAGTATTATCGTTGCTTATCCAATGGCCGATCACTTCTCACTGCCAATTCAAATCGTCGCCCACATCAGCACCATCTTAGTCGCAGCCTTGTTGAAAATCAGCTATGTCGGTCGTTGCCTTGCACAATACAACCTTGGATTGGAAGTTTGTTAAGTCGCGTCGCGCTAGCCTTGATAAGGGAGCCCTTAGACAATATCAAGGCTACTGAAAAGATCGTACAGCTGATGAGATTTATAGGGTTTCGGTAAGTAGGCGTTCATACCGGCTTCAAAACAGTCTTTGATATCTTCTTCTAGAACACTGGCGGTTAAAGCTATGATGGGTAATGGTGTGACTTGTTGATCGGCTTCCCACTGGCGAATCGCACGAGTCGCTGTTATACCATCCATAACAGGCATCATGCAGTCCATTAAAATGGCATCAAACTGAGCTCCTTGGGTAATGACATCCACCGCTTCTTGGCCATTACTGGCAATCAAATATTCATAACCCGCTTGCTCAAGGAAGAAGCTCGCTATTTTTTGATTCATCAGATTGTCTTCAACGATCAAAATGCGTCGATTCAGAGAGCGAACTTCTTCATCTTTTGCTTCCACTTGAGGCGTTTGCTCTTCGCCCACATCGAGAGATTGTAAGCTGGTTAAGAAACGTCGGCCCAAGAATGGCAAGGTATGAGTCGAGTGAACCGTTTCTCTGATTAGGTTGGTTTTAAATAGGTGATGCTGACAAACGATGACGCGAGCAAGAGGATATATCGCCTTCAACGTCGCAAGATCTTTCTCCATAGAGTGATGCAAGGTATGACAATAAAGTATGAAGTCGCTTTCTTTGACACTTTCACTCAGGGCTGCAATGGATGACACCACATTAGCTCGAACATTCAAACGCTCACACTCTTTAACAAGTTGATCAAGGTAATTGAAAGAGTTCGATATGATGGTCGCTCGGCTCAGGTTATCAAAAGTTTGAACAGGCGCTTCTACAATATCGACATACAAACAAAACGTGAATGTAGAGCCCTCTCCTTTCACTGAACGCGCGGTAATGTAACCACCCATCAAATCAACAAGCTGTCGACAAATCGCAAGCCCTAGCCCCGTACCACCAAATTGGCGGGTAATGCTGCCATCTTCTTGAGTGAAAGGTTCAAATATGGACTCTAGCTTCTCTGGCTCAATCCCAATTCCAGTATCAGACACACTGCATTCAAGCTTGCCCCTGCCCATAGACATAGGTGTATAAGCAATGTCCGTAGTAATCGTGCCCTTAGACGTAAATTTGATGGCATTAGAAAGCAGATTGGTCAGCACCTGTCTCACGCGGTACTCATCGAAAAACAGTTGTGACGGCGTTTGATAATCGATATTGATGTCGAGCTCAATATCCTTACTTATCGCTTTCGACTGAATCACACTCACAGAGTCATAAACCGCTTCTCGCAAATCAGCATTGTGTGGTGACAACATCAAGTTACCCGACTCGATTTTAGACAGGTCGAGTATGTCATTCAGCAGCACCAGTAAAGAGTGAGAGGACGATTCGATATCCCCCAGTACTTCTTGTTGATTTGGGCTCAGTTGACTTTGAGATAAGATCTCAGCCATGCCAATGATCCCGTTAAGTGGCGTGCGTATTTCATGTGACATATTGGCTAAGAATGCGCTTTTGGCTTTGTTAGCCGAAATCGCGTCTTCTTTTGCTGTTATCAACTCTTTGTTGTGCAGATAGTTGCGTTCCATCACTCGATTTAGGGTTTCAGTGAACTCGGCAAGCTCATCGTTCCCTTGGATACGAATCACCTTTGGCTGGCCGTAGCTATCAGCGCATTCCGACACACCTTTCAAGATAATCGACAGGTTTCTGTTTAAGCGCAGAGATGTCGCAACCCCAAGCCACATCAAAACACCAGATGCGATGAGTATAAGCAACGTCATGACCAAGGTTTGCCTTTTCTGCAACGCGATATTCTTGGTCAGTTCAAACTGTATTTGATTGGTGTAAGCGCCAATCGCGTTTGAAATAGCCCGTTTTTTAACCTCTAAGCTTTTCAAGTGTTGATATATTTCGGGTGATGAAAAGTCCCCTTTGAGGATCCGAGATGTGAACTTGTCTTGGAATTCATCTTTGGCGACAGCGTTTAGCAACTGTCTAATGTTTGGAGAACGCGTATCCGAACGGAAAAAGGTATCTAATAGCTGTTGCTGCCTCTCTAGTGCACCGACATAGCTCAGCAAGTATTGGTTTTTAAACTCTGGCGAGCGATACAAACTGAAACTTAACCACGCTTCTCTCTGAGTCCAAAACACGTAATGCGTAAGATTGATGAACATCGCATCCGCTTGACCAATATTTTCATCGACTAAGGCCATGCGATATTCAGACAGATCCATTAGCACGTCTTTTAATAAGTCGAAAGCGCGCTCTGTCGATTGTCTGCTGTCTCTGGTTTCAGATGTACTAGCTAGGGTCATCAACAGCTTTTTCAATTCAGCTAACTGAGGATCAATACTCCAATTGCTGTCGAACTGTTGAAGTCGCATTCCATACTGAGTCAGTCTATCCAGTTCTGATTGCAACGTTAAAAGTAACTGACCTTTCTCAGGGGAGTCATTAGACAGCACCAACCATCGATAAGCATCACTTGATACCGTATTAAAAGATTGAAGCGCTTCGACCTTAATACGCGTTGTTTCAAGGTGATTCATCTTCTCATCGTTCTTAAGCACTTCATTCACTGTAAACCCGAACATAATGAGTACAGAAACCGTGGAAAGAAAAATAAGACGCCATCTAATTGACATATTTATCATTTTTATAACTACTCCCTTCCCGAAAGTAATTTACCTAACCCAAATTAAGAATAGGACATTAACAGGGGGTTATTGATCAAATTGGATATGAACAAACGATACTCTGAGCCCAGAACGAAAAATTAAAGCCAACTGGTATCCAGAAAAGAGTTTTAAAGCGGAAAGGCGTGCTTTTATTAAGACTGGTTTAAACAAGCGAGGTTTCAGAGAGCAAAATGTAAACAAAAGACGTTTTCTCCAGTTATTATCACGCGCATAACAAGTGAACGGCCACATTTCGCGGCTCAACTAGACTGTGAATAATGACTCTGCGCGCTAACAAAGCGGATAGTTAGGTTAAAATTGTGACATCCAATCGTTTGCGTGATGCACTTTTCACGCTCAAACTAGACTTATTCAAAGGTCGAACAACAATACTCGCTGATTCCCTTATTTGTCGTTTACTGTTTACGTGTAACTTGAGTTAGCGATCACACCTTTAATGTTCAATATGACCTGTATTACATATTATCTTTTGAATTGAGTATTTTTTGACGAAAAATAAGTGCTACAGATTGTTAAAGTCAATAGTCTTTATTGACGTTCAAATCTTGATTTATGGCTAATATAAAGCCAATTTACAGAGATTTTGTCTGCATTTATTTTTCCTAGCAGAATAACCCGTCGTACCTTACAATCCTGCCACATAAAAATTACAAGTTACACACAAGGTATATCAGCACATTTAAGTGGCAATAAAGACCACAGCCTGATGCCTCAAATCCCCTATGCTGATTGGCTTCCCTACAACCGCCATGAATGCAGAAACTTAACGTGAAAGGTCCCGAGTAAAGATGAGTCCCGAAAAGCACCTCCTAGATTGGCAAACTAGTCAAACCATTGCTGAATCCATCGCTCCAACTTTAGGTCAGTTATACCGTCAAAAAGGCGTAGAAGTTATCCTCTTTGGTAAGACCTTAGTTAACGCGACAACTATCGACATCATCAAAGCTCACCGCATCGCAAAACGTTACACTGGTTCTCCTCTTACAGCAGAACAGACTCAACCTATCATTCAACACCTTCTCTCTATGGACTTATCTCCATGTCGTATTGACGTTGGTCGCCTTGCACATTCATTCTGGCAAGATCGCGAAGACACACACGGGTTGGATGATTTCCTACAAACTGCGCTAATTGAATCGCTTGAAGGCGATGCGATGACAGAACCTCGTGACGTTGTATTGTACGGTTTTGGTCGTATTGGCCGACTGCTCACTCGCCTGTTGATCGAGAAAAGTGGCCCGGGTTACCCACTGCGTTTACGTGCAATCGTTGTACGTGGCGGCAAAGATGGTGACCTAGAAAAACGTGCAAGCCTGCTTCGTCGTGACTCTGTACACGGCCAATTCAACGGCAGCATTGTTGTAGACCAAGAACGCAAAGCGATCATCGTTAACGGCAACTTCATCCAAGTTATCTACGCAAACAAACCAGAAGAAGTGGATTACACGACTTACGGTATTGAAAACGCACTTGTGGTTGATAACACAGGCGTATGGCGTGACGCGGAAGGCCTGAGCCAGCACGTTGCGTGTAACGGTGCGAAGAAAGTGCTACTGACTGCGCCTGGTAAAGGCGACATCAAGAACGTGGTATTTGGTGTAAATGAAAATGTTATTCAGCCAGAAGACACCATCATCTCTGCAGCAAGCTGTACTACTAACGCAATCACTCCAGTATTGAAAGCGGTTCACGACAAGTTTGGCGTGCTGTCTGGTCACATCGAAACGGTGCACTCATTTACCAATGATCAAAACCTAATCGATAACTTCCACTCGGGTGATCGTCGTGGTCGTGCTGCATCATTGAACATGGTTTTGACATCGACTGGCGCTGCTAAAGCAGTATCAAAAGCGATGCCGGAAATGGAAGGTAAGCTAACAGGTAATGCGATTCGCGTACCTACGCCAAACGTTTCAATGGCAGTAGCGAACCTAAACCTTGAGAAAGGCACAAACAAAGAAGAGTTGAACGAGTACCTACGTGAAATGGCGCTGTCTTCTGCTTTGTCTGCACAAATCGATTACACAGACTCAACTGAGATTGTATCTACAGACTTGGTTGGCTCTCGTCACCCAGGTGTGGTTGACGGTGTGGCGACTATCGCACAAGACAACCGTGCCGTGCTGTACATTTGGTACGATAACGAGTTTGGCTACAGCTGCCAAGTTGTTCACTGTATGGAACAGATGATGGGTGTACGCTACAAGACATACCCTGAAGTTTAATCAACTTCGCTCTTGTAGATACGTCCAGCGCAACCAGCTCCACAACATAATAACTATATCTGCGAAGTCTGTATGGGCTTCGCAACCCCTTTTGTTTTACTCCCCCGTATAAACAAGAGGGTTGCCACTTAGATCTGCTCTCTCTAACTGATCTAGGTGGCCTTTTTACATCTAGCGCCCTAACTTTTATCGCTATGACAAGACCTTGTCTTCATCACCCTTGCACAGCTTCACGTCTGTTATAATTCAACCTCAACATCTGACTGAATCGAGCTTGAACATGCGAGCACGTACCCCTGCTCAATCTGTTCTGGCGTCAATGTCTCTTGGCTGCTTGATTCCACAGACCCTTTGGTCACTTTGCATTTACACGAACCACAAATACCGCTGCGACAAGCGATGATAATTGGAACGCCTGCTTTTTCTAATGAATCCGCCAATGGTGTACCAGTTTCCGCTTCAACTTCAGCTCCGAACGCTGGCACAAATACCTTAACAGCACTATTCGTATCGTCAGCAACTTCGGCTTTTGACGCTTCTGATTGAGCATTCTGAGTAGCAGGAGTGAAGCTTTCTTGATAGAAGTTATCCATGTTGAACTCAAGTTCTTTCAGATAACTTTCAATGTCTTGCATGAAGCCTACAGGCCCACACAGGTAAACCGTTCTCTCTAAGATATCTGGGCTCAGTTTCACTAACCAGTTTTTATCTAAACGACCTTGAGAAGCCGTTGTTCCTTCGTTGTCTTTTAGCAGCAGTTTTAAGTTGAAATTCGCATGTAATTCATCGAGCTGATGAAGTTCTTGAAAGTAGATAGTCTCAAGCTTGTTGCGTGCCATGTGGACGAAATCAATCTCGATGTCACTGCCTTGAGACAGCCAATACTTGACCATCGCCATTACTGGTGTGATACCACAGCCTGCACTCACTAGCGTTACTTTCTTTGTCGCCGTTGGCATACAATCAATACAGTTAAACGCGCCTGCCGGCTTCAACACTGAAACCTCATCACCTTCATCAAGCTCATCAACAATAAAGTTCGAAACCAAGCCACCTTCCACACGCTTGACCGTCAACTTCAGACGGTTATCTTCCGGGCAAGAAGCCACTGAATAAGCACGGTAATCCGTTTTCGTCGGCATATCTAAACCCAGAGTAATAAATTGCCCAGGCTTAAAATTAAAATGTAAGTCTTGTGGAATGCTGCCAAGCTCAAAGCTGACCGTATCTGGCGTCTCATGCCATTTCTTTAAACACACTAAATTGATTGAATCGCTATCCGACCATGCATACATAGTTCGTGTACCTTGCTAATGACTAGATGATTAAATGATTAAGGATTTAAATCGAAAAAGCCCCGCCGTTGTCTGTTTTTGAAAAACGTCACAACAACGGGGCTTCAGGTTGGCTTAAATTAAGCCGCTAAGATTGTTTTAAGATCTTGCTCTGGCGTTGAGATAGAACGCATATCGAACTCGTCTTGAATAATCTTTAGTAGGTTTTCTGTTAGGAACGCTGGCGCTGTTGGGCCTGTGTAGATGCCTTTCACACCAAGAGCAAACAGAGTAAGCAGGATAACGATCGCTTTTTGCTCGAACCAAGAAAGAACAAGTGTTAGAGGCAGTTCGTTGATGCCGCAGTCAAACTCTTTAGACAGTGCTAAAGCAAGCTGAATAGCAGAGTAAGCATCGTTACATTGACCAACATCTAACAGACGTGGGATACCGTTAATATCGCCAAATTGGTTCTTATTAAAACGGAATTTACCACATGCCAAGGTCAGGATTACTGAATCTTCTGGTGCTTGAGCTGTGAAATCTGTGTAGTAACTACGCTCAGATTTGTCGCCGTCACAACCACCGACTAAGAAGAAGTGCTTAATGTTGCCTTCTTTCACTTGCTCAACAACCGCAGGCGCTGCTTCCATCAGTGCGTTACGACCAAAGCCAACAGTGATCATTTGCTCGATCTCGTCATGCTTGAAGCCTTCTTGTGCAAGAGCACAATCGATCACAGCGCTGAAATCGTCACCTTCAAGGTGAGCAACACCCGGCCAGCCAACGATGCTACGCGTAAATAGACGGTCAGCGTATGAGCCTACATCAGGGTTAAGCAAACAGTTAGATGTCATTACGATCGCACCAGGGAAGTTCGCAAATTCTTTTTGCTGATTCTGCCAAGCGCTGCCGTAGTTACCCGCAAGGTGTGGGTACTTGTTCAGTTCAGGGTAACCGTGTGCAGGTAGCATCTCACCGTTGGTGTAAACGTTAATGCCCTTGCCCTCTGTTTGTTGAAGGATCTTTTCTAGGTCATGCAGGTCGTGACCAGAAACAAGGATACAGTGACCTTTCTTCGTCTTCACATTCACGGTTGTTGGTTGAGGGTGACCAAATGTATCTGTCTCGCCCTTATCCAGCATTTCCATTACTTTGTAGTTCATTAAGCCAATCTGCATAGACGTATCTAACAGTTGTTTTAGGTCTGATGGGTCTGTACCTAGGAACGCCATGATTTCGTGGTATTCAGCAAAAATAGCATTGTCAGTTTGACCAAGAACACGTGCGTGCTCCATGTACGCTGCCGCACCTTTTAAGCCGTATAGGCAAAGAAGGCGAAGACCAATCACATCTTCGTGTTGAGAGTCGTGACCGCGGTTTACCGCTGCTTGAGGGGCAAGCGCCAATAACTCTGACGAATCCGTTGGAAGATCGAAATGAGCAGCAGCAGAAAGCGCTGGGATCTCAAAACCGGTCAACGTAGCTGCCGCTCGAACTTGTTGTTCTAAACGCTGCTTAAACTCGTGAGATTGCTGAGCAAATTCGATGATGCGAGCAGGATCGAAGTTAACGTTCGTTAATGTTGCGAAAAATGCTTTTGGTGCCCATTCATCAATTTCAGTATCAATAACATCACAAGCACGGCCTAAATTAGCCCAGAAAGAAACACCTTGAAGAGAATACACCAACACATCTTGAAGGTCTGACACTTCCGAGGTTTTACCACACATACCTTGTGCGAAAGAACAGCCTTTTACAGTGGGTGTTTGAATGGTTTGTTCACATTGAATACAGAACATATAGGGGCTCCAGTAATTTTTATTAGCTGTAAGTGCTTTGCTTACAGTGACTTATTCCAACCCCTATAGAGCATCAACCGTGCCAACTTTTAACTCATTGATTTTATTAGACTTAGCTGTATTCCATGTTTTTAGTGCGTGATTATGACTACATATAAACTCACCAAGAGCACACATCCGTGTCATAGTGACTCTCCGAGATTAATTAACGGCGTTCATGTTTCGTTCAGAATAGAAGCGATAAAGTAACAACATAGAAAAAGAGGAATGAATATGAAAAATATATTAGTTACGATTGTTGCATTATTTACTGGCCTTTTGGCACTATTCACAAGCTTGATCCTTGCTATTCCTTTGGCTATTGCAGCTTTAATCACTGGCAAGCGCATTCAGAATCAAATGAAGAAACAAGGTTTCGCAGCTCATATGAACACTCGTCAGTCATCAACCCATGATGCCGGTGTTATTGAAGGCGAATACGAAGACCTTTCAAGCAGAAAATAATCTAAACTTCAGTTTCAGACATAGTGAAAGCACAACAGAGACAAGATTACATAATGCAAAGAAAGCCCCTCCTAGCACTGCTGGCCTTAACGACTTTAAGTCTCGTTGGTTGCTCCAACGAGACATCAATACCCGCTTACGAAACTTCTCCAGATTTGCCTAGCTATCAGCAAGACAGCTTTGATGCCTACGTCAATGACACCCAAGATTGGTTATTGAAAAACCGTGTGTTCATGACGGAAGACAAACAACTCGAGATCCAACTCAATTCGCCAACCGAGTATCAACCAACCTCGCCAAACGGAAAGGCAGTGTTACTGGTTCATGGATTAGGTGACTCACCCTACTCATTTAAAGACATCGCTACCCATTTGGCTGAGCAAGGTTACTTAGTGAGAACCGTGTTACTGCCGGGTCACGGTAGTCGCGTGGGTGACTTAATGCAGCCGAGCCTAGAAGATTGGCAAGGTGTGGTAGCTCATCATACGAAGTTACTTGAGCAAGAGTATGATTCTGTTTGGCTAGGCGGCTATTCAACCGGCGCGAATCTCGTGACTTCACAGGCGATGCATGATCCAAAGATCTCTGGGTTACTGTTGTTCTCCCCTGCGTTTCAACCGAGCTCGTCAGCCGTTCAATATGCAGAGCTAGCGAGCTACTTTGTCACTTGGGCCGATCAAGATCCTGAAGATAATGTGCTGCGTTACAACTCACTGCCAATGAACGGTGCATCGGTTTACTACGAGACATCAGAAGTCGTACGTGATGACTTACAAGATAAACACTTCGATAAACCAGTGTTTATTATGATGAGTGAAGGCGACAGCGTGATTGACACCAATTACGTTCAGCAAGCCTTTACTGAATCTATGCCGAATCCAAACAATGTGCTGGTTTGGCAAGGAGAGACGACTCTCGAGGATCCTCGCGCTGTTCAGTACAGCATGAAAATTCCAGATCAGCGTATCTCGAACGGATCTCACATGGGCTTGCTGTTCTCACCAAGCAACCCTTACTACGGAATCAATGGTAGCGAGAAGATCTGCTCTAATGGTCAGGCTGAAGGCTTTGAAGAACAATGTAATGCAACCAGTGAAGTTTGGTACTCAGCATGGGGCTATCGCGAGGAAGGGAAGAACCATGCGCGTTTGACCTACAACCCCTACTTCTCAGATTCTATGGCGAAGTTAGATGCCGTGCTGAATTCTGAAGGCTAACAAGCTCAAACCTGTCGAAGCCAATCCATAGAAATCAAAAAGGCTCACTAGATAACGTCTAGTGAGCCTTTTTTAATGAGTATCGTTTCTCGTAACTTACTCTTATCGCTTACTGCTATATCGTCCACACCACACGAACAGCAAGCAGGATCAACACCAAACCTGATAGTCGGTCAATCAGCTGCGCCTTTGAGCGAATACGTTCAACAATCAACGGGCTAGATAGCACCAAGGTGATAAAAGTGTACCAAAGGCCGTCGACAATCAACGGCGTTGAGACAATGATCACTTGATTGGTCAGTTCATTACCTAATGCAACAAATTGGCTGAACAGAGCGATGAAGAACAGCGCAATCTTTGGGCTTAAGATAGAGATCAAGAAAGCCTCGCGAGCAGACTGCATGTAACTCATCTTTTCCCCCGCCTCTAATTTCGCGGCAACACCACCTTTCGAACGTAACGCGTTTACGCCGAGATAAAGCAGATACGCAGCACCCGCTAAACTAATACCTTTGAACAACATTGGTGATTGCTCAAGCACAACGGCCAAACCAACAATGGTTGCGAACGCATAAATACCGATACCAGCAGCATGCGACCAAGCTGCGATAAGTCCGTTCATGCGGCCACCAGCCAAGCTGTGCTTAGCGATCATCGCCAAACTCGGGCCCGGAGACATTGCACCCAACAAGCAAATCGCTAATAAAGAAAACCAAATTGTTACTGTCATCATTCCATTCCTAGTAAAATAAAGCGTTCCAGCTGAACACTCTACGCTTAATACTCAATACTTGGCACTTACCATAATCCGCAGAACGTATCATTTGAAATCAAAGGTTATCATTACACTTATGATTTCAAATCATACTGATATTGTAACTCGACTTTTTCATGGCTTGGAATGCCTTTTCTCTCGCCCATTTGTGGGCAGAGTCGTTGTCATATTTAGGGTGCCACATTAACCAATAGGTATGCATTTCCGTATCAAACGGCAAAGAAAAGTAGGTAGTATCGAGGTGTCGACCTAGGTTATAGGCGATATGTTCCGGCACAATCATCAGGTAATCGTCTTGCATCAATACAGTACCAGCCGACGAAAAGAACGGAACCTGTAGCGCGACTCTTCGCTTAAGTCCTTGCTTCTTCAATGCTATGTCCGCGTAGCTGTCTTTATCTCCGCCCCCCGTCACCTTTATGTGAGAGTAGTTAACAATGTCTTCTGCACTCAAAACCACTTGTTGAGCTATTGGGTGAGACTTGCGCATCAAACACACCGACTTGTCTTCACCAAGTTTGATGCTTGAAACATGCTCTGGCTTTGTGGGAAACATACTAGAAGCTAAGTGGATCCCCGACTCGTTCAGTGCTTCAAGGTAGTTTGGCTGCCACAGGCGATAAGCCAAATTGATGTTCGGCGCTTCAGCGGACACCTCTGCCACAATCACAGGAAGAATATACTGAGCCACATAATCACTCGAAGACAACACCAACTCACCTTGCCAGTCTCGTGGCTCAAAGGGTTTATCGTCTAACAGGTGATCAAACTCTCCAAGCAAGTCATCGAGCTTATCTTTAAGCTGAAGAGCACGATTAGTAGGAACCAGTTTGTTACCATCACGAACCAACAAAGGATCGCCACACAAATTTCTTAGCTGGCTAAGTTGGCGGCTAACCGCTGACTGTGTAATATGCAAGCGTTGAGCTGCGCGGCTGACATGACACTCTTCTAGAAGTACATGCAGCGAACGCAGTAGGTTTAAGTTGATATTGCCTAACATGGATGTACCGTCGGATTCAGTTTGTTAAAAAACTCGGTAAGCACAGTATGAGTCATTAGGTGACGCAGATCTGGATAGCTCTGCAGTTGGTCGCGAACTTGATTTAAACGCTCCATGCTTTCCACTTCAACGTACAGCATCATATCCGTCTCACCGCTGATCGAGTGACACCACTGCACACCATCAATACTCTGGATTCGTTGCGCGTAGGACTCACAACTATGGTCGCTGCTCGACATGTCGAACTTCAACAAAATATAAGCACACACATTCTTCGTTTGATTGGGTTCTGTCACTTGAGCGCAGTAGCCCGTAATCACTTTATCGCTTTCCAGTTTCTTGATTCTGGCGTTCACCGCCGAGCGCGAGAGACTGACATCTCGTGCGATATCACTCACTGAGCATCGAGCGTTGGTTTTGAGAATATCCAAAATCTGGCGATCAAATTTATCCATACTTCTGATTCTTTCCACTTATTGTTCTATTTATAACGCCTAATTTGACACAACTTTCCTACTTATAACAGCCATTATGACAGCCGACACTTTCACGCTTAATCGGATTAATACCGTTAAAATGACGGTGTCTTACGACGTTTCGCTAGCTGTATTATTGATGTCAACAATGTATGCTCTCAATCATAACTTCTCACACACCAGAAGAAAGTTACTGGAAGACCGTGACCAGAATCAAATAGCTAGGAGAGCGAATGACACAACTCAAACAAGAAATCACGCTTATTTCAGGAATCGGACAACTCTCGACGACCTTGCTAGGCACTGGATTATTTATGATCCCTGCGATCGCAGCAGGCATTGCAGGACAGTTGTCTCTTCTCGCTTGGTTAATCCTGTTTATCGCTATTTGCCCGATTGCACTAACCTTCGCAGCACTAGGAAAACGCTACCCGAATGCAGGTGGCACGGCCTACTTTGTGCGTCAGGCGTTTAGCGAGCGATTAGAAACAAGCGTGGCGTGGTTGTTTGTGAGTGTTATTCCTGTCGGTATTCCAGCGGCCATTGCACTGGCAGGTGGCTTTGCTCAACAATTGTTACCTGCGCCTCTCGACACACCACTTGGTGCTCAATCCTTTACCGTCGCCCTGCTTATTGCCGTCAATTTGATGGGCAGTAAATCTTCTGGCCGCTTACAAACGGTGATTGCGTTGTCGATTTTCGCCTTGGTTAGCGCTTTTGTTTGGAAAGCCGACATCACGGTAGCCAATGTTGCTCTTCCAGCCATCTCGTCCGATTCTATGTGGTCTATCGGCGCTGCGTTGGCTGTCATGTTTTGGTGCTTTGTCGGAATAGAAGCTTTTGCTCACATGGGAGAGGAGTTCAAAAATCCACAACGTGACTTCCCAATCGCGATCATTGCAGGCTGTTTTGTTGCGGGGCTAGTGTATTGGGCTTGTTCAGTAGTGATTCTTAAACTGGGTGCTTACGGTTCACCTGAATTCGACGCTGCATCCATCCCTTGGGTAACAGAACAACTGTTTGGTAATGGCTTTAAGACCGTCATCAGCGTGCTGGGGTTCTTTGCTTGCTTTGCCAGCCTCAACCTTTACACACAAAGCCTGTCTCGGATGATCTGGGCTCAGGCTCGTCAACACACACCTACAAGTCGAATGGCTCAACTGAACAGCCGCGGCGTACCACTTTACCCAACGATAGCAATTGGCTTTGTCGTGCTTATCTCGTGTGTGATTGGTGAACTCTCTAACTTGGACCTTGAGTTCTTTCTCAAGCTCGCTAACGGTATTTTTGTTCTGGTTTATCTGCTCGCAATGTTAGCCGCTTGCCGATTACTAACAGGCGCATCTAGATACACAGCCATGCTTTCATTGGTCATCTGTACCTTGGTGTTTATCTGTTTAAGTTGGTCGATGCTCTATGCCGTGACTATTTTTGTGACATTGTCACTCCCTTGGCGAAAGTGGTTGGGTAAACCCACCGTTTCTGTCGACAAGCTGTAAACGATACCTACCAATATCACTGATAAAAAAGCCGAGCGATCTGTTTGATCTTCGGCTTTATCTCAGCCAGACGGATATTTCCAAACCCCAGCACCGCCCCACTCCAATCACGAGCATCACTCGAACCGTACTCATAAAAATCAAACGGACGAATGATGATATTTTCAAGCTCAGCTCGTCGGCTCCACTCATGTTCAGATATACCTTGATACCACTGCACGGTCACATGTAGCCCTGCCGCCTGACTGATCACTTCAAGATCACCGTTAAACTCGCTTTCAATCGCTTCTATCATGGTTTCATACTTGAGTTTGTATAACCGACGCATCTTTCTAATATGACGCAGCAAATCGCCTTCTCGAACAAAATCCGCCAAAGCTTCCTGTGTGTGGGACGCCGTGTCTCCAGTAAGCGCATCTTTGATCTCAAGACACTTCGCCACCAGACTTTCTGGCACCACTAAGTACCCTAATCGAAGGCCATTGAACATCACCTTACTCAGAGAGCCGACATAGATGATGCGATCATCGAACCCCAACTTTCCCGCCAACCCTTGCATGCTGGTATAAGGGCGATGAGCAAACTGGAACTCACTGTCGTAGTCGTCTTCAATGATCCATGACTGATGTTGATTGGCCCAATCGATAAGTTTAAGGCGTTGCTCAGTATTTAAAGTCGTGCCCATTGGGTATTGGTTACTCGGTGTGACATACAGAGCCTTAGCATTACTGGCCAACACTTTCTCAATATCTAGCCCCACCTTTTCACGCACACTTACACCGTCTAACTTTAGTCTCAACAGATCGATAATTTTATGTACTTGTCGATAACCGGGTTCCTCTACAAGGATTTTGTCGCCCATCGTTAACGTTGCCATTAATCCGATTGAGATGGCTTGCTGCGCACCTGCGGTGATGATGATTCTGTCGGCACTGCAATGAACCGAACGACTGCTTGCAAGGTACCCGCTCAATGCTTCTCTCAAGGCTAAGCTTCCCTGAACCTCTTGATTGCCCGCAATGTTCTGACGTGTAGAGTGGCGTTGCAGCAACCTCTGCCATTTCGCAAAAGGGAACGCATCTAAGTCTGGGACTCCGGGGGCAAAGCTACGGTTAATGTCGTTAGGTGTGGCTATGTTTGCACTCGGTTGACTGACTGTTTGTTTAATCTTTGCATCCTGAACACACTTCGGTTGAGACAAACTTAGAAAGTGTTCTGGTTGTTCAACCGAGACATAAAACCCTGAGCCTTGCTTACTCTCGATATAACCTTCAGTGACCAGTTGTTCGTACGCATAAATCACCGTATTTCGACTCACCGATAACTCGACGGCCAACTTACGTGTTGAAGGTAACTTACTGCCCTTGCTCCATAAATCTTGAACGATCTTCTCTCTGATAGCGTGGAACAAGGCGGTTTGACGCGTGTCGTGTTGTTCGTCTAATTGTAGGTCACCGACATCGATAGGCTGCATAACTGGATCCAAATAGTGTTTAAAAGTGGCTCTATTTAATAGACCAGTTAATCGCTACATTAATCAAAAGGCAATGATTAAGGAGCGATTATGTTATCTAACACGAAAAGAACCACGATTAAAAAAGGGGCTCACAAAGCCGTATTTGAACAAGAGAAACTGCACCAAATTATTGATGAGAGCTTAATCGCACACATTGCATTGCAGGGCGAACAAGGCCCAATGGTTATCCCGATGCTCGCGTGGCGAGTGGATGACATGGTCTACATTCATGGGGCTAAAAACAGTCGCCTACTAAAAGGGCTAAAAAAGGGAGAACCAACCTGTTTAACGTTCACCTTGTTCGATGGTTGGGTGTTGACTCGTTCGGCATTTCATCACAGCGCGCATTATCGTTCTGCTGTGGTGTTGGGGTCATTTTCAGTCATCGATGACAACCAAGAAAAGGATCGCTTGTTGAATATCTTTATTGAGCAAATCGCGCCGGGCAGAACCGATGAAGTCAGGCTCAGTAATGAAAAGGAACTGACTGCGACCGAGCTATTAGCAATACCGTTAACGGAAGCGTCTGTAAAAATTGGTAAGCATGGTGTGAATGATGATAAAGCCGATATGGACATTCCAGTATGGGCTGGCGTATTACCTTATCGAACGGTTGTTGGGCCGTTAGAAACCGTTCCAGAGCAAGAAGGCATTATTGAAACACCAGATTACCAACAAGCTTATGGTGAACGTTGGTATCAGAATTAACACTCGAAGATGGTGAACTTGATAAAATTGTATACAATCTGAATTACAAAAATTTAACATGACTCAATAATGTAATCAGACAATGAAAACGAACAGGGATATTCTACCATTTCAAGGCTTGCTCAATGGCATCGGGCAAGTCTATTTCACACCGTCTGTCATGACGTCGATTTTGCTGTTGCTTGCCATTTCTATTGAGTCACTTGCACTGGCTTTTCTTACCTTACTTGGCGCTAGTTGCAGCTTTGCATTGGCCTTCTATGGCTATATGTACACCAACACCAACACCAACACCAACACCAACACCAACACCAACACCAACACCAACAAGTCAGTAGACGACATTGATAGTGGAATGTACGCGCTAAATGGCGCTTTAATTGGCTTATTTATCGGTAACTTTTTTGGTGTGACACCATTATTGGCTTTAGTGACTGTGTTAGGTGCATTAGTCACGGTGCCGATTGCCCACATCGTATTCAGTTTTAAGAAATATCGCGGTTACACTAGCGCCTTTATCCTCACCACTTGGCTGATTTATATTATCCAATCAGCCTTTGAGCTATCAGCGTTTTCTGCACCTGATTCCGCACTGATGCCATTCATCAGTATTGAGGCTAGCTCGTGGTTTAACCTGCCAACAGTGGTGATCCCGTTGTTAAAAGGGATAAGCCAAGTCAGCTTCATCGAAAATGCGTTGTCGGGGCTCGTTATCTGGGTTGCCATCGCACTCAACAATATCAAGAGTGCCATTTGGGTTATGCTCGCAGTAATAATTAGCACCGTATTTAGCGATTTGATTGGCGCTTCTAACGAACTGGTAGCCCAAGGTCTTTACGGGTACAACGCCATTCTTGCCACTTTAGCACTTGTGCTCTATCCGCGAATCCCTTGGCCGTTAACTCTATTAGGCATGCTATTAAGCTGTGTAATCACACTTGGTTTTCATGAACTGTCACTACTACCACTCACCGCCCCTTTCATTTTGAGTACTTGGGCTGTGGTTTACTTGTCTAGCCTGATCCATAAGCGAACCATAAGTTAGCTCTGTATAGTTACAGGCCGGTTTTTAAGCGCTCAACATATTGCTTAGGTGTCAAACCTCGATGTTTCTTAAACATCCGATTAAAGCTCGCGACATTGGTATAGCCGAGCCTCGTCGCGACTTCTTTTATTGGCACTGAATACATCAACAACTCCACCGCCACGTTACTTAGCGCATAGCCCATAATGGTAGAAAAGTTGATGCCTAAGTTATGCAATCGACGTTGAAATTGCTGTTCAGATAACCCAAGCAAACTCGACACTTTATGCAGTGTTGGCAGGCCGAAATGGCGACTGTAATTAATCATCTCATAGGTCACCTTATGCTCATCCGCGGCATCAGGCATGTTGAGGTAATTATCTAAGTCATGAAAGTTCATTGCCAAGCTCATCTTGCCGCTAGAAGGGGCTTGATTGCTCGATAACCTCGACTGGCTTGGTATCCAGATTTCAGTTCGTGGCTGGCCCCACTGAATATTGCACCCAAAATACTCTTGATAGAGTTGAGTGTTCTCGCGATAACCTGCGATAGAGACGGCTGCGGGAGTAAAGTCGTCTCCCAAGTAACGCCTTAATATCTTCATCATAAAGATGGCAACTCGAATTGAGTCATGAACTTTACCCACCTCAGTATAAGCAGGATTGTCGTAGCACCATTTGATGAAATTACCGACTTGAGCGCCATACAGGAAAGCGCCGGACTGCAAACAGTGCAACCCGATGTTAACTCGGCGTATAGACGACGCCAGATCGTGCTCCGAGAAAAACCAGTTCGAAAGAGGACCTAGCCTTTCAATATCCACCCTATCAGCCAACTTCAAGATAATATCGGGATCACCGGCTTGTTGTTCAAGCAAGCCATACCATTTGTCCACTTCACTTACGGGAATAAGGTTCATCGGGTTATTAAACACCGATTTAGGAATACCTAATTGCTCAGTATTCACGGCCTTATTGGTCGTTGCGTATTGGTAAATACCCAAAATACCCAATGCTCTTAAGAAGTTACAATTGTTCATTAGCTACCATACTTAGAAGTCGTTATTACAGATCAAATCATATTGACATCATTATTAAAGTAATTGGTAAATTTTCAACCTCTGAATCTGATATCAATCACACTCGGCGCTCAATTTAACCTAGGGTATATCAATGAGTTTAGTTAGTGTCCCATTTGTCGGAACCGGCGCAGATACCGCACTACACGTAGTTGCAGGCGTAGTGTTGGTCGCAACCATCGCTGCTGCATGTTACGGCTTCTGGCGTGTACATGAATTACCAATCAACAAGGCTCACAGTAAAGAGCATCAACAACTCGGTTTGATCACCGCATTAACATGGATTGGTTTTGTATGGCACTGGGTATGGGTACTAGCAGTAATTTTGGCCTTCGTTGATATGGAAAAAGCCATCATCAATCTAAGAGACACATGGAAGTCACCGACAACAACCAAGGAGCAAACAACTTCCGATAAACAAGATGAGGAGAGCCAAACATGTTAGAAGGCTTGGCAATTTGGGCACTGTTCATTTACTTACTCAGACTTGTTGGTATGCCTTGGAACAAAGGCACAAAGGCGTTTGCGTACCTAGGGGGTACATCTTGGTTGCTGTTTGTATGGGTTGGCCTACTCAACTTTACTCCGATGGATCTATCGGGAGGCTCAGTGGTTCAATCTCCACATATTCAGTTGCGTCCAGACTCAACTAATGTGTCGGGAAAAACTTCCAAAGTCCACATCCACCCGAACCAGGATGTGACTGAAGGACAGCTAATTTACGAAATTGATGACACCAAATATGTCATCGCAAGAGACAAAGCCAGCGTTCAACTTGAATCTGCAGAGGTCGCTTTAGACACAGCTCGCCAAGAAGTGAGCATTGCAAAAGTCAGCTACCAATCGGCGCTTGAAGACATCAAAGCTTCAGTCGCACAAATAGATTCGGCTAAAACAGACTTGGTGCTGCAGTCAAAGACGCTTGATCGTTACCAGAAGCAAAACAAAGTGGTAGAACATACGATCACTGAAACTGACATCGACCAACAAACAGCAAAGGTAGACTTAGCGACGTATAACGTTACGACATTGGAATCTCAGCTTAGCAAGAAAGAAGTCGATGCCGAGAATGCAAAGTTAAACATCCACAAAGCTGAAACCAATGTGAGCAAGAAGCAAACTGAGGTCGATTCAGCAAAGGCAACACTGGCACAAGCACAATGGGACTTGAACAGCACCAAAGTCACGGCACCGACTGACGGCTTTGTAACGAACTTTATTCTTCGTGAGGGTCAGCGTGTTTCAATGATGCCTCGTATCCAGATGTATACCGAAGAGAAGTACGTGCTGATGCGAGTGAACCACCAAGCGATTCGTAATATTAAGGTCGGTCAACCAGCAGAATTTGCGACAGCGGTATACCCAGGGAAAGTATTCTCTGCAACCGTAGAAGGTATTGTAGAAGCGACTGGTGAAGCGCAAGCAAGCTTGCTGGGTATCGATGAGCAGGTTCGTGTTACCACAGGCAAAAACCTTCAGAACAAGCACCACTTTGTTCGTTTAAAAATTGATGAGGCAGAGGGTTACGATATTCCTGTTGGCTCTGTCGGATTAGCCTGGGTAAGCGGTGAGAAGCCTATCAGCTTTATGGCGTTCCTAGACGTAATACGCGGGATCATCATTAGAATGAAGTCTCAACTGTACTTCTTCTATTCCATCTAATACTTCCTATTGGGGAAACAATACCCAAGCCCGTGCGCTCTTAGATCGCACGGGCTTTTGTTTATTTCACTATTCGTCTCCAAAAAGAACACAAACTCGAAAAACGAATCAACACTCTAAAGTTGCAAATCGCAATTGCATTTTGCAATTAGTCATTGCAAAAACGCAAATTAAACGCTCAAATACGCACCAGATTGCTATAAAACTGCCGTTTTACGTGGTTTTAAAAGTTGGCACGCTAACTGCTATGTATATATTGACCCTTCTTAAGCCGAGGGTCACCTAGCCAACTGACGTTGTTAGTGAACCTATTCTTGTTCACATAATATTTAAGCCAATTGCGATTATTGCGATTGGCTATTTTTTTACCTGCAGTTTGGCCGGCCACCCTCCTTTTCGATACAGACACCCATTCAAACGTATAATAATCAACATTCATAACCAACCAAGAACAGCAGATAACCAACCCGTTATAGAAAACGTTTTCTATTTATTTTTTTGAAATAAATACAGAAAATAACATTATGTTTTACAAGATAATTACTGCAATAACTGATTTTAAATCGCCCTTATTGACAAAATTAGCATTGACTGTGTGATTTATATCACCATAATGCGCACGTTTGCCTGCAATACGGCGACCGTTAATTTTAATTTTGATCATTTGCGGAGGTAAAAAATGGCTGCTGATAATAACTACAGTCTAGGGCCGGTTCCTACATCGGCTCATCTACTGGCCTCTCTACTCACCTCCTAGCTCGTTTCTCTTTCGGTACAAAAGGCTCATGGCTTCCTTCTGCTCTACTTGGTGGTACACAAGTCGGTTGGTTTGGTGTGGGTGTTGCGATGTTTGCGATTCCAGTACAAAAAGCAACGGGCATTGATACCAACACCTTGATTATCGTATCTGGCTTGTTAATGACGGGGACGGTGTACTTCGGCATTAAAGCACTAATGGTACTTTCAGCGATTGCGGTACCTGCGATTGCGATTCTGGGTGGTTACTCAGTACTGACTGCGGTAGACAGCGTTGGCGGACTAGAACAACTGCAACTAATTAAACCAGAGACGCCAATGGACTTCTCAATGGCTCTTGCAATGGTTGTAGGTTCATTTGTTAGTGCGGGTACGCTAACGGCCGATTTTGTTCGCTTTGGTAAAAAGCCTGCGAGCGCAGTATTAATCACAATGGTTGCATTCTTCATCGGTAACTCACTGATGTTTATCTTTGGCGCAGCCGGTGCAGCAGCAACAGGCCAATCAGACATTTCAGATGTGATGATTGCACAAGGGTTACTGCTTCCAGCGATCATCGTGCTTGGCTTGAACATCTGGACAACCAATGAGAATGCACTTTATGCATCGGGTCTGGGTTTATCTAACATCACTGGTCGCTCAAGTACTACAATGTCTATCATTAACGGCATTATCGGTACGATTTTCGCGCTTTGGTTATACAACAACTTCGTTGGTTGGTTAACCTTCCTTTCGCTGGCGATTCCACCAATTGGTGGCGTAATCATCGCCGACTTCTTCGCGAACCGTAAACGTTACAAAGATTTTGCAAATGCAGAGTTCCAAACCGTAAACTGGGCTGGCATTATCGCGGTAGCAACAGGCGTAGCCGCTGGTCACTTCCTACCTGGCGTTGTTCCTTTGAACGCAGTGTTAGGTGGTGCAATCAGTTACCTCGTGCTTAATCCTCTATTGAACAAAAAAGCTCTGAAATCTCAGGCCGCTTAAGGACACACTATGACAACCTTATTAATCAAGAACGCGAAATTTCAAGACCAAGAGGGCTTGAAACAGATTCTGATTGAAAATGGTCAATTTTCTCGCATTCTCGATAATGACGCGCAAATCAATCATCAAGGCGACATCCTTGATGCTGAAGGTGGCATTGCAGTTACTCCTTTCTGTGAACCGCACATCCACCTAGATACTACTCAAACTGCTGGTGAGCCTAACTGGAACATCTCTGGCACTTTGTTTGAAGGTATTGAGCGTTGGGCTGAGCGTAAAGAACTGCTATCAATCGAAGACGTAAAGTCTCGTGCCAAGCAAACACTGAAATGGCAGATAGCTAACGGTGTTCAACACGTTCGTACACACGTTGATGTGTCTGACCCAACACTCGTTGCGTTAAGAGCGATGGTTGAAGTTCGTGAAGAGATGAAAGAGTGGGTCGACATCCAGATCGTTGCATTCCCTCAAGAAGGCATCCTTTCATACCCTAACGGCAAAGAGTTGCTTGAAGAAGCAGTGAAGATCGGCGCTGACGTTATCGGTGCTATCCCTCACTTCGAATTCACTCGTGAATACGGCGTTGAATCTCTGCATTATGTGTTTGAGCTTGCACGCAAGTACGACTGTCTGATCGACGTTCACTGTGATGAAATCGACGACGAACAGTCTCGCTTTGTGGAAACATTAGCAGCTCTTGCTCATAAGTTTGATATGGGCAAGAAAGTAACCGCTAGCCACACGACTGCGATGGGCTCTTACAACGGTGCTTACGCATCTCGCCTATTCCGTCTATTGAAGATGTCTGGTATCAACTTCGTGGCAAACCCGTTAGTGAACATTCACTTGCAGGGCCGTTTCGACGATTACCCGAAACGCCGCGGTGTAACGCGCGTTAAAGAGATGCTAGCAGCAAACATCAACGTTTGTTTTGGCCACGATGATGTGTTTGACCCATGGTACCCACTGGGCACAGCGAACATGCTTCAAGTTCTGCACATGGGACTGCATGTGACACAGGTTATGGGCTACGACCAAATCAACAACTCACTTGATTTAATCAGCAAGAACTCTGCTCGCACATTGAACATCCAAGACAACTTCGGCATCGAAGAAGGTAAGCCAGGTAGCTTGCTGATTCTTCCTGCTGACAATGGCTTTGATGCAGTGCGCCGCCAAGTACCAGTGCAGTACTCAATACGCCACGGTAAGGTGATTGCAGAGACTCAACCAGCGAAAACAAAAATAAATTTAGATCAAACTGAAGATATCAACTTTAAGCGTTAATATCGTCTATACTAATGATCAAAAGGAAGCTGAGATGCTTCCTTTTGTTGTGTTGGACGAAGCGACAAAACTATCACTAAATCAGTGTAAATCTTGTACATTCGCACGGTATGACAAAAAAAGCACAAATTTCTAAAGCAATGCGTGTACATCTCAAAAGACTGTGTTAACATGCTCTCGCTCTGTTAGCCGGAGTTATTTAAGTTAGATGAATAGTAAAAAATTGACATGTAAAATCGTTACCCGTTTTTGTAAGTAGTTTTTCCTTATTTCTTAGCAATATTAAATAATTCAATTATCAGCGCATTGCATTAAATGCAATCAACAACTTAGAAAATTTATGAATAAGGGACAAATTATGTCTAACACAAATACTGGCACTGTAAAATGGTTTAACGAAGAGAAAGGTTTCGGCTTCATTTCTCAAGACAACGGCGGCGCTGACGTATTCGTACACTTCCGTGCAATCGTTTCTGAAGGCTTCAAAACTCTGAAAGAAGGCCAAAAGGTTTCTTTCGAAGTTGAAAACGGTCAAAAAGGCCTACAAGCAGCAAACGTTGTTGCTCAATAATTAGCTCTTATAGCTAAAAAGAATTTTAAAGCGCTGATTTTTATCGGCGCTTTTTTATGGCTGCTCATAAACATTTCCCCTCTCGATACAAGCTTCCCCCGTTAACTCTGAACAAATGCAAATCATCAAGCAAGCCTCCTCAATCTAACCTCTCAGTTAAAGCTCGACGACCAAATCACTTCACTTTTTGTATGCGCTTCCCCTAGACAACAACAGTCATTTCTCAGCAATGTTTTGATACGAACCCACTCTATGTCGAAAGTTTGATAAGCCCAAATATGGTTAAAGAACAATCCATTAGATTACACTTATGAATACGCAATCGATATTCATAATAAAAATGAGTTATTTATCCAACCCTCATCCACTAATCATATAATTTTTAAAGCAAAGACGTTCGAAATCCGCTAACCTTGTTCGCAAGTGGCTTAGTTGTTTTGGTATCTGCAGTAAAAATAATGAACAAAGACGAATTTCAGAAATCCACCGCAAATCTAAAAAAAGCGGTGCCTCTTATGATGAAGAACAGGGTGTCAACGACACCTGCAAATTACGCACTTTGGTACACCTATGTTGATAACGCTATTCCCCAGCTGACTCAAGACATGGATGGTGTTTTAGAACACTATGGTATTTGTCCTCCTGCCGTGGGTGAGCAGCTATACAACAATTATGTTGCTTGCAAATCCGAAACCAGCATCAATGACCTTCGCGCTAATTTGGAACTGTTAGTTTCTGAAGTTTCCAATTCAATGAATGACACCCTGACCGACACCTCCGCTTTTTCTGACATGATCGATAAAAGCTTCGAGGACTTGGCTCGTGTTGATAATGAAAGCTTATCTATTGATGAAGTCATGTCCTTGGTTCGACAGTTGGTGTCTGAATCTCGTCATATTCGTCATTCTACTCAGTTTTTGAACTCTCAGCTGAACTCTGCAACTTCAGAGATCACCAAGCTAAAAACCCAGTTAGTAGAAGTTCAGAAAGATGCGCTTTTCGATAGTACAACCACACTCTATAACCGTCGCTCTTTCGACCGTGACATAGAAACCTTGTGTGAAGCACAACAATCTTTGTGTCTGATTCTTCTCGATATTGACCACTTTAAAAACTTCAACGACACCTATGGCCACTTGTTTGGCGATATGGTTCTTAAAGGGATCGCTCGTAAGCTGAAGTTAAGTTGCCGTGAAGGTATTTCTGCTTATCGATTTGGTGGTGAAGAGTTCGCGCTAATTGTGCCAAACAAATCTTTGCGTATTGCTCGTCAACTCGCTGATACCAATCGTCGCTCTTTAGAAAAGCTGTCGATTAAAGATCGCCGCAGTGGTGAACAAGTCGGCAGTATCACTGCATCGTTTGGTGTCGCTGAACTTGAACCCGGCGAATCAGCTCAATCGCTGATCGAGCGTGCTGATAAGCTACTCTACGAAGCGAAATCACTTGGCCGTAACCGAGTCATGCCTTTGTAAGACACACCAACAATGCTCTTATCGACATATTAGTTGGCTCGTATTTAAACTAGAAAGCCCCAAAGACATTATCTTCGGGGCTTTTTCTTTAGCTGTGTAAATTGATTTAGCTACCTAGGTTTCACCGTTAGATCTGGAAGCAATAATTCAGGCAGTAGTCTTCACCACTCTTTGCTCTGAACTCTTTATCTTCACTGCATGCCTTTGGTTTACCCTTTGCGTCACCTTGAATCAAACTGATCCAGTGGCGCATCGCTGCAATGGTCTCTTCACGCATTGTGGTTGTTGCTTCCATTGGCGATTGGCCAAACGTGGTGCATGATTCCAGCTGAATATCATCAATTTCTACTAGCTCAATACAACCCGTCCCTTTATGGCAACCAAACATCACCTCTAGGTGACTGCCACTGCCATCTCGGAACAAGATAGAGTCTGGGTCGTTCTTCTCACCCATATAAGCTACAAACTGCTTAGGGTACTTCAAACCGCTGTGCTGACCATCTTTAAAGTAAGCCATAATATGACGGTAATCGACTACGTAGCTGGTTACGTCTTGATGTGAGCCATTCTCTAGTGGGAATAGTCGATCAAGCAGCTGCTTTGCTTTCACTTGCTTTTCAGTTTGCTGATTAGCACTGATTGTCTCCACGGCAAAGACAGCTTCAGCGATAAATGGCTTTGATTGTTTTTGGATTTCTGTTTTATCGAATGTAAGCATATTCATAGTCTTTCCCTCTTGACCAGTCCGGTGATAACCACCGATTTCTACAGCAAAAATGTGTCCTAGAGCAATTATTCCAAACTAACGTTTAATTTATTTGTCATTTTGTGAATTGCTTAGTTTGTAGATTAGCGCTTTTTTACATACAATTTCACAACAAAAATTTTACAATGTGAATTTTACAAATATGGCCTTGTCAAAAAGTTTAGTTCGTCAGTCACATTTCCTAGGTACGAAGATACGTAACCTAAGAAAACGTAACCATTTAACGATGGAAGACCTGTCTGCGCGTTGTATTAGAATCGACCCAGAATGTGCCCCTTCCGTTTCTTACCTTTCAATGATTGAACGTGGAAAGCGGGTTCCGAGCATCGATATGCTGGAAGTGATTGCACAGGTCTTTCAGAAGAACCCGACGTGGTTCCTCGACGACGAATCTGAACAGCAAGCCATTGCTCCTGATAAAGGGAATCGTGGTGGGATAAGTGGCATGGCGCTCGAGCCGAGCTTCCTATTCTCAAACGACATCCTGCAAATTGCGATTCCTGAGATGCTGTCACAAACGGGCATTTCAGGCCGCCAGTTTGCGCACCTCTTGATTCGAGCACACCAAGAGAGCAACCAGAACCACTTCCCTGACCTTGAGCGCGCTGCGGAGGAAGTCGGCTTAAAACGTCTTAACCTCAGCGTAGAAGACCTGATAGACATCGCTAGAAGCCTAGGAATCAACATCCGCTGGGTGACGCGCACGCCGCAAGACGTCGTCGATGAGCTCGGAATTAACGCTAAGCAGTTAGTGACCTCCTTCTTTGAGCCTCCCGGTACTATCTTCTTAAACGAGATTCTTAAAGAGTACCCAACCCGTCTGAAATACGACCTTTCGGTTTATATCGGCCATTGCATTCTGCACAGCAAAGAAGGCCTAAAGAGTGTGTTGTCGGTCGGTAATAACAACACATGGGATGACAACCAGATATCAGGCTCTTCACAGCTCAACTCCCAAGACATTCTTCAAGCATGGCGAGACTTTGAATCCAGCTTCTTTGCTGGCGCACTTCTGTGCCCGAAAGTCCCGTTTAGACAGCTACTCGACCGCACTGGTTACGAAATCGACGTTCACAAAAGAGCAGGGGTTTCCCCCTCTGTTGCGATGCGTCGAATGACTGTAGTATCGCCCTACCCTCACTGGCACTACTTTGATGCTTATGGGCCGGGGAAACTCAAGGCGGTATATCGCGGGAACGGGATCCCACTACCTTGGGGAAATATGAGAACGGTCGCTGACCCATGTCAACATTGGGCTGTGTTCCGTCGATTATCAGAACCTCGAGCGGGAAGCTCGGCTCAAATCTCCATTTTGAACGTGGGTGATGAGCCAAGGATCTACTGCTGTGAATCCATCAATATGACGGATCCTGCGGGTAACAATCGTGTGTTGTGTGCTGGTATAGATCTCAACCCTGCGATTGATGCTCAAGGCGGTAATTCAAGAGACATAGCAGAGCAGCTTAAAGCGTCATGCGTTAACAATGGTGGCTCTGTGGTAATTCCGCGTAACATCAAGAAAGATCTCACGACAATAGCCAAGATTCTAAATATAAATTGGATTGAACGTGGGATTGAGACAGAGGCGAGGCTTATCTGCTCCAGAGGTGGAGAATGCCCACGCCAACCAAGCTGTTACTCAAAGTGTGGTGAGTAAAAAAGTAATAACAAAAAATAGAACCTAAAATTCAGGCAAAAAAAACCAATCACAATAAGGGTGATTGGTCATATATTTTGTGTGAACAAAAAAGGTTCACTAACAACGTCAGTTGGCTAGGTGACCCTCGGCTTAAGAAGGGTCACCATTACTAATGCAGCATACGTGCCAACTTTTCAAACACGTATTTACTACGCATCTGGACACGTATTGGCCGAATATCCTTGTTTGTTTTGCAAACTGGAATTGCAAATTGCGAAATTCAACAAAAACGCTAGTGATTATGTTGTTATTAATAAATCATTAAAGATTCATTACCCTTCCCAAAAATGCCATATTTCCCTTAGATTCAATCACTTTAAACAGCAATAAACCTCTCCCTAGGTAACTCAACATAAACGGCTACTCAACATACACAACGCCCTAAACAACGCCCATAAAAAAACGCGAACATTGAAATTCAATATTCGCGCTTATTCGATTTCTATGACAGAAAGAGCTTAACCCACGAGACGCCTTTTTATAAAGCGACTCCTGTTCGTTGCTCTTTCAATATCTCAGAAAAGATTACTTCTGAGGAGCTGGCTTAGAGCGGCTTCTCGACGGTGAAGGTTTGTTGCCTGTCGGCTTATTTGACGACTTGCTTGGGCCGTAGCTACCGCCGTAACCAGACTTCTTAGGCTTGCCTGCAGGTTTACCCGCGTTATTTGGCTTACCAGTACCGTTAGATTTACCCGCACTGCTTGGTTTGCTTAGAGTGTTCTGAGCACCCGCGTTATTTGCAGCAGGTTTATTGCCCGCACTACCGCGCTTAAAGTTGCTGCCGTTGTTTCTTACTGACTTATCTTCACCTGTCGCAGCTGAATTGTTTTCAGCCGGTTTCTTTCCAGATGTTGACTTACGCTTTGGAGCCGAACCATTACCAGCTACATGACGCTTATTCTTACCTGCTGGCTTGTGCCCGCGAGCGTTATCACCAGAGCGTTGACCATCGGCATGTTCACGTGGCTGTTTTGCTTTCTTCGGTTTCTTAGGCTTGATTGGACGTGAATCCAAGCGAGACTCAGGCAACTTGTTTACTGGAGAGAAACCTTCCAGTTCACGACGCTCTAGCACTTGTTGAATCAGGCGTTCAATACCGAACAATTCACCCACTTCATCCGCACAAACCAATGAAATCGCTTTACCTACTTCACCAGCACGGCCAGTACGACCGATACGGTGTACATAGTCTTCTGATACATGAGGAAGATCAAAGTTAACTACTTGAGGCAGTTGCGGGATATCGATACCACGAGCAGCAATATCAGTTGCAACAAGTACTCGTACCTTACCTGTTTTGAAGTTCTCTAAGGCTTTAGTACGTGCACCTTGGCTCTTGTTACCATGAATAGGTGCAGCAGTGATGTCTTGCTCTTCAAGGAAGCGAGCAAGCTTGTTCGCACCGTGTTTCGTCTTGCTGAACACCAACACTTGTCGCCAATCGTTATCTTTGATTAGCTTCGCTAGCATTGCGCTCTTTTTCTTTTTGTCTACTGGGTAGATGCTTTGCTCAACCGTTTTTGCCGTTGAGTTTGCAGGGCTTACTGAAATCTCAACAGGATTGTTCACTAAGCCTTTCGCTAAGCTGCGGATATCATCAGAGAACGTCGCTGAGAACAGTAGGTTCTGACGCTTCTTAGGCAAGAAAGCTAAGATCTTACGAATGTCACGGATGAAACCCATGTCTAGCATGCGGTCCGCTTCATCTAGCACGAGGATTTCTAGTTGGTCAAAACGCACTGCATTTTGGTTGTATAGGTCAAGTAGACGACCCGGTGTTGCCACCAACACGTCACTGCCTTTACGCAGTTTTTGCATCTGAGGGTTAATCTTCACACCACCGAACACTACCGTTGAAGTCAGCGGTAAGTTAATACCGTACTTCACTACGCTGCCATTCACTTGCGCAGCAAGCTCACGAGTTGGCGTTAGCACGAGCGCACGAACTTGGTTCTGACGTACGCGAGTACCTTTCGATAACATTTCAAGAATAGGTAGCGTGAAGCCTGCAGTTTTACCTGTACCTGTTTGAGCAGCGGCCATAACATCTTTGCCCGTTAGGACAGCTGGCACGGCTTTCTCTTGTATTGGTGATGGCTTATCGTAACCTTGTGCTTCAATAGCTTTAAGGATCGGTTCAGAAAGGCCAAGGGAGGTAAAACTCATAGATTATTTTCTCAGTTGAATAACATTTAGTATGAGCAACACGTTAAAAAGTGCGTTGCTTCAGCTTTTGCTCATCAAATACATTGATACGGAGCAAAGCGCGGTATTCTGAGGCTTTTCCCCCCATTCAGCAACTAAATTCTAATCGCAGCTAAAATTCAACCTAGATAACTTGTCGCTTCTGTTCGTACATTTTTTCATCAGCGGCTTTCAAGAGCGCATCGACATCATTGTAGTTACTATTGTGAATAACCCAACCCACACTGATTCTGAGATAAATAGAGTGCGCTTCGTACACAACTGGCGCCGAGCATATCGCCTTTCGTAGTTTAGTCACGATTGAAGATACGTGTTGATCATCGATGATGCGTGGCAACAAGACCAAGAACTCATCACCGCCTATCCTTGCGACGATATCTGAAACACGCAGCTCACTTCTTATGCGGTTAGCACACTCGATCAATACCTGATCGCCTGCCGCGTGACCATAAGTGTCGTTGATTGCTTTAAACCCATCGAGGTCGATATTTACAACAGCAAAGGTTCTCGCTCTCTGTTTTTGAGTGGTTTTGAAGGCTTGCTTGAGGCTATACATGAAGTATCGACGATTCGGTAACATCGTTAACTCATCATGCATAGAGCGGCTATCTGCAATGCGGTAAAGGCGATAAATAGTAAAGAAAGCAAACGCCAGCACTAATATTATGGAGTAGCCCACCAGCCTTACCGCTTGGATGCGATACCAAGGCTCATCCATCAATACATGTTCGTTACCGGAGAGAGCAAGGTACCAACCCCCGTATGGAAAACTCACCTGTTCATTGGCAAACGCATTATCAAACACATCCTGAGTACCATAAAAGACAGCGCCATCTTTCCCTGAACTGTTTGCACCACGAATTGCTAATTCATACTTTTTCTCGATCTTGCCGATTCCAACATCTTCAAACAGCTCATCTAAACCGATAACAGCACTGGAGACACCCCAATAATCTTGATTAAAAGGCGGATCTCGGAAGATCGGAGTACGCGTAATGAGGGCTTGCCCACCTTGAAACAACTCAAAGGGACCAGCAATAAAGGTGTTGCCAAGATTACGGGCTATCTCAACCGACTCCCATTGATTTGGGTGATCACGATAATTAATACCGAGAATCTGCTCATTACCTTCCAGCGGGTAAACAAAATTTAGAATGTCGTCTTTGGCGAGTCCGATAAGTCGAATATGGAAGCCATCTTGAATGATATTCTCAGCAATCTTATCCCAATTTTTCACCTCACCATCGGGGTTGATGGTCACTAAGGTCGAGAAATTATTGAGGATATACATATCTGACACGATCGCGGCTTCAATCCGAGAACGAATAATGGATAGTTGCTTTTTTGCCTGTGAATACGATTCGTTTTTAAGAAAAGTTAATTGCTTGGCATGAAAGAACTCAATTGCGCTTACTATCGCAAGGAAAAAAAGAAAAGCTACTACTCTGGCAGACCACTGCTTGCTAGAACCACTTGGCATTTACGAACCTCTAACACTATTGTTCTATATACTGCCTTATAACGGCTCATTTCTGGCTTATTGCTCCAGTATGCCGCTAAGTCATTAAAAATCCATACTAACGTCGACTATCTATCAAATATTGAGTGATCCATCACTTCAAAATTCTTTACCAAACGAATGGTTTAATCAAAAAGGGTTAGTGAACCTTATAAAGCTTACATTGTATTGACTCAAACCTTACATTAAAGGATTCATCGATGTTATTTTACATAGACTATTAATCAGCTTGGTACCTCACGACATGAAGCTAAAAACGATTACACTGTGCACATTACTATCGGCCTCAGTTACGGTCGCTGTTCACGCACAAGAGAACGCTCTGGCGACAAATGTACCGAGTATTCAAACCCAAGCAGATTCTCTCAACTCTCATGAACAATCTTTCAAACAATCTGCAGACCTCATTCGCACCACCTACGAAAGCCAGCTTTACACTCTGCCTGCATTCAAAGAAGGTCACTACGGGCTGCGCATGTATCGCCAAACATTAGACGATAAGTATTCGGCTGCGGTGTGGAGTGACATGGCACGAGTGGCAAGCAAGCTCAGCACCCTGTCGAATGACGTTCAAACCATGGAACAAATCGTACTCTACTCAGAGAAGCGCGTTGCATCTTACATTGGTGATAATGATGAGCGCAGTGTTCGACGCTACAACATCACCAAACACATGCCTGAATACCTTTACCTTGGTGTTGACCTTCTAGGCTCTATGGCTCGTGCTAATGAATACGGTTTAGAACACAAGAACGATGCCAAGCTGCGCGAAATCATTCGTCGCTATGACTTCTCACGATACGTGACCAATGAAGACATGGTGAAAGCGTGGGCGGCTCAACTCGCCAATCAAGTCTACTGGCTGCGCCAACTGGGTGAACAAGATGTCGTTGATGAGTTTGTCGAAACCTTCAAAAAAGCGTACCCAGACGATGAAGATAAGAAGCTTTCAAGTCAGCAATTTGGCAACAAACTCTACGGCATGACACACGTCATCTTTGGCGATTCCGAGTACTATCAGCATCAAGTGAGCGAGCAAGATCATCAATGGATCTACGATTACTTCAGAGAAAACATCGATACGATTCTGTTGCGTGCGAAAGAAGATGTGATTGCTGAGGTTGGATTGACCTTCTTGCTGGCAGGTTTAGAAGATGACCCAGTTCTAGAGAAAACTCGACTCGCGATTCAAGCTTCTATCGATGAGAAACAAGGCATGATCCCTTCTATCACTGGTGATTTTGATCTTGAGTACGGTGAACACCGCAATGTGCTAGCAATCATGCTACTCGATTGGCAGCAAGTGAATGAAGCGCCGACCTATGAAGGCAACCCTAAGGTATTTACTAACATCCCTTACGGACTTATTAAAAACCAACCACCGAAGAACTAGCAGCATACCTAGCCTAGGTTGGTCATAGAACCCAAAAAGCCGCATACCTTTCAAGGTCTGCGGCTTTTTAACTCTTACCAAACAATCACTTCACTCAAGCTTAGTCTTAGGTTTAAGTTCAGGGGCAGACTTTGTTCATCACTATCGTGAAATCCCCTTCTGCGTAGCCCTCTATTAAAGAGACATCATCGCAGAGCGTTTTACAGAAACGATAGACACCTTGAGGGTGATAACTCATCAAGGTATTACGTGAAGGATATTGGCTTGAATTGAGAAGATTAAAAATCACCGTCTGATTCGCCAACTCAAACATACGAGTAATCATGTTTGTCAGATAGTCAGGATCACGAGAGATGTAGTTCAGTGAACCACTAGCGATAACAATGTCGTGCACCTCAAGGCTCATTTTACTCATGTCACCCGACAAAAACTGACAACGATCTTCTGTGTAGTTCTGCCTAGCCTTTTTTAGAAAGCCTGCATGTTGGTCAACGCCGGTGTAAGATTGAATACGATAGATGCTGTCGAGTAGTTCAAACAACTCGCCATAGCCACAACCCAAATCTAAAACACGCTTCTTTTCGAAGTCCGCCGCACGAGCGATCACTTCAAAGCGACACAATTGACTCTCTTCACTAGTCCAACCTAAAGCTTTAGCCTTGTCGCCATTCGAGCGGTTAGTCTGTTTTCGATGATAGCGATACACCTTCCAACGATCGAGCCAGTGCATTCAAATCAGCCCTACTTCAATGAACATCAGCACACCTTGATAAGATTAAGCTTTAGAACTTGAAGAAAAGAGCCCACCGATTTTATAACCGATCGCATAGCAAACCACGGCGACAGTGACAAACACCAATGCCGAGAAGAAATACGCTACAGACGCTGCGACACCAGCCCCCCACACGACACTGAACACCAAACCGAGATAAGCCTCTTTTGGCCACTGGTAGATAGGAAACTGAGCGCCGCCGGCAATTAGGTAAACCGTCGCAAACAAGCCAATGAAGGTAACAATAAGACCGATGAGAACGCGAATGTTCATGGAGAGACCCTTGATTAATTTGAGCTTGGTTGCCATTGTTTTTAGTCGAAAGCGGATATGCTTAGTCGAAACCGAATATTCTCAATCGAAACAGAATGTTATTAATCGCAACCTGATGATATTCAAGTATATCGGATAAAAGGAACTGGCTCTATTACTCTTCCGAGTGAGCTTTTAGTCACGACAGGCAAATGGCACTCGACAACGAAAACCTAAGTTCGCTTGATTAGCAGGCACAAAAAAGCGGACACCCTTCTTACGTTAACTCCGTAAGCAAAGTGTCCGCTTTAACTGAATCTAGCTTAAAGCAGGATGAAAATACCCGCTAAGCATGCACTCATTAGGTTTGCTAGCGTACCAGCAGCTACAGCCTTCAAACCTAAGTTTGCAACTTCAGCACGGCGCTCTGGTGCCATAACACCGATTGAACCTAACTGAATCGCGATAGAACCAATGTTAGCAAAGCCACACAGAGCAAAAGTCACGATTACTTGGCTGTGTTCAGATAGTAGCGCTTTGTTCTCAACGAAGTCGATGAAAGCAACAAACTCGTTCATAACGATCTTCTGACCGATGTAAGAACCTGCCATCAATACTTCATCACTTGGGATACCGATTAGCCATGCAAGAGGCGAGAACAGGTAACCGAAGATAGCTTGCAGCGTAATACCCGCAAAACCGAACGTTTCACCTAGGCTTTCTAGGCCAGTGTTGACCATCGCAATCACACTCACGAAGGCAACCAACATAGTACCAACCGCTACCGCAACCTTCATACCGTTCATCGCGCCGCTTGCCAATGCATCAATCACGTTGCTTTGGTCAGCTTTATCTAGTTCGATATGGTCGTAATCACTTGGTGTGCTGCGCTCAGGAACGATGATCTTCGCCATTAACAGACTGCCCGGAGCCGCCATAAAGCTTGCAGCGATAAGGTATTTAAGCTCAACACCAAGGCCAGCATAACCACCAAGTACACTACCCGCTACCGACGCCATACCACCTGCCATTACAGCAAACAGTTCCGAACGAGTCATAGACTTTAAAAAGGGACGAATTAGAAGAGGAGACTCACCCTGAGAAAGGAAGATATTACCTGTAGCAACCAGAGATTCAGCTTTACTTGTACCCAGCAGTTTTTGCACCGCTCCGCCCAAGATTTGAATCACTTTTTGCATGACGCCTAAGTAATAAAGCGCAGAAATCAAAGCACTGAAGAAGATAATGATTGGAAGCACGCGAACCGCGAAAATGAAGCCTTCAGTAGCAAGGTCACCGAAAAGGAATGCGATACCAACGTCTGCAAAACCAAGCAGGCTAGAAACACCATTACTTAGGCTTGTTAGCGCCAATTGTCCCCATGGGAAATACAATACTAAGGCTGCAAATCCGATTTGAAGTAATAGTGCACGAGAGACCGTTTTCCAGTTAATTGAAGAACGACTTTCAGATAGCAGGTACGCGCAAGCAATCAGTGCAAGAACACCGACAAAACCAAATAGAATATTCATAATGTGTCCTAGTAATCCTTAAAGAGTGAACATGAGCCAAGCAAATGACATCAAAGGAACAGGACAAAGAACCGCAAGCAAAACGCTACGCGATGAAGGAGCTAACAGGGTTAGCGAATGTAACAACGAGTTGTTCATGTAAAAAATCACCTTATACAAGCAGTGGAACGTAGCTGGTCCGGTCCGTGGGGTCATTCACATATCCATGTGACGGCTTGTATTGGCTAAGCACCGGCTTAAAACCGGAAGAGAAGTATAAACAGTTAAGTGAGACTTTCATCACATTTTTTGACGCAAACGATCGCGCGGTCAAGGATTAAGCAAAATGTATTGTTTGTCGTCATTTTCGTGCTTCAAAACTGTAAACAATCTGTAGGGAGTTGAATTTGTAATGTTAAGTCTTTAAGTGTGTGAGCGTAATCACTCGGTTAATTCTGTGTGATTCTTACTACTTTTCTGTGCTCTGCCTCATTTCCCGAGACTTCAATATTCATCTTAAGTTTAGATGCGTATATACTTTGTGTGATCTCACCAAATAATTATCTATAAAATACCAATAGAGCTGATTAGATATAACAGCCATCGAGACTAAGAGAGGAAACACGTGAAGAAAATGGAAGCTCCGCACGACATGAACAATGGAGCTAGATTCAAAACAAATAGACACGGCTATGTGACAGTAGTTGAATATTATAATACCTATACTGTTATTGTCGCGTTTGAAAATACCGGAAATATCCGCGCTATTAGTGCGGCGAAATTACGTACAGGTCAACTCACCGATCGCTCTGTTGCGCCTGAATCAATTATGATTGGTGAAAAGGTTGAATCGGTTAAACACGGGATATTAACCATAACCCAAGTTGAATCTGAAAATATTGTCGTACTGACCAATGCCAATAACGAAGAAATTAGAATGTTATTGCCTGCCGTACAGAAAATGAAAGATAAAACTGAAGAAGTCGACAGTGAAAATATTGCCTCACCAAAACCAACCTCTCTTAGCCAACTGACTAAAAGAAATAAAAAGACCAAAGACGTTAATAGCATGCTTAAGAAAATGCTTACTGACTACGGTCGATACGATTAATTCTCTATTTTCTACAATAAAGCCTCTATAGATTTATATTCTGATATAAAAATTAATTAAGCCCGCCTTTCTCAATAAAATACGTTGCATATTCGAGTGAAAAGTTAAATTTGATCAAAGTCTCACTCTGGATCTTTACTACAAATTAACGAGATCTCCGTCACAATCTCATTTTAGCTTTGTGATGGAGATCTTATTGAAATCTGAATATTTCCATTACTATGCTCTCACACAATAAGAGAACGAAGTTTCTCAACCCCTAAAATCCAATTGAGACAAATATTATGAAAAAGATTCTTGTAGTTTGCGGTAACGGCCTTGGTACTTCTCTAATGATGGAAATGGCAGTAAAAGAAGTCGCTAAAAAAATCGGTTTCGAAGCAGAAGTTGATCACGAAGATCTATCATCTGCAGCATCAAGCAATGCGGATATTTGGGTTGCAGCAACCGACGTTGCAAACCAACTAAAAGACGCTGGTAAAGAGAACATCATCAGCCTTAAAAATATTTTTGATAAAGCATCAATTGAAGAACAACTAAAAACTTTCATGTAAGGTCAAATTTATGCAAAACTTTTTCGAGTTCATGCTCGGCTTATTAAAAGAGCCGGCGATCATGGTAGGTTTAATTGCTTTTATTGGCCTAGTTGCACAAAAAGCAGATGTTTCTACCATTCTAAAAGGCACAATTAAAACCGTAATGGGTTTCCTAATTTTAGGTTTTGGTGCTGGTGCTCTTGTTGGCGCACTAAATAACTTCTCAGTTGTATTTACTGAAGCATTCGGCGTAAGTGGTGTTATTCCAAATAACGAAGCAATTGTTGCATTAGCACAAGAAGCATTCGGTTATGAAATGGCTCTAATTATGTTTTTCGCATTCGTTGTGAATATTTTATTGGCTCGTTTAACACCTTTAAAATATATTTTCTTAACGGGTCACCACACAATGTTCATGTCTATGCTGGTAGCGGTAATCCTGTCTACAGCTAACATCGAAGGCACTGCTTTAGTTGCAATCGGCTCGATCATTGTGGGTTCACTGATGGTTATCATGCCTGCACTTGCTCAAAAATACACAGAGAAAGTGATGGGTACTGATCAGTTGGCGATGGGTCACTTCTCAACGTTCTCATACTTAGTATCGGGTTACATTGGCAGCAAGTTTGGTGACACTTCAAAATCAACAGAAGACATCAACGTACCTAAGAGCCTAATGTTCTTGCGTGATACGCCTGTTGCAGTAGCAACAACAATGGCTATCTTCTTTATGTTTGCTTCAATTGTTGCTGGCGGTGACTTTGTTGAAACAGTATCAAACGGTCAGAACTGGGTAGTATTCACCTTCATGCAGTCTCTTGTGTTTGCCGGTGGGGTTTACATCGTACTGCAAGGTGTGAAGATGCTGATTGCTGAAATCGTTCCTGCATTCAAAGGTATCTCTGACAAGCTAGTACCGGGCGCAAAACCTGCTCTAGACTGCCCTATGGTATTCCCTGTAGCACCAAACGCGGTACTTATCGGTTTCCTTTGTTCTTTCGCTGCTGGCCTACTAGCAATGGCAGTTCAAGGCGCGCTTGGCTGGACAATCATTGTAGCTGGCGTCGTTCCACACTTCTTCGTAGGTGGTGCAGCAGGCGTTTACGGTAATGCAACAGGCGGTCTACGTGGTGCAATTCTAGGTTCATTCACGCAAGGTCTATGTATCTCTTTCCTACCAATGCTACTGCTTCCAGTACTGGGTGGCCTTGGTCTTGAAGCGACAACATTTGCTGACTTCGACTTCGGTGTTGTTGGTCTTATCCTAGGGTGGATTGTTTCATGAGCTTATTCGATTTAATTGGTAACCAAGGCGTTATCATCAACTCTGAAGAAAACCTAACGGTTGATGCTGCGATTGATGTGACTTGTTCAACACTGCTAGCGAGCAACAAAATCGAAGCAAGCTATGTTGAAGCTATCAAGCAAAAACACAAGGACATTGGCGCGTACTATGTTCTAGCACCAAAGATTGCGATGCCTCATGCTCGCCCTGAAGATGGTGTGAACGAAGCATCACTGCAAGTAACGGTATTCAAAAAGGGTGTTGATTTAGAGTCAGAAGACAACGGTGACGTTTACCTTTTGATTACTCTGGCGGCGATGGACTCAGATAGCCACATCCATACGATTATGGCGCTATCAGAGTTGTTCCAAAATGATGATGACATTGATGCCATCATCGCAGCGGAAACTGAGCAAGCGATCATCGAGATCTTAAAACGCTACTAATCTCGATATAAAGATCCTGATAAGCCCCCATGAAGAAAGCGATAGCCTCGGCTATCGCTTTTCTGTTTCTGGTGCTTGGTCATTCCTCATCGAATATGAGTTAAGGCATCACACCTCGAAAGCATTCAGTGGCGTTAAAACGCGTACATTCTTTTATCTGTCGATAATTCAAAGCAATATTGCGCGTGTTTATTAAGGCACTCAAACACTTCTCGATCCAACTTAAAGTTATCAACGTGGTCCGTCAAAATAGCGAGTGTTTCTTCTAATGTCATACCTGCACGATAAGGGCGAGACTGAGTTAGCGCTTGAAACACATCCACTACAGCAACAATTCGACTGGGTTGATCCAACTCTTCAGCCGTTTTGCCCATTGGGTAACCCGAACCATCTAACCTTTCATGGTGATTAGATGCCCACTGACAAACCTGAGGTGAACTGAACAACTCCTGCAATGCGAATCGAGTGTCCGTTGCATGGCGTTTAATACAGCAATACTCTTCTTCAGTAAGTAAATCCGGCTTATGCAGAATGTCATTAGGGGTTTGCAGTTTACCGATATCATGAACCAACCCAGCCAGATAGAGTTTACGCTGAGTGGTGTATGAATAACCCAGCTGTTTGGCGAGGTATTCTGAAAGCTGCCCAACCTTCAAAGAGTGCTTAAAGGTAAACGAACTTTTGGTATCAACGACGTTGGCAATAAATTCGGCAAAGGCCACTGTTTCATCCAACGACATCTGTTGAGAGAAGAATGGCACAGGCTCAAAATTATCCCTCATGTTCTCGATGTATGGGATCTCCATAGAAAACCAGAAATCATCTAGATCGACCAACTCACACATGTGTTGAACAAGGTTGGTTTCGAACATCTCATCGGCTTGTTCAGTCAAACGTTCAATGATGCTCGCTTTACCATCGGGTGTTAGGTTTCCATAACGATCAGAAGAAGTTATGCCGTATAGATAATCCACTCTATCAGCAAGCATCACGATAGCTGCTAACTCTTTTTCTAACTCGCTGATATGAATAGCCTTTAGCTCAGACCACGGAGTATGGTGATAAAGAACCGGCTTAGCGAATATAGAAAGAACTGGGCACTCTTTTAATATTTGGTAGCCCTTTTGACAATGGTGATAGCTTGAGTCAGGTACAAACCCAGACGTTAAACTGAGCTGTTCATCAATTTGCGAGACACCACAGTCGTGAATCAAGCCTAACGAAAACGCGAGCTGCGCTTGCTCTTCTTCCCACCCCACACTCAGAGCACATCGATACGCGATGTAGCCCACTCTCTGTCCATGATTTTTACTTTCGAAACCGACGTTATCAAGCGCCTTAGCAATACCGAATAGAGCCTTCCTTAGGTCCACGGTCACGTCCTGGCAATGTTGATTCATTATTTAAGCCTAGCATTTTTATAGTTTTTATATATTTAGGCCGCTAATACTAATGCATAGCTAATGATTATATACACAACTATTGTAAGGTTTAATGAGTTTCGTGATAGATCTAACGTATCACGAAAAATCCGTGCTACAAGTGGTTGCATATTAAAAATCATGCGACATTATAGCCTGCCGACTAAGATTCGCTTAAATTAAGCAGCCATAAAAAAGGAAAGACATGTTTAAAACGGTTATCGACAACGAACTCTCCATCGCATTGGTTGAAGAAAGCTTCGCTTCTCACTACGCGGAAATCTCACAAAGCCAGAATGAGTACCTAAGCCAATGGCTCGCGTGGCCGCCACATTGTAAAACCGAGCAAGACTTTAGGATCTTCATCCAACGCTCGCTACACGATTATGCGGAAGGGAAAAGCATGACTTGTGCGATCGTGTATCAAGACAAGGTCGTCGGTAACTGCAGTTTCAATACCATTGACCATGATAAGCAAAAGGTGACGATAGGTTATTGGTTATCTGAGACATACCAAGGAAAGGGGATTGTGACGCGCGTTGTCCAGAAGCTGATTGATATTGCTTTCAATGAGTTAGATATGGAAAAGGTCGAGATATCAGCCGCAACCGGTAACCAAAGCAGCCGCAAGGTTTGTGAGCGCTTACATTTCACGTTAGAAGGCATCATCACGCGTAACGAGAACTTGAATGGTCGCATCGTTGACCACGCTATTTATGGCCTTCATCGCTCTAAGCTCTAAGCTCTAAGCTCTAAGCTCTAAGCTCTAAGCAGTAGTACTAAGAAGTCACTAGCTTGTAAATCGGAATATGAAAAAGCCACGGTATTAGTCCGTGGCTTTGTTATTTGACGAGCCAGAAGAGCTCTTAAAGCTACAGTTTATGCGATCTTAGGAATCACGATACTGAACTTGGCACCACCATGGTTGCTGTCGTCGATTTTAATATCCCAAGAAAGCTTTTTAGCCGCCGATAGAGCAATCGCGAGGCCTAACCCCAATCCACCTGTGGTCGACGTTCTGCTTGAGTCTAGTCGAGAGAACGGAAGGAATACCTCATCACGCTTATTTTCGGGTATTCCAGAACCATTATCTTCAATCACCACCAGCCAGTTTTCTGAGTTCTCATCTAACGTCATCCACACTTTGTCTTTCGTGTAATTACCCGCATTCTTAAGAACGTTATCGAACACCAAGCGCGCCATTGAACAGTCACACTTAATCTTGCACTCTAGCTGTACCTTAGATTCAAAGGTGGCATTGTCTAGTTTCGAGTAACGAATTCGGTCTAGGCAATAGTCACGAAGATCGGAGGTCATTTTAACGAGCTCAAAGAAAGAGTTATCCATGACATTCAACTTCGACAGCATGATGATTTCTGACGTGAGCTCGTTGATATCCTCAATGTAGGTATCAATGTCATCGAAAAGAACCTGATGATTATCGGGGGCTCCCCTTCTTAGGATATCGGTCGCCAGTTGAATACGACTTAGCGGAGTTCGTACTTCGTGTGGGATAGCTTGAGCGAAAATATGACTTTGTTTTACTTTGCTTTCGATCTCTTCAGCCATGAAGTTAAAACTGCTGGCCAAATCAGAAACAGGATGGATATCGTCCATGTCAGATCGAGTACTAAGCTTGCCCTTACCAAACTGTTTCTGCTTCTCGACGAGCAACTCTATTCTTTCTTGAAAACGCCTCACAGGTAAGTAAACACTTGCTCCAATCGCCACAATCACAGCCAACAACAGCCCTAACAAAAAGTGTCGTTCTGAGTCTTCGTACCATTCAATGTCAGGAGAGAAAAAGTCCCCTACCTCACTGAACCCAAAACTGAATTTAGAGTTTGGTAGCTGAAACACGGCCGAATAGAGGTTGTCATCACTTAGATATATCGGCACACCGTTTAAGGTTGTGTATAACTCACATTGTTGGCAAGGCGCCTCGCCCGACCAATTCTCCAACAGGCGCAAATTGAAGATATAAAATTGTTGGTAGCCTGTTCTATCGAGCTCTTTATAGAGTGAGTTTTCTTGATTGTGTTGACGAACATACTGCTCCGCAAAGTAGATGCCATCATTGAGGAAGGTTTCGATCTCGGTGCGTCGCATGTGCCCCTCACCAAGGTTCAAGAACAAAAATATCGTTGCCGACATCCCAGTCACAATCCCAAGGTATAAGCGAGCAAACATCGAAACCGAGCGAAGCTTCGTAGCAATGAACTTACGCAACCAGCATGTACCCCTTGTTGCGAACCGTACGAATCAACTGTTTGTCTTTTGCGTGAATGCGCAGCTTTCGGCGTAACCCAGACACGCGCATATCAATCGAGCGGTCGTTGAACGCGTAATCTATCCCTCTAAATAACTGACAGCACTGGTCTCGAGTCACGACCTGACAGATGTTATTAACGAGAAGGTTTAAGATTTCAAATTCAGCAGAAGTAAGCTTAAGGTTTTGGCCGTAGAGCGTGGCACTTTGAGCAGAGCTGTTGATTACAATATCGCACTGTTTTTCAGCCGTAGTTTCTTGGGCAGTTGTTACGGGAGTCGCTCGACGTAATAACGCTTCAATTCGCGCTAACAAGGCATGGCCACGAATCGGTTTGGCAACGTAATCGTCCGCACCAAATTTAAACAAGCTGACCTCGCTCATTTCATCGGCGGAAGCCGTTAGCACTAAAATCATTCCATTGTAAAACTCACGGGCTTGACGGCAAATTTGCGCTCCGCTCATCCCTGGAAGCATCAAGTCCAACAGCACTAAATCAGGTTCAATACTGCGGATCGCTTCAAGTGCCAAGTTCCCTTCATGAACAACGCTAACATTGTAACCTTCAGCTTCGAGGTAAAGCGTCGTTAGACGAGCTATCTCTTGGTCATCTTCAACAATGAGCACTTTGGTTTTCGACATTCCTATCACCAGTATTTATTAAAAGCGAAGGCAGTATATATACTGGTCATAGATCATCAATATTGGAATCAGAGCCCTACATTTACCGTACGCAAAACATAGTAATCACTTTTGTACATACACGTTTACAGAATAGAGAACCAACAACCGGTGCGCCTTGGTTTATCAAGGTTTCCTCCTTCAGAGCACATTATTTGCTGTGTTTTAATCGCCTACCACCCGCTTACATTTGCTTTATTTTCTTACGCGCACTTACATTTGATGCGTTTACAAAACCCAATCAAACCAACTATCCATACACCAATGATATAACAGTTAATAATACTGAAAAATCTCAATTTACTGGATATAAAATTCAATGTTATAGACTTACAAGCAAAGGTAATCGATTACCTAATCCTACGCTCAGAGCTTTCCATTTTTCATCGTGAGGTGGACCCTGTTAAGCAATACCTTATTAAAGTAACATTCACCCCATTAATAAATAGATTCAATATTACGCAATAATTACTTCCACAGGGCCTATTTTAAGATGAATAAAACGCTTTCACTGTTATTGACCACCACCGCTTTAATTTCAATATCGTCTTCTACTGACGGTTAGAAACCAGAATCCAATTTGATGCGCGACAACCGAACACACGATTTCGGTGATCGCTGTTCGACCAAAATATCAGTTCACCGAGTTCAATATGATGACAAGTTATCAACCTTTCGAGCATCTCCAGTGTCCAATTTGAATATATGACATTGATAATAAGAGAATAACTTGGGCAAACAGCAGCGCCCTTCCTCTATGGGAGTCTGAATCTCTATTTGAGCTGACATCACGCGACTTTAGTGTCGAGATGTCAAAAGCAATCGAAGCGACATTGGAAGAGTACCAAAGGCAATTTCTACGCAACGAAAGCATCAAGACATGGTGGAACTTCACTCCCAACTACATTTCGAAGCGTGCATTATGTCTGTTTTCTGGGATCCCATTGCACGATGGTCGAACGGGTATGTTGGTACAAGTCGTCGCTGAAGAAGGCAGTTTAAGGCACGACCTCGCTTGCTCTGATGGTGCAAACCTCTCCCTTCTATTTGATAAGTCGGGAAGCGTAGTAAGTGCTAACTCCGCGTTTTTTCACAACTACGGCTCACCGTTTAGCACCCTATCCGACTTCGTTTCAAGTGAAGAGACAGCAGCACAATGGCTGTTTACCGTGCGCAAAGGCCGAGAGATATTAGAAGAAGTCAGCTGCGAAATAGATGGCAAGACACACCACTTTGATGTGCAAGGAAAGTGGCTCTTTGATAAAAGCGAACTGCTGTTAAACCTAACCTGTACCACAAAGCAAAAAGAGAAGCTGATAAAAGCCAGATACAACGCAGAACACGACTGTTTAACGGAGCTTTATAATCGCCGTGGGATCAGCAACCTTCTAGAAACCAGCATTGCCTATCGCTCACCGTTTGAATTGATGTTTGTCGACCTTGATGGCTTCAAATTAGTTAATGACACTTATGGGCACACTGTCGGAGACCAACTACTCAAACAGGTTGGTGAACGCCTTAAACAGTTGGTTGATGAGAAATGCATGATCGGGCGATTTGGTGGCGATGAATTCATTGTGATTGCCCACACCTGCCGAAATCAAAATATCCCATTACTCTGCTCTCGTATCATTGATGCATTAAACCAAAGTTTCCATATCAGAGGCATCGGCAGTTTGTCTGTCGGTTGCAGCATAGGTACCGCGCATTTCCCTGATAACGCGGTTGACCAAGAAACATTGCTAAAACAAGCGGGTATGGCGATGCATCTTGCAAAAGCGAATGGTCGAAACCGCTTCCAAACGTTTACCCCAGACTTAGCGCAAACCCTGCATCGCAAAGTAGAGATCCGCCACCGACTGGCACGCGCCATAGAAAACGACGATCTCAACCTTCACTATCAACCGATCATGAACACTAACAGCGACAAGGTGAAAGGGTTTGAAGCCTTACTTCGATGGTCAGATAAAGAACTAGGTAACATCGTCCCTGATGAGTTTATTAGCTTAGCGGAGGAGACAGGGCAGATTGTACCGCTCGGGAAATGGGTTCTTAACTCTGCACTCAAACAGCTATCTATATGGCAACGTGAGTTTGATAGTGAGTTGATGATGAGTATCAATATTTCGAGTATTCAGATGCACGCAACCTTTGCCGAGCAGCTATTAGCAATGTTGAACTTCTACAATATCCAACCTCAAAGCATCGCCCTTGAGATCACCGAATCTTCCATGATCTTCAAACATGGTGAAGTCAGACAAGCGTTAAGCGATATTTCTAAGTTGGGTGTTGAACTTCACCTTGATGACTTTGGCACAGGCTACTCGTCACTATCGATGTTGCATGACTTACCGATTAGCACCGTAAAACTCGATAAAAGCTTTGTCCACGGTTCACACAAAGGGAGCAAAGCGATTGTCCAAGCCACCCATGCTATCTGTGAAAAATTGGGGTTAAAAGTGGTTGCTGAAGGTGTCGAAACCGAAACGCAAAAAGCGTTCTTAATCGATTGTGGATACGAGTATCTTCAGGGGTTTTTATTTAGTAAGCCAATTCCCTCAAATGAAGTCGAAAGTCAGTTTTTGAATGGTCGACAATCCTACAATTAAAGACTTATTTATCAATAAATTAAGTCGTTTTAATGTTTCGTAAACAATCGGCTGCTGTGGGTGTGTACGCTTACGTATGCTTACATAGCGTTTAACAGTAAGAGGAAATAATTAAGCTATTGTTTATAAAGAAAATTAATTAGAAATTCACCCAATAAAACACCAAACCATTATACCCACTAACTGTAATGACTTTGGTATTTAGATTACCCTCATTCCGTCCCTTTAGCAGAGCAAATAATCGGTAACCATGAACAGACAAAACGGCTTCACTCTTTTAGAACTCATCATCTCTGTATTAATTTTAGCGATCGTTTCGGCGACAGCTATGGTCAAGTTCTTAGACGTTCAAGGAAGTGCTCGGGCGAGTAAAATACATGATGTGGCTGGTAACCTTCGCACGGGTATCGATATGATCTACGCGAAGTCAGCAATTGCTGGCGTTGAGGATGAATGCAACTATGTTGAAAAGACGGAGATTGAAACCTACTACGTCTGCCACGGCTATCCAATCGCCTATGTTGACTCACTAAGAAGACTGCTCAATATCGACGCAACAGAGCTTCATGTCATCAACAAAGAAGTAGACTCTGGCAGCAATGCAGAAAGAGTAGCCGCCATCTCTTTCGACACCGAAAACTACACCTATTCGCCAGAAGGAGACTTTTGTCAGGTGCTTTACCAGCCAGAAAAAGAACCACAAATCGTGGTACTTGATGGTGCATGTTAAATACTCAACGATTGCACGCTTTCATAGTTAACACAAAGCCACCGCAACAGATCTTTGAATATCATGTGGTTACGCTAACATTTGCTCAAAAATAACACGAATTGATCTAACTTGTTGCTACTTACACTTTTAAGCAGTGCTCATGGTATAACACCAACCTCATTCATATCTTATTTTCATCACTAGCCGATGAATATTTACATGCACACATATTTGATACATATGTCAATGATAATCCCATTAAAATCCTTTAATCAACACCTCATGATAAACATCACCCTTTCCCTATTTTAAATATCCCATCTTAAAGTTTCATTATTTAAATTCCGTAACAGAATAAATTAAAGTCAATTATTTAACAAATATAGTTAATTCTATCATTGATTAATTTAATTAAATCACCAAAACAATAATCCGTTTAAATTATATTAATATCACATAAACTGACATAATTTAATTTTATCCTGAAAAATTCTGATAAATCTGACACATAGATAATCTGAATGAATACCATCAGAAGCTACATTAGAAACCTCTAAATCCAGTCGCTAAACCTACCGCGTAGAAGCTGTGAAATGGATAAATACCAAAACAAATGGATAAATCCCCTTTACCCCTTGTAAATCATTGGCTTTCATTTATAAATTCAACTTTTGGGTGAACATCTCCATAACCTTTCATTAAAGCCCAAATTCTGCGATTAGTATCAACATCTTAAGAGAAAATGGTGACATTTTGGTTATATTATTTAGATCGAACTCTTGTGTTGAATGACAATCCCAGCCATCACATATCCATCACACAAATATAATAACTATCGCTTAGGAGTTGAGCTATGCACTGTTCTTTCAATATAAATAACAATAATGAGAGCTTGCAACTGATCTACAATGAAGAAAAAATATACATAAAAAGAGACAGTAATAAGATATCAGAGGAAACTCTTAATAGTAAAGAGAGTTTTGTTTTCAAATACCTTATTGAACACTCGTCAATATCAAACCCTCAATCTGCACGAGATGTTGAAGAATCTTTTAAATTACATTTTGACGAAGAGTTTAGCTTATACGCGTTAAAAAACATTATTGCTTCTATAAGAAAGAAATATCGAAGCTTATGTAAAAAAGCGAAGGTAGATAATAATAGCGAACTTATCTCTAACCTTTATCATAGACTGAACCTTAAGCATTAAGACCAGCATAAATCCCGTCTAACGTGATGTTTTTCTTTGACTTCCTCTGGGCGGACTTTTGTGCGTTCTTAAATATATAGCTAGAGGCCCATTCCAGTTTATTACCTATTTCTGACCATGCCTTGTGGCTGATACATTCAAATATGGGCAACAGCCACACATCCACATTTTTTGCCGCCTTAAACAGCGAGACCGATGGCATTATCTGAAGCGCAGTACTGCGCCTGATGATCAGCGAGAGTAAACTGGCCCAGATAAGCCCATCAACGATGGCCTTTTGTGCGGTGACAAATCGTTGCCAGTTTGTGTGAGATTTTAATTCTTTAAAAAGCAACTCCACCTGCCATCGACAGCGGTAGATCGCCATTATGTCATCAGCAGTATAGGTACCTGAAGGCAAGTTAGTTAACCAAATACAGAATCGCTTTTCTTCTGCAAACCAACGTCTTACCACTCTAAATTCTTGCTTACCACTACGAACTTTAAGGTCGAGTACCTGTGAGCGATTAGTACCTCGAGTGATGTCTTTGAGCTTCTTTCCTTCTAGTTTAGATAAATGCCGGCCCTGACCGTTTCTCGCTTCTATAACATGAGGATTCAGGGACTTTGCTCCTCGAAAAATATAGAAACCACCATACAGTTCAAGCTCAGTAAAGAATTGGAAGTCAGGGTACCCTGCGTCAGCCAACAACAATTTGTTACTCATTGTTTTGGGGGGCGGGCAAAAAGTCTCTTTCTGATGCTGTATCAGCGCTGATGCTCATTGCGACTGGAGAAAAGCTTTTTTAAAGACATTGTCATATGGCATTCAACTGCGGCTGGATTGCGTTTAAATCGGCTCGGGTAAACGTTCGAAAGGTCACGATGAATGTGGAAAGAGCTACCATCTTGAAGCAGCACATCATCAAAGGTAGCGAGTTTATCTGGTAGGTTGGCACTCTGCTGGCGAGCAAACTGAGCTATCGCTCGCATGGCCAATTGGCGCATGAATATCGGAAATTCTTCTTTCTTAACTGGTTATGGTAGGGCTTATAAGCCACAGTATCTTTAGCGCTTAAGCACATCCCATTGAATTGCCTTAGTAAATCGGCAATAGATGAGCAGTTTCCTTTGCTCAAAGCGGCCACTAGGCTTACTACTAGCTGGTCGGGTAAGATAGCCCGACATCGCTTCATAAGTCCTGTACTTTTCGCCATTTTTTGAAGGCTATCAGCATTAAAGAATTGCTTAAACTGCTTTTGTAGGGAGATAATCGTCATCGGCTTCACGGTTGATATGGGTGGTTTGTTTGGCGACGATTATCTGATCATAAATGAAGCCTTTTTTCTATCTAAATAAATAGCTTAGAGCTTAAGATCCTGTCTATGTAACCTTTATAAGGTAGGTTACTTTATCGATCTCGATAAAAGCTCAACCAACCGTATCGCACCTAAGTACGACATCAACCAGTTCAAGCCCAGCCAGTTCGAGATGTTGAAACTGATGTTCAACACCTATCATAGAGAACTGATTAAGGCTCTGATAACCGTGTTCACCATCTCTTCATTTTTCCTCTTCGTTGTCTACTTTTTCCAAATCCTTTATACGACGAAGATTGCAGATGAATACAGCGAAAACACCAAACATATTGTTGAAGAAATCATGCTCTATGGTTGCGATAACCAAGGGGCTGTGCACTCATTAAGGCATTCGCTCAACCTAGATTCTGTCATCATGACTACGTCTTATGGTTCATGTTATATCTCCAAAACACGATCGAAAATGGTAGACCTTGATCAAGTTGATGACTTTTACGATAGTGCCGATTTCGCTTATTCACGTTTCGCAGACACTAAGCATGACATTGACCTTACGGTGCGTATTTCTACACGCTCTATTGAAGCTCGATACAAGAACTCACTATTGCCGCTGTTAGTCGACTCGGTCTCGATCCAGAAGAATGGTTATTACATTCTGAACCTTGGTGAAGAAAGTAAAGCTATCTATCAAACATCACTGCCAACCGGTGCAACCATTACCTTTTACAGTGACGATATTACCGTACTGTGGACTGCGCTTTCTCTGATTCTCGCCACACTGCTTTATCGTTCCTATATTCTGGGCTTTATGATCTACCTGTTTCGTTGGAAACACATCTCCTTTGAAGAAGAGCCCATCATCAACACCGAAGACAACAGCGTCCTGTATTACGAGTTGTTATCTCGAGTTCGTAACGTCGGCGTTTTAAGCTTCATTAACACAATGAGACGCACCAATTTACTCACCTTTCACACTATCTTGCTCATCGAGACGGTCAGAAAAGCCAAATTACACAACAGCCATGAGATCTATGGTGTCAACGTGTGTCCGAGCGCTTTGGTGGGGTCGAACTTCGCAAGGCTCAGAGAGCATTTGGCCGCGATGGAAGCGAATGAATTTGTCGTCGAGATTACTGAATATTCGAATATTGGCTATGGATGTGAGGTTATCGATAACATTAAGGATATCAAAAAGCTTGGTATTACCATCGCTCTGGATGACTTTGGTACGGGTAATAACAACATCGAAATCATCAATGTTATCTCTCCGACCTATCTAAAACTGGATCGTTGCTTTGTTAAGGATATCGAGTCAGGAGAGCACCATCAGGGTGTATTGCTTAATATCTCTGAGATTGGACGCTTATCAAATATCACGATGATTTATGAAGGTGTCGAGACGCGCAGGCAGCAATATATCTTGTGCCAGCTAGGCTACAACTTACATCAAGGCTATCTGTATAGCCGGCCCAATGACTCAGAGGAGCAATAGGCCCCCCTATTAGAAATCTTGATGAGCAACCATTTCCTATTCAAATAATCATCGCTCATACAGCTGCTTGAAAGCCCACAAGGACGTAGGCTTCAAGTACCCTCCCCGCCAAACATGCTTTATCCAACTATAAAAATATCCGATCCATTTTCATAAAATCCTTGCCAATTCGAATAAAAAGGTTAGTGTTATACACATGTATATCACCATGCAGTTTTAATTATGACCGAATGGAAAGACGACCAACCGATCTTTAGGCAGCTTGCCTCAAAGATCAGTGACCAAATTCTTCAAGGTGTTTGGTTAGAGCAACAAGCATTACCCTCTGTGCGCGCGGTTGCTGCCGATCTCAAGATCAACCACCTTACTGTCATGAAAAGCTATCAGTTACTGGTGGATGAAGACTTGGTAGAGAAAAAACGCGGCCAAGGCATGTATGTGGCCGAAGGGGCACTTCAAAAATTGAAAGAGTCTGCACACCAATCATTCATCAACACACAGATCCCAGCCATCGCTGAGACGCTAGGCATCATTGATATGAGTGTCGAAGAACTCGTGAAACAGCTAGCACAACATATAAAGGACAAGTCATGAGTACGTTACTTTCCGTGAAAAACGTAACCAAAACCTATTCAAATCAAGTGGGTGTCGAAAATATCAGCTTTGAGTTAAAGCCAGGGCAAGTACTTGGTCTGCTTGGCCACAATGGCGCGGGTAAATCGACTCTGATCAAATCACTGCTTGGTGGACACAACTATCAAGGTGAGATTGAAGTAAACGGCTACCACCCTATCCACCAGCACGCAGAGCTCATGCAGCACTTGTCGTACATCTCAGATGTTAACGTGTTACCAGAGTGGATGACGGTTAAACAACTGCTTCGATACACACAAGGTGTGCACCCTAGCTTCAACAAGCAAAAAGCAGAACAGACGTTAAGCAGCACCAATATTAAGTTGTCTTCTACTATCAAGCAGCTTTCTAAAGGAATGAAAGTACAACTTCACCTTGCGATCATCATCGCGACTGACACTCAAGTGTTGATCTTAGATGAGCCTACACTGGGCTTAGATTTGCTGTACCGCGATACTTTTTATCGCCACCTACTAGAATGGTTCCACGACGGCGAACGCGCCATGATCATTGCAAGCCATGAGGTTTCAGAAATTGAACACCTATTAACGGATGTACTGATTTTGAAGCAAGGTCATTGTGTCCTGCAAAAAAGCATGGAAGACATCGAGAGCGACTATTTCATTATTGAAGTCGCAAACAACCATTCAAGCGAGATTCAGAAACTCAACCCACTGACCTCACAATCAGGGCTAGGCACTACTAAGTGGTTATTAGAAGGTCAATACAAAGCGCAGGTTGAATCACTGGGTAACATCTATAACGTTGGTCTCGCAGATCTATTCCTTGCAACACAGACGGAGAAGGCATAATGCATCCAAGTTTTTACATGCTAGAAAAAGAACTCATCGAGCACAAAGTTAACACTCGATTGCCTCTGTTTGTCGCGTTATGTGGTTTCTTACTGTTCGTTGGTCTGTTCTTTAATGGCGCAGCACAACATGAGTTTTTCTTTGAAATGCAAGTGAACGGTGACGTGAGCGACATCCACAGAGAGTTCGCACAAGATCTCAACTCAGTGATCTACTTTGGTGCGGGCCTTATTTCACTGATCCTGTCGACGCTATATATCCCTAAAACGCTGCGTAAAGAGCGCCAAGAAGGCAGTTCGATGTTTTGGAGAAGTATGCCGGTATCTAACGCAATGACTCACGGCGTGAAGCTAGGATTCGGTTTAGTGGTTATTCCGGCTATCTGTGCATTGTTAGTGCTGTTCGCAGATTTTCTATTCTGGATATTGAACGTCTCAAGTGAACAACAACTGGCGCTATTGGTTGAGCAGCAATCTCTGTTTTATGTGCTGAGCAACTGGGTCGTGTTTTTTGGACGAATGATGTTAGTTGCACTGGTTTTATTGCCACTGGCAACCGTCACTCTAGCGATTTCGCAGCTGGTAAACTCTCCATTGCTTGTCATTTTCATCTCAAGCTATGCGATTAAGTTCCTCTCTGTCGCCGTTTTTGGGTTCTATGGCATCAATGACTTCCTATCTCTCATCGCGTCATTGCCAATGAATGTGCTCATAGCAAGCAACCCATTAAGTGCGATTGCAGAAGCGCCGATTTTATCTCTAGGTATTTACGCACTGATCGGTGTTGGTGGCTATCTGCTGAGCCTAAAGCTGAACCGAACCGATGATGTCAGTTTGAAGACGCTCTTCCAACGTTAACGCATTCGCTCCTGACGTTGGTGTTATCTCTCCCGAGCAGGTAACCACATCAGATATCAAAATCTAAATCAAAGCTTCTGAGAAATCGGGAGCTTTTTTTGATCACGACTTTGCGAATACAGAGATGGGTAACAAGAACAAAGAGACAGAGGGGTTTTAGTTAGGAGTAACAGAGTGAAGCAACAAGAGAATCTAAGAGGAGGTATTAATGAGCTGACATTGAATGCATTGTTGTTAATGCCTGTCAGCTCTTTGGAGGATGATTTCTTTAGTCGCCGACCAGATGAAGATCCTTGAGAGTGCTAATGAAATCGATTTGTAGCGTTTTACATTTGATTAAGCTTTTCAGCTTTTTTTATCTTAAAGCTTTACGATTTAAAGCTTATTTCTTTGAAGCTTCTTTCGCTGTGTCTTTCCAGTATTGGATGCGAACGCGATGAAGCTGTGCTCTTCTCATTTTTTTCATAAGGGATATTTCCTTTTCTTTAACTGCTCTTCATGAGCTATTTTTATTGCCAACCATTCGAATCTAACGGTGTTTGATGTCCAGATCAATGATACAAATCACAAAATTTATAGAGTTTTGAGTACCATTTACATCAAAGTATGACCTAGCTATCAACTATGGCTCAATTCAATCCTATGAGCCGCTCTTCAAAATTAAGGTTAGTTCTCTCAGATGACAAATTCATTTCAGTATCAATACAGTTCAATGATACTAATTTAATAGACCGGACCAACGCGGATTTAGTTCCAGCATCTTATCTTTTATTACTCGCCTTACCCATAAAGTTACAGCGTAACTAGGCCTATATTCAATGTGAACAATTAATCGCCACATTAGCCTATACGTCACAACATCAAAATGGGATTATGTTTGTAACGGGTGGAACTTTTGATAGAAAAAAGCCGTAGTGAATAAAATTAAATGGACGTAATTATGAGTAAAGTAATTCTGCAAGGGCATATTCTAGTGCCAGACAACGACCTAAAAGCCGTCACACAAGCCTTGGTTGTACACAAAGAACTGACACTGGAAGAACCTGGTTGTATCGTGTTTCGAGTCAGTCAGAGCACGCTTCAACCTAATCGCTTTGAAGTGTATGAAGAATTCACTAGCCGAGAAGCATTCGAAGCGCACCAACAGCGAGTCAAAGCCTCTGAATGGGGTGAAATCTCCAAGAATGTGACTCGTCATTATCAAGTCACCGATGTTCCGACATCATAATGATACATCCGCTAGCCAACAGTATCGTCACGTTGATCAAACAAGATCCCTTACGAATGCAGGTTTTAGACTGTGTCGCTCAGCTGGATTTGCCGCAGTGCTATGTTGCTGCGGGCTTTGTGAGAAACCTCGTTTGGGATCACCTACATTGTTATGCCTCCCCGACTCCACTCAATGATATTGATGTGATCTACTTTGATCCCATTGATACCTCTTACGAATCGGAGCTTAGATACGAGGCTCAGCTTAAACAACGGTTACCCGAACTGAATTGGCAAGTTCGCAATCAAGCCTGCATGCACACCAGAAATGGGGATGAACCTTACCAAGGCTCATTGGATGCGATGAGTTATTGGCCAGAGAAAGAAACCGCCGTCGCCGTAAAGCAAAGCCTCAATGGAGACATCGAATGTATTTCGTCTTTTGGTTTAGAGAGTTTGTTTGATTTGCAAATCACACCCAACCCAAAGCGTAACCGAGATATCTTTGATCAAAGAGTACAATCCAAGAACTGGCTGACCCAGTGGCCCAAGTTAACGATTAGTCACAGTGAACTAGCTTTCGAATTCAAACGCTAAAACCATTGACTAAAATCCCAATCAGATCGAACATGCCCCACTTATTAACTTATTAACTTATTAACTTATTAACTTAGTAACTTAGTTAGTAACTAACCAACTCATCAACCGCGCGTGGCGACTAGCAGCTACGCTCTCTCGTCATACTGAGTAACGACCATGAACCAACAATACATGCTGCAAGCACTCGAAGCTTCGCGCCAAGCCTTACCTGATTGCCAACCAAACCCGCCAGTAGGCTGCGTTTTGGTAAAGAACGATAAGGTGGTATCTGTTGGGTACACGCAAAAAGTCGGTGGAAACCACGCCGAGGTTGAAGCACTGAATAGCTATGACAGCGAAACGGACGGAGAAATGGAAGGGGTTACCGCTTACGTAACTTTAGAGCCATGTTCATTTGTTGGCAGAACACCCGCTTGCGCCAATACATTGGTTAAAGCCGGTGTAAAACACGTAGTAGTAGCAATGCTAGACCCTGACCCTCGCAATAATGGCCGTGGTGTTGCGATCCTTGAATCGCACGGCGTGAAGGTGGATGTGGGGTTATGCCAAGCGCAAGTAAGCGCCTTTTTAACCCCTTACCTTGGTAAGTCCTAGATCTTAAACAGCCAGTGCTAGTTCAATTTCACGCGGTAAAGCGGATTGACTGGCTTATCGACAAAGTATGACCAAATATGATCGTAGACGGCATGTTGGTTGGGGAACGGCGCAAGTGCTTTCGCTTCCTCTAAATCGCACCAGCAGTACTCTGTATGTTCGTCATTCAGTTCAATCGCTTGGTTGGGTGGGCATAGCACCGCAAACACAGGGATTAGCTGAATCACATTAACGTGAGCCTCGTAAAACTGCTCCAGAAACTGCGCGTTATACAAAGCTTCCACTTTAATTTGGGTCTCTTCTTCAAATTCGCGCACGATAGCCTGCCAACCTGTTTCGCCCGCTTCAATCGAGCCTGCGACATGGCACCAAAACTCGCCCTTCACACGCTTCATTATTAGCATTTTCATTTGTCCGTCGATCTCTGAAATAGCGACACCGGATACAATCGAAGTATTGAGTGGAATCATAGCGTTACCTTAGGTTGAACAAGAGGGCGGCAAGGCTACCACTCTTCGTTTGTGAAGTTACCTTCTATGATTAAAAACGAGAAGTTACTCATCAATTAATGAAGTTCAAGCCATAGCTCATGGGTTCAGTGTTAACCATCTCGCTTAGCTATCCAGTAATAGAACCATTTCTTATTTGAGGCGTATTTCGATAAAGAGTAGAATCGCCGCCTTGTACTGTGTTTAAAGCCTTTAAACATACACAGTAGACTCACAACCATTTATCACCACGATATAAGTAGTAAGACGACAATATGCACTCATCCAAACCAACGCACGTCTCAGAAAACAGCCACACACCTGAGCATTGCTTCACTCGCTTTCAACAGCCGATCGAGTCATATTCGTTGCCTGAGCGTTTCACCTTCCCGTTCTATTATGAACCACACGCACTGTGTGAAATCGCTTCTCATCAGCTTCAACAATATCTAGAAACTCAAACCGACTGGCAGCATGACTTCGGACTGGATTCTGACGCTGGTCGCGGCAAAATGTTTGGTGTGTTACTGGTGAAAAGCCCTGAAGGTGAATTGGGTTACTTCTCTGCTTTCTCTGGAAAAATCGCCGACCAAAACCTACTGCCCCATTTTGTGCCACCCGTATTCGACATGTTGAGCAGCGACAGCTTTTTCCATCAAGACACAGCCGACATGATGGCTGTGAATGCGAAGTTTAAAGCGCTGCAAGCAAACGCTGATTACCTTGAACTGTGCGAGCAACTGGCACAACAAAAAGCACAAGCTGAACAAGAGATCGAAGCGCAACGTCTGTTGATTATAGAAGGCCGAAAAACACGTAAAGAACAACGTGAACAAGGTAAAGAAAGCCTTGATGAGCAAGCCTTCGAACAGCTAAATAACGAGTTAAACAAGGCCAGTGTTGCCGACAAAAATCAGCAAAAATATCTTAAGCTCAACTGGGAACAGACTCTGCAAGTGTTGCAGGCTAAAGTTGATGTGTTCACTAATCAATTAGCTGAACTCAAAGAGCAAAGAGCACACCTTTCTCATCAGCTTCAACACAAGTTGTTTTCACAATACGCTTTCCAAAATGCGGAAGGAAACATTGAGGATCTGAACCAGATCTTTGAAGACACCCCAAACAAGATACCACCAGCGGGTTCTGGCGAATGTGCCGCGCCCAAGCTGCTGCAATACGCGTATTTGAACGGTTACACACCGCTGGCATTGGCTGAATTTTGGTGGGGTCGCTCACCGAAGTCTGAAATCCGTAAACACAAGAAATACTACGCGTCTTGCCAAAGTAAATGTGTACCGATTTTAGGCCATATGATGAAAGGCCTAGAGGTGGATCCAAACCCATTGCTAGAGAACCCAGCAGAAGGAAAAGACCTCGATATCCTGTTCCAAGATGAACACATCGTTGTAGTCCACAAACCAGCAGGTTTTCTATCCGTGCCAGGTAAAAACATTAAAGATTCCGCCTACACACGTGTTCAAGAAATGCACCAAGATGTTGAAGGGCCATTTGTTATCCACCGTTTGGATATGGCGACCTCAGGCATTCTGATATTTGCTCTAACACGACGTGCGAACAAAAGCTTACAGAAGCAGTTCATTACTCGTGAAGTTGAGAAGCGATATGTCGCAATGATTGAAGGTGTACTAGACCAAGACGAAGGCTATATTCGACTGCCATTGCGTGGTGACTTGTATGACCGCCCTCGTCAGATTGTTTGCTTCGAACACGGCAAGCCTGCAGAAACCAAATGGGAAGTGATTGAGCGAAACGAGCAAACCACTAAGGTTTACCTGCACCCTAAAACAGGCCGTACACACCAGTTACGTGTTCACTGTTCACACCAAGAAGGGCTTAACATGCCTATCGTGGGTGACGGCCTATATGGCAATAAAGCCGACCGACTGCACCTACACGCAGAAAGACTTGCACTGCACCACCCAGTCACCAAAGAGTGGATGGAGTTCCAGTTCGACGCTGAATTCTAAAATCTCTCATTAGTATCGAGCTTTAAAAAAGGAGTCACACCGCTTGTGGCTCCTACCTCTTTTGGGTATATCTCCACGCTTATTGCACTACATCAAGATTCACTTTGTTGTGAAGAGTAGCATGCCCTCCTTCTTCTCTCCTTGAGGCCTTTGATATGTCATCAGCTGCTTTGAATATACAACCCAACACAACTACGTCTTCCGTGATCACTTCGCAAGCACTAAGCTTGAAACCACTCACAGACAAAAAGCCAGACCTAAATTCAGCAATGCTGAGCCTAATTGAAGAAGTTAAAAACGAACTCCCACTTTACGAATCAGAGACGTTTATCTGTGGGCCAAAAGGAAACTGTTCGGGTTGCTCTAAAAAGCTACTAGAAATGGTCGACAGTGAGTTGATGTACTGGGAGCACAGTATTTCAATTGGCCAAGGCCCCAACTTCGAAGAACTGCGCCGTTTTGGTAAGCTATGCAGTAGCGTTAGACGCGGTTTAGAGCGTAACGGTTTAGTCGAAAAACGCCCAAAGAAAAGATAACAAGCCAACTCGATAATCATTACAATGTGTCGCTGGCGATCACAAGCCACCCTGCTACTAACTGATTGAACTCGTTAGCTATAAAAGCAATAATGTTTTGTAATACAATTCAGTGCACAGACCGACTTCGTAGATTCGAACTCATAGAGATAAGTTCATCGATACTTTCAGCATATTCTTGAACGACTCTATCCTTCTTGTCTGACGTGCCTTAGCCTTCTGTATAGCAATATCACATCAATTAAAAACCTATTTTGGACAACGGAGAGCCACCTTGAAGAGACCACAACCAGTACTGGGAAAGACCGGTATGCTATTTTTTCTCGTCATAATAAGTGCTTTCCCTCCATTGACCATCGACCTTTACTTACCTGCACTCCCGCAGATGGTCGAGGTGTTTAATACTGACCGATCAATGGTCAACCTAACCCTGAGCAGCTACTTCGTTACTTACGCCATCGGTCTTTTGTTCTGGGGGCCACTCAGCGAAAAATTTGGTCGTAAGCCGATCCTATTAATTGGATTAGCGGGTTATATGGTCGCGAGCATATTGTGTGCGATGACCAATAGCATCGAACAGTTAATTGGCGCTCGTGTATTCCAAGCCTTTGCTGGCAGTGCTATCACCGTTATCGCTACCGCCATTGTCAAAGATCTTTATGACGGCCGAGAACGTGAAAAGATCATGGCGACTATCATGTCACTGGTGATCATCGCACCAATGGTTGCGCCTGTATTTGGTGCCTTTCTACTGAAAATTGCTTCTTGGCGAATGATGTTTGTCACGCTCGCCATTTTTGGTGCATTTGCGTCAGTATTAGCTTGCTGCTACCGAGAAACACTCGAAAACAAATACCAAGGTTCTATATTCCGCTCATGGGGAAGAATGGGCGTGGTCATGAAAAACCGCTCGTTCGTCAAGCTGCTGGTCATTTTCTCTATCATACCGATGGCGTTGATGGGCTTTCTTGCGGCGGGTTCTTATATCTACATCGATCACTTTGGATTGACCGAACAACAGTTTAGTTACGCGTTCGCATTCAATGCACTGTGCGCCTCATTTGGTCCAACAATTTACATGAAGTTGTCCTACCGAATGCCGGTTCAAAAGGTCATCTCAGGATGTTTTGCTTTATTAGCGCTTGCGGGAATCTTCACCCTAACCATTGGTGACCTGTCCCCTTGGTTCTTTATGTTCATCGCTGCACCAGCGACACTGATGGCGATCATCATGCGAGTACCGGGCACCAACTTGATGTTGAACCAGCAAGATCATGACACGGGCTCTGCCGTCGCACTGATTCAGTTCTTCAGCATGATTTGTGGCTCGCTAGGCATGGTATTAGTGTCAATCCGTCCAGAGTCGCTGATTGAAAACCTCGGCTTTATCCAATTATCCATCGGTACGCTAGGCGGCCTGATGTGGCTAATGGTCAGAAACAAAGAGTTCGTGACTAATAAGCTGAATTAAGCCCTTCCAAGATAATCACTGACAGTATGATTCGATAAACCTGAGGAATGGAGACTAATTAAAATCATTCCTCAGATAGAAATCTAGAGCGAAACCTTGAGGGTGTTAAGCCAATGATTTTCATAAAGACTTTTCGGAAGCTGTTTACGTCCTCATAACCAACTAGGTAGCTGATCTGCTCAACCGGTTTGTAGGAGCTTTCCAATAGCTCGCACGCACTTTGAATACGTATGTGTTGGATATAATTGATAGGCGTAAAGTTGGTCGCTTTGGTAAATTGTCGGATAAAGGTTCTTCGTGTCATGAAGGCTTCTTCTGCTAATTGATCGAGCGACAAAGGGAGATGATGATGCTTCTGAATAAAACGCTGCACCGAGACAATCTTGTCATTGCCGTGAGCATAATTCGGCACAAAACTCTGATAGTAGCGCTGCTCTCTCAAGCCCGTATCAAGCACTAGGTATTTACCGAGATTACGAGTATTGGTCGGCGTTGTGTATTTAGTCAGGATAAACAGAGCCAGATCCATCCACGACATCAAACCACCTGCGGTGATAATGTCAGAGTCATCGATCAAGATTTTGTCGACATCAACATCGACCTCAGCATACTGCTCCGAAAACTGTTGCTGCGCTTTCCAATGCGTTGTCACGGTTCGTCCTTGCAACAAACCCGTTCCCGCCAAAATAAACACGCCCGCGCAAGCTGAACACAGGATCGCCCCACTTAGATGAGACTGCACAAGGTAGTCCAACAGCCCTTCATCTGGCTCTAGGTAGTATCTGCCATCTAAGTTTGGCGGCACTAGAATGATGTCGGCCTTTGAGTTCTCAAGTGGTCCGTTGGTCGACATAGACAAGTCGTCATGAGGCTTAATTTCAACATGAAACTGAACCTGCTCATTGGAAGACTCAATGCTATTCGCCAATTGAAGAAACTCTTTCACTCCAAACACGGCACTTTGCAAAGAGCCCGGGTAGTCGATGATTTCGACCACAACTGATTTTGTCACTATTGCCATAGAATCTGTCATTTTTGACGTGCGATAAAAACTAAAGAGTATTCATAATATCCCTACACCGCAACACACCAAATACAAAGGTATAGACTATGAAGAACACTGCATTACTACTTATCGACTTTCAAAATGACTATTTCCCTTCATACGAAGGTGCAAAGTGGGCACTGTCTGAAACAGAAAAGGCAGCTGAAAAAGGTGCTCAGTTATTACAGGCTTTCAGAGAGAAGCAACTACCAATCGTTCATGTACGCCATGAATTTCCGACCAACGAAGCACCCTTCTTCTTGCCAGATTCAGACGGTGCTCAAATCCACAACAGCGTGACTCCGCTAGAAGGTGAAACTGTTATCGTAAAGCATCAAATCAATAGCTTTAGAGATACGGAACTGAACAAGGTACTAAAAGATCAAGGTATTGAGAAACTGATCATCGTTGGCGCAATGAGCCACATGTGTATTGATGCGGTGACTCGTGCAGCAACCGATTTAGGCTACGAATGTCACGTAGCGCATGATGCTTGCACAACCTTAGACATGGAATTCAACGGTATTAAGATTCCCGCTGCGTATGTCCATGCAGCATTCATGGCCGCATTGAGCTTTGGTTACAGCAATGTCGCGACAGCCAGCGAACTTGAAAGCCAACTTTAATAAAGCTCAAAACCGTCCACATGGGCGGTTTTGTCTATATTCAAATCAGAATTAGCTTCCAAACAATTCGTTCAGGCGTAAAAAAGGCCCCTGTCGGAGCCTTCTTATTAGAGCCAGTGATCACTCAGTTTGGACAATTACTACTAAGCTTGAGCCACTTGACGTGCTGGGTGTTTAATAAACACAGCGACCACAGCCACGATTGCAAGCGCGAAACAGTAGTAAGAGTTAGACACGATCTCTAGAGGCGATAGGTTAAACACAGAGCCCAATAGCAATACCTGAGCACCATAAGGCAATACGCCTTGAATCACACACGAGAAAATATCCAATAAGCTTGCAGAGCGACGTGGCGATATATCGTTCTCTTCAGCTAATTGACGAGCAACACTACCAGACACAATGATTGCGACCGTGTTGTTTGCCGTACATAGGTTCACCATTGATACCAAGCCTGCAATGCCTAGCTCACTTGCGCGGCCATTCGCTTGCTTAGAGTGAGAAGAACCAAATGCACGAATCAAACCGCTCACTAAGTTAGTCAGAAACGCTAATCCACCTTGGCGACGCATCAACTCACTCAAACCACCAATCAGCATCGACAGTAAGAAGATCTCTTGCATGTTGCCAAAGCCTGCGTAGATGTCTTGAGCGTAATCCGTCAAGCCGTAGTTCTCAACAGAACCTAGGCTCACTCCACCCGCTAGCAAGATACCAATCGTCAACACAACGAATACATTCATGCCCGATACCGCAAGGATTAGGATAGTGATGTACGGTAGTACTTTCAGCCACTCGATTGGGCCTGTTTCAGGCACCTGAGTTGCCGTGCTGTTGAAAGCAAAGATAACAATCGCGATAAGTGCAGCAGGAAGTGCAATGCGGATGTTCTCTTTAAACTTGTCTCTCATCTCACAGCCTTGCGAACGTGTCGCGGCAATCGTGGTATCAGAGATGATAGAAAGGTTGTCACCAAACATAGCACCACTTAACACCACACCAGCAGTCAGAGGAATGCTCATGCCAGCTGAGTCAGCAATGCCTAGCGCAACAGGGGCAACCGCAGCGATAGTACCCATAGAGGTGCCCATTGCGGTCGCAATGAAAGCAGAAATAAGGAAGATGCCCGGTAGGATCATGCTCGTTGGGATAGCAGATAGACCAAGGTTTACCGTCGCGTCCACGCCACCAGAAGCTTTAGCCACAGCAGCAAAAGCACCCGCCAATAGGTAGATCATACACATTGCAATAATGTCTTTGTGACCCACGCCACCTAAGAACTGCTCGATCGCACGGTTCAATTTATCTTTGCTCAATAGCAACGCTAACATCACGGCAGGCAGAGCCGCAATCGGTGCTGGAAGCTGATAGAAAGCAAAATCGACGCCTTGTAGCGACAGGTATGTACCCACGCCAATAAACAGCGCAAGGAAAACGATCAGAGGGATAAGCGCCACTGCCGAAGGGGCAATTACCGCGTTAGAATTTTTTGAATTGGACATGGAACGACAACACAATAGAACAGGAAGGAGAGCAGACTAATGTCACACTTAGAACTTGTCAACGTCTAGACGTCTAAACGCCTAATTTAATGCAAAGTAATAAGAACCCTATTGAGCATCACGTAATAAAAAAGGCCTAGCAATCGCTAGACCTTTATCTGTTAGTTAGGCTATGAACCCAACCGCTAATATCACTTCTTTTAGACATGAAACCTGTCTAAATCAACTTAGTGAATTGGCGTATCATTCTGTTTGTTGAACTGGCCAAAATGCTTCTCTAACACTTCAGGTGTCAGTTTGCCTTCCGCTTCTAGTCGTTTGAACTCAGCAACAATTGCTTTTTGCTCTTCAAGTGATGGCAGTTTCACCTCAGGCTCATCGCCCATCTCTTGAGTCATCTGCTCTAGTTCTTTTTCAAAATCGCTCATGATACTTACCTAAATATTAAACCTAACCAGATTTTACTCATTTACGCCCTATGATGCTAGGGCGATTGAGTGCAAAGCCCGAAACCAGATCAAGCTAAGGTCCGTTAGAAGAAAACAAACCTACAAAATAAAAAGAGCTGGATTCACGATTAAATGAATCCAGCTCTTCGTCGATGTAACTATCTAAGCTATGCAATGACCCAAGGGATTAAAGCTTAAACGAACCAACCATCTTATCCAGACGTGAAGAAAGGTCTCGAAGCTCTTGGCTCGCTTCAGCAAGTTGCTCAGCCGTGCCCGTTGTCACTTCGTTAATCGCGTTAATTTCTTCAATGTTCTGGTTGATGGTGTGAACAACGGTTGATTGCTCTTCCGTTGCCGTTGCCACTTGAGTGTTACGGTCTGTGATATCAACGATACGGTCTGAAATGCCACTCAGCACGTCTACCGCTTCATCCGACGCAGATACACCTTCAAGGGTAATCACCTTACCCGCACTCATTGCCGTTACTGCATCTTTAGCATCGCTTTGCAGTTGGTTGATCATCTTCTGAATCTCTTCCGTTGAATCGGCAGTACGGCTTGCTAAGTTTCGTACTTCATCTGCTACCACGGCAAAACCACGTCCTTGCTCACCGGCACGTGCAGCTTCGATCGCCGCGTTTAATGCGAGTAAGTTAGTTTGCTCTGAAATATCACGGATAACACCCAGAATAGAACCGATGTCTTGAGTTGTAGAAGCCAGTTGTTCTACTACCTGACCCGTGCTTTCGATATCTTGCGCCAAACGACTGATCGCGTCTTTTGCTTTGTTCACCACAGAGCGGCCTACTTCCGTATTGCCTGAAGCTTGGGTAGCCGTTTCTGCTGCCGTTGCCGCGTTCGATGCAATCTCACTGATGGTCATACCCATTTGGTTAATGGCAGCTACGACTTGAAGGGTTTGATCTCGTTGCTCTTGGCTATTGTCGTGGGTGATGTGAGCTTTGTTAGAAACACTCTCTGCTGCCACTTGCAACGCTTGGCTTGTCGAACATACTTCTTTCATCGACTCGTGAATTTTTTCAATGAATCCATTGAAGCCCTTTGAAAGCTGTGCGATTTCATCGTTACCTTTCACTTCGATACGCTGCGCAAGGTCACCGTCACCTTCGCCAAGGTCGCCGAAACGCTTAGCCAGAAGTTTAATAGGTTGAGTAATGCTGTTCGCCAGAACTACGCCCATTAGGATAAATACTAATGCCACTACCGCAGTCATGATCAGCATCTTCTGCGCTGTCGCATCTAGCTCTGCAAATACTTCACCAGTCGGAACGACACCAATAACGAACCAGTCCATTGACGACACATACAAGCTCGCCACAAACAGCTCTTGGCCTTGGCTTTCAGTGGTAATCAGGTTAAAGCCCGACTTATTCAGTAGTTGACTGGCTTGAGGGCCGTAGAGTTGTTGAAGTGAAGAGTCACTGCGAGATCGCTCACGGTGAATTTGAACATCACCTTGGCTATCGGTTAAGAAGACAAAACCGGTATTTTCAATCTTGAAACCGTTCAGCAGGTTAACCATGTCATCCATCGACTTTGATAGACCAGACATCGCCAAACCAGAAGGCTGCTGATAGTTAGCAAACATCTTCACTTCGCCATTGGCTTCTTGGAACATGCTCACCATGGTCGGCTGTCCAGATTGCGTAAAGCCAAAGAACCAACCATCTTGCTGTTGGTTTAACTGACGTAGGAAACCATTTTGGTTCCAGTAATACGCCGTTTGACGGTTCGCCACTGAGGCATCATTCAACTGATACTGGTTACGAACATTGTTCAGTTGTTTCACCAGCTTGTTTTCTAATGACGGATCGCGATCGGTCGATTCTATAGCATCAGAAATAAATTCATTTGAAGCAATTTGCTCCGCCGCTAGCAATAGCTGAGAGACTTCTCGGTCAATTTCACCATTGATTCGCTCTAGCATTCCTGGAAGTTCAATATCGATCAATCGATGACTTAATACATCTCTTGCTTGTTGTTGTGCCATTGCGCCGACAATCACTGTCGATGCAAGAACCGCAAAGGTAATTCCAAGTACAACTTTTTGCTTGATACTCAGAGAGTTAGTTTTAAACATATTTGGACCTTTAAAAAGAATCGCTCGTTATTGGTATACCCTGAACAGGACTTTTTTAGTGCACTCCAACAAGCAATGCACAATCTGAGTGATGTATCGACCACAACCAATAAAACTAGAGACTTTTCTCTCAAAAAATTGCAAATTTGATGTAACAATTAGAAACATTCACCTTGAACATGAATTAACTAAGCAAATACCGCATTGTCGAGAGTCGATTTTAGCTCTCAGCCCTTAGATCCACCCGAACTCAAACCACTATCCACCGCCGAGCTTTTGTATATAAAAACCAATTGATATGGTAATAATCACAACCTAACGATGTTTTTAGCTAACCACTTGTAAATCTTTCCAATTTTGAAAAAATAAATTACGCAAATGTACTGGAACTTTTTCCTCGAAATCAGTGACCAATACACAAAATAAAAATCAAATGGATACCCAGAGAGTCCAAAATGCATAAAACAAATTTCGAAGTCCTTCAAAACTATCTAGAGTCTCAAATCATTGGTCAAAAAGAGCTCGTTAAGCAACTGATGATCGCCCTTTTAGCGGATGGTCATATCCTCGTTGAAGGACCTCCCGGCTTAGCAAAAACTCGCGCAGTAAAATCATTGGCTGACTGTGTTGAGGGCGACTTCCACCGTATTCAATTCACTCCCGATCTATTACCAGCTGATTTGACGGGTACCGACATTTTTCGTCCTGAAACTGGAAAGTTCACCTTCCAATCAGGTCCGATTTTCAACTCACTGATTCTAGCGGATGAGATCAACCGAGCTCCGGCGAAAGTTCAAGCGGCAATGCTGGAAGCGATGGCAGAAAAACAAGTGACTGCCGGTCGAAAAACCTATGCGCTGCCTGAGCTATTCTTGGTCATGGCAACACAGAACCCGATTGAACAAGAAGGAACTTATCCACTGCCGGAAGCTCAGTTAGACCGTTTCTTACTTCACCTAGAAGTTGAATACCCAGATATGGAAAGCGAGCTTGAGATCTTACGACTCAACCGAGGTGAGGCTCAAGGCAACGGATCAACTCAGCCACAACAGATATCTCAGCAAACGATCTTTGAAGCGCGCCAAGAAGTGCTCAACATTCACATGGCAGACACCATCGAGCAGTACATAATCAGACTGGTAATGGCGACTCGCCAACCTAAGCAATACAGTGACCAACTTGATCAATGGTTAGACATGGGTGTCAGCCCGCGTGCAACCATTGCGTTAGACCGTTGTGCCCGCGCTCACGCTTGGCTTGCAGGACGAGATTACGTCACGCCACAAGACGTTCAAGCGATGGCATTCCCTGTGTTACGCCACCGTCTACTGCGCAGTTACCACGCACAAGCTGAAGGTGTCACCGCAAACCAAGTGATCGCACACCTTATTTCATTGGTTGGCAGCGCATAGGGATACGCGCATGAATAATCAACTACCCAACCATAGTGACGGCGTCACGTTAAATCTAGATGAGCTGCTGCAATACAAAGCGCAGTCTGTTCGCTGGTTGCCTCCAGCCAAGAGCCTTTGGTCGCAGCTTAACGGTCAACACGAGAGCAACCGCAAAGGTCGCGGGATGAATTTCTCTGAAGTTCGTCAATATCAAGCGGGCGATGACATTCGCAGCATTGATTGGCGTGTAACAGCCAGAACGGGCAAAGCGCATACCAAGCTGTTCTCTGAAGAACAAGAGCAGCCTGTCATTTTATTCTTGGATCTATCAAGCAGTATGATTTTCGGCTCAACCTTGTTGCTGAAATCGGTTCAACTTGCTCACTTTGCTAGCCAACTGTGCTGGCTCACTGTGGCTCAAAAAGACCGAATTGGAGCGGTGATCGATACTGGCAAAGAGGTCATTGAGATTAAGCCAAGTGCTAGCAACCGTGCTCCACTGCGTATTTTGCAAAAAGTCATAGAAATCAATAATACAGCACTGATTGAACACGACAATCATAGTGACACGACCTTAGATCATGGACTGAAATCTCTGCACCAGCTTTGCCCTAAAGGAAGCGATATCATAATGCTCAGTGACTTTGTGCGTTACCAAGAAAGTGACTACTCACTTATCAGTCAAATTCGGAGGCACAACAGAGTACGTCTGGTGCATTTCTACGATCCGCTAGAGCAAGGTGAAACCGCCTATAAAGGTTCTAAACAGGTCACCGATGGCAGCAAAACTCAATGGTTTAATTTCTCCTCTAATAAAGAAAAGGAAAAGCTCAACCATGCTTTTTCGCTTAAGAAACAGCAGCTGCAACAGATGGGGTTGTCTCTCGCGATACCCTATAGCTCGCTGTCGAGTGCGCAGTCACTCATGAGCCAGATTTCAGGAGCTCAGTCATGAAACAGCCCTTAGATTTAAGTCCGGTTATTGCGCCAGACGCACCGACTTGGTGGCCTTTGGCGTGGGGCTGGTGGGTAGTAATTATCACAGCCATTGCCCTGATTGCCTTGGTGTTTTTCATTGTAAAACGTAGAAAAAACAATCAACAGGCGAAGCAAGAAGCGCTGTCCTACTTTAGTAATAGTCAGTCCCAAGATGGCTTGTCTCCGAGCAAAGCTCAAGACATCGTTCGTCAGGCAGCACTGAGCTATTTCCCTCGTGAAAAAATTGCAGGCTTGTCTGGTGATGATTGGTTGACGTTCTTAGATGCGCAATTAGCGAAGCCGTTATTTGTAGCAAAACAATCCCAGTGGCAACAAGCGCTCTATCAAGATGCAGCCCTAATGAACGACGACCAGAAAAAGGCTCAACAGCAATTGGTTAATGACTGCGAAATGTGGCTTCGCAAAGCCCTTCCTCCTAAGCGAGGTCGTTATGAGTGATTTTCTAAGCACTATGTTTCTAAGCAGGGACTTGCTAAACATCGAGTTCGTTTGGTGGTGGATGTTCTTCATCGCGCCACTGCCGTTGCTCGTTTACTTGTTCTCACCAAAGTCAGAATCGAGCAATGCCCTAAGGCTTCCATTTCTGCCCGAAGACAGCAATACCAAAACACCGAGCAGTCGCTTACCAAAGGTGTTGTCCGTGATTATCTGGCTTCTGCTGGTTACGGCGAGCGCACGCCCTGTATGGTATGGCGAACCGGTAGAGTTTCAACCGAAGCATCGTGATTTGATGTTGGTTGTCGACCTCTCCTACTCTATGAGCCAAGAAGACATGCAGTTCAATGGCGAATACATCGACCGCTTGTCGGCGGTGAAACGAGTATTGAGTGACTTTATTGAGCGACGAAAAGGCGACCGAGTCGGATTGGTGCTATTTGCCGATCACGCCTACTTGCAGACCCCGCTTACGCTAGATAGAGATACGCTTTCACAACAGCTCAATCAAGCGGTGTTAAAGCTGATTGGTACTCAAACCGCGATTGGTGATGGTATTGGCCTTGCCACCAAAACCTTTGTCGATAGCGATGCGCCCCAACGTGTAATGATTCTACTCAGCGACGGCAGTAATACTGCTGGGGTATTAGACCCGCTAGAAGCGGCGGATATTGCAAAGAAATACGACGCGACGATTTACACCGTGGGTGTCGGTGCAGGCGAGATGATGGTCAAAGAGTTCTTCATGACGCGCAAAGTCAATACTGCTCAAGACTTGGATGAACGCACACTAATAGAAATTGCCAAACGCACCGGCGGTCAGTACTTCCGAGCACGTGACAGCAAAGAGTTAGCGACGATTTACGACACCATCAACCAGTTAGAGCCCGTGACGAACGCCACTAAGATCTGGCGACCGCAACAAGAGTGGTTTGTATGGCCACTGTCGGCGGCAATGTTCTTCGCATTTATGCTGTTAGCCATTAGGAGAAACAATGTCTAACTTTACTTTTATCTACCCATATTGGTTCTTGGCGCTTGCCGTGCTGCCCGCTATTTGGTGGCTGAGCAAGAGACAATCCAAACAAGGATTGCTCGCGTCACACATCGCTCGATACTTGGCGCCAGAATCGAGTAAGCCATCGAAAAATCGCAGTACTTACTTCGGTATTTGGTGGCTGGTCGGCGTTATTGCATTAGCTGGACCAAGCTTCGAGAAAAACGAACAGCCGAGCTTCGAAAAAACGCAGGCACGAGTTGTGATCATGGATATGTCGATGTCTATGTATGCCACCGACATTAAGCCGAATCGTTTAACGCAAGCCCGATACAAGGCTCTGGATCTGCTTTCATTGTGGAAAGAAGGGCTAACAGGCATGGTGGCGTACGCTGGGGATGCTTACACCATTAGCCCGCTAACGTCAGACATCAACACCATCAAGAACCTAGTCCCTAACCTATCGCCAGATATCATGCCTTATCAAGGCGGTGATGCCGCATCAGCCGTTAAGCTTGCGATTGATATGATGACTCGCGCTCATATCTACCAAGGCGATCTGGTTCTGATTGCTGACGATATTGATGCTCAAGAGAAGAAAGAGATCCATTCCCTACTCTCTGGCAGCGATTGGACATTGTCGATTTTAGCCGTCGGGACTGAAAGCGGTGCGCCAATCTCGTTACCTACGGGCTCGATGCTGCAAAGCGACTCAGGACAAACCGTGGTGGCAAGAACCAACTTGAAAAACATGCGCGAGCTTACACGCAGCTATGGCGGCACGTTCACTGAAGTTCAATTTGATAACTCAGATGTTGAACACATCGCGAGCTACCTCGACCGCGTTGCGACAACATCGGAAGTCACCAAGACCAACAACTCACTCAACACCAGAGTTAACAATGGTTTCTGGTTACTGCCTTTGCTATTACTTCCGGCACTTGGATTATTCAGGAAAGGGGTTATTTGGTGTGCCTTAGCTGGAGTTATCTCTTTTAGCCAACCAAATACTGCGTTTGCGAACCCGTGGAAAACCGATGATCAAGTAGGCTATCAGCTATATCAGGACGAGAACTTCCAACAAGCTGCTGAACAGTTCACCCAGCAAGAGTGGAAAGGCATTGCTCAATACAAAGCCGGTGATTTCGAAGCCGCAGAGCAGACGCTGCAAGAGCTTTCTGGTGAAGATGCTCGCTACAACCTTGCTAACGCCCAAGCCCAACAAGGTAAGTACGGCCAAGCTATACAAGAGTATCAACGTATTCTTGAAAGCAACCCTGAGCATGCTTATGCGAAGAAGAACTTAGAGGTCGTCGAACAAGCCCAGAAGAAGCAACAGCAACAGCAACAGCAACAGCAACAGCAACAGCAACAGCAACAGCAAGGCGATTCTGAATCCAAAGACCAGAAAGACCAAAACCAGCAAGGTCAGCAAGGTCAGCAAGGTCAGAAAAATGATTCTTCGCAAAGCTCTCAGGATCAACAACAAAGTTCCAGTGGCAAGTCGCAAGATCAAAGCAGTAACCAAGATCAACGCGGTAGCCAAGACCAAAACTCATCTCAAGGCCAACCTGAAAATCACTCTGACTCTGAAAAGTCTAAACAAGACGACAAGCAAGCCGGTCAACAAAGTAAGAGTGATCAGCCGAAACAGAGTGACCAAGAAGGCGCTACACCTCAAAGTGCTAGCGCACAACAAGCTTCAAAAGAAGATGGTGAGCAAAGTGGTCAGCAAGCTGTAGCACAAACCTCAGATCAACCTCTGTCGAGCGACCCTGACATGCGAAAACTTGAGCAAGTAGAAAGCGCCCGTGACCCGAGCCAACTGCTTAAAGCGCAAATGATTTTACAAGCACGACAAAAAAGTGCTCCTAACAACCAGAACAAAAAGTGGTAACCATGCGATTTCTAAACAAGCCATTTTTATCCGTACTCCTAACATTGTTGTTGGGAGCTTTCTCGTCCTTCTCAGTATTGGCTGCAAACGCCGTGGCGAGTGTTTCACATAACAGTGTCACCAAAGATGAAGTGTTCCTTCTTAGAGTCGCAACCGATGAAAAGGTCTCCTCTGATGCTCTAGATCTAACGGCGCTCCAACAGGATTTCTATGTCGGCACACCAAACTTTGGGTCGTCGATGCGAATCGTCAATGGCAGCCGTTCGGTGTCAAGTGAATGGAACATCAGCCTTGCTCCTCTACGTTTAGGCAAGGTCCAGATTCCTAGCTTCGATATTGAAGGGGCGAAAACTAAGCCAATCACCATCAATGTTGCCGTTAATAAAGCTGCGCCCACTCAACATGACATGGCAGAGTTCCAGCTTAATCTCAGCAAGAACTCGCTGTACCCACAAGAAGTGGCTGAGCTTGATGTAAAACTCATCATTAAGGCTGATCCTAGAAGACTGCAAGATCCTAAAATTGCGCCACCAAGTTCAGCGCAATTAGACGTGGAACCGATTGGAGAGTCTAAGCAATTTCAAGATGTTATTAACGGACAAGAAGTCACGGTTGTTCAGCAATCTTTCCATATATCGTCACAACAAGCTGGGCAATTTCAGCTTCAAGGACCAAAGTTAACCGGTGCTGTTGTTTACTCAACCAACAACTCAAGCACAACGCGCCTTTTCCAGCTCGACACGCCTGTTGAAACCTTAGATGTCACAGTGAATCCGGTACCAAAAGGCTATCAAGGTGAGTGGTTACCAACATCGAACTTCAAGTTAATTCAGAAATGGTCAGATAGCCAAGGCAATCAACTGGGAAATAGTAATGGTTTAGAAGGCGGTAACCCAACCATTGAAATGGAAGCGGGTGATTCGTTAACCCGTACCATCACCATGACGGCTAGCAACTTAACGCAACACCAGCTGCCAAAACTGAATATCACCTACCCTAAATCGATACGTGTTTATGAAGAGAAGCCGCAATTTGGCACAACTCAGTCAGGTGATTCTGTCGTTGTTTACAAGCAAGTCTTGATTCCGAAAGAGGCTGGAAACATCTCGCTTCCTGACGTGTCTCAAGCTTGGTTTAACACCGATTTGCAATCAGAACAAACCAGCAAAGCGCAGGGGCTAGAGTTAGCGGTAAAAGCAAGTGATCGTGCAGCGTCAAGCACTCCACCAGTTACTGATACGCCCGCCCAACAAGTAAGTCCGACGGTTGTTACTGTGGATAGCCCCGGGGTCTGGCCTTATCTCACCACTCTGTTTGCTGTTTTATGGTTAATCAGCTCAGCGATGGCTTTCTATTTCTGGTCACGACATGGTGTAACGACAAAACCAACACATACAGTTGAACGTCAATCAGATACAACCGAAGCGCTTATTGAAGCGCTGCAAACGAAAGATGGCGTGATGACCAGAACCTTGTTTGAACAGTGGAAAGCTGAAAACCCAGACTTGGATGATGAAACGTTAGAAGCCGTCGAAGCCGAGCTAAGCAAGCTCAACCAAAGCCTCTATGCTGAAGCTGGTTCACCAAGTCAATCATGGGACCCGGCTCAAGCAATCAAAGCAGTTAAGAAGCCAAAGCGAGTCACAAGCAAAACGCGTAGAAGCACATTGGAAAAGCTTTAGTTAACCAGCAATCTAAGCAAGCAAAAAAGAACGAAGCCGTGATGACCACTTTGTGATCATCACGGCTTCATTCGTTTTACGCTAGGAAAAAACAGATACCACACTAGGAAATTGAAACTGCGACCTTTTTACGTTTCAACGCAGAAACGATTCGATTTCTCCCAGAGTCTTTGGCTTGATACAAGGCTTTGTCTGCCTTGCCATACAGTAGGTCGAAGTCAAACTGGTGCTGATCAGAAGTTATCGAAGCATACCCGACAGACGCGGTTAGATACTTGCTGGTACTGCTTTCACAATGGAGGATCTTCGCCTCTTCAATACATTTTCGGATCGACTCTGCTCGCCGCTTGGTCTCAGAATGATTTGTGCCGATCATCAACAACATAAACTCCTCTCCCCCAATACGGCAGAAAGTCTCTTGTTCACTATAAACATGGTTATTCAGTATCTTACCTATCGAGCGTAAAGCAGCGTCACCTTCGGTATGGCCATAAACACTGTTGTACAAACCAAAGTGGTCTAGGTCGACAAGGATCAATCCAAATGTGACTTCATGTTGTGTGGCAAACGCTCCTTGATCGTCGCAGTTCAAATCTTCTAACACTTGCGACAACATACGGCGGTTTCCAAGGCGCGTCAGCGGGTCTAATTTAGAAATGATATCCAACTGTTCATTGACTCGTTCAAGCTCTTGAGTGCGCTTACTGACCTCTTGCTCGAGGGTTTCATTGAGCTTTTTGAGCTCCTCTTGCGCCATGGTTCTCTGTAGCACCTCCGCAAGGCTAGAAGCGAAGATACGTATAACTTCACGCAGTTGTGAGGTTAAAGGACTGCGAGTTAACAAGTTATCCGCAGCGATAAACGCAATCGGCTCACCCGTATTGGTGGTAAGCATTGTCATTGCCGTCCAACCGACTCCCACAATATTGAAATCGTGATAGATAGGCACGGACTCTTCAAAGGCGACTTGATTAGGACAGGCTCGTGCTGCGGCGACAATGTCACGCTCCACCAGCTCTGAGCGGTAATAGGATTCATCGACAATGTCGCCTTTTATATCCGTACCCCACGTGCCTTGCATGTAATTGCAGCCTTTATCTGTTAAAAAAACCGCTAATCGGTCTATCCCTAAGTGCTGAATAGCAAAGCTAACCGCAGATTTACAGACTTCGCTTACGCTATCGCAGCGAGACAGTTCCACCATACTTGAGTGCAACATACGGATGTTCTGTTCTTGCCGTTTGCGGATGTAGATTTGAGAAAGCAGAGAACCAAAGGACTCAAGCATCTGCTTTTGATAATTGGTAATGGGTGAACGGTGGATGTAGTTATCCATCGCAATCCAGCCGACCGGTTTATCCCCTTCACGCAAGATAAGCATCCCATTCCAGCCCTGCCCCACCACCTTGCCTTCAGTGTAGAGTGGCGCTTGTTCAATAATGACTAAGTTGGTGTATTTCCTGTCGATCAACTGGCATCCAATAAAGAAGTCGATATTCGAGCACGCATTACCATACCCGAGTCTCAACTCACAGCAGGAGAGTTTCACTTCAATATGGAGTGGGCAGTTGAGTGTCTATAAATTAGTAACTTAAGCTGAGTTTTTAATCAAAGAAGAAAAAGTGAGTGAGCTGGAAAGAAAATCAATGGAGTGACAAGTTCGGAATTATAAAACCGATAAAGAGAGATTCACTGGGAATTCGCTGTAGGTTAGCGCAAATTATCAAGGATGGAGTTTTTTTAAACATGTCTTTAAAACACGAAACATAATATGCGATCAGTTCATCGGACTTTCAAGGGAGTAACAAGAGAATATTTGATAACACTGAAGTCAATCACACATGTGCTAATTCTCAGTTGGTTAATCTATCCGATGTTTGCTACGTTTAAATGACACAGTCATTGGAAAGGTATGATTTATGAAAATAAATGTTCAAACACATCATGTATCAATTAACGACGAGTCACGCAAAGACATCGAAGGTAAATTCGAGAAGATATCTAACCATTTCCCATCACTGATAAGTTGCGACATCATCATTACTAAAGAACACGGTCAACATCAGGTTGAAGTATTCACCAACTACGAAGGTGTACGAGTAACAGCAAAATCGACAGACGATGTTATGTACCCAGCTATCGCTGCAGCACTTAAGAAACTTGAAGCGGGCCTAAGTAACCGTAAGGGACAATTGAAAGCCGACCTACACGAGAAACCAACAAGCACGAAGCCAGAGATTGCTTCGGACATCATCCAAGAGATGAAATTGGTATAAATCGATAAGTAGTTAAAGCGAAATAACGAATAGAAACTTATTAAGAATTTCAAAGCCAGCACACGTGAACTGACCCCCAATAGTTGGACACCAATTATTGGGGGTCTTTTTATGTCCAAATATAGCCGAGAGCTAAAATGTATCATTGCTAAGCAATACTTAGATGGCACGTCATCTCTCTACTTAGCAAAACAATATTCAATTTCTTCAAGGCAGATACGGTATTGGGCTCAAGTCTTTGCCATCCATGGTACTGATTCATTTTTACCAACTAAGCATGCCGCGACTGCTCAAACAAAACGAAAAGCATTGAATTTAATGTGGGCGAATGAATGGTCTCTCACGCACACTAGCGCTGTATTAAACCTCTCATCCCCTGGGATACTCTCTGTCTGGCTCAAACGATTTAATGAGCTCGGTATCAAGGGGCTCAAAATGCGCCAGAAAGGAAGACCCTCAATGAAACAGCAACCTCAACGAACCACTAAGCCGGATAATGAAATGACACTTGAGGAGCTAAAAGAGGAGTTAGTCTACTTACGAACCGAGAATGCTGTTTTAAAAAAGTTGGAAGAGTTGGAGCAGGAAAAAAACCGTCGAACAAAGAAAAAGCGGTCATAGCTCTAACTCTTAAAGGCAAGTACCCGTTGAAGCACTTACTGCAGACTCTACAGCTGTCAAAAAGTGTCTTTTATTATCAGGCTCAAACGAGCAAGCGCCCAAATAGCTACGAACGTGAGCTGCGGTTGATAAAGTCAATTTATCATGAACATAAGGGCCGATACGGTTATCGTCGTATTCATTTAGAACTAAAAAATCAGGGGGTCGCGCTTAATCACAAAACGGTTCAAAGGCTTATGGCTCAGCTAAACCTTAAATCGACGGTCAGGATTAAAAAGTATCGTTCATACCGAGGAGAGTCAGGGAAAGCTGCTCCCAACGTGCTTGAAAGAGATTTTAGTGCGACTCAACCCGATGAAAAGTGGGTAACTGATGTCACGGAGTTCAAAGTCAAAGAGCAGAAAGTATACTTGTCTCCCGTTGTCGACTTGTTTACTCAGGAAGTGGTAGCTTATAGAGTGGCCAAAAATGCCTGCTTGCCGCTTGTCACGGATATGCTGACGGAGGCTATATCAAAGCTGAAACCCAACTCAAAGCCAATTATACACAGCGATCAAGGTTGGCAATATCGCCATCGACAGTATCAGAAAAAGGTAGCGGAGAGTGGGTTAACGCAAAGCATGTCGAGAAAAGGTAACTGCTTGGATAATGCTGTTGCTGAAAACTTTTTTGCTTTACTCAAAACCGAGATGTATCACAACCAAAGCTTTGAAGATGCAGATGCTCTGATAGAGCAAATTAAAGAATACATCGAGTACTACAATACCAAACGTATAAAAGTGAAACTAAAAGGCCTGACTCCGATAGAATATCGAACTCAGGCCTTGAAAGCCGCTTAACAGAAATGTCCAACTTTATGGGGTCACTTCACACGTTGCTGGCTTTTTCGATCTTAAAGCCAAGCAAACCTTCCCTTCTTTACCGTCCCTCGAATTCAGCTCAACCCCACATCATTATTAACGCCCTTCATAGACTGAACCTTAAGCATTAAGACCAGCATAAATCCCGTCTAACGTGATGTTTTTCTTTGACTTCCTCTGGGCGGACTTTTGTGCGTTCTTAAATATATAGCTAGAGGCCCATTCCAGTTTATTACCTATTTCTGACCATGCCTTGTGGCTGATACATTCAAATATGGGCAACAGCCACACATCCACATTTTTTGCCGCCTTAAACAGCGAGACCGATGGCATTATCTGAAGCGCAGTACTGCGCCTGATGATCAGCGAGAGTAAACTGGCCCAGATAAGCCCATCAACGATGGCCTTTTGTGCGGTGACAAATCGTTGCCAGTTTGTGTGAGATTTTAATTCTTTAAAAAGCAACTCCACCTGCCATCGACAGCGGTAGATCGCCATTATGTCATCAGCAGTATAGGTACCTGAAGGCAAGTTAGTTAACCAAATACAGAATCGCTTTTCTTCGGCAAACCAACGTCTTACCACTCTAAATTCTTGCTTACCACTACGAACTTTAAGGTCGAGTACCTGTGAGCGATTAGTACCTCGAGTGATGTCTTTGAGCTTCTTTCCTTCTAGTTTAGATAAATGCCGGCCCTGACCGTTTCTCGCTTCTATAACATGAGGATTCAGGGACTTTGCTCCTCGAAAATATAGAAACCACCATACAGTTCAAGCTCAGTAAAGAATTGGAAGTCAGGGTACCCTGCGTCAGCCAACAACAATTTGTTACTCATTGTTTTGGGGCGGGCAAAAGTCTCTTTCTGATGCTGTATCAGCGCTGATGCTCATTGCGACTGGAGAAAAGCTTTTTAAAGACATTGTCATATGGCATTCAACTGCGGCTGGATTGCGTTTAAATCGGCTCGGGTAAACGTTCGAAAGGTCACGATGAATGTGGAAAGAGCTACCATCTTGAAGCAGCACATCATCAAAGGTAGCGAGTTTATCTGGTAGGTTGGCACTCTGCTGGCGAGCAAACTGAGCTATCGCTCGCATGGCCAATTGGCGCATGAATATCGGAAATTCTTCTTTTCTTAACTGGTTATGGTAGGGCTTATAAGCCACAGTATCTTTAGCGCTTAAGCACATCCCATTGAATTGCCTTAGTAAATCGGCAATAGATGAGCAGTTTCCTTTGCTCAAAGCGGCCACTAGGCTTACTACTAGCTGGTCGGGTAAGATAGCCCGACATCGCTTCATAAGTCCTGTACTTTTCGCCATTTTTTGAAGGCTATCAGCATTAAAGAATTGCTTAAACTGCTTTTGTAGGGAGATAATCGTCATCGGCTTCACGGTTGATATGGGTGGTTTGTTTGGCGACGATTATCTGATCATAAATGAAGCCTTTTTTCTATCTAAATAAATAGCTTAGAGCTTAAGATCCTGTCTATGTAACGCCCTTAAGTTCTTAGCAGCTATAACAATCACTTGTGGGATTTGATACAGTTATAAGCAGAAATTTAGACCACAATGGAATGTTTATTATGAAGAAAATCGCGTTGATACTTTTCCTTGCTACTCAATTAATGGCTTGTACCGAGGTTGGCAGTGAAGCTTGGTGTGCGGATATGAAAGAAAAGCCTAAAGGTGACTGGACGGCTAATGAAGCGGGCGATTTTGCTAAACACTGTATTTTCTAATCACGTTAGCTTCTAATTCTACATTGGGCTGAATTAATACGCTCTGTGTAAAACAATCCATGGAATAAGTGAGTTTTAATGGAACACCAACTAGACAACAACTGGAAGCACATCGAATGGGTATTAACCGACGTCGATGACACGCTCACTTGGCAAGGTTCACTCCCTCCAGAAACCCTGATTGCGTTACAAAAGCTGAGAGACAATGGAATCAAAGTGGTCGCTGTAACGGGAGCCTGTGCTGGTTGGTGTGACCATATTGCGCAGCTTTGGCCTGTCGATGCCGTGCTAGGAGAGAACGGCGCCTTCTTACTAGAGAAGCAAGATGGTGCATTACAACTCTCATCTGAAACACCGCTAGAACAAGTGCGTCAGAACCAAGCAAAGCTAAAACAAGAAGTTGAAGCGATCTTGTTGAGTTACCCTGACCTCTCGCTAACTTTGGATCAATCTTACCGCTTGTGTGAGGTCGCGATTGATATCGGCCAAAACCGTAAGCCTGTTGATCCTGAAACTGTTCAAGCGGTACTCGAAAGAATACACGCTTTAGGCGCACACGCGACGGCAAGTTCGATTCATATCAACGCTTGGTACGGCGAACACTCAAAGAAAAACGCCGTGCACCGTTTCCTTGCTAATAAAGGCTTATCGCTTGAGCAAATCCACAATCAAGCCTGTTATGTCGGCGATTCAATGAATGATCAGCAGATGTTCGAATCACTTCCACTTGCCGTTGGCGTGGCAAACATTCAACATTATTGGGATAAGCTAGAGCATCATCCAAGCAGGGTGATGTCGCAGCCGGGTGGTTATGGGTTTGCAGAATTTGTGGATTCGCTGCTGGCAGTTAAAAGCTAGACACTTAAAAACGAGTCACGCCCTTCTACTTCTAACAAGGTCTTAGGTCACTCAATAGACATAAAAAAACGACCGCTAGGTAGACCGAAGTACCTAGGGTCGTTTGAGCTTCAAAATGCTAGATAAGCTCTTAACTTTGACACATCACACAAAACACGCTGCATTTCACTATATGTTTATATGAGTTTGTTACGGATGTGGATCACCACTGCTTCTGCAACGATAACCACTGCGAAGATACTCACTAATACCATCGAAACTTTTTGCCACTCAAAAAGGTTCTGCGCATCGTTTAGCACCACGCCAATACCACCAGCGCCCACTAACCCCAATACCGCAGATTCACGCACATTGATGTCCCAACGGAACAACACGATGGAGTAGAATGCGGGCATAACTTGTGGCCAATACCCTTTAAGCAAGATGCTCATCCAAGAAGCGCCGGTTGCGCGCAGAGCTTCGATAGGCCCCATGTTCACTTCGGCAATCGCTTCCGCTAACAGCTTCCCCACAAAGCCGATACTGCGAATGGCAATTGCCATAATGCCTGCGAGAACACCGGGGCCAAACAGTGCGATAAACAACAAAGCCCAAACCAATGAGTTCACAGAACGTGAAGACACCAGAAAGAATTGAGCCACCCAGTTCAGCGCTTTATTAGGTGTGATATTTGGCGCGTTCAACAACGCCAATGGAATCGCAAATATCAAGGTAAACAAGGTACCTAACGTCGCGATGTGCAGTGTCTCAATCATCGCTGCGTGAATCGACTCAGGATAGAAAGCGTAGTCCACTGGCACCATACGCTCGAACATGTCAGCAAATTGCGCTGGCGCGTCGTATAGGAACTCAGGAATCACTTCAACCGTCTGCCAAGACCAAACAATCGCACACACTAAGCTAAGGTAAACGGCAAATCGAGCCACGCGTTCGTTTGGTGTAAAACGCTGCCACTCTTTATCGATAGATGCAGTTGTCATTAGAAGATTCTCCTAACAATGTTGGAAAGAAATTCACCCACAAGAATCAGTGCGATAATGGTGATCAAAATAGCCGCGACGAAGTCGTAGTCAAAACGTTGGAATGCCGAGAACAATGTACCGCCAAGGCCACCCGCCCCCACGATGCCAACCATGGTTGAGTTACGTAGATTCGAATCCAACTGGTAGCTAGCAAAGCCAATAAAACGCGTGAATACCTGAGGCATCACCGCATACAGAATAACGCTGATGAAACTTGCGCCAGTTGCTTTAATCGCTTCAACCGGTTTAAAAGAGATCTCTTCGATAGCTTCAGCGAACAGCTTAGCGATGAAACCAATAGATGCGAATACCAAGGTCAATATGCCTGCCAGAGCACCAAAGCCCACCGCTTTCACAAACAAGATGGCGATGATCACTGGGTGAAAAGAGCGACACAATGCAATAAATCCACGAATGGGCGTTGATACGATTGAAGGCATCATATTTCTCGCGGCTAGCAAGCCTAGAAACAGTGAAATAACGATGCCAAAGAAACTTGAGATAATCGCAATCTGTAAGCTTTCCGCTAACCCACTCAGTAGTAAACTGGTTCGCGAGAAATCAGGCGGAAACATTCGAGATAGTAACCGCTCACTTTCACCAAAACCGATGATCAAACGATCAAAGGTAAGCCCTAGCGTCGAGAAGCTGTAAAACAGATAAGCCACGATCCCAGTGATAATCGCACGGTTTGTCCATGACACCTTGAATGGGTTTTCATGCTTCGCTGACGCCTGATTTGACGGTACGCTTGGCGATGAACTTGGGTTTAATCCAGCCATGATTCACCCCCATAGATAATTTTTAGATCTTCCTCAGAAATACCTTCAGGGTTACCGTCGTAATGTACTTTGCCATTACACATACCGATGATGCGCTTGGCGTAACGCTTGGCTAAGTTCACATCGTGAATGTTCACCAATACAGGAATATTTTTCTGCTCAGCGAAAGTTTCCATCAACTCCATGATCTCAACCGCGGTTTTCGGGTCGAGTGATGACGTCGGTTCGTCAGCAAGAAGAATGTAAGGGTCTTGCATCACCGCACGGGCGATACCGACACGCTGTCTTTGCCCGCCAGACAAGCTGTCGGCACGTTGGTTTGCAAAATCTTGCAGGCCAACAAATTCCAGTAACTCAAACGCTTTTGCTAAATCTTCAGCTGAGTAATTACGACGCCACGCATTCCAAGCGGTCATGTAACCCAGACGACCACTCAACACGTTCTCGATAACCGTTAAACGCTCTACCAAGTTGTACTCTTGAAATACCATGCCGATATGACGGCGCTGTTTACGAAGTGCTTGACCTTTTAGTTGAGTCAGGTCTGCGCCATCAAAAATGATTTCACCTTGGCTTGGATCGTTAAGGCGATTTATACAGCGTAGAAGTGTGCTTTTACCTGTACCGGATGGGCCGATAATCGCGATGATGCCAGGCTCACCGATGTCTATATTAATGCCTTTAAGGATTGGCTTGCCTGCGACGTACTCGTGGAAAAGGTTGTTTATCTTTATTCCTTCATAGCTTGCTACGGCCATACTGCATTTCCTTGTGCGAATTTTAGAATGCTCTATGCCCTACCCGCGAGGGCATAGATTCTTAGTTGAGGTAAGTGTTTTTAAAGGGCTCAGTCTTTCTAAAACTGAGCCTTCCAACTGAGTGAAGAACTAACCGTTGTTTGCTTGTTTTGCTAGCTCAGCTGCTTTTTTCTTTGCGCGTTTAGCCGCATCTTTTTCAGCGAGCTTCTTAAGACCAGCTTTGGTGTAAGCCGTACCTGTCGCGTGGGCGATATCACGAATCACGTCCCACTCTTCTTTGTAGCTGATTGGTGAGAAGCGGTCTGCACCTTTAAATGATGCACTCATCTCTGGAGTAAAGCGGTAGCTAAAGAAAGCTTCGTTGATCTTCTCAACAAGCTCTGGTTTTAGGTTGTACGCGTAACCAAAAGCAGACGTTGGGAAACGTGGGCTACGGTAGATGATCTTCAGTTCAGAATCGTCGACACGACCTGCTGCTACCATACGATCGTAAACATCTGATGCCACCGGTGCTGCGTCATAGTCTCCATTGAAGACACCTAGAATCGATTGGTCATGCTTACCTGAGTAAAGCACTTTGTAATCTTCATCTGGCACTAAACCTTTCGCTGGGAATAACGCACGTGGAGCTAGGTTGCCAGAGTTGGAAGATGCAGAAGTGTGTGCAACCTTTTTGCCTTTTAGATCAGCCATAGTATTGATACCGCTGTCTTTGCGCACGATCGTGATTAGGTTGTAGCCTTGGAAGCCAGACTCATCCCCCTTCACCGCAATTGGAACGTAACCTGCTAAGTTAACTGCGTAGCCTGTTGGGCCCGTAGAGAAACCTGCAACGTGCAGTCGACCAGAACGCATCGCTTCTACTTGCGCAGAGTTCGAGTGAACTGTGTAGTAAATCACTCGCTTACCCGTGATTTTACTTAGGTGAGCTTGGAAATCCGCAAACGCATCTTTGTACAACGCAGGGTCTTCTACTGGCGTGTAGGTAAATACAAGCGTACTTGGGTCGTTCCACTCATCTGGGTTCTTTGGTGAATCGGCCACCAAATCTTGGTTTTCATCACAGTATCGATCGTCTAACACACCACGGCTAGAGCAGTCGCTTGCCATAGCCATTGAAGGAAGTAGCAATGAGCTAGCGATTAACAGTCCTTTAACACTGATTTTCATATTCAAACCTTACTTTTACTTATTGTTGAAAGTCACCTTCACTATTGCAGCCTTTGTGCCACCTTTTTATATCTTTAATTTCAGCAACTTAAATAAAAACCCTCACTTTCAAATTACTTTTGAGTCATTCGTGTCCAACTCAAAACCCATCATTTGGGTCATTTCTGTCTCGTCGATTTCAGTGGTTAAAAAAAGAGCCCGAAGGCTCTTTGGTTCCCTGCTTTTTCTTTTGTTATTCTTTAGTTAAGCGCTCTCTATACAAACGCCATAATTAGCGGGCGTAACAGCGCACTCAGAAGAACCTAAGCGTCGCTGTCCATGCAGTTTGCGTAATAAGTTACCGTTGCAGGCCAATCGCTGAATACGCCCATCACACCAACATCTTGTGCCAGCACATCAAGCATTTTCATCATATCGCCGTCATTGTTGATACCGTCTTTCACGCTCTTGTAGTACCAACCACCACCTTGCGCTAGTGGGCCAGAACGTTCCAATGTCCATGCGATAATGTCGAGGTCAGCATCCTTAGCAAGCTTGGCGTAGTTAGACGCAACCAGTTCGTTGTTTTCGTCTAAATCAACCAGAGCAAACAGAGGTGGTGCGATGATATTCACACCCGCATCGTGCAGCTCTTTCATATTCTCAACGGACGCGACAAAGTCCGCTTGTTCGTAAACACGGTCATCAAGATAAACGGCTTGTTTGCCGAACTTCGGTGCTTCTTTGATCCAGTACTTCACATCATCCAAGTTGAATGACTGTAGGTAAGTATCAGAAGGCTCGAAGCCCGCCTGTTTCAGTTCATCCACCAACTTTTGCGCGTACATCTCTTGGCTAAAGCCATTGAAAGGCATGTCTACTGCTGCCGATTTCAATTCAGGTGTGACCTTCACGCCGTGCTCTTTAAACAATGCCGCACTTTCTGCGTGTGTCATCAATGTCCCACTTTGGCTGTAGAGATCGGTTCTCCAACCTGGAGTCCCGTTCATGTACTCTTCAACCGTGGTGGCTTTTGGATTCGCACCATCCATTTTCCCTTTAAGAGTCTTAAACTCCGCTAGTGTGAAATCAGAGGTACGACACTCAACCTGAGCATCTTCGCCTGTCGCTGGGTTAGCCGGCGTGAACGGTGTTGAACACTTCTTAGCGAGATCGGGATGCGCCAAAACATCGGTTGTGGTGTGCAGGTCACTTTGAGAATGCCGACACACCAATTCCTTATCTTTAGTAAAGGTTACATCACACTCTACGACACCCGCTCCCATCTGAATCGCCGCTAAGTAAGATTCTTTGGTGTGCTCGGGAAACTGCATTGCAGCTCCGCGATGCCCAATAGAAAAATCGCTACGATGAAATGGTCCTTCGCTACAACTGAGCAGCTTGGTTTTCAAAGGGCTCTCGTCCATATTGTTGACTAAAAAGAGGGGACGAGGTCCTAGGTTTGCTGACTCTGTAGCCGCCCATGCTGTCATTGAGCTAACGCCGAGTATCAGAGCAATCGAACCTTTCAGTATTTGCTTCATGTTTGTATCTCCTTGCAACAAGCAATTATTTTTCTAATTTCCTTAATACGGTCATTTCTACCTTCTATGAGATGACCTCATGTGGGCAGGTGCCACAATGTAGGGATTGCACGCTTTGTGCCAAATGTTAAAACTCTTTTATTACAATTACTTGAAACAGTTAATCATTCGACTAAATGATAAATGGGTCATTGTTGTCTTGTGCTTTTCTTTTGACCTTGCTCTTTGCTCCTCAAGAACCAAGTTAATGAGTTAGGCTTTAAAACTCTCTTTATCCAACTGGTGTTTTTTCATTTTTCGATAAAGCGTTTTGCGTGGCAGATTAAGCTTACTCGAGACCTCATTGATATTGCCTGCGCTCTCTATCAAGGCTTCGGTTAACACATTTCTCTCGTACTGCTCCATCTGCTTTTCAAAAGCGAAATCTTCTCCGGACGCTTCACAAGTTGGCGATTGAAGATCAAAGCCATCACCGACGATACCCAACACAAATCGATCAGCGACATTACGTAGTTCACGCACATTGCCCGGCCATTCATGTCGGCATAGCTGCTGAATTTGTTCCGGGTAGATCGTCGAAGGACGTGTCTTGTATTTATGACTCGCTTGAATCACAAAATGGCGAAACAGCACCTGAATGTCTTCTTTTCTTTGACGCAATGCAGGAAGGTTTAAGCTCGCAATGTTAAGGCGATAGAAGAGATCGGCTCTGAATTCTCCAGACTCACTCAAGCTCGCGAGATCAGCTTTACTAGCGGCTACCACGACGATGCCGACAGGTATCAACTCGTTACCACCAACACGCTCAATCATTCGCTCTTGAATCACACGCAACAATTTGATCTGCACGGCAATCGGCATGCTTTCAATTTCATCGAGAAACAGAGTCCCGCCATTGGCTTGTTCTATTTTGCCAATACGCTTCTTGTTCGCGCTAGTAAACGAACCCGCTTCATGGCCAAACAACTCACTCTCAATAATGCTTTCTGTCATGCCGCCACAGTTAATTGCGACAAATGGTTTAGTCTTACGACGACTGAATTGATGCAGAGCGCGAGCTATCACCTCTTTACCCGTTCCCGTTTCTCCATTGATAATGGTATCGACGCCAGTATGTGCTAAAGCGAGTACTTGCTTACGTATCGTATCCATCGCTGTTGATTGGCCAATAACCACAGACTCTATCGGTAGCTCCTCTTGCTCATCGCCATCCGAGGTTGAAGGGCAATTGTGTTGACATTGGGTAATCGCCAAATCAAGCTTCTCCACCAGCTCACTCGAACTAAGCGGTTTTTCCAAAAAGTCGAAAGCACCAAGCTTCATCGCTTCGATCGCCATTGGGATATCGCCATGACCACTCATCAATAAAACGGGCACATTCGGGGCTCGGTGTTGGATTGAGCTCAACAGCGTTAAACCGTCCACTTTCGGCATGCGAACATCACACAACACCACCGACTGACTGTTTGCTTTGAGTGATTTAAGGCCAAGGTTAGGATCGGTAAAGCTAGTGACGCTAAACCCTTCGAGCTCCAACATTTCACTCACTGCTTCAACAACGTCTGTTTCATCGTCGATAAGAATTATGTGTTTTTCTGAAGTCATGAGCCTGTGCCTTTTGGTAGAGTGACGATAAAGGTGGTGCCTTGGTGTTCAACTGATTCCACGTGAATCGAGCCGCCAAAGTCTTTAATTATGTTGTATGCGATAGACAAACCAAGCCCGAGCCCTTTGCCGGTGGTCTTACGGGTATAAAATGGGTCGAACAGATGCGGAATGTCTTCTTCGGGTATCCCTAATCCATTATCTTTAACTGATATCTGAATGGTATTCAGGTGCTCTTGAGTGGAGATGTTGAGCTGAGGCTGCTCCTTATGCTCAACGGCATCCAACGCATTGCTGATCAAATTCACCAACACCTGCTCCAAGCGAATGCTGTTGGCACGAACCATTTGGTCACTCTGCGGAGAATACTGAATCGAGACCCTACTTTGCCTAGTTTCAAACAAGTCGATAGCATCACCAATCACCTTTATCAGTTTTACGTTATCAATCTTGCCGTCACTCTTACGTGAGAAGGCTTTCAAGTGACGGGTGATTGCCGCCACCTTATCTAGCAGCACTTCAATCTTTTGAAGATTTTCTTCGGCTCTATTTGGTCTTTGCTTACCTAACCACAATTGAGCGCTTCGAACATGGCTGTTTACCGCAGTTAATGGTTGATTGATCTCGTGAGTGATTCCAACACTTAATTGCCCCAACGCGGCCAGTTTCCCTGCTTGGATTAACTCATCTTGAGTAATACGCAATTTGGCTTCGGCTAGGGTTCGCTCTTCTACTTCGGCCTCTAATTTTCGATTGGTTTGTTTCACGACTTTGGCCGTTGTCTGGAATACCTTTAGGTACTTGGCCATTTGTGTCACTTCGTCTTTGCCACGAATCGAAACTTCGGTATCTAAATGGCCGGTAGAAATTGCAAACATGTTGTCTTTAAGCTGTAAAAGCCTTTCCAAAATGCTCTTACGCACGTAGAACCATGAAATAGCCGCAGCAGCCAGCACACTGAACAAAGAAAGGAAAAGAGAGAGTTGTTGGTTCGATTGTAACGACAGCTGAGCCTGCTGAATCGACTGATCAATATTGCGATTCACTTGGCTAGTATTGCGCTCGATCTGCACAGTTAATTGGTTAAGATGCTCACGGCTGTTTTGCAGGAAATACTGCTCTTGATAGAGGTGATCGAGCGCTTTGTTTTTCAACCCATACAAGCTGCTATCACTTGAGGCTAGGTTGTAAATTACGGTGAGTTGGTGATCTAATTGGGGAAATTTGCTTCTTAAATCACCATTTACCCAAAGCTGCCACCACTCTTCTCCAACCTGCCCTAGCCGTAAGCTGGTGTAATCCAACTCATTAAAGCTAGAGTCGTTATACAGCTTTTCGACCAAGCCTAATTGGTAATACAGCAGGGATTTTAACTGCGTGTATTGGATCTGGTCTTTGGCTGATTCAGGTAAGCTATCGAGTGAATCACTGGCTTGTTGCAATAGAGGATAAAAGCCTTCAAGCAAATTACGAAGTTCTTGATTGAGTTGTTCTGACTCAATCTCACTTTGATACAACAGGCTCAGACTATTATTAACTTGGGCGATAAGATCTTTAAAGTAGGCGTGATAATCAGGAAACTGAACCATAACGCTATTCATGACTGATATTGCCTCTTCAATTTTAAGCATCGCCTGTTTACGTTCTATATTCGATTCAGCGTCACTGAGTTGAGATGAGGTCGTAATAATCACGCGCACCATATCATTGAGGCGTGCAGCGTTATCTAAGGCGGGGATTTCACTCTCCTTTAGCTCAACAAGACGTTGGTTTAAATCATCGAAGGTAAAGCTGGAGACAACTGAGAGGAAGATAGTGGTCATCGATAGCATGGCTAACGCAAGTACCAAGCGCAGCTCAATACCTTTCCAACCAAACCACTTACGACGTGGAATTTGGATCGAGAACGGGCGCTCGAAACTATCCTTATTTTCTACAACCTCGGAGACATGACTACTCACTCGCCCCACCTTCTTCTCATCAAATAATCAACAGGAACTATCAATGATTCAATCAGTTAGGGTGTAAGCCTTACTTGGGCTTGCATCGAATAGCTTTAGTGAAACTATTAAATGAAGAGTAATCATTAACATTTCACATAAGATATCATAACAATTATTTTATAAAGCTTGAGCTATCTGTTTTGCGATAATAGAAAGTGACCGCACCGACAGAAACGTGATTACTTTATCAATACGCACGTAAATTATACGAATAGAACTCTCCATCAAGCAGTCAAAACCTACGATTATTTAATAAGTTGAGGTCTAGAGATCGAAAAAATCGTACAAGTTTTCACTCATACGATTTCATTCATGTCATGTCATGTCCATCGATTAAACGGGCTCAACGAACTTAGAGAATAATCATCCCATCTCGATAAGTCAGCGCTGGCGCTACATCTTGACCAAGTAAGACTGGGCCATCGAGGTCGACGATTTCAGATTGAACCGCAATAGGCAGAGCTGCACGCATGGCCAGTGAAGTGCCAAGCATACAACCCGACATCAGAGTAAACCCGAGCCTTTGTGCTTCTTCTGCAAGTATCAATGCTTCAGTCAGGCCGCCCGTTTTATCGAGTTTGATGTTGACCATTTCATACTTACCCAACAGCGATGAGAGCTGTGAAGTGGTATGACAGCTTTCATCGGCACACAGTGGTATCGGGTGCTTGATGTGCACCAATGAGGCATCGTGCTGTTGGGGTAACGGCTGCTCGATCATCGCAATATCAAATTCTGTCAGTTGATTAAACAACTCTTCGAGATTCAATCCTGTCCACGCTTCATTGGCATCCAATACAATTTGAACATCTACCGCAGCTTCTCGTACCGCGCGCACACGCTCTACTACTTGTTCACCATCAAGCTTCACTTTCAGAAGTTTCGCACCATTCGCGACATAGTCTCGAGCCTGAGTCGCCATCGCTTCTGGTGTGCCAATCGAGACGGTCATTGCAGTCACGATTTGAGCAGGCAACTCAAACAAGCTATTAGGAAAGGTCTGGTCGTTCTGCTGCGCTTCAAAATCCCAAAGCGCACAATCGATCGCATTTCGCGCTGCCCCTCCGGTCAATAAAGACTGAAGATGATCTCTTAGCTCTGCCGGATCGGTAACGCCTCGTTGAAACATAGCTTCAAGTGCGCTAGACGCTTGTTGGATTTGCGCTAACACAGACTCCGATGACTCACCGTATCGTGGGTAAGGCGTGCATTCGCCCTGAGCTCGTTTGCCATCATGTTCAATGTAAACACGAACAACGTGGCACTCAGTTCGACTGCCACGAGAGATGCGAAAAGGCGTTTGCATCGAGATAGTAATGGGTTCTGCTGTAATCTTCATAATTTCACTCGGTTGATGTTCGCTTTAACAAATGGAAACATAGAAATGATGAAGTCGTTAAAGTGAATGTCGCAAATGATCAGTAATGTGTTGTACACGAAAGCGCACAGGGTCCGTCACCGGCACTTGATAGAGTGTGGTCCATTCTTGGCACAATGTCTCAGCCTCTTCAATGCTAATCGCCGACGTGTTCAAGCAGATACCCACCAGCTTCGCGTCTGGATTGGTCAGTCGCGCCGCTTGCAAGTTGGCTTCAATCGTCTGTTCTATGCTTGGTAATTGAGCATGAGGAAGGTTACGAATATGTGGTCGCCCGACTTCATGGCACAACACTAAGGCATCGGCTTGTGCGCCATGTAAAAGACCCAAACTCACGCCTGCAAACGAAGGGTTGAACAAAGAACCCTGCCCTTCAATGATGTCCCAATCGTGGTCGGTAAAATCAGGGCTAATCGCTTCAACTGCGCCGGAAATAAAATCCGCTACCACAGCATCAATCGAAATACCGCAGCCTTCAATCAAGATACCTGTCTGCCCTGTCGCTTTAAACTGAGCAGATGTTCCCGCTTGTTTAAGCGATTTTTCAATCGCTAATGCCGAGAACATTTTGCCTACTGAGCAATCTGTTCCGACCGTAAGCAGGCGCTTACCTTGACGAGGCTTTCCGTTACCAACATTAAGAACACCGTCAAAATGGCGTACATCATGAAGCTTAGTCAATCCTTGTTGCTGCATGTCAGCAAGCGGTGAAAATTCACTCAATCGTTGGTGCATGCCAGATGCAATCTCAAATCCCATTTCTGCAGCGGCCATAATGGTTGACTGCCAAGAATCAGGAATAACACCACCCGGATTTGCGGTACCAATCACTAGCGTCTTCGTACCCTGCGCTTGCGCCTCTTGTAAGGTCATATCCGTTAAACCAAGTGAAACGGTAACGTCTGTTAAACGAAGCTGACCTAGGCAAATTTCTGGTCGCCATTGATGAATACCGCGAGCTGTTTTTGCGGCAAGTGGGTCAGTAACGTCCCCAAGAAAAAGAAGGTAAGGTTGAGCGATAGACATGAGTATTCCTAATTAATAAATCCTTGTATGGGTTTACTTTAATTAAGAACTTAGAAGCTGCCGAATACCTATTTATGACGAGCCTATAACCTTAAGTTATAGGGTGAGTATGGGTCTTCAATGAAGCGATAAATTGCTTAACGGAAATCGACTGAGGGGTGTGCTCTGCGCAAAGCATCGATACCGAAAATTGGATAGCTGGCTGCAAATAAAATACACAAACCGAGTCGTCATTTTGATATTGCTCTGCCGTCCACGGATCAACGATCGCAAACCCTGCTTGGTGCTTCACCAGTTCCGCCGCCGCACTGTATCCACGTACGGACATCGGATGGTGATAATGCTCATCTCGCGCAATAAGGCTTTGGTGTAACAGGAGGCCTAATGGATCACGGCTATCAAGCCCGATGATTGGTAAGGGATAATTGATCAGCTCATCAAGGGTTAACTCTGCGGGTAAGTGATCAACCGTATTGGAAGGAACCAAAACCTTTAGTGATTCGGTTAATAGCGTTTCACTTAATATCGCAGGCGGTGCTTCATCGCCAAAAGCAATAGCAATATCTAGTTCATGCTTGAGTAAACCTTCACACAACTCATCACGGTTGGCTGTCAGTAGCTCAAAAGAGAGTTCTTGCTCGCAAGACATTTGGGCGATCACTGGAGTCAGCAACTTGGTGGCTAGAATCGGCGGCGCACCAATACGTAAATGCTGATGGCCTTGTTTTACTTTATTGGTCAAAGATCGAAACTGACCCAGTTGCTGATAGACCTTTTCCGCTTCTGGCAGCAAGGTTTTCGCTTCAACCGTTGGTACTAAGCGCCCTTTAACTCGTTCGAATAAGCCAAACCCGAGTTGTTGCTCGGTGTGCGCCAAAATACGGGTCACGTTTGGTTGTGACACATGCAAGCTGCGCGCGGCTCCAGATACGGTTCCGGTCTGCATAATGGCGTAAAAGACTTCCAATTGTCTTAGGTTCACATTGATGTCCTTATGGTTCGCGAAACAAATCTAGGGTTTGGCTTTTCTTGTATTAGCTAAGCTGTTTATCGGTCTAGCTAGCGTTTTGCGTGAGTCTATTTTAGTAGCTCAGCTATCGTAGGTTGAAGTATCTCAGCCCAAGTTTGATAAGCCTTCGCATTCAAATGCAAGTCATCACACGAGTACTCGTTCGACAACAACTTATTAGGTGACAATACTGAATTCACATCTAAGAACGCAATGCCTTGCTGTGTACAGTACTCGCTTAGCTTGCTATTGAGCAGTTCAACCGACGGATTTAAACCTTGCAGTTTAGAGCCAACATAAAGCGTTGATTGCACCAATATGCGAATCTCATTTTCTTGCCACACCTTAAGCATATCAATGTAGTTCTGGTAGATATGGTCGACATCATAACCCTGAGCTAAATCGTTTATCCCTGCCATAAAACACACCAGCTTTGGCTTCACATTCAACGTGGTATCAATACGGCGCAACATGCCCGTTGTGGTGTCACCCGCTAAGCCACGGTTGACCATCGAGATATCACGGAAAATATCCGCCCACGGTGCCCACTCGGTGATCGAATCGCCAAACATCACTAAATCTGCATTTGGAGAAAAATGGCGATGATTATCTGATGTCATGATGTAACGACTCATACTGTGGCCTCGCTGCTGAATCTCAGACTGAAGAGCGACCGCTTTGAGGATCTCGCTATCTGGTGTAGTGCTATCAAATTGAGCCAACAACCCTTCGATGTGAGGTTTAAAAGAACTAAGACGAGTGCTCAATCGGTGATGTTCTTTAAGGGAAGATAGCCTCTCTAGTAATGCATAGAGAGAGCGGTTTTGACCAACTTCTTGGAATAACTGATAGAGATCGAGGACAGGGTGTTGTTGTAGCGCGGCAAGTAATTGCTTGTCTTCCATGGTGTTATCTAACCCTTCAATTATCTGGTGATGAACTCAAGATAATATCCGATTGCGTACGGGATAGATAACACTAGAAGAAGAGAATACTTATTCTAAACAAAGTTGTTTACATACCGCGTAAAAAATCTTGCTGTACAAATCTCGTTCCGACTCAAAAATCAGCACTTCATCATAATATGTATAAGAAATTAACCACATATTGTGACTCCTGTCTCTCAGCCTATCGCCTACTCCTATTGCCACTATTTAACGGAGGATTTATAGATTATCAGGATGGTGAATAATAAGTTAAATCATAATAATAAGGACCTTAACGTGAAACTTTCTCTATCCAATACCGCGTTGGCCGTTGCCGCCATCCTACTTGCAGGTTGTCAATCTGCACCTGAATCTGTTCAAGAATTAACGGCATACCAATGCCAAACGAATACTAATGCCGACGTGAATGACTTGAGGATCTATCAAGTGATGGTTGAGAGCTTTGTTAATGGCGATGACTCAATTGGTCATGGGACAGGATACGGAACTAGCCACCACAAAGGAGATATTCAAGGCATTATCGACTCACTTGATTACATCGAGTCCCTTGGAATGAACGGTATTTGGCTAACTCCAATCTTTAATTCAGAGCCTATCGAAAACCAGGACCATTGGGCTGATAGACTGGATGCCACCGGTTATTTTGCCACTGATTATTTCAATATCGATCCTCGATTCGGCACGATGGAAGAAGCGAAAACGTTAGTTGAAGAAGCGCATGCTCGCGGGCTTTACGTCTTCTTTGATGGCGTATTTGGTCACCACAAAAAAAATGTAGTGCCGTCACCAAAAGGTAAACTGCCTCAAGGGGAGGATAACCCAGTCTCATACCCCGAGAGCCTAGCTTTCTACCAAGAAGTTGCAGAGTATTGGATCAAAGAACTCAAAATCGATGGTTGGCGCTTAGATCAGGCTTACCAAGTGCCAAAAGAAGCTTGGAGTCAAATCAGAGAAACGGTAGACACTGCTTCTTCTCAGGTCGAATACGTAAACAGCGAAGGTAAAACCGTGAACCCTCTGGGCTATATGGTTGCGGAAATTTGGGCTGGTGAGAACCGCATAATAGAAACGGGTTATGGCTCAAATGAAGCACCGGCTTTATGTTCTGCGTTTGATTTCCCAATGCGCTACCGACTCACAGAAACCTTTGCTGTAAACGAAGCAGGCGTGGGAAACAAAGGTGGAGAATGGCTTGCAGAAGGTATGTCTTTACATTCGTTATACCCGGACCATGCAAAACCCAATTTAATGATTGGTAACCATGACCTTGTTCGCTTTGGTGACTTATTACAGCGCGGTAATATCGCTTCTCCACAAGACAGAGAGTATTGGCTACGTTATAAAGCGGCATTTTCATTCCAAGCGGCTTATACAGGCCCAATAACCACCTACTATGGGGACGAAATAGGCGATCAGCTAGAAGGTTTTTCAGACAAAGTATGGACTGATGACTGTGCTATTAATGGCTTGTGCGATGACCACGTAGCACGTACTAGCGGTAAAGTAGAAGGTGTCACAGCTCAACTCAATACCAACGAAAAAGACTTAAAGCAGTATGTTACAAACTTAATGAAACTCAGGGAAACGCACCCCGCTCTATCACAGGGTAAACGTACGAACCTAATCGCCAACGATATCGCATATGTCGATCACAAAGCCTATAAAGGCGATGCAGTTATCTACGCAGTGAATGTTACCAACAAAGAGCAGACCATAGAACTAACCAAAGAAAAAGCAGGCTCCAAAGCTGAACTGACGGATATTGAATCAGAGCAATCTATATCAGCAATTGATGGTCATTACTCGATAGTTCTAAACCCTTTTGAGGCTCGTTTCTTGTCGATAACACAACCAAATGAAAAAGGTCCTATAGCGGCCATAATGGCGACAGGGAATGAAGTTGGACAAGGCTTCATGGCTAAATGTAACAATCCAACGATTAACGCTGAAGGGCCAATTTCAAGTCCACTCTATGTAGTAGGCAACTTTGCTGATTCAGGTTGGAAACATGTAGCTAAACGAGAGTTTGAGTATAAAGGTGAAAACACTTACCAAGTCGTTACTACTGAAAAGCCTGGTAGCTATCGCATGCAATACGCGTCTAAAGCTTGGTCGCCACAGTTTACAGCGGATGGACTCAACCTAAAACTGGGGCAACTAAACTCATTAACTAAAGGTGGTTACGGGCAAGATACTGCTATTACCATTCGTAATTCAGGGCAGTATGTATGGAGCTTACAATTCGATGAGGCAGGACAACCATTAAAAATTATGGCTTCCAAATGTGCTGAATAGCCAAACCTAAGCTCTAAGGTCAACCAAATAAAAACCCCTTATTCCTACGAATAAGGGGTTTTCTTTAATCTGCATTAGATATTAAGAGACCAGATACGATTAGAACGATATCTACCCCTGCTTCACTTGCAGATGATTACGGTTATCACGGCTTTTCTTAATCAGCTCGTTGCTCTCATCCATTTCATCAGATTTTGCAAGGCGATCGTAAAGCAGCACATTCACTGTTGCCGCTAAATTCATGCAACCTACCGTTGGAACGTACACAACGTGATCCGCTCTATCCGCAACATCTTGAGAAATAGAACCGTCTTCAGGGCCAAAGATATAGATGGCATTTTCTGGGTGTTTAAAACGCGGCAGTGGTGTTGCACCTTCAGCGAGTTCTACACAAACAATTTTCGTTTCTGAATCAAGGTTATCCAAAAACGACTCGACACCGGTCAACGGGATAGTACGTGCAGCACTCTTGGTATCGGTGTGAAATCTTGCGGCTTTTTCGTAGCGTTGCCCTGTGTATTTAACTTCGTCGACTTGGTAGCAACCAGCCGCACGCATAACAGCACCAACGTTTGTCGGGCTCTTTGGGTTAGTTAAACCAATAGTCACATGGCTTTTGTTCATGAATCTTTCTCACTTAACGAATAGACATAGCAGGGTGCTACAAAGCGTCGCATTCTAACAAAGCAGCGTCGAATTCAAAAGCATCGATACGAACTCACTTTTTCGCTCTTAAGCCTCTAGTTGCAAGGCTTCTCACCCAAAAAATCTAACCGCCATCATATTTATAAAACAAAAAAACTCTAGGGTAACAATTAAACAACAAGCCCATTTACATTTTGAAACCACATTAATAATGTGTTGAAAATTGCATGAGACAATCACACAGGAAGCGTGACATGACCCTAACCATCAAAAACCGCCTTTATATTCTCTCTTTCATTCCGTTGCTACTAATGGCAATTGGCATGATGAGCGTGACGTATATGAAGAGCACCGAGCTAACCGCACAGCAAGTTGAATCGACGCGTAGCAATATGATGGCGATGAAAGAAAAGGAACTCAAAGCGTATCTACAAATGGCCTACTCTTCGATCAGCCCATTTTTGGATAGAGGTGCAACATTAGAAGAAGCCTTACCAACATTAAGAACGTTAGAATATGGTGAGTCTGGCTATATTTTTGGTTATGACTCGAAAGGTGTTCGAGTCGTTGTCGGGCAAAATAACGATGGTATTGGTAAAAACTACTACGACCTGCAAGACAAAAAAGGCAACTACCTGATTCGTGACCTGATCAAGAACTCAAAGCTTGGTGAATTCACCACCTACTACTTTCCAAAACTTGGTCAATCAGAAGCCCTGCCGAAACTGAGCTACTCGATATTCGTTCCCCAGTGGGACTTGATGCTAGGCACAGGTTTCTATACTGACGACATCGATGCGGTCATCGCAGAGATGAAAGAGAGCTCAAATGTCGCGTTACAAAGCTCTTTGACGGCCATCGCGATTTTCTGTGGTTTGATTGCCCTAGTAGTTGCTGTGTTTGCCGTTGCCGTCAACCGTACCATCATGCAACCACTCGAGCAGTTTGATCGTTCAATCAGCGCATTCGCGAGTGGCGAAGCTGACTTAACCGCTCGAATGGAAACCTTCAAAGCGCCCGAGTTCACTAAGCTCAGCGAGAACTTCAATGCCTTTGTAGCGAGCCTGCAAACCATCATTCGCAGCGTAAGTGATGTCGGGCAACAAGTAGTAGCCGAGACATCTAGTATGTCTTCTCGCGCTGCGCAGGTCGACGAGATTGCTACAGGGCAACGTGAAGAGACAGAACAAGTTGCAACAGCGATGACTGAGATGACGACAACGGCTCAAGAGATCTCGAGCAACGCTAGCCAAGCGGCGGATTCCGCAAAGCTTGCTGAGGGCAATGCCAAAGAAGCGCAACAGATCGTAAACGCCGCTGCAGATTCGGTGGCAGGCCTAGCTAGCGAAGTCTCAGAAGCCAACACCGTGGTGTCTCGTTTAGAAGGCGATGTACAAAACATCTCTTCTTCATTGGCGGTCATCCAAGACATTGCCGAGCAAACTAACCTACTCGCGTTGAATGCCGCGATTGAAGCTGCTCGTGCAGGCGAACAAGGGCGTGGATTTGCTGTGGTTGCCGATGAGGTTCGTAAACTGGCAAGCCGAACTCAAGAAAGCACTGGCGACATTCACAAGATGATAGAGCAACTTAAAGCTGCCTCAGATGCTGCTGTGAAAGCGATGGATTCAAGTCAAAACCGAAGTGCGCAAACCGTGGAAGAAGCGAATGCCGCAGCCGAAGCACTGGCGAAGATCCAAGCGTCGATCGATACCATCATGGACATGAACTCGCTTATTGCGACAGCCACTGAACAGCAAAATATTGTCGGCCAAGAGATATCTCAACGCATCGTGGTAATTTCTGACCAAAGCTCACAATCGGCCGAACTCGCGAATCAAAACCGTACAGGTAGCCAAAACCTCAACAGTCGTGCAAATGAGCTGTACCACTTAGTAGATCGTTTCACCGTCTAATACATTTTAGGCCTAGTAAGCCGTAATCAAACGCGACTTATCCCTAAAACACATCGGGCTTCAGAATCTCTATTCTGAAGCCCGTTTTTATCGGTGGAGGCTTTAAGCCATACACTAATCCAATTGCTCAGAAAGGAAGTCCACCAGCAGGCGAACCTTTGAAGATAAGTTGCGGTTCTGAGGATAAAGCGCCCAGATCCCTTCCTTGTCGTCTCGATAATCGGACAGCACCTCAACCAACTCACCAGAATCAAGGTCTTCACTCACGTAGTATTCAGGCAACTGCACCAAGCCAATGCTCTGCTTAGCTGCGTCTAACAAGGCTAAACCACTGTTGCACTTAATGCGTCCGTTAACACGAACTGAGCGAGGGCGTCCATTTTCTTTGAAACGCCAATGTTCAAATCCACCGACTAAACATTGGTGATTATTTAATTCTGATAATGTATGCGGCTCGCCATAACGTTCAATATATTCAGGGCTTGCACATACATAAAGTTGGCGTTGAGACAGCTTCTTTGCCACAAGGCTTGAGTCTTCCAAGCGTCCAAGACGAATCGCAACATCAACACCAGAATCGATGAGATCGAGCTTTTGATTGGTCAGCATCAGCTCAAGCTCTACTTGTGGGTGAAGCTTTAAGAATTGATGGAGTATTGGGGCGAGTTGGCGCTCACCATAAGTCACAGGCGCAGTGACTTTCAGTAAGCCTTTTGGTGTAGATTGCATCTGCGTGACCGCAAGCTCAGCAATTTCTAAACCTTCGACCAGCAACTTACACTGCTGATAATAGAGTTGCCCAGCCTCTGTAAGAGACACCTTTCGAGTAGTTCGATTGAGCAATTTCACTGCGAGTCGTTCTTCGAGGTTTGCTACTCTACGACTGATTTGAGCCACCGACGTAGCAAGCTTCTGCGCCGCACCAGTAAAGCTTTCACGCTCTGCAACTGCAACAAACTCACTTACCCCTTCCCAATTGGCCATGCCTTTACCTTATGCTGAACTTTGGTTACCCATACAGTGTATTGAAGTTAGATATCAGTGTCACCTTGCTTGATATGCGCTGTGCATTAATCTTCGGCACCTATAGTCATTCCCTTACACAACCATATTTTTGTCCTAACATTAACCTCATCCCCTATTGCTAGGGTGAGAATCTCTAAAACACTGGTACAACAAAGTAAGGGATCCCTTTGAAGAAGTTAATCATACTTGCATCAACTCTTGTACTCAGCACCACCGCGTTTGCAGCAACTAAAACAACGACATCCATTACCAAGCCAACGTAAAAGTTGACTACCATTACACATACAAAGACGGACGTAGCAGCTAACACTGAATGATTGATTTGGTCTAAAAACGGATCACCTAGTCAAAAGACTGATCACCTAGTCAAAAAGAAAGCCCGCACTCATAGAGTGCGGGCTTTTTTGTCGTTCACCGCTGATTAATGGGACTCAATACGAGCAACCATTATCAGCTCATATTCGTCTGTCTAATTTTGAAAATTACACTTCAAACTGAGACACAAGGCTATCTAGCGCTTCACACTGTTCAGCCAATGCCATACATGCATTTTCTGCGCTGCTCGCCATCTCAACCATTTGCATGGTGCTTTCAGCAATGCGTTGAACATTCTTATTCACTTCTTCAGACACTTGAGACTGTTGCGAAGCCGCCGTTGCGATTTGTGTGTTCATGTCATTCATCTTGCCGATTGAGTTTCGAATCTCACTCAATGAAGACGCTGCAGTTCCTGCTTGAACAATGGTTTTCTCGCCACTCACTTTGCTTTCAGTCATTACACCAACCGCGTGTTTAGCACCCACTTCTAAGCGTTCAATCATTGATTGGATTTCGCCAGTGCTATCTTGAGTTTTACTCGCAAGCGCACGAACTTCATCAGCCACAACCGCAAAGCCACGACCTTGTTCACCCGCTCGTGCCGCTTCAATCGCCGCATTCAATGCAAGTAGGTTAGTTTGCTCCGCAATGCCTTTGATCACACCAAGGATTGAGGCGATGTTCTTCACGTCGGTGTCCAATTCTTGAACCACACCACCCGCGTTCTCGATATCTTGCGCAAGGCGTTTAATCGAAGTCACAGTTAAGCCAAGCGTAGTATCAGCCGATTCCACTTCATTGTTTGCAACATTACTTGCGGTTGCCGCGTCTAATGCGTTACCACTCACCACTTCACTGGTTGCTTGCATTTCATGGACTGCAGCAGCGACCACTTCACTTTCTCGCTGTTGATTAGACGAGAATTCAGCAACACTTTGCGTGAGTGATTTGATGTTTTCCATCTCGCCACGTACTGCGTTCGATGTGAGAATAACTTGCTCCACGGTGACATGGATCTTGCCAACAAACTGGTTGAAAGCAGAACTTAAACGAGCAATCTCATCATTACCTTCGACCTTCATACGTTGAGACAAGTTACCGTCGCCCGATGCGATCTCATTCATCGCTTTCTCTACGTTCTGGATTGGCTGAACGATAAAGCGATTTGATAACCACATAGCGAAAAGTGCAGCGAAAACAGCAACGGCCATACCTACTTCAATGATCAACTTACTCGATTCAATAGAGTCACCGGCTTGCTGGCGAAGCTCTTTCTGTTTAAGTTCGATCAGAGTTCGAATATCACGCAGTTGAGTGCGAATGATCGCAAACTCTGCGTCAAGCGCTGGTGAGTAATCAATATTGTATTGGTCTGCGTTTGCTGGATCAGCGAACATTGGCTCGTGCAGTGCCACCCACTTGCTCATCGCGTTAACGAGCTTTGATAACTCGCCACGTGAAGATGGATCCAACACGCCCGCTTGATACAAGGTTTCGACACTTTGAAAACGAGGAACCGCTTTGTAAGCGTTGTCTTTAAATTCAAACTTTTGGTACTCGATCGCCGCTTGGTCTTTAGCAAGCAACAGACCTTGTGCCGAAGCGATAATTTGGTAGATATCTCGGTAGCCATCTTCTAGGTTATCTAGCACTGGCTGAACCACATTATTGAGCTCGTTATTAATCGCAGCTTGAGCATTTGATCTGATAACGTTGAGCACAGTGACGGTAGAAAAAACAATCACAATCACCAACAGCGGGATCGCGATTTTACTCTTAATCGAAAGATTATTGATATTCATTGGGATTAATAACCACACTTCAAATAGGGATGCGCGCGCAATATACAGCACACATATGAAATCCCGCTAAGCTTTTGTGAGCTTCATCTCATAGCAAACGATACCGTAAATTCGTGTGATGTTTTTTCAATCAAAGGTTAACTTTCGACGACTAAAATACACTCTGATTTAGACTTATTTGCTGCTGATACGCGCAAATACTGGAGAAGTGTTAGAAATAACACCATAATGTAGGGCTCTAAAATAAGTAGGTAAGAACATGAAAATTTGTGGTGTTGAAATCAAAGGTAACGATGCAGTCATCTGTCTTCTTTCTCTATCAGATGGTGTATTTAACATTCCTGATTGCCGAGTTTCTAAAGTTTCAATTAGCGACGCAAACGACACACAGAATATGAAAGACTTTCAATTCTCTTTTGCAAAGTTAATGGAAGATTACCAAGTAGATAAAGTTGTAATTCGTCAACGCCAAACTAAAGGCAAATTTGCTGGCGGTGGCTTTGGTTTCAAGCTAGAAGCGGCGATTCAACTGATCGACGGCCTAGACGTAACCGTTGTATCACCTGCTGACATCAAAGAGAGCCTTAAGCGTAACCCTCTAATGATGAAGTTCAAAGAAACTGGCCTTAAGCAATACCAAGAAGCACCGTTTACAACGGCATACGCTTGCTTGATGAAGCGCTAATCAAAAGTCGCTAGCCAATATTTGATACAGAAAGAGCCTGACTATTCAGGCTCTTTTTTGTTTCTAGTCATCAGCTTTAAGTAGAATGAGTTTTGGTATACAAACTACCGCTCTAACACTGCTCGACTGCGAGCCTTAATTAACTCGGGTTTCCTCACCACCAAATAAACCGCGGCGGCAGACAAGGCGAAACCCATTGCGCCATAGATGTCGAACGACTCACCGAAAATAAGCCAAGCTTGAATTGCTGTCGTAGGTGGTACTAAGTAAAACACCGATGCCACACTTGAAGATGCTCCATGCTCTACCATGTAAAGCAGCAATAATATGGCAACACAAGACAAAACAACCACCAACCAAATTAGAGTCAACGTGAATTCTACTGTCCAGTTCACTTGCATCGTTTCGTAACGCACTGCGAACGGCAGAAACAACGCCGCCGAAGCCAAGTATTGCACCATCGCACCGCCTACCATATCTGTCCCCTGACAAAAGCGCTTCTGATACAGAGTGCCGCAGGTAATACCCACCAAAGAAACCAAACACAATAACGTTGCCAAGCCTTTTTGGTCATCTGACTGCCATTCAATATTGCCCATCAACACCAAACTGATACCCGCAAAACCAAGCGCTAAGCCCAGCCACTGCGCGAAATTAAAACGCTGCGAAGTACAGCTGATCATAATCAATGCGGTAAGAATCGGTTGTAAGCCAACAAGTAGAGAACTCAACCCGGCGGGCATACCCATATCAATCGCCAGATAGGTACCACCAAGGTAGAAACCATGAATCAAGATGCCGACCACACTTGCGTGGAAGAATGCTCGACCACGAGGGATACGACGCTTAAGGATTGCAATCAAAACCAAGAACAGCGCCACGTTGGCTACCATCCTTAGTGAAAGTAATGTTGCGGGTTCCGCGTATTCCACACCAAGACGTGCGCCAACAAAGCCTGACGACCACAATATTACAAACACAAACGGAATCATTTTAATCAGCATTACAAACCTCTGGTCAACTCTTCATCAATGCTGTTACCTTAGTTGGGTACAGATAACTAATAAAGATACAGATATAACACTTTTAATGGTTACAGATTGAGAGTGAGCAACGGGGGAGAAAAACGTGGAAGCAGAACTCAGCGGCAATAAATACCTTGCTACCGAACAACATATTAAGGCTCAGATCGATAAAGGACTTTTTCATCCAGACGATCGCCTTCCCTCAATCCGTCAATTAAGCGAACAGCTTGGTGTGAGCAAAAATACCGTTATTCGCGCCTACCAAGAACTGGAAGCCACAGGCTGGGTTTATTCTGTACCTAAATCTGGCTATCGCGTGAAAGCGCCGAATACCACCAGTTGGGATGCATCAAGCCAACCTCAAAAAGTCGATCTGTTGTCTGTCACTAAATCGGTACTCTCTCGTCCAAAAGGTCGTCTGAAACTGTTGGCAGGCTCCGCGCATCCGAACATCAACAATCCTGCGATTCGTAGCTTATATGCCGAGATTGGCCGCCATAGCCGTTTGCAAACTCAGCTTCCCGGTTATTACCAACTCCCCCCCGGCGACGAGCAATTAGTAAAGCAATTGTTAAAGATCACCGATGATCTTGGTGTACCTGCGGGATCGAAAGAGATTGCGATTACTCATGGTGCTCAACAGGCGATCAGTTTGGCACTACGTGCGCTCACCAAGCCCGGCGACATCGTGGCGGTAGAGTCGCCCTGTTATTTCGGTAATCTACTATTACTTGAATCGCTTGGCTTGCAAGCCCTTGAAATCCCGAGCAGTGTTAGCCACGGAATCGACATTCCTTCGCTACAGAGTGCGTTGGACAAATGGGAAGTGAAAACCTTACTACTAACGCCAAACTTTACTAACCCAACCGGCTCAAGAATGCCATTGGCGAATCGAAAAGCGTTACTGGAGATTACCGGATCTTTACCAATTATCGAAGACGATGTGTTCGGTAGCTTGGCATTCGACACACCAATCGCTAGCCTCAAAGAGCTTGATGACCAAGATAGAGTCATCTACGTCAACTCACTGTCTAAAACATTAGACTCACGCTTGCGAATCGGTTGGTTACTATCGGGGCGCTACCAACCTTTGGTCGAAAAGTACCTTTTATGCGACAACATGGGCAGCTCAAACCTGATGCAATCCGCGGTGGGTCAATTTCTCACTACCGGTAAATATCGCAGCCATTTGTCTAAGATGAAGCGGCTCTACCAAACCAATCAAAAGCAATTTCAAAGCCTGTTAATACAAGCACTAGATAGCCACCCGCACCTTGTAGGGCAATACCACCTATCAAAACCGGAAGGCTCTTTTTTAAACTGGATAACACTGCCTGAATCGGTCGATAGCTACGCGGTCTATCAAGATTGTTTGAAGCATAAACTCGGGATCTTACCCGGAACAGTATTTGGCACCAACGACCAATATAAACACTGTCTGCGCTTCACTGTCGCCAACATTGAAGAGACCAAAGAGTGGAAAGAAGGGGTTGTAACACTAGCGAAGATAATCGCTAGGCACGTACGTTAGATTACCTTTTTAATTCTCCATTCAGGCCAAACAACAAAGCCCCACTCAACTGAGCGGGGCTTTCATAATTCTCATATCTTGAATTGCTTAAATACGATGGTTAGTTAAATGCGATTAACCTTGCCAAGCGAACTGTTCAAATACTTTGTCTACGGGCGTTTTAGCAACGTGGTTTACGTAGTTGCTGATCACTTTCTGAGACAGGCCAAGAATCACTTCTAACACTTGTTGCTGACCGTAGCCCGCGTCGAAGAATGCTGACATTTCACTTTCAGGTACATTGCCGCGGTTACGCACCATGCTCAGCGTAAAGTCATGCAGTGCTTGCAGCTTTTCAGTGGGTAGAGCCTTGCGATTACGCAGTGCTTCGATGATTGCAGGATCAACCTTCATTGAATGTGCAATGCCAGTGTGTGCAGGAACACAGTAGTGACACTCGTGTTCAACGTTAATGGTTTGCCAAACAACCGTTAGCTCTTCAGCATCGAAAGATGAGTCACTAAACGCTTGATGAAGCTGAGTGTAAGCCTTAAGTGTGTTTGGAGATTCAGCCAACACACCAAACAAGCCCGGCACTCTGTCCATCTGCTTTTTAGCGCCTTCAAGAATAGGTTGGCTTTGCTCTGGCGCGGATTCTACTGAGTGAATTTTGAAGTTGCTCATTGCTCTATCCCTATCAATTTACGGTTCTAAAGTTATTCAATCACGGAGTAATTAATGAATGTTCTCCGTTGGTGTAAAAACAATATAGATCAAACAAGAACGATCGTTCAAGTACCATTTTGAACAGTTGTTCAATTTATACATTGAAGCCAGAAGAATGTCTTTGTTCATAACAAGAAAGCCCAGCAGGCAACACCTGATGGGCTTTCTCTTTTTCTCAATTTTTTTGCAAGCGGCTACCAATATTCTGCGTGGGCCAAGCCTTTAACGCAGTTCGACTTGCCACTTGTTACTTTAATTTCACCACCAGTCAACGATTGAGCTAACCAACCGTGAGAGAAACTCAATTCAAAGGGCGCTGGGAGCTGCTCAACGGTAATTTTCCCAAAGCCCACTTTTGAATAGTAATCAGGATCACCGTACGTCACTGCAAGCTCAACACCTTGTTCAGTCAGAACCTGCAAACCGAAGTTAATCAGTTGCTGACCAATACCACGCTTTTGCACCTGAGTGCTCACCGCCACTGGCGAAAGCAAATATGCCTTGGTTTCATCATCAAATGAAAGCGGCGTAAAGATAATCGCGCCCACAATAGTGCTATCCGTATCCGACTCACTAGAATCGTCTTCAGCAACAAAGCAAAGTAGCTCTGTCGGAGCTGTAGTCGTTAAAAGATCGTAGGCAAGTTTACCCACTGTTTTACCTTCGTTCTCGCCTTCTGAATCCGTAAAGGTTTGAGTGAAAACTTGAGTGATCGTTTCGATTTCGTTTGAATTATATTGCCTAAATTTCATGCTGTTACTCACTTACTTTAACTTCTTAAGCACAAAGAACTGATAATCAAAATCACGTTGATCAGAAACTTTAGAAGGCTGTTGACCCAAACCGTTCTTTGATGTGCTGCTATCGAAAAATTGTTTAACTTCATTGTCGCAATCGACGAGCGCTTTTGAGTTCAGCATCGTTGCTTTAAGCGCTTCTATTCGCTTTTGAAAGGGCTGGTAATACGCAAGCCAACCAGCGTCACTCATTGCAAAGTGATCCAAAACTTCATAACCCGCTGCTTTTGCCTGTTTAATACGCTCGGAAACCGTCGTCATGTCTGGGTACTCTTTCTGCCAGAACGCTTTGCTCGATTCGTTAGGTTGTTCGGTATTCCACACCAAATCATTAACGACCAATATGCCGTCATCACTGAGTAAATTTCGCCACTGCTTTAGCGCCTTTTCAACACCCATGATGTAAGCGCTGCCTTCCGACCAAATTAGGTCAAACGACTTAGCTTCAAACGGCAGATCCATCATGCTCGCGCACACGGTTTGGACGTTGCTTTTTAAGCCAAGAGCCTGTGCTTGCTGAGTCAGAACATCTAAACACGGTTGATCATTATCTACCGCCGTTATTTGCACATCCACTTGATGTTCTACTAAGGCTTTCGCTAACACAGAGGTGGCAATGCCTTTACCACAACCGATCTCAAGCACATGTTTGGGAGAAACTGGAACTTGTGCCAGCGCCTCTAAAGTATCTTCCGTTGTTCCTGGTCCTAAACGCTGCAAACCCTCAAAGATCACCTCAAAATCCGCCATGTAATGGTCATGATCGTTCATATCTTTTGAAAGCCATTTCAGTCGCAGTGCTTGCTTCTCATCAAAGCCTTGCTTAATGAGCCAATCGAGATGCGCATCAGGCGCCACCTTGTCCATCGATTCATGCCAATCTTGCAAACCACTCTCGCCTAACAGGGCCGATAAAAGATCTCTCGAACGCTGTTTCTGAGCGATCTCTTCATCCAATTGTTCGAGTCGGTTTTGTAACAAGGAGCGGTCAACCTTGGCATCCAAACACGCCTGACACTCTTTCAACGTCAGTCCACCCGCTTGTAACTGCTGCAACAATCTCACACGCTGCAAGTCGCGTTCGGAATAACTTCGATAACCATTGCTGGTACGTTGAGCTTCAATCAAACCCAACTTTCCATAGTACAAAAGCGTTGAACGGCTCAGGCCAACGAGCTCCGCTAATTCAGATATGCGATACATCCACTTCTCCCTCATTTCAGTAGTAAAGATAAACTATGAAGTTGTAGTCGGGTCAACAGAATTTTCGACACTTTTCTCGTTCTTTACCTATTTACCTTCAAATTGTTCAAGCGATCTGAGCGTGTCTTTTACCCATAGAACGGTTAGTCATCGACATTGCCTGAACGGGATTCAGGAAAGGAGAGGTATTAAACTTGATGAATTGAAAACAATTAGCTAATAAACATACTTCTTTTTAACCGAATTTTGCCAATTTCTAAATCATTCAATAATGGACGAACGTTAACTAAACGATAAATAAACTCACCGAGTGAATGTTTAAATCAACCACTCATATCCACCATAAATCCCTGCTTAAATTTTTTAGAGAAATTCAAAATTTATTATAAATTAACCCCTAACTTTACTGAGTATTTTGTTAGTCTTGGAAACAATTATTTACAATCCAAACAAAAATTAATTGGATCGCTTGAGGTTGTTTTTCTTGAATATGAAATTATTCGGCAGTTCCCTAATCCTTTCGGGAACGGCATTAGGGGCTGGCATGTTAGCTATCCCAATGGTGTTGGCTCAATTTGGCTTCATGATCAGCTCTGTGCTGATGCTACTTATCTTTATCGGCACCACTTACTCTGCACTCCTACTGGCAGAAGCGTGTACTAAAACCAAAGACAACAGTGGCATGAGCAGTGTTGCTTACCTCACTCTGGGTAGCAAAGGTAAACACTTTATCAATGCACTCTTTTACCTGCTGCTAGTATGCATGTTGATCGCTTATATCTTGGGTGTCGGTGACATCATTCATAAGCTACTGCTCGATGTGGGTGTCGATGTATCAGCATCCGTTGCGTATACCATTTTCAGCCTATTGATGGGCGCTATCGTCGTCTCAGGCAAGTCTTATATCGACAAACTGAATCGCGGGCTATTCATCTTGATGGTCGTGATGTTGTTTATCGTTATTGCATCCTTGTTTAGCAACATTCGCCTTGATTACCTAACTCAAACCAGCCAATACACGGCCAACGACGTGGTGCAATACAGCGCAGTTATCTTTACTAGCTTTGCCTCTATGGTGGTGATCCCGTCACTGGTTATCTACAACCGTGAAGCAACTCAAAAGCAGATCCGCAATATGATTCTGCTAGGCTCAGTGATTCCATTAATTTGCTACCTAACTTGGTTATTCGCGATTATCGGCAACCTTGGCACAGACGCGATCAGCCAGTTCCACAATATCTCTGAGTTGATCTCTGCATTCAGCGGCCAATCTGCTTGGTTGAAAGTGGTGATTGCGCTGTTCTCTGCTTTAGCCTTGGTGACTTCTTTCCTCGGCGTATCGATGGCGCTTTACGACCAAAACAAAGACGCGGTGACCAACAACAAAGCGTTGGCTTATGCGCTGACCTTCATCTTACCTTTGGTATTAGCAGAGCTATTCGCGAGCCAATTTGTAAGCATGCTGGACTATGCAGGCATGGTGCTAGTGTTCCTAGCTATCTGGGGCCCACTCGCAATGGTGGTTAAGGTTCGTAGACCTGACTTCCCTCACCTGCAAACTGAAGGCAGCTACACAGCAGCCGGCGGCGACACGGCACTAATGGCAACATTCGGCTTTGGTGCGTTGATTTTCGTGTCTTGGTTTATGGGGTAGATCCCAATTGAATGGACGATCTGTTGCCATTTAGAAGACAGCAGATACAAATAGCCCGTTAGTCCTGCTATTAAAAGTAGAGACTAACGGGCATTTTATTTCTTATTGGAGTGCTTGCTAGTTAGCTCTTAAACGTACTCGCAATATCTTTCAATGAAGCTGCTAACTGAGCTTGTTCTTTGGCTGTTGCAGCTATTTGCGTTGCACCTGTCGTAGATTCTGTCGACTTCTGCTCTACTGCCATCACGTTCTGAGCGATGTCTTGAGTCACTACCGCTTGCTCTTCGGTTGCGGTTGCGATCTGCTCAGTCATGCTAAAGATCTCGCTTACCGATGCTGAGATACCTTGTAAGGTGTGCTCCACCTCTTTTGAATCCTCAACCGCTTTAGACGACATCTTCTTGCTGTTATCAATCACATTAAACGCGGTTTGCACATCAGACTGTAGCGAGCTGATGAAACCTTCAATTTCAGCTGTCGATTGCTGAGTACGCTGTGCTAGCGTGCGAACTTCATCGGCGACGACGGCGAAACCACGGCCTTGCTCACCCGCACGAGCCGCTTCAATTGCCGCGTTCAACGCAAGTAAGTTGGTTTGTTCTGCTACCGACTTAATCACATCAATCACACTGTTAATGTTGTTGCTGCTTTCGTGTAGGTGCGTGATCTTTTCAGCTAGATCATTAATTTCAGATGCCAGTTTCTCGATCGAGTGGTAAGAGTCTTGGACTGTGCTCAAACCTTCTTGAGACTGCTCATCGACCAGTTTAGCGGAACTTGCTGTCTGCTGAGTTTTAGCCGCCACCTCATTTACCGTAGCCGATAGCTCTTCTGTCGCCGTTGCAACCAAGCCAATTTGGTCTTGTTGTTGCACTAGCGTGTTCGAATTGTAGTGACAGGTTTGTGAGGTTTCTTCAGCGGCAGAAGCCAAGGTCAAACTCGATTGAGACAAGTTATCGATGACATTCGAAAACTTCTCTAAGGTTTCGTTGAGTGCCGAAGAGATCAGTCCAAGCTCACTGTTGCCAACGAACTTAGCGCGAACTGTTAAGTCGTTGTCATTACGAACCTTAGACAACATCACTGTAAGGTCTTTTACTCTCATCGTTAGGTCGCTGATCGCTTTAAAGCTCACAAAAGTCGCAAATAACGTAATCAAAGCAAATAGACTAATACTCATCATCATCGCAGACTGCGCCTGTGACATCTTTTTCTCAGTCAATGCAATCAGTGACTCAGCAAGGTGGTTTTCTGTTTTCTTTAGCTGAACAATACGAGCGGTAGATTGAGAGAACCAGTACACAGGGTCGACATCAAAGCCACTCATCTTAGATTCAGCCAAACTACGAAGTTTTTCTACTTCTGCTATAGAGCGATCGTTTAATTGTTGCTCAAAGAAACGAACGTTCGCTGGGTTGCTCAACACTTCAAAATTCGAAAAGTAGGTATTTTGCTCTGTCACCAAAGAGATGAATTTAACCAACATGCCTGGGCCAAATTCATTTTTAGAGAAGGTATTATTTAGGACAGCACGCTCGATACCTGCTCGCTCTTTACCTTGTAAAAAGTTGTAGTAAGCGATGGTTTCAGTGGTGATGGCAGCATCAGAGCTAAGCTCAGCAATTAACGCCGATACGCTCAGCAGTTTTGCATTGAGTTTGGTGTAGTAACCCAAAGCTTCAGACAGAGGAATCGATTGAGAATCGACTCGATTTCGAATAGAAGTAATTTGATTTAGGCTTTGGCTTATTTCAGTGTTCAGCCGAGTGATCTGCGGTAAATCGATTTCAGCAGATTGCCAGTATTCGGTTTTCAGATTACGTCTATTATCTGCACTGGCTCTTTGTGCACGTAGTTCACTGACAAACTTAGTGCCCTGTGAGCCGATAAACCCAGCCGTCATTCCACGCTCTTTTTGTAACTCATGCACAAGTTCACTGTACACAACCGACAAACGGGTAAGTTGGTTTAATGAAGACAATTCACTGGTGGTTTCTACGCCTTTGGATATCGCAGAAACACTGAGCCAGAGAAACCCTAAGATCGGTAAAATAAGCAAAGCGATGATTTTTTGCTTAAAAGACATATCGGTTAATTTCATTTTTATTTCCTAGCGGCTAACGAATCTTTATTTGTCGTGTAATTAGACACACTTCTAAAACGGTGTACCTTTACTGAGATCATAATAATATTTAGTTTTATCAATTACCGTGCCATAACGGACGGTAATCAATAACGCTAGCATTTAACTTTACTGAACTCATTGACTTGTCTATAAAACTGTTAGCTATGCAACTTTATAAAACACAAAAAATGTGCAACAACATTTTCCCGACGCAAGTGACTGAAAAATGACAGCTTTTAATAACCCTAAAGAGGTACATGCTCACCCTTTGTCCCCTTATTCGTCGCTACATATTCAGCGCCAACTATGTATAATGCCGGGCTCAAAAAGTTACGAATTCAATTAACGTAGAAGCATAATTAGAGGTTTTTATGGACTGTCCCGCTTGCGAAGAACACATTGGATGGGAATGGGTAGAAGAAGCAGCAATCGAACCCAATGAAGAATTCGATTGTCCAGAGTGCGAAGCAACATTGATGTACACCATCGATGAAGGCACCTACTACGGCGCTCAGCACAAGACCGTAGGAGTTATTGATGATTAAGAGATTTCCTGATGATCGAGACGTTTTATTAAATCTTTTATGTTCTAAGCCTGTGCAAAGCAGGCAAACACACCTTTACTAGAACGGGCGTTCAGCATAAAATATTGAACATATGTTCAGATTAATGAAGTTGATGTTATGGCCAAGACCGCGAAGTTCGATAGACAAGACGTAGTAGATAAAGCAACGAACCTGTATTGGGAAAAGGGCTTTCACGCGACATCTATGCGTAACCTGCAAGATGTGATTGATATGCGTCCGGGTAGCATCTACGCGACGTTTGGCAGCAAAGAAGGTCTGTTTAAAGAGACGCTTGCTCGCTATACCGAACTTGGCATCCTCAATCTGAACCGTTTCCGCAGCGAAACAGATTCTCCGATCAAAGCACTCGAAAGCTTCGTAAAACGTGCGGTGGTCGAATCAAAACAAAGTTCGCCAAATGGCATGTGTATGCTAGCGAAAACAGTCGCAGAACTGACTGATGAACATGCAGAATTATTGGAAGAAGCGAAGAAATCACTGAAGATCATGGAAGGTGAGTTCGCTAAGCTGATTGCCGAAGCTCAAGAGCTAGGTGAGATCAGTAAAGAGCGAGAACCGACTCAACTTGCTCGACATGTTCAAGTTCAGATCGCAGGCCTGCGTACCTACGCGAAAACCTGTGACGACATCGATTTACTTAACTCAATGGTTGAAGACGTATTTAAGTATCATCCTTTCTAAAAGCTGAGCTTATTTAGAAGCCATACAAAAAGACTCCACGGTTAGCCAAAGGCTAGAGCGGAGTCTTTTTAGTTTTGATCCAGTTAACTTTATAGATGATTAACTTTGTAGTTTAAGGATTACACCTTTCTCATGATCAGCGCCTGCGCATTGAGCATCGCCTCTTTGGTGCTGACATCTAGCGTTTTCACGTTCGTAAAGCGCTCGACTTCTTTAATCGCCACATCGTGAGCGAAAATCACCAACCTCGCCCTTTCAATGTCTTTTGGTGTGATGCGATTACCAATCCCGTTAGCACCTTGTGTTTCGACTTTAATCCGAACCCCAAGATGATGCGCCGCCTTTTCCAGAGACTTGGCAGCTAGGAAAGTGTGGGCAACACCAGATGGACAAGAAGTGATTGCGAGTACATCAGCTTGCCCTTCTTCCGTCACCGAACCACCAGCAAACTGGTTGGAACTCGTCTCGCCTTCGACCACATTCTTTTTCAGCAGTATCACGATAAAAGCCGTGGTGAGCGCCCCTGCGAATGTGCCAATGATGTAGCCAATTTTTCCGTCAACCACAGGCAAAACAATCCAGCCACCCCATGGTGCATGATTTACCACATGGAACATAAAGCCAACTACGTTACCGACAATACCACCAGCCACGACAGCAGGCAGTACACGTGCAGGGTCGGCGGCAGCAAATGGAATCGCACCTTCACTGATGCCGATCATTCCCATGATGCCTGCGGCTTTTCCGGCTTCGCGTTCGTCGCGTTTAAACTTCTTCGGCGATATAAAAGTCGCGAGAGCCATGCCGAGTGGTGGTGTACAAATCGCAATGCCGACGCCTCCCATCAACCAAGGCTGGGTGTTCACTTGAGTTTGAGCAAACAACGTAGCAACCTTGTTGATTGGGCCGCCCATATCAAAAGCCGTCATCGCACCTAAAATACTGCCGAGCACCATTTTTCCTGAGCCTGCCATGCCAGTCAGCATTTGGTTCATCTCTAGCATCACTTGAGCTATCGGTGAGCCAATCACCCACATCACCGCACCACAGGTCACGAAGGTGCCGACTAATGGATAGATGAAGATCGAGCTCAGCGAGATCATGCTGTCTGGCAGCTTGATCTTCTTGAGTAGATTAACCACAAAGCCCGCGAAGAAGCCGACCACAATCGCACCGAGGAATCCGGTATTGTATTGATTGACCGCGACCCAAGAACCAATCATGCCGGGTGCTAAACCCGGTTTGTCGGCCATTGAATACGCGATGTAGCCACCGAGCACCGCAGTAAACAGAGTTAAGCCCGCGATGCCCATCTGTGCGATGTCTGCTAACACACCACTTTCAGGTACTGCGCCATGACCAGACATCATCACCGACAAAGACAAAAGCACACCACCTGCAACCACGAAAGGAATCATATGTGAGGTGCCGTATAACAAGTGTTCTTTAAGGCGATTAAGAGATTGTGCCCAAGGGCTGAGTGGCTCGACATACACTTCATGATGGCTAGAGGCGTAACTATCGAAAGGTTCAAAATTGGCTTCGAGAAACAGCTCTTGAGCTTCCCCGACGGACTCCACTGCCTTTAATTTTGTAACAAAGCCATCTTCGATAAGTCTGGTCGAAATCTGAGCTAGTACCTCGATATGGTGGTCGTCGTGGTTGTCTGGTGAAGCGAGCATGAAGAACACGTCCGACAGTTCGCCGCCGTCTGCACCATAATCGATACCAGACCTGCTGATACCTACAGCGACAGCAGGTTTAGCTACGGCAGTACTTTTCGCGTGTGGAATCGCAATACCATCGTCAAAACCTGTATTACCGATGGCTTCACGCTTCCAGATATCATCAAGGAATTCACGTTTATTAGAGAGCTTACCGGCACGGTCGAGCAGTTCAACAAGCTCTTCAAATACCGCCTGTTTTGAGTCTGCTTGTAAATCCAAACAGATAATCTCGGGCTCGATAATGTTGGTGATATCCATATGCTGCTCTGCCTCGCCTGATTTCAGACTGAAGTAATTAGTGTCTGTTAACCAAAGTGATAAGGTTAATAAGATGAAAAGATTAACGGTGTGAAGGCACTCAATATATAGGACGAAAGGTGCATTAACTGGATTATTGTAACCAAGAACTCAGAGTGTGACTTTCACCTTGGAATAAAAAACGCCAATCCATAAAATCCACAGACCCCATAACAATATCGTCCCTCCCCTTGCGAGCTTTCTATGCTGGATTTCCCATGCAAGATAGCTTTTGCAAAGTAGCTTCTGAAAGGTAGCTTATGTAACGTAACAGGGACGAGATTAAGCCGAGAATAATAATGAGAATTGTAGCGGTAACTGCGTGCCCTACAGGCATTGCGCATACTTATATGGCAGCTGATGCTCTAAATAAAACAGCCCCTAAGTTCAACGTTTCAATCAAGGTTGAGACGCAAGGCGCTATGGGTATAGAAAACTTACTGACAGCCCAAGATATTACCCTCGCAGACAAAGTGTTGATCGTCTCTGATATCGACATTGAACAGCCAAGCCGCTTCGACCCAGCTAAAACCTTATTCATTCCAATGGAAGAAGTGTTGTTGAGTGTCGATAAAGTCTTTATTAAGCATTGTCGAACTTAAACTTTTCATGAATGAATATCAGATTACCTTCTTCGTTAACGATCCTGCCGCAAACTCACATGTCGCGCAGCCGCTGACTCGCTTAGCGAAGAAGTTCAAAAGCAACATCCGCATTATCAACATCACTCAAAATCGAACCGCTGATCTATCCAAATCCGTCGCGATGCTGCAAGTAGGTTTACTTCGTGGTGATTTGTGTCAGATAACCGCGGTCGGTATTGATGCAGAGCTGGCCTGTTTCGTTCTCAAAGATGTAATTGCCGAGCATTACGACATGGTTGGCTCACAAGTGAACCATGAATTCTCTAGCGATTTAATCCAGCGAATGCCACAGATATGCCCACCTTGTGACATCAAGTGGCACCACGCCAAGGCGCAAACTCAACTGACCAAATTTGAGTGCTTGAAAGGGCTCGCTCACCTTGTTTACCCAGAGGACCCAGATGAACTGATTCTGGCATTTATTAAGCGAGAAGAACGCTCTTCAACCTGCGTGTCACCGGGTATTGCACTGCCGCATGTGATGTTTGAATCGACTCAAGATCTCTCGATTGCGGTTATCGTCAGTGACGACCCGATTGACTGGGCATCACGTATCGGCGAAGTGCATGTAGCCATTGCTCTTGTTCTGCCAACCAAGCCACAGCGTGAACACATTGTGGCGGCGACCAACCTAACCAGAAACCTGCTTCACGATCAGGTCAATGAGCGTCTGCAAAAGACCCGAAGCAGTGTCGACCTACAAGCTCTGTTGATGTATATCTCGTCACGCCTGATTTAGTTCTTCAAATAACTTGGGGCTAGATTGAACCACGATATTCGGTCGGCGTTCTTCCTGTGCGATTCTTAAACACGCGACAGAAGTAGTTCACATCCTTAAAGCCGCAACGTAGTGCCACTTCATTGAGCTTGAAGTTGTACTTTTTGAGCATGAACTTAGCGCGGTCGACTCGAACACGGGTGATGTATTCTGCCAGCGTCATGTGGCCTTGTTGACGGAACATTCGCGACAAATGATTGGATGAAATGCTAAAGCGTGAGGCAATGCTGTCTCGGGTGATTTGGCGATGGAAGTTCTCTTGAATGTAGATACAGATCCCTTGATACACATCCTGCACTCGGCTGTGAGTTTTTTCTACGGGCGCTTCCAGCATGGTTTTACTGTATTGCAGCAGAGCTTGCAGCAATAACTCGTCCATAGGCTGCTTGTTACTCTCTCTCGCTAGCGAGCTGAGCGCCTCCAAGATGTTATCAATCGCAAACCCAGAGCGAGTCTGAATACTGTGCTTTTGAATATCGTAAAAGCTCTCCTCGCCTTTGCGCTTACTCACCAAACTTAAACCCAGCTGACGACGACCAAACAACATACTCAACACTGAGCAGTCAGTATCCCAGTTAGGTTTATTCCAGCAGTTGGGTGGGATGAAAATAGCGTCTCCGGCTTTGGCAATAACGTTAGTGATCTTGCGATCATGACTCTCCATTTCATTAATATACTCTCCTTCTAGCACCAGCTCTAAGCGCGGAAAGTTCACCTGATAACTGCACGCTGAAGGTGTATGAAAATCTCCAGAAAACCAGATGTTATGAAACGGTTCTCGCTCATTTAACACCGACGAGATTAAGTCATGAAATATCATTATTCGAACTCTTATAAGCAGCAATAAGGCTACCGGAATAGATATACCTGTAACTGAAACATAGCGCTATTGAGCAAAATCACAATTTGAGATCTAGGTTACAAAAATCCAGTCTTAGAAATAAATCTCCAGTGGAGAAATCGATTAGGCACGTAATTTCCCAGATAACAAAACACGCTGTAGCCCTTATAAATAAAAGCTTTAAAGCACGACAAATCTTGTCAACACAGGGCTAAAAACGCCCGTTAGACCGATCAAAATCACACTCCACTTATAACGCAACAATCATCCAGTAAATGCATTTTTTCTTCACTACAGAAGGCAAGCCGTAGATTCCAGAATACCCCTAACAAAATAAAAACAGAGTAGGGGTTCATTATGATCACGACATTGATCAATCAAGATTTGATTAAGCTTTCGCTTAGCGCTAATTCAAAAGAAGACGTATTTAAAGAGCTGATAGACGTGCTTTACGCACAAGGCAGAATCTCAGACAAAGCACAGTTTCTTACCGACATTAAGGCTCGTGAAGAACAAGGTAATACCGGATTTGAAGAAGGTATTGCTCTGCCACACGCGAAAAGCGCTGCGGTCATCAAACCCGCGGTTGTTATCGGTGTCCATCAACAAGGTATCGAGTACGGCGCCGATGACGGTCAGCCATCAAAACTATTTTTCATGATTGCCTCTCCTGATGGCGGCGATAATCACCACATCGAAGTACTGGCAGAGCTTTCTTCAAAACTGATCGAAGAAGGCTTTATTGAAAGCTTCATGAATGCTCAATCTGAACAAGAAGCATTAGAACTACTGCTTAGCATACCTGAGCCTTCAGAAACGGAAAACAACGTTGAGAAACAAGGCTTCATCATTGGTGTGACAGGCTGCCCAGCTGGCGTTGCACACACTTATTTGGCAGCTGAAGCGCTAGAGAAAGGCGCAGCGGCTCTTGGCTATGACATCAAGGTCGAAACCAACGGTTCTATTGGCGTTAAAAACAGCCCAACTCAACAAGAGATCGAACGCGCAGATGCGATTGTTGTGACTTGTGACAAACAGGTAGACATGGCTCGCTTTGCCGGAAAACGCGTTATCAGCACCAACGTAAAAGCACCAATCAAAGACGCGCAAGGCTTGATTCAGCAAGCGCTCAATGCACCTAGCTACCAAGCTGAACAAGCACCGACCAACCAATCTGTTGCAGAGAAAGCATCACAAGCGCGTTCTGACCTTTATCGTTACTTGATGAATGGCGTGTCACACATGATCCCATTCGTGGTGACTGGCGGCCTATTGATTGCCCTAGCCTTAGCGATTGGCGGTGAGCCAAGTGAATCAGGCATGGCGATTCCTGCTGGCAGCATGTGGAACCAAATTCTAGAAGTCGGTGTGGTTGCCTTCACTCTGATGATCCCAATCTTGGCTGGCTACATTGCTTACGCGATTGCTGACCGCCCTGCCCTAACCCCTGGCCTTATCGGTGGTTGGATTGCTAACAACGGTTCTTTCTATGGCGCTGACGCAGGTACAGGCTTCATTGGCGCAATTATCGCAGGTCTATTAGTGGGTTACTTCGTTAAATGGATTACTTCGTTTAACTACCACAAATTCGTTCAACCACTTGTGCCTATCATGATCGCTCCGATCACTGGCTCTTTGTTCATCGCGGGTCTGTTCATCTTTGTTATCGGTGCACCTATCGCTGGGCTGATGGATGCGCTTACTGCACTACTAACGAGCATGAGTACAGGCAACGTGGTTCTGCTTGGCATAGTCCTTGGTGGCATGGCCGGTTTCGATATGGGCGGTCCGTTCAACAAGGTGGCGTTCCTATTCTCGGTCGGCATGATTGCCAGCGGTCAAACTCAATTCATGGGTGCAATGGCGTGTGCAATTCCTGTCGCTCCATTAGGTATGGCTATCGCGACCAGACTTGGCCGTAAGTTCGACCTGTTCGAATCATCTGAAATTGAAGCAGGCAAAGCAGCAGGCGCGATGGGCTTAGTGGGTATCTCTGAAGGTGCGATTCCTTTCGCAGCTCAGGACCCAATGTCGGTTATCCCAGCCAACGTACTCGGCTCAATGACTGCAGCGGTTATGGCGTTCTCATTCGGCATCACCAACAGCGTTGCTCACGGTGGTCCAGTTGTGGCTCTACTAGGCGCAATGAATTACCCAATGCTGGCACTGCTGTGCATGGCATCTGGTGCGGGCGTGACTGCGGTTACTTGTATCGCGCTTAAAAATCTACGCAAAGCCAAGCTAACAACAGCAGCGGCTTAAGCCATTTCAACTCCAATGGCTTGAGCCCCTCTACTCTCCTTTTTTAGTCGCTAATACTTTAGTTGCTAGTTTTTTACTAATGAGTAAGTCGAATAGAGCTCAAGCCATGTTTCCCTTCATGGTGATTTCGATGTCTGATTTTTCTTTAGCGAACGACTCGTTCGTACAACGCTTTTTCTACCCTATGACCAACGTGATTCAAAACTACGCATGGGGTAGCCCTTCTTCGTTCAGCCAACTTTTTGGTATTGATAACCAATCTGGTGAGCCACAAGCGGAGATCTGGATGGGCGCTCACCCTAATGGTTGTTCGATGGTGACCGATAATGGTCAGCAAACCACATTGTCGAACCTGATTTCGAAGAACCTAAACCTGTTTTTAAGCGAGAAAGTCGCAAGTCGTTTTGGTGAACTGCCATATCTGTTCAAGGTGTTAGCAGCAGAGAAAGCGCTGTCTGTTCAAGTTCACCCGAACAAGCAGCAAGCGGAATCTGGCTATGCTCTTGAAGAACAGCAAGGCATTCCGATGACGGCCGGCAACCGCAACTACAAGGATCCCAATCACAAGCCAGAGCTAGTGTATGCATTAACCGACTACACCGCGATGAACGGTTTTAGGTCTATCAACGAGATCCTTGAACACTTCCACTATCTCGATATTCCAGAGCTGCATTCGATGGTCAATGACCTAGCGGGCGACCAAACGCCCAATGGATTAGCGAGCTTCTTCGCGAGCTTATTGTCTTTACAAGGCGAACAAAAAGGCATGGCGCTGACTATGTTACTGATGAAGGCCAAGCTTTCAGATACACCTGTGTTTCAGTTGATTTCAGAACTGGAAGCTCAATACCCAGGTGATGTCGGCTTGTTCGCTCCGCTGCTATTGAACGTGATCACCTTAAAGCCGGGGCAAGCCATGTATCTAGATGCCGAGACTCCCCACGCTTACATCAAGGGTACAGGCTTAGAAATCATGGCGAACTCAGACAATGTGCTGCGTGCCGGGTTAACGCCTAAGTACATGGACGTGAACGAACTGGTTTCTTGTACTCGATTCAATCAAAAGCCTGCGGATAGGCTACTGCTCAGCCCGATAGAGCAAGGTGATGTGATGGAATATCAAATTCCAGTCGAAGATTTTAAGTTCTCTATCGTGCAGAACTCACATCAACGACAGATCACTACCGAAGGTGCCGAGATCCTATTGCCGCTCGACGAATCTATGGTGCTCACTCACCAATGCGGCGAAACCTGCGTAATTGAGAAAGGCCAATCTGTATTCATTCCCGCTTACGCTGAAAGTTACAAACTGGATTGCGTTGGACGCGTAGCGCGCGCTTACAGCTAGCTCTATCAAGTAAATCTAGCTCTCCCGAGTAGATACAAACATTGATCATGCCCTGCTTTGCGGGGCATTTTTGTTCCTACAGAAAGTTATTTCAACATCGAAGTACACCATCAAATATGACTCATCTCACACTGGATGAATGATGCAAATCACACTTAATTTTGCTTGGTACAAATGTACAGTGAAGGGCTTTTATTTGCTATTTCGCGAATCGGGTTAATCCATTAATTTTAATTCAAGAACTTCAATAGTGAATGAGTTAATAAATGATCACACAGCTAACTAACGTCAACTTAATTAATAACAACCTTCAAGCGAATAATAAAAAAGAATTGTTTGAAGAATTGGTAGGCATGTTATTTGAGAACAACCGAATCAGTAATAAAGAAGCCTTCTTGGCAGACATCGAAATTCGTGAATCTCAAAGCATCACCTCGATGGACGGCATCGCTTACCCACACTCAAAAAGCAAGGCGGTAACTGAGCCAGCAATCGCTGTCGGTGTTAAGCGTGAAGGCATTGAGTATGGCGATGAAGACGGCATCAACCCAACCGTGTTTTTTATGATTGCCTCACCAGATAACGGTGCAGACCATCATATTTATGTACTACAAGAACTATTTGGAAAATTCAGCGATGAATTTATTCAAGATATCCATAACGCAAAAGACGAACAACAAATCCTTAATATTTTAATTAATTCATAAGGCGTAGAAAATTATGAGCACCCTAACAACTCAAGCTACGAATACCAGTAGTAATTCTAATAACAAAAACAGTAGTAGCTACTTTAAAAAAATCCTTAGCACCATGAAAGGCCATCTGCTTTTCGGAACCTCACACATGCTACCTTTCATCGTAGCCGGTGGTGTTCTGTTGGCGTTAGCAGTTATGGCATCAGGCAAAGGCGCTGTACCTGCAGACGGCCTGCTAGCAGACATCTCTAATATCGGTATCAAAGGCCTTGTTCTTTTCCCAATCATTCTTGGCGGCTTTATTGGTTACTCAATTGCAGATAAACCAGCACTGGCACCTGCGATGATCTCTTCTGGCATCATGGCTGACATGGGCGGCGGCTTCCTTGGTTGTATCGTGGCTGGCTTTATCGCCGGTGGCGTGGTGTTCCAACTTAAGAAGATCCCGCTTTCTACCAACATGACTGCGCTAGGTGCTTACTTCATCTACCCGCTTCTAGGCACGTTAATCTCTGCCGGCATCGTACTGTGGGGCATTGGTGAGCCAATCAAACTGTTCATGTCTTCAATGAACGAGTTCCTAGCTTCAATGGCTGGCGCGTCTAAGATGGTTCTGGGCACAATCCTTGGTGGTATGACGGCGTTTGATATGGGCGGCCCTATCAACAAAGTAGCGACCCTATTTGCTCAAACTCAAGTAGACACACAACCATGGCTAATGGGCGGCGTAGGCATCGCGATTTGTACACCACCTCTAGGCATGGCATTGGCGACTTTCCTATTCAAAAACAAGTTCTCTAAACAGGAGCAAGAAGCAGGTAAAGCAGCAGCAATCATGGGTTCTATCGGTATCTCTGAAGGTGCTATCCCATTCGCAGCGAATGACCCAATGCGCGTACTCCCGTCAATCGTTGCCGGTGGCATCGTGGGCTGTGTGTTCGGCTTCATGACAGACGTTCTACTGCACGCACCATGGGGCGGCCTAATCACTGCGCCAGTATCAAGCAACATTCCAATGTACGTCGTCGGTATTGCGCTAGGTTCACTGACAACAGCGGTTATCGTTGGTTTCTGGAAACCTGTAGCGGTTGAAACCGAAGAAGACATGGTTGAAGCGCCAGTACAAGCTCAAGCAGCACCTGTAGCAGGCGAAGGCGAGTACGACATCGTAGCCGTAACATGTTGCCCTTCTGGTGTTGCACACACCTTCATGGCAGCGAAAGCACTGGAAAAAGCAGGCTTAGCAGCAGGCCTTAAGATTAAGGTAGAAACTCAAGGTCAAAACGGTATTCAGAACCGCATCAGCGACCTAGATGTAGCGAACGCGAAGCTAGTTATCTTGGCTCACGATATTCAAGTGAAAGACGCTCACCGCTTTGCTAACGCGAACGTGATTGAGTGTTCAACCAAGGAAGCAATGAAGAAAGCCGCGACTATGGTGGCTATCTAAAAGAATCAATAAATTAGTGAATGCTCACTATTGATAAAGTAACTACCCCCTAGTAACTAAAATCCCCATTCGTCTAGTCAACGAATGGGGATTTGTTTATAGTTAGGCCAACAGCATCCTTCTCGATACAAGTCATCTGTATCTCTGTCGCCTAGATGAAAAAGTATTAAGTTATGTTGTTGAACATGGTTCTATTTCAGAGGTGAGACTTTCTTTCAACTGTTTATATGGCATCGGGTAGCCCAGATAATAACCTTGAGCTTGTTCGCAATTTAACGTTTTCAAAATTGACAGTTGCTGAGCATTTTCAACCCCTTCAGCCACTACATTAATGCCAAACCCTCGCGCTATATCAATGATACCAGACGTTATAGCTCTCGAACGATAATCATCTTCTAACCCACTGATGTAACTGCGATCGACTTTGATTTCATCTACATCCAATTTGCTAAATATACCAAAAGACGTGTAGCCAACACCGAAATCATCTATCGAAAAGGATACCCCTTGTTTTTTTAACTTCTGAACAGCGATTGCACACTGATCTATATCTTTCAAAATAGCGGTTTCAGTGATTTCAAGACAAAGTAAGCGAGCAAACTCGGGATCCTTTCGTAGATATTCATCCAGATGGTTCATGTCATCAACGCTATTTAGCTCTACCGCTGAAATATTGACCGAGACACTATTAAGCGCATTCCCTAACAAGCCATTAGCCCTAAGTTGTGACGCAGTCTTCTCTAGAACTAACGCAGTCAAATCACGACAAAAATGATTCTCTTCTGCTAGCGCGACAAAGATATCCGGTGAAACGACACCATAGTACTCATGCGTCCAACGAGACAACACCTCCACGCCAGCAACAAATTTACTTTCAATGTTGAATTTAGGCTGAAACACAATATCAATCGCTTTGTCATCAATCGCTTTACGTAATTCTTGCACCATTTCTTGTCGTTGACGTTCAAGCTCAGTGAGTTTTGGGTCATGAAATTCAATCGTGTCCTTGCTTTTCTTTGCTTCAGTTAAGGCGTGGGTTGCTGATGCCATGAGTTGCTTGGCATTATTCCCATCCGAGGGGAATAGAGCAGCGCCAATACAACAAGTGGCGTGAATATCATAACGATAAGCACACTGGTTAAATCTACGATGTACGAGAGCAATGTAGGATTCAATATCTTCCTTATCATCGAGTTTGACTAAACATGCGAAACCATCGGAATGTACCCGTGACGAAAGTGGTTGATGCTCAATAGGAAGTTCAATGGATCGTGCAATGTCTTTTAAAAATGAATTTGTATTTTCGAATCCGATCTGGTCAGCGACAGATTTGAAGTTATCAATGTCTAATAAGAAGAGGACATAATGGTCACTGGCTTGAGAATTTTTCAGTCTTTTATTTAAATATCGGTAAAAAACTGATGGGCTATGAAGCCCGGTGACACTATCAAGATCGTTGGCGCTCTCTAAATCGCGATTATTTTTCCGAACCATTACCCATAACAAAGCAGACGTTAGAATGATAAATACCAGACCCTTGACTGTCTGTGCTAAGGCGTGTTCACGCAAGTCATTTGATAATGATTCAACCGCGAGATCAGAAAATAAAACCCATAAAGATGACAGTATTAGGTAGCTGAATACTATGCTGGCCGGATATCTTTTTGTCTTGTTCATCGTTAGCTGCTATCTCTCAGTCTAATGTGTCATGACTTATATGTTATAAATTGCTCATAACGTAGCACCAACATAAATCGCAATCTACCGCTCGCGTTTTTATTTTTGACTTTTATTTACCGATTTTCGTCATCACTTTGCACGACGAAAGCCTTTTAGGGCTAAACATGCCAAAAACAATTTGTGTGGATGTTGGCTCTTAGTCAAACTAAGAGCTGCCGATCGCTTTTGTTGATGCCGGGTATGACTCTTCAATCACAATTGTATTTCGTCCTTTTAGCTTTGCTTGATAAAGCGCGCGATCGCACAGTCTTTCCACTTTTCATTTTCTGATAGCAAGCTAATACCAAAACTAGACTTAATTGTTAGAGTTGGTTGTTGCTCAAGTTTGATCTTCTAAATTGCTGAGCGTAATTTATCTGAAAGGGTTGCACACCAGTTGCCAATGTTCTTGAAACAATCGCTCGCAATAAGTGTCTTCGCTTTCGACCTTGCCGTTAGTCAGTTCGATATCGACATTCAGGCAAGGGTTGGTTGATGGCCAGTCCACCAACTGAATATCGAGCCTGATAAAGGGTATTTCTTATAGAAGGATGGCAGGCGAGAAAAGCTTGTAAACTTTTGAGCTGTTGGCTAACCGCCGCTTGCGTGACACAAAGCTCTCGGGCAGCCGCGCCAATGGAACCAAGACGAGCAACAGCTTCGAACGCAACAAAAGCGCGTAGAGGGAGTAACATGGCTTCACCTGATTGAAATAAAAGTGAAAAATACTTCAATCAGGTTTCAGTTTTTTGCGGTTCCAGTTACAGATTAATGACGAAGGGACGTTGATCAGATATTTATGATCAACGTCCCTTTTCTTCTATTTCATATTATTATGCGAAATGCCAGAACTCGCATCCGGCCTATCTATTCTTTGATGTAGAGGTCCTTAGAATAGATACGCCCTTCCACGTTGTTTTTCGCAAAGCCACCAACACTTGGTCGCACTAGGCGAGCCTGCATGTAGTAATAGATGGGTGCGATAGGCATATCTTCCGCCAGTAACTGCTCCGCTTGGTCATAGAAACCTTGGCGATCTTGCTCGTTGGTTGCGGCCAGTGCGCTGTCCATTGCAGAGTCGTATTTATCGTTGTTGTAACGGGCAAAGTTACCCGAAGACTCAGAGCGCAGTAGGCTCAAGAAGGTCGACGCTTCATTGTAATCACCACACCAAGAAGCGCGCATCACATCAAAATCACCTTGGCGACGTGACACCAAGTAAGACTTCCACTCTTGGTTTTCCAGCTCAACTTGCGCGCCTAAGTTACCTTTGAGCATGGAAGCGATAGCCACTGCAATCGACTTGTTCGACTCACTGGTGTTATAGAGCAGTTTGAAATCCAATGGATTAGCCTCATCGTAACCCGCTTCTTTCAACAGCTCTTTTGCCTTTTGGTCACGTTCCTTTTGAGTCCATGTGCTGTATTCAGGCTGAGTCGCATCAAAGCCAGCCGTGTACTCATGAGCAAAGGTATAAGCCGGTAGGTTACCCACCTGAGTGACACCATTGGTGATGACGTCACGCATCATCGAATAAGACACCGCTTTACGCACTCGCGCGTCATCGAATGGAGGTCGCGTGGTATTGAACGCGTAGTAGTAAGTACACAGCAGAGGAACTGCGGTAAACGCATCTTGGTATTTGATTTTGAGCTGCTGCGCCATGTGTGTCGGCACATCAGACGTGATATCGACCTCACCCACTGCATAACGGTTAATCGAAGCGTTTTGGTTTTCGAACGGAATGTAAGTCACTTGGGTTAGATTGGTATCTGAACTGTCCCAGTAGTTAGGATTCTTCTTCAGTTCAATGCGTTCGTTAACCACCCACTCGTCCAACACAAACGCGCCATTACCGACAAACTGCTTAGGGTCACTCCACGGCTTATCGCTATTTTCTAGCGTAGCCTTATGAACGGGCATCATGGATGTGTGGCCCGTCATCGCAACAAAGTACGGCACCTTGCTATCAAGCTCGAACTTCACCGTGTGTTTGTCGACAGCGGAAATACCAAGCTCTTCAACGGGCTTCTTACCTTCTGCTACGTCAGCAATGTTGTTGATCTTGGTGAGCTTGAGATACCACACGTTTGGCGAAGCCAGTTTAGGGTCAACCGCACGTCTTAACGCATACACGAAATCATCGGCCGTCACCGGATCGCCATTCGACCATTTCGCGTCTTTACGCAGGTGGAATACAAACGTCTGGTTGTCTTCGGTTTCCCAAGATTCCGCGACACCTGGAGTAATATTGCCATCGCGATCTTGGATCACTAAACCCTCAAATAGGTCACGTAGGATGTGCATTTCTGGCAGGCCTTCTGCTTTCGCAGGGTCAAGCGTCGCCGCTTCTGCATCATTAGCACGAACTAAGTGTTGGTCTTTTGCCAGCGAAACACCAGCAGGTAAGGTTTCAGCAACGGCAGTCACTGATATAAAAGGGGTCAATAAAGATGAAATGAGTAAAGCCGTTGAATGTTTTTTAAAATCCATGTTTGTTTGCTCTCCTAGCCTATCTTTGAAGCAAGTAATAAAATTAACAATGCGACGGTTGACGAGTTTTGACGCTATGGTTTATTTAAAGGGGTTCATCTAATGGACTTAGTTAATGATTAATATAGCCAATAGTGAATACTTGATAGTACTTGATCAATCAGGAGATTAAGGTGAGTTTAATTCCAAGAACGGAAAGAGCTGCGTTTTCAATAAAGCCGCTGTCATATGGAAAGTCGGTGTTGGGTGCGCCTTTGCTCTATTTCCCCGCGCAAATAGAAAGCGAGTCTCGCGGGCTGATCTTAGCAGGCACACACGGTGATGAAACCGCTTCTATCGCGGGTTTGTCTTGCGCGCTAAGAAGCTTGCCAGCAGCCAACTTACGACACGATGTGATCCTGTCGATGAACCCAGACGGCAATCAACTCGGCACTCGCGCTAACGCCAACCAAGTAGACCTAAACCGTGCATTCCCGACTAAAAACTGGACAGAAAACGGCACCGTCTATCGCTGGAGTTCTCACACACCAGTCAGAGATGTAAAAGTGAAAACGGGACAAGCCGATCAGCTTGAAGCTGAAGTGCAATCGCTCATTAACCTCATTGAACAGCGTAAGCCCAAATTCGTCATCTCTTTCCACGAACCACTCGCCATGGTCGACGACCCAGCTCAATCCGAACTCACCACTTGGCTAGGTAAGCAGTTCAACCTACCACTCGTCGAAGACGTGGATTACGAAACCCCAGGCTCATTCGGCACATGGTGCCAAGAAAGAAACCTACCATGCATTACCGTAGAACTACCGCCCGTTTCTGCGGATTTGACTATCGAGAAATATTTGGATGCATTTGTGGCTGTGTTGGGGTTTAAGAATGTCTAAAGAACTCGGTAGTTAATAATCGATAATCACCTGCTCAGTAGGCAAGTTTTTTCTGTACTCTATAAGTTGGGCTATTAGATTGCTTATAACCATTATGCCCATAATAGATACTTGAATTGCGCTGAATGATTCGCCCATCAACGTAGCGCCAAGAATCATCGCGAGAATAGGATTCAAAGTGCCAAAGAAACTTAATTCGTTAGTTGAAATCATTGGTATCGTGTAGATATAAGCACCATAAGCCACAGAAGTTAACCCTACGGTTAGCCAAACCATCGCAGCCCACTGTTCACCATTAACAGGAATTGCGGCAACAAAGGACTTTCCACTGAATGACATCTCCCAATACGCCATCGGAATCAATATAAGCCCTCCAAATATCAACTTCCAAGTGAGTAGCTTCCACCAATGTATTTTCTTCATCACATGTTTTGCAACAACACTTCCCCCAATTAGAGCCGTCATTGCGCCAACGAGTAAAAGTACTGCGCTAAAGCTTATTGGAACCGTACTAGTAAGAAACAGATAAGCAGAACAACTAATCAGAATCATCGCTGATACCAACTGGATTATCGAAGGCTTAACTTGATGGAATATTCCCATAATAGCTAAACCAATAACCGGCAAGGCCACCATACCAACACCGACTAATGTGCTAGGGATCTGCATGGCTGCGGCGAATAGCAAGCCAAAAAACAAGGCGATATTCAGGAATCCAATTAATAGCAAAGCTGGTAATTCTGAAAGCTTAGGGAGCGTGGGCTTAACCAATAGAAGAAGTAATCCCGCAGGTAGTGCTCTCCAAACTGATAAAGCAAAAGGTGACCAACCAACAAACTCCGAAGAGACTACTGCGTAAGTTGTCCCCCAAAGAATGGGCGCTAACATTGCCAAAAATACTTTCATAGAACATCTCTTTTGTGTTTAACTAAACATACTTTACTTAAACCAATCTAGTTAGTAAAGTACTCTCAAGAGAAGGTACACCCATCACCTTATATATTGAGAAGCCATTTTTTTGCTCGAAAAATCAACTAAAACAGGAGATAACATGAAAGTAATATCAATATTTGTAAAAACCACGGGGTTCTTAATCAAAAAGATTTTCTTTCTTCTGATTGAGGCTATATCTTTGACGTACATGATTTTTCATATCAACAAAGCGATTGGGGAAATTATTTTTTACGGTATGAAGTTAATTTTCACCAAGCACCAGCACAAAAGATTGATCTCAAGGGCTCACAAAATCACAATGCGTAAGGATTAAATTTGAATATCAGCATCGAAGAAGTTACAAAACAGTGGCTATCAGTGGACAACAACCTAAATAGAGACACGGTCGAACTTGCAACATTTTTTGTAAGATTCGGCTCACTAATGTCTGAGGCTAGAAATAACTTCTGCAAAAGTTATGGCGTTAATGTTTCTGAATTCGATGTTCTTGCTACACTTTTTCGCTCAGAAAGCCCTTATGAATTGACAGCAAAAGAACTAAAAGAGCGTACGTTGTTACCATCATCTGGCGCGTTATCCAACAGGATTGATCGATTGGATACCAAGGGTTTAGTCGCCAGAAGACATGATTCCGTAGATAAGAGGTCTGTAAAAATCTCGCTAACTCAAGATGGTGTTGATCTGATGTCTAACGCCGCCCCAGAATTTTTTGATGAAATTGGCAAGTTGTTCAAAAATCTAAACGACGCCCAGGTAATGCAGTTAAAATCAATGTTTGGCCAATTGCTTCCTTAGTATCCTCATGTAACTAGCGTGAAACATGCTAGAAGGAGGTTCGAGCCCATACTTAGGTATGCAACATATGGGCTTCACTTCAAATGCCTGCCGCCATCAAGGTGCAAAGTCCTTCCTGTCATATAATGACTAGCCAGAACAAACTTAATACCATCTATCACTTCTTCAAAGCCTGCTTCGGCGGGAATCAGAGCTTTTTTCAGAGCTTTGGTTTTGTACGCCTCATCGTCATGTTCATTGAATTTGATCATGGCTGGAGAGACAGTATTGACTTTCACCTTGGGAGCCAACATCGCTGAGAACGACAGCGTCAGGTTGTTGAGCGCAGCTTTACTGGCCGCGTAAGCGATGTGTTTTTTACTGCCTTTTTCCGCAACGTAATCACTGATGTGGATGATGTCCGACGTTTTATCGACAGACATTAATTGGTCTTTGAGAGTTAAATTGACTAGATAAGGCACGGTAGCGTGAACTGTCATCATCTGGTTCATGATTTGTAATGCGTTTTCACGGGGGTTGCCTTTGTTCTCCGGTCGCCAGTCGGAAGCATTATGGATGATGGCTCGGATCGCCTTATATTCTTGACCAACATAATGCAGAAAACCCTCTAGGCTGCTTTGTTGATAAAAGTCTACCTGTTGCAAGTCTGCTCCACTGTCGCGGAGTAATTGCAGGTGTGGATAGTCGCTTCGGTAAGTACCAACTATTTTGTATCCGTCAGATAAAAGTTGCTGCGCCAGAGCGAATCCTAAACGCTTCCCCACTCCCGTTATTAGAATTGTTTCACTCATCGTAAAAACTCAGCTCTAGTTTGAGGGTTAGTTTTGAAACTGCCACCAAGCGCGGTTGTGGTGGTTTCAGAGTTAGCGTCCATAACGCCTCTCGATTTAACGCAGTAGTGGGTTGCTTTAATCGTCACAGCCACATTTTCTGTTTCAACCAGAGCCTGTATCGCGACTAGGATTTGCTGGGTAAGGCGTTCTTGAACCTGCGGGCGCTGAGCGAAGAATCGAACAATCCGGTTTATTTTAGATAGCCCGAGAATCTTGGATTCAGGGATATAAGCCACTTGTGCTAAACCATCGATGGTAATGAAGTGATGTTCGCACGTAGAAGTTAAATTGATGTCTGATACCTTGACCATTTCATCAGCCGACATTTTGTTGTCGATAACACTGATTTTGGGGAAGTTATTGTAGTCGAGCCCTGAAAATATCTCGTGAACGTACATCTTTGCGATTCGATGAGGTGTTTCAGCAAGACTATCATCGGTTAAATCCAGCCCAAGCGTACTGACAACTTCCGCTAAAAGTCCTTTGATGCGGTTGTACTTCTGGTCGGGGTTCATTTCGCTCGATGTCATCGGGGTTTCTAAACCCTTTTCGAGCAAAGCTTCTCTTACTTTTGCAGCTTCTGTGGTTAGCATGAGTCGCTCCTTATGAATTAATCTTCGAGTTCTGCTTCATAGCTCAGGGTGAGCGAGACTGAATCGGCGAAACGTAGAGCATGAGGCTTGTCAATTCTCACTTGAGCGTATCGGACCCATGAATGATCGATACAAATGCCGAGTACGTCACTGGTTAACTTTTCTAAAAGCAGAAACCGTCCAGATTCAACATGTCCAATAATTTTTTTGCAGATATTTTTGTAGTTAAGTGCGTTCTCCACATCATCAGAGAGGCAAAGGTTGTTTGCGGGGTAATGGATCTCCGCATTTATAACGATGTCTTGCTGCTTAGTTTTTTCTTCTTCGTTGAAGCCGATGAAGGTTCTTAGTCTGAGATTTGTGATGGTGATAATCGCATTGTGATTCATAACAGTTTCCGATCCTTAGAAGGTAGAGTGAGTTACGTGCCTGTTAGAAGAAAAGATCAATAAAGCTCAAGCGTGCTGTTTAAAGCCGTTGTAGGGATTAAGTGAAGCTGACCTTGAAAGGTATAAGTTCGGTTTTCTGACTCAGCTGATCGAAGTTGTTCCAGAGGTGCTGAAAAGAGATATCTAGAGTGGGATGACGTTCTTGCGCGGCAACATCAACTAACGGTCGAAGCACAAAAGCGTACTCGGTGATTTCACCTCGAGGCAACTCGACTCCATCAATAATGCCCACTTCGTTACCATAAAGAAGGATATCGATATCCATCGTGCGCGACGCGTATTCTTTAGTTTCACGCTTGCGATCATTCTCCAATTCTATTTGATGCAGAACCTTGGCCAGTTCAGCGATAGAAAGGTCACATTCAAACCCTACGACTAGGTTCAGGAAGTTGTCCCCTTCAAAACCAACTGGCTCACAATCGTAGAAATTAGAAATGTGCAGAGGTGCAAAGCGGCTATTCAATGCTTTGAGAGATTCTGTGACGTGATGTTCGCGGTTAATGTTACTTCCGATGCTGACATAGACGGTGGCCATATTGTTTTCTCCCTTTTAACGAACCTCTTACGTTGTAAGTCGATAGGAAGATCAGCTATGTATCCGTTTGATGTGGGGAGGGTAAAAGAAAATCTCCCGACAACTCATATAGAGATCGGTTCTAAGTCGGAAAGAGAGGCTTTTGAACTAGAAAATGCCACGGGCGAAAATTCAGCTTATGAAGGTTCTGGACAATTCCGAGTTGCGTCTTTTGTTAATATAGCAAAGCATGAATTATTAAAAGTATGGAAAAAGTCGCTTACGTGAGTGTCCAGTATCACTGGAGCAGATCAGTTCACTGTGTGAGCACCAAACCAGACACAATTAAAGTAATTCCAATCACCCTTTGCATGTCGAGTTTGCCCCTAAACTAGCCAACACAACGCGCGCCCAAAGACATCATTAGCGCCATACTCCACGCACAAAAAAGCGCGAGAGACGGGTGTCATTCTCGCGCTTTTTTAGAACCGTATAACTTGAAGTTTACGGTTAGATCTTAGCTGTAAACGTACGGCTAATTACATCCTGTTGCTGCTCACGTGTTAGCGAGTTGAATCGCACAGCGTAACCCGACACTCGGATGGTTAACTGTGGGTATTTTTCTGGATGTTCAACGGCATCCAACAACATGTCACGGTTAAGCACGTTCACGTTAAGATGCTGCCCACCCTCAACACGAATCGATCCTGCACTTTCCTCATGGTGGAAGTAACCATCCATTAGTGCTGCTAGGTTCACTTTTTGGCTTAGGTCATCTTTACCTAGTGCATTTGGTACGATTGAGAAGGTGTAAGAGATACCATCTTTAGCGAACTCGAATGGCAGTTTGGCAACCGAAGACAGTGAAGCCACCGCACCTTTCTCATCACGACCGTGCATTGGGTTTGCACCTGGGCCAAATGGCATACCTGCGCGGCGACCATCTGGTGTGTTACCGGTTTTTTTACCATATACAACGTTTGAAGTAATCGTAAGGATAGATTGCGTAGGAACCGCTTCACGGTAGGTGTTCATTTTCTGAATTTTCTTCATAAAACGTTCAACCAAATCACAAGCAATATCATCGACACGTGAATCGTTGTTGCCGAATTTTGGATATTCGCCTTCAATCTCAAAGTCGACAGCTATGCCATCTTCGTTACGTACTGGTGTTACCTTCGCGTATTTGATAGCCGCTAACGAGTCAGCAACAACCGACAGCCCTGCAATACCACAAGCCATTGTTCGATGAACATCGCGATCCATTAATGCCATTAACGATGCTTCATAGCTGTAGCGGTCATGCGAGTAATGGATCACGTTCAGCGCAGTGACGTATTGTGTTGCAAGCCAATCCATCATGTCATCAAAGCGAGGCATTAAACGGTCAAAATCGAGAACTTCATCTTCGATACGAGCAACTTGAGGGCCAACCTGCATGTTAGATTTTTCATCAACACCACCGTTAATGGTGTAAAGCAGCGCTTTGGCAAGGTTTGCACGAGCACCAAAGAACTGCATATGTTGGCCAACCACCTGTGGGCTCACACAACACGCAATCGCGTAATCGTCGTTATCAAAATCCGCACGCATTAGATCATCGTTCTCATACTGAAGTGATGAGGTTTCGATAGACACTTTAGCCGCGTATTGTTTAAACGCGATAGGCAGTTGTTCAGACCATAGAACCGTCATATTCGGCTCTGGTGCTGGGCCCATCGTGTGCAATGTATGCAAGTAGCGGAAAGTCGTTTTGCTAACAAGAGTACGACCATCAACGCCCATACCTGCCATTGCTTCCGTTGCCCAAATTGGGTCGCCAGAGAACAATGAATCGTATTCCGGTGTGCGTAGGAAACGAACCATACGAAGCTTCATGATGAAATGGTCAATCAACTCTTGCGCTTGTTTTTCATCAATCAGACCAAGTTTAAGGTCACGTTCGATGTAAACATCTAGGAAGGTTGATGTACGGCCTAGCGACATCGCAGCACCATTTTGAGACTTAACCGCAGCTAAGTAGCCAAAATAGGTAAATTGGATTGCTTCTTGCGCAGTACGAGCAGGAGAAGACATATCAATGCCGTACTTCAAACCCATTTCTCGCATTTCATCAAGGGCACGAATTTGATCAGTAAGCTCTTCACGTAAACGCAATGTCTTATCTAAATCACCACCCGTTTCAAGCATCTTCTGAGTCGATTTGAACTGCTCATTTTTGTCTGATTTTAGGAAGTCTATACCGTACAAGGCAAGACGACGGTAGTCGCCAATAATACGTCCACGACCATAAGCATCTGGCAGACCAGTAATAATACCAGACCGGCGACATGCTTTAATTTCATCGGTATAAAGATCGAACGCTACTTGGTTATGCGTTTTGCGGTACTCAGTGAAGATCTTTTCGATTTGTGGCTCTAATTCACGACCGTACACTTCGCACGACGTTTTCACCATTCGAATACCACCATTAGCGATGATGCCGCGTTTTAGGGGTTTATCGGTTTGTAGACCCACGATTTTTTCGAGGTTTTTTGCAATGTAACCTGCATCGTGTGAGGTGATAGTGGAAACGATATCAGTATCAAAATCGACAGGGGCATGAGTGCGGCTTTCTTCTTTAATACCCTCTAGCACCGATTCCCATAGCTGTGTCGTCGACTCCGACACGTCCGCAAGAAAAGATTCATCACCTTCATAAGGGGTGTAGTTTCGCTGAATAAAATCACGTGCATTAACGGATGTTTGCCACTCGCCAGCTTGAAATCCCGCCCAAGCTTCCATCATATCGGTTGTCGGAATAGTCATAATGACCTCCTAAGTTATTGATAAACAGACAATATCGATGATTATTTATAATCATTGGTTTCTGCTGGCTATACTAAACCGACCAATCTATGAGTAAAGTGAGCTGTTTTCATAAAATACATGCACAAAATGCATTTATTGAAATTACTATTTTATATTCAATACCTTAAGTTGAAGGTTAACTACTCTAGATTCCAATTAGTTTGTTGTTTCAAAAGCAGGAAATAGACTCTTAATGACTCACCGACGTTGAAAAAAGGTTGATAATCACCACACCTGCCAAAATCAAAGCGATGCCAATGATCGCGTATATGTCTAGCTTTTGCCCGTAGACCAACCAAGACAACGCCGCGACTAACACAATCCCTGCCCCACACCAAATCGCATACGCCACACCCAAAGACATGGTTTGAACCGTGAGAGACAACAGATAAAAAGCAAAGCCATAACCGACGAGTACCGCGGCGGTAGCGGGAAGGGAAGTAAATTGCTGCGTTTTAGGCAATAAAGAAGTCGCGACAACTTCAAGCACGATGGCGAGTGACAGCATAACTGGAGGCGGAAGAGATAAAAGCATGTTTGAGTCCACAACATTAAATACGGCGCTCAGAATATTGTAGTTTTATTTCCAATTCATGCGATTTTCAGTAAGCAATTATTATGACGTGCCTTAAAAATTCTTAAGTGTGATTGTTCATTCATCGAAGAACAGAAAGACAAAAAGAG